>NZ_BDBB01000001.1 GCF_001612765.1 Nocardia arthritidis NBRC 100137
GGTCCCGAAGAAGATGAGCAAGCTGGGCGCGGCGGGCAAGCCGGGCACCGGCAGCTTCCTGCGCGCGGATCCGCGCGCGGAGAGCGTGCGGCACTTCGAGATCGAGCACGAAGAGGAACGCAGACAACTCGCCGTGCTGCGCAAGGTTCAGCAACGAGCGAACGGTGACGGAAACGGTTCCGCGCACTGAGGATTCGCGCCGCACCCGACCCGCCCGAAAACCGCGAAGGCCCCGAGTCCACACGACCCGGGGCCCGCTTTGCCTTGTTCAGGCGATTCCGGAGCGGTTCAGCCGCGCCGGAACTCTCCCGTCGAGAACCCCATTAGGAATGCATCCCACTCGCCCGGCGCAAACGCCAAGACCGGGCCACGTCCACTGTCCTTGGTGTCACGAACCGCGACATTGCCGTCGACGAGAAAAGCGACTTCCACGCAGTTCCCATCCGGACCGCTGTATGTGCTCTTGCGCCACACAGCGCCCGTCCAATCAACCTCCACGGCACTAGCTCCTTTGCTGCGTCGAGAGCGAGATTTCTCCTGACATCGTTCCAGCTAGCATCGGTACCCGACTGGAAAGCCGAATCCCGTGGTGCACCCCGTGCCGGAGCGCACTTTCCCGGTGCGTAGATATCGCACATCGAGTTCGAGAGGAAATTAACCTCGCGCGGGGCCTGTCCCCGCGCGGTAACACTAGCAGGTCCCTCGAAAGTTTGCCCGCCTCTTGCCTATTCAATCATCGCAACCACACACGTTTGCGAAGAGAGGAAGTTGCGGGAGCATTGCCAGCCTCCCTCATTCATTCTGCACACTGGCGTACCACAATGTTTTTAACGGATGTGATTGCTCTGTTATCGGAGCACAATTCGCGCTCGCCCACGGGCCGCGTCGACGCGGCCTCGGCGGCCGTGCATGATGGAACCTATGGTCGAACGCGCTCGAGACGACGCAGGTCGCGCCCGTAATGCCCGTCCGCGCGACCGTCTCGGGCGGCCGCTGCCTCCCGGGAGCACCGGAGTTGCCCGAATTCCGGACGATCTCGATCTTCCACCCCAGCAAACCTTGACCTTCGCCCAGCAACTGCTGGACGAAGGACTTGCATTCAACGCACACGAGGTTTTAGAGGCCGCATGGAAGAACGGACCGTTCGCCGAGCGGATGCTGTGGCAGGCGCTCGCGCAGTTCGCTGTCGGTCTGACCCACATACAGCGCGGTAATCCCAAAGGGGCGCGTACACTACTCGCCCGCGCTGTGTCGCGGTTGACGGCATACCAGCCGGAGGGCGGGCGAGCGCCCTACGATATCGACCTCGCCGGATTGGTCGCCCACGCCGAGGCCCTGCTCGCCACGCTGGATGCGGGCGACGAACCGGCGGATGCCGAGCTGCGGCCGCGTCTGCGCGGTTGAGCGCGTCGCTCCTACCATGGCCGACGTGCGCACCTCATCGTCTACCAGCCGGTCCCGTGACTGAGCCGGGCGCGGGCCGGTATGCGCCGAGCCCCTCCGGGGACCTGCATCTGGGCAATCTCCGTACCGCGCTGATGGCCTGGGCGTTCGCTCGTTCCACCGGCCGCCGCTTCCTGCTGCGGATCGACGACCTGGACCGGGTGCGTCCCGGCGCGGAGCAGCGGCAGCTGGAGGACCTCGCCGCGATCGGCGTGGACTGGGACGGACCCGTGGTACGCCAGTCCGAACAGTCGGCGCGGTACGAGGCGGCCATCGATCGCCTCGCCGCCGCCGGTCTCACCTACGAATGCTTCTGTACCCGAAGGGAAATTCAGAAAGCCGCGACAGCGCCGCACGGCCCGATGGGCGCCTACCCCGGTACCTGCCGCACGCTGAGCGTCTCGGAACGGGCCCGGCTGCGCACCGAGGGTCGTCCGGCCGCGCTGCGTCTGCGCGCCACGGTCACCGAGTTCGAAGTGCGGGACGAGCTGCACGGTCGCTACCGAGGGCCGGTGGACGACGTGGTGCTGCGGCGCGGCGACGGCGTCCCGGCCTACAACCTCGCCGTGGTAGTGGACGACGCGGCACAAGGCGTCGACCAAGTGGTGCGCGGCGACGACCTGTTGCCGTCGACCCCGCGCCAGGCATACCTCGCGACGCTGCTCGACCTGCCGGTGCCGAGCTACGCGCACGTGCCGCTGGTGCTCAATACGGAGGGTCGGCGACTGGCCAAACGGGATGGAGCGGTGACACTCCGCGAACGATTGGCGCTCGGCAACACGCCGGAGGAAGTAGTCTCGGCACTAGCCGCTTCGCTCGGCTTCACCGCGACATCGTCGTCCGAGCTACTCGCGTGTTTCGACACCCGGCGGCTGCCCCGCGAACCGTGGATACTCGACGTTTACGGGTTGTTGCGAAGCAGCCCATGTCCGTAACGTACGCATCGTCCAACTACTGATCAATCGACGAGGACAAACAACTATGACAAGCGGTGGGTACGACCCCAACCAGTATCCTCAGGGCGGGCAGCCGTACGGGCAGCCGTACCCGCAGGGGGGCGACCAGTACGGGCAGCAGCCCCAGTACGGCCAGCAGCAGCCACAGTACGGGCAGCAGCAGCCCCAGTACGGGCAGCAACCGCAGTACGGTCAGCAGCAGCCACAGTACGGTCAGGATCCCTACGGTCAGTACCCGCAACAGCCCGGGTTCAACGCCTACGGCGGTCAGCCGGGGGACCTCGGCACGCGCATCGGCGCCCGCGTCATCGACGCGATCATCCTGATGATCCCGTACTTCATCCTGTACATCCTGGTCAACAACTCGGTGGGCCTGACCATCGGGCTCGGCCTGGTGTGGACCCTGGTCCAGCTCGGCTACTTCGTCGGCATGGAGACCTCGCAGGGCACCACGCTCGGCAAGAAGATTCTCGGTCTGAAGGTGCTCGCCCCGGGCGGCGCCGCCAAGATCGACCCGGTCACCTCGCTGAAGCGCAACGCGTTCGTCGCGGCGAACATCATTCCGTGCGTCGGCGGCCTGGTCTCGCTGGGTCTGGCGATCTACATCATGGTCACCATCTCGCAGGACCCGAACAAGCAGGGCTGGCACGACAAGTTCGCCGGCGGCACCCAGGTCGTCAAGGCCTGATCCACCACAGCGATATTTCGAAAGCAACAGGGGCGCACCCGAATCGGGTGCGCCCCTGTTGCTTTCCCGGCCGTGCCGCTACGTGCTGGTCGCCCCCGCGATGATCACGACGACGAACCACAGGATGCCGAGCACGATCGCGCCGACACCGATCCAGATGCCCGCCAGCGCCATGCCGCGTCCTTCTTGACCGCTCTGCTTGACCTGATTGAGCGCGATCACCCCGAGGATGATGCCGACGATCGAGCCGAGCCCACAGGTGACGAATCCGACCAGCGACGAGATCAGCGCACCGATCGCCATGCCGTTGGTGCCCTGCGCCGGGACTCCGTAGGGCTGGTAGGGAGTCTGGTAGCCGTAGTTCGGCTGACCGTACGGCTGCACGGGCTGCTGATAGGACGGATACTGCGGCTGCGGAGGCGGCGTCATCGGCTGCGAAGGCGGCTGTACCGGGTACTGCGGCGCCGACGGGTAACCCGACGGCTGCTGCTCAGGACTCGGGTACTGCGGGACCGAACTCTGCCCACCGGACTCCGGCGACACGCCTTGGCCGCCGTACTGCTTCCACCACTCGTCGGAATCGCCGGGATTCGTCATTGCTACAGCGTATTCCACAACCTGGTTGGATGATGCGGGTGAGTGAGTCGAAAACCACGCAAGAGCACGGCGGGCCTGGGCGCCCCGCGGACCATGCGGCATTCGCCCAGGTCGCGCGGGGGTACTACGCACCGATCGTGGCCCTGTTCACTGCCACCCTGATCATTTCCAACATCTGCGCCACCAAGGGGGTGGAGTTCCTCGGCGATCGGTCGGTGTCGCTGGGGCCGCTACAAGTCCTGCCGATCGCCACCGATGGCGCCTTCTTCCTGTTCCCGCTGGCCTACATCCTCGGCGACGTACTGAGCGAGGTGTACGGCTTCCGCGCCACCCGGCGCGCCATCTACTACGGCTTCGCCGCCCTGCTGCTGACGGTCGTGTGCTTCGCCATCGCGATCCGGCTGCCCGCCGCGAGCTTCTACGACAACCAAGAGGCGTTCCGCACCGTCCTCGGGACGACGCCTCGGCTCGTCATCGCCGGCCTGGCCGGGTACTTCGTCGGCCAGCTGCTGAATTCCGCCACACTGGTGCTGATCAAGGAGCGGACGAAGGAAAAGTACCTGTGGGCCAGGCTCATCGGATCGACCATCGTCGGCGAGTTCGCCGACACGCTGATCTTCTGTTCGATCGCCGCGGGCGCCATCGGCATCGATACCTGGCAGCAGTTCGTCAACTACGTGATCATCGGCTTCATCTGGAAGACCCTCTGCGAGGTGATCGTGCTCCCGATCACCTACCGGGTGATCGCGTTGCTCAAGAAGCACGAACCCAGCTACGCGCCGACCGGAGTGGATCCACTGCGCACCTGACGAACTCCCTGACCACCCTGCGGCGCGGGCGCCGCAAGAGACGATCGCGGCTGCGCGTACTCCCGATCACCCTTGCGGACCCGCGCCGTCGTGTTCCGGGAAAGCCTTTCCCCTCCCCCAACGCCCTAATGTCTCGGCCTTGTGCTCATCGAAGTAGCCACCCTCGATGCTGTGCCGGATGCGGTCGACCAGGCGAACCGTGAACCGTTCGTTGTGAATGGTGCACAGCGTGGAGGCGAGCATCTCCTTGGCCTTGAACAGATGATGGATGTAGGCGCGCGTGTAGTTGGCGCAGGTGTAGCAGTCGCAGTTCTCGTCGATCGGAGTGAAGTCGCGACGGAAGCGGCTGGTGTTGATGTTGAAGCGGCCGGTGTCGATGTAGATCGCGGCGTTGCGGGCGACCCGGGACGGATTCACGCAGTCGAAGGTGTCCGCGCCGTTCTCGATCGCGGTGAAGATGTCCTCCGGTTCACTGATGCCGAGCATGTGACGCGGCTTGTCCTCGGGCAGTTCGTCGCAGCACCAACCGACGATGGCGCCCAGGTTGCGCTTCTCCAGCGCGCCGCCGATGCCGTAGCCGTCGAATTCCGTTCCCGCGCTTCCGCGAATCGATTCCAGCCCTCGACATGCCTTCCGGCGCAGGTCCTCGTACTGCGCGCCCTGGATGACGGCGAACAGCGCCTGGTACGGACGGTGCGTGCGCGCGGTGGTCAGCCGCTCGTGCTCGTCGATGCAGCGCTGCGCCCACTCGTGCGTGCGCTGTACCGATCGCTCCTGGTAGGCGCGGGTGTTCAGCAGCGTGGTGAGTTCGTCGAAAGCGAACATGATGTCGGCGCCGAGCTGGTGCTGGATGCCCATCGACACCTCGGGGGTGAACCGGTGCGCAGAGCCGTCGAGGTGGGAGCGGAACGTGACCCCGTCGTCGTCCACGGTGGCCAGCCGCTCTTTGCCGGGTGCGATCACGTCGTCGCTGCGCACATCGACCGCCTCCATCGCCAGCACCTTCTTGAAGCCGACCCCCAGTGACATCACCTGGAACCCGCCGCTGTCGGTGAAGGTCGGCCCCGGCCAGTTCATGAACGCGCCGAGCCCGCCCGCCTCGTCCACGATGTCGGCGCCCGGCTGCAGGTAGAGGTGGTAGGCGTTGGCCAGCAGCGCTTGGGCGCCGAGTTCCCGCATGGTCTCCGGCAGTACCGCCTTGACCGTCGCCTTGGTGCCCACCGGGATGAACGCGGGCGTGGCGATCGACCCGTGCGGCGTGGCGATCACACCGGACCGGCCGTGCCGCCCGTCCAGGCGCGTACCGACGGTGAAAGAGAAGGATTCGGGACCGGACACCCCGCTATCCTCGCAGTTCGCCACCCGCCGCCCGAACCAGCCCACCGCCGGGCCGGCCTCACACCGCTCCCGCGAACTGCGCGTTGTACAGGCGGTAGTACGCCCCGCGCTCCTCGAGCAAACGCTCGTGCGAGCCGTGTTCCACGATCCGGCCCGCTTCCATGACGACGATCAGGTCGGCGTCGCGGATGGTGGACAGGCGGTGGGCGATGACGAAGCTGGTCCGGTCGCGGCGCAGGGCGGCGGTGGCGTGCTGCACCAGCAGCTCGGTGCGGGTGTCCACCGAGCTGGTCGCCTCGTCCAGGATGAGGATGGAGGGCTTGGCGAGGAACGCGCGCGCGATGGTGATGAGCTGCTTCTCGCCCGCGCTGACGCCGGAGCCCTCCTCATCGATGACCGTGTCGTAGCCGTCGGGCAGTGCGTGCACGAAACGGTCGACGTAGGCGGCGCGCGCCGCGGCGAGGATCTCTTCTTCGCTCGCGTTCGGGTTGCCGTAGGCGATGTTCTCCCGGATGGTGCCGCGGAACAGCCAGGTGTCCTGCAGCACCATGCCGATGCGCGAGCGCAGGTGGTCGCGGGTGATCTCGGTGATGTCGACGCCGTCGATGGTGATCGTGCCCGCGTCCAGTTCGTAGAACCGCATGAGCAGGTTCACCAGCGTGGTCTTGCCCGCGCCGGTGGGCCCGACGATGGCGACCACGTGCCCCGGGTCCGCCACCAGCGACAGTCGCTCGATCACCGGCTTGTCGGGTTCGTAGCGGAACGAGACGGCCTCGAACTCCACCCGGCCGCGGTCGACCGGGCGCGCGACGGCCATCACCGGGTCCGGGCTCTGCTCCTCGGCGTCGAGGATCTCGAAGATCCGCTCGGCGGAGGCGACGCCGGACTGCAACAGGTTGGCCATCGCCCCGAGCTGGGTCAGCGGCTGACTGAACTGACGGGAGTACTGGATGAACGCCTGCACCTCGCCGAGCGAGAGGCTGCCCGTCGCCACTTTCAGGCCGCCGACCAGCGCGACCAGCACGAAGTTCACGTTCCCGAGGAACATGATCGCCGGCATGATCATGCCCGAGATGAACTGCGCTTTGAAGCTGGCCTCGTAGAGCTGTTCATTGCGCTGGTCGAACTCCTTGCCGACCTCGCGGTTGCGGCCGAACGCGGTGACCACCTCGTGCCCGGAGTACGCCTCCTCGACCTGGGCGTTGACCAGGCCGGTGTACTTCCACTGGTCGACGAAGTGCGGCTTGGACCGTTTCGCGATCTGCGCGGTTACCACGATGGCGGCGGGCACGGTGAGCAAGGCGATCACCGCGAGCTGCCAGGAGATCCAGAACATCATGACCAGGATGCCGAGCACCGAGAACACCGAGATGAGCAGCTGGCTCATGGTCTGCTGCAGGCTCTGCGAGACGTTGTCGACGTCGTTGGTCACCCGGCTGAGCACGTCACCGCGCGGCGCGGAGTCGAAGTAGCGCAACGGAAGCCGATGGATCTTGTCCTCGACCTCACCGCGCAGCCGCTTCACCGTCCGATTGATCACGACGTTGAGCAGGTAGCCCTGCAGCCACCCGAACACGGCCGCACCGATGTACAGCAGGAGCACCAGGGCGAGGACACGCCCGACCGCGCCGAAGTCCACCCCGACACCGGGCACCACGTCCATCGCGCCGAGCATGTCGGCGAAGGTGTTGTCGCCTTTGGCTCGGAGGGCCTCGATCGCCTGGTCCTTGGTCACCCCGGACGGCAGCTGTTTGCCGACCACGCCGTCGAAGACGAGGTTGGTCGCCTTCCCGAGGATGTAGGGCCCGATGGTGTTCAGCACCACCGAGACGATGACGAGCGCGATGATCAGCCCGACCTGGAAACGCTCCGGCGCGAGCCTGCGCAGCAGCCGCTTCAGCGAAGGTCCGAAGGATTTCGCTTTGGTGCCCGGCGCACCGGGTGTGGGCATTCCGGGTCTCATCGCGCCTCCTCGGCACTCAGTTGCGACTCGACGATCTCCCGGTACTCCGAGCAATCCCGCAGCAGCTGCTCGTGGGTGCCGATGCCGGCCATCGCGCCGTCCTCGAGCACCACGATCTGATCCGCGTCCCGGATGGTGGCGATGCGCTGCGCGACGATGAGAACCGACGCGTTCGAGGTCTCCGGCTTCAGCGCCTCGCGCAGCCTGGCGTCGGTCGCGACGTCGAGCGCGGAGAACGAGTCGTCGAACAAATACACCCTCGGCTTCTTCACCAGCGCTCGCGCGATGGCCAGCCGCTGGCGCTGGCCTCCGGAAACGGTGGTGCCGCCTTGAGCGACGGGGGTCTGCAATCCCTCCGGCATCTCCCGGACGAAATCGGCGGCCTGCGCGATCTCGAGCGCGCGCCAGAGTTCCTCGTCGGTGGCGTGCGGATCGCCGTAGCGCAGATTGCTCGCGATCGTGCCGGAGAAGAGGTACCCCTTCTGCGGGACGAGACCGATCTGCGAACGCAAGACCTCCAGGTCGATGTGGCGGACGTCGGTGCCGCCGACGTAGACCGCGCCGTCGGTGACGTCCATCAGCCGGGGAATGAGGTTGATCAGCGTGGTTTTCCCGGCGCCGGTGGAGCCGACTATCGCGGTGGTGGTGCCGGGACGCACCTGGAAACGGATGGCCTCGAGCACCGGCTTTTCCGCACCGGGGAAGGCGAATTCGGCGAACTGGAAGTCCACGACGGCCGGGTCGTCGGTGAACGGCTGCGGCAAGCGCGGCGGGTGCACCGAGGATTCGGTGTCGAGCACCTCGCCGATCCGGTCGGCGGAGACCGCGGCGCGCGGCGCCATCATGGCCAGGAACGAGGCCATCATCACGGCCATGAGGATCTGCATGATGTAGGACAGCATCGCGGTGAGCGAACCGATCTGCATGTGCCCGGCGTCGATCGCGTGCCCGCCGAACCAGATCACCGCGACCGCGGTGACATTGCTGATCAGCATGACGGTGGGGAACATCAGCGCCATCAACCGGCCGACCCGAAGCGCGGTGTCGGTGAGTTCGGTGTTGGCCAGGCCGAAGCGCCAGGTCTCCTGCCGTTCCCGCACGAAGGCCCGCACCACGCGGATACCGGTGATCTGCTCACGCAGTACCCGATTCACCTCATCGATCCTGGCTTGCATGTCGCGGAAGCCGGGCACCATCTTGGAGATGATCACGCCCATGGACAACGCCAGCGCGGGCACCGCGATCAGCAGCAGCCAGGACAGCCCGAGATCCTCGCGCAAGGCCATGATGATGCCGCCCACGCACATGATCGGCGCCATCACCAGAATGGTCGCCGACATCACGATGAGCAGCTGAACCTGCTGAATGTCGTTGGTATTGCGGGTGATCAGCGAGGGCGCGCCGAACATCCCCACTTCGCGCGCGGAGAACGTGCCGACGCGGTGCAGCAGCGCGCCGCGCAGGTCGCGGCCCGCGCCCATGGCCGCCTGCGCGCCGAGATAGACCGATGCGGCCGACGCGACGATCTGCACGCCCGTCACCGCGAGCATCCACAAGCCGGTGGTCCAGATGTAGCCGAGATCACCTTTGGTGACGCCGTTGTCGATCAGGTCCGCGTTCAGGCTGGGCAGATACAGCATCGCGATCACGGAAATCAGCTGAAGCGCAACGACCCCCGCCAGCTGGGCGCGGTAAGGGTACAGATGCGAACGGAGAAGTCTGGTCAGCATGATGAGTCGCAGGCTACCGGCTGTCGACGCGAGGCGTCGTGAAGATTTCTGACCTGCATAAATGCTCTCCCGTCGGGGGTTACGGAGCTAGCGGCGCGCCCAGGCGCCCGGATCTTCGGTGAGCGCCTCGACGAATCCGGGCAGCCGATCGTTCGCGATGTCGGCGATGGTGACGTTCTCCAGCACCGCCCGAATGTTGACCCGCAGCGCGATCCACACCCGCTGTAACGGTTCGGCCGCACCGGAATAGTGGACGTCCTCCGGCCGGGCACCGCGCACCGACGCCAGCGGGCCCTCGATCGCGCGGATCACGTCGGCGATGGAAATGTCGGCGGCGGCCCTGGCCAGCCAGTAGCCGCCGTCCGGACCGCGCCTGCTGATCACCAGTCCGGCTCGGCGCAGCTCGCCGAGCACGGACTCGAGCACCTTCGGCGGAATCCGCTGGGCGGTGGCGATCGCTTCGGCCTTGACCACGGGCGCGGCCTGCACGAGGGGTGCGCCGAGCCCGACGACGGACTGGTCCAGTCGCGGCGCACTGGCGATCTCGAGCAGCGTCCGCACCGCGTAATCGACCTTCGCGGTGATGTGCACAGCGGCGACTCCTGGCGTCGAGGGGGATAGCTCGAATCTACGCGCCGCCGCCCGCCAGCACGCAGGTCGCGGCATCCAGCAGTGAGGATTCCACCAGTGAATCGTCCGCACCAGGCACGAGTTCCTTGGACACCAGCGCGACACCGATCACCTCGAGCGCGGCGCAGGCGCGCAGCTGCGCCTCCTCGGTGGCGTCCGGCCCGGCCAGCCACTCGCGCAGCGCCCGGCTGGCGTCCATGAGATCCGGATAGCGGTCGGCCATGGCGTTGATGATGGCGACGGTGTCGCGCACGACCAACGCCCCGGCGTCACGGTGATGAATCAGGCCGCGCAGATATGTCCCCAGCACCTGGCGGATGCTCTCGGCGTCGTGCGGCACCTGGTCGAGATCGTTCACCACCGAACGCATGTGATCGACGATCGGATCGATGATCGCCAATAGCAGATCGAGCTTCGACGCATAGTGATAGTAGAGCGATGCCTTTGTGATTCCCACCGCATCCGCGACCTCGCGCAAGCTCGTCTGCTCGAATCCTTTGGCCCCGAACAGCTTCACCGCGGCGTCCCGAATCGCGCTTTTAGTGCCTCTACCTGCGGCGACAGCGCCGGGTGTGTCACGCACAGACATTCGATGATCCTCTCATCACCTTCGCATCGAGCGAACGTCGCCCGCAGAATAGAGGTTGTTCCTCCGCTTAGCTCCTGGGTAGTCTACCTACCGCACGGTAGGCAGAAAGCGTCAGTGGAGGCGGAGGTAGGCAGGGCACCCCCGCGAGTGCTGTCTACACGCAGACCCAGCACGATCCCAGTCATCGCTAGGAGAACCACTCGTGTCCGTTTATCTGTACAGATGGGGAAAGTTCGCTTTCCGCCGGAAATGGATAGTCCTTCCCGTCTGGCTCGTCTTGTTCGTGCTCCTCGGTGGTCTCGGAGCACAGCTCAGCAAGCCGATGAGCAACGACTTCAGCATGCCGGACCTGCCGTCCGAACGTGCCAACGAGATCCTCGACAAGCACTTCCCGGGCGCCTCCGCCGCGTTCAAGTTCGACGCGGTCACCGGCACCTATGTCGCCGCCGCTCCGGAGGGACAGAAGCTGACCGACCCGGCGAACCGGGCGGCGCTGGACGCGTTCATCGCCGAGCTCGGCCGGCTCGACATCGTCGATCACAGCAAACCCATCGTCAACCCGGTCGAAGCGGCCGACAAGATGGGCTGCCTGGCCGACCCCGACCCCGCGCAGTGCAGTGGCGCCCCGCTGAACGTGCTCAGCCAGACCGCGCCCGCGACCGTGGCGGTGATCAACGTCCCGTTCACGATCGCGAAGTTCACCGACGTGACCGACGCGCACCGGGAAGCGGCGTACGCCGTCGCCTCCGGCGCGCGCAACGCCGGGCTCACGGTCGAGATGAGCGGCTCGATCGCGCAGAAGCAGGAAGCGCCCAGCGGCAAGTCCGAGATGATCGGCATGGCCGTCGCGCTGGTCGTGATGATCGTCGCGTTCGGCGCCATCGTCGCGGCGTTCGTGCCGATCGTCACCGCGATCGTCGGTCTCGGCGCGGCCACCTCGCTGATCATGCTCGGCACCTCGGTGATCGAGATCCCCAGCTTCACCACGTTCCTCGCCTCGATGATCGGCATCGCGCTGTCCATCGACTACGCGCTGTTCATCGTGTCCAGGTACAAGCACGAACTCGCGGTCCAGGACTCGCCGGAAGAGGCCGCGGGCACCGCGCTGGGCACGGCCGGTTCCGCCGTCGTGTTCGCCGGTCTGACCGTCATCATCGCGCTGGCCGGCCTGAGCATCGTCGGCGTCCAGTTCATGACCTTCATGGGCCTGGGTGGCGCGATCGCCGCCGGTTTCGCGGTGCTCACCGCGATCACGCTGATGCCCGCGCTGCTCGGCGCGTTCGGTCGCTTCCTGTTCAAGCCGAAGTTGCCGGTGGTCGCCCAGCACGATCCCGAGGACGAGACCTCGGTCACCAACGGCATGCGCTTCGGCAGGCTGATCGGCCGCGTGCCGTGGGTCGCGCTGATCCTGAGCGTCGTGGTCCTCGGTGCGCTCGCCGCCCCCGCGGCCGGCCTGAACCTCGGCCTGCCCGGCGACGACAGCATGCCGAAGACCTCCACTATCCGGAAGGCTTACGAGCTGCGCACCGAGGGCTTCGGCGAGGGCAGCAACGGCATACTGAACGTGGCCGTCGACCTGAGCGCCGTGCCCGCCGAGAACCGGGACGCGGCGGTGCGAGCGCTGCGCGACAAGCTCGCGTCCTACCCCGGCATGGACTACGTCACCGAGCCGCAGTGGAGCCAGGACCAGCAGGGCGCGCTGCTGGACGGCGTCCCGAAGTCCGGGCCCAACAACCAGGCCACCAAGGACCTGGTGCAGGACGCCAGGGAGGCCGAAGGCCAGCTGAAGGCCGAGTACGGCATCGAGTACGGCATCACCGGCACCACGGCGATCTACGCCGACGTCGACCACGTGCTGCTCAGCAAGATCGTGCCCTACCTGGCGATCGTGGCGGGCGCGGCGTTCGTCCTGCTGATCCTGGTGTTCCGGTCGATCCTGGTGCCGCTCACCGCGGCGCTCGGGTTCCTGCTGTCGATGGCGGCGACCTTCGGCGCGACCGTGCTGATCTTCCAGGAGGGCAAGCTCGGCCTGATCGAGGACCCGCATCCGCTGGTCAGCTTCATGCCGATCATGCTGATCGGCCTGGTGTTCGGCCTTGCGATGGACTACCAGGTCTTCCTGGTGACCCGGATGCGTGAGGAGTTCGTGCACGGCAGGTCGGCCAAGGACGCGGTGGTCGCCGGTTACCACCACGGCGCGCGCGTGGTGACCTCGGCGGCGATCATCATGATCTCGGTGTTCGGCTCCTTCCTGCTGGAGACCGACGTGACCGCGAAATCGTTCGGCTTCGCCTTGGCGGTGGGCGTGCTGCTGGACGCGTTCATCGTCCGGATGGTGCTGATTCCGTCGCTGCTGGTGATCATGGGCAAGTGGTCGTGGTGGATGCCGAAGTGGCTCGACCGCATCCTGCCCGACATCGATGTCGAGGGCTCGAAACTGCGCGAGTTGCAGCGGCGTTCGGCCGAGACGGCGAAAGAACCGGTCGGCGTCAGCTGATTCGACGGCCATGGCTCGGCCCCGCATCCGGATTCCGGATGCGGGGCCGAGTGCGTTTACCGGCTCGGTTGCGGAAGTTCGCAGTCGCCCACGCGCGGATTCACCCCGGCGTAGTTGAGCGGGCCCGCGAGGGCGGTGAGACCGATCGTGCCCCAACCGGCGCAGTTCAGCGGGGGCCCGCTGTCGAAATAGTGCCGCTGGCCGGCCGCGAGCAACCCGATCGCCAACCAGGCGAGCAGCAGGAAGCCGAACACCCGGGAGCCGGCGCCCGGGCCGCGTCTGGCACGCGCACGGGATTCGTAGTCGCGCATCTCATCGGTTCCTTCCGTGCACCCCGTCAGAGGGAATACCCGGCCGCACCGACAGCTATTCAACAAACACCAGCGGGTACACAGTAATTCATAAACAGCAAATGTTCAGTTCATATCAGGGACCGCTCGGCTCACAGCGCGTCCGAGCGTACGAATACGGACGGCCGGGTGGGCATGCCCACTCGGCCGTCCGTTATTCACTCGATCGAACTACGGACTGGGTTGCGGAACATTGCAATCCGCGACCTTCGGATTCACGCCCATGTAGTTGAGCGGTCCCGCGATGACAGTGACGGCGATGGTGCCGAAACCGGCGCAATTGACCGGTCCACTGTCGAAGTAGTGGCGTTGTGCTGCGGCGATCACGCCGATCAGCAACCAGATCAAGACGATTACACTTCCGATTCTCATGTTTCTCTCGCGCATCGTTCCCGCGCGGACTGTCCGACGGCGCATCTGGCATCGCGTCCTTCCCGCACTTTCCGTATCGGGCGTATACCCGCGATCTCACCCGTTACCCTCCGTGAAACGAGCAATTTTCGAATCGGTTCGGCGCACACGGGTAGCTTCGGTAGGCATGGCATCCGTGTTGCAGTGGTGGATCCCCGGGTGGGTGATCCTGCTCGTGCTGGTGGCGGTCTACGAACTCACTGTGAACAAGCGCCGCAGGCGCCGCCGTACCCCTGTCTCCGGTACGTTCACCGACGAGTTCACCGCGCTGTTCTACGCGACCAAGCGCATGGAGCTGGATCATCGCGAATCGGTGTCGATGCTGCGAGACGAGCAGGACGAGGGCGCGCCACCGCTGGTCGGGGTCGACCTGGCGCACCATCGGGTCGTGCTGCGCAAGCAAGCGGGCCGGTAGCGACCGGCGCTGCACCCCTGCGATTTCCAGCGAAGGCGGCGGTCGTCGGCCAGAATGGGCCCATGCGCGGCTCGATGAGTGAGAAATGGCAGCGGTTCGGTGCGCACCTCGAGACCGCGCCGGCGCGGCTGTCGAGTGAGGTCCGCCGTGCCTTGCGTGCCAGAGCCGCCCGGACCGCGGGCCCCGCCCAGCCCGCCGAGACGGAACTCACCACCTTCGCCGAACTGGTGGCCGACCGGTCCTACCGGATCGCCGAGCAGCAGATCACGGCGCTGAAAGCGGCCGGGCACACCGACGACGAGATCTTCGAGGCGACCGCGGTCGCCGCCTACGGCGCGGCCGACCGGCGCCTGCGCGCCGCGCGGCTGGCGTGGGAGGGGAACTGAAATGTGGCTCGAATCGGTGCGATCCGGCCACGACCGGCCGACCAGACTCGTGTTGTGGACCATGCGTCGGTTCAGCGGCGTCGAGGTCCCCGCCGTGCTGAAGGTGCTGTTCTACCGGCATCGGTTCTTCGGATCGCCGCTGTCGGACCTGATCCAGGAGGCCATGCGCGGACCGTCGTACTGGACCGTCGCCGAACGCGAGATCTTCGCGACGCACACCTCCCAGGCCAACGAGTGCCCGTTCTGCGCGACCTCGCACGAGGCCATCGCCGGTGCGTACATCGACGCCGACGTGGTGACTCGCGCCTTGGCCGACGGCGCGGATTCCCCGCTGCGTCCCGAGGCGCGCGCCATGCTCGGTTTCCTCGCGAAGATGGCCCGTGATCCCGAGGGGTTGACCGCGCAGGACGCCGCCGTGGTCCGGCTGGCGGGGGTTTCCCGTGATGCGTTCGACGAGGCCGTCTGGGTGGGCACCTGCTTCAACGTGATCAACCGGATGATGAACGCCGTCGGGGCGGGCCCGCTGGAAGGCAGGCAGCCCAGCGTGAGTGCCCGATTCATCAAACTCGCCGGCTACCGTATGCCACCGCCGGTGACATTGTTCTCGCGCGGCGTCTGACCGCTTTTCCTCCGATTCGCTCGCGTGCCGGATCGATGTGTGTTCTCCTCGAATGGTGAGCCAAGTCCACTTGGGGCACATTTTTCACATCGCCGGTAGCCCTGCTGCCCGCGATGTGCCCGACGCGCTGGCCGACGTCCCGGACGGGGCTTTGATAATCGACGATCGTGGTCGTGTCGCATTCTGCGGAACGCGCTCGGATATCCCGGACGAGTACCGCGCCGGAAAAGTGTTCGACCATCGACCCGGATTCCTGCTTCCCGGGTTCGTCGACACCCATGTTCATTTCCCGCAGACCTTCGCAGGAGATGCCTACGGCGGCGGCCAACTGCTGGAATGGCTGGAATTATGCATCTATCCGGCGGAATCCCGTTACGCCGAAATCGAGTTCGCGCGATCGGCGGCCGCCGAATTCTGTACCCGACGAATCGCCGCGGGAACCACGGCGGCAATGGTGTTCGGCTCGGCGTTCCCGCACGCGCAAGACGCGCTGTTCGCCGAAACCCTCCGACGCGGTCTCCGGATGGTCGGCGGCCGTGGCATCCAAACGACAGGAGAGCCGTCGGCGGCGCCCTTGGTCACCACCGAAGACGACGCCATCCGCTTGACGAGCGAAGAGATCGATAAATGGCACGCCGCCGACACCGGTGACGTGGATACCGCCCTGTTGCACGTGGCGATCGTCCCACGCTTTTCGCTGGCGGTGACTCGGCGAACCTTGAACAACCTCGGCGAGTTGTACGACTCGGTGCGCGAACGCGGCGTCTATTTCCACACTCATCTCAACGAGAACAACCGTCCGGGAACCGGCGAAGTCGACACCACCAAGCATGCCTACGGCGTGACCACCTATCTCGACACCTACGACGGGAAGTTCCTGCCCGGGTCGGCGGTGGGCGGCAAGAGCCTGCTCGGCAGGCGCAGCATCCTCGCCCACTGCGTGCACTGCCAGGACGTCGAGCTGGCGCGGATGGCCGAAACGGGCACGTCGGTGGCGCATTGTCCGGTGTCGCAGCAGTTCCTCGGCTCCGGCACGATGCCGTGGAAGCGGACGCTCGCCTCCGGTGTCACGGTGGCCGCGGGCACCGATTACGGCGGGGGCGACGAATGGCTGATTCCGCAGGTGCTGTCGGCCGCGTTCAAGGTGCACATCTCCGAGCCGGGCGAGCACGGGGTGTCGATGCATCCGGCGGAAATGTTGTTCACCGGCACGCTGGCCGGGGCGCGCGCCTTGGATATGGAAAATCGTTTCGGTAATTTCGACGTCGGTAAGGAATCCGATTTCATCGTGGTGGAACCGGCGCGCGTTCCGGCTCTGGAACGCACGCTGGCACAGGGTATTCGTTCCGAAGACCCCGCATTGGCCCGGGATCAGACGTTGTTCGCGCTGCTGATGGGTATCCGCGAACCCGCGATCACCGAGGTCTATGTGCAGGGTCGCCGCATCGACGTCGCATAGCGTCGATGGACGCCGCCGCTACCGCCGTAACGGTCTTTCACCGACCGGTGCACGACGGAAATTTTCGGGACTGGCTCATGCGGATCACCGAAATCGCCCGTCGAATGGACGGATTCGTGAGTTCCTCCGTGGCGGTCACCGAAGGCGCGCTTCTCGAACCGGGTTTCAGCGTCACATTCCGATCCGAACCCGCACTGCACGCATTTCTGGACTCCGCCGAACGAGCGGCCGCACTGTCCGACGGCACAACGCTCGGTTTTCATTGCAAGAGCTCGGATCTGGTCATCGTCGAAGGCGGGTCGCCACCGCCGGGTATCGGCGTGTTCCGGCACAGCGTCGCGCGCGACAAGGAAGCCGAATTCGAGGCCACCGAGGCACGGCTCGTCGCGGTGAGTTCCACGTTTCCGGGATTTGAAGGCGCCGCCCTTTTTCCGTCGGACGGAGGGCGCTGGTTTTCGGTGCTCCGATTCCGTACCGAACGGCAGTTGTCGGACTGGATGCGCTCGGACGAACGCGCCGCCGCCCTACCGGAATTGCGTGCGAAGCTGACCGAGGACTTCATCGTGCAGGCGCACACCACGCCGTTCGGCTCGACCGTGCGAACGGTCGACGGCGAGACCAGGATGACGCCGACGTGGAAGACCGCCATGCTGGTGTTGCTGGTGTTGTATCCGACGGTGATGGTGCTGTCGCGTTTCCTCGGCCCGGTGCTGGACCGGGCGGGAGCGTCACCGTGGCTGGCGTTGTGGCTCAGCCAGATCGTGAGCGTGGGCTTGATGAGCTATTACCTGTCGCCCGCGGTGGCGAGCCGGTTCCGCCGGTGGCTCGATCCGATCGACGGCGCGGGCCGGCGGATCAGCGTCGCGGGGGCGGCGGTGGTCGTCGCGCTCTACGCGCTGACGCTGTTGCTGTTCGCGTCGGTGCGCTGGTTGCAGTACTGGGACTACGACTGAGCGTGCTCAGGAGAGGTCGAGATGCCGGTTCATCGACATCGCCGCCTCGGCCAGCTCGGGCAGTTCGAGCACCGTGACCCCCGCCTGCCGCAGCTTCTCCACTCCGACGCAGTCCACCACGAACGTCGACGGCTCGCGCCACGCGATCACCACGCCCGGGATCCCGGCCCGCAGGATCCGGTCGGTGCACGGCAGCCGATCCTTCGTCCCGCGTTCGGAGCAGGGTTCCAGCGTGCTGTAGAGCGTGGCCCGCCCCAGCCGCGGATCCACCGGGTCGAGCTTGCCGAGCGCGGCCTCCTCGGCATGCTCCTTCGGGTCGGACTCACGGGAGTAACCGGTCGCGATCTCCGCACCGTCGGCGACGATCACCGCGCCCACCGAGAACGCGCCCTCGGCCACCGGGCACAAACGCGCGAGCTCGATGGCCCGGTTCATCCAGTAGTGGTGGTCGGGCTCGGTCACCGGATCGCCCTCCTTCGGCTGGTGGCGCACTCGTCCTGCCAACGATGAAAAAGCCCCTCACCTGCGCGAACAGATGAGGGGCTGGAGCGGTGGCGGAGGGATTTGAACCCTCGGAGGGGGGTTACCCCTCACACGCTTTCGAGGCGTGCTCCTTAGGCCGCTCGGACACGCCACCGCCGACAACCATACCGGACCGTCGCCGGATCACTAAATCGTTTCCTGACCTGCGCTGGCTCATGAGCTCAGCGCTGGGTGCGGAAGAACTCGTCGAGCAGCGCCGCGCACTCGTCCTCGAGCACTCCACCGCGCACCTGGGGGCGGTGATTGAGACGACGGTCGCGCACCACGTCCCACAGCGAACCGACAGCCCCGGTCTTCGGCTCCCACGCCCCGAAGACCAGGCGGCCCACCCGTGCGAGCACCAGCGCGCCCGCGCACATCGTGCACGGCTCCAGGGTGACGGCGAGGGTGGCGCCCTCCAGCCGCCATCCGTCACCGTGGACTGCGGCGGCACGGCGCAGCGCCAGGATCTCCGCGTGCGCGGTCGGATCGCCGAGCGCTTCCCGCGCATTCGCGGCCCGCGCCAGTTCCCTTCCGGCGGAGTCGAACACTACCGCGCCGACCGGCACGTCACGATCCCCGGCGGCCGCCGCCGCGCCGATGGCGGCACGCACCATGTCGGCGTCCGACGGAATCGGGTCGTTCGGGAGAACGCCCACGTCAGCGTGGCAGTTTGTCCAGTACCGCGGCGAGTTCGCCTGCGAAGCCGAGACGCTGGGCGATCATGCCGAGCTGCTCGTCCGGATACAGATCGGTCTCGGCGAGGATGACGCTCAGCACCGGTTCGGGCAGGCCGAGATCGGCGAGCACCCCGAGGTCGCCCTCCTCCCACGGCTCGACATCGTCCAGTTCGTCCGGATCGATATCGGGGATCTCCACGTTCAGGGCCTCCAGGACGTCCGCGGCGATGTCGTAATCGATCGCGGCCGTGGCGTCCGAGACGAGCATGCGGGTGCCGCTCGGCGCCGGCCGGAGCACGATGAAGAACTCATCGTCGATGTCGAGCAAGCCGAACACCGCTCCGGAACTGCGCAAAGCCTTCAGTTCGTTTTCCGCGGCGGACAAATCGGTGAGCGCGTCCCGGCTCAGCGGACTGCACCGCCATTTGCCTTCTTCGCGGACAACCGCCACTGCGAACCCTTCCACGTCGTCGTAATCGTCCGACGCCGCCCTGTTCGTGCCCGAGCGCTGTGCTGCCATGGCCGCAACGGTAGTCTGCTCGAGCGGAAATGTTGAAGTCGTATGCCAATCTGTTCCGGTGACTTCGGCGATGAAAGCACCCGTATGCGTCCTCGGGACCGGTTTGATCGGTGGATCGCTACTACGCGCGGCCGTGACCGCAGGCTATGAGGGCTGGGGATACAACCGGTCGGCGGCCGGCGCGCAGGCCGCCCGCGCCGACGGATACGACGTCACCGAGGATCTGCCCGCCGCGCTGCGCCGCGCCGCCGGAACCGACGCGCTGATCATCGTCGCGGTGCCGATGCCCGCGGTGGACCACATGCTCTCCGCGATCGCCACCTACGCCCCCGTGTGCGCGCTCACCGATGTGGTGAGCGTGAAGGCGCCGGTCGCGGCGGCCGTGCGCGAACACGGTCTCGCCGACCGGTACGTCGGTGGTCATCCGATGGCCGGTACGTCCGAATCCGGCTGGGCCGCCACCGATCCGGCGTTGTTCCGCGACGCCGTGTGGGCCGTCGGCGTGGACGAGGGCACCCGGGTCGACCCGTGGACCCGCGTGGCGCGGCTCGCGCTGGACTGCGGCTCGGTGGTGGTACCGGTGGTGGCGGCGGAGCACGATCGCGCCGTCGCGCGCATCTCCCATCTCCCGCATGTGCTGGCCGAGGCCCTGGCCCTGGCAGGGGCCGCAGGCGGTGATCTCGCACTCGGCCTCGCCGCCGGGTCGTTCCGGGACGGCACCCGGGTGGCGGGTACGGCGCCCGGTTTGGTTCGCGCGATCTGCGAACCGAATTCGGCGGCGCTGCTGGACGTTCTGGACGAAACACTCACCGTGCTCGGCGCGGCCCGCGACAGCCTGCGCGAGGAGACATCCCTGGCGGATCTGGTCGAGGCCGGGCACGACGCCCGAGGACGCTATGAATCCGCGCGGCGTTGGGAGATCACGGATATCCGCCCGGGAGACCAGAATTGGCTGGAAAACTTGCGGGCGGCCGGACGGCGCGGTGGCGTCGTCACGCAGCTGGGCTGACCTCGCGCTCGAACGGCACTCCGCGGCACGTCATGCTGTCGGCGCGGCCTCGGCGACAGCCAGGGAACTCGACGATCCGGCCCTCAGCATGACCAATACGGCCTCACCGCGTCGAGATCGGCTCGGTGAACTGTGCGATGTCCGGCCCGGTTCCGCGAGAATCGCGACCTGGACCTCCCAGCGTCCCGGCTCGGGCCACCATCCGCACCCGCTATCAGATCCGTTCGGCCAGCCCTGGGTAATCCAGGAGGAAGCCGTCGGCGTCCACCGTGACCGTGGCGCTGGAGACCGGTGACAGCACGCTGATGCCGTCGGCGGCGCTGCTGTAGATCAGCGTGGCCTCTTGCACGAGCAGGTCGGGCAGGCGGACATAGACCACTGGGACCTGGACGTCCTCGACCGCGTGCTGTAGGTCGTAGCGGCGGATCGGCAGCGTGTTGAAGAACGGGCTGAGCACCACGTCCACGTCGAGGGCGCCTGCGAAGGTGGATCGCACGTGGTTACCGCCCGCGTCGACGAGCCAGTAGTTCTCCTCGTCACGGGCGATCGAGGCGTGCCGCTCACCGGCGGCCGTCGTGGTGCGCAGCGACAGCCGCTTCGTCGCGCCGTTCTCGTCGGTGACCAGGTCGTACGACGCGCTGAAGGCCGGGTGATCCGCGCTCGCGCCGCCGATCATGCGCCCGGCGGCGCGGATGCGGTTGCCGTTGAGCTGCACCCGCACCGACTCCATCCGCGTCGCGTCGTGGGCGCGCCAGGTGAGGATCGCCGGCCACCGGGATTCCTGCGGACTCGCGGCGGGGCGCTCGGGGTCGGGGGCTGGGGTTGTCACGTATCTACCGTAAGCGACACACTGCCCAGGCCCACACAACCGCCGGGTCATGGGCACCCTCGTCGGCCTTGTCGAGCGGTTCGGGTCGTGCAGGCCGCGACCGGCAAGGACCTGCACGACCGCTTGCAGTGCGGTCACGAGATCGCCGAACTGGAGCCGGTCGTGCACCTCGATCCCGTCACTCCCGGCCGGGCTGCCGCGCCCGCCACGTGCGCAACCGGTTCGGCGTCGACATCGACATCTTCAACAGCGACCTGCCCGACGGTGCCCCCGAAGTGGTCGTGCCGCCGCATCCGGCCAACGTCACGGCGTACAGCTCCTCCTCGACCGACTGCTCCAAGCCCTGACAGACCGCGACACGGCGTGGACCGGAAGTGACTACCGGGCCACGCCGTTGTAGGTCGGAGTTCAGTTCTGGGTGGATTGGACCGGTGACTTCGCTGGGTGAGCGTCGGCGGACACGCCGTCGTGGGCGACCATGGCATCAGCGCGGGCCAGGCGCGGACCAGAGGCGAGCAGGCCGACCATCGCCCACGGCGCGAGTTCGGGTTTGGCCTTCTCTGCGTCCATGCCCAGTGCCTTTTGTGCCTCGGCGTCCGTGATCCCGTAGCGCACACCGGTGTCGGCGACGAAGAACATGCTGTCGCGGCGTTGGCTGTCCGGCTCGATGCCAGTGGTCTGCACGAAAAACCCCGACCCAGGGGTGGCGTAGAACTGGGCAGCTTTGTCACTGCCGGGCGAATCGGCCTGAGCCAGCCGCACCGGTCGGGCGGTATCAGGGATCGGCAGCGCCTTCCCTGTGATCAACGCCAGCTCGGCGTGTTTGCTGCCATCGGAGACGTTCGCACCGGCCAACGGTCGCCATGACAGACACGCCACCGGCGAATCCTTGGCGTCGATGATGGTCGGCGCGGTATCGGGGAAGTCTGCCACCGGGAGCAAGCTCACCATATCCGCCAGGGTGCGTTCGAACGGCTGGATCTCGTTGTTTCCGGTGGTGACCGGGTTGGCGTTGCGAACGATCGCAGCGGTCAGTGGCGAAATCGCCTGTAACCCCTCACGTAGTACTACGAAATATTGGTTCTCGGTCGACAGCTTCACAACGTCGCCGTTGTGGAACCTGCTCAGAACGGAAGCCAACGGGCTCCCCCCTGGGTCGGTGATCCTCGGCGCTACGATGGCCGGCACTTCGGGAATCGCGTTCAGCAGGCCCTCGCTGATTCGGCGCGGGGTCATGCTGCGGATGCCCAATGCGTCGGTCACCGCGCGGTCGGCCATGTCCACCCGGGCACGGCGGTTGTCGTAGATCAGATACGCCGAGTCTCGCCCTTGCACCAGCAGCCCGCGGCCGTGGGCGAGGGCACCAGCTTTCTCTCCGAGGGCAGGGCTGCCAGCGATCACGGTGTTGGTTACCGTGGTCGTGCCGTCGTTGCGTAGTTCATCACACGCCGTCCACGCGCGGCCCTTGCCATCTGTGGCGAAGTTCAGCGAGGACGGGGCGCCCGGAATGCCGATCAGAAGCCCGCGCGGCTTCTTCGCCAGCTCCGACTCCTTGATGATCACCGGTTTCGCCGGATCTCCCACCGCCAACCGCGCCGACGCGAGATTGAGCGCCGGGTGCACCACGCCCTCGATCACCGCGTACACCTGACCGGACTCTTTGCCGATGAGGATCTTGTTGTCGTCGATCTTGTTCTGCGGACGTATCAGCGCCAGCACTCCACAGCCCGCAAGAACCACGCAGGCCAGAATCAACCCCGCCGCGTAGGCGCGCGATTGTGACCGCATCGGATCATGCAACATACGCACATCCCGGCGCACCAAGGCGTGCTCCATCCGCCGAACCAGGAAGCGATAACCGCTGACCTGCCAACGCGTAGTGGGTTTTGAAGGCATAAGTGCTCCCCCGACCAGTGCTCACAACTTGCCGACATACCCTAGCCCTGCAACACCTTCCCAATGCTAATCCAGCGGCCGATCGCGGGCTTGCCCCAAGCGTTTCATGGCAGGACGCACCACCGGTAGCGAAAAGGGAGTCCAGGCGGACAGCGCCCGAGTCACGCGGACACCACCTCAACCTGACGCGGTTCGCCTCGTTCTCCGGTGTGGTGTCGAGGTGTACCCCAACCTGGCATACGCGAGAGTGGAGGTGGCATCGGGTTAGAGCACGTCCAGGCGCACGATCGCGTCGAGTGCTCATCACACCAGCGACTCCCGCCACGCCGCGTGCAGTCCCGCGAACCGGCCGCTGCCCGCGATCAAGGCGTCCGGGGCGCCGTCCTCGACGATCCGGCCGGATTCCAGCACCAGCACCCGGTCCGCGATCGCCACCGTGGACAGCCGGTGGGCGATGATCACCGCCGTGCGTCCGCGCAGCACGGTCTCCAGCGCCCGCTGCACCAGCCGTTCGCTGGGGATGTCCAGGCTCGAGGTGGCCTCGTCCAGCACGATCACAGCCGGGTCGGCGAGGAACACCCGCGCGAACGCCACCAGCTGCCGCTGCCCCGCAGAGAGCCTGCCGCCACGCTTGCGCACATCGGTGCCGAAGCCCTCGGGCAGCGCCTGCACGAAGTCGTACAGGCCGACGGCGCGCGCCGCCGCGAACACCTCCGCGTCGGTGGCCTCGGGCCTGCCCAACCGGATGTTGTCGGCCACCGAACCGGAGAACAGGTAGGACTCCTGGGTGACCATCACCACGTTGCGGCGAAGGTCGGCGTCGGACACCTCGCGCAGGTCGACGCCGTCCAGGGTGACCGTGCCGCCGGACGGGTCGTAGAACCGCGTCAGCAGCTTCGCCAGCGTCGACTTGCCCGCACCGGTCGCACCCACCAGCGCGATCACCTGCCCGGCCGGGATGTCCAGGGTGAACTCCGGCAGCACCGGTCGCGCCGGGCGATCGGGCTCACCCGCTTCGGTGGACGGCGCTGGGTGGGCATCCTTCCGCGCGGACGATGCTTCTGCCGAGATATCGGCCGTCGGCGTCGGCGACCGGTCGACGTCCACGGCGTGAGTGCCGGAGCGGCGATGACCAGGTTCGTCCAGCCCGGCGCCGGAGGAACCTGGTGTCGGCGCGGTCGAGTAACCGAACCACACCTTCTCCATGCGGAGCTCGCCCGAGGCCTTCTCCAGTGACACCGGCCGCGCGGGCTCGGGCACCGACGGCTCCTCCTCGAGCACGCCCGAGATCTTCTCCAGCGCGGCCGCCGCGGACTGGTAGGCGTTGAACACCTGCGCCAGTTCGTCCAACGGCCCGTAGAACTCGTTGAGGTACAGCAGGTAGGCCGCCAGCACGCCGACCGCGAGGTCGCCCTCGATCACCCGCCAGGCGCCGACCACGATGACGGTGACCGTGGTCAGGTTGCCGAGCAGCTTGGTCAGCCCGGCGTAATCGCCCATGCCCCGCATCGCCGCGGTGGTCGCCTGGCGATATTCGGAGTCCTCGATCGCGAGCACCGACTCGTTGCGCTGTTCCCGGCGGAACGCCTGCACCGCCCGCATGCCGCCCATCGACTCGACGAACTGCACGACCACCTTGGCGATCGCGGCGCGCGTGCGCCGGTAGCCCGCTCGCTGCCTGCGCTGCGCCCACCGGGTGACCATGACCAGCGGGACGAAGCCGACCAGCACGATCGCGGCGAGAGCCTGATCCAGGTAGATCAGCAGGGCCGCGATGGTCAGCACCGACAGGATCGCGCTCAGCGCCTGGTTGAGCGCGCTCTCCAGCAGATCCTGGAGCGTCTCGATGTCGCCGGTGAGCCGCGCCACCACCTTGCCGGAGGTGTACTTCTCGTGGAAGGCGACGCTGAGCCGCTGCACGTGCGTGAACGCGCGTACCCGCAGGTCGAACAGCACGCTCTGGCTGAGCCTGCCGGACACCCGGAGGAAGGAGTACGTGCAGACCACGCCGAGCAGGACCGAGCCCAGGTAGCCGGCCACGGTTCCGGCCAGCGGCCCCCAGTTCCCCTCGATGCCGCGCGCGATGCCGGTGTCCAGCGCGTGCGCGACGAACAGCGGCGCGGATACCTTCGCGACGTTGTCCAGCACGATGAGCGCCAGCGCGAGCGCGGTGAGCTTGCGATAGGGCTTGACCAGGTCGAGCAGCAGCCGCCGGGAGCGGCCGGCCAGCACCAGATTGCCGGTCTCGGTGACCGCTTTGTCCTCGCCCGCGATGCCACGCCAGTCGGCCGCAGCCTCCTCGTGTGCCGCGACAGGCTCCGGTGTCTCGTCTTTCGCTTCACTGATCGTCGTGGTCATCGCTACTCACCTCCCATCAGTTCGCGGTAGCTCCTGCTGGTACGCAGCAATTGATCGTGGGTGCCCTCCGCGACGATCCGGCCGTCGGCGAGCACCGCCACCCGGTCGGCCAGCGCCGCCGTGGACGGGCGATGCGCGACGAGCAGCGTCGTCGCGTCGGCCAGCACGGTGCGCAGGCGTGCCTGCACCCGCTCCTCGGTCTCCACGTCGAGCGCGGACAGCGGGTCGTCGAGCACCATGATCCGGCTGCGCTCGCCCCCGCCCGCACCGGTGAGCACCGCGCGGGCCAGCGCGAGCCGCTGCCGCTGGCCACCGGACAAGCTCAGACCCTGTTCGCCGATCCTGGTGTCCAAGCCCCAAGGCAGGTCGTCCACGAAATCGGTGGCCTGCGCGACCTCCAGAGCGCGGCGCACGTCGGCGTCGGTGGCGGTCGGGTCGCCGAGCGCGACGTTCTCGCGCACGCTCGCGGAGAACAGCACCGGGTCCTCGAAGGCGACCGACACCAGCGACCGCAGATCGGCGACTCGCATCGCCGCGATGTCGATGCCGTCGATGGTGATCGCACCGTCGGTCACGTCGTACAGGCGCGGGATCAAGTTGAGCAGCGCCGTCTTACCGCTTCCCGTCGCGCCGACCAGCGCCACGGTCTCGCCGGGGCGCACCCGTAACGACACCTCCCGCAGCACATCGTCTTCGGCCTCGGGGAAGGCGAATCGCACAGCGTCCAAGCGTAATTCGCCGCGGATGTGCTCGGGCAGGTCCACCGGGCGGGCCGGGTCGGTGATGTCTACGGGGGTGTCGATGATCTCCCAGTACCGGTCGGCCGCGGTGCGCGCGTCGTTCAGCTCGGCGAGCAGGAAGCCGGTCCAGATGATCGGCCACTGCAGGAAGGTCGCCAGTGTGATGCCCGCGATCAAGGTGCCGAGCGTCATCGTGCCGTGCGCCACCGCGTATCCGCCGTACCCCAGCGCGAACGCGATGGCCAGCTGCGGCAGGCTCACCATGAGCGACCACAACGTCGCATCCAGGCGCGCTTTCAGCAGCTCGGTCTGCCGTAGCTCCTGCGCCTGTGCGGTGAAACGGCGGCCGAAGAACACGCCACGCCCGAACGCCTTGAGCACCCGGATGCCCTGTGCGGATTCCTCTGCCGTCGTGGCCAAGTCGCCGGACTGGTCCTGGGAACGACGAGACGCCACCGCGTACCGGCGCTCGAAACGAATGCAGCCGATCACCAGCGGGATCGAGATCACCGCGAAGATCAGGCCGATCTGCGGGCTCAGCCCGATCAACACGAGCAGGCCGACCGGGATGATCACGCAGTGGACGAGCAGGAACGGCGCCGCGAAGGACACGAACCGGCGCATGGTGGCCAGATCATCGATCGCGCGGGAGAGCAGCTGACCCGACTCCCACGCGTCGTGCCTGCCGATCGACAGCGCTTGCAGCTTGCGGAAGATCTTCGCGCGCACCGTGATCTCGAACCGCGTCGCGGGTGCGGCGATCAGCCAGCGGCGCCCCCACACGCCGCCGGCCTCCAGCAGGCCGAGCGCCGCGACCGCGGCCACCGGCCCGAGCGCGCCCGCGAGATCGCGGTGGGCGACCGGGCCGTCGATGATCCGGGCGATCATCAGCGGGATGACGACGGCCGTCAGGCCGGACAGCACTGCGAGTCCGCTGGCGGCGAGCAGAATCCTGGCATGCGGACGCAGGTACGGCCAGAATCGGCGCAGGGAATGCAGGCGGCCCGTGGCGGCGGGCCGCCCCGTTCTGTCGGCCTCCGGTTCGGCCGACGAAACGTCCAGTGCGACAGACAAGACTCCCCCTCGAGGTATGTGACTGGCGGCGGAGAACGGGACCCACGGTGATGTTCGCAGCGGGGTCCGACATTCCAGGGTCGCACCGGAACGTGCGTCGACCAACCGATTTTCCGGCTGCCGCCGGAGATCCGCGGTGACGGGTGCGACACTCATTCGCCAAGCCAACAACCTCGAGCGAACTCGAGGTCAAACCGCACGTATCTGAACTGCCTCCCATGCTGATCGCCGCCGGATATCTACGGGTCACCGATCGCGACCGCTACCTCGACAGCCGCGGTAGGTGGTGGCGCTCGCCCGCGCACGCGAAGGCGGCCCGGACTTCAGCTTCGGCGCGGACCTGTTCGAACCCGGGACCCGGCGCTAGCCGACGACCGCCGTCTCCGACTCCCACTCCTGCGGCGCGTCCGGGAACGCCTGCTGCTGGTGGCCGCCGCGCAGCGTGCCCTCCAGATAGGCCGCCCGGCAAGCGCGGCGGGCGATCTTGCCGCTGGACGTGCGCGGAATCGAACCAGCGGGCACCAGCAGCACGTCCCGGACCATGACGCCGTGGCGATGCGCGATCGCGGCGCGCACAGTGTCGGCAACCGACTCCGACTCGAGCTTGCCCGCACCGGTATTGCGCTCGGCGACGATCACCAACTGCTCGGAGGTGTCCTCGGCGTCGAATGCCAGGCCGGAGCGGCTGCCCTGCTCGAAGACCAGTGCGGGCAGTTCGTTGGCGGGCACCGAGAACGCCGCGACGAAGCCGGGGCGCAGCGCCGTGCTGGATTCCTGGGCCGAGAACTCCAGGTCCTGCGGATAGTGGTTGCGGCCGTCGACGATGACCAAGTCCTTGACCCGACCGGTGATGTACAGCTCGCCGTCGAGGTAGGCGCCGAAATCGCCGGTGCGCATCCAGTTCGCGTCGGGCGGCGTGCCCTCCGCGTGACTGTTCTCGGGCAATCGGGAGGCCAGTTTCGCGCGGAAGGTGGCCTCGGTCTCCTCGGGGCGCCCCCAGTAGCCGATGCCCATGTTCTCGCCGTGCAGCCAGATCTCGCCGACCTCGCCGTCCCGCCGTTCGGTGCCGTGTTCGGGGTCGACGATGACCGCCCACTGCGACAGCGCGACGTACCCGCAGGACACCTGCGCGATGGCGTTGTCCGCGTCCGCGGCGACCTCGACCATCCGCCCTGCGTTCAACTCGGTCCGGTCGACATGGACGACCTTCGCCTTGTCCTGGGCCCGGGTGGCGGAGACGAAGACCGTCGCCTCGGCCATGCCGTAGGAGGGCTTGATCGCCGTTTCCGGCAACCCGTACGGCGCGAACGCGTCGTTGAACTTCTTCATCGACGACACCGACACCGGTTCGCTGCCGTTGATCAGCCCGATCACATTGGACAGATCCAAGTTTTCGCCGGGTTTCGGCTTGCCGCGCGCCGCGGCGTGTTCGAACGCGAAATTGGGTGCGGCGGCGAATGTTCCGGCGCCGTCCGAGGCCGCGGCCAGCTCCTTGATCCAGCGATAAGGGCGGCGCACGAACGCGCTCGGCGACATGATCGTGATGAATCCGCCGCCGACGGTCGGCAGGATCACGCAGAGCAGGCCCATGTCGTGGAACAGCGGCAACCAGGTGACCCCGCGCGAATGCTCGGTGACGCCGATGGCATCGATCATCTGCAACAGATTCGTGCCCACCGCTCGATGAGTGATCGCCACACCCGCGGGCGTCCGGGTCGACCCCGAGGTGTACTGCAGATAGGCGACGCTGTCGATGTTGATGTCCGGGCGCACCCACGAGGCGCCGACGCTGTCCGGGATCGCCTCCACCGCGATGATGCGCGGACGCTGCGGCGGCGGCAGATGCCGGAAGAACTTCCGCACACCACCGGCCGCGGAGCCCGCGGTGAGAATCGCCGCGGGAGTGCAGTCCCCCAGCACCGCGTGCAAGCGGTCGGTGTGGCCCTGTTCCTCCGGATCGAACAGCGGAACCGCGATAGTGCCCGCGTACACCGCGGCGAACAGCGAGACGACGTAGTCGAGTCCTTGCGGAGCGAGGATCGCCACCCGGTCGCCGGGCTGGGTGACCTGTTGCAGCCGTGCCGCCACCGCGTGCAAGCGCACACCGAACTGCCGCCAGGTGAGTTCGTGGTATTCGCCGTCCCGTTCCCGGGAGTAGTCGATGAAGCGGTAGGCGAGTTCGTCGCCGTTCTCCGCGCTGTGCTTGTCGACGAAGTCGATCAGGGTCTTGTCGCCGCGGATTCTGATATTGCCCTGATCGTCCAGATAGTCGTCGAAGGTTTCGTCGATCATCGCCTTATCCTTTTCCAGCGCACAGCCACTCAGGGCGTGCAATGACACCGAACACAGGTCGATAACGAAGCGCCGGGAAGGCTAGCAGGTGTCCCGGCCACCTGTCGGTCAGTACCGTCCGAAGGCGAGCGCGACATTGTGCCCGCCGAATCCGAACGAGTTGTTCAGGGCGTAATTTATGCGGCCGGGCCTGGCTTTGCCGTGCACCACGTCCAGATCGATGTCCGGATCCTGATTGTCCAGATTCAGCGTGGGCGGGACGATTTCGTCGCGCACGCTCAGCACCGTGAGCACCGATTCGAGCGCGCCGACCGCGCCGATGGAATGACCGAGAGCGGATTTGGGCGCGTAGACCGACGCGTGGCTGCCCACCGCCTGGCTGATCGCGCGCGCCTCCGCCGTGTCACCGATCGGAGTGGCGGTCGCGTGCGCGTTGACGTGCGTGACATCGGCCTTGGTCAGACCCGCCGTGCGCATCGCCCGCGTCATCGCACGCGCGGCCCCGGTGCCCTCGGGGTCGGGCGCGACCAGGTGGAAGCCGTCGGAGGTGATGCCCGCACCCATCAGCCGGGCGTGGATGGTCGCGCCGCGCGCTCGGGCGTGCTCCTCGGTCTCCAGAACCATCAGCGCGCCCGCCTCGCCGAAGACGAAGCCGTCCCGCTCGGCGTCGAACGGACGTGAGGCGCTCTTCGGCGCATCGTTGCGGGTGCTCATCGCGCGCATCATGCTGAACGCCGCGATCGCGAGGGCTTGGATGGAACCCTCCACGCCGCCGGTGACCACGATATCGGCGTCACCCATGACAATCGCCCGCCACGCGTTGGCGATCGCCTCCGCACCGGAGGAACAGGCCGACACCGGCGTCGTCGCCCCGGCCCGCGCCCCGAGTTCCAGCGCGACGCAGGCCGCGGCACCGTTCGGCATCACAGCCTGGACGGTGTACGGCGACACCTTGCGGTAACCCCCGTTGCGCAGCTTGTCCCGAGCGTGGATCATCGCCTCCGCGCCGCCGAGCCCCGTACCGATCGACACCCCCAGACGGTGCTTGTCCACCTCGGGACTTCCCGCGTTGCGCCAGACCTCACGCCCGAGCACGACGGCCAACTGTTCCACGTAGGCGAGCCTGCGGGCCTCCGCCACGTCCAGGTACGTCGCGGGCGGGACCACGAGATGGCCACCGATGCGCACCGGAAGTTCGAATTCTTCGATGAAATCGTCCTCCAGGACGTCGATGCCGCTGTCGCCGTTGAGCAAGCCCTTCCACGTGGAATCCACGTCACCCGCGAGGGAGGTGGTCGCCGCGAGGCTGGTGACCACAACGGGGGGAAACTGTCCGTTTCTGGTGGAAGGCATCTGCATGTTTCGCTCACTTTCCCTAGCGTCGCTCTGGAACGTCGTCGAGCAGAAGCAATGCGCGAGCGCGCCACCAGGATCGTGGGCGGCCCGCACGGATGGCACTGGAGCGCAGGCGGAACGGCCGGTCATCACGTCCATGTGCGACCACCCTTGTGCATTATTGGAAATGCGCACGGATCGCACTGCGTGACACGCGGACCGTACCAGGTGCCGAGACCGATGGTCGCGTGTTCGGGGATCGCCCCGGACGACTCGAGTAACCTGCTCCCCGGGCACGGGACGCGCGGGCGGCGTCCGGTGTGGACGCGAGAAAGGGAAGGTCGTTGACGGGCGCGCGGATGGTCGGGCTGTTCGCCGGGATCGGCGGACTCGAGCTCGGCCTCGGCAGGCACGGCTGGCACACCGAACTGCTGTGCGAGATCGAGCCCGGGGCCCAAGGGGTGCTCGCCGCCCGTTTCCCGGACGTGCCCCTGCATTCCGACATCACCCGGCTGCGGGCGATCCCGGCGGGAACGGAGCTGGTCGCGGCGGGATTCCCGTGCCAGGATCTGTCCCAGGCGGGGCGCACCGCGGGCATCACGGGCACGCGCTCGGGTCTGGTCGACGAGGTGTTCCGGCTGGTGCGCCGCAAGCGCGGCCCACGCTGGCTACTGATCGAGAACGTGCCTTTCATGCTGCAACTGGGGCGCGGCGCGGCGATGCGGCACATCACCGGCGCGCTCGACGAACTCGGCTACACCTGGGCCTACCGTGTGGTGGACGCCCGCGCCTTCGGCCTGCCCCAGCGCAGACAGCGGGTGCTGATGCTGGCTTCCCGCACGGAGGACCCGCGCGGGGTGCTGTTCGGCGAGGACGCCGGTCCCCACCTGATCGGCGATCCCGAGGTGGATCCGTGCGGCTTCTATTGGACCGAAGGGGTGCGCGGGCTGGGCTGGGCGGTGAACGCGGTTCCGACGCTGAAGGGTGGCTCCGCGCTCGGCATCGCCAGCCCGCCAGCGGTGCGGCTGCCGTCCGGAGAGATCGTCACGCCGGGAATCTCGGACGCCGAACGCCTCCAGGGCTTCGACGCGGGCTGGACGGAGCCCGCGACCGACACGCCGGGCATCCGGAAAGGCCACCGCTGGAAGTTGGTCGGCAACGCGGTGAGCGTGCGGATGGCGGCCTGGGTGGGATCGCGGCTGGCCGCTCCGCTCGACCCGATCTCCGGCGATCAGCCGCTGGCGCCGGGCACGCCGTGGCCGGTCGCGGCGTGGGGGCACTCCGGTGTGGCCTATCGGGTGCCGGTCTCGACCTGGCCGGTGCACGAGCCGTACGAGGACCTGGCGCACTTCCTCAGCGACGCGCGGTTGCTGTCCGCCCGCGCGACGGCCGGATTCCTGCGCCGCACCACCATGGGCAGTCTGCGTTTCCCGCCCGGCTTCCTCGCCGATGTGGAAAGCCATTTGGATCGGATGGGCGGTTGGGCGGCATGAACCGGCCCCCTACCGACGCGGTCACCAGCGCGCGGATGGCGCGCCAGCGGCGCACCGGAACCGATCCCGAACTCGCGCTGCGCCGGGAACTGCACCGCCGCGGGCTGCGCTACTTCGTCGACCGCGCACCGATTCGGGGCCAGCGCAGGCGCGCGGATCTGGTCTTCCCACGCCGGCGAGTCGCGGTCTACGTGGACGGCTGTTTCTGGCACCGCTGCCCGCAGCACGCCACCGATCCGAAGAACAACGCCGAATGGTGGGCGGTCAAACTGGCGGGCAACGTGGCCAGGGACCGGGCCACCGACGCGGCGCTCGTCGCGGCGGGATGGCGCGTGGTCCGCGTCTGGGAACACGAGGATCCCGTCAGCGCGGCCGATCGCGTCCAGGCCGAGTTGTCAGCGGTGGTGGCGCACCCGCACGAGTGACCGCGGAGCGTGTGCGGCCAGGTAGCCGGACATCACCATCACCGTGATGACCGCGATTCCGGCGGCGGCAGTCGCGAAACCTAGCATGGGGACCTCCTCGAGTTGCAGCTGTCGACCAGCGTGCCGGGCGAAGCTGACAAGACCCTGTGTCCCGGATGGTAATGATGTGTGCGGCCCGCCGCTGTCCGGCGCGCTCCAGCAACCAGCACAATGGGGACGTGACGGATGGCTCGGACATCGCCGTTCGGCGGGTGCGACCGGCGACTGTGCTGGTCGCCGCGGCGATCGCGATCGCGGGGCTCTGCTATTCGTCCTGGGTGCTCCAGTTCGCGCTGAAGATCCACCTCGACCCGGTCGACACGTTCCTCAGCGAACTGGACGCGGAGGGTAAGCCGTACCGTGAGGTGTTCGCGACCGCGGACCTCATCGTCGGGGTGTCGCTCATGCCCGCCGCCGTCGCGGGACTGCTGTTGTTCCCGCGCCGCCGGATGACCACGGTCGGCTGGATCGCGCTGTTCTGCTTCGGCGCGGCGACCATCGCCGACGTCCTGCTACCGCTGCGCGACTGCACGCCCGGCGAGAGCGGCTGCGGCGGCCCGAGCGAACTGTTCCCGCAACTGCATCAGCCGCACGCGCTGACGAGCACGCTGGCGGTCACCTCGATCGCGGTCGCCGCGTGCGCCTTCAGCGTCGCCGCGTTCCGCTACCGGCGCTGGCGGGTGCTGCGCGAATTCGGCCTGTTCGTGCTGGTCATCGGTGCGCTGGCGACGACGTGGATGCTGGTGGCCGACAATCTGCCGGGGAACTACGCGCTGGGGATAGCGCAGCGGATTCAGGTGGGAGCGATGTCGCTGTGGTTGATCGCCTTGGCGGCCGCTGTCATCGTGGAGAGCCGGGAGCGGACCGAGCCGAGCCGATAATCGAGTCGCCCGGACGGGTCCTGACGACTGCGAGTCAACGGCAGGTGCCTGCACTCGGCTGTCCGGCACATGGCCGCGCGCGGCGCCATGCGATGCTGTCGCCCATGAGTGATCGCGTGAACATCTCCTCGGGTTCGGAGTTCGAAGACCTCGTCGGCTACTCGCGGGCGGTCCGGCTCGGTGATGTCGTCGCGGTCAGCGGAACCACCGCTTCGGCCCCCGGCGGCACGGCCGTCGGCGGCGACGACATCGGCGAGCAGACCAGGGAAACCCTGCGGCGCATCGGCTCAGCGCTGGAGGAGGCGGGCGCGAGCCTGGCCGACGTGGTGCGCACCCGCATCTTCGTCACCGACATCGCCCGCTGGCCCGAGGTCGCCAAGGCGCACGCGGAGGTGTTCGGCGAGATCCGTCCGGCGACGGCCATGTACGAGATCAAGGGCTTGATCACCCCGGCCCTGCTGGTCGAGATCGAAGCCGACGCGATCGTCGCCGGGTAGGGCGTCGAGCGGCGCACACCCTTCGCGTGCCCGCCGTCCGCGAGCACGTTGGTCGACGAGCTGATCGTGCTCGACTGCGGTCCGCCCACCGGACCCGCGATCGCCGGTGACCGATGCAAGGGCGCGCCCGTCACGCAGGCCCTCGGATTCCGGGTGGCCTCGGATCTCCTAATTCCCAGAACGAACCCGGCCCGTCGTTCGCGACGAGCCGGGTTCTCTCTCGCTAGGGTCGAAATCGTGACCACCGCCTCGCAGACCCCCGTGCCACTCGATACCGTCGCCGAGGCGACCACCCGCCTGCTCGACACCATCCGTGGCCTCGACGAGCACGCCGTCACCCAACCCTCCTCGCTGCCCGGCTGGACTCGCGGCCACGTCCTGGCCCACCTCGCCCGCAACGCGGACAGCCTGGTGAACCTGCTGCTGTGGGCCCACACCGGCGTCGAAATCCCGCAATACGCCAGCGCTTTCCTGCGTGACAGCGACATCGAAGCGGGCGCGCCCCGCCCGCTCTCCGAGCAACTCGCCGACAACGAGGCCGCCGCAACCCGCTTCCTCGGCCTCGCCCGCTCACTCACCGACGACGCGTGGCAAGCCCAGGTCCGCACCCGCCAAGGCCGCCCCATCCCCGCGACCGAAGTCCTCTGGATGCGCCTGCAAGAGGTCGAAATCCACCACGTCGACCTGAACGTCGGCTACCACCCCTCCGACTGGCCCGCATCCTTCGTCGCCCGCATCCTCCCCCAAGCCACCGCCGACCTGACCCGCCTCACTGCCGACACTCCCCTCGCCCCCTTCACCCTCCACGCCACAGACTCCGACTTCACGGCCACCATCGGCCCCGCCCCCGCCACCCACACCATCTCCGGCCCAGCATCCTCCCTCGCCGCCTGGCTACTGGGCCGCAGCCCCGGCTCCGACCTCACCGGCGACCTGCCAGACCTCCCCGCCTGGAAATAGCCCCATGAGCGGCACCCCGCTGCGGCATCGGCCGAGACCGCTCCATGGGGCCACTTGTGAGCGTCGGGCCTGACGTCAACGGTAAGCTGAACTGGTGGGTGTCGGAGAATTAGAGGCACTGGCAAGCGCGCTTCGAAGGTCCTGGTCCGCAGACACGAGCAGCACCCGAGACTGGACGGAAGAGAACGGCGCGAAGGGGCAGTGCGCGGTTACCGCTTGCGTCGTCCAAGACTATCTCGGCGGGGATATTGTCAATACGGTTGCCACCTTGCCGGGAAATGAAACGGTATCGCACTACTTCAATGTCGTAGATGGCGAGATCATCGACCTTACCCATGGGCAATTTCCTGCGGGAACGACTTTTACTGAGCCGAGAGCAAAGCGGGGTCGACATGCCTCCACCCGCGCGTATTGCCTTTCATACGAAAGCACTCGCCTGCGGTACGAAACGCTTCGCAGACGGGTTGCCGAATATGTTCACCCAGACGAGCAACAGCAAGGTCGGTGCGGCCTGACCGTCACCACGGCCGACTGGCGGTAGTGGCGTTATCGCAGCATCAACGCGCCATCCACATCTCGAGGAACGATCGCGCCTCAGGAACCGACGAGTACGACCGTAACGTGTCAACAATCTCGCCGAGCGCGGTTTGGAGACGGGTCGATGCGATAGCTCGAAAGTCTTCGATGTTAGCGGACAATGTGCCGCAACCGTCGGCAAGAAATCCGGCTCGAATCAGGTTTTGTGATAGGCGAATCTGCCAGGCAGCCCGTTCACGCGGGTAAGCCGTAGTGCCGTTGACGGCGGATCGTAGGTAGGCCCCGGCTGCCTTGTGATCGCTAAGGCGCATGAAGGCCAGGCCAGTCAACCCGCTGAGCTGAGCCTCGGACAAGTGGGCGAGATAGTCAGGGTCGTTTCCTCTGGTCGATTCAAAGGCACGGTGCGCCCGGCTCACAGCGGCCACCATAGCTGCACGGTCACCAGTAAAGCTGTGGGCTTCGGCTTCTCGAATCGCTGCCAGCGCCCGCAGTTTCGGTCCCCCGTCACGCCGAGCGGCGAGTTGGGCGGCTTCGGCTAGCTGGACCCCTTCCTTGGGGCGGGCGCCGTCGCGGTAGGACAGCAAGCACGCGTTGATCCAGGCATGGGAGGCGGCGATACCATCGCCTGCCGCCGTGGCGGCCTGCGCGGCGTCGGCGTAGTAGCGCCGAGCCTCGCGCCAACGGCCCGCGTCATAGTGGACCCAGCCCGCAGCGGTCATCATCTCGGCACCTGCACCGGCTAGCGCTCTGCCGACTTGATCGGTGTAGCTGCCAGAGTCCAACAGCTGCTCGACATACCGCACTTCGTTGGCAGTGATCGAGCACAATCGGTCACCTCCGCCGATCCACTGCAGTTCGTGGATATCAGCAACACTGCGGATGATTCGCTCGACTTCCGTTCGACCAACCCGGCCCCCCGTTTCCACGACCACAGCAGCGGAAGATGGTCCTCGGCCTGCTGACATGGCGATACCAGCACCGACCGTCCCCGTTTTGAAGAACTGGCGCCGGTTCACGTCCGCCTCCTCATCCGAATCCACCGCCAGTATGGAAAGCGGAACCTGCAGTGCTCTTGCCACACGACGGAGAACTCGGACATCGTAAACCGCTGGACCATCGTGTTCTAGCTGCGAGACGGCTGGCTGTGTGAAGTGAATCAGTACGCCGAGTTCCGCCTGTGTCATTCCAGCGGATTTGCGGATTCGGCGAATGGTCTCACCCGTCGTCATATACATCGTCGTCCCCCTACTACGCCGCCGTATGTCAGTGGTCGTTGCCCGACCGGACCATGTCTACCAATATCTTTCTGGGCCTCTAGACCATATACCGATTTCCGTATCCTCCAGAAGGATTCGGTATCAAGCCGGAATCGGGCGGCTTTTCAGCCGTACGGTCCGCTCGGTACCCGGCATCGGGCCGACGCCGTAGCCAGCGCGGCGCACCAGCACGCCAGAGTGGCGAGTCGGTGGCGAAAGCCCCCGGTGCTGGGTACCACCCGCCCATTCAGAACCAGAGGAAGCGCCGCCCGTTATGCCGACCAGTTCTCTTGCCATGTATCAACTTCTCGCCATGTGCGACGAAGCCGCTCACCAGGCACCCACTGTGCCGTTCACGATCCCCCAAGCCCACACGGTGATGCGCTATCACCTTGCTTGCCGTGCGAAGTGCTGCCCTCGCAAAGCCGCCGCACTACAGGTTCTGGTCGATGCCGGACGAGTCGTGCCGTCCACGACGAAACCCTGGTAATCAGCTTGTCCGCTGGCAGCCTCAGAGACGATCGCCGTACAGGAGGAACCGGTGACGAAGATCCGGCCGACGAGAGGCCGGAAGGCGTGCGAAACAAGCTGCCGTTGGGAGTCCGCCACATTCACCTCGAGTTCGGCGCACTCACACTGGATTATCAGGCGAGCGCGGCGCAGGCCCAACAGGTTGCCGACGCGCTGACCAGGCACTCCGACTCGGGGCTCATCGTGACCGTCGATGACAACCTGCGAGCAGATCTACCGCCGCTGCCCTGCGCTGGATTGTGGGACTGACAGCACCCCCCGGCCAGCCCGGCATCAATGACCAAATCCGAAGGGAGCGTTGTGACATCACCCGACCACCCGAAGCATCCAGAAAGCGCATCCTAGCTCGTCCCTTCCGTCGAGGACCACAAAACCTTTGTGCAGGCTGAAGGGAAGCTGGCCGAACACCTGTGCAATGTTCACCTGTTGGATCTCACGCCCGAGCGCGCCGGGCAACTGCGGAATATCCACGCGGAGCATCGGCCGGACGACTGCCTGGTGCATCTGGCTGCGGCATATCTACTGCTCGGCGAGGACTGCGTCTGACAAGCGCGCCAGACACGGTGCCGGAGCGACGTCGGGTGAGCATACTTCCCGTTCCCAGCAAATGAGGCCGCGGGCGACGGCGGCTCACCGACCTATGCGGGTTGGCGAACCTCGACATCAACCGCACCGTTGGATGTGAACCAATCCAGCAATTCCGGCCCGTCCAGCAGGTCTGGACAGGCGACACCGATGTCGACAGGCCCGATGACCAAGCCGCTCGCTCCGTCGACAGCACAGCCCGCCAGCCGAGCGCCCGAGAGTCGTGTTCGATCGAATCCGCACTCGCGGAGGTCGGCGTCACGGAGATCCGATCCGGAGAACGAGGCTCGTCGCAGGCGCGCTCGACGAAGGTCCGCACCGAGTAGATCGGACTGACTGAAGTCCGCTCGCTGCATGTCGGCGTCGCACAGCTTCGCGTACCGCGCGTGGCAGCCACGACCCTGGACTTTACGAAGATCGGCACCACCCAGATCAGCTTCCGAAAGCTGCGCGCTGGCAAGCCAAGCGGTGTACAGATCGACGCCGACAAGCAGCACTCGGTCCATCGCGGACCCACTGAGCTCTGCTCCAACCAGGTCCAACCCGGACAGGTCCGAACCCGCGAAATCCAGCCCGTTGCCATTGAGAAGTGATGAAGTTGTCTGCTCCGCCGACGGGCTGACGGGAAGCCTCTCCATATAGTCCAACAGCGCCCGGTGAGCCAGCGGGTCCTCGGGCCAACGGCGAACGCTCCTCATCGAACGACCGCGCGCAGTGTCATCTTTGCCAGAGCACCTATCCTCACTCTTCTCGCTCCCGAGCATGTACAACGCTTTTCAATATGCCGCGCAGCGTGACGCGGTGCGGATTTAGAGCCCCCGCTCTACTGGAAGGTTGCCATCCGGTGTCATCAGAGATGCGGAAGCCCCTCCGGATCGAAGCGGACGGTCCTTCCGAAGAGAGCGCCCGAAGGCAATCGCACCCCTAACCTTCTGATCCGTCGGCATGGGCGCGGGCAGTGGTCAGCGTAAATCCGGTAGTGGCTCGCATGTTGGGCAAGCGGTGGAGATGCACAACTGTCGTCGTGGTTGTCGTCAGCCCTGTCGTCCGCAGCGGTGTCGGTGACCTCTTCGCCCAATGTTGATGGGTGTTGCGGGGGGTATCGAGCGATGCTGCTGAGCTGGCAAGACCCGCCATGGATCGCTGCGTGTCAGCAGGTCTCGCCAGGTCCGCTGCTTTTTGCTGCCGGGTGCTTCGGGGGCCCAAGCAGACGCTACGGGAGCAGGGCGAGCAGTCCGATCACCGAGACACAAAGGGCCAGGGTTCCGCCGAATGCGGGGGCGCCCCGGAGAGCCGCCTGGATCCAAGTGTTGCCACTCATCTGGTGCGCGATCGCCATCACCAACCAGACAATCACCGCAATGGAAATTGCAAGGCAGCTGGCGAGGACGAAGGCGGGCGGATTGTCGACGAGTCCGGCATGCAGATCCGGATCGGCGGCGAATACGGCGTCCGGGACCGGATTGATTGCTGCACGGTTTCCCGTTATGGTCGCCATTGGCGGCTCCTTTGTAGTTGACACAGGTAGTGGCACCCACGACGAACCGCCGAGCATCCGTGCTCCCCCCTCTGCGACAGGGGGGAGCACGACTCGGATCGCGGTGTCCGGCTGATGGTTCCGGCGATGCGTCCCGGGGCTGGGAAGTACTCTAGCCGCCCATAACCGGGCAATCACGAATCGATACACGGGAGAGCGGCAACGGCTTCCACCCTCCGGCTTTCGTTTCCAGCAAACTTTCGGTGATATGCGCTGGTTGCGGCGGCGTCTAGCGTTTGCTGGGGCAGAGCTACCCGGCCTCTGCATTAAAGTCTACGTGGCCAGAATCACAATGAAGATGTGACCCTAGTCATAGTGATATGAATCGCAATTGGCAATAAGTGGTCCAAATGGACCACTTATCGATCCGAATGGGCGTACTGAAAAGCTTGACATTGAACAGGGCGTACTGATTTCCTTGACGCCATGGATGGCGAATCACCTACTCCTGACTCCGACCAACTGATCCTCACGCCGACCCCGAAGGCGGTGGCCCTTGCGGCCGCCCAGCTAAACCAGGAAATTCGTCGGAAGTGCGATGAACTCGCGGGCGACCTGCTGAACGAAGCCGCCAAGCTGCAGGGTCTTCCGGAGCCGGTAGGCGTCGAACCTCTCGGTGGCACGCTGCGAACCGCTCTGGAGCTTGCGAAGCTTCGGATCCGCGATCAGGCGAACGTTGACGTTGACGGCACCGTGAAGTCGGCACGCGAATCGGGGGCCACCTGGGAGCAGATCGGGTCAGCCTGTGGAATAACCAGGCAAGCTGCGTATGACCGGTGGGGCAAGATGATGAAGAGCATCCGGAAAGCCACGGAAGCCCCGAAGGATCCGCTTGAGCAATACGATCCGGGCGGGAAACCGGAACAGGCAAAGCGGCGTTACACGCGGAGGAGACTGCGGTAGTCGACCAGTTCCTTTGGCCCTGCTGGGTGGTGGTCTGCGCATTGGTGGGGCTGGCTACCCGCCCGCCCCGATAGGGCCTGCCCTTTGCGCATAGCGGTTCCACGGTCAAGGGTGGCGATAGCCATCAGCGGAGCTGACGCCGTAGGCGCCCTTGATGGTGGAGAAGCGCGGGAACACAACGCAGGCCGTCAGTCAGCATGGCCACGCGGCCAAAGGTCGCGCAGTCGTTCAGGATCCCGACCCGTCGCACCGGGTCCCCGGGACAGGTCTACCCGCCCGGGGGGGGAGGTGGGGGCCGTAGCGCCCGATCCGTCAGGTGGCATCGCACCCGCAGCCAATGCAGAGCAACAGGTCCCCGACCACGAATGGCCCTCGGAACTGAACGCAACCCGTATCGCCTGGTACCTCGACGGGGACCGGACCACAGGCGGTCGACCGGGCGCAGTGCCGGGCGGATTCACGCTCGACTGCGGGAGGCCCAACCGGGTAGGGCACTCGTCGCGCCCACACTTCTTCGGTTATCGAAAACTCGGCAATCACGGATCGGCAGGTGGCGGCGCGCAGCGCCTGCGCCTCTGATCCTGTATGGCGAAATTCGGCAACGACTCGCCCTCCGCGACGTTGTTGTTCACGATGGGTGGCGAGGCGGCGACGGTGCAGCGGATCCTGCGCCCCGATCACCATGACGACGGGGACCTACATGGACGTGATCGACGCCGTCCAGCGCGACGCGGTGACGGGCATGGACGCGCTGTCGAGGAGACTGTCGTCAAATGGTGGCGTCAGAGATGCGAGAAGGCCCCTCCGTTGGTACCGGAGGGGCCTTCTACCTGCGTGCGCCCGAAGGGATTCGAACCCCTAACCTTCTGATCCGTAGTCAGATGCTCTATCCGTTGAGCTACGGGCGCAGGTGTTATTCAGTTGTACCCGGTTTCCCGGGCTTGGCGGAGGCGAGAGGATTTGAACCTCCGGTCCCCGTGAAGGGACAACTCATTAGCAGTGAGTCCCATTCGGCCGCTCTGGCACGCCTCCTGGAGCCTTCTCTTCGAGGGCACCGGTCCTTTCGAACCGCCGAGCCAAAAGGTTACAGTAGCTACCGTCCAGATCACAAAACGGCTGGTCAGCGTAGGTTACTGTCGAACCAATCGAAGATTCTGGTCTGGGAATCGACCTCATCGCCGTCGTCCGACTCGGAGGTGTCGGCGCGGTGGTGCGAGCCGGGATAGGTGACGACCAGGCTGGCGACCGCGGCGCGAGCGGTGGCGTCGCGCAGCTGGTCGACCTGGGCGGGCGGGGTGGCCGGGTCGTCCACGCCGAACAGGCCGAGCCACGGCGCCTGCAGGTTCGGAGCGGCGCGCACCAAGGCGTCGGCCTGGTCGGTGAGCGGCTCGACGATGCCGGGCGACGCGACACTCACCGCGGCGCCGATCGGGCGATTGGTCGCGACCAGGAACGCCGCGGTGCCCGCGGAATCGAAGCCGAGCACGCCTATGGTGTCGGGGAAAACCCCGCGCCGGGTGAGCCAGTCGAAGCAGGCGTCGAAGTCGTCGAACAGCTCTTCGCCGAAGACTCCGTCACCGGGTTGGCCGCCTCCCCGATGGAAGAGTTTGGGTGCGACAACCGTCCAGCCCTCGCCTGCCAAAGCGTCCATCAGGTCGCGTAATGGGCCGGTGAACTCGCCGGACTCGTGCAGCAGCACGATCCCGCCGCGTGCGTTTCCTTCCGGCTCGACCACCGTGATGGGCACCTGCCCACCGCTGGCCGGCCGCTCGTCTTCCTGGTCGCTCGCCCGCAGCGGGGCCATATCGTCGTAGGTGCCCGACATGAAACCAGCGTAGGGCGCGTTGCCGATCTTCGGTAGAAATTGCACGTGAGGGCCTATAGACCAGAGATTTTCCGGTACGCCGATCGGGCTTTCCACGGCGCGGATTAGGGTTGGAGTGTGACAGCGCAGATCCGGCCGGACCTCGAATCGATCCCGGCGTACACCCCCGGCCGCAGCAATCCCGGCGCGGTCAAACTGGCCAGCAACGAGACGACCGTCGGTCCGCTGCCCGCCGCCGCCAAAGCCATCGCGGAGGCGGCGGAGCTGGCCAACCGATATCCGGACAATCAGGTCACCGAGCTGCGCACGGTGCTGGCCGAGTTCCTCGGCGTCGGTTTCGAGAACGTCGCGGTCGGCTGCGGCAGTGTGGCGCTCTGCCAGGAGCTGGTGCAGATCACCTGCTCGTCCGCGTCCGACGAGGTGCTGTTCGCGTGGCGCTCCTTCGAGGCGTATCCGATCGTGACCAAGGTGGGCAACGCCACCGCCGTGCAGGTGCCGCTCACGCCAGGGCAGGTGCACGATCTGGACGCGCTGGCCGCCGCCGTCACCGAGCGGACCAAGCTGGTCTTCGTCTGCAACCCGAACAACCCGACCGGCACCGCCGTCGGCAAGGCCGAGCTGGTCCGGTTCCTGGACGCGGTGCCGTCGCACGTGCTGGTGGTGCTGGACGAGGCGTACTACGAGTACGTGCGGCTGGCCGATCACCCCGACGGCGTCGAGATCGGCCGGAGCAGGCCCAATGTGGTTGTGCTGCGGACCTTCTCCAAGGCGTACGGCCTGGCCGGCCTGCGGGTGGGTTACGCGGTGGGCGACCCGGCCGTGATCACGGCCCTGCTGAAGGTGCATATCCCGTTCAGCGTGAACCGCCTCGCGCAGGCGGCGGCCATCGCGTCGCTGGAGGCGCGCCACGAATTGCTGGATCGCACCGACCTCCTGGTCACCGAACGCGCACGGGTGCGCGACGCCTTGGTGGCGGCGGGCTACCCGGTGCCGCCGAGCGAAGCGAACTTCGTCTGGCTGCCGCTGGGCGCGCGCAGCGCGGAGTTCGGCGAGGCAAGCGCGGCGGCGGGGGTACTGGTGCGGCCGTACGGGGCGGACGGGGTACGCGTCACTATCGGCGACCCGCACGAGAACGATCTGTTCCTGAGCTTCGCCCGTGAGCCGGAGGTGCTCGCGCGGTTCCTGGGCTAGCGCACGCCGATCGCGGGCGCGATCGTCGGCCAGGAGAGGGCGAGCTCGTCCTCCCAGTACGGCCAGGAGTGCGTGCCGGTGGCACGGAAGTGCGCGGTGATCGGGATGCCGAGCGACCGAAGCCGGTCGGTGAGCCGCCGGGTGCACGCGTTGGTCGCTGCCTCCAGCGGGCCGCCGAACGTGATGGCGCTGGGCAGGTCGACGTTCGGGGTGCCGGGCACGTCGTGCACGCCGGGCAGGCCGCTGCCGACCGACAGATAGATCGTCTTGCCGCGCAACGCGTCCGCGTGCAGGGTGACGTCGTGCGCCAGCCAGGCCGGGTCGTCCTGCTTGCCGAACATGTTGTCCGGCTCGCCCATGTAGGTGGCCACCACGGCGCGCGCCTGCGCCTGGCCGATATCGGTGCCCATCGAGAAGCAGCCGCTGTGCGCCGCGATCGCCTTGTAGAGCGTCGGCTGACGGAACGCGAGCATCATCGCGGCCTCCGCCCCCATCGAGACGCCCATGACCGCGTTGATGCCGTTGCCGTCGAACTTCGCGTCGATCAACGGGGGCAGCTCCTTGGCGAGGAACGTCTCCCACTTGTTGGTGCCGAGCACCGGGTCGGCCTGCTGCCAGTCGGTGTAGAAGCTGGCCGGACCGCCGACGGTGAGCACGACGTTGACGTCCTTATCCGCGTAGAAGCGGTCGGCGTGCCCCAGCTCGGTCCAGTTGTTGCTGTCGGGGCTCGCGCTGCGGCCGTCGAGCATGTACACGGTGGGACGCGGGTGCGACTGGTCGCGCGGCAGGAGGACCTGCACCTCGACCACACGGCTCATCGCGGGCGAGGCGACGAAGACCCGCAGCCAGCGATCGTTGATCGGTTCCACGCGCTCGATCCGCGGCGTCGAGGGCTGTTTACTGGTCGGCTCGGCCGGACCCGGCCCGTCCGCGGACCCGGTGTTGACCGGCGGCGTATTACCAGGCGCCGCCGTGACCTGGGGAGCACCGAACGACACCGCACCGGAAACTAGTGCGGCACTGATCAGGGCGCTGGAGAGCCAACGCCGCACCCGGCGGCGACAGAGCATGCCAACCATCCTGCCAGAGACGTCGAGGGTGGGCCGAAGGCCATCACCATGTCGAGGAACACCCACCGCACTCAGCATGCGGCCGCGGCCTTTTGCAAACCGCCCAGCCCTCGAAAAGTGGACCCGGTCAACGGTGCTCGGCACGCCGATTCCGATCCCCGTCCAGGCGATCCAGCAAATCCAGCAAATCACGGCACACCATCAGCACACCCACCGTACGCTGAGCGCCGAGCCTTTTCGGAATTCGAACCAGGACGGGCATGATCGCGCATCCACTCCGCTGGCGCCGAGGTCACCGCACTGCGCTTCGGCGGGGTATGCAGACCGGCCGCCCGGTTCGCAGTCTAGCCAGCCCTTCCGGAATCAAAACCGGGTTCGGGCGGGAGCTATTTTGCGGCATCTGCCCTGCGCGCCTGCGCGGGCCCCCCGCGACTCCAGCGGTACCGGCTGCGCTCACGCGCTGATTCTCTGCTCGACTCGCCTGTTTCATCGCAGCACCTATGCCCGACCGGAGAAAACCGTGAATCCAGTGTCACCCGTCTCCTCGATCGAGAACGAATCGGACACAGCGACTTTCCGCGCCGATCTGGAACGCCGGATGCGGGAGTGTGACGAGTTCTTCCGGCTGCCCGAATTGGCGCACCTGAGCGCCCAGCGCAGGCGCGGCGCGCTGGAGCAACTCGAACAGACCGGCTCCTATCTCCAGACCGCCGACGAGATCCTGATCGGAGCCAAACTCGCCTGGCGTAATCACGCCCGCTGCGTGGGCCGGAAGCACTGGCGCTCGCTGAAACTGCTCGACGCCAGGCGGGTGCGCTCGGCACGCGATCTGGCCGAGGTCTGCTGGCAGCATCTGCACATGGCCACCAACAACGGCGCCATCCAGTCGATGATCACCGTCGGGCCGCCACGGCAAGCGGACGGGCGCGAGTTCCGCGTCGTCAGCCCGCAGATCATCCGGTACGCGGGTTATCGCAACGGGGACGGCACGGTCACCGGCGACGCCGCCAATGTCGAACTCACCGAATTCGCCATGAAGCTCGGGTGGCGCGGCGCGGGAACGCCTTTCGACATCCTTCCGCTGCTGATCAGCACGCCGGACGAGCCGATTCGCTGGTTCGACATCCCGCCCGAGCTCGCACGCGAAGTGGAACTCGAGCATCCCGAGTTCGAGTGGTTCGCCGGCCTCGGGCTGCGCTGGCACGCACTGCCCGCCGTGTCCAACATGAATCTCGAGATCGGCGGTATGACATATCCGTTCGCGCCGTTCAACGGCTGGTACCTGGGCGCGGAGATCGGCGCGCGCAATCTCAGCGACGCCAACCGCTACAACATGCTCCCGCTGATCGCGGAGATGATGCGCCTGGACACCAGGGCCGAGCGCAACCTCTGGCGCGATCAGGCCCTGGTCGAACTCAATCGCGCGGTGCTGCACAGCTTCCGCAAGGCGGGCGTGTACATCGTCGATCATCACACCGTCGCCAAGCAGTTCTGCGATCACGTCGAACGCGAGGAAGCCGCGGGCCGCGCCTGCCCCACCGACTGGTCCTGGATCAACCCGCCGATCTCGTCCGGGCTGACACCGACCTTCCACCGCTACTACGACCCACCCGATCTCGACATCCGGCCGAACTTCGTCCGCAGGGACTTCAGCGCGGACACCGCGGGATAACCGGCGCGGATACTGAAGCATGCCTGGCGAGAAACGGCACGAACCCAACTGTGGGCGGCGGCCCGGCCATCGGCGGGACACAACCATCGGAGCCCGAGCACAGGCGGGGGTCCGGGGGCGAAGCCCGTCGAGCGGGTTGTGAGGGTTGCACCCCCACAAGACATTGCGAAACGAACCCGGCTCATGCACTCCATGAGCATGGGACGGCGACGAGTGGAGCGGAGACGGAGGGATTTGAACCCCCGGTCGCTCTCGCGACGCTCGCTTTCAAGGCGAGTGCATTCGGCCGCTCTGCCACGTCTCCAGGGAACCGATCGTAGCCGACTCCTCAGCCGGAGTGCTTGCCGATTTCCTCGTCCACGCGTCCGAAGACGTCGCCGATCACCTGGAGCTGGGCCGGGGCGAGCAGGTCGATGAAGTGGCGGCGGACGGCTTCGACGTGGCCGGGGGCGGCGGCTTGCAGGCGGCGCAGGCCCTCGTCGGTGAGTTCGGCGAGCACGCCGCGGCCGTCCTCCAGGCAGGTGTTGCGGCGGACCATTCGCTGCGCCTCCAGCCGCCGGATCTGATGGGTGAGTTTGCTGCGCGAGGACAGCACGCCGTCGGCCAGTTCGCTCATCCGCAGCGAGCGGTCAGGAGCCTCCGAGAGCAGAACCAGAATCCGGTATTCGGCGACGGACAGGTCGCTGTCACGCTGCAACTGACGGTTCAACGCTGTCATCAGGCGCTGGTGGCCGTCCATGTAGGCGCGCCAGGCGCGTTGCTGCGCCGGGGTGAGCCAGCGTGGCTCGGCCACGACGCGACCGCTCGGTTCGGGATGCACGGTGGCCATTCTATGCGCGGCTAACTGCGGAAATGGCAAACTATCGCAGGTCAGCGCACCGTGGACAGCAGGGCGCGGTTCACCGCGGCCGGGCTCGTACACCCGGAAAGGCCGAGCGCGGAGTCGAGATCGGCGAGCAATGCCCGCAGCGCGTGCCGGGCCCCGGCCGCGCCCGCGAGACCTAGTCCGTAGGCCCACGGCCGCCCGTACAGCACCGCCTTCGCACCCAAGGCCAGCGCGATGAGCACATCGGAACCGGTGCGCGGACCGGAGTCGAACAGCACGTCGGCGCGGTCGCCGATGGTGGCGACCACTGCGGGCAATGCGTCCAGCGCGGCGATCGAGCCGTCCACTTGGCGGCCGCCGTGATTGCTCACCACCACCGCGTCGGCGCCCGCGTCCACCACCTGGCGCGCGTCGTCGGGATGCAGGATGCCTTTCACCGCGATCGGGAGATCGGTCCACTCGCGCAGACGGGCGAGGTCGGCGGGCCGCAGCGTGTGGTTGCCGAAGAGTCCGACCCAGGTGAGGATGGCCGTCCGCATCGCCTCCTCGCTCTGCTCCGGCGCGGCGGGCAACTTGGCCCGGAACACCGGGTCGGACAGATAGTTGGCGATGCCCTTGCCGTGCAGGAACGGCAGGTGCGCCTGCTCCAGGTCGCGCGGCCGCCAGCCCAGCGTCGGGGTGTCCACGGTGACCACGATCGCCGAGGCCCCGGCCCGCTCGGCGCGACGGACGAACGAGCAGGCCAGTTCGTCGTCGGCGGGCCAGTACAGCTGGTACCACCACGCGCCGGCCGCGGCTCCGACGTCCTCGATGGTCGAGGAGGCGGCGGTGGACAGCACCGTGCCGATGCCCAGTTCCTTGGTGACCTCGGCGACGATCACCTCGCCGCCCTCGTGCAGCAGTTCGAGGACGCCGATCGGGGCGGTGAGCACGGGGGCGGCCAGCTTCGTGCCGAGCACCTCGACGGCCAGATCGCGGACGCCGGGCCCGGTGGAGCCGCGCAGCATCCGCGGCAGGATGCGGTAGCGGTCGAACGCGGACCGGTTGGCCGCGGCGGTGCGCTCCGCGGACGCGCTGCCCGCGACGTAGGCGAAGGCGGCCGGATCGAGCCGCTCCCGCGCGAGCGACTCCAGACCCGCGGCGGTCATGGGCAATTCGGGTGTCGAGCCACCCAGACCGCCCAGGTAGATCTCGTTCTGGAAATCGATGAAGCCGCCACTCACCACCGGAACGGTAGTCCGTGACGCCGGTCACCGCAGGCCGCTTGCCGGATTGCGTTTCCGCAGTACCTTTCGCTCCCCGCTCCTCGGCGCAGGGGGCAGCGCGCAACCGCCCCCGCGGGCGGAGCACTATGGCACGGTGCGCGCGATAGTTCTGAAAGGTTCCGGCGGTCCCGAGGTCATGTCCTTGTCGGAGGTGCCGGATCCGGAGCCCGGACACGGCGAAGTGCTGATCGAGGTGGACGCGGCGGGCGTCAACCGGGCCGATCTGTTGCAGCGTCAGGGCTACTACCCGCCCCCGCCGGGAGCCAGCCCGCTGCTGGGCCTCGAATGCTCCGGCGTGATCGCCGAACTCGGCGACGGAGTGCGGGAGTGGTCGGTCGGCGATCGAGTCTGCGCGCTGCTGTCCGGCGGCGGTTACGCCGAGCGGGTCGTGGTGCCCGCGACGCAGGTGCTTCCGGTTCCGGACGCCCTGGACCTGGGTGCGGCGGCCGGGCTGCCCGAAGTGGCGGCGACCGTGTGGTCGAACCTGGTGATGACCGCGCGGCTGCGGGCCGATCAGCTGGTGTTGGTGCACGGTGGCGGCAGCGGGATCGGCACGCATGCCATTCAGGTCGCCAAAGCTCTCGGCGCGCGCGTGGCGGTGACCGCGGGCTCGGCGGACAAGCTGGCGCGCTGTGCGGAACTGGGGGCGGACGTACTGATCAACTACAAGCAGGACGATTTCGTCGCCGTCGTGCGCGCCGAGCGATCGAGCGCGGGCGGCCTCGGCGCGGACGTCATCCTGGACAACATGGGCGCGGCCTACCTGGGACGGAATGTCGAGGCACTGGCCGAGCACGGTCGTCTCGTGGTGATCGGCATGCAGGGTGGCGTGTCCGCTGAGCTGAATCTGGGTGTCCTGCTGCGCAAGTGGGGCACCGTGCACGCCACCAACGTGCGCGCGCGGCCCGCGACCGGCGTCGGCAGCAAAGCCGAGATCGTGGGCGAGGTGCGCAGGCAGCTGTGGCCGCTGGTCGCCGACGGCACGGTGGCGCCGGTCATCGCCGCCGAACTGCCGATCGAGGAGGCCGCCGAAGCGCACCGGCTGCTGGACTCCGGCGAGGTGTTCGGCAAGGTGGTGCTGCGGGTGAAGGAACTGTGAGCGCCGCTCACTCCAGCGCCAGCAGGGCCCTGCCGAGCTGGTCGATCTCGAACTTGGTGGTGTAGGGCGCGAGGCCGATGGTCACCGCGCCGCCCTCGTCGTTGACGCCGAGCGCGTCGAGCAGCCTGCTGCCGCCGTGCACGCCGCTCACCGTGCCGATCCGGTTGTCGGCGAGCTTCGCCGCGACCTTCTCCGCCTGCATGCCGCCGAGCGTGAAGCTGACCGTGGGGATGCGGGTGGACGCGCGGCCGATCACGGTGAGACCGGGGATCGAGTCGAGCACGCTCATCAAGTGCTCGAACAGCTGGTCGTGGTAGTCCTGCAACGAGGTGATCGACATCTCCAGGCGCTCGCGCCGGGTGCCGCGCGCCCGCTCGTCCAGCCCGGCGAGGAAGTCGATGGAGGTGGTCAGGCCCGCCAGCAGCGCGTACTGGTGCCCGCCGACCTCGAGCCGCTCGGCGCCCTTTGCGTAGGGGTTCAAGGACATGGACGGGATCCGGTCCAGGAAGGCGGGGTCACGGAAGACCAGTGCGCCGATCTGCGGACCGCCCCATGCCGGTGCGCTCAGCGCGACGACGTCGGCGTTCAGTTCGTCGATATCGATCAGCGCGTAGGGCGCGGCGCCGAACGCGTCGGCCACCAGCAGGCCGCCCACTTCGTGCACCCGGTCCGCTGCCACCCGCACGGCGGGCGCGGAGCCGACGATCGGCGAGGCGGCGGTGAGCGCGACCAGCCGCGCTGTGGGCCCGATCAGTTCCTCGAACTGCCAGGACGGCATCTCGCAGGTCTCGATCTCCACCTCGGCCCAGCGCACGTGCGCGCCGTAGCGGTTGGCGATGCGCAGCCACGGCGCGACGTTGGCCTCGTCGTCCAGCCGGGAGAGCACGATGCCGGTGCCGAGGCCGAGGCGAGAGCTCAGCGATTCGGCGAGCCAGGCCAGCAGGACCGCGCGGTCGGGGCCGAGGACGACACCCGCCGGGTCACCGCCGACGAGGTCCGCCACGGCCTCACGGGCCGCGTCCAGAATCGCCGCGCTACGCACCGCCGCGCCGTTGCGGCCGATATGCGAGAAGGAGGAGGTTCGGAATCCAGTTGACACGGCGCGCGATACCGCGTCCGGAACCAGCATGCCCGCTTGCGGGTCGAAGTGGATCCAGCCGTCGCCCAGGGACGGTATCAGGCCCCGAACCCTCGCGACGTCGTAAGTCATGCTGGCCACTCTAAGGGCAGCGGACGAGCCTGTGTAACCGCGTTCCCCTCCACATCGTGGCGGGAGCACAGCAACCTGGGACTCAGCATGGCGACCGACTTTCGACAAATCCGAACCACACGACCCGAACAGAATAGAACGCCGACCTCCCGCGGCGGCGTGGACCGGCGGCGCGCGCCGAACCATGCCGCGAGCGCGACCCGGGAGCACCGACTTAGCGCGTTCGAACCGAACACGACATGATAGGGATCATGACGCACTCGGACGAGGCACCGGACCACATCGTCGTTGTCGGACCCGACGGCAAGCCCCTGGCCATTCCGGCGGTTGCCGGATCGGAGGCGCCCTTCACCGCGCAGGTCGTGACCGACGACGATAATAAGGACAAGTCGGTCGACCTGGACGACTCCGGCGAATCGCTCGCCGACATGGTCGAGCAGCCTGCGAAGGTCATGCGGATCGGCACCATGATCAAGCAGTTGCTCGAGGAGGTGCGCGCGGCTCCGCTGGACGAGGCCAGCCGCAATCGGCTCAAGCAGATCCACAAGTCCTCGGTGCGGGAGCTGGAGCAAGGGCTCGCCCCCGAGCTGCGGGAGGAGCTCGAGCGGCTCACCCTGCCGTTCACCGAGGACGCCGTGCCGTCCGACGCCGAGCTGCGGATCGCGCAGGCCCAGCTGGTCGGCTGGCTGGAGGGCCTGTTCCACGGCATCCAGACCGCGCTGTTCGCCCAGCAGATGGCCGCGCGCGCCCAGCTCGAACAGATGCGGCAGGGCGCGTTGCCGCCCGGCATCCACGCCGTCGACCCGCGCGGCGGCCAGGCGAGTCACGTCACCGGCGGGTCCGGCCAGTACCTGTGAGCGTGTGCCACTCGGGTGGCGCGATGCCGCAAGGGTAGTCTCGTGCACCGTGCCCGCCGCTGCCGCTCGCTCCGACTCGGTCTCCGACCCGAGTGCGGTGCGTCCTGAAGAGAGCTCAGTTGGTTCCGATGACCAAGCGCGTTCAGATGACAGCTCGCCGACCTCCTCGCCTGAGCACACGGCGCCGTCCGGCGACGACTCGCAGGAGCGTCCGGTGAGCGCGGCCACTTCGGAGACGGAGACGTTGCACTCGGGAGCCACCGAGGCGAAGATCGTGCCGGACTCCCAGACGTTCCGGCGCGCGTTCCGGGATTTCGCGGGCGGCTTCGCGCAGCGCGAGCTGTGGCTGTCGCTGGGCTGGCAGGACATCAAGCAGCGCTACCGCCGCTCGGTGCTCGGCCCGTTCTGGATCACCATCGCCACCGGCTTGCAGGCCGTGGCGATGGGTGTGCTGTACGCGGCGCTGCTCGGCCAGCCGCTGCGCGAGTACCTGCCGTACGTGACGGTCGGGCTGATCATCTGGAACGTGATCAGCGCGAGCATCCTGGAGGGCTCGGAGGTCTTCATCGCCAACGAGGGCCTGATCAAGCAGCTTCCTTCGGCGCTGAGCGTGCACGTCTACCGGCTGGTGTGGCGGCAGCTGCTGTTCTTCGCCCACAACATGGTCATCTACCTGGTGATGCTCGCCGCGTTCGGCGTCTGGCGGCACCTCGGGGTGGCCAGCCTGATGGCGATTCCGGCGATCGCGCTGATCTTCCTGAACTCCATGTGGGTGTCGATCGTGTTCGGCATCTTCAGCACCCGCTACCGCGATATCGCGCCGATTCTCGGCAGCACCACGCTGATGCTGTTCGTGCTGACGCCGGTCATGTGGACGACCAAGACTCTGCAATCGCAGGTCGGCACCGGCGACCGCGCGAAACTGGCCGAACTCGTGCCGACGTTCCACTATCTGGAAATCGTCCGGGCGCCGTTGCTCGGCGAGCCGCAGGAGCTGCGGCACTGGGTGATCGTCGGCACGATCACCCTGGTCGGCTGGATCGTGGCGATCTTCGCCATGAAGCAGTACCGTTCGCGCGTACCGTACTGGGTATAGGAGCGCCCCCGATGAGTCGTGTGAGTATCGAGACCCAGGAGGCGTGGGTCGAATTCCCGATCTTCGACGCCAAATCGCGGTCGTTGAAAAAAGCGTTCCTCGGTAAAGCGGGCGGCGCGATCGGGCGCAATCAGTCCGATGTCGTCGTGGTCGAGGCCCTCCGGGAGATCAATCTCTCGTTGAAGGAAGGCGACCGGGTCGGCCTGGTCGGGCACAACGGCGCCGGTAAGTCGACGCTGCTGCGCCTGCTTTCCGGTATCTACGAACCCTCGCGCGGCAGTGCGCGCATCCGCGGGCGGGTTGCGCCGGTGTTCGACCTCGGCGTCGGCATGGATCCGGAGATCTCCGGCTACGAGAACATCATCATCCGCGGCCTGTTCCTCGGGCAGACGCGTAAGCAGATGCTGGCGAAGATCGACGAGATCGCGGATTTCACCGAACTCGGCGAATACCTGTCCATGCCGCTGCGCACCTATTCCACCGGTATGCGGGTGCGCTTGGCGATGGGCGTGGTCACCTCGATCGATCCGGAGATCCTGCTGCTGGACGAGGGTATCGGCGCCGTCGACGCGGAATTCATGAAGAAGGCCCGGCTGCGGTTGCAATCCTTGGTGGCGCGTTCCGGCATCCTGGTTTTCGCCAGCCATTCCAACGAGTTCCTCGCGCAGCTGTGCGATACGGCGCTGTGGATCGACCACGGCCAGATCCGCTTGCGCGGCGGCATCGAGGAAGTGGTGCGAGCCTATGAGGGGCCGGACGCGGGTAATCACGTCGCGACCGTGCTGCGCGAAATGGAAGCCGAACGGGCCGTGACTGACGAACGAGAATTGGAGCGGAACAAGGCATGAGCGGTCTCTCGGCGGAATCCGCTGCGACGGGCTCGGATTCGCCGCAGCGCATCGTGGCGGTCGTGGTCACGCACAAGCGCCGCGAACTGCTCGCCGAGTCGCTGAAAGTCGTCGCTTCCCAGTCCAGGCCGGTGGATCACCTGATCGTGATCGACAACGGCAACGAGGCGGAGGTCGCCGACCTGGTGCGCGACCAGCCGGTGGAATCCACCTACCTGGGCTCGGCGCACAACCTCGGCGGCGCGGGCGGGTTCGCGCTCGGCATGCTGCACGCGCTGAGCATCGGCGCGGACTGGGTGTGGCTCGCCGACGACGACGGCAGGCCCGAAGGCCCCGATGTGCTGTCCACCCTGCTGGACTGCGCGAACCGGTATGGCCTGGTCGAGGTCTCGCCCGTGGTCTGCGACATCGATGAGCCCGACCGTCTCGCCTTCCCGCTGCGCCGCGGCGTGGTCTGGCGCAGGCTGCGCTCGGAACTCGGCGACGAGGATTTCCTGCCCGGCATCGCCTCGCTGTTCAACGGCGCGCTGATCTCCGCGCGGGCGGTCGACGTGATCGGGGTGCCGGACCTGCGCCTGTTCGTGCGCGGCGACGAGGTCGAGGTGCATCGCAGGCTCGTGCGCTCCGGGCTGCCGTTCGGCACCTGCCTGCAGACGGCCTACCTTCATCCCAACGGCGCGGCCGAGTTCAAGCCGATCCTCGGCGGCCGGATGCACACGCAGTACCCGGACGATCCGGTGAAGCGCTATTTCACCTACCGCAACCGCGGCTACCTGATGTCCCAGCCGGGTATGCGGAAGCTGCTTCCCCAGGAATGGGTTCGCTTCTCCTGGTTCTTCCTGGTCACCCGCCGTGACCCCGCCGGCCTGCGCGAATGGTTCCACCTTCGCTCTCTCGGCCGCCACGAGCAGTTCGGCAAACCCGACTGATCCGCCGCGGGTCGCGCCGTCGGCGGTGCGCGGCCAGCGGAAATCGGAAATTCGGTTGTGCGGGGGCAGGGCCGGGTGCGAGAGTGGGTCGACTGCGAGAGCGGAAGGAGGTGTGGACCGTGACGAGGAACGTGCGGATTGTCGTGTCCGGGCGAGCTGATCTCAGTCGCGCCGCCACACGAGACTCCACCTCATTCTCCGCTCGCTGAACCCTGGTCGGGTTCGGCGCCCGACGAAGGATTCCTTCCCCCATGGTCGACCACGACCTTCTCGTCCCTTACGGCTGGACCGAAGCCGTTTCCGCCCGGTACTCCTCGATGATCGACGAAGGCTGCGTACCCGCACGGGTGATCCGCATGGACCGCAGTGAATGCGATGTGGCCACGCCGAACGGGCTCGCCCGTGCCCGCTGCCCGCGTTCGGATTCCGAGGTCAGCGGGCTGTGCACCGGTGATTGGGTGACCGTCGACGCCACGTCGGCCGTGCGGCGCTTGCTGCCGCGCCGATCGGCCATCGTGCGGTCGTCGGTATCGGGCCGGTCGCAGGGCCAAGTACTCGCCGCCAATGTCGACACCGTCCTGATCTGCACCGCCGCCGACGGCGATGTGGACCTCGGTCGCATCGAACGCATGCTCGCGCTGGCCTGGGAGAGCAACGCCCAGCCCATCGTGCTGCTCACCAAGGCCGACGCGGCCGACAACCTCCCGCTCGACGAGGTGCGCGCCGTCGCGCCGGGCGCTGCCGTGCTCGAGGTGAGCGCGAACACCGGCCTGGGGCTCGATGTGCTCACCGCGATGCTCGACGGCACCGTCGCACTGCTCGGACCCTCCGGTGCTGGGAAGTCGACCCTCGCCAACGCGCTGCTCGGCGCGGAGATCTTCGCCACCAACGCGGTCCGCGACGCGGACAAGAAAGGCAGGCACACCACGGTGCACCGGGAACTGCGCCCGCTGCCCGGCGGCGGCACCCTGATCGATACGCCGGGGCTGCGCGGCATCGGGCTGTGGGACGCCACCGAAGGTATCGAGAAGACCTTCAGTGACATCGAATCCCTCGCGGTCCAGTGCCGTTTCGGCGATTGCGCGCACCGCGGCGAACCGGGTTGCGCGGTGCGGGAGGCGATCGACAGCGGCGAGCTCACCCAGCGCAGGCTCGACAGCTACGAGAAGTTGGCGCGCGAGAACGAGTGGATGCGGGCGCGCACCGACAAGCGGCTGCAAGCCGAGCGCGAGCGAGCCTGGCGGGACATCACCAAGCAGCATCGCAAGATGTTCCGGGAGAAGAACTCGCGACGCTGACCGAGCGGGGGGCACGGTAGGGTGCCCCTCGCATCGTTCGCTATCTGGGAGGGATAGATGAGTCATCCCGGCGGGTATCCGCCACAAGGCCAGCAGCCCGGTTCATGGCCCGGGCAGCCGGCGTTCGGTCAGCAACCGCCAGTCGGGCAGTACCCGCCGCAGGCGCCCGCGCAGTACGCGCCGCCTCCGGGGCAGCATCCGAGCCAACCGCATCTCGCCCAGCAGCAGGCGGGGCAGCCGCCGTACGGGCAACCGCAATTCGGCCAGCCCGCACCGCCATACGGTCAGCCACAGCCATACGGGCAGCCGCAGCAGTTCGGTCAGCCGCAACCGTACGGGCAGCCGCAGCAGTTCGCCCCGCAGCAGGGCTACGGCCAACCCGCCGACCCGCCGGGCATCACCATCGATGCCTCGTACTCGATCTGGACGTTCCTGCTCGCGCTGACCAAGCCGAAGATCCTGGTCAACGGCCAGCGGGTGCCCAACACCCGATGGGGCGCGAACCACATCCCGGTCGGGCCGGGCCAGTACCACGTCCGGGTCACCACCCCGTGGTTGTTCGACATGGGTGCGGCGAACGTCACCGTGCCGATCGCCGAGGGACAGGCCGCGCGATTCTACTACAAGCCGCCGGTTGTGATCTTCCTCAACGGCGCGATCGGACCGGTTCCGCAGAAGGCGCCGGGCATGCTGTTCCTCTACATCGTCTGGGCCCTGGTCGGACTGATGTTCCTGCTGAACATCCTGCTCATCGCCACGATCTGAGCCTCAGTGGAGGGCGCCGGCACGCCGGCGCCCTCTCTCCGCACACCCTATGCAACTGGTTGCATAAGAGCGAGGTTTACGCTTAGTCTGCAAGCGCGTACAGCCGCGGGCCGGTGCTCGCGGCGGAAACGAAGGAGCAGGTCAGATGACGGAATCGGGATCAAAGCCGCTAGCGGGCCGGACGATGATCATGTCCGGCGGCAGCCGCGGCATCGGGCTGGAGATCGCCAGGCGGGCCGCGGCGGACGGCGCCAACATCACCCTGATCGCGAAGACCGACCAGCCGCATCCGAAACTGCCCGGCACGATCCACACCGCCGCCGCCGAACTCGAGGCGGCGGGCGGGCAGGTACTGCCGTTCGTGGGCGACGTCCGCATCGACGAGTCGGTGGCCGAAGCGGTGCGCCGGACGGTCGAGCGCTTCGGCGGCATCGACATCGTGGTGAACAACGCCTCGGCGATCGACCTGTCCCCCACGGACGCGCTGCCGATGAAGAAGTACGACCTGATGCAGGACATCAACTGCCGCGGCAGCTTCCTGCTGTCCAAGCTGAGCATCCCGCATCTGCGCGAATCGGCGAAGGCCGGGCGCAACCCGCACATCCTCACCCTGTCGCCGCCGCTGAACCTCGACCCCAAATGGGCGGGCGCGTCGCTGGGCTACACCATCGCCAAGTACGGCATGTCGCTGACCACGCTGGGCCTGGCCGAGGAACTCAAGGGCGACGGCATCGGCGTCAACTCGCTGTGGCCGCGCACCACCATCGCGACGGCCGCGGTGAAGAACCTGCTCGGCGGCGAGGAGATGGTCTCCACCTCGCGCACCCCCGACATCTACGCCGACGCGGCCTACCTGGTGCTCACCTCGCCAGGCAAGGAGACCAGCGGCAATTTCTTCATCGATGACGAAGTCCTGGCCGCGCACGGCATCACCGATCTGGACAAGTACCGCGTCACCCCGGGCGACGGCGAACTCACCACAGATCTCTTTCTCTGACTGGCCAGCTGCCGCGACCAGAACGCTCACGCGGCAACCGGTTCGAAGAGTGCCAGGCGCCCCCGAGGCCGTTCACGGCTGCGGGGGCGCCCGGACCCCGGCCTACGTGCGAGGAGTGGCGGACCCCTCGATCCCGTACAGCCGCTCCCAGTTCTCCCGGCTGGTCAGTTCCGGCATGGCAGCGCGGTACTGCTCCTGCAAGGCGGGCAGTTCCCGGCGCAGACGACGCAGCACACGCACCATCCGGCGCAGCAACTGAAGCGCGCGGGCCTTGTCGCGCCTGCGCACCCGGACGCCGGACTGCGAAGCGTCGGTGACCACTACGTGGTCGAACAGCGAGACATGCCACCAGTAGGCGTCTTCCCTGGTGACGCCGATGATGCCGTGCTGGGTACGGCCGAGCCACTGATTGATCGCGCGCTTGATCAGCACCAGCAGCACCCGACTGGGTTCGCCACCCGCACGGCGCAATTGGATGTCGGCCGAGCGGACCGGCGGTGTCGCTGCCGGGTGTTTGATCGTCTCGGCGTAGTCCGACCGGCTCTCGCGCGCGGCGGCCAGCGCTTCGATACCGCCGTCGCGCAGCACCTTCGGGCCCTTCAGGAAGTCCTCGATGCCCTGCAACGTGGTGTGCACCAGGCCGTACTGCATCGCGACCAGCTGCTCGGACATCTCCCGGAACAGCTTGCGGCTGATCTCCTTACCGTCCAGCTCCGTATGCATCGAGCCGACGATCAGCGAGTTGCGGGTACTGAAGTAGCGCGCCCAGTCGTCGTAGTCCTTCCAGTAGAAGTCCGCATGCCACACCGCGGCGTTGGGCAGCGTGACGGTGACGAAACCGTGCTCGCGCGCCCGGACGCCGTATTCCACGTCGTCCCACTGGAAGAAGATCGGGATCGGCAGCCCGATCTTCGCGACCACCTCCGCCGGGATCAGGCAGGTCCACCAGGCGTTGTAGCCCGCGTCGACGCGGCGCTCCTGGTTCTTCTTCAACATGCTGGTGTTGCGCAGCGCCTTCGGCACCTTCTGGCCGTGCCGCAGCCGGTTCAGGTGCACCTCCTCCGCGCCGACGTTGAGGTAGTCGGGATTGAGCAGGAACAGCATCTGCGCACCGACCAGGGTCGGCTCGACCGTCAGGTTGGCGAACGCGTTGAGCCGCAGCACCGTCTCCGGCTCGCACAGGATGTCGTCGTCCATCAGGATGACGTCGGCGTGCTCGTTGACCGCCGACACCTCGTAGAGCCCGCGGGTGAAGCCTCCCGCGCCGCCGAGATTCGGCTGGCGCAGGTAGCGCAGCTTCTCTCCGAGGACCGGTGCGACCTGCTGGTAGCGCGGCCGGTTCTCGACCAGATCGGTGCCCTGGTCGACCACATACACCGCGTCGATCGCGGCGAGCACCGTCGGGTCGGAGGCGAGCGCCGCGACCGTCTCGGCACAGTCGGCCGCGCGGTTGAAGGTGCAGATCGCGATGGCGACCGGGCGAACCCGCTCCGGCGCGACAGCGGTCCAGCTCAGCTCCGCGATACCTAGCGCGCCGCCGATGGCATCGAACTCCAGCCACAGCGCGCCGCCGTCGACGTACTGGTCGAGCGGGGCGGTCAGCGTGACCGAACCGCTCGCGTCGACCCACGCGGTGTCGATGATCCGGCGATGCCCCGCGATGTCGGAGGCCACCAGCCTGATTCTCGCCTTGGCGACCACGTCGAGCACCATGGTGGCCCGCACTTCGGTGACCGTGGTCCAGCGCTGCCAGTAGCTGGCGGCGAACCGGCCGAAATAGGTGTTCGTGTGCGCGGTCGCGCCCTTGTCCAACCGCAGGGTCTGGCGTTCGCGGTGCGCACCGCCTTTCACGACGGCATAGAGCTCGTCGCTCACCTTCGCCGACGGACCGGTGAAGATGCCGCGCTGGAGCACGAGCCGGTCCGGCGCCCGATGGTCGGCGCGCAGCGCGGCAGGCGCCTCAGCGGCCGTCGAGCGATCGTTTGTTTCGGTAACGGCCTCGATAGCCGACTGATCCATGAAATCCTCGAAATTTCTCATTGTGCCGGACGGGACTGACACGCCCCTCGATGCCTTCACGGCGGGGGTGAGGATATCAACCGCCCTGTGCGCTTGCCCGCCGTACAGCCATGCCGACGTGTGCTCGAACCATTGCTAAACGTTCGCCGATTCGTTGCCGGTAGCGCCGCTCGTGCCCGCCCGCGCCCCGGTGAAGACGAATTTGTCGTAAGCCCAGAACCGGAACACCACGGCCACGATCTGCCCGATCAACGTACCGGAGATGTTGTCCGACAGCGGGCTGGACAGGTCGAGCACGTAGCGGGAGAAGCCGAGACAGCCCAGTTGCAGGCCGATCGCGACGACGTTGAACACGGCATAGAGGAGGTACTCGCGTCCGGGATTGTCGGTTTGCTTGTGCGCGAAAGTCCACCATTTGTTGCCGAAATAGGTCACCACCGTCGCCACCGCGATCGCGATGATCTTGGCCGGAAGCGGGTAGTGATACAGCACGCCCTCGCCACCCCAGAAGACCAGGAGGTTGTACGTGCCCGCGTCCACCAGGAAGCCGATCGCGCCGACCACCAGGAACGCCCCGCCTCTGCGCAGCGCGGTGAACACCTTGCGCACGACCGTTGCGGTCTCCGGCGTCACTGGCTGGCCCGCGGGTGCGGTGGACTCACTGGATGGCACGGCCCGACGGTACCGCAGCCTCGCGCAACCGCCCGCGACGGGAAAAACGGCTCCCGCGCACGGTGAGGTCGGCCACGCACATGCTGTGAGTTCCCTGTACCCTCCCCGTGTTCCCACATTCACCACCGATCGCGAGGATTGACCCGGGTGGACTCCACCGAGCTCCGTATTGCCGCCGTGGTTCCGTGTCACAACGAAGAGGCCTCGGTCGCCAAGGTCGTGGCCGATTTGCAGGCCGCCGTGCCGGGGATCGTCGTCTACGTCTACGACAATCTGAGTACGGACGCCACCGCCGAGCGCGCCCGGGAGGCCGGAGCGATCGTGCGGCATGAGCACACCAAGGGCAAGGGCAATGTGGTGCGCCGCGCCTTCGCCGACATCGAGGCCGATGTGTACCTCATGGTCGACGGCGATGACACCTACGAGGCGTCGGCCGCGCCGCTGATGATCAAGACGCTGCTGGACGGCCCCTACGACCACGTGCTGGGCGTGCGCAAGCAGGACGAGGGCGCCTCCGCCTACCGCGCGGGCCACGAGACCGGCAACAGGGTGCTCAACGGCGTGGTCGGGAAGGTGTTCGGGGAGAACGTCGAGGACATGCTCTCCGGCTTCCGGGTGTTCTCCCGCCGTTTCGTGAAGAGCTTTCCCGCGGTGTCCCGGGAGTTCGAGATCGAAACCGAGCTCACCGTGCATTCGCTGCACCTGCGGGTGCCGCAGACAGCCGTGCCGGTCGGCTTCCGCGATCGTCCGGCGGGCAGCGAGAGCAAGCTGCGTACCTATCACGACGGGTTCAAGATCCTCGCCCTGATCATCGGGCTGGCCCGGCACGAGCGGCCGGTGGCGTTCTACGGCCTGTTCGGCACGTTGAGCTGGCTGGTCTCGATCATCCTGACCATTCCGATAATCGTCGAGTTCTACAACACCCATACGGTGCCGCGGTTCCCGACGCTGTTCCTCGCCTTCACGCTGCTGCTGCTGGGCAGCCTCGCCTGGACCGCGGGCCTCATCCTCGACGGCATCCGCCGCTCCCGCCACGAGGCCGCGCGCCTGGTCTACCTGCGCTACACCGCGGTGGGCGCGGACGACCCGCGGATCACCGGCGCCGGCGCTGCCGCCCGTGACGCCGGAGCCGGGCGTTGACGACCAAGGCTGATCCCACGGCGACGCCGGACAAGGATCTGGACGAGCCGACGGACACCACACCACTACCCGCGACCGACACCGCACCGCTACCCGCCGTCGACGCCGAGGCGGAGACTGCCCCCGGCCGGAAAGGCTTCGCAGGCCCCGTGGTGACCCGGCTGGGCGGAGCGACGATCGCCTTCACCCTGCTGGCGACGATCTTCGGAGCGCTGTTCACCGTCCTCACCCCACCGTTCTGGGGTCATGACGAGATCACCCAGTTCGGCCGCGCCTACCAGGTCGCGCACGGCGGATTCCTGCCTCAGAAGATCCACGACGATCGCGGCATCGCCTACGGCGGCGACATCCCGTCCAGCATCACCGTGCTGATGGGCTACGCGTTGCAGGACTACACCACCAACCCGGACGAGCCGGATCCGATGGTGGGCGATCCGGCCCGCTACGACCGGTTGACGAGCGCCGCGGTGTCGGATGCCACCGAACCGGTCTGGTTCACCAACACCGCCGCCTACTCGCCGGTTCCCTACATTCCCGCCGCCATCGGTATCCGCCTCGGCGAACTCTTCGGGCTCGACGTGGGCGGCCTGCTGCTACTCACCCGCCTGGCCGGACTGGTGGCCTACCTCGCGGTGGTCGGGTTCGGCCTGTACGCCTTGCGCGCGCACCGGGTGCAGTGGCTGGCGTTCACCGTCGCCGTGCTGCCGATCGCGGTGTTCCAGGCGGGCACGGTCACCGCCGACACCATGACCAACGCGCTGGCCATCCTGGTCTCCGCGCTGCTGGTGAAGGCCCTGTTCCTCGGCGAGCGGCTGGGCCGGGTGGAGATCGGCGCGCTGCTGGCCGCGACGATTCTGCTGCCGGTGAGCAAGCCCACCTATGTGCTGCTGGCATTGCTGGTCGCCTTGGTGCCCGCCGAGCGGTTCGGGTTCAGCGGCCGGCGGCGCGGAATCCCCTGGATCTTCGCCGCGCTCGGCGCGCTCGCCTTCGCGGTGTGGATGAAGATCGCCGCGCCGACCGGGGACGGCATGGGCCTGATGCGGCCGCCGCACCAGTGGCATTCGGTGCGTCCCGGCGATCAGCTCAGCGGCATCCTGCGCGACCCACCGGAATTCGTGCATGTGTTCGGCGAGAGCATCGCGCTGCGCGACCAGCGCTGGTTCAGCCAGTTCTTCGGCGAACTCGGCTTCGCCTACGTCGACGTGCCCGCCCTGTCGATGCTGGCCTGTCTGCTGGCGTTCGCGGTGAGTCTCGGCGTCGCCGAACGGATGACCGCCCCGGCCTTTCGCCGCACCCTGATCGTCGCGCTCACCATGGCCGCCAGCGTCGCGATGATCTACGTGACGCTGTACATGTCGTTCACGCCGGTCGGCTACTACATCATCGACGGCGTGCAGGGCCGCTACTTCGTGCCGCTGGCGATCGTGACGCTCGCGGTGCTGCTGCGCTGGATGCCGCTGCGGCTCACCGATTCGGCGGGCAAGACTCCGTCGGTGGGCCCGGCCGTCACCGTGCTGGTGGCGTCCAGTGTGGCGCTGGTCGCGGCGGCGGCGAAGTACTACACCATCGTCTGGGGCTGAGAGTCGATCACGGCGCCTCGGGGCTGGTCCCCGGGGCGCCGTTGTCGTTTCAGTCGCCCGTGGCGCTGAGCGGCCGCTCGCCCGCCGCGGCGTAGGCCTGCTCGGTGGCCGCCTTGTATGGGCGCCACCAGGATTCGTTGTCCCGGTACCACCGGATGGTCGCCGCGAGGCCGGCTCGGAAGTCCGCGTAGCGGGGCCGCCAACCGAGTTCGGAACGCAGCAACGTCGCGTCGATCGCGTAGCGCTGGTCGTGACCGGGCCGGTCGGTGACGTGATCGAAATCGTCGGGATCGCGGTCGAACTCGGCGAGGATCATCCGCACCACGGACTTGTTATCGAGTTGACCGTCGGCGCCGATCAGGTAGGTCTGCCCGATCCGGCCGCGGCGCAGGATCTCCCACACGGCGCGGTTGTGGTCCTCGACGTGAATCCAGTCGCGCACCTGGTGCCCCGCCCCGTAGAGCCGGGGACGCACCCCATCGATCAAGTTGGTGATCTGTCGCGGGATGAATTTCTCCACGTGCTGGTAGGGCCCGTAGTTGTTACTGCAGTTGGAGATCGTGGCGCGCACACCGAACGAACGGGTCCACGCACGCACCAGCAGATCGCTGGAGGCTTTGGTGGCCGAATAGGGGCTGGACGGGTTGTACGGGGTGGTCTCGGTGAAGGCCGGGTCGTCCGGGGCCAGGTCGCCGTAGACCTCGTCGGTCGACACGTGGTGGTAGCGCACGTCGTGCCTGCGCACGGCCTGCAGCAGGGCATAGGTGCCGACGATATTCGTCTGCACGAACGGCCAGGGCTCGGCGAGAGAGTTGTCGTTGTGCGACTCCGCGGCGAAGTGCACCACCGCGTCGACGCCACTGACCAGTTCGTCGACCAGATCGAGGTCGGCGATGTCACCGTGCACGAAGCGGATGCGGTCGGCCACCGGGTCGAGCGAGGCCCGGTTCCCGGCGTAGGTCAAGGCGTCGAGGACGACGACGGTCGTCTCCGGGTGGTCGGACACGGTCTGCTGGACGAAGTTCGCGCCGATGAACCCGGCGCCGCCGGTGACGAGCAATCGCACCCCATGACTGTACGTGGAGCCGCGCCGAACCGGCGAAGGACTCGAAACCCGGTGCGGCCGAGGGCCACTCCATGCTTTCGAACTGTGACGTTCGTCTCATTGACTTCCCAGCGAATAGAATTCTCAGATTGTTTTGTTCTGGAAAACCCCGGTCAGCGCCCACATTTCCGAGACCCCACCGAGCCGTGGGTCTCGACGGTGAACAAAATTTGAATAAACAGTCACAAGCGGTTCACCACGCGTTAGCTGGTCTAGATTTTGCTCGTCTAGTCCCCTCCGAACGTTCCAATCGAGGTTCCAAACAAAATGCTGATGAGGAAATTCGCCGCAACGTCGGCACTTCTGATCGCCGCTCTCGGCGTCACCGCCGGCACCGTGAACGCGGCTCCGGCCCCCGAGGCCGATGGCGCGGTGAACTTCACCGCCCACTCGACCGACACCCAGTCGATCATCACGACCGATGCCGGTTCGATGGTCGTCGAGGACGGCACCTTCAAGGTCAAGGCCGCCAATGGCGACGTGCTCGCCGGCACGCCGCTGACCTTCCGTGTGGACGACTTCGAGTTCCCGATCGCTGCCGAGATCGCGGACCGCACCGCCACCCTGACTCCCCAGTTCGACATGGCGCACGCGACCTACAAGCCGGTCGCCCTCCCGTTCGAGGACAAGGCGCCGTGGAAATCCGAGTACGACCGTGAGACGGCCGCCTTCAACCGTATGAAGGACACGATCGGCACCGGCGCCACCATCGGCACCCTTGTCGGTGGCATCGGCGGCGGCGCCGTCGGCTGCATCCTGGGCGGCATCGCCGGCGCGACCGTCGCCTCGGCGACCATCGTCGGCCTCTTCGGCCCGTTCATCCCGGCGGCCGCCATCGGCTGCCTCGGCGGCATCCTCGCCATCGGCGCTCTCGGCACCCTGGCGGGCCAGCTGCTGATCACCGCTCCGGTCGCGATCGGTGCTGCGATCCAGTACTTCACCACGATCAACCAGCCGTTCACGCCGCCCGCCAAGTAGTCCGCGCTGGACGCACACAACTGAATCGAAAATCGGAAGCCCCGCCCGCGCTGCTGCGTGGGCGGGGCTTCCGTTGTTCATCCCGTCCGGATAGTGAACAAATGCTGAACTAGATGGAACTAATAGACGTTGCCCACTGCTGAGCTGCACTATCAAGGGCAGATAACTTCGGATCGGAATTAATAGCGGTCGCACACCGGAGCCGTCGCCCGCGGCGACAGCATCGAAACCGCGGAGCCCACACAGGACGCGAGCCCCGTCCCGCCTGAAACGCGGGGCGAGGCTCGCCTCGAAAGGCCGGGCGGTCAAGCCGTCCGTGCCTGCTGGTCGTCCTCGATGCGGGCCCGTACGAACCGGGAGACCCGCGCCAGCGCCGCCCTGCTCTCCGGCAGGCCCGGCGCGATGCTCATGAAGGCGTGGACCTGGCCGCGCCACAGTTCCAGCGCGTTCGGCACGCCCGCCGCGGTGAGCCGCTGTGCCATCAATTCGGAGTCGAAGCGCAGCACCTCGTCCTCGGCGGCGATCAGCAGCACGGGTGGCAGCGCGGACAGCACCGCGTTGACCGGCGACAGACCCGGATCGAGCGCCCCGTCGATCTCGGCGCCGATGCGCACCACCGCTTCCAACGCCGACAGCGGGATATACGGGTCTCGCGTGACATTCACATAGTCGCGCTTCGCCCCGTAGTCCAAGTCGAGCAGCGGGCTCAAGCCGACCAAGCCGGCGGGCGCGGGCAGACCCGACTCCAGGGCCAGCAGCGCGGTCGCGAAGGTGAGGTATCCGCCCGCCGAGTCGCCCGCGAAGATGATCCGCCCCGGATCGGCGCCGTGACGAAGCAGCCAGCGGTAGGCGGCCAGGCAGTCGCGCACCGAGTCGGTGATTCGCGTGCCGGGCAGTTGGCGGTACTCGACGTTGATCACGGGCAGACCGCTACGGCGGGCCAGGCTGGCCGCGATCGGGCGGTGGCTGCGGGTGCTGCAGATCGCGAAGCCGCCGCCGTGCATATAGAGCACCGCGCCGTGGCGCAGCGCACGCGAAGCACCGGCCGGGCGGATGATCTCCAGGCGGATACCGTGCAGCGACACCTGCTCCCGATCGATACCGTGCGGCCGAGGACGCAACCGCGCCAGCCCGTCCACGGTGGCGGCGCCGAGAGGAATGGTCGTCCTGGTGACCGGGAAGGTTCGCAGCACCGGCCGGACCACGCCCATACAGGTGGCCAGCAGCATTCGCGATTGCGCGCTGGGGCCCTTCGGGTTCATCACCACGCCCGGCTCGCCGTCTCTGGTCGCCATCGCGCACCTACCTCACAACTGGTGCGCCGAATCACGACCGGACCGAGGTCGCCCAGGCGAGCTGTCGGCGCTGACATCTCACGCGGTGTCTTTTCAGAACACCATGCGCATCGTGACCTACGCAACAGAATCGCTCGATCCGCACCGCGGCGAAACAGCCGTGACCGAATCGAGGACTACTCGGAACCTCACCGAATCCCGGCGTCGTGAAACTGGCAGACTCCATGCATGCGCGGAATCATCTTGGCGGGCGGCACCGGCTCCCGGTTGCACCCGATCACGCGTGGGGTGAGCAAGCAGCTGGTCCCGGTGTACGACAAACCCATGGTCTACTACCCCCTTTCCACGCTGATGCTCGCGGGGATCAGGGACATCCTGGTGATCACGACACCCGGGGACGCCGCGGCGTTCCGACGGCTGCTCGGCGACGGCACGCAGTTCGGCCTGTCGCTCAGCTACGTGGTCCAGCCCGAGCCGGACGGCCTGGCCAGGGCCTTCGTCCTCGGCGCCGACCATATCGGCGCGGATTGCGCCGCACTGGTGCTCGGCGACAACATCTTTCACGGCCCCGGTCTCGGCACCAGCCTGAATCGCTTCCACGGGATCGACGGCGGCGCGGTGTTCGCCTACTGGGTCTCCGATCCCACCGCCTACGGCGTGGTGGAGTTCACCGAGGGTCGCGCGGTGTCCATCGAGGAGAAGCCCAAGACGCCGCGGTCGAACTACGCCATTCCGGGCCTGTACTTCTACGACAACGACGTGGTGGAGATCGCCCGGTCGCTGCGTCCCTCCGCGCGCGGCGAATACGAGATCACCGACATCAATCGCGCCTACCTGGAACAGGATCGCCTGAGCGTGGACGTACTCGCCCGCGGCACCGCATGGCTGGACACCGGCACCTTCGACTCCTTGCTGGACGCGGCCAATTACGTGCGCACTATCGAAGAGCGGCAGGGCCTCAAGATCGGCGTCCCCGAAGAGGTGGCCTGGCGGATGGGCTTCATCGACGACGAGCAGCTGTGCGGACTGGCCGAACCGATGATCCGCTCCGGCTACGGCCGCTACCTGCTCGGCCTGCTCGAACGCGGACGGGACTGGTGAGCATGGAGTTCCGGGAGCTCGCCGTGCCGGGCGCGTGGGTGGTCACCCCTCGCCAGCACGGCGACGATCGCGGCATGTTCCTCGAGGGCTTCAAGGCCTCGGAGTTCGAGAAGGCGACCGGTCGGCCGTTCGACCTGCGGCAGGTGAACTGCTCGGTGTCGGCGGCCGGGGTGCTGCGCGGCATCCACTACACCGAGGACCCGCCGGGCCAGGCCAAGTACGTGACCTGCGTGCGCGGCGCGTTCCTCGACGTGGTGGTCGACCTGCGCCCCGGCTCACCGACCTACGGGCGCTGGGACAGCGTGCTGCTCGACGACGTCGACCGGCGCTCGGTGTTCCTGTCGGAAGGACTCGGCCACGCGATCCTGTCGCTGGAGGACGGATCGACCGTCACCTACCTGTGCTCGCTGGAGTACCAGCCGGAGTTCGACCACGACATGGACGCGTTCGATCCGAGGCTGGGCATACGGTGGCCGCGGGTGGGTCGCGACGGCCGGGAACTGACTTTCATCCGCTCCGCGAAAGACAGTGCGGCCCCGCCCTTCTCCTGATCGTCGGGATACCGCACCGTCCGACCGGCGGCGATCTCGTCGACTTCCTCGCCCGGTGGCCATCGAAAAGTTCGCACGTCGACGCCGGGCAAAGTCGCTCACGCGGGAGCCGGGAGACGATGCCTACGCTCTCAGTCCTGCCAGGATTATGCGCACCCCGGCGCGGAATTCGGCCGCTGGGTCGCTCGAGAGGGCCGCGTGCGCGATTTCGATCAGCTTGGGGAACTGCTCGAAAGGCAAGGCCGCGATCCGGTCGGTGATCGTCGTGAGGTCCTCATCGCGCGCCGCCGAAAGGGGGCCGACGAGTTCGGCTTGCGCATATCCGGTGATGAAGCCGGACACTGCGCGGAACGCCACCAGCAATTCGGTTCCTGATCTGCCGCTACGCGCGAGCGCCTGCAAGAGGGCTTCGGTCGGCCGGAGTGTCGCCAGGTCGAGGCTGCGCCGGGTGAGGATCAGTGGGATCGCGTGGGGATGTGCGCGCACGGCACGCCACATTCCCTCGGCGACGGTGAGCACCTCGTCATCCCAGTCGATGGATGGCGCGCAGTCCCAGCGCGCTTCGGCCATCACGGCCTCGGTGACCAGCTGCTCCAGGCCCTCACGTCCGTCGACGTAGTTGTAGATCGTCATCGGACCGGTGTCCAGCGCCGACGCGAGACTGCGCATGGTCAAACCAGCCAGACCTCGGTCGTCGACCAAGGCGAGTGCGGCGACTTGTAGCTGCTCGCGCGTGAACTTTCGGGGGGCGGGCATATTCCTCCTTGTTTAAGTACAAGGTACGTGTTTAACTGGGGCTTGTTCACGTACAACGTACTCAATCGAGGTGTCATGACCATTCGCACCACCTTCACTTCCGGCCGCGAACAGTGCGCGGTATGGCTGACCCTGCCGAACGGCCCGCGTCCGCATCCGGTTGTGGTGCTCGTCCACGGCGGTGGCGCAACCCACGACATGATGCTGGCCCAGTACGAGGAGTGGTTCTCCGAAGCGGGTCTTGCGGTGGTGGCCTTCGATTTCCGCCACCTCGGAGAATCAGGTGGTCAGCCGCGCCAGCTGGTGAGTCAACGCCGCTACGCCGAGGATGTCGACGCGGCTCTGGCTTTCGCCCGCTCCCGCCCCGAACTGGACGCACATCGGATCGCGTTGTGGGGCACCTCGTTCGGCGCCAGCCACGTGCTGGCCGCAGCCGCACGCCACGATGACCTTCGTGCCGCGGTGGTTCAGTGCCCGGTCTTCAGCGGGCGTGCCGTCGTGTCACGCGCGGGAATACGCAATCTGCTGCGGTTCACGGTTCCGATCGCCTCCGACCTGGCTCGCGCCGCACTCGGTCGGCCGCGCCGTTACGTCCCATTGGTCGGGAAGCCCGGGGACCTGGCGTTCGTGAACCAGCCCGGCGCCCTCGAAGGGTGGCAGTCGGTGACACCACCCGACTACCGCTTCGATAACCGGATCACTGCCGCGTCGGGACTGGGCATGTTGTTCTACAACGCCGCGTCCTCCGCGCCGCGCGTGCGCTGCCCGCTACTGGTGTGCGCCTGCGAGAAAGAGAATCTGATCGACCCCGCCATCGCGGGCCGGGTGGCCGCAACCACACCACGGGCCACCCTGAAAAGTTACGACGCCGATCACTTCACGGTCTACCATCCGCCGACTGTCGATCAGATCGTCGCCGATCAGATCGACTTCCTGACCACACATCTCGCGCCGAACGTGTAACGAGAGGAGTACTTCCGTGGAGCGTATTCACGACGTCCTCCACAGGGCGGCGACCACTGCCGCGGATGCTGTGGGCTGGATCGCGGACGACCGGAAGATCCGGTTCGCCGAAATGGATGCATGGTCGGACCGGGTCGCCACCGGATTGCTACGGCTGGGCATCCGGCGGGGTGATCGCATCGCCGTCAACGGGCCCAACACCCCCGAGTGGCTCGCTGTGTACTTCGGGGCCGCCAAAATCGGTGCGGTGGTGGTCGGGCTCAGTGTCCGATACCGGGAGAACGAGTTCGCCCGCATCCTCGGCGATTCCTGTACACGAGCGGTGGTCACGGTGCCGTCCAGCGAAGGAATCGACTTTCTGGGCATACTGGCCGGCCTACGAGATCGTCTTCCACATCTGGAAACCGTGGTGACCTTCGGCGCGGGCGGCGACCACACGCTAGATGAGCTTTCGTCCACACCGGCGGACACCGTGCTGCTCACCGAAGCCGAGGACGCGGTCCGCGAGAACGATCCGGTCATGATCATCTATACGTCCGGGACCACCGGACGGCCCAAAGGAGCAGTTCTGACGCATGCCGGCCAGCTCGCGGCCGCCACCGCGCAAGCGGGTCACATGCGGCTCGGCCCTGGCGACACGCTACCGGTAGCCGTACCGCTCAACCATGTCAGCGGCATCACCTGTTGCGTACTCGCCGCGCTGGTCGCCTGCGCCCGCAGCGTGCTGCTGCCGACCTTCGATGCCGCCGCGGCCGCCGAACTGTTCCACACGGCGGACCTCACGATCTGGGTCGGGGTACCGACCATGCACACGCTGCTACTCAACCACTCCCGGTTCACCACCGTCGACACCGCTGCGGTTCGGCTCGTGGTCACTGGCGGTGCCAACGCGGAACCAGCCTTACTCGAACGTTTGATCAACTCATTTCCGAACGCCACCGTGATGAACCTCTACGGGCTCAGTGAGTCCTCGGGTGCGGTCGTGATGACCCCTTGGGACGGCGACACGGAAACGACCGCGCGCGCGATAGGTCGACCGCTTCCGACCGTGCGGATCAAGATCGCCGATGCCGCCGGGACCGAAGTCTCCGTCGGCGAAACCGGCGAACTCCTGCTCCGAACCCCTTCGGTCATGGCGGGCTACCACAACATGCCCGCGGAAACGGCCGACGCCATCGGTAGCGACGGCTGGCTGCGCACCGGCGACATCGCCCGGACCGATAACGACGGCTTCATCACCCTGCACGGCCGGGCCAAGGACATGTTCGTCCAAGGCGGATACAACATCTACCCGATCGAAGTCGAGAACATACTGGCGGAGCACCCCCAGGTCCTCATGGCAGCCGGTATCGGCGTACCCGATCCGGTGCTCGGCGAGATCGGCCGCTACTACGTTGTCCTCACGCCGGACTCTCAGCTCACCGAAGGCGACCTGAAGCAATTCTGCGCGGACAAAATCGCGGATTACAAGGTTCCCAGGGAGATCATCATCAGGCCGGACCTTCCTTTGTCACCGTCCGGCAAGGTACACAAGGCCGCCCTTCGCAACCAATCAGCACAATCGGGCGCCGCGGGCTAACCGGTCCACTGCGGCGCCGCCCCGGTAGACGGCCGATTCGCTGCCCGGCGTGGCCGGACATATTGCGACCGCATACGTCGAGCGCCGCCACCCGGTGCCGGGTTACGGCGCTCGACGTTTCACCACCTCGGTCAGGCGACGAGTTGCAACTCCTTCGCCTCGTCCGCCGCCCGCTCCCGGCCGCGGAACCGCGGCGCGAAGGCGAGCAGGGCGACGAGTGCGCCGACGATGGACACGCCCGCGGCGAACTCCAGACCGGGACGGTAGGTGTCGAGCATCCCGGCGGCCGAGATGTCGGCGTGTGCGCCGGAGGAGATGATCGCGGTGGTCACCGCGAGCACGATGGCCGCGCCGACCTGCATGGAGGTTTGCAGCACGCCGGCCGCGAGACCCTGCTCCTCGTCCTCGATGCCATTGGTGGCCTGGATGTTGATGGCGGGGAAGCCTACCCAGCCGATGCCGATGAGCAGCACCGCGGGCAGCAGCATCGTCAGGTAGGAGGGGGCTGTGTCCAGCCGCAGGAACAGCAGGTAACCGACGGCCATCACGACCATGGTCACCGCGATCACCGGCCCGGTGCCGAAACGATCCACGAGCTTGTCGGAGAAGAACGCCGAGAGCACCACCAGCAGACCGACCGGCAGCAGCGCCATCGCCAGCTTCAGCGGGGACCAGTCGAGGGTGTCCTGCATGTACAGGGTCACGATGAACTGCCAGCTGAAGTAGGAGCCCGCCACCGCGACGATCGCGAGACTGGCGCGGACCAGCGAGGACTTGCGCAGGATGCCGAGGCGGACCAGCGGGTAGCGCACCCGCTTCTCCACCGCGACGAACCCGGCGAACAGTGCGACGACCGCGACGAACGAGCCGATGGTGCGCGCCGACGCCCAGCCGGCTTCCGGTGCGGCCACCACGGTGTAGACCAGCAGCAGCATGGCGGTGGTGGACAGCAGCGCACCCAGCAGGTCGTGTCCGCCTTCCTCGGCGGGCTTGTCCTTGGGCACCAGCACGTACGCCGAGACCAGCGCGGCCAGCGCGATCGGCACCGGCAGCAGGAAGGTCCAGCGCCAGCCGACGCCGGTCATCAGGCCGCCGAACAGCAGGCCCATGGAATAGCCGCCCGCGCCGAACACCGTGTAGATGGACAGCGCCTTGTTCCGGGCGGGGCCCTCGGCGAAGTTCGTGGTGATGATGGACAAGCCGGTCGGCGCGGTGAATGCGGCGGCCAGGCCCTTGACGAAGCGGGTGAGGATCAGCAGCGGACCGGAGCTGACCAGACCGCCGGCCAGCGACGCGACCGCGAAGACCGCGAGGGCGATCAGGAAGACCTTGCGGCGCCCGAGCAGGTCCGCGGTGCGGCCGCCGAGCAGCAGCAGCCCGCCGTAGCCGAGCACGTAGCCGCTGACCAGCCATTGCAGGGTCGAGGTGGACAGATCGAGTTCCGCGCCGATGGACGGCAAGGCGACACCGATCATCGAAACGTCGAGGCCGTCGAGGAACAACACGATGCACAGCGTGATCAGCATGCCCCAGAGCCGGGCTGACCATCTGGCCGGATCGGCCGCCTGAGCGGCCGAGAGCGTTGCTGGTGAAGTCATGCGGGAGACATTACATGCGCGTGCATTAAATGCCAACACATTTAATGCGGTTGCATGCACTCACCGGGGCCACTAAGATGGGGCCATGTCGAAGCCGACCACCGTGAGCACAGTCCGGCGCGATCTCGCGTCGGCCGGGCTGGTTGGAGAGTGGCGCGAGCTGCTCGACCGGCACGCGGCGGTGAGTTGCGCACTCGAGAAGGCGCTGCAGCACGGGCATCACATCGGGCTCAGCGAATTCGAGACGCTGGACCGGCTGGTGGACGCGAACTGCGGCGACTACCGCATGAGCGACCTGGCCAACGACATCTACCTCAGTCAGAGCGCGCTCTCGCGGGCCGTGGCCCGGCTGGAGCGCGACGGCCTCGTCCAGCGCACCATGTGCGCGCAAGACCGCCGCGCCGTGTTCGTGTGCCTGACCGAGAAGGGCCGCGAGGTCTACGAGCAGGCCCTGCCCACCCACCGGGCGGTCTTGAACGACACCTGGGACTTGCCGGGGCCGCCGAAGTGCTGATCAACGCCCGGATAAGGCCCGATCAGAGCGATTTCCTGGCTTCTTCGACGCGTGCTCGCGCGTCGACCGCAACCGCCCCGGCGCTCGCGAATGCCGCCCGGAAGCGCGCGACCTCGTGTTCCTTGTCCGTATAGACCGGCCCGGTGAACGCCTCGAGGTAGACCACCGGCGGCTCGGACGGCTCGCCGGAGCGCACCTCGGGGAACTCCAGCAGCACGAACCGGCCCGACGTCATGCCGTCGTGGTAACCGCACTCGGCGGGCACCACCCGGAGCCGGACGTTCGGCAGTTCGGTCATGCGCAGCAGGTGGTCGAGCTGCCCGGCGGTTACCTCCGGGTCGCCGATGCGCCGTCGCAAGACGGCCTCGTCGATCAGCGCGTCCAGCCGCAGCGGCGCGTCGGCGCGGGTGACCAGCGCCTGCCTGGCCTGGCGCAACCGCACCCTGCGGTCGATCTCGCCGGCGGAGAACTCCGGGTGTGCCGCCGTGAACACCGCCCGGGTGTAGCCCTCGGTCTGCAGTAGTCCGGGGACGAGCTCGTTCTCGTAGGTGAACAGCCGGGCGGCCGCCTCTTCCAGCCCGATGTAGACGTCGAAGCCCTCCGGGATCACGTCGCCGTAGGCGGTCCACCAGCCTTTGGCCTTCGTATCGCGCGCCAGCGCGCGCAGCGGTTCGAGCAGGTCGGGCGGCGCGCCGTAGACCTTGCACATCGCCTCGACATCGAGACCACGCAGCGAGGTCTGGCCGGTCTCGATCCGCCAGATCTTCGCCTCCGACCACTCCAGCTGGTGCGCGGCCACCCGCGTGGTCATCCCGGCACGGGTGCGCAGATCGCGCAAGCGCCTGCCGAGCTGCCGTCGCGGCATCGTCGATCCGGTCGTTCCCTGTGGTAAAGCCATGCTTCCCCCCTGTCCAGCCGTACACCGCCCGCACCGTGCATCTGCGCGGTCTGCGGCGCGGCGCGCCCTCTCCGGAGACCCGTGGTGGATGTGCCGGGTATCCGAACAGCATTGTTCACAGTGAAACTCGCAGCGGTCACGGCGCGCGTCTCAGCCAGGCCGATGGCTTCGGCGAGTCAAATCACTTCCGCACGTCGAGTTTTCGCCCCTACCTGCGGGGGTTGCGCTTGCGGAAGCGCCAGAACTGCACCGCGCGAACGTCTTCGGACAATTGGTTGACCGGCTCGGCCACGTCCGACAACGCCTGGAACAGGTCGTCGGCCAGTTCGCTGATGTGCTCCACCCTCGTCGCCAGGCGCGCGGCGTTCACCAGGAACTCGAGCATCAGGCGGACGGCGGCCGCGATGGTCAGGCCGAGCGGGACGCCCAGCAGCGCGGCGAGCACGCCGAGCATCGCGGACACCCGCCACGCCGCCACCGTCAGCGCGAGGGGCACGGCGAACGCGAACACCAGCCCCAGCATGTAGGCCAGCGGCAAGAGCGTGCGGGTGGCCGGACGGTGGAATTGCACATCGAGCAGGGCACGTGCGGCGGCGACGCTCCACTGCGCGAACGCACGGGGGCTGCGGAACGGCTCGGCGGGTTCCTCTTCGTCGGAGGCGGCCCCGGCGAGCCGCTTGGCCGCCGACTCCTTCCACGTGAGCCAGCGCGACTCGGCCTCGTACTCCTCGGCGTCCGCGGTTTCGCGGTCCGCGGGCGCGCCCGCGCCGTGGGGTTCGTCACTCATGCCGAGAATCCTCCTTGCCCGGGTCGCTCGGATCCAGCCGGAAACGCACGCCACCGGTATGTTTTCGCACCCGCGACTCCCGGGGGGCCAGTCCACAGCGACCTCACAGCTGCGGCGCAGCGAGTGGCCAGGTCCGGGGTCGAAAGTAGCTGCGTGGCAACCACGGCGAGCCACCTCGGGATGCCCGGCGGAACACGTACGAACCTCTCGGAAATGAGACGTAGGCGACACTCCGGAAATTTTCTCGGAGAACGCGTAACGCCCGTGGCGGCCCCCGCCGATACGACCCATGAATGCAGGACCCAAAGATCTACCGGGGAATGGAGAAGACAGTGCGCACCACGTTTCCGACTTCCGTCACGGCGGCCGAACTGACCGCCGCTGCGCAGGACTACAACCAGCGCGGGTGGACGGTCGCCGAAACGGCCAACGGTCTGAGCCTGATCACCGACGACGACCTGTCCGGCATCGAGGTCACCGGCGAACTGGCCGGCGAGGTCCGCCGCTTCCTGCGCGCGAACAACCTGTCCGGCGCGGTGATCGAGATCCCCGGCCCGGAGCGTCGCGAGATCCACCTGGTCACCGGCGTCCGCAAGGCCGCGATGGCGTTGCAGGCGCTGCGCGAGGCCGGGGCCACCGTGTACGCCGACGGCGCCGGCATCCCGCTGCCGCCCACCCAGCTCTCGGCCGGCTCGGCCTGCTGGGGCGTCGCGCCCGCCGAGGCGCGTTGGGTACCGCCTGTCGTCGCCCTCGCCGCGGCCGTGCGCGCCGCCACCTCCGCGCGCCGCACCAAGCTGACCATCGCCTGCTGAGCAACGCCTCCCTGGATCGGATGAACCTGCTGATCGCGGGCCGGGGCCGCGCTACCCGGCCTGTTTGCGACCGGTATCCGTCCTGACGCTCCGGATCCCCACCCCGGAGCGCCGCCGGGTACCGGTCGTTTGGCGTTGCCGATATCGAGCGTTCTCTTTTCAGTTTCACCGCCGGACGACAAGATGGGGTATGGCCCCGATCACGCAATCGCGCAATCTGCTGCGGACCTGCCCACTCTGTGAGGCGGTCTGCGGCTTGGACATCACCCTGGACCCCGACGACCACGTGACCTCGGTCCGCGGCGACCGCAGCGATCCCTTCAGCAAGGGCTTCATCTGCCCTAAGGGAGCCAGCTTCGGCCATCTCGACGAGGACCCGGACCGGGTGACCGAACCGCTGATCCGTGATCGCGCGACCGGCGCCTGGCGCACCGCGACCTGGGACGAAGCTTTCGATTACATCGCCGAGCGGTTCCCCGCCGTCGTGGCCGAGCACGGGAACCAGTCGGCCGCGGCCTACCTGGGCAACCCGAACGCGCACACCGTGGCGGGCACGCTGTACGTGCCGATGCTGCTGCGCGCGCTGGGCACCAAGAACATCTACTCGGCCAGCACCGCCGACCAGATGCCCAAGCAAGTGGCCAGTGGGCTGATGTTCGGCGACCCGCTGACCGTGCCGGTGCCCGACCTGGACCGCACCGATTATCTGCTGATGCTGGGCGCCAATCCGCTGGAATCGAACGGTTCGCTGTGCACCGCGCCGGATTTCCCGGGCAGACTGAAGGCCCTGCGCGGCAGGGGCGGCCGCTTCGTGGTGGTCGACCCTCGGGTGACCCGCACCGCGAAACTCTCCGACGAGCACCTGTTCATCCGGCCGGGCAGCGACGCCTACCTGCTGTTCGGCATCGTGCACACGCTCTTCGCCGAGCAATTGACCGATCTGCGCGTGGAAGTCACCGGCCTGGACGAATTGCGCACGACCGCCGCCGCGTTCGACCCGGATACGGTCGCGGCCCGCACCGGGGTACCCGCGTCCACGATCGTGCGGCTCGCCCGCGAGCTCGCGGCGGCGCCGACCGCCGCGGTGTACGCCCGCATCGGCACCTGCACCGCCGAATTCGGCACGATCACGCAATGGCTGGTCGACGCGATCAACGCGCTGACCGGCAACCTCGACTCCCCTGGCGGCGCGATGTTCGCCACCGCTGCCGCCGGCGGCATCCCCCGGACCAGGCCGTTCCGCGCCGGGCGCTGGACCAGCCGGGTTCGCGGGCTACCCGAGGCGATGGGCGAGCTGCCCGTCGCGACGCTCGCCGACGAGATCACCACGCCCGGCGAGGGGCAGATCCGCGCCCTGGTGACGGTAGCGGGCAATCCCGTGCTGTCCGCGCCGAGCGGCGCCCGCCTGGACGAGGCATTCGCCCAGCTCGACTTCATGGTGAGCGTGGACCGCTACGTGAACGAGACCACCAGGCACGCCGATGTGATCCTGCCTCCCCCGCGTTCCACCCAGTCCCCGCACTATGATTTCGCGCTGCTGCAATTCGCGGTGCGCAACTACACCCGCTACTCGCGCCCGCTGGTGCCGCTGGGTAACCGGCCCTCCGAGCCCGCCGTCCTGGCACGCCTGGCCGCCGCGCTCACCGGCAGGCCGCACAACGGCTCCGACGGGATGGATCCGCTCACCGCCATGGACGAACTCGTCATAGCGGGCCTGCTGCACAAGGCTGGGCTCGCGGAGCGGCGCGGCGACCTGATCGGCGAGAACAGCACCGAACAGCGCATCGACCTCATGTTGCGTCTCGGGCCGTACGGCGAGTGGAACGGCGGCACGCTCAATCTGCAAGCGCTGCTGGACAACCCGCACGGCATCGACCTCGGCCCGTTGCAACCGCGCCTGCCGGGCGTCCTGCGCACGGCGAGCGGCCGCGTGGACCTTGCCCCACAGCCCCTGCTCGACGACGTGGCGCGGATGCGGGCGCGCCTGGCCGACGAGGCGCCGGAGATCGTGCTGATCGGGCGGCGGCAGCTGCGGTCCAACAACAGCTGGATGCACAACATCGCGCCGCTGGTGAGCGGGTCGAATCGCTGCACGCTGCACATCAACCCGGCCGACGTGGCCCGGCTGGGACTCGGCGATCAAGCGGTGGTCAAGTCGGCCGCCGGGACCCTGACGGTTCCGCTGGAGCCGACCGAGGCCATCATGCCCGGCGTGGTGAGCCTGCCGCACGGGTGGGGCCACGCCGACAGCGGCCAGACCGTGGCCCGCGCGCACGCGGGTGTCAACGCCAATGTGCTCACCGATGATTCGGTGGTAGACGCGCCCTCCGGCAACGCCGTGTTCAACGGGGTGCCGGTCACGCTGACCCCGGCCTGACACACCGCCGACCACTCCCGCAAATGCCGACCGGCCGCAAAAAGTTCCGGCCGGTCGGCTTTTAGCTAATCGCCCGAAATGCTTGGTAGGCACGAAAATCGGCGGAATTTTCGATGCCGATTTCCACGTTTTGCCGAGCGATCCTCATCTAAAATCGACACGATCTCGGTACGACCGCGGTTCAATGTCGAGCCTGGTGGACCCCGGATTCCGGCGACCAGAGGGAGCGGCGATGCCCGGCATGCACAGTGGCAGCAGCGGCGAGCGTGAGCTGCAGGAACGGCACGGAACACAAGATCGAGCACAGCGGTTCTACGACGATCAGGTGCTCGACAGCCTCAACCCGACGATGATCGATTTCATCGGCCGGATGGATATGGCGTTCATCGCCACGGCGGACAAAAACGGCGAATGCGACTCGAGTTTCCGTGCCGGACCGCCCGGTTTCCTGCACGTCATCGATGAACATACGATCGCCTATCCGGAATACCGTGGCAACGGCGTCATGGCCAGCCTCGGCAATATCCTGGAGAACGCGCACGTCGGGATACTGCTCCTCGATTTCGTGCGTGACCTCATCGGACTGCACATCAACGGTTCGGCCCACATCGTCTCCGATCTCGCCCTGCGCAACGTCGTTTCCGACCTGCCGGTCAACCACAAGGGCCGGGTGGCCGAACACTGGGTCGTGGTCCGCGTGGAAGAGGCCTATATCCATTGCCGCAAGCACATCCCGCACCTGGCTCCCGCACCACGCGAACAGCGTGAGTGGGGCACCGACAACGTGCGGGCCAAGGGCGGCGACTACTTCGGAGCGAAGGCGGAGAAGAACGAGCTGGCCGAGTCGCTCGTCAGCGGGTCGTGAGGGTAGGTACGCGGCCCAGCGCGCCCAGCATCAGTCGCTCCTCGACTGATCGCGGACGCGGTGCGGGACCGTAAGGCCACCAGTCGCCGAGTTCGACCAGACCGGGGTCGACAAGCTCCAGCCCGCCGAAGTAGGTGGCGATCTGTTCGCGGGTGCGAAACCAGCCTGAACCCACACCGTGGACGAAGCGGTGCTCGAGTTCGCGGGCGAGCCGGTGGGCAGCGGGATCGTCCGTGGGGTCGAGGTAGTGACTGATCGCGAGGTACGAACCCGGCGGCAGGAACTCGGTGTACGCGCGGGCGATCGCCGCGGGGTCGAGTTCATCGGGCACGTGATGCAGGACGCCGGACAGAATGACTGTGAGCGGGCGACCGGGCACGATGTGGCCGGCGATTTCCGGCAGCAGGGTTCGCGGTTCCGTCAGATCACCTTGCACGTAACGGACACCCGCATGCCGCTCGAGCAGGGCGCGGCCGTGAGTGCAGCAGAGCGGATCGTTGTCCACGTAGACCACCCGCGCTCCCCTGTCGTACTGGTGCGCGATCTCGTGAATGTTCGTAGCTGCGGGCAGCCCGGCCCCGAGGTCGACGATCTGGTCGATACCGACCTCGCCTACAAGGTGGCGAACGAGGCGATCCAGCCAAAGTCGCGACATCGAAGGCACTTTTCGCATGTTCGGGGCGAGTTGGAGGATGTCATGGAAGAAGCTCCGGTCGACTTCGTAGTTGTCTTTACCTCCGAGGCTGTAATCGTGTACCCGAGCGATGCTGGGGCGCGTCGGGTCCGGCCCGACCGGTGCACGCACACCGGTTCCGTGCGGGAGTTCCCCCGGCATACGGGCGTTCACGCCGATGCCCGGTTCGCGGCGACCAGCGGGCGAGTGGTCGGCAGTGTCTGTGCCAGCATCCATGCCACGGCGCCTGTGACCGTCGCTGGAAGAGGTTCGTAGCGCGGAACTTCGCGCCCGACGCGGCGTTCCAGAACCGCCATCGCGACCAGGAAGTTCGCCACGAACCAGAGCACAACTCCAGCGATGACGATCGCGACCATCACCCGTGTACCTCGGCGATATCGAATGGCCGGTCACCTTCGCGCGTCCGACGGCGGGGAATTTGATCGGCCCAAGCGCGGATCGCCTCTACCACGGCGACGCCGGACGGCCGAAAAGCACTGGCAGGCGGTTCGATCCACTGACGAATCGCCCCGGCCGACGCGGTGGGCGACGGCAGCGCGATCGCCGCCCCCGCACGAGCGACGGACACATCCAGCCGAAACAGCTCTGCGAACAGCCGCATGTCATCGACCTCCCCGAGATCCGGCCGAATCAAGAACGTCCACCTGCCGGAGCGTGGATGGCCGATGATCGGCCCGACCGAATTCCCCTGTCCATGCAGATGCGCCCGCACCGCCTGCCCCAACCGCGCGGGCATCGTGATCCCCCACACGCTGCCAGCATGCATGACGATCCGCCCCAATCCGGGCGGGTCGATGACAGCGGGTAGACCGCATGCGCGGCGGTAGAACTGGCACCGCGAGACCGGTGTGTCCTCGAACGGCTCATGGTCCATCTCGAAAGCCCCCTACTCGTATCGAAGATCGCGCGAAGGGCGCCCGGCTCTTGGCCCTTGCTGCGGAGTTGCGGAAGATCCTCAGGCCTCCCACCGAGCGCGTGCGCCAAGTTCAGCATCGGCAAACCGCCAGATCACCACTTACTCTGAATATCCATCACAGATTTTCTGAAGTCCCAGCGGCTGATTCAGCCTGGATGCGAGGATTCTCCGAGGTGGAGGATGCGAGCTGAGAGGGGTGGACATGGAAGGTTCTACGGTTCCGCGCAGGCAGCTGGGTCGCCATCTGCGTGAGCTGCGAACGGCGATCGGACTTACGATCGCGAACGCGGCCGAACTCATGCAGTGGAGCCCCACGATGTTGCAGCGAGTTGAGAAGGGGCAGGTAGACAAGGTCCGTGACGCCGACGTCAAAGAGCTGTGCCGGATCTACGAGGCGGACGCGGAGCAAGTCGACGCACTAGTCGGCTTGGCCCGGCAAGCTAACGCGCCCGAGTGGTGGCATGCCTACGGTGACCTGATTCCGGAAAACTTCGATGTCTATGTAGGTTTGGAGAACTCCGCAAAGCGGCTGACGGTGTACCAGTCCGAACTCGTCCCGGGCCTACTTCAGGTGCCTCGATACATGCAGGCACTCATTACTGCCAGACGGCCCGACGAGCGTGCGACAGAGATCGAGCGACGCGTCCAGCTGCGAATCAAACGACAGTCTCTGATCACGCGGCCAGTTAGTCCGGTCGAGATGGACGCGGTTATCCACGAGTCGGTACTACGCCAGATAATCGGTTCGAAAAGGACAATGACAGAACAGACGCGCGCCTTGATCGACTCCAGTCGTCGCGCAAATATCACGCTCCGGGTTCTACCGTCCAACGCGGGCTACCCCACCGGTGATCAGATCAGCCCATTCACGATCCTGGAGTTCGGCACCGACACTAAGAACCGTCCGATCGAGCCGCCTGTCGTGTACATGGAAGGCTTCACGGGCGCGCTCTATGTGGATAAACCCGGCACTGTGCAGCGGTATGGTGACGCGTACGAGGTGCTCCGGAGCGCGGCCATGGATGTCCAGGAGAGCCGCAGACTTCTCCGGGAGCTAGAGAAGGAGTATGGGCGTGAGCAGTGACCTATCCGGAGCACGGTGGTTCAAGAGCAGCCGCAGCGGAGCTAGCCAAGACTGCGTCGAAGTCGCGTTCCTCGCCGAAGGACACATCGGCGTACGCGACTCGAAGAATCCGACCGGCCCCGCGCTGGTATTCACCCCCGGCGAATGGGACGCCTTCACCGCAGGCGTGACGGATGGCGAATTCCACCGCCACTGACCACATCGACCGACACGGCCCGGCCCACTGACTCGAAACGTTAGGAGCCGGGCCGATTCCGTATCAGTTGCCCTCTGCGATCGGGTTGTCATCCCCGATATGGCCGACCCACGGTCACCCCAGCGCAGAGGCCGCAACCCTCCCGCCGAGACCTGCGACTTCATAGTGGTCGACCCGCGAGTGGCACACGCTGGAGACCTTCTCTCGGACGATGCCGCGACCATGTGCCACCCTCGCCGGAAAGGACGCCCACTGGCGATCACGAGGAGAAGGCGACGGTGGTGTTGTAGGTGCGCTGGTCGTCTATGGCGTCGAGGAGCCAGGCCGGCTGGGTACTCCCCATCCCCAAACACCGTCGACGTCCGAGACCGAGTTCGGCTCGGCGATGCCACTCGGCCGCGCGTCCAGTGTGAGCGCCTGATCAACGCGTTGGAGAACACACCGCACCAACCTGTTCACCCCTGGCGAGTGGGACACCTTCACCGCACGCACGTGACGCACGGCGAATTCAACCGTCACTGACCGCATCGGCGCGGCTCACCGACGTGAACGTCAGGGAGCCGGGCTGTCTCGCCTCGCGGCGGCTACCATCCACCCGTTCACGACAGCTGATCGAATTGTCAATCGCCGCCTTCCGCTCCTCTGCGAACTTGCCGGTCGCCGGATGAGATCGGTCAACGCCACCGGTGCGCGGCTGCCAGTCGCCTGACCTCCGCTTCGATCGAGTCCCGGGACACGACGTCGTGCAGCCAGCGATCAACGAGGCTCGGCAACTGGCGCATCGTCGCGGCAGCGGGCGAGTCCTCGTCGTACTCCGCCATCGGGGTGGGCCAGCGTTCGGCTCCCACGATCGGGTGCACGAGATCTTCTGATATCCGGCTGGCGAAGATTGCAGCACGAATCGTGAGGGCAGCCTCTCTCGGGAGCGGATTATCCGCGACACGGACCATGAATTCGGTCGCCTGCGCGGGAAGAACTGGGCGGCCCGGCGCTGATGATGAGGCCAGCCGCGCCAATTCGCCGGTTACCGACTTCGGGAGAACTCGTTCTCCCGACCAGCAGCCCTCCCGAATGAATCGGCTGTAGAGCATGACGGGGACAGTGAAGCTATCCAACGTTCCGTCATCGAGATGGGCTCCGCTCAACCGGAGCAGCAGTCCATCCACGAAGTCGCGTTCGATCGGCGACTGCCTGCGAAAATCGTCCACGGCGGTGAGCGGTATATGGCCCGCCATCGCCCACCGCCACACGATCTCTCGATCGGTACCGATCACCGCCCACAGCCGATCGACGACCGCAACTCACCCTTGGCCACGTGCACAACCGGATCCTCATCAGCATCGTGATCGTCCATCATGTGCTGATATGAACTACACGTCATCAACAGTCTGCGAGAGCCGGGCGGCGAGCCCAGAACGTCATCCAGCCCACGCTGTCCGTACTGACATAGCGTCATCTGCTCCTCCATACCCTCATGTGCTCGGCAGCCCGACGGGTCTTGCCAGGTGCAGCCGCGCCGTACTATCGGACCGGCTGAAGCGTTTCCTGGCGCGAGTGCGACTATCGAGATGCTCGCCGCGAGCACCGCAAGGACCACACCCAACCCCCTCAACACCCACGAGCTGCTGATACAGCGAGTTTCCGACTGACCTGATCCCACACAATCCCCCTTTGCCGAATTCGGCCCTAGCCGCCGCACATGCCGTTGGCATCGCAGAATCGCTGACTCCAACCGGCTGTGTACGAGTGATCCAGGATGGCCACTCAAAATCTATGACGCGCTCGGCTCCGCGTCGGTTCCATTGATTCGGGACAGAATCACGCTTGGCAGCAATGCGGCAACGACTGAACTCGCCGCCCGCTGCGCGGCAGGGGGCGGCCGTGCGGTGTTCAGCGGATCTTGAAGATCACCAAGCGCTGGACGACGAAGTTGATGACGGTCGCGGGGCCCGGGGAAAGCGCGGTCGTATTTCCTGCGGACTCACCCCGAACCGCGCCTTGAACGCGGCTCCGAACGCGCTGAGCGAGCGGAAACCGCTGGCGTACGCGATGTCGGCGACGGTGCGGTCGCGTGGGGCTTCGCGCAGGCGGCGGTGCGCGCGGTCGAGCCGTTCGGCGCGGATCAGGTCGCTCGGTGTCGTACCGGTGTGGTGCACTGCCAGTTGGATCTGGCGCAGTGACCAGCCGAGGCTTCGCGCGATCGCGGTGGGCGTCAGGCCCGGGTCGTCGGCGTGGCGGCGGACGTGATCGCGGACCGCGGCGTCCACCGTGGCCAGCACGGTGGGCATCGCGTCGCGGCGGCGCAGGCAGAGGCCGAGTAGATCGACGATCGTGTCACAGGCGGAGGCGAACTCGGGCCCGTCGACGGCCGCGCGCTGCTTGCCGAGTTCGGTGATCATGCCTGTGACAACCGATCCCAGCCCCTCCCGCAGGTCGATCAGTGCGGGTCCCGCGCCGAGCTCGAGGGGCAGCGCGCCCGCGGGGACGTTCAACACCCAGCCGCGCGCGGCCAGGGGCTGGCGGAATTCCACGGGACGGGTCTTGGTGACCACCGCGCCGTACCCCGGGATTACCTGAGCGGTGATGTCGTCCTGCCGAAGATGCAACGCGCCGGCGACCGGGATCATCATCCGCAGGCTCTCATCGCCGTCACGCCGGATGTCCCCACGGGTTCTGGCGTAGACGATGCGGTCGGACCAGAAATCGATCAGCTGATAGCCCGCGTATCGCTGCACGGCCGTAGCTCCGCGGAACGACGCCGGACTGGCGAAGCGGCACTGCAACGTGCCCTGATTACGACAGACGTGCTCAGCCCAGAAGTCGGCCGACTCGCGCGGCGGGACCGCGCTGGTATCGACGCGTTCCACGCGATATGGCTCGGCGATCGACACGAGCATCCTCCAGACCGGCGTGCGCGCTTCCGTCAGACCCGTGCACGGATCAGGTCGAGCGCGCATGGGTCCACGCCTAACGTGAGATCCGATCGTACAGATCACAGCCCAGAACACCGGCGCGCCGCGGCCGGCGGCGGCGGGACCCGTTCGACGTAGCGGGAGACGACGCAGCCGGGCATCGGCCCGCCGCTCACCGCGAGAAATGAGCACTGTCATGGACCGCAGGCATATCCATATACAGACTCGGCTCGGGTTGCTGCACGTCGTGCTGACCGGCAGCGGCGATCCGATCGTGATGTGGCCGAGCCTTCTGATGGACGCCGCCCTCTGGGACGCCCAGGTCGCGCACTTCGCACGGAATTTCCTGACCATCGCGGTGGACCCGCCCGGCCACGGGGGGTCCAGTCGTCTAGAGCGGCCCTTCACCTTCGACGAGTGCGCGGGCTGCGTGGTCGACATCCTGGATCAGCTCGAATTACCGCGGACGCATTTCATCGGGAACTCCTGGGGCGCGATGATCGGCGGCACCCTCGCCGCCGAATTCCCTGATCGCGTCGAGTCCGCTGTTCTGATGAACGGCACGGCGTCATCGGCACCTTTCGGTCAACGGCTGCAGTACCGGACGCTGCTGATGGTGATCCGGATTCTCGGCGGAATTCGCCCACCGCTGACCAGATCGGTGGTTCGCGCATTTCTCGGTCCGACAACCGAACGCACGCGCCCGCAGGTGGTCCGGCAGGTCGTCGACGTGGCGCGTCGCAATGATCCGGCATCGGTCGCTCACGCCGTGCGCTCCGTGGTGATCGACCGCCCGGACCAACGAGGCCGCTTCGCCTCGATCGCCTGTCCCACACTGATCGTCGGGGGCCGCGAGGATCGCACGTTCCCCGTGCCCGAACTCGAGGTCATGGCGAAGTCCATTCCCGGCGCGGAACTCGTCGTCGTCGACGGTGCCGCACACCTCGCGGCAGCGGAAATCCCTGACGAAGTCAACCGATTGGTCGAGACCTTTCTGACCCAGCGCGCCGCGACGAGCGAATAGCTCAGCGGATCTTGAAGATCACCAAGCGCTGGACGACGAAGTTGATGACGGTCGCGGTGCCCTGGGCGATGACGAAGGCCAGTGGCTGGCGCCACCACTCACCGGGGAGGGTGAAGTAGAACAGGTTGTTGATGCCGACCTGCACCGCGAACGTCACCGCGTAGAGGGCGACGACGGCGAGGAAGCGGACGCGGCTCGGCGCGGCCTGGAAGGTCCAGCGGCGATTGATCAGGTAGGCGGTTGTGGTGCCCGCCACGAAGCTGATCGACTTGGCGACGATGACCGGCAGGCCCACCAGGTTGAGCAGCAGGCTGTAGAGCCCGTAGTCGACGACGGCCGAGAACCCGCCGGTGAGGGTGAACCGGATGATCTGCGTCTTGAGGTCGACATCGCTGCCGCCGGGCTCGTCGACCAGCGGCAACTCCGCCGGAAGCGGCAGGTGGGGTTCGGCTTGCACGCCGACGAGCGTAGCGCCGAATCGACGATGACCGGGATTCGGCGTTGATCCGACGTGTACGTCACAACCCAGGGGTAGAGCGACCCCGTTCCTATCCGGCGTCATACCTGTAGCCTCTATGCCGATGTCCACGAAAGCTCCGACCGCCACCAAGACAACCGGGAACGACAAGGGCGCCGGCGTCACGAACGACGGCCCGGCCGCGGGGAACGCGTTCGACCTTCCGACGCGCACCCGCACGTTGACCGGGTGGGGTCGCACCGCACCCACCTCTTCCGAAGTGCTCTCGACCAGCGATCCCGAACTGATCGCCAAGGCAGTCGCCATGGTCGCCGAGGACAACGACGGCAAGCCCGCCCACCTGCGGCGCGGCGTGATCGCCCGCGGCCTCGGCCGCTCCTACGGCGACCATGCGCAGAACGCGGGCGGCCTGGTCGTCGACATGACCGCGCTGAACAACATCCATCGGATCGACCGCGACACCCGCATCGTGGACGTGGACGGCGGCGTCAGCCTGGACCAGCTCATGAAGGCCGCGCTGCCGTTCGGGCTCTGGGTGCCGGTACTGCCCGGCACCCGCCAGGTGACGATCGGGGGCGCGATCGCCTCCGACATCCACGGCAAGAACCACCACAGCGAGGGCAGCTTCGGCAATCACGTGCGCTCGATCGATCTGCTGACCGCCGACGGGCAGGTGCAGCACATCACGCCGAAGCGCAACGCCAAGCTGTTCTGGGCGACCGTCGGCGGCAACGGGCTCACCGGCATCATCCTGCGCGCGACCATCGAGATGGTGCCCACGGAAACCGCCTACTTCCTCAACGACGGCGTGAAGACCACGACCCTCGATGAGACCATCGCCGCGCACAGCGACGGCAGCGAGTCGAACTACACCTACTCGAGCGCCTGGTTCGATGTGATCAGCCCGCTGCCCAAGCTGGGCCGCGCCACGATCACCCGGGGCAGGCTGGCCAAGCTCGACGAGCTGCCCAAGCGGCTGCGCAGCAAGCCGCTGAAGTTCGACGCACCGCAGCTGATGACCGTCCCGGACATCTTCCCGAACTGGACGATGAACAAGGTCACGCTGATGTCCATCGGCGAGGCGTACTACCGGATGGGCGGCAACTACACCGGCAAGGTGCAGAACCTGACGCAGTTCTATCACCCGCTGGACATGATCGCGGAGTGGAACCGCGGCTACGGCTCCAACGGCTTCCTCCAGTACCAGTTCGTGGTGCCCACCGAGGCGGTCGAGGAGTTCAAGCGGATCATCATCGACATCCAGGCGTCCGGGCACTACTCGGCGCTGAACGTGTTCAAGCTGTTCGGCCCGGGCAACCAGGCCCCGCTGAGCTTCCCGATGCCGGGCTGGAACATCTGCGTCGACTTCCCGATCAAGCCGGGCCTCAATGAACTGGTCGGCGAGCTGGACCGGCGGGTGCTCGAGTTCGGCGGGCGGCTGTACACCGCGAAGGACTCGCGGACCACCGCCGAGACCTTCCACAAGATGTATCCCCGGATCGACGAGTGGATCAAGGTCCGCCGCAGCGTCGACCCCACAGGCGTGTTCATGTCCGATATGGCGAGAAGGCTGGAGCTGCAGTGATCAATGCCGTTGGCAACCCGCAGTCGATTCTGCTGCTGGGTGGCACCTCGGAGATCGGCTTGGCAATCTGCGCGGAGTACCTGAAGAAGGGGCCCGCGCGCATCACCCTGGCGGCGCTGCCCGGTGATCCGCTGCGGGAGGGCGCGGTCGCCCAGATGAAAGCCGCGGGCGCGAGCCAGGTCGACGTCATCGACTTCGACGCGCTCGACACCGACAGCCATCCCAAGGTGATCGACGCCGCGTGGGACGCGGGTGACGTGGACGTCGCGATCGTCGCCTTCGCCCTCGACGGCGATCCCGAAGAGCTGTGGCAGAACCAGAGCAAGGCCGTGCGGGTCGCCCAGATCAACTACACCGCCTCGGTCTCCGTCGGCGTGCTGGTGGGCGAGAAGATGAAGGCGCAGGGCTTCGGACGGATCATCGCGATGTCGTCGGTCGCCGGTGAGCGGGTGCGGCGCTCGAACTTCGTCTACGGGTCGACCAAAGCCGGCCTGGACGGCTTCTACCTCGGGCTCGGCGAAGCGCTGCGGCCGCACGGCCCGCGCGTGCTGGTGATCCGGCCCGGCATGGTGCGCACCAAGTTCTCGGCGCACGTCAAAGAGGCTCCGCTCACCGTCGACAAGGAAGATGTCGCGGCGCTCGCGGTCGCGTCCTCACAGCGGGGCAAGGAACTGGTCTGGGCACCGGGCGGCTTCCGCTACGTGATGATGGTGCTGCGGCACGTCCCGCGCGCGATCTTCCGCAGACTGCCGATCTGATCCTCGGCGAACGAACTCGGTGCCCGCGTGATCGGTGATCGCGCGGGCACCTATCGTCTGACGGAGTGGACCCTGTGAACCCGGAGGCGCCATGCGAGTAATCCAGTGCGACGAGCGCGGAGCGGTCCGTTGAGCACGGTGACCGCGACGGACGAAGCGCCGCCGCGTTCCACGGATCCGGCCCCGGTGCCGGGGCGGAGGTCGCTCGCGCTCCGGCAGATCGCCTCGGGCGTCGGTGAGGCCGCGCTCGCGGCGATCGTCGCCGCGGTGGTGGCCGTCGTCGGGCTCGTCGCGTTCTCGCTGGTGCAGTGGCCCGCCTTCAACGCCTCGAACGTGACGCGGGCGCTGACCACGGTCGGGCAGGTCGCCGCCGCGGTCATGCTCGCGGTCGCGATCGCGCTGCTGCGGCTGCGCAAGTGGCCCTGGATCGCGAAACTGCTGTCCTGGATCGGTCTTTCGACGTTCGTCACGTTCACGCTCGGCATGCCGCTGGCGGCGACGAAGCTGTATCTGTTCGGTGTCTCGGTGGATCAGGAGTTCCGCACCGAGTTCCTCACGCGGCTGACCGATTCCGCCGCGCTGCGCGATATGACGTACGCGGATCTGCCGTCCTTCTACCCCGCGGGCTGGTTCTGGATCGGCGGGCGGGTGGCGAATCTGCTCGGGATGGACGGCTGGGAGGTGTTCAAGCCGTACGCGATCGGCTTCCTCGCGGTGGCCGCGGTGGTGGCGCTGGTGCTGTGGTCGAGGCTGATCCGCGCGGATTGGGCGGTGGGCGTCGCTGCGGCGAGCACGGCCGTCACCCTGGCCTACGCCGCGCCCGAGGCGTACAGCGCCGTCATCGTGCTGCTGTTTCCGCCCGCCCTCGTGCTCGCTTGGGGCGCGCTCTATCGACCCCTGGAGGACGTGCAGGCGGACGACACCGAGCAACGCACCGCCGGTGGGTGGGGCGCGGTCGTCGGCACCGGGCTGCTCCTGGGCTGGGCGGCCACGTTCTACACCCTCTACTTCCTCGTGGCCGCCTTCGCGGTCGCTCTGATGGGGCTGCTGGCGGCCTTCTTCGCCGTACGCGCGCGGCGTACCGCCGACCACCCGCGCCGCGCTCGAGCCGCGACGATCTCGGCCCGCCCCACTTGGCGCGCGGCGGTTCCGCCGCTGACGCGACTGGTGGTGATCGCGGTGATCGCCGGACTGGTCGCGCTCGTCGTGTGGGCGCCGTACTTGGCGAAGGCGCTGCGCGGCACGACCGCGAGTTCCGGAACCGCACTGCACTACCTGCCGGAAGCCGGAGCCGAACTGCCCCTGCCGATGTTCCAGTTCTCGCTGCTCGGAGCGCTGTGCCTGATCGGCACCATATGGCTGGTGCTGCGCGGGGCGTCGTCGCGCAGGGCGCAGGCGCTGGGTATCGGGGTGGCCGCGATCTACCTGTGGACGCTGCTGTCCATGGTGGCGACCGCCGCGGGCACCACGCTGCTGTCGTTCCGGCTGGAGCCGGTGCTGCTGGTATTGCTGTCGGTCGCGGGCGCGTTCGGGTTCGTGGAGGGCGCACGGGCGATCTACCAGGCGTTGAACGAGCCCGCCCGGTTCCGGCTGGTGGCGATCGTCGTCGCGACGATCGGCGCGCTGGCCTTCGCCCAGGACATCCCGCATGTGCTGACCGCCGAAATCACCACCGCCTACACCGACACCGACGGTGACGGGATTCGGGCCGACCAGCGAGCCGCCTCAGCGGTTGCGCGCTACCGCGAGGTGGACCGGGCGCTCACCGCGCAGACCGGCCGACCCCGCTCCGACACGGTGGTGCTCACCGCCGACACCAGCTTCCTTTCCTTCTACCCCTATTTCGGCTTCCAGGCGCTCACCTCGCACTACGCCAATCCGCTGGCCGATTTCGCGGGCCGCGCTGCCACCATCGCGCGCTGGAGCGAACTGAAGACGTCGCAGGAGTTGCTCGACGCGATGGCGGCGAGCCCGTGGCGCGCGCCGGACGCGTTCCTGTTCCGGCGCAGCGGCGACAGCTACACCTTGCGGCTGGCCAAGGATGTCTACCCGAACGACCCGAACGTGGCGCGCTATGCGGTGAGCTTCCCCAAGGAATTGTTCGCCGACTCGCGCTTCACCAGCACGGATATCGGGCCGTTCACGCTGGTCACCGTCCACCGCTGACCGCTGCGGCGAATTCGCCGCGGTTGAAATCGCGCAAAGTGGATACCCCACCCGTTTGTCGGTCCACGCACAGCGTGGTTGGTACGGAGGGCGCTGTCGAGGAGTGATGCGCAGGTGACACGTGCACAGGACGTCGAGACCGGCACAGCGACGGAATCGGCGCAGGTCGCGGTCGCGACGGAAGCGACGACGGCCGGAGTGCTCACCAGTCCCGCGCGAACCCGGGTTCCCCGCCTTCGGGCCGGTGGCGCCGATCTGCTGGTCGGTCTCGGCTACCTGGCGCTGGCTACGGCGGTGCTGTCGGGTCAGTGGCGCAACACCGACAGCGGATACCTGATCAAGAGCGGTCAGGACCAGACGATGTGGGAGTGGTTCTTCGCCGTCACCGCGCACTCGGTCGCCAACTTGCAGAACCCGCTCGGCACCGACCTGCAGAACTTTCCGGCCGGGGTGAACATGATGGCCAATACGGCCATGTTCGGCGTCGGCGTGCCGCTGACGCCGGTCACCTTGCTCTTCGGGCCCACCGTCACGTTCGTGCTCGTGCTCACCATGGGCCTGGCCGGGACGGCGTTCGCCTGGTACCGCCTGTTGTCCCGCGAGCTCGTCCGGTCCCGGGTAGCGGCGGTGATCGGTGGCCTGTTCTGCGGTTTCGCACCCGGGATGATCTCGCACGCCAACGCGCACCCGAATTTCGTCGTGCTGCTGCTGCTTCCGATCATCGCGGGCCGGCTGATCCGGATGACACGGCGAGCAGCGCAGCCGCGCCGACGGGTGCGCGACGCCGTCATCCTGGGCCTTCTGGTCGCCATGCAGATCGCGCTCGGCGAGGAACCGCTGTTGATCTTCGCACTCGCGTTCGGCCTGTTCGCGCTCGTCTACTACCTGCATGCTCCACGCGCCGGGCTGCGCGTGGCGCGGGCGATCGCACCCACCCTCGTGCTCGGCGCGGTGATCACGCTGGCGCTCGCCGAGATCCCGCTGTGGTGGCAGTTCTTCGGCCCGCAGAGCTATCGCTCGATCGACCACGGCCCGATGGGCAACGACCTCGAAGCGCTGGTGCAGTTCCCGTCCGAATCGCTGGGTGGCGTCTTCGCTCCCGGCCAGAACGTGGCCATCAACCCGACCGAACAGAACGCGTACTTCGGTTGGCCGCTACTACTCCTGGTGGTGTTCACCGTGGGGATGCTGTGGCGCGACCGGGTGGTGCGGGCCGCGGCTGTGGTGATCGCGGTCTTCGGGGTGCTGTCGCTGGGCGCGGTCGCCGCGATCGGCAAGCGGCCGACCGGCATCGCGCTGCCGTGGCGCTGGGCCGAACAGGTCCCGCTGCTGAACACGGTGCTGGAGAGCAGGCTCAGCATGGCCGCGATCCCGGCCATCGCGGTCGTGCTCGCGCTGGCCAGCGAGCGGGCGGTGCGCACCTGGACGCAATCGGCGGTGGACTGGAAGCCGCTCGCGTGGTTCGGCGCTCTCGCCGGTGCGCTGCTGCCGTTGATTCCGACCATCTTGCCGGTGGTCGAACGGCCGCCGACGCCGGACTTCTTCGCCGATGGCGCCGTACGCCGCTACGTCGGCGACGGATCGGTGGTCCTGGTGCCACCGCCCCGGCCGCCCGACGCGCGGGCGCTGCGCTGGCAGGCCGACGCCGAGTTCAGCTTCCCGCTCGCGGGAGGCTACTTCGTCGGACCGACCGGTACGACCAAGAAGGGGATCTACGGCCCCGAGGCCCGTCCGACCGCCGCCCTGCTGGTGCAGGCGCAGGACACCGGGGTGGTGCCGCGGATCGACACCGACGTGCGCGCCCGCGCGCTGGATGATCTGCGGTTCTGGCGCGCCGACGTCCTGGTGCTGCCCGCGACGAGGAACGGCGAGGTACTGCGGGAGACGGTCACGCAGCTGCTCGGATTCACGCCGACGCGGGTCGAGGACGTCTGGCTGTGGGACGTTCATACGCTGCGTGCGTCGGGGGCAGTCGGGATCACACCGGACGGTAGCTAGCATCAACCACCGTGCGACCGGACCGATCTTCTCGAGCGTTCACCCGTATCCGCTTGATCGCCCTCCTCTCCGGGCTTCTCGGATTCCTGCTGGCGTTGCTGACCCCGATCCTGCCGGTGCGGCAGGATCGGGCGAGCGTGGACTGGCCCGAGCCGGGCGCCGCGAGCGTGGCGGCGCCGCTGGTGTCCTACGAACCGCTGCGGTTGCGCGCGACGCTGCCCTGCTCGCTGGTGAGCGAGCTCGGAACAGGGGGCACCGTGCTGTCCACCGTCCCGGCGACCTCCGGCCAGGCGGCGACCAAAGGTCTGGTGGTCTCGGTCGCCGACGGCGTCCTCTCGGTGGTGCTGCGAGACATTCCGCTGCTTTCCGCGCCCCTGGCGGAGGTCGGGTCCTGCGCGACGATCGGCATCGAGTCGAACGCCGCCGCGACGACCCTCGAACTCACCGGCGTCACCCGCCAGGACGGCACGCCGTTCCGGACCACGATCGGCCGGGACGTCCGGCCGCAGCTGGTCGGCATGTTCACCGACCTGGATGCCGGTCGGCTCGCCGGAGCGCAGGTGCACGCGGACATCGACTCGCGTTTCTCCTCCACACCGACGCCGCTGAAGCTGGCCGCCATGCTCGCCGCCGCTGTGTTCACGCTGATCGCACTCGTCGCGCTGCATCTGCTGGACACCACCGACGGGCGCAAGGCGCGGCGGTTCCTGCCCGCGCACTGGTGGCGCGTCACCCCGGCGGACGGCGTCGTGCTGGGCATCCTGGCGCTGTGGCACGTCATCGGGGCGAACACCTCCGACGACGGCTACATCCTGAACATGGCGCGAGCCTCCGAGCACGCGGGTTACATGGCGAACTACTACCGCTGGTTCGCGGTCCCCGAGGCTCCGTTCGGCTGGTCCTACGAGGTGCTGGCCTGGATGGCCCGGATCTCCGACGCGAGCCTGTGGATGCGACTGCCCACCTTGCTCGCGGGGGTCGTCTGCTGGCTGGTGATCAGCCGTGAGGTGCTGCCCCGCCTCGGCGCCCGGGCGCGCCGCAACAAGGTGGCGCTGTGGACGGCCGGTTTGGTGTTCCTCGCGTTCTGGCTGCCCTATGACAACGGCCTGCGCCCCGAACCGCTGATCTCGGCCGGGGCGCTGCTCACCTGGTGCTCGATCGAACGCGCCATCGCGACCGGACGGCTGCTGCCCGCGGCGGTGGCCGTGCTGATCGCCGCGTTCTCCCTCGCGGCGGGCCCCACCGGTCTGATCTGCATCGCGGCGCTGATCGCCGGGTCGCGACCGGTGCTGCTGATCATCATCAAGCGGGCCCGCGGTGTGATCCCGGCCCGCACCGGACCCGACGCGGACGCGGCCGCCGCGGGTTCCGCCGAGGCCGCGGCAGCGGTGAATGCTCCCGGGACGGCGCGTAAGACCTCCCGGGCAGCGGCGGTCTTCCGGTTCGCCGCGCTGCTCGCTCCCGGCCTGGCCGCGGGCACGCTGGTGCTGGTGGTGATCTTCGCCGACCAGACTCTGTCGACGGTGCTGGAAGCCACCCGGGTCCGCACGATCGTCGGCCCGAATGTCGCGTGGTTCGACGAGCGCACCCGCTGGGATTCGCTGCTCATGCTCTCGCCGGACGGTTCACTGGCGCGGCGGTTCGGCGTGCTGGTGATGCTGCTGTGCCTGCTGGTGTGTGTGCTGCAAGTGCTGCGCAAGGGCCGGATTCCGGGCACCTCGCGCGGCCCTTCGGTGCGCATTCTCGGCATCGTGTTCGCGTCGCTGTTCTTGATGATGTTCACCCCCACCAAGTGGACGCACCACTTCGGCGTATACGCCGGACTGGCCGGATCGCTGGCCGCGCTGGCTGCGGTCGCGGTGGGCACCGCCGGCATTCGCTCGCCGCGCAACCGCGCCCTGTTCGCCGCCGCCGTGCTGTTCCTGCTCGCCGTGACCTTCACCGGCTCCAACGGGTGGTGGTATGTGTCCAGCTACGGTGTCCCGTGGTGGGACAAGGCGCCGCTGATCGCGGGCAAGGGACTGTCCACGTTGTTCCTCGGACTCAGCGGCGTCGCGCTGCTGATCGCCATCTGGCTGCACTACCGGGAGCCCTATCGGCGCGAGCGGGCGATGGCGCCACGGCGTTTCGACCGGTGGGCCTCGGCGCCGCTGACCGTGGCCGCCGCGCTGCTGGTGGTATTCGAGGTCGCCTCGCTCGCCAAGGCAGCGGCCACGCAGTACCCCGCGTACTCGATCACCAAGTCGAACGTGGAATCGGTCGGCGGGGATTCGTGCGCGCTGGCCAACGAGGTGCTGGTGGAGACCGACACTGTCGATTCGCTGCTGCAACCCTTCGCCGGATCGCCCGCGGACGGATTGGCCGCGCAGAACAAGGGTTTCACTCCGAACGGGGTGGCGAGCGACCTCACCGCCGACGCCGAGGAAACCGTCTCCGGCGGCGCGAACTCGGTGGACAAGGATTCCGAGAACAAGACCAGCAAGACCACCGGCGCGGGCACCGGCGGCGGCACCACCGCGCAGGCGGGCATCAACGGCAGTACCGTCGCGCTGCCGTTCGGTCTGGACGCGGCGAAGACCCCGGTGCTGGGCAGCTACCAGGAGGGCGAGCAGCAGCAGGCGAAGCTGACCACCCAGTGGTACCGGCTCGACCTGACCGACAGCATGCGCCACGACCCGGCCTACCAGGTGCTCGCGATCACCGCGGCGGGCCGGATCCGGTCGGTGGACGCCGACGGCGTGCTCACTTACGGGCAGGAACTGCACCTGGAGTACGGCGTCCGCGGCGCGGACGGCGAGGTGCGCACGCTCGGCTCGATCGATCCGCTGGACATCGGCCCCGCACCGTCCTGGCGCAACCTGCGGGTGCCGCTGGATCGACTGCCGGGGGAAGTGAACGCGGTGCGGCTGGTCGCGATCGACAACGACATCACGCCCAAGCAGTGGCTGGCCGTCACCCCGCCCCGACTGCCCAAGCTGGCCACGCTGAATTCCGTGGTCGGCTCGCAGGATCCGGTGCTGCTCGACTGGCACGTCGGCCTGGCCTTCCCGTGCCAGCGGCCGTTCGATCACAAGGACGGCGTCGGCGAGATCCCGCGGTGGCGGATCCTGCCCGACCGGGTCGGCTCCGACGCCTCCAACGCCTGGCAGGACGACATCGGCGGCGGCCCCCTCGGCTGGACCGGCCTGTTGTTGAAGTCCCAAACCGTCCCCGCCTACCTCGACCACGACTGGGCCCGCGACTGGGGCTCCCTCGAGAAATTCACCCCCTACGCCCCCGACGCCACCCCCGCCACCATCCACATCTCTCCCCGAACCCGCACCGGTCTCGACACCGACGACCCCATCCGCATCCGCTGAAAGGCATCCGGCGTCCGCGACGCGGCTACCCACGGCTGGCACCCGGATATGTGCCACCCGTGGTCGAGGTCAGGGGATAAGGACGAGACGGCCGCGGAGGCCGCCCGCGGCCAGGCGCTTGTGGGCGGCTTCGACGGAGGTGAGGGGGAAGGTTTCCGACACCCGGAGGGTGAGTTCGCCCGCGTCGACGTGGGCGACCAGTTGGTCGAGTTGTGCGCGATCGGCGCGGACCAGGACCGTGCGGACCTCGGTTCCGCGCAGCGGGATCGGGGTGTTCGGGACGCTGATGGACACGAATCGTCCGCCGCCGCGCACCGCCGCGAGCGTCGTGGGGCCGAGTGCGGCCGCGTCCAGGGCGGCGTCCACTCCGCCGAGGACGAGGGCGCGGACGGCATCCGGCAGGGACGCCTGGCGTGGCACGAAATCGGTGGCGCCCAACGCGCGGACGGTGTCCTCGTCGGCGGGCGAGGCCGACGCGATCACCCGCACTCCTCGCGCGGCGGCGAGTTCGACGGCGAAGCCGCCGACCGCGCCCGCCGCACCGGTCACCAGCAGCGTGTCGGTGGGCGTGAGATCCAGCGCATCGAGGGCCTGGACCGCGGTGAGGCCGTTGAGCGGGATGGTGGCCGCTTGCACCGGGGACACGGAAACCGGGGCGGGCGCGACGTTTCCGGCCTCCAGGACCACATAGTCGGCCTGCGCGCCGAGCGAGACGTCGAGCCGGTCGCTGATGCCGATCACCGCCTGACCCACCGTGAACCCCGTGACGCCCGCACCGAGCGCGTCCACCGTGCCCGCGACGTCCCAGCCGACGCCCCATTGGCCGCGCGGCGCCGCGAACGGCGTGCCACCCACCCCCGCACGCACCATCAGATCCACCGGATTCACCGTCGCCGCCGCGACCGCGATCCGGATCGCCCCCGGACCCGGTTGCGGCGTCGGCACTTCCACGATCTCCACCCCGGCTTCCGGTCCCGGCCGGTGTACCACTACCGCACGCATGACGTTCCTTCCTCTCGGCTGTCGACCAACCTACGAGGCACTACTATCTGCTGGGTAGTAGTTACCCGAGAGTGCGTTAGAGGTGGCGAGGTATCCCCGATGGCGACGAAGACCGCGGCGCAGCGCCGTGAACTGGCCAAACAGCATTACGACGCGTACATCGCCGAGTGCCCGACCCGGCAGCTGCTGGACCGGATCAGCGACAAATGGGTTAGCCTCGTGCTCGCTGCGCTCGCCGAGGGCCCTTTGCGCTACGCCGAACTGAACCGGATCATCGCGGGCGTGAGCCCCAAGATGCTCACCCAGACGCTACGCGGCCTGGAGCGCGACGGCTTGGTGGAGCGGCGGATCACCGCCGAAGTGCCGGTCCGCGTCGACTACGAACTCACCCCGCTCGGGCACAGCCTCCAGCCGGTCATGAGTGCTGTCAAAGCGTGGGCGGAGGCGCGCATGGACGACGTCATCGCCGCGCGGGCGCGCTACGACGGCATCGGTAAGTAAACCGGTTGTCCGGTCTGAAAATGTGCTCCCACCTGTGGCTAAACATCGCAGGACGAATCGGTTCGATGGCCTTAATCTGATTGCCATGACAACGGCATTCGATGAAATGGATCTGCGCGATCTTGTCGGACTGCTCAGCGAAGAGGAACAACGGGAGCTGCGGCCTGCGGTGCTGCGCGTGCTCGGCCGCCTCCCTTCGCAAGAGGTGCTCCGGCGCGAGCTCGGTCTTCGATTGAAGGTCTGAGCGCCCGGTTCGCACCGGCGAAATACGGCAGGGCCGCCGCGCAGGGTTCACCTGCGCGGCGGCCCTGTGTTCGGGTATCTATCCCGTAACCAGCTCGCCGAAGGCGACATCGACGGGTATCGGCACGTCCACGGCCAGCCGACGGGTGTGCAAGCAGACGAGGTGATACCGGCCTTCGGACAGGCGGTACTCCTCGATCTGCTCGATGCCATCGCCGGGCTCGGTGAGAAAGACGATGAGGTAGACCGGGATACCGGCCGCGGCATATGCGGCCTTCTTCTCCACCGTGTCGGTGTGGTGAGAACTATCGGGAGAAACCGATCTCCACTACGAGCACAGTGTCATCGGCGTACAACCGCGCGTCGTCGTCCAGACAGCGATATACGACGACATCCGGTCGACGCAGGCTGAGCGGAACGTCGCTGAGCCGGACGTCCACGTCGGTCTCGACCATCAAGCACGGCTCGGGCTTCCGTGCCGCTTCCATATGTGCGACCATGCGCCGCGCCACGCGATTGTGCAGACGTGATGGACTTTCGCACTTCACGATATGGCCGTCGATTACCTCGATGGTCCGGCAGAACTCAGCGGGCAGCAGTTCGTAATCCCGCGCAGTGATCTGGTCGGGAATCCAGCGGTACCAGTCGCTGGGTCCGCTGCTCGTCATGCCCTGAGACTACCGGCAGGCTTGGGCAGATCACGGTACGGATTGCACCGCTCACTGTCCCAAATGTGTATACGCGCCCGGGTGGCGTGGCACGGGCGCCACACGACTGCGCCAGGAGAGAACAGGGCCGCAGCGCAGAATCAGTGTCCACGCGGCGGCGCTGTCAGGTGGTCTGCCCGATCAGAAGACCCGCAGGCTGCCCGGCGACCAGAACCCGGAACGAGTGGTCGTACCGGTCTCCAGCTTCGCCGGGACGGCGTTGCGGTCGTACTGGTCGTAGCGCTCCAGCGAGCCCCAGTCGCGCGCCCAGTCGTCCTTCAGGTAGGTGGGCACGGTGACCGACTTGGCGAGCATTTGGGAGAAGCCCAGCGGGCCGCCGAATTCCTCGGCCTGCCAGGTGTTCGTCGAGCTGATCGCCAGCGGGCGGTCCGGCAGGATGCGGTAGCCGGGCACCTCGGCCACGCCGTTGTCGTGGTCGAACGGACGCTGGCACGGGAACTGCAGGCCAACCGCCCAGTCCAGCAGGATCGGCTGCTGGGAGCCCAGCAGGCTGTTGAGCGTCTGCAACTTCGGCATCCGCGGCGGCGTGAACGCCAGCCACTGGTCCCCGATCAGGATCGGGTCGTTGGCGACGATGCGCACCGCGTCGGCGTCGGGCGCGATCTCGTCCAACGGCACCCGCAGGTTGCGCCAGGACGGGAACGGGCCGATGTCGCGCGGCAGATAGGTGCCGAGCTTCTGCACGCTGCCGTCGGGCAGGTGCTTGCCGTAGTCGACGGTCAGCGATTGCCCGTACTTCATCGCGCCGGTGTCGTCGAAGGAGAGGATGCGACCGGCGGCCGAGATCACCACCAGCGGCTTGTCCGCCGAACGAGCGGGCAGCTCATACCAGCTCGAGGTGACGTTCGCCGGCTGCTGCACACCGTTCTGGTAGCTGCCGAGAATCGGCGTGGTGGCCGGGTCCAGGCCGAACGGGAGGGCGACGGTGGAGCCGTTGACGCCGAGCGCGCCCTGACCGCCGCCGGTGCCCGCGCTCTGCCCCTCCGCGAACGCCGCGCCGACCGACTGGGTGGAGGTGTTGCCGGTGCCCGGCTTCACCTCGACACTGTCGGCGGACAGGTCGTTGGGCACGCCGTTCGGAGCGAAGCCGACCGGATCGACGCCGGCCAGCGGGTCGGCCGGATCGGTCGGTGGATGCGCCGGATCGATGATCGGCGCGAGCCTGCCGCCGTTCGGGTCCGGCTCCACCAGCACGTCGTTGGCCAGACCGCAGGTGCTGCCGCCGACCGCGTCGAAGTTCGACCGCGCCAGCGAGTACGCCGGATACTGCGAGACCGCACCCTTGACCAGCGAGAGCACCTCGAGCGCGACCATCAGCGCGGCGACCACGGTCAGCGGGATCGCGGCGAACCGGCGGATCCGCCTGCCCCGCGCCGTCTTCGCCGACGGCTGCGGCGCGGTGTAGTCCTCCCGCAGTGTGTACCAGCCGACCAGCGCCAGTGCCAGGCCGAACAGCATGAGCATGACCGTGTTCGACTGGTAACCGTGCAACGAGATGCGCTTGTCGAACCAGGGCACGCCGAAGCTGGACACGTACCAGTAGCCGTTGATGCCGGAGAACGCGATCGCGAGCACGAACAGCAATCCGGCCAGGAAGATCGCCCGGTTCTTGCGAGCCCGCAGGGCGCTCGCCGAGACCGCGACGGCGGTGACCGCCGCCAGCGAGCCCGCGATGCCCGCGTACGCGCCGAAGTGGTGGGTCCACTTGGTCGGGTTGAACATCATGAAGAAGATGGTTCCGAAGACCACGCCCATCAACCGCCAGGTCGGCCCGCTCGCGATACCCGGCACCTGCCTGCGCCGCAGCAGCACGAGCATGGTGGTGAACAGGCACAGCAGCATCACCAGGAAGGCGAAGCGCCGCGACAGCGAACCGTCGACGGTCTCCACGAACAGGTAGTAGTACCGCAGGTAGTCCTCGTACCAGGCCAGGTTCGGCCCGGTCACCTGGCGCACCCGGTTGGCCTCCTGGATGCCCGCGAAGGTCTGGTCGCTGTAGACCACGGTGAGCACGAGAACGCCCGCCGCGGCGATCGGCGCGAGCAACGGCAGCGTCGAGCCCCACCGCCCGGCGCCCAGCGCGGCGAAGTGCCGGTGCTTGCGCACCACGATGCGCACCAGCGGGCGGATACCGGCCAGCAGCGCCGCCACGCACATCAGGCCCGTCGGCGCGGCCGCCAGGGTGAACGCGGCCACCAGGATCGCTACCGCGGCGGGCAGCAGCCGTCCGGTGGCGATGGCCCGCTCGATCGACACCCAGGTCAGCAGCGCGCCGAGCGCGACGATCGGCTCGGAGCGCAATCCGTTGTCGAACGGCAGCCAGAACGCCAGGAAGACCAGTCCGCCGGTCCACAGCGCCACCTTGCTGGTCCGCACGCCGCGGCCCAGGCGGGGCACCACTTCACGGCTGATCACCAGCCAGCACAGGATCGCGCAGGCCAGGGCGGGCAACCGCACCCAGGGACTGGCCGTGGAGATCTCCGAGAAGACCTGGATCACGTAGTAGTACCAGCCGAACGGCGCCTCCGGCACGCCGTACCAGCGGAAGTAGTTGGCCATATAGCCCGCGTGCGGGGCCACCCGCACCATGCTGAGGATGTAGCCGTCGTCGGAGGTGTTGGCGCCCGCGAAATGCCACAGCAGCAGCGTGCCGATCACCGCACCGTCCGCCCAGGTCGGCTTCAGCCAGTTCGCCGGAAGGAACCGGCGGTGCCCGCGCCCGTCACTGCTGTCCAGCCGGGCCAGCGCCGCCAGGGCGATCAGCGTGCACAACACCGCCGCGATCATCGCGATCAGCTTGATCGCGGTCGGGCTGGACGAGAAACGGGTGTCCACCGTCATGTCGAACGACAACCCCGCGGGCGCCGCGCCCTTGAGGTCGGAGAACACACCCACCACCTGGGGCCGCAGATCGCCGCCGAGCTGCCCCTCCACCGGCACCGTGACCGGCTCGGTCGTGCCGGGCGCCGCACCCTCGACCGGCCGCTCCACCTGCTTGGTGAGCCCGGCGAACGCGCCGTAGGTGCGCTCGCTGTCCGAGCTGATGCTCAGCGACGTGCACTCGCTCATGCGGCTGCGGTCGGCCGACACCACCACAGCGTTGCGATCGATCACGTCGACCGAGGTCTCCGAGACCCGCACGAACATCGCCTCCAGCGCGGCCCGGTCGCCCTGCGGCGGCGCGGTGGCCAGCAGCATGCCGCCCCGCTCGGGCAGCTGGGCGATGGTCTCGCACGGGATCGTCGCCTTCAGGTCGATCGGGACCTGCGACATCAGCGGCGCCTGCACGTTGCCGAGGGTCCCGCTCTGCGGCCACTTCAGCACCGCGGTCGTCTGCGTGACCGGCAGGAGCGGAGTCGCCAGCGCGAACAGCGCGCCGAGCAGACCGGCGATCAACGCGATGAGCCGAGCGGTCCGGAAATCGTTCGGGGTCACCACCGGGGCGGCGGGGGGTTTCGTGAGAACAGCGGTTGCGGCGTCGGGCACGGTTGGCAATGCTATCTGCCCGTCTGTCCGCGCGGGCGTCGCGCCGCCGGGAGAAATCGCGGGTCCTCAGTATGTTCGGAGCAGACTGCCAGAATGTTGTGCCGACGGGCCGGAAAATGGCGCCTGACGACCAATCGACCCCGTCCTGCTGACCGCTACCGACCACAATGGAAAGGTGGGCGTATGACCAAGGTGAATCTCTCGACGAACTACGGACCGATCGTCCTCGAACTGGACGACCAGAAAGCGCCGAACACGGTGCGCAATTTCGTGGACTACGTGAATGCGGGCCACTACAACGGCACGATCTTCCACCGCGTCATTCCCGGCTTCATGATCCAGGGCGGCGGCTTCGAGCCCGGGCTGCGCCAGAAGGGCACGCAAGCGCCCATCCAGAACGAGGCCGACAACGGCCTGAAGAACAACAAGTACACCGTCGCGATGGCTCGCACCAACGACCCGCACTCGGCCACCGCGCAGTTCTTCATCAACGTCTCCGACAACGACTTCCTCAACCACTCCGCACCCACCGCGGCGGGCTGGGGCTACACCGTCTTCGGCGCGGTGACCGAAGGCACCGACGTGGTCGACAAGATCGCGGGCGTCGCCACGTCCTCGGCCGGCGGACATCAGGACGTCCCGGTGAACGACGTCGTCATCGAATCCGCCACCGTCAGCTGATCATTCGGCACCCATGACGCGAATCGGGCCGCGCCCCAAGGGGGTGCGGCCCGATCGTGTTCCGTAGCCTACAGCGGCAGCAGGTGATGCTTGCGCGGGTTGCGGGCAATAGCCTTGTCCCGCAACAGCTGGAGCGCACGACGGATTTCCAGCCGGGTCGTCGCGGGCTCGATGACCGCGTCGACGTATCCGCGCTCGGCGGCCACCCACGGCGTCGCCACGGTGGCGTTGTAGAAGTCGATCATCTGCTGGCGGATCGCGGCGCGCTGGTCCTCGGGCGCGGCCTCGATCTGCTTGGCTCCGATCAGGCTGACCGCGCTCTCCGCGCCCATGACGGCGATCCGCGCGGTGGGCCAGGCCAGGTTCACGTCGGCGCCCAGCTGCTTGGAGCCCATCACGGCGTAGCCGCCGCCATAGGACTTGCGGATCACCACGGTGACCTTCGGGACCGACGCCTCCACGTAGGAGAACAGGAACCGCCCGCCACGCTTGATGACGCCGATCTTCTCCTGTTCCACGCCGGGTAGGAACCCGGGCGTGTCGACGACGAACACCAGCGGGATCTCGAACGCGTCGCACAGACGCACGAAATGCGCGGCCTTGTCCGAGGCGCGGGCGTCCAGCGCTCCCGCGTACACCATCGGCTGATTGGCCACCACGCCGACGCTGCGCCCGTCCACCCGGGCGAATCCGGTAATGACGTTGCGACCCGCCGACGCCCCGACCTCGTGGAAGGCGCCGTCGTCGAAGATGCGCAACAGGATCTCGTGCATGTCGTACCCGGCGTTGTCGGAGTCCGGGACGATCGAGTTCAGCTCCAGGTCGCTGTCGGTGGTCTCCGGCTCCAGGCCGGGATTCACGACCGGTGCCAGCTCCTGGCAGCTGGTCGGCAGGTAGCCCAGGTAATCGCGCACCCACTCGAACGCGGCCGCCTCGTCCTTGGCCACGTGGTGGATGTTGCCGTACTCCGCCTGGCTGCGCGCCCCGCCGAGTTCCTCGAGGCTGACGTCCTCGCCGGTGACCTCCCGGATCACCTTCGGGCCGGTGACGAACATGTACGCCTCTTCGGTCGCCACCACCACGTCGGTGTTGATCGGGGCGTAGACGGCGCCACCCGCGCACTTGCCGAGGATCATCGAGATCTGCGGAACCAGGCCGGACAGCGGCTCCTGGCGGCGGCCCAGCTCGGCGTACCACGCCAGCGAGGTCACCGCTTCCTGCACACGGGCGCCGCCGGAGTCGTTGATACCGACCACGGGGCAGCCGACCTTGGCCGCGTACTCCAGAATCCCGGCGACCTTGCGGCCGAACATCTCGCCGACCGAACCGCCGTAGACGGTCTGGTCGTGCGAGAACACCGCCACGGGCCTGCCTTCGACCAGGCCGTGCCCGGTGACGACGCCGTCACCGTAGAGCGCGGCGGGATCGCCCGGTTTGCGTACCAGCGCGCCGATCTCTACGAAGGTTCCCGGATCGAGCAGCATGTTGATCCGGTCGCGGGCGCTGGGGATGCCTTTCTTCGCCCGCTTGGCGATCCCCGCTTCACCCGCGGGCTCCTGCGCCAGATCCAGGCGCTTGCGCAGGTCGGCGAGTTTTTCGGCAGTCGTGCTCACTTGGCCCCTTTCGCCTCGATCGCGGCGAGCTTCGCGGTCAGGTCGGCCCCGATCTTCCCGATCCGCGGTTCATCGATGATCTGCAGGTGGTCGCCTGCGATGTGGACGACCTCCAAATTCGGGATGTACTCGTCCCAGCCGCCGTTGGGCACCCGGTCGGCGAAGCGTGGCTCGAGCTCGATCATCCCGTCGTGGTAGCGATCGGCGAGGTAGAGCACGACGTTGCCGTCGTAGTGCGTGGGTTGGGTTCGAGCGAGGTGACGGCTATCGATCCACGAGGTGCGCTGGTGTTCGAGCACGCCGCCGGGGATCTTCGCGCCACTGATCTTGATCAGGTCGCTGATCATCTTGAACTGCTCTTCGTCGGAGGCCGCGGCCAGCGTCTCCAACTGGTCGCGGTCCAATTCACCGTCGACGCCATAGGTCTTCTTGGCGAACACCTGGTAGCGCTCGATCCGCCGCACGCGCTCCTCGGGACTGTTGTCCTCGCCCTGAGTCGGAATGGCCAGATCGATCAGGCCGACCATGCGAACGTCCGCGCCCTCGGCTCGGAGCAACTGGGCGGTCTGCATGGCCAGCACCGCACCCAGCGACCAGCCGTACAGCACGAACGGACCGTCGCCCTGGAGCTTGCGCAGCTCGGGCAGGTACTGGCGCGCCCGCTCCTCGATCGAACCGTCGACCCGCTCGAGGCCGTACATCGGCGTCTCGGCGGGCAGCCGCTTCAACAGAGGCTCGTACACCAGCGTGTTGCCGCCGGAGGGGTGGAACACGAAGACCGGCACGGCGTTCGAGCCCTCCGCGCGCGGCCGCAGCGGACGGACGAAACCGTCCACATCCGCACCGCTGTCCTGCAGGTCACGGACGATGTCGGAGAGCTGCTCGATGGTCTCGCAGTCGAGCACGTCGTCGACGGTGACCTCGGCCTTGACCCGTTCGGTCAGGCGCGCGGCCAGTTTCTCCGCGGTGTCCTCGTCCAGGATCGGCAGCGTGTTGAAGATGCCTCCGGCCGATTTCCCGGTGACCACCGCCCAGGTGGCGAAGGTCAGGCGCTCGGCGGCGTCGCGCGGCGGAACGTCGTCCTCGTCGGCGGGCTGCTGCGCGCCACCGAAGACAGCCGCGGGGGTGGGCGCAGCCGCGGCGACCGGTGCGGCCTGGGCTGCCGGAGCCGCGTCGGCTTCGGCGGCCTTTTCCGGGCTCGCGACAGCCGCTGCCGCGGGAGCCGAATCGACCTCGGTCGCAGCGGTTTCCGCTATGGCGTCCGGTGAAATGGACGCGGCGCCCGCCACCGCGGCGACCGGGTCCGCGCCGGTGGCCAGGGCCGCCCTGGCCGCGGACATGAAGTCGGCGTCGACAGTCAGCTCGCCGCTGCCGCCCGCCGCCTTGTCGGCAGCCTGCTGATCGGCCATCGCCTGCACCTCGTCGCGGTGCTCGATCGCGTACCGCAGCACCTTGCCGACCTCGTGCAGGCTCGCGTCCCGCACGGCTTGCACCTGCAGCTGCGGGATGTCGAATTCGTACTCGACCCGGTTCTTGATGCGCATCGCCATCAGCGAGTCCAAGCCGAGTTCCATCAGCGGGATCTCCATCGGAAGATCCTCGACCGCGTAACCCATGGACTCCGCGACGATCAGCGCGAGCCGCGCTTCGACGGTCTGCGTGCCGTGCGGATCCCACCGGTCACCGAAGGTCTCGACGACCTCGATGTCGGCGTCGCTGCGCGTCTGCGCGGCGATCGCCGAGACCGGCTCGGCCGCGACGGGTTCCGGCAGCGGGGCACCGGAGGTCACCACGGCGTCGAACACCAGGCGGAAGGCGTTGCCCTCCTTGGCGTGGACCTGCACCGAGGCACCGCCGGGATGCGGGGTGAGCGTGGTGGTGAGTGTGCCCGCCGCCGGGATCGGCGCGTGCGGAATCGATGCGCCCAGTGAGACGTCGCTGAGCACCTGCGCCGAGGCGGCACGCACCAGTCCGGCGAGATCGGTCACCGAGGACGCCTGGACCTCCCAGACGTGCCTGCCATCCGGCAGCGCGACGTGCGCGCCGGGCACCCGGCCGTTGCCGCCCGTGGCCAGCCGGACGTTCGGCCAGTATTCCTTGCGCACGAACGTGGTGCGCGGGATGTCGGCGTAATCGCCGGGGCCGAGCAGCGAGAACAGATCGACCTTGTGCCCGTGCACGTAGAGCTGGGCGAGCGCGGCGATCACGCCCGCGGACTCGTCCTCCTTGCGCTTGAGGGTGGGGATGAGCTGCGCGTCGTGCACGCCCGCGGCGAAGGTGGTACCCAGCACCTGCATCAACGCGACGGAATTCGGCGCCAGCTCGAGGAACGTGGTGTGGCCCGCGTCCACCGCGAGCTTCACCGCGTTGGTGAAGTACACGCTGTGGCGCATGTTCTTGACCCAGTAGTCCTCGTCGTGGATCGGGTCGTTGCCCGCGCGGAAGAACTCTTCCTTGTGCACCGTCGAGTACAAGCCGGTCTTCAGCTCGGTGGGCTCGATGCCGGCCAGTTCCGCGGCCAGCTCGCCGAGCAGCGGGTCCATCTGCGAGGTGTGGCCCGCGCCGCGGGTCTGCAGCACCCGGGCGAACTTGCCCGCCGCCTCCACCTGCGCGACGATCGCCGCCACCTGATCCTGCGGGCCGCCGATCACCGTATTTGTCGGCGCCGCGTACACCGCGACCTCGACGTCCGGGTAGTCCGGCAGCAGGTTCGCGACGTCCTCGGCGCTGTACTCGATGAGCGCCATGTTGCGCACGTCGTCGTCGCTGATCATCTGCTCGCCCTCGCCCATCAGGCGGGAACGGGCGCAGATCACGCGCACCGCGTCCTCGAGCGAGAGACCACCGGCGATGTACGCGCCCGCGACCTCGCCCATGGAATGACCCACCACGGCCTCAGGCTCGGCGCCGTGCGCGCGCAGCAGCGCGGCCAGGCCGATCTGGATGGTGAAGATGCCGACCTGCGAAGTGCCGACGTTGTAGTCCTGGCTGTCGTCCAGGAACAGCTCGCGCACCGAGTATCCGGCCTCGTCCTGCACCAGCTCGTCGACCTCGTCGACGGCGCCGGCGAAGATCGAGTTCTCCAGGTAGAGCTGCTTGCCCATCTTGCGGTGCTGCGCGCCGAAACCGGCGAGCACCCACATCGGGCCCATCGCCGCGGGCGCGTCGGCGGTGAAGACTCCGGGCCCCGGCTTGCCCGCCGCGATGGCGCGCAGTCCGGCGATCGCCTCCTCGTGCGTCTTGGCCAGCACCACGCCGCGCGAACGCCAGTGGCTGCGCTTGGCCAGCGACCGCGCCACGTCGGCGAGCGGAGTCTTCGCGCCCGCCTCCGACTCCAGCCAATCGGCCAGCTCGGCGGCGGCGCGGCGGCGACGCGAGGGCAGGTAGCCCGACACCGGCAGAATCTGCGGCAGCGGCTCGGTGCGCTCGGCGGTCCACTCGGAAACCGGAGCGGCGGTTTCGGCGGCCAACGCGGCCTCGGCGACGGCCGCGACCTCGGCCTCGGCGACCACGGCATCGGCTTCCGCGACCACGTCCGTGGTCTCCTCGTCCAGCACATCCTCGTTCAGCTGCGACTCGAGCTCGGCGAACGGCGCCTGCGCCCCCTTCGCGGCGGCAGGCACGTATTCCTGGACGACGATGTGCGCGTTGGTGCCGCCGAAGCCGAAGCCGGAGACGCCGATGGTGGCCTTCCCGCTGTAGCGAGGGAATTCGGTGGGCTCGTCGACGACCTTCAAACGCGCCTGGTCCCACGGGATGTACGGGTTCGGACCGGCGTAGCCGATGTTCGGCGGGATGACGTTGTGCTGCAACGACATGACCACCTTCGCCAGGCTCGCCGCACCGGCGCCCGACTCCAGGTGACCGAAGTTGGTCTTGGCCGAACCCAGCAGCGCGGGCTTGTCGGCGTCGCGGCCGCGCCCGACCACCCGGCCGAGCGCGTCCGCCTCGATCGGGTCGCCGATCAGGGTGCCGGTGCCGTGCGCCTCGATGTAGTCGACCGAGGACGGCGCGATGCCCGCGTCCCGGTAGGCGCGGCGCAGCACTTCGGCCTGAGCGTCGGGGTTCGGCGCGAGCAGGCCGTTGGACCGCCCGTCGTTGTTGACCGCCGACCCCTTGATCACGGCGTAGATCGTGTCGCCGTCGCGTTCGGCGTCGGCGAGGCGTTTCAGCACCACCAAACCGCCGCCTTCGGAGCGGACCATGCCGTCGGCGTCACTGGAGAACGCCTTGATGTGCCCGTCCTTGGCGACGCCGCCGTTGGCGTCGAAACCGAGCGTGGCCATCGGCGCGAGCAGCATGTTCACGCCGCCTGCCAGCGCCAGGTCGGCCTCGCCGCCGCGCAGCGCCCGCACCGCTTCGTGTACCGCCACCAGCGCCGACGAGCACGCGGTGTCCACGGACACCGACGGACCACGGAAGTCGAAGAAGTAGGAGACCCGGTTCGGGATGATCGAGCTGACGCTGCCCATGATCGCGTACGCCTCGGCCGACACCGGCACGTTCGGATCGCGCTCGCTGCCCAGCCCCAGCGCGGCCAGCAGCATGAAGTCGTTGCCCGACGAGCCGACGAACACGCCGACCGGCTCGCCCTTGAGATCGCTGGCGGGAATCCTGGCGTGCTCCAGCGCCTCCCAGGTCAGCTCCATCATCAGGCGCTGCTGCGGGTCCACCCGCTCGACCTCGACCGGCGACATGGCGAAGAACTCGGCGTCGAAGCCTTTGACGACCTCTTGGTCGAGATAGCCGCCCTTGGTATTCGCCTTCTCGATCGCCTCGGCGAGCTGCGGCTCGTCCAGGAACTCCGACCAGCGCCCCTCGGGCCGCTCCCGGATGCCGTCACCACGGCCGATGAGGAAGTCCCAGGTCGACTCGGGGGTGTCACCCGCGCCGGGCAGCCGGGTCGACAAGCCCACGATCGCGATGTCGTGGGCCTCGCCGGGACGGTAGCCCGCGGTATAGAACGCGTCGTCCGCCGACTCCGCCGGCGCGTCCGGCTCGCCGTTGATGATCCGCTCGGCCAACGAGGCGATGGTCGGATGCTGGTACACGATCGTCGCGTTCAGCATGACGCCGGTCAGTTCCTCGATGTCCCCACCGAGGGCGAGAGCATCGCGCGAGGCGAGCCCGAACTCCTCCATCGGCCGGTCCACGGTGATCTGCTCGATCGGTTGCCCGGTCGCCTCGGCGACCCAGCGCCGCAGCCACTCACGCAGCTCCGCGACCGACATGTCGGTCTGCGCGCCAGCCTTCGCGGACTCGGCCGGGGCCGCCGCGTCGGCGACGGTCTCCACGGGCGGGGTGTCGGTCGTCTGGGTGGGCGTGCCCTCGTTGTCAGCCATCAATTCCTCAAGCTACCTGTCTGCGTACCGGGCGTACCGTGAATTGTCGCCCGGCGCGTGGGAAGGTCGGCGCCGAGCGTCGATGGTCGGTCCGAGGCCGCCCCTGGCAATTACTCTTCCGGTGCATCGGGGAAAGCCTGCTGGGTGTAACCACCCCGCAGCGTTCCCTCCAGATAGGCCGCCCGGCAGGCGCGGCGGGCGATCTTGCCACTGGACGTGCGCGGAATCGAACCCGCGGGCACCAGCAGCACGTCGCGAACGGTCACGCCATGGCGCTGCGAGATCGCCGCACGCACCGCGTCGGCGATGGGCAGCGGGTCGGCCTTACCCGCACCCGGTCCTCGCTCGCCGACGATGACCAGCTGCTCGGACGCGTCGTCGGCATCGAACTGCAAGCCGGAATGGCTGCCCTGCTCGAACACCTCGGCCGGGAGCTGGTTGGCAGGCACCGAGAACGCCGCCACGAAGCCCGGACGCAGCGCGGTGCTGGCTTCCTGCGCGGAGAATTCCAGGTCCTGCGGATAGTGGTTGCGGCCGTCCACGATCACCAGGTCCTTGACCCGGCCGGTGATGTAGAGCTCGCCCTCGAAGTACACGCCGTAGTCACCGGTGCGCATCCAGTTCGCGTCCGGCGCGGTGCCGTCGGCATGGCTGCCTTCGGCCAGGCGCTCGGTGACCCTGTTCTGGAACGTCGCCGCGGTCTCGTCGGGACGACCCCAGTAGCCGATGCCCATGTTGCTACCGTGCAGCCAGATCTCGCCGACGTGCCCGTCGGGCACCTCGCGGCCGCCGCCACCCGATTCCACGGACTCCGGATCGATGATCGTCGCCCACTGCGACAGCGCGACATAGCCGCAGGACACCTGCGCGATCGCGTTCTCATGGCTCGGATCGACCTTCACCATGCGGCCCGCGTTGAGCTCCTTGCGGTCGACGTAGGTGACCTTCGCCTCGTCCTCGTGCTTGGTCGCGGACACGAACAGCGTCGCCTCGGCCATGCCGTAGCACGGCTTGATGGCGGTCTTGGGCAGGCCATAGGGGGCGAACGCCTCGTTGAACTTCTTCATCGATGAGGTGGTCACCGGCTCGCTGCCGTTGATCAGGCCGATGACGTTCGACAGGTCCAGCGACTCGCCGTTCTTCGGCAGACCGCGCGCCGCGGCGTGCTCGAACGCGAAGTTCGGTGCGGCGGCGAAGGTTCCGGCGCCGTCGGAGACCGCCGCCAGTTCCTTGATCCAGCGGTAGGGACGGCGCACGAACGCGCTCGGCGACATGATGGTGATGTACTTGCCGCCCACCGCGGGCAGGATCACCGTCAGCAGGCCCATGTCGTGGAACAGCGGCAGCCAGGTGACGCCGCGGGAGTTCCAGTCCAGCTTGATCGCGTCGACCATTTGCAGCAGGTTGGTGCCCACCGCGCGGTGGGTGATCTCGACGCCCGCGGGCACCCGGGTGGAACCCGAGGTGTACTGGAGGTATGCGATGTCGTCGATCGCGATGTCCGGGCGCACCCAGCTCTCGCCGACGCTGTCGGGAATCGCGTCCACCGCGATGATGCGCGGACGCTGAGCCGCGGGCAGCGAGCGGAAGAACTGCCGGACCCCGGCCGCGGAGGAGCTCGCGGTCAGGATGGCCGAGGGCTCACAGTCGCCGAGCACCGCGTGCAGGCGATCGGTGTGGCCCGGCTCGTCCGGGTCGAACAGCGGGACCGAGATGGTGCCCGCGTAGATCGCGGCGAAGAAGGAGATCACGTAGTCCAAGCCCTGCGGCGCGAGGATCGCGACCCGGTCGCCCGGGTTGGTCACCTGCTGCAGTCGAGCGGCCACCGCGCGCAGCCGAATACCGAACTCACGCCACGTCAGCTCCTGCGCCTCGCCGTCGCGCTCGCGCGAGTAGTCGATGTAGCGATACGCCAGGGTGTTCGCGTCGTTCCGGGTGTGCTTCTCGACGTGATCAACCAGGGTGTGATCCTCGGGAATGCGGATGTTCCCGGTTTCGTCCAGGTAGTCGTCGAAAGTCTCTTCCATTCCTTCTTCTCCTCCGAGGCACACGCAGCAAGACGGCGAATCGCCGCTATTACCTGTGAGGCCCCGACTCGCTTTCGCCCGCGGGTGCTCCAAGTGCAGAGCCAGCCTGCAGATTTTGTGCGGTCTGCGCGGTGACCGCTTATCGGCTAGATGTACTCAAACCAGAGTCATGTTACAGAGAAGACCGGCTCACTCGTCCCGCAGCAGGGGAATAACGGGGGCGAACGCGTCCATCTGGGTGGGGAATACACCGACGTAGGACATCGAGGTGAGCTGCCGCACACGGCGGATCTGCTCGGCGATCTCCTCGAATGTGCCGATCGCCACGTAGGGCGAGTTCAGGATGTCCTCGACGGACAGCTGAACATCGACTTCCAGGTTCGGGTGCAGTCCCCGGTCCAACGCCGACAGCGCCATCTCCGCGGTCTTCTCGCGATCGTCGGTGATCACGACCGCGGTGACGGCCCAGTTCAGTTCGATGTCGGCGAACCGGTCACCGGCGGCCTCCTTGATCAGATTCACCTTTTCCACGGCCTTCTCGATGGTGATGCCGGAGAGCAGGCCCTTGCCGTTCTTGGTGGTCACCGGAACGACGGAGATGATGTCGGCGTGCTTGGCGGCCAGGCGCAGCATCTTCGGACCGCCGCCGCCGGTGCAGATCGGCGGGCGCGGGCCCTGCCGCGGCCTCGGAGTGCCTTTGATGCCCCGGACCTGGTAGTGCTTGCCCTCGAAGGTGCACTCCTGGCCGCGCAGCAGCACGTCGAGAATGGTCAGCGCCTCGTCGAGCTTCTCCAGCCGGACTCCGGGCGATTCGTAGGCGATGCCCGCGTTGTCGAACTCCTCCTTGATCCAGCCCGCGCCGAGGCCGACCTCGAGCCTGCCCTTGGACAGCACGTCGATGGTCGCCAGGTCCTTGGCCAGCACGACGGGGTGGCGGAAACCGTTCGCCAGCACCGACGTGCCGAGCCGGATCTTCTCGGTGGCCTGGGTCAGCGCGCCGAGCGCGGCGATCGGACCGATCTGCTCGCCGAGGTGATCGGGCACCACGAAGGTGTCGAAGCCGTATTCCTCGGCCTGCTGAGCGGTCTGCACGAACTTGCGCGCGCCGCCCTCCTGCTTGTTTCCCTCGCCGGCCGCCGCGAAGCGGAACGGGCGCAACGGAGTGCCCAGCGCGGACAACGCAGCATCCGCGTCACGGCTCGCCGTGGTGGCCGGTGCGGCGGCTTCTGTCATGAACTCATGCTCCTGGCTGTAAGGAAAATACGGGCGCGACGCCCGCCCGGGTCTGCGCTGCGGTGGTGCCCGGCGTCGCGATCATCAGCGCACTTTACAGCGTGCTACCCAACTCGAGTTGCGCTTGTCACGCCAAGGGGGTGCGGGGTATCTCACGGTCTGTGAATTCTCACGAATGGGCCGGATGCGGCGCTGCCTCGATGAGGCCCGCCACCCAGTTGGTAGTCCACTGCGTCGCGGTGGTGCCGTCACCGTCGACAACGTAGGTGTTGTAGAGGGCGTGCACCGGGTTCCCCGCCGCCCGGACCAGCGAATTCACGCTGCCCACGATGTTCCACGGACTCAGTGCCTCCCGTGGGGCATCGCAGATCAGATCCCCGGGCGCGCACATGGTGTAGGTGCGGTCGGCCAGCGCGCCGAAGCCCCCTTGACGCGGACCGGTCATCGTGATGCCGGGCACGTTCAACCCCTTGAGCGCGACTTCGGCACCCACGCCGGGCACGGGCGTCCCGATCTGGATCGGCTGCCCCTGGCCGTTCTCGCCGGTGCGGCGTCCGTCGGCGATCAACGTCACGCCGAGCACCAGATCGGCGGGCACCGGGCCGTCGCCCGCGCCGATCCGCGCGGCGACGTCACCCGCGATCACCGCACCTTGGGAGAACCCGGCGAGCACGTAGGTGGTCAACGGGCACTCCTGATGCCGTGCGGCCATGGCGTCGACCATCCGCGCCGTGCCCTCGGACCGGCTGTTGTTGTAGGACTGCTGGCCGTCCGGCGGGATCGCGATCGGATTGGAGAACTGCGCGACGTAGGGAACGGTGTACACGTCCACCCGCTCGCTGGGGAACCGCTGGGTGATCGGACCGGAGACGTTGAGCATCAGCGACACCGGGTTCGCGGTGGGATTGTGCGGATCGTCGAAGCTGTTCGACTCCCAGGTGCCGGGCACCGAGATCATCTGCACGTCGGGACAACTGGCCGGCTGCGAAGTCGGCCGCTCCGGCGGCTTCGGGCCCGGGCCGGGCGGGCGCAGACGTCCCGCCAGCAGATACCACAGCAGCAGGACCACCAGGACGATCAGCAGCACGACGCCGATCACGACCAGACATCCCGCCGGCCTGAACCGGCGGGAGGTCGAACGGGAACGCGAACTCACTGGCAGTAGGTGGCGCGAGCGGTGGTGATGTAGATCTGCCCGGCCTTCTCCACCGGCATCTTGGCCGGGTCGAAGGACGGATCGGAACCTGCCATGGCGTTGACGAAGGTCATCAGATCTTGATCGGACGCACCGGCGGCGGTGCCCTGGCAGACGTACGCTCCGATGCTCAGCGCGATGTCCGGGGTGGACGGGGTGACACCCTGTTTGGCCAGCTCGTCCAGGAACCGCTTGTCCTTGTCGGTGAGCTTCGAGGTGTCCGCGGGCGGGACGGCTTCGGTTGGCACCGGCTGCGGACGCTCGGGGGCCACCGTCGTCGTGGGCTGCTCCGGCGCGGGAGCGGGCTGACCGGTGTCGGCGGGCGTCGATGCGGCCGGCGACGTCGTCGTCGCCGTCGTGGTGCGGGCAGGCGTCGACGGTGTGCTCGTCGCGGTCGAATCATTGTCGCCGCACGCGGCGAGCAGGCCGGTCGCGGCGAGCGCCACGACTACGCCGAATACCTTTCCACGGGTCCGATGCATGAATTCTTGTCCTCGATCTGTCGCTGAGCGGGGGTCGGGTCGCCCACCAGGCTAGCGGTGTTCAATTTGCCGCGCTGTGCTGGTTTGGCCGCGACTCCGTCGCGGCGTGTTCCTGGCTCGCGTCCGAGCGACCGCCGCTGGCGACTTCGTCGCGAACGCGGCGGCCACTCGGACGCCTGCCGGGCCGCGAACAGAGCATGTTCGGTCTCGCTCTGCTCGAAACCGGGAGCTGGGCCGACGCGTGCGTATCGGCAGTACCCGCCGGTCGGATGCACGATGTGCGGCCGGGTGAGCCGCCGCGTTACGGCCCGTAGCGACTTCGGCGTAGAAGTGGGGGTCGGCGGCTCGACGCGCCGCTCCGCGGGCGACCTTCGCCACCGCGTGGACCGGCCCCTCTCAAAGGGCGTGCACTTCCGGTTTGCCGTCGCGCACCGTGATGAAGCCGCCTTGGAAGTTCTGCTGCACGCCGTCGGAGATGGGAAACTCGTCGCCGGTGGGGTAACCGAGTTTGCCGTTCTCGTAGCCGGTCTCGCGCCAGGCGTCCAGCACCGGGCCGTTGCGCACCGCCCAAGCGCCGGAGACGGGGCTCCAGTAGATGTTGCCGCCTTCGAATCGGCTGAACCGGCCCAGTTCCTTCAGCGCCTGTTCCTCGTCGACGGGGAAGCCGAGTGGGCTGTTCTCGAAGCCGAGCTGGGCGTACTTGCCGAGGATCAAACCCTGGACACGGTGCACGCCGGTGGCTGCGCTGTAGTAGAACGGGCCGTTCTCGAAGGCTTGCACGGCACCGTCGCGGCTCGGTGTCTTGATCTCCGGCGCGACCGGATAACCGGCGGGGCCGCGTTCGAACCCCTGCTTGCCCCATTCCTCCAGGATCGCGCCGCGGACCACCTGGGCGCCGGTCTGCGGCGTCCAGTACAGCGAGCCGTTCTGGAAGAACTGGTACTTACCGCGACCGTCCTCCAGCGCGCGCTCCTCGCTGGTCGGCAGGCCGAGCGGTCCGGTGGGCCCCCCGGCCGCCTGGTAGCCCGCGCCGAACAAACCGCCGACCGAGTACGCGCCGCTACCCGGCGTGTGGAACACGCGGCCGCCCGCGAAGTCCTGAGCGGTGCCTCCCGCCACCGCGTACTCCCCGGTGAGGCATTCGCCGAGCCAGCCCGCGGCGGCGGCGGCCACCGGGCCGATCGCACCGCCCGGCTGGCAGGCGGGCTTGCCCTGGTCGACGCCCAGCGCGGAGGCGGCCTGAGCCCAGGACTGGCGCATCTCGAAATCCCAGTACGGCCAGGAGTGGGTGCCGGACGGGCGATAGTTCACCTGCGCCGGGATGGCCAGCTTGGACAGCTTGGTCACGAAGTTCTGCGAGGTGAGCCGGGCGAGGATCTCCAACCCCATGCCCGCGATGTTCGTGCTCACGCCGGGTATGCCGAGGGCCTGATCGTAGGGTCCGATCGCGCCGCTGCCGCTGGAGATGTAGAGGCTGACGCCGCGCAGCTTGTCGGCCAGCATGTACGGGTCGTGCGCTTCCCACTCCGGTCCGGTCTGCGGACCCCACATGGCGGCGGAGTCGAACCCGCCCGCGTCGCGCATCGCGAACTCGATGGCCTGGGGCATACCCAGCGTCGTGGTGGTCAAGAAGCCCGAGTACGAGGCGGCGTGCCGCACGAAGCCGGGATTGCGGGCGGCCAGGAGCATCGCGGCCGTGCCGCCCATCGACAGGCCTTCCATGCCCCGCACGCTCGTCGCCCGCCAATGGCTCTCCAGCAGCGGCGGCAGTTCCTTGGTCAGGAAGGTTTCCCACTTGTAGGTGCGGCCGTTGTCCGGCTCCAGCCAATCGGTGTAGAAGCTGGACTGTCCGCCGATGGGCAGCACGACGGTGACGTTCTTGTCGGCGAAGAAATCGACCGCCCCCGCCTCCTTGGTCCAGCCGTTCTCGTCGTCGGTCGCGCGCAGGCCGTCGAGCAGAAACAAAACGGGAAACCTGGCCTCCGGACGGGCGTTCCAGTCCCTGGCCAGCAGCAACTGCACCTGGATCGGCGCACCCATGGACGGCGAGATCACCCACAACGCGACGCGGCGGTCACTGAGCCACTGGACCTTCTCCAGCACGGGCGCGGCCACGGCCACCGTGGGTTCCGCAGCCGCGGGCGCCTCGACGGACATGCCCGCGGCTAGGGGGACCACCAGTGCGGTGGCGAGCAGCATCAGCCGCTCACGTGCCGAACGGGCGACGAGACGCCCGCGTCTACCGCAGCTACCGCGCGTAATCCCTGCCACAGAAGCTTTGTACTCCCGTTATAGCGACGTTTACGGGAGACACGCGCTTCGTAGCAAACTATGTTCGCTGCCCCGGATCAGGGCTGGCCCCGAACGCAATTCAGGCCGCACCGAAACGGTGCGGCCTGAATTGCGAGAAGGTGGATCAGATCACCAGGCGCCGGTGGCGTCCAGGATCATGTTGCGGGAGGCGAACAGCTGGCCCTCCCAGTACTTCCAGGAGTGGGTGCCCGCGGCCGGGAAGTCGAAGCGGGCCGGGATACCCAGCGAGCTCAGGCGAGCCTGGAACGCGCGGGTGTTGACCAGCGAAAGGGCTTCCAGCGCCATCGCGTTACCGGTGTTGAACACGCCGACCGCCGAGTTCGGCTGGTCGAACTGACCCGGCAGGCCGCTGGCGGCCGAGATGTACATCGGCAGCCCCTTCAGCTGCGGCGCGAACACGAACGGGTCCATCCGCAGCCACTGCGGGCTCCACGGCGCGGCCATCGAGTCGACGTTGAAGCGGCCCGCGTCCAGCATCGCGACGCGGATCGCCTCGCGCATGCCCGGCGCGGAGATGTTCAGGTAGCCCGAGTAGGAGGCGGCGAACTTGAACTGGTCGCGGTGGTAGGCCGCGAGAGCCAGCGCCGCGCTACCGCCCATGGACAGGCCGACGACCGCGTTGTTGGTGCGCGAGACGCCGTAGCCCTCCAGGAAGGCCGGGAGCTCCTTGGTGAGGAAGGTCTCCCACTTGTAGGTGGTCTTCTGGCCGTTCAGGTTCGACGGCGCGTACCAGTCGGTGTAGAAGCTGGACTGGCCGCCGACCGGCATCACCAGGGTGATGTTGTCGTTGCCGAACTGCTGCAGCGCGTTGGTCTCGAACGACCACGCGTTGCGGTCGTCGCGGGCGCGCAGGCCGTCGAGCAGGTAGAGCGCCGCGTTACCGCCGCGCGCAGCCCACTGGACCTGGACCTTGATCGGGCCCATGCTGGAAGGGACCATCAGGTCCTCGAAGCCACCCGCGGGCGCTCGCAACACCGGCGCGTGCGCCGACGGCGCCGCGGTGGCGAGCGTCGGGGTCGCCAGGCCCGCGGCGATCGGTAGCGCCAATGCGGCGGCACCGACAGCCAGAATTCGATTACGCCAACCGCGAGGCGCGCCTCGTCGTCCCGACTGTGTTCTCTTCGGCGCGGCCGCCCTGCCGAAACGCATGAATCCTGCTCTCTTTCTGCTGTTGTGGTGCCACCTCGCCACCCGAAGGGCGAAGCGGCACCCGTGTTGCCAACGAGACGCGCGTCACGGACATGGTCCCGACAATCCAGTCCCCGTGACGGCGCTACAACGATCTGGTCACACTTGCGCTCGCTGGACGATATTCGACGGTCCCCGCTTTAGCAAGATCCGAGGTCTTTCCACTGGCCGAAATCCGTCCGTTTGCGCAAGGTAATGATGCGGTGACCTTATCGCGTTCTCGCGGTGATGTCGTCTTGGATCGCAAGATATTCGCGCTCCTGGCGGGAACTGTCACCGACCCGAGATCTTCGCAATCCCGGCGTCCGGCTCGCACGGAGCCGGCACACCGCACATCCGGTCGACGAGACAAAGACCCGGCAGGACCGTTGACCGAGATGTGATCGGCCTCGAGATCTGCCGTGATAGCCATAAGAATGACCGCTAGCAAACAGTTCTAGCTCCGACGATCCTACAACAGCGATCACACAGCAAACACAGCGGAGACATCCGGGCCCCATCGTCCGGACCCCTACAACCCCCAGTTCGCCCCACCCCTACCGCGAACACCCAGCGCCGCAGGCGCTGGAAATCCAACTCAGCCGATGTTCGCCGACATATCCGGAATCATTCGCATGGCCTCGTCGGACCAGTTGTTCCAGGCGTGAATACCGAACGGCGGGAAGGAGTACACGGCGTTGCCGCCGCCCAGCGTCGCCATCCGGACCTGGAACGCGCGGGTGTTCGCCAGGGCCAGGGTCTCCAGACCCATGCCGTTGAGGGTGCCGAAGCTGGGCGGGTCGGTGGCCGAGGGCAGGCCGCTGGCCGCGGCGATCCACAGGCGGGTGCCGTTGCGGATCAGGTTGGGGGCGAACACGAACGGGTCCATCCGCAACCACTGCGGACTCCACGGCGGGGCCATCGAGTCGACGTTGTAGCCGCCCGCGTCCAGCATGGCGGCGCGGATCGCCTCGCGCATGCCCGGCGCCGAGTTGTTCAGGTACCCGGAGAACGAGCCGGCGAAGCTGAACTGGTCCGGGTGGTAGGCGGCCAGGGTCAGCGCCGCGCTGCCACCCATCGACAACCCGAAGGCGCCGTTGCGATTCGGGTTGAACCCGAGCCGGTCGCGCAGCGCCCAGCGCAGGTTGTTGGTCAGGAAGGTCTCCCACTGGTAGCGGTAACTCTTGCCCGGCCCGCCCGCGAACCCGTCCAGCCCGCCGGAACCGGTGCTCGAGCCGCTACCCGCCGGGATGCCCAGGAACTCGCTCGGCGCGATCCAGTCGGCGTAGAAGCTCGACATGCCGCCGACCGGCATGACCACGTTGACGTTCTGGCCGGCCAGGACTTGCGGGATGTTCGTCTCGATCTCCCAGCCGTTCAGCGACTCCGGCGCCCGCATGCCGTCGAGCACGTAGACGACGCGGTTGGTGTTGCCGTCCGCCGCCCGCAGGATCCGGGTCTTGATCGGGCCCATGCCGGAATCTACCCAGAAGTCGAAGGCCGCGGGGTCGAAGGCCGCCGATGCCGTGGCGCCGGTGCCCGCGATGGTCGTGCCGAGCGGCAACAGCAGCGCTACGGCGACGCCGAGGATGGACCGTCGCAACCACGAACCGGATGTTCGAGACCTCTCGGGCCCGCGCTTCCCGCGCGCACTACGCATCACATTCGACCTTTCCCTCGGGCGGCCCCATCGGCAAACTTTCAGCGATCAATACCGCGCCCTCATCGGGCATCGAGCCGCAACGTCCACCGAGAAACGGACGAGTCTAACTCGGTGCATGTCGTTGGAGTATCAATCGGGGACGAATGCCTTCATGTTGCTGGATGGTGATCCAGACCACAACTACCGAAGCCCGTTTTCTTCGTATTCGTTGCCGAATTACCCCCGGACGACCCGGTAAACGCCGAAAAACCGCTCCGTGCCGTTGGCGCGGAGCGGTCTTTCGTCGCGATTGCCGAGCTAGCCGATGTTGGCGGACAGGTCGGGGATCATCCGGTAGACCTCGTCGGCCCAGTAGTTCCAGTTGTGCACACCGACGGCCGGGAAGTCGTAGGTGACGTTGTTCGCGCCCAGGGTGAGCATGCGGACCTGGAACGCGCGGGTGTTGGCCAAGGCCAGCGCTTCCAGACCCATCGCGTTGACGGTGTTGAAGCTGAGGCCGTCGGCCCCACTCGGCAGACCGCTACCGGCGGAGACCCACAGGCGAGTGTTGTTCGCCTTCAGCCGCGGCGCGAACACGAACGGGTCCATCCGCAGCCATTGCGGGCCCCACGGCGGCGCCATCGCGTCGATGTTGTAGCCGCCCGCGTCCAGCATCGCCACGCGCAGCGCCTCACGCATGCCCGGCGCGGAGATGTTCAGATAGCCGGAGTACGAACCGGCGTAACGGAACTGGTCGGGGTGATAGGCCGCCAGGGTGAGCGCGGCGCTGCCGCCCATGGACAGGCCGAACACGCCGTTGCCGTTCGGGTTGAACCCGAGCCGGTCGCGCAGCGCCCAGCGCAGGTTGTTGGTGAGGAAGGTTTCCCACTTGTAGGTGCTGGTCTTGCCCGGTCCGCCCGCGGAACCGGTCAGCAGGCCGGAGCCGGAGTTCGCCGAACCGGTGGAGGACGAGCCCGCGCTGCCCAGGCCGAAGAAGTCGCTCGGACCGTTCCAGTCGGCGTAGAAGCTGGACGGGCCGCCGACCGGCATGACCACGTTGATGTTCCACTTGGTCAGCTCGCGAACGACCTCGGTATCGATCTCCCAGCCGCTCAGGTCGGTGCGTGCCCGCATACCGTCCAGCGCGTAGACCACGCGCCCGGTGTTGCCGTCGGCGGCGCGGAAGACGCGCGACTTGATCGGCCCCATCTCCGAATCGACCCAGAAGTCGAAGCCGTCCGGATTGAACGCGGCGGATGCCGGGGCGGCAGGGCCTGCCACCGACACCCCGAGCGGTAGCAGAACCGCCAGCGACACCAGCACCGACCGCTTGAGCCAGGAACCTGTTCTTCGAGTATTAAGACGACGCCCGATCACGCCTCGCATCAGTTTGAACCTTTCGTTTCACAGCGACAGCGGCAAGCCGTCCACACGGTAACCCGCCGATGCCCTCTACCGATGGACGCCACGGCCGGGCATACGGTCGTAGCGTATATCGGTATCGACACGGTGGCGTTACCAAAAAGAGATAAAGCGGCGTACGCCACTTTATCGGACTCGCACAAGGCCCTGGCCGGCGTGCATGACCGGGCCCGGTGCGTGCCACGGATTCAGCGCGGCGCGATCGGTTGCGGGAACGGATCGGCCAGTCCGCACCGCTGGATCTCGTACTTCGGCACTCGGTCGATGCGGTACTTCGCGAATCGCAGCGAGTTACGCAGGTTGTGCCGGAACCGCTCGAAGGTGAGCGGGTCGCGCGAGGAGATCAGCAGTGCCTGGGTGTCCGGGCAGGACATCGCGGTGCGTGCCTGGGCCACCCATTTCTCGTCCAGATACCAAGGCATCCACGGTTTCTTGTCCACCATGCCCGCGTCCACGATGACCCAGTCCGGATACAGGCTCTTGTCGTGCCCGATCCGGCCGTCGGTGAGGCGGTCGGTGTGCGCCGCCAGCGGATAGGCCAGGCCCATGGGATCGATCACACGCACGTCCAGCGGAACGTTCATGCTGGTCATCCCGAGATTCAGGAAGTAGACCGTGTGCCCGGCGCCGCCGTCGGGAATGGGCTGCGGCGGCGGAGCGACATACCAGAACATGAACGAGGGCGAGTTGAGCAGCAGGCCGCCGTTCGGGCTCGCGGTGATGTCGTCGACCATCGCGCGGATACGCGGATAGTCCAGGTAGTCCTCGGCCAGTATCGGGTGGTCGTGCCCGGTGTTGAGCACGTAATAGACGCGCTCGTCGACGATGCCGGTGGAGGTGATCTTGGTGCCGGTCTTGATCGCGGTGGTGTTCGCGGCGAACAGCGCCCAGCCCGCGACACCGACGAATGCCACGGCGACCACCGCGAAGGACCAGTCGGCGGCGGTCGCCGCGCGCAGCCCGCCCCTGGGCGCGCGGATCGGGATCACCGCGACCGGGAGCAGCAGGAGGAATAGCTGCGGCAGCAGCATCCGGCCGTGCATGAAGTCGCCGCCGACTCGCAGCGCGTACAGCGTCAGGAGGAAACCGCTGAGCAGGACCGCGGTAACCACCGCTCCCGGGGAGCGCAGCCACTCCCGGCCCCGCGGAATCGACCGACCGCGCTCCTCCGCCGAACCGGCGCCGGCGGTCCGGCCTGCCCGCGTGCGCGCGGCGAGCACACCGGCGAGCAGCAGCACCAGCAGCGGCGCCCACAGGAAGTACGGACCGACGAGGTCCCAAAGGTAGGTGAAACCCTGCCCCCACTTGGCGCCGCCCGCGTCCTTGGCGACGGCGGTGTTGGGGTAGGGCAGACCGTAGTAGCCCATCCGCCAGATCTGGTAACCCAGCGGAACCAGCCCGGCCACCGCGACGATCACCGCGCGCAGCACGATCGGCCGCAGCTTGCTCTCGGGCATGGGGGCGAAGAAGATCATCAGCAGCGCCAGCGCGCCGACCAGGGTCATCTCAGGGCGGATCAGCGGGGCGAGCCCGGCGAGGAAGACCAGACCGAGTAGGCCTGGCAGACGCACCGACTTCGCCTGGCTCCAGCGCATCAGCTGCCACCACAGCAGGCCGATCCAGCAGATCACCAAGCCGCTTTCCAGGCCGGAAGTGACGTAGTCGCGGGCCGGGGGCAGCGCGATGTAGACCAGCACGCCCGCCGGCAGCAACAGCCCGGTGCCCGCGCCGCCCCACAGCCGCGCCGAGCCGAGCATGGCGAACACGACCGCGGCCAGCGACACCGTGAGCGCGACACCGAGCACCACGTACTCGAGCCGCGCCTGGGTCAGCCAGCTGAAGAACCAGACCAAGTAGGTCCACGCGGTGCTGGTGTTGGTTTCGACGCGCTCGCCCTCGTTGAAGACGGGGCCGTTGCCTGCCAGCAGGTTGCGGACGGTGCGCAACACGATGAGGCCGTCGTCGGCGATCCACCGTCGCTGCCAGCCTCCGACCGCGAAAAGAACAACGGTGAGCGCGATCCCACCGACGAACGTGGCTTCGGATAGGCGCGTGAACCGCGACGCGGAGCGGGTCTGCTCATCGGCTTGCCGCTCCGCCGCGTGTTCCGTTCGCTCCGCTACCAGCATCTCGTCAGGTGAGATAGACAGCGACACCTACCGCTCCGATCCAGGCGATTGCGAGGAACTGCAGGATGCGGTCCCCCAGCGCGATCTCTTCCGGTTCCCCGGCCTCGCCACCATCGACGTCGACCGCGTAACGCAGGATTGCGATGGTAAACGGGATCATCGAGATCCCGAACCAGTTGGTGTCTTTGATGCCGTCCTGCTGAAACGCCCAGAGCCCGTAGAACACCACGACCGCCGTCGCGGCCAGCGTCCAGATGAAGCGCAGGTAGGTGGGCGTGTAGTACTCCAGCGACTTGCGGATCTTGGCGCCGGTGCCCAGCGCGATCTGCAGTTCCGCGTAGCGCTTGCCCGCGGCCATGAACAGCGAGCCGAAGGCCATGATCAACAGGAACCACTGCGACAGTTCGATGTCGGCCGCCGCGCCACCGGCCACCGCGCGCAGCAGGAAGCCGGACGACACGATGCAGATGTCCAGCACGGCCTGATGCTTGAGGCCGAAGCAGTAGGCCAGCTGGATGCCGATGTAGACCGCCATCACCACGGCCAGATCCCACGAGGCGAGGAACGATCCCGCGATCGACCCGGCCAGCAGCATGGCCGACAGCAGGTAGGCCAAATTCACCGGGACGATGCCCGCGGCGATCGGACGGAACCGCTTGGTCGGGTGCGCCCGGTCGGCCTCCACGTCGAGCGCGTCGTTCACCAGGTAGATGCCCGAGGCCGCCATGCAGAACACCACGAACGCGATGCCCACATGCGCGAGCACGTTCACATCGGTGGCCGTCCCCGCGGCCAGCGGTGCGGCGAGCACCAGGACGTTCTTGACCCACTGCCGCGGACGGACTGCCTTGAACAGACCGCCGGCCAGCGTCTTGGGCGGGCCCTTGACCACCGCCTCGGCGAGGTCGGCGCCGGTCGGCTCTTCACTCATGTCAACCAAGGCTCTTTCTTGTGCGGTCACTGTCGAGTCTCTTTTCGGCGGCGAGCAGGGCGGCGGCGGACGCGGCGCCGAGCGCGGAACCGGCGAGCACGTCGGAGGGGTAGTGCACCCCGAGGACCACCCGGGAAAGCAGCATCGGGGGGACGAGCACCGCAGGCAAGGGTAGCCCGGTCAATCTGCCGAGCAACACGGCCGCCGCCGTAGTCGAGGTCGCGTGCGAGGACGGGAAGCTCAATTTGCTCGGCGTCCCCACGTTGACCTGCACCGACGGGTCGTTCGGACGCGGTCGGCGAACGACGCGCTTGATGACGATCGAGGCCGCGTGCGCGCCGACCGCGCCGACCGCGACCCCCGCCCACTGTCTGCGCCGCGGTTTGTCGACCAGCCATCCCGCGGCGGCGATGCCGACCCAGCCGAGCGCGTGCTCGCCGAAGTGCGACAGGCCGCGGGCCGCGGACACCACAGCCGGTTTGCTGCCGAGGGTGGCCTGCACGGCGTTGATGATCGCGACTTCCGGCGGCGCCTGCTCGGCCCGCTCCGGTCGCGCGGACACCGGGCCGCCGTGCCCGTTTGCGCTGTGCAACGGCGGCTGCACGGCCGCGTCGTCGGCGGCGCTCGCTCCGAGACTCACTGCTGCCCATCCTTCGTGTCGATCCCGAAGACCTTCTCCCACGCCGCGGTGCTGGTCAGCTGCGGGTGGGCGGCGCGGTAACGCTGCTGCATCTCCGGGAAGCGGGCGGCCAGCTCCTTGCGCAGGCGCATGGCCTCCTTGAACAGGCCGAGCGCCTGGCGCGGATCGCGCTTGCGGTAGACGACACCGCGGCCATCGGCCGTGGTGACCGTGACGCCGTCGACCTGCGAGAGCAGGAACCAGCGCGCGTCCAGCGTCGGCACGTTCAGCTGCGGGGTCTCGTGGTGTTCGGAGTGCGCTGGACGGAAGTTGCGCACCACGCCCTTGGCCAGCCGGACCACCTTCGCGATCGGGTTGGCGGGCTCGCCGACCGCCCCGACGCCGATGTGGCTGGCCAGTGGCAGTTCGGTGGACGAGGGCAGGATCACCGCGTCCGGGTACTGCTTGCGCAGCTCGTGCACCGCGCCCAGCGCACTGGGCAGCAACTGGAACAGCCGCTCGGGGCCGGCCAGGAAATCGCGGATGGCGAGGTTCTGGATCGCGACCGTCGAGTACTCCAGGCAGAGCAGGTGTTTCAGGGTTGCCTTGATCGTGTTGACGACCATGCCCCGCCCGTTGCCCGGCAGGTGCAGCGAGGCGACGACCAGGCGATTGCGCAGGTGGAAGTACGCCTGCCAGTCGATGGCGTCGTCCTTGTCGCTCCAGGCCATGTGCCACACCGCCGCGCCGGGCAGGGTGACGGTCGGGTATCCGGCCGCGCGGGCGCGCAGACCGTATTCCGCGTCGTCCCACTTCAGGAACAGCGGAAGCGGCTGGCCGAGTTCCTCGGCGACGCGGCGCGGGATGACACAGGTCCACCAGCCGTTGAAGTCGACGTCGATGCGCCGGTGCAGCAGCTTCGAGTTGTCCCGGTCCTTGAGCGGGTACTTCGAGAAATCGTGGTCGTACTCGACGTTCGGGGCCGCGGTCCACATGAAGATGCCGCGGTCGACCACCTCGCCCATGACGTGCAGGTGCGAGCGCTCCTGCAGGTTGAGCATCTGGCCGCCGACGAGCACCGGCGACTTCGCGAAGCGGGCGAAGGCCAGCGCGCGCAGGATCGAGTCGGGCTCGATCTCGATGTCGTCGTCCATGTAGACGATGTATTCGGCGTCGGTGGTCTTCAACGCCTCGTACATGACCCGGCTGTAACCGCCGGACCCGCCGAGGTTGGGCTGATCATGAATGGACAGGCGGTCACCGAGCGCCGCAGACGATTCCGTGAAGCCGGGCTCGTCGACGACCTTCTTCGTGCCCTGGTCCGGGATGATGACGGCCTTGATCTTCTCCAGCACCAGCGGATCCGATCCGAGGGCGGCGAGCGTTTTCACCGCGTCGGTGGGCCGGTTGAAGGTCGGCATCCCGACCGCGATGCTGCCCTCGCCGGGCGCCTCGACCGGCGCGTACCAGCCGCCGGACAGCAGCGTGACCGCCGTGTCGGTGGTGATGTCGAACCAGATCCAGCCGCCGTCCTCGAACGGGGCCAGATCGGTCTCGAACTCGACGACCACCGAGTCGGCGCCGGTGGCCACCGCGAATTCCTTGCCCTGCACGTGGATTCGCGAGCCGTCGGCCTTGGAGCGGTACACATCCACCCGGCCGTGCCCGGCCAATTCCAGTCGCAGCACCACCGACGACAGGACGCTCCAGCGCCGCCAGTAGCTCGCGGGCAGCGCGTTGAAGTAGGTGCAGAACGAGACCTCGGACTCCGCGCCGATCGACAGCGACGTGCGGGTGGTCGCGTGCGCGCGCCGGGCGTTGGTCTGCGACTCCTCGACATAGAGCGTGCGCACGTCCAGCGGCTCACCCGGCCGGGGCAGGATGATGCGTTGCAGCAGCGACTTCGCGCGGGTCTCGGTGGTCATGTCTTCCAAAATGGATTGGGAGGTCATCGGTCTCCTAAGCCTGGTCCACCAGCGGCGCACCGTCCGCCAGGTGCGGTTGCAGCACGTTGTCGAACATGCTCAGAGCGCTGCCGATCGCCATGTGCATATCCAGGTACTGGTAGGTACCGAGACGGCCGCCGAAGACGACCTTCGCCGAGGCGGTCTCTTGCTTGGCCAGCTCCCGGTAGGCCAGCAGTTTCGACCGGTCCTCCGGGGTGTTGATCGGGTAGTACGGCTCGTCACCGGTCTGCGCGAACCGGGAATACTCCCGCATGATCACCGTCTTGTCGGCGGGGTATTCGCGCTCGGGGTGGAAGTGGCGCGGCTCGATGATGCGGGTGTAGGGCACGTCCGCGTCGTTGTAGTTCATCACCGAAGTGCCCTGGAAGTCGCCGACCGGCAGTACCTCGGTCTCGAAATCGATGGTGCGCCAGCCCAGTTCGCCTTCGCTGTAATCGAAGTAGCGGTCCAGCGGGCCGGTGTAGACGATCGGTGCGTCCGGGTTCTCGGCGCGCAGCTGCTCACGCACCTCGAACCAGTCGGTGTTCAGCCGCACCTCGATCAGCTCGGAGGCGGCCATGTTCTCCAGCCACTTCGTGTAGCCCTCGCGGGGCAGGCCCTCGTAGGTGTCGTTGAAGTAGCGGTTGTCGAAGGTGTAGCGGACCGGCAGCCGGGTGATGTTGCCCGCGGGCAGCTCCTTCGGGTCGGTCTGCCACTGCTTGGCGGTGTAGTCGCGCACGAACGCCTCGTAGAGCGGTCGGCCGATCAGCGAGATGGCCTTCTCCTCGAGGTTCTGCGCGTCCTTGGTCTCGATCTCCGAGGCCTGCTCCGCGATCAGCTTGCGCGCCTCCTCCGGCGAGAAGTAGCGACCGAAGAACTGGGAGACCAGACCGAGACCCATCGGGAACTGGTAGGCCTGCCCCTTGTGCATCGCGAAGACGCGGTGCTGGTAGCCGGTGAACTCGGTGAACTGGGTGACGTAATCCCACACCCGCTTGTTCGACGTGTGGAACAGGTGCGCGCCGTACTTGTGGATCTCGATCCCGGTTTCCGGGTCCGGCTCGGAGTACGCGTTACCACCGAGGTGGTGTCGCCGTTCGATCACCAGAACCCGTTTACCCAGCACGGTGGCGGCGCGTTCGGCAACGGTCAGCCCGAAGAATCCGGAGCCGACGACGATCAGATCGAACTGTGAGGCGGAATGGACGGAGTTACCCGGGGACGATGCGACGGTCACGGGAGCCCAGAGTATCGGAAGTCCCGGCCGCGTCCGGGCGGAGTAGGAAGTGCGCTGAGCGGCACCGTTCGCGGCACCCCATTTCACGTCCCCGACCTCCTGATTTCGCCGGATGTTTGCCGGAATGGACCGCGCGGGCAACCGCCGGGCTGTTTACTGCCCCCCCCGGCCGGCCGGCCGGCGATCGCGCGCGGTTAGCGATGCTCCGTGGCGGTGGGCCACCGAGACCGGTGCGCGATGAAGAGGCTCCCTCTGCGCCTCACCGAGGGACCGCGTCCCTCGGTGATCGACTCGCCGCCCGTGAGCCCTCGGATGGATCCGTGCAGAATCGCCCGGGAGCCGCCCGTGGCCGGAGGCCCGCGGCCGCGATCAGGCCGGGAAACCGACGTCCAGCTCGACCTTGTCCCGCTCGGTGTACAGCCGCCAGTAGTGGTCGCCGAGTGCTTCGCCGCTGATCCGCACGATTTCCAGGCCGTCGGGAATCAGCTCCGGGCGCTCGTCGACGATCTGCGCGGCTTTGCTGCCCTCGATCAACGCGCATCACCCGGTCACACACCAGAATCGTCGAGGCGACCAGTCACATCGCCCCCGAAGCTTGGCGCCGCCACCTCGGCCTGGTGCTCGACGGACTGCGCGCGGAGGCCGCCCATCCCCTTCCGGTTCCGCCGATCACGGAAGACCAATTGATGCACGCGCTCGGGCGCGACGACGACCAAACCGAGTGATTCCGTGACGCGGGTCCGCTGTCGCGTCGAACGAACCGGAACGCGCGTCAGTGGGGCGGGCGCGAGTGCGGTGCGGGTGGCTGTTGGCCGAACCGCGGCGGTGGCAACTGGAGACCATACTGCGCCGATGGCGGCTGCGGACCGGACTGCGGCACCGACGAGTGAAGACCGGGCTGCGGCGGCACGGGCGCGGGTGAAGCAGTGGGGTGGCCTTGCGGACTCGTCGCGATCGTGCCGAACGCGACCGTGCAGACAGACGCCCCGACGATCAAGTAGAAAGGCGAGGCGGCCGACTGTGCCGCCAAACCGTACTCGCCGCCATAGGTCGCCGCGATCAGGCCGCCGAAGAATCCCCATGAGGAACCGATCAGCACCACGGGCCGCCCAGCCGGCTTGCCGAGTAGTAAGAGGATCGCACCGGCGACCATCACCACCGCCAGCAGCGCGGATACCGCGAGCAAGATCTCCTGTACCGCGCGGATACGGGACGCGGCCCACCAGGCGTCGAAATCCTTCGTCGCGTCTGGGATTCCGCTGGTCGAGCCGTTGAGTTCCCTGATGCCGAACAGTGCACCGATACAGATCCCGCCCCCACCGAGACAGGCCGCGATGATCGCCGACACGGCGTGCCATGTCGCCGGCGCTCCGCTGTTCCCCTGCACCCCGAACCGAGCGTACGAATTGTTCATCGAACTCCCCCTTCGGCATCGGACCTTACCGCGCCGCCCCGACAACTATCGACTCGAAAGCGGCTCTCGCACAGCGAAACGGGCGGCGCTCCAGCACCGAACGACCGGCGGCCGGTACACGTGCACACGTACCGGCCGCCGGCAGGTTGTGCTCTACAGCCGCTGCTCGGCGTAGACCTTCATCGCGTCGCGCACGAACTCGGCGGTGCCCGCGCCGTGCATGTCGTAGTTGACCGCGAAACGCGGATCGGCCACGTACATCTCGCCCAGGTTGACGAACGCCTCCTTCACTACCGGACGACCCTGCCATCCGATGCCGATCCAGTCGTAGTGGCGCTGGACGATGGCCTGCACCTCATCGCTGTCGGGGGTGAGCCCGTCGGCGTGCGCACGGCCGTAGTCCGCGGCGATGTCGAGATGGGTCTGCTGGAAGGTCTTCTTGTCCGCGTCGGACATCGAGCGCCACCAGCGGTCACCGCTGTCGTAGGCGTCCTTGCCCCAGCGTTCGATCACCTCGTCCTTGTACTTCGTGTGGTCGAAGCCGTCGAAAACTTCTGCTGCCACGAGTTGTTCACCTCTTTCCGTCTTGTGCAGCGTGGTGTGCACCGACTCGATCAGCCGCCGGATCCGATCCTGTTCCTGCCGAAGCAGGTCCAGGTGCGTGCGCAGCGCGGCTGCGATGTCCTGCTCTCCGGCGAGGACTTCGGCGATGACCGGAAGTCCGAGGCCGAGTTCGCGCAGCAGCAGGATGCGTTGCAACCGCACGAGGGAGCCCTGGTCGTAGTACCGGTACCCGTTGGCGCCGATCCGGCTGGGCGGCAACAGCCCCAGCTGCCCGTAGTGGCGCAGCGTGCGGCTGGTGGTACCGGCCGCCTTCGCCAGATCCTGTATGGACCATTCCTTGGTGCCCACGACTTCTCCTCCCTCCTTCTCTCGTCGGTGTAACCAGCTTGCAAGTTGACGTTACGTCAAGGTCAACCCCGATATCCGGGCGGATTTTCCGACTCGGCGCAGCTCCGATAGGCGCGACCAGCACTGGCGACGGCACAAACCGAGCCGGGACCTCGAGGGCACAGACCGTCCGGCTCCCGCTCACCGAACAGGGCCTCTCACCGACCGACGACCTGCTGCTCGAGCACATGATCGAGCAGCAGGGGCTGCGGGCGGCACTCGACGGCACCATCGCGCCGGCGACCGGCCGGACTACTGCCAAGTCGGCCGAGCCGCTGGGCGACACACCTCGGTAGTGATCATCGCGAGGGGTTGCGGGCTAAGGCCCACCGCCCTGCGTGGTGGTAGCACCAAGCGCTGTCCCACCACGGGGTGCGATTGCAGAAGACATAGACCCATCACCGGGCTGCGCACCGTGCGGCGAGACAGCGCCGGGCTGAGCGCCGCGAGACGCCGTGGCGGGCTGATCCGCACCAGCAGGGGCGATAGCGCCGGCCTGAGCCGCGCCAGGCGGGATGACACCGGCCCCACCGGGGGCGGTAGCACCAGGAGAAGGCGCCGCGCCAGACGACGCCTCGGGCGGGATTCGTAACGGCTCACCCCCTTCCGGAACCACCTGCAGCATGCGCGAGTAGTCCACGACCTGCGCGCCCAGTGTGGGCGTCACGATGATGACGCCGTTGGTGTAGAGCCGGTAGGTGCCCGCACGACGCGGCAGGATCATCTCCGGTCCGAGCGGCGTACCGATCGTGCTGGTCGCACCACCGATACGGCGATACTCGGCATCGATCGCCGACTCGGTGACCGCCGCCCGCTTGCGCGGATCCTCGGGTGGCGCGGTGGTGGTCGACTCGCCGGGCGCGGGGCCGACCTCGAGGGTCTGGATGTCCGTGGGTTCCCCGCCATCGGGCGCGGCCGAGTACTCCGTGCGCAGGATCCGGCCGTCGCGCAGCAGGACCGCACCGGCCGTTGCCGAGACGGCGGCTGCCGTTCTCGGATCCTCCTGCGCGGTGCCGGGATACCGCTGACAAGCGGTGGTGTCGCAGGTCTGCGCGTACGGATAGCGCTGTTCGGCAAGGGCATAGGAGCGCGCCGCGATCGCCTGGGCGCGTAAGGCCTCCACCGCCCCCTTGTCCGCCCAGTTGGGCTGCACCTCCGCCGGGACCACGCCGAGTAGATAGTCCTCGACGTCCACCTGGTTGATCGTGCGGGCCGCGCCGTCCTCGAGGGCGACGCCGAGCGCACCGCGATACGCCGAACCCCCGCACAGCGTAAGATGTTCCGCCGCAGGGCGGTTCGGCCGGGAGTCGACGGGATGGATCCAGGGGTCGTCGGTCTCGGCCTGCCACAGCACGTCACCGGCGCAGCCCGCCGTAACGACCACGCTCGCTCGGCCACCCGGCTGCGGTGTCAGGTGCGCGACCTGACCGGGCGCCACCTCCCTGCCCGCCACGCGCAGGCCGGCGTTCGCGAAGGCGTCGAGAGCCGAGTTGTCCCGCGTCATGAGACGAACCCGGACGGCGGTGGGCGCGATGGTGGTGAGCGTCGCGCCTGGGTAGTAGTGCTCGAGGATGCGTTCGGCTGCCCACCCCGCTCGCGCGTTCTCGAACGCGCCCACCTGGCTCATGCCGCGCCCGTGCCCCGGTCCTGCCAGAGGGCGATACGGAGCGTCCAGCGGACGGCCGGAGTGCACGAAGAGCGTTCCAGCGACCATTCCGAAGCCGATTAGCAACACGATCGATGGCGAGTGAAGACGCAGCTGCCGCCGATGCGGACGCACGACGCGTGATCGCTCCGACAAAATGCCCTTTACCAGCATTGTTCCGCTCTCGATGTGCTCAAATTACGAGGCATCCGTTCACTCCCATGGTTCCTCAGACGGTCGATCTCCACCTTTTCGGCACGTTCTGTAGATGCGATAGCAATCGAAGAGCTACATTCAGGCAATCACATAATCCTCAACCAGAGGTTTAGTTATGTGACAAATGTGGCTATTGTGATCATTGCTACATCAGGAAGCAACCCTGAATCACTCATGATCACTGGTTCGACCTGATTGGAGACGCTCGTGCGGTACCGCAAACCGAAACGTTCCTACGTGCTCCCAGTTGTCACCACCCTCGCGGTAGCTGCCCCACTGGGCACGCTGACGTTCGGCGATTCGACCGACTACCGCACCACCACCAACAGCGAAGCGGCCGCCGTAACGGCCGAACTCGCCGAGGTCGCGCTCACCCACGCGCCCGATATCGTGCTGCCGCTGCGCGAACTCACCGGGTTGAGCCTGCCTGATCTGCATCTTTCCGATCTGCGCATGCTTCCGATCGCCGAGTCCATTCCGATTCCGGATGGCCCGCTACCACCGGGCCCGCAGCTAACGGAAGGAGTACGACTACCCAGCTCGAATTCCGGCCAAACCTCCGGCCCGGAATTCACTCCGAATCGTTCGCCGGAGAGCCCGAATTCCCCAGCTCAGCCCATTTCCCAAGGCAGTGTGCGCTTCATCGCGGAGCCCGGGCGGCTCCAGCCGGGCACCACTCCCGACACGCCCGCGCTGTCTCCCGGCGCCGTGACCCCCGAGCTGATGAGCCAAGTGGGGGCACAGGTGAAAGAACTCTCCAGCGACACTCCGTTCAGCATGGTCGCGCTCACCGCCCGGCAGTTGGCCGACACCGCGGCCACGATCCGGGCTCGGCAGCCCGACGGCACGTGGGGGCCCTGGTACGACGCTGAACCGGTCGACACACACCGCACCGACCGCTCCGGCCCGGGTGCGACCGACGGCACCGAGCCGATCTATGTCGGCGATACGAACGCGGTGCAGGTCTTGGTCACTCGAAAGCAGGCGGCGGCAGGCCCGGTTCAGCCGGTGGCGCAGCCCGTACCCATCGCGGACGACGCGGCGCAACAACCCGCCCCGCGTTCCGACGACCCGGCCCAGCAGGCCGCAGACCTGACCGCCGTGCTCATCGATCCCGGTCGGGGCGCCGCCGACGGCTCACTGCACAGCGTCGCCGCGGCGCTGCCCGGCGGCGGACCGAGCGTGATCACCCGCGCTCAGTGGGGCGCCGACGAATCCATTCGCTGCGACGAGCCGACCTACGACGACGGCCTCGGCGGCGTCACGGTGCACCACACCGCGGGCCGCAACGACTACAGCAAGTCCGAGTCGGCCGGAATCGTCCGCGCGATCTACACCTATCACGCGAAGACGTTGGGCTGGTGCGACATCGGCTACAACGCGTTGGTCGACAAGTACGGCCAGGTCTTCGAGGGGCGCTTCGGCGGCCTGGACCGCCCGGTGCAGGGCGCGCACGCGGGTGGGTTCAACGAGAACACCTCCGGCGTCGCGCTGATGGGCAACTACGAATCCGAGCAACCGACCGAGGCGGCGATCGAGGCGATCGGCGCCTTCGTGGGCTGGCGCGCCAAGATCGCCGGACTCGATCCCAAGGGCAATACCACGATGGTCTCCGAGGGCACCTCCTACACCCCGTACGCCCAGGGCGAGAGTGTCCAGTTGCCGGTCGTCTTCGCGCACCGCGACGTCGGCAACACCACCTGCCCCGGCGACGCCGCGTACGCGCTGATGGATCGGATCCGCGACATCGCCGCCGGTACGCCGGGTGCGCCCGGCGGGCAGGACAGTCGACCCCCGGCATCCGGCGAATCCGATGTGGCGAACCTCGCCGCGCTTACCACGAAGCTGCTGAACATGGTGCAGGAGAACATCATCGCCAGGCACTGGTCCCAGTCCGGCGGACCGAACGGCCCGCTCGGCGCCGTCCGCTCGGACGTACTGCCCGCCGCGCAAGGCCGGCAGTACGCGAAATTCTCCAACGGTTACGTCTACACCGCGGCCGACGGACAGGTCGTCGAGGTGCTCGGCACCATCCTGGATCGCTTCCTGCAACTCGGCGCCGACACGGGTGTCCTCGGACTCCCGCTGCAGAACGCCTACCCGGTCCCGGACGGCCTGCGCGCCGACTTCGAACGCGGCTCACTGATCCTCAACCAGCTCACCGGCATCGTCACGACTGTGTGGAAGACCTACAACGACACCTACCGGGAGGAAACCCACCGGAACCCGATCGCGGCCCAGGTGAGCGCGCCGATTCCGCCCCACCCGCCGGCTCCGGCCGCCTCGACTCCGGGCAGCGTTCCGGGTCAGGGTGTTGCCCCGGCTCCGGCCGCCCAGGCTCCGGGCAGCGCCCGGTACCAAGACGGCGCCCAGGCTCCGGGCAATCTCCCGCTCCGAGCTGATGCCCCGGCTCCGGCTGTCCCTGCTCCCCCGCTCGCTCCCGAGGCACGGACCCCGCTCACCCAGCCTCCGGCAGAGTCGGGCGCGCCCGCCCCGATCGGTCCGTCCCAGACAGAACCACAGCAGGCGGCCACCATCCAGCCGCCGCACGGCCCGGCGCCCGCGGCCACCGACGAAGGCGAAGCCGCGTCTCCCAACCCCTCACCCGAGGACTGATCGCGAACCACTCAGCAGGTCACACTGATTCGGAGCCCGCGCCACGGCGCGGGCTCCGGCTGTGTACCACCGCTACATCCACCAGCGTTCGAGAATCCGCGCGACTCCGTCGTCGGAGTTCGATTCGGCGATCTCGTCGGCGGCGGCGATGGCCTCGGGGTGGGCGTTGCGCATCGCGACGCCGTGACCCGCCATGGTGAGCATGGGGACGTCGTTGGGCATGTCGCCGAACGCCACGATGGTGGACTCGTCCACGCCGAGCCGCTGGGCGACCAGCGCCAGCCCGGCGGCCTTGGTGATGCCGGGCGCGGACAGTTCGATGAGCCCCTGCTCGGTCGAGTAGGTCATGTCGGCTCGCTCACCGATCAGCGGAGCGAGCACGGTGCGCATGTCCGAGCTGCGCGCGCCGGGCAGCCGGATCAGCATCTTGATGGCGGGCGCGTCGATGACCTCCTCGCGAGCGACCGAGGTGTCGTCCGGGTTGAGCCAGGCGTGCTCGTACTGCGGCGAGCTGACGAACTGCGGGGTCACCGCGTCGTGCGCCCGCTCGCCGACGCGTTCGGCCGCCAGACCGCAGCCCGGCAACGCCCGCTCGGCGACCTCGGCGAGCCAGGCGAGCGTCGGCACGTCCAATGTCATGCTGGCCAGCACCCGGTCGGCGGCGCTGTCATAGATCACCGCACCGTTGCCGCACACGCACAGCGGGGCGTAACCCAGACCCTGCACCACGGGATCGATCCAGCGTGGCGGACGCCCCGTGGCCAGGACGAATGGCACACCGTCGGCGATCAGGGCGCCTACCGCTGCCTTGGTCCGCGCGGTGACCCGCTCGTCGTGATCGATGAGCGTGCCGTCCACATCGGTGGCGACCATCTTCGGCTTGGGCAGGTGCAGGGGCATCACCCATTCCATCCTGCCGGACGACGCCCGGACGGTCCTGCGGGCCGGTATCCGGCCGAGCCTCGGACATGCCCGGATGTCGTGTGGCACGCGCGCCGCCGACCACGTCCTTATGATCGGGGGCTAATACCGACGCTGGCCCGTCCAGCCGAAAGACCAGAGGACTGATGACCGGCTTCCTGCTACGACGCGCGCTCAACTATGTCGTGCTGTTGCTGCTGGCTTCGTTCCTGACGTTCAGCCTGGCGTCACTGACGTTCCGGCCGCTGGACAGTCTCGAACAACGCAATCCGCGCCCGCCACAGGCAGTGATCGACGCCAAGGCCGAGGAGTTGCATCTCAACGACCCGATCCCACAGCGCTATATCACCTGGCTCGCGGGCATTCCGCACGGCGACTTCGGCACCACGCTGGCCGGTCAGCCGGTCAGCCGGGAACTGCCGCGGCGGGTCGCGGTGAGTCTGCGCCTGCTGATCGTCGGCTCCCTGGTCGGCACGGTGCTGGGCGTACTGATCGGCGCCGCGGGCGCGATCCGGCAGTACAAGTTCAGCGACTACTTCACCACGGTGGTGTCGCTGCTGGTCTTGAGCACGCCGGTGTTCCTGCTCGCGACCCTGCTGAAATACGGTGCGCTGGAGATCAACTCGCTCACCGGTTCGCAGATCTTCCTCTATACCGGCGAGACGTCGGCGAACAAGATCGAAGGGTTCGGGCCGCAACTGCTCGACCGCGTCCAGCACCTGATCCTGCCCACCACCGCGCTGGCCCTCGGGGCCATGGCGGGCTACAGCCGCTACCAGCGCAACGCCATGCTCGACGTGCTGCAGAGCGACTTCATCCGCACCGCCCGCGCCAAGGGCCTCACCCGGAGCAAGGCGCTGTACAAGCACGGCCTGCGCACGGCGCTGATCCCGATGGCCACGCTGTTCGCCTACAGTCTCGGCGCCCTGATCACCGGCGCGACGTTCACCGAGAAGATCTTCGGCTGGCACGGCGTCGGCGAGTGGCTGGTCGACTCGATCAACGCCCAGGACCTGTACGTCGTGGTGACGGTGACCGCGTTCGCCGGCCTCGTCGTGCTGGTGTCGGGTCTGCTGTCCGACATCGTGTACGCGATCCTCGACCCCCGGGTGCGTGTGGGATGACAGAAGCCGAAATCATCGTCCAGGGCGCCCCGGAAGTCACCGCGACCGGACGGCGCAGGCTGGTCCTGCGGCGCTTTCTGCGTAACAAGCCCGCCGTCACGGGTGGCTTGATCCTCATCGCTCTGTTCGTCGCGAGCTTCGCGCTGCCGCCCTTGCTGACCTACGACTACCAGCAACTGGATTACACCGCACTGCTCAAACCGCCGAGCGCGAAACATCCGTTCGGCACCACCCAGATCGGTCAGGACGTGCTCGCGCAGACGCTGCGCGGCTTGCAGAAATCCCTGATCATCGGTCTGTGCGTGGCGCTGTTGTCCACCACGATCGCGGCCACCGCCGGATCGCTGGCCGGATTGCTCGGCGGCTGGACCGATCGCGCGATCATGTGGCTGGTCGATCTGCTGCTGGTGGTCCCGAGTTTCATCATCATCGCGCTGTTCGCGCCGCGCACCAAAGGCAGCGGTTCCATCCTGCTGCTGATCCTCCTGCTGTCCTGCTTCGGCTGGATGATCTCGGCGCGAATCGTGCGCGGGCTGACATTGAGCCTGCGTGATCGCGAATTCGTCCGGGCCGCGCGGTACATGGGCGCGCCCACCCACACGGTGATCTTCAGTCACGTCCTGCCGAATATCGCCTCGATCCTGATCATCGACACCACCCTCACCGTCGGCTCGGCGATCATGGCCGAAACGGGGTTGAGCTTCCTCGGTTTCGGTGTGCAGCCGCCGGACGTGTCGCTCGGTTCGCTGATCGCCGCGGGAACGAAATCGGCGTTGACCTATCCCTGGCTGTTCCTGTTCGCGGGTGGTCTGCTGATCATCACTGTGCTGTGCGCCAACCTCGTCGGTGACGGCCTGCGCGACGCGTTCGATCCCGGCGCGAAGCGGGCTCGGTCGAAGAAGAAGGCGAAAGCATGACGAGCGCAGGAAATACCGAGAAGACGGCCTCGACCGCGCCGCTGCTGGAGATCACCGATCTGCGGGTGTCCTTCCCCAGCGAGGAGGGCCGGATCGACGCGGTCCGTGGCGTCACCTACACGGTGTCCGACGGCGAGGTGCTCGCCATCGTCGGCGAATCCGGCTCGGGGAAGTCGGTGTCCTCGATGGCGGTGATGGGATTGCTGCCGGAGCAGGCGCGAATCACCGGTTCCATCCGGTTCCGCGGACGCGAACTGCTCGGGCTGGGTGATCGCGAATTGTCCAGACTGCGCGGCAGTTCCATCAGCATGGTGTTCCAGGACCCGTTGTCGGCGCTCACGCCGGTGTACCGGGTGGGCGATCAGATCGCCGAAGCCCTGCTGGCGCACGGCAAGATGGGCAGGCGCGAAGCCGCGAAGCGGGCGGTGGAGCTGCTCGACCTGGTCGGCATCCCCGATCCTGAGGTGCGGGCCAAGGCGTTTCCGCACGAGTTCTCCGGTGGCCAGCGCCAGCGCGTGGTCATCGCGATGGCGATCGCGAACGATCCGGCGCTGATCATCTGCGACGAGCCCACCACCGCGCTGGACGTGACGGTGCAGAAGCAGATCTTGAATCTGCTCCGCAAGGCGCGCGACATCACCGGCGCGGGCGTCATCATGATCACCCACGACATGGGCATCGCCGCGACCCTGGCCGACCGCGTCGCCGTCATGTACGCGGGCAGGATCGTCGAGACCGCCACCGCGCCGGACCTGTTCAGCGCGCCGCGAATGCCCTACACCGTCGGTCTGCTCGGTTCGATTCCGCGCATGGACGGTCCGCCGCGGCAGCCGCTGATCCCGATCGTCGGCGCGCCGCCCGCTATGCACGCCCTGCCGCCGGGCTGCTCGTTCGCACCGCGCTGCCCGGTGGCGATCGACGAATGCAGGACTGCGGAACCCCCGCTGGAGGCCGTCGAACCCGGGCATACCGCCGCCTGCATTCGCACCGCCGAGGTCGGCGCCGACGACTTGTTCGAGGCCTACCGCCGCGAGATCGCCGAGCCGGACGCCGCGGCGGAGGTGGAGTCCGATGTGGTCTTGCGCGTCTCGGATCTGGTGAAAGTCTTCCCGATCACCTCGGGTGTAGTACTGCGCCGCCGCACGGGGGAGGTCAGGGCGGTCGACGGCATCAGCTTCGAGGTCCGCGGCGGGCGTACCTTGGCGCTGGTCGGGGAGTCCGGCTCAGGCAAATCCACCACGCTCACGCAGATTCTGGATCTGATACCGCCGCAGTCGGGCGCCATCGAGATCATGGGCAACGATGTCGCGTCGCTGAGCAAGGCGCGCAAGCGGGAGATCCGCCGGAAGATGCAGATCGTCTTCCAGGATCCCACCGCCTCGCTGGACCCGCGCCTGCCGATCTTCGACGCGATCGCCGAGCCGTTGCGCATCGACGGGCGACCGCGGGCCGAAATCGTCCGCCGGGTCCCGCAACTGCTCGAGCAGGTCGGGTTGCGCCCGGACCATGCCGACCGCTATCCCGCCGACTTCTCCGGCGGGCAGAAACAGCGCATCAGCATCGCCCGCGCACTCGCGCTCGACCCGGAGCTGCTGGTGCTGGACGAGCCGGTCTCCTCGTTGGACGTCTCGATCCAGGCGGGCGTGCTCAACCTGTTGCGCGATCTGCAGACCGAGCGCGGGCTGTCCTACCTGTTCGTCTCGCACGACCTGTCCGTGGTGCGGAACCTGGCCCACGACATCGCCGTCATGTATCGCGGCAAGATCGTGGAATACGGCTCGGCGGAGCAGATATTCGCCGATCCGCAGCACGAGTACACCAGGGCGCTGATCGACGCGGTGCCGGTTCCAGCAGTCAGCCGATAGTCAGGAGAGCGCGATGCGGATCCGTTTCGACCGAATGCGGTGGACCGCGGGCTTGGCGGCGTTCGCGCTGATCGCCGCGGGCTGCGCGAGCGGCGCCGACGATTCGGCCGCGGGACTGTCCGATGCGCTCGGCACCACCAGCGACGTCAATCCCAAGAACCGCGACGAGGTGCGCGAGGGCGGCAATCTCCGCCTGGCGGTCACCAGCTTCCCGGCGAACTGGAACACCCTGTCCAATGACGGGAACGACGGCGAGATCGCCGATATCGAGCGGCCGCTCATGCCGCGCTCGTTCGACGTCGACGCAGCGGGCAACCTCACCGTGAACAAGGATTTCTTCACCGATGTCGCGCTGACCGGCACCGATCCGCAACGGGTCACCTACACCATCAATCCCGCCGCGGTCTGGTCCGACGGCACGCCGATCACCTGGGAGGACATCGCCGCGCAAGCACACGCGCTCAGCGGGCGGGACAAGCGCTTCTTGATCGCGATCACCAATGGCTTCGAGTTCGTCGACAAGGTCGAGCGCGGTGTGGACGACAGGCAGGCGGTCCTCACCTTCAACCATCCCTACGGCGAATGGCGCGGACAGTTCGCGGGCAACTCCTCGCTTTTCCCGAAATCCGTGACGGCGAACCCGGAATCGTTCAACAAGGGACTCGTGGATCGGCTCGGCCCCAGCGCGGGCCCGTTCGTCGTCCAATCCACCGACCGCGCCCAGAGCCGGATCGTGCTCGGCCGCAATCCGAAATGGTGGGGCGAGACGCCGAAACTGGACACCATCACCTACAGCGTGCTGGATCAGGCGGCCTGGGTGGGCGCCCTGCAGAACAACGAACTCGACCTCGTCCGGCTCGCCTCGATCGATGAGGTCAAGACGGTCCGCAACACCAATGGGCTGGTGATTCGCCGCGCGCCGGGCAATCGCTGGCGTCACATCACCTTCAACGGCGCGCCCGGCTCCATACTCGCGGATGCGCGCCTGCGCGTCGCGATCGCGAAGGCCATCGACCGGCAGGGCATCGCGACCGCGACCCAGAACGGTCTGGTCGAGAATCCGAAGCCGTTGAACAACCACATCTTCCTCCAGGGACAAGACGGATACCAGGACAATTCGGCGCCGGTGGCTTACGACCCCGACCAGGCGGCGCGGGAACTCGACGCGCTCGGCTGGAAGCTCAACGGCGACGTCCGTGAGAAGGACGGCCGCAAATTGGAAATTCGCGACGTGATGTACAACGACCCGCTGTGGGTGCAGATCGCGCAGATCATCCAGCAGAATCTGGCCCGCATCGGCGTGCGGCTGACCATCGACACCAAGCCGGGTGCCGGCTATTTCACCGACGTCATCATTCCCGGTGATTTCGACGCCGCACAGTTCATCTTCTCCGGGGACGCCTTCGCGATGAGTTCCATCCGGCAGATCTACTACTACGACCCGAACGATCTGCAGGGCAACTACGGCCGCATCGGTTCGCCCGAGCTCAATGCCCTGATCGAGCGCACGCTGACCGAACTCGACCCGAAGAAGGCGATCGAGTCGGCCAACGAGGTCGACCGCAAGGTCTTCGAGGAAGGACATTCCCTGCCGCTGACCCAGTCCGACGGCAGTTTCGGCGCCCGCGCGGACCTCGCCAATATCGGCTCCCCCGGTCTGGCGTCCTACGACTACACCAAGATCGGATTCGTGCAATGAGACCACTACAGCTGACCCGGAATCGCCGGACGCAGACACGCGGCATGATCGTCCGGGCGCTCACCGTGGGCACGGCGCTCGCGCTGTTGGTCGGCTGCGGCTCGGGCGACAGCGAGGTGAAGTCGGGTTCCAACGCGCTGGGTTCGACCAACGACATCAATCCCCAGGAGCCGAGCGCACTGCGCGACGGCGGCAACCTGCGTCTCGCCATCACGAATTTCCCCGCGACGTTCAATTCGCACCACGTCGACAGCGACTATGACCTCTCCGAGGTGGTCGACTGGACATTGCCAGGGCCGATCACCTCCAACGCCGCAGGCGAATTGTCGATCGACCACAATTTCTTCACCGACATCGCGCTGACCGAGACCAACCCGCAGCGAGTTGTCTACACCATCAACCCCAAGGCGGTCTGGTCCGACGGCAGCCCGATCACCTGGGAGGACCTGCGTTCCCAGGCGGAGGCGCTGAGCGGCCGCAACACGGAATACCGGGTCTCCGCGACCCAGGGCTACAGCCGGCTGGCCCGCGTCGAGCGCGGCGTCGACGACCGCCAGGCAATCGCCACCTTCGGACAGCACTACGCGGATTGGCGGGGCCTGTTCAGTCAGCTGATGCCGAAGGAATCGACCGAGACGCCGCAGGCGTTCAACGAGCGTGACCGCAACGGGCTCGCCAAATCGGCGGGACCGTTCGTGATCACCTCCGTCGACCGGGCGCAGCAACGCATCGTGCTCAGCCGCAACCCGAAATGGTGGGGCGAGACGCCGAAACTCGACACCGTCACCTACAGCGTGCTCGACTATTCGGCCCGTCTCAACGCCTTGCAGAACAATGAACTCGACGCCATCGATATCTCGGGCATCGAGGAGGTCAAGTCCGCGACCAACTCACCGGGCATCATCGTGCGTCGCGCTTCGCGTCCGTCCAATTCGCACATCACGTTCAACGGAGCGCAGGGGTCGATTCTCGCGGATCCCCGCCTGCGCGTCGCAATCGCGAAGGCGATCGACCGTCAGGGCGTCGTCACGGCGCTGCAGAACGGGATCGTGGAGAATCCCAAGCCGCTGAACAACCACATCTACCTCGACGGGCAGAAGGGCTACCAGGACAACTCCGCGGTCATCGCCTACAATCCCGACGAGGCGGCCCGAATGCTGGACGAACTCGGTTGGAAGCTCAACGGCGACGTCCGCGAGAAGGACGGGCGGCAGCTGGTGATCCGGGATGTGATGTTCCAGCAGGACACCTGGGTGCAGATGGCGCAGATCATGCAGCAGAATCTGGCTCGGGTCGGGGTGAAACTCGAAATCCAGACCTTCCCCGGCAACGGCCTGTTCACCGATGTCATCGACCCGGGCAACTTCGACATCGCTCAGTTCAGCTGGCAACGAAGCATCTTCCCGCTCGGCGCGCTGCCCCAGATCTACGCCTACGACCCAGCGAATACGCTCAGTAACAAGGGACGGATCGGGTCACCCGAACTGAACGCGCTGATCGACCAGACCATCTCCGAACTCGACCCCGAGAAGGCGATCGAGCTTGCGAACAAGGCCGACCGGATGATCTTCGAGCTGGGTCATTCGGTGCCCGTCGCGCAATCGGCCGGCAACGTAGCGGTGCGTGCGGGCCTGGCCAACTTCGGCGCCTTCGGGCTGGCTTCCACGGACTACCTCCGGGTGGGCTTCGAGAAGTGAGGTCGTTTCCGTAGGACGCAACGAGCAGGAAGGATCACCATGCGGATTACCTCCGCGTATGCCCGGCTGGCCTTATCGCTGGTCGCCGTAGGGCTGGCAATCACCGGTTGTGGCGGCGACAACGAAGTGACCCCGGGCTCCAGCACGGTCGGCAGCACCAACGACATCAACCCGAGGGACCCGAGCGAACTGCGCGACGGCGGCAACCTGCGGCTGGCACTCACCAACTTCCCGGAGACCTTCAACTATCTGCACGTGGACGGCGGAACGGAGTCTGTCTTCTACTTGGTCGAAGCGACGATGCCCGCCGCCTTCGTCAGCGATGCGGCCGGGCAGCTGAGCGTCGACCACGACTTCTTCACCGATATCAAGCTGACCGGCACGAGCCCGCAGCAGGTGCAGTACACCATCAACCCGAAGGCCGTGTGGTCGGACGGCTCCCCGATCACCTGGGAGGACCTCCGGTCTCAGGCGAACGCCCTCAGCGGCAAGGACAACGCGTTCCTCGTCTCGGCCACCGGCGGTTTCGAACGGGTCGGCAAAGTGGAGCGCGGAGCCGACGACCGGCAAGCGGTGGTGACCTTCGACCAACCGTATGGCGAATGGCAAGGACTGTTCAGCCCGCTGTACCCGAAGTCGGTCACCGCGACCCCGGACGCCTTCACCAACGCCGCCAGGAACGGGCTGCCACAAAGTGCGGGCCCTTTCGTGGTCACCTCCATCGACCGCAGCCAGAATCGCATCGTGCTGGGGCGCAATCCCAAGTGGTGGGGCGATACGCCGAAGCTCGATTCCGTCACCTTCAGCGTGCTCGACCATTCGGCCTGGCTGCCCGCGATCCAGAACAACGAACTCGATATCGCCTACATGTCCGGCATCGAGAACGTCAGCGCGGCGCGCAATGCCGCGAACGTGGTCATCCGGCGCACGCCCGAGCCGACCTGGTCGCACATCACGTTCAACGGAGCACCCGGTTCCCTGCTGGCCGATCCGCAGCTGCGAATCGCCATCTCCAAGGCGATCGACCGGCAGGGAGTGGTCACCGCCTCGCAGCACGGCGTCGTCGACGATCCCAAGCCGCTGAACAATCACGTCTTCGTGTCGGGGCAGAAGGGCTACCAGGACAACGCGGCGCCCATCGCCTACGACCCGGACGAGGCGGCCCGCATGTTGGACGCCCTCGGGTGGAAACTCAACGGCGATGTCCGCGAGAAGGACGGTCGCAGGCTCGAACTCCGCGACGTGATGTACCAGCAGGATCAATGGGTCCAGACCGCGCAGATCGTGCAGCAGAACCTCGCGAGGGTCGGAGTGAAGCTGACCATCCAGACCGTGCCCGGCACCGGGCTGTTCACCAACGTCATCGACCCCGGCAACTTCGATCTGGCCCAATTCAGCTGGAACGGCAGCGTTCTCCCGCTGAGCGGACTGCGGCAGATCTACTACTACGATCCGAACAACCTGCAGGGCAACAAGGCGCGGATCGGTACCCCGGAACTCAACGCGCTGATCGACCAGACCCTCTCGGAACTGGACCCCGACAAGGCGATCCAGCTGGCGAACCAGTGCGATCGGATGATCTTCGAAGAGGGGTACTCCATTCCGCTGCACCAGGCGGCGGGCACCTACGCCGCCCGGACCGACCTGGCGAACTACGGAGCGTTCGGCCTCGCCTCGCGCGACTACACCAAGGTCGGCTTCCTGAAGTGAGTTTTGGATCGGACCACCCGCTGGCCTATCCGGTCACGGTGACGTTCGGCGCCCTCGCGGTCTGTGCCGCTTGGGCGCCGTTCGGCACGTTGGATCAGGTGGCGGGGATCGTGGCCGTCGCCCTCGGGCTTGTCGGATACACCGCGTACCGGTTCGCTGTGGCGTTCGGGTTGCTCGGGTTCGGGAGTTCGAGCGCCGTGCGAACGGCCCGAGTCACCCGAGTCCGCCAGCAACATCGCCTCGTCAGCCGGTCATGGTTGCAGATCGACGGCGCCGATGGTCGACGGTGGCTTCCGGTCTACTTCGACTCGGCGCTGCCCACCCTTACCGAAACCGAGGCCGACCTGACCGGTCGCACGGTTCACGTCTCCGGACGCCGCCTCTATCCGTCCGGCCGTCTCCGCGATGCCGAGCCCCCTGGCCGCCTGATCGACAATCCGAGCCGTCCTGACCCCGACGCACCCGGCCACACGGCGAAGGCCGTCCGGCTACGTCGCAGGCTCCTGCTCGACGCCCAGTCGGCCGTCGCTGCCCCGATCGCCGCCCTCCTGTGGATCTATCTCGACGGCGGCGGACTCACCACCTTCTTCGCCGCTTTCACAGTCGCGTTCGGAGGGTCACTATGGTTGTCCGCCATCGGCGGTTCGGATCCCACGTGACAATCGATCAGGGACTACCGGCGATTGTCGACATCGGCGACTCGGCGCGCGCAGCCTGAGCAGGAAAAAGCGAATCTCGCGCCGTCATCGGCCTGGAGCGCAGCGGAGGCGGATGGCCCCGGCGGTGGAACGGACTTCGAGCCGCCCCACCGCCGGTACTGTCAGCCGTTAGCCGACGGTTCCCGCTAGTCGATACCGAATGGCGCGGCGTAACGAACCTTGCCGCGCGGCAGCGGATGAGCAGGATCGAGCGTCAACGCCATCAGCGCCTCATCCGGCACATCGATACTCAGGCCGATACCGTGCTCGGATGCCCGGCCGAAGCCGAAGCGCGGGTAGTAGGTCGGATGCCCGAGCACGATGACGAACGGCTCGCCCATCCCGGCTGCGGCCGCGAGCCCGGCCCGAATCGCGGCGGCGCCCGCACCGGTCCGCTGGTAATCGGGCAGCACCGCGCACGGGCCGAGGCACAGGGCCGGTGTGCTGTCGACGTGGCAGCGAGTCAGCAACGCGAAGCCGACCGGTGTGCCGTCCGGCAGCGTGCTGACCAGGGACAGGCCGTCGATCCATGCGGGATCTCCGCGCAGCGCGTCGACCAGATCGGCCTCCTCGGCCCGGTCGAAGGCCGCGCGGTTGATCTCGTGGATCGCCGGGATATCGGCATCGGTTTCGGCGCGCACGCGCCAAGCGATGGTGGAACTCAACTCGAATTCTCCGTCTTCGATGGTCGGTCGTGGACACGGCACCACCGTCACGCGAGCCGGATGGCTCGCACACGCACGCCGGACTCCGAGATCACACCGAGACCCGGAGCAATCGCACGTTCCAGGCGCCGTGCGTGACGGCGGTCTTCGGCGCGGTCATCGCGCTCCACCTCCTTGGTGCTCGCACAGCCGATCAAAACGAACGAGCGATGCTAGCGCGGGCGGGCCAGTGAATTGATTCGAACCTATATTGGTCTGACCACTTGACCTCCTGACCAACAATGCGCACAGTAGGAGCATGGCGTTGCAACCTGTGGTCAAGCGGTCGGTGTCGGCGGATGTGTTCGAGCAGATCGCCGCGGATGTGCTCAGCGGTGAGCTGGCGCCGGGGGCGACCTTGCCCAGTGAGCGGCAGTTGGCGGAGTCGCTCGGTGTGTCCCGCCCCGCAGTGCGGGAGGCGCTACAGCGTCTGGCCGCGGCCGGACTGGTGTCCGTGCGGCAGGGCGACGCGACAACCGTGCTGAACTATCGGCGCGGCGCGGGGCTCGAGGTTCTGCCCAGGCTGCTGGTGCAGGCCGGGGAACTGGACCCTGCGGTCGCCAGCAGCATTCTGGAGGCCCGCCTGCACAACGGGCCGAAGGTGGCCGAGTTGGCCGCGCGCCGGGTCGGCACGATCGGCGCCGACGAGGTTCGTCCCCTGCTGGAGGCCTCGATCGAAGCGCTCGCCGTCGAACAGGATCCGGTCGCGCAGCAGCGGCACGCGATGGAGTTCTGGGATCACGTCGTGGACGCGGCCGACTCGATCGTCTTCCGGCTGATGTTCAACATGCTGCGCGCCGCCTATGAACCGGCGCTCGCGGCGCTGGCCCCGATCATGTCCGCCGAGGTGGGCAACGTCGGGGCATACCGCGAACTGGCCGCCGCCATCGCCGCGGGCCGGCCGCAGAAGGCCGCCACCACCGCTCGGGCGCTGCTCGAGCCAGCGACCACCGCTCTGATCGAGGTCCTCAGTGGACCGCCGGTCACGCACAGCTAGGAACGAACATGACCAAATCCAAAGCATCCGAACGTGATTCGATCGACACCGACGCGCGGGCGCAGGTGCGCAGGGACGAGCGGGCGCTGCGTCGCGGACTCACCCTGGGCCAGGCATTCGAGGAATTCCTCCGGCACCCTTCGCCGTGGATGATCGCAACCACGCTGGTGGGGGCACTGATCGCCCGGATCGTCATCGGCGACTGGCAGCCGACCGATCTGCTGGTGCCCGCCGCGATGCTGGCGGTCTTCCCGGTCTTCGAGTGGATCGTGCACGTCACCGTGCTGCATTGGCGGCCACGGCGGCTCGGCCCGATCGCGCTCGACAGCGAACTGGCCCGCAAGCACCGCGAGCATCACGTCGACCCGCGCGACATCCCACTGATCTTTATCCCGACGAGGACACTATCGGTGCTGGTCGTCGTGCTGATCGCACTGGCGATATTCGCCTTCCCGCGCCTCGGCCTCGGCCTGACGTTCCTGATCACCATCACCCTGCTCGGCCTCGGCTACGAGTGGACGCACTACCTGATCCACACCGACTACAAGCCGAAGGGATCGCTCTACCGGGCGGTCTGGCGCAACCACCGCCACCACCACTACAAGAACGAACACTACTGGTTCACGGTCACCAGCTCCGGCACCGCCGACCGCCTTTTCCGCACCTACCCTGACCCGGCCGCGACCGAGACCTCACCCACCGCACGCAAGCTGCATTCGGCCTGAATATCGGCCGCAGTGCACTCTCCAGCTGGACCCCGCGCAGTCACATCCCGCGGTTCTGCGCCGGGTCCAGCGCCCCGCATACCCACTCGCCCGGTCGATTTCACTCATCGCCGCACATCAACGACACGTTCCTGTCCAGGAGGGCGAGCGCGCCGTTCGAGCGGCGCAGTCTGCGATCACTGAACATGAGGCCGGCTGCGCGAAGATCACGCAAGGCCTGCTCGAGGCCGAGCTCCGACTCACGCGAGTATCCGTGGGAGAGTCCGACGAGGTCGATCATTCGCTCGACCGCGGCGTAGCAGTGACTGCTCGCTACCGTCTTGAGCACGTTGAAATGGATCTGATCCGGAATCCCGGACAGGTCATGAACATTGTTCTCGGACATCCGCGCTACGCATGTCCGAAGACAAGCCGCAACGATCTCCAAGTGCTCGCGTACCCGGCCGACTTCCTCGAGAGCCGAGTCCGAATCGAGGAACGCTCGATGTTGCTTTCGTCCGCTCCAGCGCAGCAGACGTGACCACGCTTCTTCTGCACAGCCGAGCCAGGATGAGGCCCATCCGACATGCGCCAACGGGCCGAACGAAGCCGCCGCCATCTGGGCGAGCGGAACAGTGAGCTCGTTCGACCGCGGAACAGAGCCGTCCAGCTCGAGCGCGACATTTCCGGTGGATCGCATCCCTAGCATGTCCCACGGCCGGCCCGCGGTGATTTCGAGATCGCTGCGGTCGGCATAGACCAGCGCCGTATCTCTGGGTGTGCGTCCCTCGGCCGATCTCATCTTTATGAGAAAGGAATCCGCGACGAGTCCGCCGGTCACGATAGGCGCGGTGCGGCGAATAGCGATCCGGCCGTCCCCAGCGGACGAACCAGGAGGACTGGTGAAGAGATCGCCCCCAGTGTCGGGCTCGGTGGTCACCGAACCGATGTAGTTCCTCCCGCGACGGACTTGCTCCAGGACGCGCCCCCGCAGATCATCGGAGCCATATCGCGCGATCGTCATCACCTGCTGGCTGTGCATGACCCACATGACCGCCACGGATAGCGAGGCACGACCGAGGATTCGAGCCACCTGGGAATAGTCACCGATCGTCGCGGCGGTGCCATCGGCTTGCCTATCCGGCACGAACATCCCGAGCAGACCGGACGACCGCAGCTCCGCCAGAGCTTCTTCCGCGAAGACGCCGGCTCGGTCCGCGGCTACCGCCTCGCGACGTGCCACCGCGGCGACCGCCATAGCTGCCGCTCGGATTTCCGAACCTGTCGACCGTGTGCTCATGGAGCAACCCCGGGCAGCGGCCGGCGTGTCATGACGTAATGGGACGCCGACGTCACAGTTGTCCCGTCGACTACGAGTTCGATCGGAATAGGATGACTCAGGAACGCCAGCAAGCTCGCCGTCAGGCCGTACGCACCGACATTCGGGATCGCGAGCACATCTCCCGCGCAGAGGCTTTCGAAAGATGCGCTGGGGACCAGAATGTCGGCCGGAGTGCACAGCGGCCCGGCCAGCGTTCCGTCGAACGGTGCGGCCTCCTGTGATCGACCATCGGAAGTCGAGCCGATTCGTCGCGGCTCCAGTCGCGCGGCCAAGACTCTGCCCAAGCCGCTCATACCACCGAGGTGATGCACTCCGGTGTCCAGCACCGCAAACGTACTTCCGTGTGATCGCTTGACGTCGCGCACGGTCGACAACAGTGTTCCAGACGTTCCGACCACACGCCTGCCGGATTCGAACGAGATGGCCGGTCGGCGATCCCGCCATCCCGGAAGCCACTCATCCAACATCTGCTCGAGCCGGTCGCGCAACCGTGGATACTCTTCGTACTCACCCGGCACGCCGAAAGCCGCCGCAAATCCGCCGCCCAAATCAACCTCGCGTACCTCGAGCTGGTGCCGGTCGATGAGTCTGCGCGCCTCCCGCGCGCTGTTGGCGAAGGACTCGAGCAGATCCGCTTCGTCCGCGATCTGGGTCGCCGGATAAAAGTGCAGCCCACGAAAGGTCGAATGCGGATCGTCGGTGAACAATGCCGAGAATTCGCCGATTCCACTCGGGTCGACTCCGAACTGGCTCGGCCGGCCGCTCATCCGCAGACCGGCGCTGCCACGTGCCGGTGAGTTGACGCGGACGAGATATTCGACGAGGGTCCCGGCCTCGGCCGCCGCCTGTCCCAGACGAGTGCGGTCCGCTACCGACTCGACAGAGAACTTGCGAACTCCCCGTGCTATCGCTTCGTCGAACTCCGCCCTCGACTTCCCGGGGCCGGTGAACATCGCGTCCGCCGTGGCCGACAACGACTCCGCGATCCGTACTTCACCGATCGAGCTCACTTCGAGCGCGAGGCCGCCCGCGTGAATCAAGCGCACGAGGTCAGGATGCGGATTCGCTTTCACGGAGTAGTACAGGGCGCTCGCGCGCGGCAACAGTGCTGTGAGGGTGTCGATGGCCCGGACGACATCACGGGCGTCGTACACGTAGAGCGGCGTTGGGTACGCCAGCGCAAGCCTCATCAGCTCGGCATCGTCGATAGTCACCGCGCTGTGCCCTTCGGAGAGAACTTCCCATTCGCGTTGACTGGAATTCGATCTACCACCGCTGTGGCGGATGGAATCTTCGCCGAGTCCAACTCGCCGCGTAGCGCTTCGAGCAGATCCGGCGCGGACACCGAACCGGCGACCCACAGCTTCAGTTCGCCTGCCGCATCCGGACCGCAGTATGCCTGCAATACCCCGGGCACTCGCTCTGCGGCACGCTCTATCTCCAGTTTGGACACGCGAATTCCGTTGTTCTTGAACAAGTCTCCGCGCCGACCTTCCACGTACAGCAGGCCGAGTTCATCGATGCGACCGAAATCCCCTGTCCGCAAGCAGCTCTCATCATCCAGCGGCAGGCCCTGTCGCTGTCGGTCCGCCAGGTCGATCCGGGACACAGCAGGCCCGCGGACGACGATCTCACCGAGCTCGCCAGGACGCACTGTCCAACCCTGCGGATCGCGTACCGTCACGTCGTGACTACTCAGCGGAGTGCCGACGTCATCGCGTGGTAGTTCGGCTGCCGCGTACAAACCGATCGAAACACGTTTACACTCACTCAGGCCGTACATCAAAGCCATGGTGACCTCCGGATGCACCTCGGCCACGAGTTCCTGCAGGGGCGCGGGCAGCCGTTCACCTGTGTTGGTCACGATGCGTAGCGGCGGGAGGACTCGACTTCGCTGAGCCGCGGTGAGATACATGCGCAGCAATGTCGGGACGACGGGCAGAACTGTCACGTTACGCTGCGCGAGTACTCGCGGAATCGCAGCACCTGCGCCTGCCTCCGCTAGTGCGACGTGGCAACCCGCCGTGAGACTCAGCAGAAGTTGGTAGTACCCGTAGTCGAACGCCAGTGGCAACGCGCAATACACGACGTCGTCCGCGCGGTACCGCAGCCGGTCCGCGATCGTGTGCACGAGCAGACTCATCTGCCTCTGAGTGAAACCGATCCCCTTGGGTCGCCCGGTGGACCCGGAAGTGAAGATACCGAAGGCCAGGTCATCCGCGAGAATCCGTCGACGATGCTCCGGCACCGGGGGATCGCCGTCAGAGATGAGCACCGCCTCGGGGTGCACAGCCAGCGCGCTCGGCAGCGCCTCCACCGACGCGCGAACATCCGCTCGAGCCGAAATTACAGCGCTCGCTCCACAGGTGCTGACGAACGCGACAACCTCCCGTGGCGTCGCGGTGGCACTGATCGGAACGACGACGACGCCTTCGATATGACAGGCCACCACCGTACGTAGAAACCGGTACGAAGATTCGGCTTGGATCAACACGATCGCATCGCCGACACAATCCCCGAACAGCTGCTTTGCACGCCTGCGCGTTTCGGCGACATCGAGTGCGAGTTGGGCGTGGGTAATCTCCACACGACCATCCGAGCACGCTATTTTGGATGGGTTGCGCACCGCATTTCTCAGCACTGCGCTTTCGAGCGCAATCGCCAAACTCTCCAAACTTACCCTCCCCCGAGGCATAACGATCCCCATGCGTCCCTTCGCGGCCACAGTACCATTTCTCCGCACCTGGGCAAGTCGGACCGATACCTTGGTCCCCGAACGCCCTGCTCGGCGGAATCCGCAGCGCGTCGGCCTCTTCGAACGCGCGCCGGCATTACCTACGGAGAGCCGCGTCCTCGTGTTCCACCGAAGCGAAAGCCTCCCGAGCTCAACAGGACTCGTTGACACGTGGACGAACCGAACCTATGCTACGACCAGCGAGGCAGGACAGCGCCATCGCACTTGGGGAGGGAGTACCCGTCATGGGCATCTTGATTTCTGTCGTGGTCCACAGGAAGCACGTAGCATTACCTCAGCTCAGCTGAGTATTCGCGAAGAATCGCGCTCTGCGACAGAACTAGATCGGCACGCGCACATTTCTCGACATGTGCGACATCAGGTTCTGTCGAATTCCTGCATCGATTTCATCTAGCGCACACGAGACCGCCATAGGGCTACGAAAAACCAATTTCCCTATCGCTCTTCGTGTTCGCGCAATCGGTGCTGCCAGAAATAAACATCGAGAGACTACGATAGTGAATGAGTCAAATGATCGACTCGGCTCTCCCTGCGTTGTGGTCCTGGCAACTCCCGCTCCAGTTACGCACAGAACCGCAGAAGAGAACCTCGGCATCGGGTACTTGGCCGCGGTGCTACGGAATCACGGCGTCACCGTCGTAGTAATCGACGGTTGGCTCGAAGGACTGAATACCGAACAACTCGCATCCAGGATCAGCCGCCACGACCCCGATCTGATCGGATTCTCCTGCTACCGCACCAATATGGAGCGCGCCATGGAGACGATCCGGCTGGTCAAAGACTCCGGGTCGACCGCCTTCTCCGTGGCCGGCGGCTACGGCCCGACTTTCCACGCCGAAGAGTTCGTGCGAGCGGGCTTCGACGCTGCGGTGCGCGGCGAGGGCGAGGTTCCGTTGCTCCAGCTCATCGCACACGTCAGATCCGGGACACCATCACTAGCCGCGATTCCGGGTTTGACCCACCGGAACGGCGACGACGTGGTGCACAATGCCGCTCCGGCACCGAAGCTGCCGATGGACGAGTTGCCCCATCCCCAGCGGGACACCTTGAGCTTGACGATCGCCCGTCGAAGCCTGGTCCACGTGCAGAGCGCCCGCGGGTGCCAAGCGTCCTGCACGTTCTGTTCCATCGTGGCGTTCGAGCGCATCGCTCCTGGGCCGACTTGGCGACAGCGCACCATTGAGAACTTCGTCGACGAGGTGGAGAACCTGTGGCGCAGGGGCGCCACGCATTTCAAGGTCATCGATGACAGCTTCATCGAGCCGCCGCGGGATGCCGAGTGGTGCACGGCTCTGGCCGATGAGATCGAACGTCGAGGGATCTCCCCTCGGTTCCGGGGGTCGATCAGGGCTGACCGCGCATCGGATGAGGTGCTACGTGAGCTCGCGAGGGCAGGGTTCTTCTCGTTCTCCTGTGGCATCGAGAACTTCTCCGCATCCGCGCTCCGACGCATGGCCAAGCGAGCGGATGTGCCCGCGAACTGCAGAGCCCTGAACGCGATGAAGCGCTACGGCCTCTATGTCCAAGCCGGCCACATCCTCTTCGATGACGGCACGACGGTGGCGGAATTACAGGACAACTACTTATTGATGAGAAGGTACAACTGGACGATATCGAAAGGAATCTTCACCGAGATGTACGCAGCTGCGGGGACGAACTTCACCCGTAAGCTGCGGAAGACCGGCGAACTGATCGATGCCGACTCACTCGGAAATAGCCGATACGCCGTCAGAGACCGGACCGCTCGCGCCGTGTACAACGCATTGAAGAAATGGCACAGCCATCACTCGACTGTCTACGACAAGGCAATAGATCCGCTCTCCGCCCCGAAGGCATTGGCTGCCGATGAGCTGGCCATGTTCCACCGGATCTCGGTACAGCTTCGCGACAAAGACCTCGACTTCTTCGGTGCCGTACTCGATATCGTCGCCCAGGACATCTCGATCGATACGATCGAGATGGAGGTCGAGGAATTACTCGACCAGCGGCTGCGGGTATCGGATGAGTGGTACGCCGCTTTCGAGCGGGAAGTCGAAGCCGCATACGCGCATGCCGGTTTGGTCTACGACGCGGATCCCAACCCATTTTTGTGCTAGCAGTAAATCGGAACTCGTGACTATGAGGAAACCATGACGGAAATTACAGAGAATGAGGCCGAGGCGGGTTCGGCGGTCGCGAAATTCCCATGGGAGCGTTCGTCGGAACTCGTGGGCAAGTCCATCCAGATCGACCCTAAAGAGCATTTCGACCGGCAGGTCGGGCCCATCGAACATCCGGATCTGGACGAATGCCCCATCACCATCAGGAATATCGGCTGGACACTCGGGAACGATTGCCCGTATCGATGCACTCACTGCTATTCGATGTCGGCTCGTGAGAAGGGTATGAACTTCTCCGTCGACATCATCGACCGAATCGTCTCCGAACTCGCCTCGAACGGCGTCGAAACGGTGAACCTCGGTGGAAACGAGCCCCTGTTCACGAATGGCGCGAACCCCAGAGACACCCTGCTGCCCTACATCCTGGACGCCCTCAACGACGCCGGGATCATCGTGGGCCTCACCACGTCCGGCATCACGGCGATACACCTCGAGCGTGATCACAATGCGCAGTGGCGCAAGCTGAACGATCTGGATGTGAGCTTCGACTCGCCGTTCGAGGACGAGCACAATGCGAATCGGGGCGCCAAGATCTACAAGCAGGCAATCCGTACTCTCCAGCTCGCGAAAGACTACGGCATCGACCACACCGTCATCATGTGTGGGATGAACTGGAACTTCACACCCCGACATATCGAAGCGATCCTGGAGCTCGCCACCAAGTACGATGCGCATATCCGGATCAATCCGATAAAGCCGGTCGAACCCGCTCACATGGATTCTCTACTGACTGCCGAACAGTACTACGAAGGGTTCGCCATGCTGATGGAGCATTGCGATCCGATTGATCTCGGTGAGCCGCCTATCGCCGCGGTCACCGACTACCAGGGGGCCAAAGGCTGCCCGTGTGGTCGCACTTCGTTCCGGATCCACTCGATCACGCCGGACGGTCGCATTCCGGTGTCACCCTGTGTCTACCTGCACGACTACAAGATAGGTGACCTCCGAAAGGACAGCTTGTACGATATCGTCCGGTCGCCGCAGTTCCAGTCGTTTCGTCGTAGAAATGCGAATCCCGAAATGGTCGAAGGTTGCGCGGGATGTTCGATGCTGCACAGCTGCCGCGGCGGCTGCGCCGGGCGGTCCTATCTGCACAACGCACACGTAACCGGTAAGCGTTCACTGTTCTCGAGGGATCCTTACTGCCCGCGAGATGTGCAGCCCCAGCAGCAGTTCCCGCAGAAACCTCAGGTGCCGACCGACATCAGGCTCGTACATATGGACTATCTCTGCACCTGGATCGGAAAGCCGCGCGGCAGCTAAGCTGCTGCGCATGGACAACAGCAAAACACTGGCGCTCGGCAAGGCGTTCCTCGGCAAGCATGTCCGGGTGGTTATCGACCGGCCTCTGGGGTCACATCATCCGACCGACGGGTTTCATTATGACCTGAATTACGGCTACCTGCCGGGCGTCCCTGCGCCCGATGGTGAGGATCTCGACGCATATCTCATAGGACCGACCGGTCCGGTGGCCGAATCCGAGGGCTTGTGTATCGCTGTTGTGCATCGCTTATACGAGGATGACGACAAACTTGTGGTTGTTGAAGACGGGGAACAACTCTCTGATGAGCGAATCAAGGAACTCGTGTGGTTCCAGGAAGGCGATCGACCGTACACAATCGTACGTTCGGCAGCCGGTCAGGACTGAACTCACGCGTGATTCGGTGTTCGCCGGCGGCCTGGTCGACCGGCTGCCCGCCACTACCGTGGAGCAGATCCGCGTTCGCCTGGGCTATCGACGACTTCGCCAGATAGAAGCTCCGACAGCGGACCGTCGTTCTGCCAATGCCTGGTTCTCCGGTCACGGAGGCGAGGGCACAGTGTTCTTGAAGCTGTACGCGTCGGATCACCGAGCCGCCACCGAGGCCGCGGTGGCGTCACAGCTGCCGAGAGCGATCACAACCCGATTCGTGAACAGTGGGGTGTTGAACGAGATAGGCGCGTACACAGCATTCGAGTGGGCGAATTTGAATGATGTCGCACTGGACCACAACGGCGTGGAGGTGTCCGCGAGATTACTTGCCGCGGTGCACGACTGCCCGCTACCACCGAGCAGTGGCATCGCGGCAGACCACATCACTCCCGCGTCGTACGAGAAGGCTGTCGAGCGTCTCGCGCGCGTCGCTCCGGATAGTTTTGCCGAAGTGGAATCGGTGGTTGCCGGCGCCTGGGCGCAGGACCTGGTAACCGCCGCTTCAGAGATCGCGACGACCGCTCCGTCGGTTGTTCTGCACGGCGATTTTTCGTTCCGCAACGTCGCAAAATGCTCGGGTCGACATGTCGTTTTCGATTTCGAGCGCGCCTGTACCGGCCCGGCCGAGCTCGACCTGGCCCGGATATGGGATCGAGAACTCACCCGCGTACCGAACGGGCAGTCGCTGTTCGCGGCCGCTTATCGTAGAGCACGGGGGCTTGCCCAGCTCTGGCCCGACCCGGTGTTGTTGCGATTCAGTCGGCTCAGATGCGCCGTGACAACGCTGACGGCGGGCCGACTACAGCGCGAGGAACAGTTCGCGGACCAAGGTTATACGATACTGAAAGCCCTCCGGCCATGAAATCCATCAAACTGAAATCCATCAACGCGTTGTACGCGATCCACGGCAGTGCAGATATCCTGGACCAGATCGCTGATACAGTAGATCCCTTTCTCGAACCGGTGCCCCTGTCCTCAGCGGGCGATTGCTGGTCCATTCACATCGAAGAAACCGGCTCAGTTTCCCCCGGTCCGGATTCCGAACCCAACGTAGACTGGCAGGTTGCCGATCGACGGGTGAACATCGTCGGCTCATCCAATTGGGTGTCCACATTCACCAACAGATACATTCGCACCCTCGATCGCATCGCGGCGATGATGGCCGGATGGCGACCGGTTCACGGCGCTGCGGTGACGGTCGCCGGCCGCGGGGTCGTGATAGTCGGCGACAAGTTCGCGGGAAAGACGACGGCGGCGCTCTCCCTCGTTCGGTCCCGTGGAGGAGAGTTCATCTCCAACGACGACACGATGCTCGCGCTGACCGACCGTGTTCGCGCCATGGGAACGTCGCGCTCCATCGGTGTCCGGATCGGCTCACTCGCTGAGCACAGGCCCGCCCTCCCTCTCGACGACCTGGCGCGAGCAGCCCGCCTCCACCCTGCCAACGTGGCGGTACCCACGGCGGAGAAGATCTTTCTTTCGCCATCCGAACTGCCGGCCATCGGAGGTCGTGCGGCACCGACCATGCGGGTGGATGCCCTCGTCGAGTTGCGCTGTTCCACAGCGGCTGCCGGCGTTATGCACAGAATTCCTGCCGGGCAGGCGGCCGAACTCGTCGAAAAACATGTCGAGCGGTATCCGGATCGCAACAGGCACGGGTTCATCAGCGATTTGGGGATCTCTTTTCCGTCCATGGACGATACTGCCCAGCTCATTTCGCACAACGTCGATATATTCGAATTCGACCACCCCCGATCGGGATGGGTCGAACAATTTCTGAGGGAGATGGACAAAGTCATGTTCTCGGCGGTGGAGTCGTCATGAAACTCGGCATAGTATTGCGCGCTGATCGCATAATCCGTGACGAAGCGTTTCAACAACAGCGGATCGTCACCGCGAACGGCCCGGTCGACCGGGTATTTTCCGGAAAACTCAGCGGTGTCGAGACGCACTTTCTGTACGGACGATTCCCGGGGCTACGCACGCCCAGTTGGGACATACCGTACGAGACCAACCAGCTGGTATTCGACGAACTCGGCGTCGATCACGTGATCGGGACCTTCGTCGTCGGTGGTGTCGACAGTCGCGTCAGCAGCGGTGACCTGGTCATTCCGCACGACCTCGTCTGCTTCGCCGGACCGCAGCGAGCGATGACCGCGCCGAACGCGCGCTTCTCCAATGCCCACGTCATTCCGTCGCTGTGCCCCTCTTTGCGAGCGCTGCTCGTTCGAGGCGCGCGAGTGACCGGAATTCCCGTCCACGAAGAGGGCGTCTACTTCGGTTTCTACGGGTTCGGTCGGATAGAAACCCTGGCCGAGCTCGAACTTATGCAACGGCTCGGCGCGACCGTAGTCGGCCAGACCATGGACCCCGAGTTCACGCTCGCGCGACAACGTTCGTTGCACTATGCGTCGATTGCCGTCGCGATCGACTCGTATGACGAAATGCGCGACGAGTCGACCAAGGATCCCGATGAGTTCCGTGCCAGGTCCCGGGAAGCGATCGGGATCGGGCGCGAGAAATTCGAGGCGATTCTGGAGGCCGGGCTCGCGACACGTACCTCGGAGCAGCCGGACGACTGCGGGTGCGCTTCGAGACCACGGGCCAAATATCGGGATATGTTTACGTCCTATCCCGAGGACATGTGATGAATGTCTACGGCAACTTCCAGGATGCATATCTCGACACTCTCGACGATATTCTGGAGAAAGACTCCTACCAGGTGTCGCCTCGGGGATTTCGCAGCTTGGAGCTAGTCGGTACGGGATTCCGGATCGACAATCCGCTGGACCGGCTGATCACCCATCCGTCGCGTCGGTCCAACCTTGTCTTCAATTTCGCCGAAGCTCTATGGTATTTGACCGGACGAGATGACCTCGCATATTTGTCCTACTACGCACCCTCGGTGCGACGATATTCTTCGGACGGTCTGCGGCTGACCGGCACGGCCTACGGCCCCCGCATCAGTAGATATGGTGCCGCCGGAATCGACCAGTGGGATGCCGTGCTGGCGCAGCTGCGCGCTGATCCGGATAGCAAGCGCGCCGTTATTCAGATATATCAAGCCGAAGAACTGCAGATACCCGACAACATAGACGTCGCGTGCACGCTCGCGCTGCAATTTCTTCTCCGCGAGGGCCGGCTGCATGCGGTGGGCTATATGCGGGCGAACGATGCCTATCGCGGCATGGTCAGCGACGTTTTCTCGTTCACCTTTCTTCAGGAGGTGATGGCCCGCCAGCTCGGGGTCAGCGTCGGTACTTACACCCACATGGTCGGTTCGATACACGTGTACGATCCAGATCTGCCCGCGGCATCAGACCTATTGGCCACCGAGAATACAGAGGAATCCGGTCCGATGCCGCCCATTCCGGACGGCGACGTACCCGGCGACATCATGCGGCTCATGGCCCTCGAGCATCAACTCCGGACGAATGCGCGCCGGCTCGCTCCTGAGGATATCGGCAACCTCGAATTGCCACATTACTGGTGCGAAGTAGCGGTGCTGCTGGAGCTGCACAGACGCGTCAAGTACGACGAGACGGCGGATGCCGGAACGATCAGTGAACTGCTGAACTGGATCAACCCCCGATATCGGCAGTTGATGACGAGGCGTTTTCCGGTGCTGGATCGAGAGGCATCCCATGCGTGATATGAACACCGTCTTCATCGGAGGACCCTTCAAGGGGTTGATCGACCCGGGGACCGGCTCGATCATCCCCGAGTACCGGTCCAGATACGAGTTTCTGGCCGCGTTCTTCACCCAAGCCGGCTGGCTGGTTCACAACGCCCACCGGTCCGAAGGTTGGGGTTTGAACACCGTTCCGGACCGCGCTTGCACGGAGCGTGACTTCCAGTGGATGCACGATTGCGACCTGTTCATCGCATTCCCGGGCTCTCCGGCGTCGCCGGGGACACATGTGGAGATCGGCTGGGCGACAGCAATGGCCAAGCCTACGATCCTCCTCCTGGAAGCGACGGAATCCTACGCCGCGCTTGTCACCGGGTTGTCCAGCATCGCCCTGATCGAGTACGTGCGGTTTTCCGATCTCGACGAAGCGCTGTCGGGCATCTCCACCGCCGTTGATTCGCTCGCCCGTGCCACCGGAGCATCATGGGCGCTGAGTCCGGTGTCCGGGGGAACGCATGGCCGGTCGTAGCATTCGCCTTCTCACCGTGGGCTCGTCCGACTCCTCTGGCGGCGCCGGCATTCAAGGCGATGTCAAAGCAGCTACCAGCATGGGCGCGTTCGGCAGCACGGTAGTGGTGGGTGTAACGGCACAGAACACTCTCGGCGTCGTAGCTCGGCACAGCGTCCCGATAGAGGTGATCGCTGCGCAGTGGCGGGCAGTCCTCGACGATATCGGAACCGACGCGGTCAAAATCGGTACGACGTGGAGCGCGGAGATCATCGAGTGGCTCGGCGGCGAGATCCGCACACTCGACGTACCCGTAGTGCTGGACCCGGTGATTTTCACGGCCGCCGGCGCCCGATTGTCCGACCAGGGCGCGATCGACGCGCTGCGCCGTACGTTGCTGTCTGCCGTCACGGTCGTGACACCCAACGTTTCGGAAGCACGGTTGCTCGGAAACGTCGGCGACGACACGGAGATCGGTGTGGTCGCGGAAGCAATGGTCGCTGCCGGTGCCCGGGCGGTCGTGATCACGGATGCGCTGCCGGAAGGCGGCGATTGGCTGTTCGATGGACACCGGCACATCGCCATACCCGGCCGCAGGCACCGGACCGGCTGCGACCATGGCGCCGGTTGTGCGCATTCCGCGGTGCTGGCGGTTCTCCTGGGTTCCGGAAGTGGATTGTCCGAAGCGGCGCATCTCACGCAGCGGATTGTGTCCCGCGCTGTCGGCGTTGGCCGGCAAGACATCGGGTCGGGCAGACACCCGGTTGATGTAGCCCAGGCACTGCGTGACGGAGCTGAGTAGTCGTCATATGGGGATCGAGGTCGGGGTCGTCGGGGGAGGCATCGTGGGCGTTTCCGCGGCGATCGTGCTGCGGGAGGCCGGATACGCCACGACGTTGTCCACCGCGGGCTGCGTCGGCGACGGAGCGTCCGCCGCGGCGCATGGTCAACTGGTCCGCCCTGACGTGAGCATGACCTCGTTGTGGCGGGACAGCGTTGCGTTCTACGACCGTTTCGCGTGCGCGAGGCGAGTTGGAAACCTGGTGCTGGTGGCCAATGCGGGCGATTCCACCGCGCTGGCTGGACGCGTGGACGGGCACCTGATATCCGGCTCCGCGATGCGAGCACGATTTCCATACCTCGGCCCCCGCGTCACCGCCGGGCTGTGGCAGGAGGAGGGGCGGCGCATCGACCCGAATCAGGTAGTCCGTCGGCTTGCGTCGGTCGCCGCCGCACGCGGCGCAGTCCTGCGCGAACACACGAAAGTTCGAGCGATCGTCCCTGGGCGGCGACGGCAATGGGCGATGCACCACGATGACGGCTCCCACTCGGAATTCGACGTCGTCGTACTCGCCGCGGGACTGGGTACACGCGACCTGGGCGCAAACTCCGGAGTGGATGTGCCGATAGCCGGAGTCCGGGGTCGCATCCTGCGTACGCAGCCGATGAGACCGCTCTTCTCCACCATCGTCGGTCAGGCCGCCGTCGGCTATCCGCGCCCGGCACACCAACCGGTGGCTCTGCTGGCCCATCAACGCGCGGATGGCGTATTCCTCATCGGAGGCTCGTGGATCGACGAAAGTCAACCCGACCCTACTGATCTGGACCAGACCATTGTGGACAACGCCATCGAACTCATACCCGCCCTGCGCGGTTCGCGGATTGCAGGCGGCTGGTCCGGAACACGTCCGACCACGCCGGATGGCCGTCCGATCATCGATCGCCTCGATGACAACCTCTTCGTCTGCTGCGGTCATGGGGGAAGCGGTTTCATCACCGGTCCCGGCTCGGCGCTCCGGCTCACCGAGAGCATTTCCGACCGATGCCGAACAGATCGCGAAAATCCATTTTCATATGAACGTTTCCGCACGGCCTGAGGAGTACATGTGACGACCTTCATCGAGGAATGTGACGAGTTCACCGCGGAGGTATGGGCCGCTTACAAGAACCATCCGTGGATCGAAGCGCTGGCGGGCGGTACCCTGACGGTCGCGCAATTCTCGTTCTTTCAGATCGACGACGGTGCGCACGTCGCCGAGTTCAACAGGGCTTTGGCGCTCGGCATAGCCAAGGCGCCCGTCGGTCACCCATGGGCGCGCGCGGCGGCACATGTGTTGGACGACATGTCGACCTCGGCCGAATTGTCCGAAAAACAATCCCTGCTAGATGAACTCGGCGTGGAACGAAGAATCGAGCACAGTCGATGGAAGTGCTCCCCAGCCCGCGAAGGATATGTGAACCATCTGGTACGAACTGCCTACGAGGGGTCGCTCGGAGACATAGCGACAAGTCTCTATCCCTGCTCGTTGTTCACGGTGGTGATCGGCGAGAGGTTCCGGAACACGGATATGAGTCACTCGGCGTTCAAGCGATGGACCGATATGTATACGCGACGCACTCGAAATGAGATGCGCGAGCAGCATTTCGCTCTCATAGAAGCGACCGCCGCAACCGCCGATAGCGTGGCCAGGGATCGCATGCGACAGATCTACCGGCGGAGCCTCGAACACCAGGTCCGTGTCTTCGACGCAGCCTGGGTGATGGACCAGCAGTGGCCGGGCGCAGCCAGCAACGCCACCGCACCCTAAGTCGTCTCGCGGACAGGCGGTAGGACGCGGCCAGGGGGACGGAATGTGATTTCCCGGGCCGCCGCTCCGGTGATCGTTGAACGCGCAGGCTCTGTCGAAGCCACTTGGTGGCCCCGGTGAAAGACGAACAATCGCTCCGGCACCAAGCGCAACGCCTCCGCCGGATCAACCGCATCGAGCACGACGAAGTCGGCATGGTCACCGTCGGCAAGACCGTAGCCGGTTCCGATCCCCATGGCGCGCGCTCCGTTGGTCGTCACCAGATCCAGTACGACTTGCGCCTCGTCGGAACCGCTCAGCTGACCGAGGAGCAGCGCCAACTGCGCGGCTGCCAACATGTCGCCATCCCCCAGCGCCAGCCACGCGTCCATGATCGAGTCGTACCCGACGGCGACATTCACGCCGTTCGTGAGCAACTCCCGAATAGGCGCCAGACCGCGCCGCCGCGACGAGGTATCGCCTCTGCCTTGCAGCAGAACATTGACAAAGGGGCAGACAATGACGGAGATTCCGGCGGAAGCCAACCGCCGAGAGACAACCTCGACAGTCCCGCTGGGATAGCCGGCCATCGCTGTGCACTGACTTGCCGTCACTCGGCCATGCCAACCTGCGGCCTCGGTGCGCTCGACCAGTGCATTGACGAAGCGTGAACTCGGATCGTCGGTTTCATCACAGTGGCAATCAATCTCCAGGTCGAACTCCGTCGCCAAGTCGAAGACGAAATCGAGCTCAGCACATCCCGCCCTGTATGTCGGAGCCTGGTGCGGAATTCCACCGATCACATCGCAGCCGAGCTCGACGGCCTCCCGCATCAACCGCCTGCCGCTCGGGAAGGTCAAGGCGCCGTCCTGGGGGAACGCGACCAGCTGTACTTCGCACAATCCGCGGGCAGCCTCGCGCACCTCACATAGCGCTCGAAGCGCTCGAAGCTCCGGATCGCAGATATCGACGTGGCATCGTATGAAGCCGGTTCCTTTCGCGACTTCCCATAATAATGCCTCCATCGCGTTGTCCCGAATTTCTGCGACTGTCAACGTGGACTTCAGTTCGCCCCAGATCTCGATACCTTCCGCGAGAGTTCCGCTGCGATTATGGCGCGGGCGCCCGAGCGTGAGAGCGGTGTCCAAATGCATATGCGCATCGACGAAGGAGGGCAATACCACGCGACCGCCGACGTCGAGTATTCGGGTTGCGGTTTGCCGTGGACTCCCTGCCGCGATGCTCACTATCCTGCCGTCGAGGACACCGAAGTCGGACAGGCCCGGCGCACCGGGAAGAGATGCGTTTCGGATCAGAATGTCGTACATGCTCGCTCATTCCCCGTCGGTTGACTATTCGGGATCTCCGGCTGCTTCGATCGCCCGTTCCACCGCCGCATTCAACGAACCCAGCGTCCGGAACGTTTCCGGCACCAGATCTTCGAAGGGTATCTCGATCTCGAAAGATGATTCGATATCCACGAGCAGGCGTACGGAGGTGAGTGAATCGAGACCGAGATTCGAGAGTTCGACATCGGGGTCCAAACGATCGGTGGACCGATAGTAGGTCAGATGGGAGACGACAATCCTCTCCAGCTCATTTCGGTAGTCTTGCCCAGCGTTTTCGTTCATTCCGAACCGTTCCTTTCGCCCCCCGAGGACCGGCACCGACCGACCGCTCATGATCTCCGTCTCCAATTGAGTGGGCTCATGCCTCTCCTCGTCCTGAGCCGACTCAGATCAGCGGCGAGTCGCATCGTTTCAGCCGCGCTACCCTCAGCTCTTATCAACGGCATCTCGAATGGCAACATATCGCGCAGTCTGTGCGCAAAGGCCATCGCCACTCGACCTATCTCTCGTCCGACGCCGACCTCACCAGGATCCATCGACTCCCATTTGCGTACGGCCTCGGCTACCGGATCGTCTGAAAATGCGATGCTTGCATCCAACTCTATTTCCTGGGTATCGACCGCATTTTTCCGGTAGATCAGCTGACACTTGTAGACAGACCGCAGCATCATGATGCCGACCTCTGCCATCAGCGGTTCATCATCCGCCGCCTCCGCAGCACGCAGATCATCGATGGCGCCTTGTACTTCGAGTGCATAGGCCCAACATGAATTCGCTCCGTTCTGCAACAGCCAGTCGATGGTGCGGCGCCCGGGTTCACGGTCTGTCATCGCACCAGGTCCTCTCGCAACAGTTCGTTGTCGATGCGCAGGTCGAGGAAACCGGCACCGATCAATTCCAAGAGACGCTTCGGGCCGATTTCGGTAAGGTAGCCGTCCATCGACGACCGACCCGGAGACGAAAAACCATCGATCACATCACCCTGACGGCTACTCAGGTAGCCGAGACTCCGGAGACGAAAAGATGTGGATCCGTTTCCGGTTTCGACTTTTACATACGAACTCGGGGGACCGATAGCGATACCATATGCTTCGAAAAATTGACGAACCGACGATACGTCCACAATCCCGCTCGGCCATCCGAGACTGTGCCGACGTAGGCACGCACCGAGCCATTTCCAACCGGTGGTCAGGTCACCGACAGCTCGCAACGAGAACTCAGCAGCCGCACGCTGCACCCGTGTCCACAAATACGCCACCCCGGTTGCCGGCATATCCGCGATGGACGCCGCCTCCGCCAACGCCACAGCGACAACGAGTCCATCCAGTGCGTCTTTGCGCAGCCATGCGAGAGCCAGGCCGCAGGCTCTGTCGTCGATCAGCGGGTCGACTCCCCCGTAGAGCGGCATCGCCGCGACCCATCGCGACAGTCTTCTGCGCAGCCCTCGGCTAGGGCCGGCGGAAAGGGCCAGACTGCCGAAGGGGTACTCGGCGGCCTCCACAGCTTGAAGCTGGTGGCAAATTTCCGTCAGCTGCCCAGCGGGGTATACGGCGACATCGACGGTCGTAGTCCCGATCCAGTACAGCGACGGCCGCACGGCCGTACCGCTGCCCGAATCGAACACATGGATGTCGACGTCGCTGTCCCGGTTCCCGACGCCAAAGGCGAGCGAACCGGTCAAGTATGGCCGAGTCCCATCCGCATTCAGTATCGGAACCTCCCGGAGCAGGTCATCCGCGGTCAGGCCGACCATGGCGAGCGACTCCGACACGTCGCGGGGGCTGCGATACACGAGGTCGCTGCGATCGTGCTCGGTGCGATTCATCTGGTACCTCGACATCTGCCAGGCTCTGCAGCGCAGAGCTCTGCTACGGCTGGGCGCATTCGGTGATCCCCTGAGTTCGTGATGAGGCCGCGTCGCGTGACGATCGGCGAGTAAACGTCCCTCGACCGCGTTCGATGGTGAGAATCGCATCGGCATCCGCGGCCATCGCAGCCCGGTGACCCAGCACGACGAGTGTTACGCCCAAACCTTTGATGCGCTCGAATATTTCTCGTTCGGTATCGGGATCGACCGCACTCGTCGCTTCGTCGAGGATCAGTATCTGCGGCCTCTTGACCAACACGCGGGCCAGAGCTATTCGTTGTCGCTGTCCTCCCGATATACCGGTGCCGCCGGCTCCGAGAATCGTTTCGTACTTCATCGGCAGGCCTGATATGAATCCGTCGATACCGGCTGCCGCGGCCGCCTCGCATACCTGATCGATCGATGCTTCCTCGTTGCCGAGACGGATGTTCTCCAGAATACTTCCGGACATCAGGCCGCTATTCTGGTCGACGTAGCCAATGCGGCTCCGGAAGTCCGCGGGATCCAGGTCGGCGAGGTCTCGGTCGCCGATGAATACCTTCCCGCTGCCGGGTTCGAGCAGACCGGCCAGCAGCATGCCGATGGTCGACTTGCCTGAACCGGATGGGCCGATCACGGCGAGGAACCGGCCCGGCTCGATGTCGAGGTCTATCTCGCTGATCGCCGCCGATCTCGCGCCGGGATAGGTGAACGACACGGTGTCGAGGCGCACCGAGGGCGGCCGATCGAGCCAACCGACGCCAACAGCGGAATGCCGCTCGACGGGCGCGGTCAGAATGTCGTTGATCCTGGTCAGCTCCGGTATGAGTTCCACCAGTGTCGCCGCAGCCTGAGCAAGATTCGTCAGTGACGTGAACAGGCTGGCGCTGATGGCGCCGAGAGCGACGGCAGAAGCCAGATCGGAGCGTTGCTGGGTCGCTACCAGTACGCCCACAACCAGTACGGCCAGCGGGGTCGCGAACTGGAGCGTGGATACGAATGCGGCGATTCCCCCGGAGTGGCGGCGCTTACGGGTCCCCGCGGAGAGTTCCGCCGAAAAAGCGTTGGCCCACTGCGTATGCGCCGAACCCTCCGCACCCAGTGATTTGACGGTGGCGATGTTGTTGATGATTTCGGATAACTTGCTGACCGACTGGACATGGGCGTCCAGGACATCAGCCGATAGGCGCCGTTCATGCCTCCAGGACAACACGATCCTGAGTACGAGAAGCAGCACGGACGCGAAGACGACCGTCGAAAGAAGTAGCTGCCGACCTGCGATCACAACGACGTAGCCGATCACCAGAGTCGCATCGAACACCGCTCCCACGGTGGTCACCGAAACCACTTGCTTCAGCCGAGCAGTCGACCGGACGCGGTGTGCGATGTCACCGGGGTGCCTGATCAGGAAATAGCTCATAGGCAAACGCATCAGTCTGGACATCAGTGCGTGCCCGGCCTTTTGCTCGAGGAGCGTCTGGGCGGTGACGATCAAGCGGGAACGCGCGAACTGCAACAGCCCATAGACGAATATCGCGCACAGGAATATCGGCAGCTGGCCTGCTCCACCGAACAACGTCCCGTCCCGGCGCTCGACCAGGCGGCCGAGTACCAGAGGAAAAGCGAGGTTGAAGGTGAGCAACAGCGCCGAGGCAGCCAGCATCGACAGCCATTTTCCGGTCTGCGGTAGGAACTCGGCGGCGACCCGCAGTTCGTCGAAAGTCTGCCGGTATTTCTCTCCGTAGCGCCGTGCTGTCGGATTCGGGCCGAAGTCCAGAGCGATGCCTGTGAAGTTCTCGCCGGCTTCGTCCCACCCGATGCGGCGCCGGCCGACAGCTGGATCCACGATGACCAGATGTGATTGTGTGGTGCTGTCGAGAACGACAAAATGATTGAACTTCCAGAACAGGATAGCGCCGGGGCCGAGATGGCGAAGCCCCGCCAAATTGCACTTGACGCCACGGCCGTCTATTCCATATCGTCGCGCCACCCGGAGAATCGCGGAGGCCGCCGTGCCGTTCCGGCCGCTTTCGGTCTCCTCACGAAGTGTGTGCAACGAGACGCTGACCCCACGGCTGGCAAGCGTCATCCGCAAACAGGCCGGCCCGCAGTCCGCGTACCCCACCTGCGGAAAGTAGGGAACATTCGCGGACTTGCGCAGAAACCGCCTGCGCCAGAGTGGGAGCCGCCGTGGATCACGGCCGGAAATCAATGTCACACGACCGAACCGTCTCGAGCGACGATGACTTTCGAGGGCTTCCGATCGAAACCTCGACTGCTCGCTCTCGCCGTCGGGACCGCGTGTATCGACCTCGCTGGTCATCCGCCGGCCAATCGCCGCAGAAGACGATTCATGTCGGCGGACGAAAACGTTCCCGAGTTCATATGAACCGCGATGCTGAGCGAGGTTCCCTGATCCCGCACTCGCAGCAGCACGGGCCTGGCGGATGCTCTACGAGCAGCGAATTTGGTGACCTTAACCGGCGAAGGCTCGGGCTCGGATCCACCGCTCGTGGAGTCATCGGTGAAGTTGTAGGCGGGAAACGGGCGCTGTGGTATCCCGCAAGCCCGCTCCGCGGTGCGCAGGGCGTAGCTGTCGATGCCTTGGTATGCCGATCCGCGCATCAGCTTGGCCGTGGTCTGTCGCCGCCATTCGTCATTCGACAGGTCGAACACGAGTGGACGTAATGTTGTGAACATTCCGATCTGATTTTCGAATTTGTCCGGGCGGCAGGTCATGAATGTGTCGACCAGCGTTGTTCGTGGCACGTACTGCTGCCACTCCGACAAGAAACGCTGCAGAAACAGCGACGCCATACTCCACCCGCCGTCAGGTATCGATTCGCGAAGACTGCGATAGTCCGCACCGACTATCGCGATCCGACCCCGATGCGACCTGGAGGCAGCAAAGCACGGGTGCCCCTCGAAGGCGTTTCTATGATTGGATAGTTCACGCTTCCAATACCTGGCAGCGGCGGCTTTCTCGGCCTCACTCGGCCTCGTTGCCGCGACGGCGGACTGATATTCGTCCAATTCCGCCAGGAAAGGCGAGACGGCGGCGGGGCCCATAATCGCGGCGACCAGGCGGTTCAACAGAACCTGCATGGATCGCCGGTCGAACGCCACCTGCTGCAGTGAGATCACCAGATGATGTCGGCCGCCGGAGTTCTTAATCAAGGTCAGCTTGTAAACTCCGCGAGTATTCCAATCCCATGCCACAGCGTCTCGATGTAGGATGAGGTCCATGTAGCGCTGAACCGCGATGTCGTCTGCATCCGAAACATCTTGTAGTTCCAATGCTACACGATTCTCGCCATAATCTTCGATCTCCTGCTCGTACCCCGCCTCGGCCGATCCGTGGAACTTCAGACGCAATGCCGAGCAACTGCGCACCGTCTCGTGCACACCCCGAAAGATATCTCGCGGATCAACCGACGGCGCAAATTCCAGGACGAATCCTATATGACTGCTAGACGAACCCGGCCGTTCCTGTTCCAATAACAGGTCGGCCTGCCCGGCCGTGACCGGAAAACGCATCAATTCTCCTATTATCATCGAAGGGCTCTGGATGCCCGGGCATCCAGAGCCCGCGAACCGCCGACCTACTTCATCACAGGACACGGCGTGACGGTGCCGCCGACGATGTCGTCCAGGTCAATGTCCTCGATGGTCGTGATATCGACCTTCTGGAAACTGAGCTCCATGATTTCCACCCCCTCTCATATGCGCGATTGTCAAGGCCGGGTAATCGACCTCAGTCGAAGCTCCTAGTGACCATTATTTGCTATCGCTATCGCGCAAGGCAGATTTCATTGCCGGGCGCAGAATTGTCGCCCATCCTCAAAAAGGACTGCATACACAGGCTCCACCCCCGTTCTACGACCATCCCACCCGCGGAATAAATCCGCCTGAACCGCATAGTAGTCCATCACATCGCGCTTGGCCACACTCGATGTGACTGAACACGTGGACTTTTCGTAACCCGTGCTACCTCGGTAAGCCGGTCAGTCTGTAGGAGTGGCCGATGCACGGCCACGGGAAACACGTCAGGCGCGGGACGGGCGCCTGACGCTCCCCACGGCGCCCCGGACAGCAGGCGAGCACCGACTCGCGGACACTCAGCCCCGCGTGAGCAGCCGCTGGGCGATCGCACGGGCTCGGGCGGCAGCGTCCGGAGTGCCCTCGCGAACGGCGGTGACGATCGCTCCGTCCACCAGGAGCGCGAGCTCGGCGGCCAGCTCGGCGGCGTCGGATCTGCCCGCATCGGTCAGGAGTTCGGACAGATACGCGATCACGCGCCGCTTGTGGCGATCGGCGGCCCGATGGGCGGCGCTGTCCCGATCGGCGACCTCGACCATGGTGTTGATGAACGCGCAGCCGCGAAAGTCCTTGCGGGCGAATCGGTCCGCGAGGGCGTCGAAGACGGCGAGTGGGCGCGCGGCCGGATCGTCGGCAGTCGTCTCGACCGACTCCCGCAGCCAGTCCAGCCAGCGGCGGTCACGATCCTCCAGCACCGCGACGACCAGATCGTCCTTGCTCGCGAAATGGCGATAGAAGGAGGCGCGGCCCACGCCGGACTCCTGGAGCAGGCGATCGATGCCGACGGCACGAATGCCTTCGGCATAGAACAGTTCTTCCGCCGTGGTGAGCAAGCGCTGCCTGGCCTGGGTTGCCATGGTGCCACCCTAGCAGAACGGAACCGATCAGTGCCGTCTTGCTTGACCGAAACGGAACCAGTCAGTACCGTCTCATTTCGGCACCGATCGGTACCGTTTGTCCGAGCTGGAGGCTTCGATGTCCCGCCTGCCCCTTGTATCCACCGACTCCACCGATGCCGAGCAGGCCGACCTGCTCGCCGAGGTACAGCGCCAGCTGGGCCGCGTCCCGAATCTCTACGCCGCCATGGCGAACAGCCCCGCCGCCCTGCGGGGATACCTCAACCTGCGCGACGCGCTGACCAGGGGAAAGCTTTCCGCCCGGGTTCGCGAGCAACTCGCGCTGCTGGTAGCCAGTGAAAACGGTTGCGACTACTGCACCGCAGCGCACACCATGCGCGCCGAGCGGATGGGCTTCACCGAGCAGGCGATCGCCGACACCCGCGCTGCGCGCGCCGAGGACCCGCACACCGACGCGATCCTGCGCGTCGCTCGGGACATACTCCGGTTTCGCGGCCGGATCGACGATGCCGCGCTCGCCTCGGCCCGTTCCCGCGGCGTCAGCGATGCGGAACTGGGCGAGATCGTCGGCCACGTCGCACTGAACGTCTTGTCCAACTACTTCAACCACGTCGCCGAGCCGGAACTCGACTTCCCTCCCGCGACGCCGACGAAAGGTTCTGCGATGGAGGCGAAATGGCGGCCCGCGAGCAAAGTGACCCTGGTCGAGGGCTACTCCCTGCTGGACCGGGAGGGGCGGACCACACGCACCGTCGATGACGTGCACATCGCGATCGAAGGCGGGTTCCTGCACGTCAAGGTCTCCGACGCCGCGGAAGTGCAGGTGGTCTCGGCGCCCGCCGTCGCACTGGTGACCTACCGCGCATCCTGACCGCCGACCAGCGAGCCCGGTCCGCAGCCCATCGCGGACCGGGCTTTCGTCTGCGCGGGGACTTGACATGTATATACCCTAGGGGGGTAGGGTAGATTTCGAAGCAAACGCCCACCACACGAGGAGAGCGACCATGAGCACCACCACCGTGACCGTCACCGGGATGAACTGCGGCGGGTGCGCCGGCTCGGTCCGCACCGAGATCGGCCGCATCTCCGGCGTCGAGTCCGTCGCCGTCGACCTCGCCGATGGACTGGTCTCCGTCGAGAGCGCGACCCCGATCGAACGCGCCGAACTCACCGCGGCCGTGACCCGCGCCGGCTACGCGGTCGCCGACTGACGGACGGAGCACTCCGATGAACGCATCCACCAAGTTCGGCGGCTTCGCCCTCGGCCTCGCCGCGGTCTTCGGGATCGCCCTCGCGACCGGTTCGCTCATCGGACCGGAACCCGCCCACGACTCGACCGCACACGACACCGGCTCCGCCGACCAGGGCGAGGCCCGCGCACTACCTGGAGGAATGATGGCGACCGACCGCGGCTACACCCTGCGGCTGGATACCACCCAGACCACCGCCGCGGCGAACGTGCCGCTGCGCTTCACCATCCTCGACCGCGACGGAAAAGCCGTCACCCGCTACGTGCGCAGTCACGACAAGGACCTGCACCTGATCGTCGTGCGCCGCGATTTGGCCGCTTTCCAGCATGTGCACCCGGTGCTCGAGGCAGGCGGAACCTGGAGCGTCCCGCTCGATCTCACCCGCGCCGGTGACTACCGGGTGTTCGCCGACTTCACCCCGGAGGGTGGCGACAACCTGACACTCGGCGCGGACCTGCGGGTAGCGGGCGTCTACGACCCGCAAAAGCTGCCTGCGGCGACTTCCACCGCCACCGTCGGCGACTACACCGTCACGCTGGACGGTGCAGTCGTACCGGGCCGGGCTTCGACGGTGACGCTCTCGGTGAACCGTGCGGGCAAGCCGGTGAGCGACTTGCAGCCCTACCTCGGGGCTTACGGCCACTTGGTGGCCCTGCGCGCCGCCGACCTGGGTTACCTGCACGTCCATCCGGAAGGCCATCCCGGCGACGGCGTGACCGCGGCCGGACCGGGCATCACCTTCGCGGTTACGGCGCCGAGCGCCGGCGACTACCGCTTATTCCTCGACTTCCAGCACGAGGGTGTGGTCCGCACCGCCGAATTCACCCTGACCGTCGCGCCGGGTACCCCCGCCGTAGACGCGTCCACTCACAACGAACACACTGGTCAGCAGCAGGCGCCGGACGGCCACGCGCACTGACCCGACGACCGTCCGCGCACAGAACGGAGCACCACGATGACCACCGCGACACAACCGCCGCCCGCCGGGCAGGTCGAACTCGTGATCGGTGGAATGACCTGCGCGTCCTGCGCCGCCCGGATCGAGAAGAAACTCAACAAGCTCGACGGCGTCACCGCGACGGTCAACTACGCGACCGAGAAGGCCCGGGTAGAGGTCACCGGCAGCGTCTCGCCGGACGAGCTGATCGCCACCGTCGAACAGGCCGGTTACACCGCTGCCCTGCCCGCCCAGCCGGAGCGCTCGGAGGAGGCCGAGACCGAGGAAGATCCCGCCGCCGCCCTGCGCACCCGCCTGCTGGTGTCGCTGGTGCTGTCGGTGCCGGTGATCGCCATGGCGATGATCCCGGCGTTGCAGTTCACCAACTGGCAGTGGCTGTCGCTGACCCTGGCCGCCCCGGTGGTGGTGTGGGGCGCGCTGCCGTTCCACCGTGCGGCATGGACCAACCTGCGCCACGGCACCGCGACCATGGACACCCTGGTCTCGATGGGGACGCTGGCCGCACTGGGCTGGTCGCTGTACGCCCTGTTCTGGGGCACCGCAGGCACGCCGGGCATGACGCACCCGTTCGAGTTCACCATCTCGCGGATGGACGGCACCGGCAGCATCTATCTCGAGGCCGCGGCGGGCGTCACCACGTTCATCCTGGCCGGACGCTTCTTCGAGGCGCGCGCCAAGCGGCGTGCGGGCGCGGCGCTGCGGGCTCTGCTCGAACTGGGCGCCAAAGAGGTCTCGGTGCTGCGTGACGGAACCGAGCAGCGTATTCCGGTGGAGCAACTGACCGTCGGCGACCGGTTCGTGGTGCGTCCCGGCGAGAAGATCGCCACCGACGGCATCGTGACGGAAGGTTCCTCGGCCGTCGACGCCTCGATGCTCACCGGTGAGTCGGTGCCGGTGGAGGTCGGCCGAGACGACGTCGTGGTCGGCGCGACCGTCAACGTCGGCGGGCGGATCGTGGTGCGTGCCACCAGGATCGGTTCGGACACCCAGCTCGCGCAGATGGCGAAGCTGGTCGAGGACGCGCAGACCGGCAAGGCGCAGGCCCAGCGGCTGGCCGACCGGATATCCGGGATCTTCGTACCGATCGTGATCGCGCTGTCGGTCGCGACGCTGGGCTTCTGGCTCGGTACCGGCGGATCGGTGGCCGCGGCCTTCACCGCGGCGGTGGCGGTGCTGATCATCGCCTGCCCGTGCGCGCTCGGGCTGGCCACGCCGACCGCGCTGATGGTCGGCACGGGACGGGGCGCGCAGTTGGGCATCCTGATCAAGGGCCCCGAGGTGCTGGAATCGACCCGGCGGGTGGACACGATCGTGCTGGACAAGACCGGCACCGTCACCGCGGGCAAGATGACGCTGCTCGATGTCGTCCCCGCCGAAGGCGAGCAGGTCCCCAGGATTCTGGAACTGGCCGGAGCGCTGGAGGATTCCTCGGAACACCCGATCGCCCAAGCCGTCGCCAAGGGCGCCCGCGAGCGGGTGGGCGAGTTGAAGCCGGTCGAGGATTTCGCCAACGTCGAGGGCCTGGGTGTGCAAGGCATGGTGGACGGCCACGCGGTGCTCGTCGGCCGCGCCCGGCTGCTCGCCGACTGGTCACAGCACCTCGACGACGATCTGACGCAGGCGATGCGCGCGGCCGAAGCCGAAGGCAAGACCGCCGTCGCGGTCGGCTGGGACGGCAAGGCGCGCGGTGTGCTCGTGGTGGCCGACGCGGTGAAACCGACCTCCGCCGAGGCGATTTCCCAGCTGCGCGCCCTCGGTCTCACCCCGATCATGCTGACCGGCGACAATCGGGCCGCCGCCGACTCGATCGCCGCGCAGGTCGGCATCGATGAGGTGATCGCGGAAGTGCTGCCGCAGGACAAGGTCGACACCGTCAAGCGGTTGCAAGCCGAGGGCAAAGTGGTGGCGATGGTGGGCGACGGCGTGAACGACGCCGCGGCGCTGGCCCAGGCCGACTTGGGCCTTGCCATGGGCACCGGCACCGACGTGGCCATCGAGGCGGGCGATCTGACCTTGGTGCGCGGCGACCTGCGGGCGGCGGCGGACGCGATCCGGCTGTCGCGTCGCACCCTCGCGACCATCAAGGGCAATCTCTTCTGGGCCTTCGGCTACAACGTGGCCGCGATCCCGCTGGCCATGGCGGGCCTGCTGAATCCGATGCTCGCGGGCGCCGCGATGGCGTTCTCCTCGGTCTTCGTGGTCAGCAACAGCCTGCGGCTGCGCGGCTTCCGCTCCACCGCGAACTGACGAAAACACCGGACGGGACGGCACACGTAGTGTCGTCCCGTCCGGGCATCCGCCAGGAGGTCTCCATGTCGGCAATCACCGAAGGCGCGGCGCGAGCCGCGCGGCATCCGGCGGCACGCGCGGCGGCCAGATGTCTCGCCGCGTGCCTGGTCGCGGCAGCGGCTCGAGTTCTAGGCTCGAGCGCCGCGGATCCCGGCAAAGCATGCGCATAACGCCATGGGCGAGCGTACCCCTGGCACACCGAAATCCGAAATGAAATCTCGCTCAGCCGCGCAGGGTGGTGACCGTGACCAGCGAGGGCTGGACGGGCGACCCGTACACCTCGATCGACACCCCGCCGGTCGGGGTTTCGCTGGCCCACCGGGCGTGCTCGTTGATCCCCTCGCCGAGCAGAGCTTTCGCTCCGGGAGACCAGGCGAGGGCCACCTGGCTCAGCGCCGGTCCGAGGTTCAGGTTCGCGATCGCCGCGGACTCACCGTTGTCGAAGTAGACCTCCGTGCCGCCGGGGAAAGGGTTCACCGCGACCGCGGACGCACTCGCGCCGCCGAACGCGGCGGCCGATCCGCCTGCTACGACCGCTACCAAGACCGTCATGACCCGTTGACGCATCCGAATTTCCTTTTCGTGTAAGCACACCGGCCGACCGGCCGGTCCTGTCACCCTTGCCGAGCAGGCACCGTTCGGCAATTCGATGTGGCGCTGATCACAGGTACCCTACGGCGTGCGCTCGTCGGCCACGAACGTACCGGCGTAATCGGTGGCCCATTCGGCAAAACTCCGGGCACGCCCGAGAATTCGGGCCACATCGTCGGTGACGATCGCATTGTGTCCGGCGCGCACATATGCCTGCCCGGCCAGCGCACCGTCGGCGAATTCGGCGGACATTCCGGACGCGAGCATATGTGCTCTTGCTTCGGTTTCGGGAATATCGGTCACGTCGACGGGATGGCCGGTAACAGTAGCCAGAATGGCGGCCAGGTCGTGCGTGGTGAGCAATTCCGGCCCGGTGAGGGTGTAGGTCCGTCCCGCGTGACCGGCGGAGGTCAGCGCCTCGACCGCCACCCCGGCGACGTCGCGTGGATCGATGACGCCTTGCGCCGCGTCACCGGTCATGTTCGGCACCGGCTGCCCGGCACGGATCGCGGCGGCCCAGCTCAGGGTGTTGGAGGCAAACGAACTCGGGCGCAGGATGGTCCAGTCGACGCCGCTCTCGCGCGCGGCCTGCTCACCCGGCAGATGCCAGGTTCCGACCCGGCCGAGGCCGGTATCGCCGGTGCCGATCGCGGAGAGTTTGACGATCCTGCCGACGCCCGCATCTCGAGCTGTCGCGATCAGCGCACGGTCGGTCTCCGCGTACTCCGGACCCAGCACGCCGACGATGAACGCGGCCTCCGCGCCGACCATCGCCTTCGCCATGGACGCGAGGTCGGTGTAATCGCCGCGCACCACGTCGACGCCTGCGGGCACCTCGGCCCGATCCGGGTCACGAGTGACGGCGCGGATCGCGGTTGCGCGCATGCTGAGCTGCCGGACGATTTCACTGCCGATGGTGCCGGTCGCACCGGTGATCACGATCATGGGAACCACCGTGCCGGGCATTCGCGCAGGTCTCTAGGAAATTCCGGCACACCTGCGGAGGGCGCGACTGCATACAGTGGATGCCGTGACCACCCAGCTGCGCCCGCCCGTCGTGACCGCCGAACTGGTCGAGACGTCCGAGCCCGCGCCGGAGTCGCTGCGCCCGTGGCTGGCCGAACTCGGCCGCATCCCGACCGTGCTCGACCTATCCGAGCCGTTCGCGCACGTGCCGCAGACCGCCACCACGATCGTGCTGCGCACCGAGCACGCCGATATCGGTGACCGCCGTGTCGCGCTCGTCGTCGGGCCGCAGACCAAGGCGAGCTACTCGCGGGCGAGCAAACCCGCGGGCTGTGTCCGCTTGCGGCTCGCCCCGGGCGCGGTCCCGGCGCTGCTCGGCGTTCCGGCGGCCGACCTCACCGATCGCGTGCTCCGGCTGGACGATCTGCCCGGGCCGGTCGGGCAGCTGGCCGCCGCGCTGATCGAACTCGACCACGACGAGGTCGTGCCGTACCTGGAGAACGAGCTGCCGCGCCGCATCCCCGACGATCCGGTCCGGCGCGCCCACCGCAGACTCCTCACCACCGCCGTAGCGGTCATCGCCGCCGACCACCCGCTCTCCGTCACCGAATTGGCCGCACGCCTCTCGGTCAGCGAACGCCAACTTCGCACTCTGTTCACCAATGGCATCGGCGTCTCCCCCAAACACTTCGCACGCATCAACCGAGTCCGCCAGGTCCTGTCCCGGACCGACGACGCCCCGTTGGCCGATATCGCCACCGGCACGGGCTACTACGACCAGTCCCACATGACGGCCGACTTCCGCAGCCTGATGGGCGTCCCGCCCACCTCATACCTCCGAGGTGAGGTCCCGGCCCCTTCCCCGTGCCGCGCACTCACCCGTCGCCGCTGACCGGGGCGCCATCCGTTTCGTTTCACGTCGGAATGATTCGCAACGTCAGCTGATTGACCCGCCCTGTCTCGGGGCGTGCGCTTACCCACTACAGCCGACACGGTTTGCCGCGCGCTCGCAATACAGTCGTTCGCACGGAAGGCGGGGTAAGTCTCGGACCAATAGGTCAGGCGCGGAATCGGTTTGCAGTCCACAAGCGTCCACAGAAGCGGGGGTGCGTCGGCTCGATGGAAAATCCTGGATTTCTGCTTCGAACTGCCCGGCTGAGCCGAGGAGTGAGCCTTGCGGCGCTCGCCGCGAAGACCAACTACAGCAAGTCTCTGCTCGGGATGTTGGAGAACGGGCAGCGCGATGTGAAGCAAGAGCACATCATCAGCTACTCACGAGCGCTGAACATTCCGATCAGCGCACTGATGGCACCATCACCGGACCCGATCCGAGTCGCACACGAATGGCTGGTGGGAGAATCCGCACCCAAGACACATGCCTCCGCTGGTCGGCGCGTCGGGGACGAGTTGGCGACCGAGATGGAACGACGTGTGGTCGAACTTCGGCATCTGGATGACAGCGTAGGTGGCGAGGACTTGTTCCCGCTGGTATTGCAGGAGTTCGAAAGCGCTCGGAAGATCATCACGGAATGCAGTTATTCCGATCGAGTCGGGAAGCGGTTGCTGACGGTCGCGGGTGAACTGGCACAACTTGCCGGGTGGGTGGCCAGCGACGCGGGCAGATACGACGACGCGCAGCGGCTTTATCTGAGCGGCGCATCCGCCGCCGATGATGCCGGAGACCGCGTGTTGACGGCGCAACTTCTGTCGAGTCTGAGCTACCAGATCGCCAATGTCGGGAATCCCAGCGAGGCGACGCTGCTCGCTCGCACCGCCGTCAAAGGCGCGACGGACGCACCCCCGGTAGTCCGCTCCTTGCTGACGGATCGCTTGGCGTGGGCATGCGCGCGCTCGCGAGATCGCGAGGGAGCCGAACGGGCGCTCGATGCGGTCGACGAATCGTATGATCGCAGGTCATCCGACATTTCCGAGCCCGAGTGGGTGTACTGGATGGACCGCACCGAGATAGACGTAATGGCAGGCAGGTGCTTCGTCGAGCTGGGCGAACCCGCCAAGGCGAGCGCACTGCTTTCCCGTGCGATCGGGCAACTCTCGGCCGACCGAGCTCGTGAAGTTGCCCTGTATCGCACCTGGCTCGCGGAGTCATTCCTGAAGAAGCGGGAACTGGACGCAGCACGCGCCACCATTCGAGAGGCGGAGACGGCAGCCGCCACCGCCCACTCGGTACGGTTGGATCGGCGGATCGCCGAAGTACGGGGAATGCTGACCTGAATCCCTACCGGGCGGCACCATGGAAATCGGTGAGACCCTGGCGAATCCACCGACGTCCGCTTCCTTCATCCGCAACAGCTCCGACACGAACCGATCCACGAAACTGTCCGGCTACGCTTGGGGCACCATACCGAAGCACGTAAACAGCCCTAGCTAGGCTGAGCTCAGCCGACTCCACAGCATCGAGGACCGGCTCCCACAGCCATGCGAGCGGGTCTCACTGATCGCCTCGATCACCATGCGGCTAGGCATATCACCCTTGCCGAGCCAGCGTCCGGCAATTCGATACGAGGCCGATCACATATCGACGCATGCGGCTATCCGTGCCCGGAATGCGGGTGGTGCGAACGTTTCCGCATGGGCGCGGATGACGCGGGGATCGTAGTGGGCGGTGTCGAAGTCGGCCATTGCCGCGGCCAGGCGGGTGACGACGTCCGTATCGGTGCCGGGAGCGAGGTGTTCGCCTGTCATGCCCGGTCGTACCGTGTCGAGTGCGCCGCCGGCGCCGAGGGCGATCACCGGGGTACCGCAGGCCATGGCTTCGACCGGGACGATGCCGAAGTCTTCCACGCCGGGCATGAGCAGGGCTCGGCAACGTTGGTACATCTCCCGCAGCGTGTCGGTGGAGGTGGCGCCCAGAAAAGTCGTCTCGGGTCCGGCGAGAGCTTCGAGCTGAGACCGGAAGCGTCCGTCGCCCAGCACGACCAGCCGTTTCCCGGCGAGTTGAGCGGCTCGGATGGCAAGGTCGGCGCGCTTGTAGGGAACGAGGCGACCGGCGTAGAGAAAGAAGTCCTCCCGGGCACGTGCGGGATCGGGGGTGAAACGGTCGACATCGACGGGTGGATTGATCACGGTGGCGGTCAAACCCCACCAGTCGCGGATCCGGTCGGCGACGGCGGTCGAGTTGGCAATCACCCGGGCCAGGCGCGGCGCGGCGCGCAGCTCGGCATGGCGGGCCAGCGCGCCCACGGCGCCGAGGGCGAACTGGCCGGCCCGTCCACCGGCTTCGCGGATGCGGAACTCTCGATCCCAGGCCCATCGGGCAGGGCTGTGCACATAGGCGATCACGGGTGCGTCGGTGGCCAGTGCGGCCTGGGTGGCGAATGAGTGGTGGCTGACGACCACGGCGTCATAGCCCCGCAACGGCATCCGTCGCAGCGACCGGGGGACGAGCGGCAGCAGAGGGGCGTGCCGGCCGCGGGTCAGCGCGTGGGCGCGGGAGAGCCAGGTGTCGTGGACGCGCTGGACGGGCGGGCGGATTCCGCTCGGCGTGACGATCGGCGCGTAGATGTCCGCGCCGGGCCAGGTGCGGGCGAACTCGCCCACCACGGCTTCGGATCCGCCGAATTCGGTGAACCGTTCGTGGACGATGGCGATGCGGGGTGCGGTCATCGAGATGTGCTCGCTTCGATCTGTCGGGGTGCGGCGGTGCGGCGAAGCGCGGGAGCGACCGATCGTCCGCGCAGCAGTCCGTCGACGGTGCCGCGTTCGAGGGCGGTCCGGTACACCTGGGCCGCGTCCGCGCAAGCCGACAAGGTGGCGGCGATCGCGTCGTGGTCGTGTGCCGCCGAGGTGACGAAGGATTGCCCGAGCACTCCGCGTTGAAGCAGTTCTTGCAGGAACAACGTGCGGAATGCCTGGCAGGGTTTTCCGTCGGAATCGAGGGTTTCGAAGATCAGGCACGAGGAGCGACCGCGGACCCGGAGGTGATCGCCGATGCCGAGTTCGTCTGCCGATGCCGTGAATCCGGTCGCCAGCGCGGCGCCTGCCGCTTCCATGCGGGAGATCGGATCGCCGGTCCGGTACGCCGCGGCGACCGCGCGGAAGGCCGCGAGCCCGCTGGTTTCCGGGCCGTGCGTGGTGGACAGCAGAAATACGCGGTCGGCGTCGGTGCGCAGGCCGCCCCGCTCGAGGTATTCGCGTCGTCCGGCGAGCGCAGATATGGGGAATCCGTTACCCATGGCCTTGCCCCAGCAAGACAGGTCGGGAGTCACGCCGTAGACGGACTGGGCGCCGCCGGTGGCCCAGCGGAATCCGGTGATCATCTCGTCGAATATCAGCAAGGTGCCGTGCCGATCGCACAGGGCGCGTACCGCCTCGAGGTAGCCGGGCTCGGGTTCCGCCGTTGCGGTGGCCGCCTCCATGATGACCGCGGCCACGCTGTCGCCCGCCAGGACCGTGGCGAGAGCGTCGACGTCGTTGTAGGGGAACCGGACAATTTCCGCGCCGACATGATCGGGGATGCCTGCCGACATCGGTGTCGTCGCGATGAACCAGTCGTCGACCGAGAAGAACGGCTGCTCGCAGACGGCGATCCGCTGGCGGCCGGACACAGCCCGGGCCAGCCGAACGGCGGCGGTGGTGGCATCGGAGCCGTTCTTGGCGAACTTGACCATGTCCGCACCGGGAACGAGGTCCAGGAAGTCCTCGGCCGCGAGCAGCTCCAGCTCGGTCGGCCTGCTGAAGTTCACTCCGTCGGCGATGGTGGTCGTCACGGCGTCGAGGACCGGTGCGTAGGCATGGCCGAGGGTGACCGAACGCAGGCCCATTCCGTATTCGACATACTGGTTGCCATCGGCATCCCACACTCTGCATCCGTTGCCGCGCAACAGTATCGGCGCCATCTGCTCGGGATACTGGTCGGCTCCGCGGGCGTAGGTGTGAGCGCCGCCGGGCACCAGCTCGTGCAACCGACGCTGCAGCGCATTGCTGCGGGCGAACCCGCGGTGCGGTGGGACGTCGAGGTGCGGGTTCATCTGGTGCTCCGTTCGCGGTGCGGGCGGGGAAGCCGGGATAGCAGAGCCGTGCCGGGTCCGCGCGTCATCCGGGGGCGGCCGGACCGGGCGGATGACTGTACGCCCAGAGGTCGTGATCGCCGCGGGGTCCGAAGACATCGAGGTGCCCGCGCATCCGTCCCTCCTCGGTGAACCCGGCGGCGGCGACCGCAGCCGCGGCGGCGAGGTCGGAAACCGGGATCGCGGTGGCGATGCGGAGGATTCCGAGCCGTTCGGTCGCATGGCGCACCAGCACGCGGAGCACGTCGGCGCGGAGTTCCGGGCGGGCCGAGGCATCGGTCCAGATGCTGAGCCGGATGTTGTGATCGAACATGTCCAGCCCGTGCAGCCGGGCTTCCCCGACGAAGCGGCCGTCGTCGAGGATCGTCAGCGTCAGTCCTGGCCGGGAACGCAGGCCTGTCCTGGCTTCGGCGAGTTCGGCCAGCCAGCGGCGCAGGGAATGTCGGCGCAGCCAGGCGGCGGGTGACATCCGCGGGTCACGTGCCAGCGTCGCGCGGTTGCGGATGCGGGCCGCGCGGCAGCGCCGGTAGTCGGTGACCCGGCGGGATCGCACCAGCACCCTGCCTTGGGCGTCGGAGCCGGTGAGGGTGATGACGGCGCTGCCACGCAGCCACCTGACCACCCGGCGCGATCGGGACAACTGGAACCGCAGATGCGCGGCTGCGACGCTCGAGCGGGGCGGCCTGTGCGGGACGGCAGGCGCGGCGGGCAGTTGCGTCGTCATCGGGCGGAAGCGTTGCCGGGCCAGATACGCGGCGGCGAACCCGCGGTCGGGCCGATCGGCGCGGATCACCGCCCACAACTCGTGGTCGCGGCGTGCGCCACCGGCATCGAAATAGGTGCTCATCCGGGCTTCGTACCGCAGGCCCGTCGCGGCCGCGATCTTGGCGGCGGCGATGTTGCCGGGTGCGATCGGTGCGGTGATCCGCATGAGACCGAGACTGTCGAATCCGAAGTCCACCATCATGGCCAGCACAAGGCCACCGATGCCGCCACCGGCGACGGCGGAGCCTATCCAGATCCCGAGCTCGGCGCTGCGGGCCGTCGCATCGATCGAGGCCAGTTCGACCTGCCCGGCGAATCGACCGGCTACCTCGACGACCAGGCTCACCCACCGCCCGGCGCGGCCCTCGGCCCGGTTGTCGAGGCATTCCCGCGCCCAGTGGCGGGCGGTGTGGCGGTCGTGCCAGTCCTGCGCCGAACTCACCCAGTAGGGCTCGATGATCGCGCGATCGCGGAGCCGGATCCGCCGCCACTCGGCGAAGTCGTCGAAGCGCGGCGGCCGCAACCGGACCGCCGTTCCGATGGGACCGGTGATGGTGGGATGCGCTTCGGTGCGGCGGTGCGGGCGTCGGGTCATCCGCCGGGACGCTTCCTGCCGAGCGCTACGGTACCCAGCTTCCCGTCGTCGGAGACGGTGAGCCGCCAGTAGCCGCCGTCGGGCGCCTTGAGCACGGGACCGTTGTCAGCGTGCTCGCAGACCCAGCTTCCGTCGGCGGTCACCGCGGCGCGGACAGCGCCGTCGCTGTTCTGTGCCTGGAACACGTCCGCGCCGTGCGGCCCCGCTTGGGACACCACGGTGCCGGTGAAGCGCGGAGTACGCATGCCCTTGCGGCCGATGACGGTCCACCCGGCCGGAAAGACCCCGTCGGGAATGTCGTCGGTGATGCCGGAGATCAATCCGACCGCGGTGCCTTCCGGACAGCCGGCCTGATCCACGCGCACCGGGATGCCCGGCGGCCGCGACTCCGCGTCGAAGATCACGTTCGCGAGATACGGCTGTCGGCAGTAGTTCAGTTCGAGCCCGACCGAACGGGCCGCGACCTTCGCGTTGACCATGCCGAACTGCGCGGGTCCACCGCGCCCGTTCTCGCCGACGGACAGGGCGACCTCGGCTCCTTCGAACCACACGTTGGTCAGCCACCAGTCGTTGGCGGCGCCGTCGACCCGCAGGTGGCGGTCGGTGGTGAGCGGGTTCTGGTCGGAGACGAACTCGACGTTGGTGAGTGCCAGCCCGGCGTTGTGGTCGTTGCCGGTGCCGAGGACGCCGGTGTGATTGCTGGTGAACTTCGAGGAGGTGACGTAGTTCTGGATACAGGATGTGGTCAGCCCGATCCCGAAGTTGTTGATATCGCAGTTGATGAAGGCGGTGCCGCCGGTGTTGTCGCGCAACACGACGCCGCGCTGGGTCAGGTACTGCGGATGGTTATCGCTGAGGTGGTTGCCGCGCAGTACCACCGCGTCGAAGGAGCAGCGGAAGCATTCCGACAGCTCGACCGCGGTCGAGCCGGGACCTGTGGTGAAGATCCCCAGCCTGGCGAAACGGACCCGGCTGCGCTTGCGCAGCCGCACCAGAGTGCCGTTGCCCGCGTAGACGATCGTGGTGACGTCGGCACCGTCGCCGAGAATCGTGGCATAGTCCGGCAGATCGGGCATCGACTCGACCCGGTAGTGCCCGGCGGGCAGGTAGAGCACCAGCGGCCCGTTCGGGTCCGCGGCCACGGCTGCGGCCAATGCCTTGGTGTCGTCGGCGATACCGTCTCCGACGGCTCCGAAGTCCCGGACGTTGCGTGCTCCGGGCGCATCGGTGGTGGGCGATCGAAACTGCGGGTCGTCCGGCTCGGCCGTGGCGCAGGCGGCGGTGAGCGGAATCGCAGCCGCCGCACCCAGAGTCGCGGCGAGCAAGCGGCGCCGCCGGAGAAAGTCGTCGCTCATACCTTCATCCTTCCCACCAGCCGGTCCACCGCCGAACCGGGTGTGCGGTGGCTGACCACACCGGTCGGCCCGGCCGTGCCGAACGCGGTCAGGGCGGCACGCAACTGCGGTCCGGTGAGTCTGCCGAGATCGGCGACGCCGAGGACGGCATCGGATAAGGGCGCCACGGCGACCGCGTCGGCGGCGGAGCTGACCGGTGCCGTCTCGATGACCACGCGGTAGTAACGCTCGCGCAGATCGGCGATGAGATGAGCGAAGTGCTCCGAGGCGATCAGGTCGGACGTGTCCGGCTCGATGTGCCCGATCGGCAGCACCGCGACCCCGGTCCCGCCCCAGTCGTCGGTGATCGCCCGGTCCAGTGGTACGCCGCCGCGCAACAGTGTCGTCAGGCCTGGACCTGGCATCGCGCCGGAGCTTCCGCCGCCGGAGGTGTCGGCGTCGACGAGGATCACCGGATGACCGGCATCCGCGAAGGCCAGCGCCAGAGTGTGCGCCACCTCGGACCGTGATCGGTCGGTGAGGCTGGTGCATTCGATGGTCTGAGCGCCCCGCAGGTGATTGCGCAGCCGCCGGGCCGACTCGGCGGCGGATTCACCGTTGTCGAAGTCGGCGAACACCGGAACCGGCGCGACATCGGCGAGGTCGCCGCTGGTGCGAATACGCCGGTCGGTGCGTTCACGCAGAAATGCGGCGGCGAAGCCGAGTAGCAGTCCACCGAACAGGCCGAGAGCGACGAACCGGCTCGCCCCGGGGCCGGCCGGAGCGGCCGGTAGTCGGGCACGGTCGACGACCGAGACGCGGGCGGCGGGAGCAGCGCCGGTTTCGATGGACTCGAGACCGTCGACCAAGGCCCGGAACTGGGCGACCGTGGCGTCGGTGAGATCACGCGCAGCCTGTGCGCTGGGCGCGGAGACCGCGATCTCCAGGATCGTGCTGGCGGGCGGCGACGAGGCGGTGATCCGGCCGCGGAACTCATCCGGGGATTCCGTCAGTCCTTGATCGTGGACGACCCGCTCCGCGACCGCGGCGCTGGTGGCCAGTTCGAGATAGGACCGCACGCGCTGCTGGGCCGCCAGGCCGCCCTGGTAGGAGTCGTTGACCGAGGTACCGGTGGCCATCGAGACGTACATGGTGCTGCTGGCCACGTAGGTCACCGCCCGCGACGAGGCGTACCAGACGGCGGCCGCCGTGACGGTCAGCGCGAGCGCGGCGATCAGCACCCACCGCCGCCGAACGATGTGCCAGATGTCGATCAAACCCATGGACTGCGACCTCATGTCTTCGTAACTGCTGAAGCGTGCGCCGGTGCCGGGAGCGGCGTCGGGCGGCGGCGGAATTCCGTGACGATCAGATGGACGAACCAGGCGAGCACGGCCGACTGCGCGAATTTGCCCAGATTCTCGAAGCTGCCGAGGATGCCGCGTTCGAACAGGGTGGAGGCGCCGGTGATCGCGAGCCCCAGCACCAGGACGGGGAAGTGCCGCCGATACAGCGATCGCTCCCAGGCGAGCAGCAGCACGAAGGTGAACACGACGGCGACAACCACGCCGGCCTCGCCGCCGAGCAAATAGCCTTCGTTCACGTTGCCCTCCGCGAGGGACACCGACACGGTGCTCATATCCACTGACGCGCCACGCACGTCGTTCGCCCAGGCCGTGCCGGATTGGAGCTTCTCGGCACCGAGCACCTGCGCCGGGATCAGGCTGAGGCTCGCGTGGTGTAGTACTTCGCCGGGGGACAACCAGCCGCCTGGGCCGACGAAGTAGGCATCGGTGGCGGCTTCGAGCAGGTCGAAGCGCCGCAGGATACTCAGGAACGGCCGGACGTTCGCCGGGTAGCGGGAGTCGACGACGGTGGCGTCGAGGGCGGCCGTGCCGGAGTTCTTGAACGACTGCAGCCAGCCGAATCCGGCGACGCCGAGCACGCCGATCAGTGCCACACCGATCGTGGTGCGCCGGTTCCAGCCGAGCATCGAAAACCGTACGGCCAGAGCGAGTGCGGCGGCGAGGATCGGTGTCTTGGACTGCACGGCCGACGACCAGTACAGCTCGCCCGCGAAGAGCGCGCCGAGCACCAGCGCCGTGGTCTGCGGCCGGGCCGGCCGGAGGAAGACGATCATCCCGAGCGCCGCGATCCCGGCGAACGTGGCGACAAAACTGAGCAGGGGGTTGCCGCTGCTGACCTCACCCGCAGTGCCCAGCGATCCGGTGGCCACCGAGGCCGCCCGCCCCAACAGCCCGAGCGCGTAGAGCACCAGCAGCGTCGGCATCACGTCGGGGTCCGCGACTGCGGCCGGGACGGGGCGAGGCGGGTGCCGACGCCGCCAGAGCGCGTAACCGATCACCAACAGCGCGTAACACCACAAGCCGAACACGACGTGGTCGAGCACCAGACCGATTCCGCGGTCGTACCCCAGACCAGCCAGCCGGGGGTCGGAGATGTTGTCGCCATAATGCGGGTCCGGCTGCACCGCGAGCAGCACCAGCGGCCGCGCCACGTAGGACAGCGACCAGAACAGGGCCTGCGCGATGAAGAACACGCGGGTGATGCCGGGAACCCACAGCGCGGCCGCGGCAACCGTGACCAGTGCGGCCGCGACGGCGGCTATATCGGTGTAGGCGTTCAGTTCGCGACCTCCGCGGCGAGGCCGACGATCCGCCGGGCGCGATCCACGTAACGATGCCCCGCGGCGGTGATCCGCCGGTGCCCGGCCGCCGCGATCTCGGCCGCCCGGTCCGGGTGGGAGGCAACCCAATCGAGAATCGAGATCAGCTCGTCGGTGCCGTCGAACAGGAAGCACTCGACGGTGTCGCGCAGCAGGTCGGCGTGTTCGCCGGTGCGTTCACCGACGAACAATCCACCGGCCGCGGGCACCTCGAAGGTACGGCAGGTGTGGGTGTCGCGGTTGCCGGAGTTGAGCAGCACCAGATTGGCTGTCACCTCGGCGACCGCGGCCGAATACCCGGGGCCGTACACCGCGCCGCCGACGACGGCGCGGGTGGCGCGCAACTCCGGAACGCGGCGCCAGCCGGGGCCGCGAACCAGCAGACGCGGTCCGTAGCGGCGTGCCAGGGACACCAGTTCGGCGCGGCGGTCGGGTCGGCACACTCCGATGAAGCCGACCAGATGGTCACCCGCGCCGCGGCGCGCCGCCGGATGATGCCAGGCCGGGTCGTAAGCGCTGAGCACGAACTCGGCGGCACGGACGCCACGCGCCCGCAGCTCCGGCACGTTGTGCTGTTTGGTGGTGACGATCAGGTCCCAGCCGGCTTCCGCGGCCAGGTAGGCATCGGTGAGGTTCTCGGGGTTGGACACGTCGTCGGGGCTGTAGTGCACGTGCAGTGCGGCGGGCACATCGAGCAGTCGCTGCTGATCGAGATGGATTCCCTTGAACACGAACAGCATGTCGGGCCGGAACGTGGCGGCGCTGCGTTCGATCTGGGTGTGCACTCGTTCGACCGTGCGCCGGTCGCGTCGACCGGTCGCCTTCGCGTACACCCACGGCGGCGAGAGCCTGGCCGGGAGCGTCACCTGTGTGGAGTCGACCACCAGCACGTCGTGGCCTGCCTGACGGAAACCGTCGGCCAGCGAACGTGCGTTGCTGCCGAGCCAGTCGTCGCCGACGAACAGAATTCTCATGGTCAGTTCTCCCTCCGGGGCACGACAGGCAGCGGCACGGTGTCGGCTTCGGCGCGGTCGCGGCGGGCCAGGAACCGCACTCGCAGCAGATGCCAGGTGGCGACGGTGATTTCGGCCAGCAGCAGGCCGTAGACCAAGGTATGCGCCGAGCGGGTCCAGACGGTCAGCAGCAGTGCGCCGATGGCGACGAGAGTCCCGAGCAGCGCGCCGATCAGGACCCCGGTGGTGTCCTGGCGCACCGGCAGAATGGCCGTGGTGATGAACGAGGTGACCGTCGTGGCGGGCAGAATCAGCACCTCGATCCGCAACAGACCGGTGGACGCGGCGAATTCGGTACCGAAGACCAGCCGGATCAGCAGGGGCGCGGCCAGCCAGATGCCCGCCGCGGCGAGTGCGGCGACGGCGACGGTCACGGCCAGCGCCTGCATGCTGTGCCGCCAGAACCCGAGATGGTTGCCGCGCCTGGCCATTCGTGGCAGCAGCGCGAAACCGATGGCGTCGAGCAGTGATTGGACCGCGCGCACCAGGCGGTCGCCGGCCGAGTACAGGCCCAGCGAGACGGCGTCGAGCACGGCCGAGTACAGCGTCGCCGCGCCCTGCCCGTAGCCGGTGACCAGCAACCGGGAGACGAACACCGGCACGCTGCGGCGCAGCACGACGCCGTAGTAGCGGGGACGGGCCGGCGACCCGTACCGGCGCCAGGCATCCCACCATGTCAGTGCCACCGTCGGCACGGAGGACAGCAATAGGCACAGCAAGGCGATATGCGGGTTCGGCAGCTGAGGAAGCAGGCCCACCAGCAGCCCGAGATAGCACAGCCGGCCGATGGTCTGATACGCGGTGGAGGTGCCGAACCGCCCCTCACCGATCAGCAGCCAGTCCTCCGACAGGGACCAGAAGCCACCGGCGAACAGGCCGAGCAGCACCATCTGCGCGGCTTCGGGCGCGCGTAGGGCCGAGGTTACGGCGAGCGCGACACCGAAGAGCGTCGCCGTGGCGAGACGGATGGCCAGATAGTCGCCACGCAGCTGGTTGATCTCCCGCAGTCGGGTGTCCTTGCGGGCGTTGATCTCCGGCACGCGGGCGGACAGGAACTGCGTGACTCCCAGATCCACGACGAGCGAGCCGATGAAATAGGCCGACATGCCGATGGCGAGCAGGCCGAGGCCGTGGGCGCCGAGTACCCGGGCGATCAGCGGCACGGTGACGACCGTGACGATGTACTGACCGTACCTGCCGAAACTCACCAGCGCGATATCACCGAGTACCTCGAACCGGCTCGGCTTGCTGTGCGCGCCACCGCCTCCCGGCCCGCGAGCCCCGTCGGCGCGACGGTGCACTCCGCCGGGACGCCGGGGCAGTTCGACCCGGGGGAAGACGTCCGTGGTCAGCGTGGCGAGGTAATCGGGTTCGGTCACGGCGGCGCCACCTCGTCGAGGAAGCGGGTGACCACCCGTGCCGTGGTGTCGATGTCGAAGTCGCGGGCGCGGTCGACGCCGGCGTAGGCGATCCGGGCGCGCGCGGCCGGATCGCCGAGCAGTTCGGTGAGAGCCGCGGTGAGAGCGGCTTCGTCGCCGACGGGCACCAGTCGGCCGGTCCGCCCGTCGGCGATGATCTCGGCCGGTCCGCCGGGCGCCGTCGCGATCACCGCGCAGCCTGCGGCCATGCCTTCCACCACCACCTGCCCGAACGGCTCGGGCAGCACCGAGCAGTGCACGAGCACGTCGGCCTCGGCGAGATACCGGTCGGGGTCGTCGACGTGACCGGTGAATGTCACGGCCAGACCGAGTTCGGCAGCGAGTTGTTCCAGGTACTGCCGGAACGGCTGTTCATCGAAGAACGTCCCGCCGACGAGATACACCGCCGCGGGCCGGGTCGGCACCGCCGCCAGGGCACGCAGAAACACGTCCTGGCCTTTCCAAGGACTCAGCCGTCCCACGACGACCACGACCGCCTCGGCGGCCGCGCGAGTTCGGGGCGGCGGCGGTGTGGCGGGCAGGGCGACACCCGGGTAGGCGACGACCGCCGGGATGCGCGGGGGCAGTGTGGCACGGGTGCCGTGACTGTTGGCGAGCAGCCCCCGGCAGAGCAATGCGGCCAGCAGCCGAATAGAGGTGGCAGGGAGCAGGCCGAAGTAGTCCCGGGACACTCGGTCGTGGACCTGCCAGACGAGCGGCACCCGGGCGCGGCGGGCCGCGACCGCTCCCAGCACCAGCGCCTTGGTGCTCTCGGCGACCAGCACCCGAGCGCCCAAGTCACGGACCGTGGCCCCCACCGTCCAGCCCAGCCGCAGTAGCGCGAGAAACCCGGTGATCAGCCGCAGCGGGCCGGACCCGGTGGTCATCGCCCGGCTGTCGAACCGCCCTGTCACGACACGGGTGTCGATCCCCGCGTCGCGGGCACGTGCCATCACCGGGCCGTCCTCGGTGCACACCAGCGCCACTTCGGTGCCATGCGCGCGCAGCGTGCGCAGCAGCCGCAGGGTGGCCAATTCGGCTCCGGACGGCGCGGCGGTATGGCCGAGGAAGACGGCGGGCCCAGTCATGCGAGCTCCCGATACAGTGCGGCGTGCCGCTGTGCGGCGGCATGCCAGCTGAAGGTCTCCGCGTGGGCGCGGCACTGCTCCGGCGTCGGCCGACGGCCGGAGATCGCCGCGCTGATCCGAGCCGCGAGCGCGGTGGCGTCGCCGGGCGGCACGATCAGCGAGGGGTCCAGGCCCCGCACGGCGTCGGGCAGACCACCGCACCGGGTGACCACCGGCGCCCGGCCCGCGGCGAGCGACTCGAGGGCGATCAGGCCGAATCCCTCCAGGGCCACCGTGGGCACCACGGTGAGCGTGGCGGAGGTGTAGCGGGAGGCGAGCTCATGGTCCGGAATTCGGCCGGTGAACTCGACACTGTCGTCGAGCCCGCCCTCGGTGGCGCGCCGGAGATCCGCCTCCGCGCTGCCGGTTCCGACGATGACCAGACGAGCCTCCGGGTGCTCGGCGAGCACCCCGGGCCACGCGCGCAGCAACACATCGATCCCCATCCGGCGCTCCAGCCGCCGCACACACAGGACGACCGGCGGGGACGCGGGGACCGGGGCAGCTCGGAACCGGGTGAGATCGACTCCGGGCGCGATCACCTCGATGCGATCGGACGCGATGCGGTAGTCGTCGGACAACAAAGCGCGGAAGTGTTCGGAAAGCACGACGAAACGATCCGCGCGAACGTATCGCAAACGTTCGATGAGGTATTTGGCGAAGGCGGCGGCGGGATGTTGTCCGTGCATTCGGCTTTCCGCTGCCCACGGACCGTGGAAATGCACGACCAGTGGTAGCCGACGACCACGCCGGTCCCTGGCGGCCGGGCCGTAGAGGCAGAAGTGGCGATCCACGACGGTGCCGGGGTCCAACGCGTCGCGAGCGCAGAACGCGGTGCGGGCGCGGCGCAGTGTCGACCCGCCGACCGGCCCCCAGGACCGGGCACCGGCAACTGTCCGGTCGGGCCGGCCGAATGCGGCGGCGGACAACGAAATCCCGGGAACGCCCAGCAATGCGCCGTGCAAGTCCGTGAAGTATCGGCCCAGGCCGCCGGGCGCGGCGCCGAACCATTCCGATCCGGTCATGTGCACCTTCACCGCGCCGGAAGCGCTGTTCATGACCCGATCCCCGCATCCCGCATGCGGCACCGTTGAGTCGTCTGCCGAACTCGTTCGCGGCCGGGCAGTATCGGGTCGACCACCGGATTCGGCCTTCTCACGCAGATGCGCGGTATCCGATATTCGGCACCGGACATTACGAGTCCGGATGCCGGCTCGGAGCGAAATATGGCATAGTCTGGGCAATTACGAGGCAATGTCCGATTGCGATTCTGACAAAGGGGCGGCTGGCGATGCGGAAACTGTCGGTGTGCGTGCCGGCCTACAATGCGGAACGAACGCTGTCCGCGACCCTGGATTCCGTACTGGCCCAAGATCTCGATTTCGAGGTCGTGGTCCTCGATAACGCGAGCACCGACCGCACCGGTGACATCGCGCGGGCGCGGTGCGATCCGCGGGTGCGTGTCCTGCGCAATGATCGCGTACTGCCGATCGGCGCGAATTGGGACCGGGCGATCCGGGAATCCACCGGGGACCTCGTGAAGGTGGTCTGTGCCGACGACATTCTGCGTTCCGGCGCCCTCGCCGCGCAGTCGGCGGTGTTCGACGACAACGCGGTCGCGTTGTGCGCCGGCAAGTTCGACGTGATCGACGAGTCCGGCGACATCCTCGAGACCGGGCTGGGGCTGCCGCAGCTGATCGGCCGGCACGGCAGCCGCCATCTGGCCCGGGTGATCGTGCGTCGCGGGGCGGCCGAATTCGGCCCCACCGCGGCCGCCATGTTCCGGCGTACCGACTACGACGCCGTCGGCGGACTGCGCGGCGACCTCGTATTTCCGATGGATGTGGACCTGTTCGCCCGCGTCGGCAGCCGCGGCGGTTTCGTCGGGCTCGGCGACATCGTGGCCGCCTGGCGGAACTCCACGTTCAACCTGTGCAGTCGCACATCGACCCGCAGCAAGCTCACCGAGCAGCTGCGATTCCACCATCGGCTGGGCGCGGATCACCCGGAGCTCGTCGGTCCGTCCGACGTGCTGGCCGGTGACCTGCGCCTGGTCCGCGCGTTGGGGACGCGGCTGCGGGTGCGCGCGCGGGCCGCGGTCGGCCGCTGAACAAGACCGCGGTCGCTGCTGTCGGGAAGTGGCCACCGCCGATCACACCGTCGAGGCTGTGGCCGGTGCGACCGAGTGGGCCGGCGAATGCGGCTGAAGTCGGCGCATCCGAGGGGTGGTGTTCATCGGTACGGCTGTCCTCGCTCGGGATCTGCTGGCCGGGTGCGGCCCGGGGATTGTGGCTGCCGGGATGGAGTCACAGGGTCGGGGGCCGGTCATCCATACTCCCTTCTCTCGGTCCGCGGGGATCGTCGACGAACCAGCGACCGTCGAGTTCTGGCAGTCCGGTCGACACTTCATCCAGTAGGTCGGGCAGCGTCAGCAGCACTCGGTCGGGTGCTGCCGCGATCAGATCCTGCGGGCTGATGATCGGGATGTCGGTGCCGGGCATCCTGCGTCCCCGTTTGGCGGGCGCGGCGTCGGCGACTCCGGCGACAAGTCCCTGGTGCGCACCGGCCAGCGACAGCAGGGCAACCGCCCGGGACGCGGCGCCGTAGGCGTAGACGCGCTGCTGTGCCGCGGCCGCATCGATCAGCCAGTTCCGCAGCGCGCGCACGTGATCGTCCACGAATCGCTGGAGCCGATGCAGCGATTCCGGGGTGATGAGTTCGCGTTCGCGGGCCAGCATCTCGCGCACGGTGTGGTCGGGCTCGGTAGGGCCGCGCCGAGCCGCTACCAGCACCGTCCCGCCGTAGAGGTCGAACTCCCACGCGGTGGTCACGCCCATGCCTGCGGCGGTGAGCGCCAGGCTCAGCGCATGCAGGGAGTAGTACGCGAAATGCCCGTGCCGCAACGCGTTCCACTGCCGTTGTGCCACGATGGCGGCCAGCGAGTGGAACTGCAGCAGGAGCAGACCGTCCGGCGCGGTGGCCGCGGCGCGTGCGGCGAACGCGGCCCGCTGGTCGGGTTCGTGCATGATGCCGAAGCAGTCCATGACCAGGTCCGCCTGCGCCGCGTCCGCTTCGGTGCAGCCCCGCTGGGCCAGCAACGGCAGCCAGGAACCACCGTGCGGACTGCCGAACTCGATGACCGTGCGGCCGCGCAGCAGGCCGGCCGCGTCGACCCGGGCAATCGCATCGGCTGCTTGATCGCGGAGGGCCCGCGGCTCCACGCCGCGGGGCTCGGCGGCCACGGTGTCGTCTTCGGCGAGCTGCGCCAGCTCGCAGTGCGGGCACCGCACCATCCGCAGCGGATGCGCGGTCTCCGCCGGTGTCACCGGCCGGGCCGCGGGCGGGAAATCATCGGCTGCGGGCACCGTCCCGAGATCGAGGACGGTGTGCAGACCGGCGCCGGAGCAGGCGCGGCAGCGGCCGGTCATGGCACGATGTCGGTGTGCGTATCGAGCAGACCGGCCTGGTCGGCGTGGTGGCGCTGGTCCCAGCGCCGGTTCGGGACGACCGTGGCCTGTTCACTCGGACCTTCGATGCCGCCGAATTCGACTCCCTTCTGGGGATTCCGGGGATCTCCGCCAGTTTCGTGCAGGACTCGCAATCCCGGTCGCGCCGTGGGGTGGTGCGCGGCATGCACGGCCGGTCCGGGCGTGGGGAGGCCAAACTGGTCCGCTGCGCACACGGCGCGGTGTATGACGTGCTGGTCGACATCCGGCCGTCGTCGCCGACGTTCGGCCGGACGCAGGCGTTCCGGCTCGATGACGAGGAGTTCCGGCACCTGTACGTACCACCGGGCTTTCTGCACGGATTCCAAGCACTCACCGACACCGCCGATGTGTGCTACCGCATCGATCGGCCGCACGATCCCGCCGAGGATCTCAGCGTCGCCTTCGACGATCCGGACTTGGGGATCGCCTGGCCGCTGCCGGTGACGGCGGTGTCGGATCGCGACGCGAACGCCGGACGATGGAGCCATCTGCGGGCTACCCTGTCACCGGCGCGGTGACCGCACGCAGTCGCGGGTCCAGTGCGCCGGACGCTCGCAGCCGCTGCAGCCGCGCGAGCCGGGTGAATCGCTGGAAGAAGTCCTCTTGGGTGAGGCCACGCTCGGTGTATTCGCGGCAGAGCTCGGCGGCGCCGTCGGACACCGACCACTGTGCCTCGAAGCCGAGCACCGCGCGGGCGGCGGAGAAGTCGACCCGGTAGGAGCGGGGGTCGGCCCCGGTCTCCCCGGTGATCAGCAGTCGCGAACCCGGCACGGTGGCCACCACCGCCTCGGCGATCTCGGCCACGGTGAGGTTGTTTCGCTCCGTGCCGATGTTGAAGGCCCGGCCGGCGACGGCCGTCGCCGGTGCGGTGAGGCAGCGTTCGAACGCGGCCGCGATGTCGCGGGCGTGGACCAGCGGCCGCCAGGGCGTGCCGTCGGAGAGCACCTTGACCGCACCGGTGAGGACGGCGTGTCCGACGAGGTTGTTGAGCACGATGTCAGCGCGAGGACGAGGCGAGAATCCGAATGCGGTGGCATTGCGCAGGAAGACGGGAACGAAGTCGTCGTCGGCCAGCTCCGCGACATCGTCTTCGACCCGCACCTTCGACTCGGCGTACGGGGTGATCGGCCGCAGCGGCGCCGACTCGGTCACCAGCTCGTCTCCGGCGGCGCCATACACCGAGCAGGTGGAGGCGTACAGGAACCGGGACACACCGGCTTCTTTCGCGAGCCGAGCCAGACGCACCGAGGCGCGATGGTTGATCTCGTGGGTGACTTCCGGCGCGAGCGCGCCCAGGGGATCGTTGGACAGCGCGGCGAGATGGACGACCGCATCGATGCCGCGAAGGGCATCGATCTCCACCGATCGCAGGTCGAGGCACAAGCCCACCGGGTCGCCGGAGAACTCACCGAGCAGGCAGTCGGCGAACCAGCCGGTGTCGAGCCCGACGACTTCGTGCCCGGCGGCTCGCAGTATCGGGACCATGACGGTGCCCAGGTATCCCTGATGCCCGGTGACCAGGACTCGCATCGTTGTCACTCCTTTTTCCATGCGATGACGGCCTTGCCCACCACGAAGGCTTCGGCGTACTCGGTGCGGCACTGCACGCCGCGGACCCGCGCGGACGCCAGGAACGCGGTTTCGTCGAACCAGTCGCGACCGGTCTGCGACGGGTAATACCGGTGCAGCAATTGCGATTTCCGCTGGACCAGATCCGCGTCGACCGGGTGGAATACGGTCGGCGCCGGCGTGTCGACCTCCGCCTTGAGAATCTCGTAGCCGAGGATCAGGTGGTCGCGGAACTCGGTCGGCACCAGCTCCGCGAGCGTGCGGTGATCCTGGTGCGCGTCGCCCGGTTGCGGGGCGAACACCAGGTCCGGTTCACCCGCCCGGCGAAACTCTGCTACGGCCGTCTTGATCCGGTCCCAGTGCGCCGGTGCGCGTCCGTCCGGGACGTCGAGCACCGTCAATTCCGGTGTCCGTCCCGAGCAAAAGGCGGTGAGCGCCGCCCGCTCCTCCTGTTCGCGCTGCGTACCGGCACCGGAAAGGACCAGCGCACGCACCCGCATATCCGGATGGGTGCGGGTCAGCGACAGCAGTGTGGCTCCCATGCCGATCGGGATGTCATCGCAATGCGCGCCGAGCAGGGCGATCTCGGCAGGCCGCGGGGAAAGCAGCGCGATCACTGCTCCCACACCATCCATGGCCGGTGTCCGCTGCTGTAGGCCGCATCGAGTTCGGCGCGCTCCTTGAAAGTATCTGCCGGCTTCCAGAATCCGTCGTGGCGGTAGCCGAACAACCGGCCCTGGCCCGCGAGCGTCCCACAGGCGTCCTCCACCAGATCGCCACCGGGTGGCAGCAGGTCGAAGATCTCTCGGTCGAGCACGAAGTAGCCGCCGTTCTCCCACAGGGGCATACGCGCCACGGGAACGATATCCTTGACCTCGCCGGTAGGACTGAGATCCACGCAGTGGAACGACGATTGCGGTGGCACCACCAGGAGAGATGCCGCGGCCCCCGAAGCGCGGAACTGGATGATCATCTCGTCCAGGGGAGCGTCGGTGAGGACGTCGGCGTAGTTGGCCAGGAAGTGCTGGTCGTCGCCGAGGTGCTCGCGAACCCGGCGCAATCGCTCTCCGATGGCCGACTCCACTCCGGTATCGACGAAAGTGATCGTCCAGTCGTCGATATCGCTGCCGAGCAATTCGACCTGGCCGTTGCGGATCACGAAGTCGTTGGACGCCGACTCCCGGTAGCTGAGGAAGAAATTCTTGATGTGCTCGGCGCCGTATCCGAGACACAGGATGAATTCGGTGTGACCGTAGTGCGCGTAGTACCGCATCACGTGCCAGAGCAAGGGGCGGGGGCCGACGAGTTGCATCGGCTTGGGCACCATGTCATCGGTGCCGCCGCGCATGCGCATGCCGTAGCCACCGCAGAACAGAACGACTTTCATCAGCGCCGGTTTCCTGTCGACTCGGCTCCGGCCGGGGACGGCGACGCCGGGTCGACCAGGTGCAGCTTGGGCAAGGGATAGGCGAGCTGACCGCCCCACTCGGCGACATGCCGCAGCTGCGCGGTGATTTCGTGCTCGAGATTCCAGGGCAGCACCACGACCACGTCCGGACGATCGGCGTCGAGCCGAGCCGGCGGGTGGATCGGGATTCGCGTTCCGGGCGTGAATCTGCCGTGCTTGTAGGGGTTGCGGTCGACGGTGTACTCGAGTAGATCAGGCCGGATCCCGCAATAGTTGAGCAGTGTGTTGCCCTTGCCCGGCGCACCGTATCCGACGACGCGTTTGCGCTGGCGTCGGCAGTCGAGCAGGAAGCTCAGCAGCTCATGCCGCACGGACTCGGCACGCCGCCGCAGCGATGCGTAGCCGTCCGCCGAGTGCAGTCCCGCGGACCGCTCGAGGTCGAGCACTTCCCGCACCCGGTCGCTCACCGCCGTCACGGCGGCATCGGGGCGCACCCACAGCCGGATCGATCCGCCGTGCGTCGGCAGCCGATCGACATCGACCACGGTCAATCCAGCTACAGCGAGCGCACGTTGCGCCGACAGCACGGTGTAGTACTGGAAATGTTCGTGGTAGATGGTGTCGAACTGGCCGAGCCCGACCAAATTCAGCGCATGGTGCACCTCGATGGTCAGCATGCCGTCGTCCGCCAGCAGGATGCGTAGCGCACGGGTGAATCCGCGCAGATCCGGGATATGGGCGTAGACGTTGTTGGCGATCACGAGATCCGCGGGACCGTGTTCGGCACGGATCCGACGTGCGGAATGCTCGTCGAGGAAGGTGGTTTCGGTAGGTACGCCCGACTCGCGAGCCGCCGCGCCGACGTTGACCGAGGGCTCGATGCCCAGGCATCGGATGTCGCGGTCGACGATGTGGCGGAGCAGGTAGCCGTCGTTGCTGGCGACCTCGACCACGAAGGAGTCCCTGCCCAGCCCCAGCCCCAGCCGGGCCGCCGCGGTGTCGACGAACTCGCCCGCGTGGCGGACCCAGCTGTCGGAGTAGGAGGAGAAGTAGGCGTATTCGGTGAAGGTGTCCTCCGATGTGATCAGTGCCGGAATCTGCAGCAGCAGGCAGTCGGCGCACACCCGCAGATGCAAGGGGTAGGTCGGCTCGGGCAGGTCGAGCTGGTCGGCGGTGAGGAACGATTCGCACGGCGGCGTGGCGCCGAGATCCAGAATGCTGGACAGTCTGCCGGAGTCACAGAGTCGACAGCGCACAGATCCGATCCTTTGCTCGAAACGTCCCGGCCCGTCGGAACGCCTGTCGCGGCGCACGGAAGCATCAGCTGCCAGGCGTATCACGAGATGCGCGTGACGAGAACGTCATTCGTCGTACGGGCCGCACTGTTGCGACCGTCAGCGTACCGACGGCAATATCGGCCGGATTCCACATCCGCGTTACAAACTGTGATATAGAGCACATTCCATATTCACCTTCATGGTGTTATTCCAGATGTGCATCGAGATGGGTCGCCGGGTTGATCCGGAGCAGTTAACATCCCGATCACGCTGCATTGCGCATACCTCCTGACCGGCGAGAAATGTTGTGACACTTGCCGATCAAGTGCCGATGAAGCGTTCGGTAGAGGCGGTCGGGACGCTGCCGGGAAAGACGATCTCCGGATCGGGTAGCAATTCCACCTTGCCCCAGGAGGGGTGTTCTCTTGATGAAATCAAAGGCTGTCCCGGGATGGAATGGGACCGCCGAACCCCCACGATCCTTTGCGGCTGGGCCGGTGAACAATTCGAGCCGTAAGGCCTGGCGATCGGAGTACGTACGCCGTCTCGCCATCACCGATTTCGCCGCCGTTTCCATTGCCGTGGGGAGTGCGCAGCTGATCCGTTTCAACGGGGGCGGCGCTCCGCCGCTGGCTTGGGATCAGCCGTACCGGGTCGGTTACACAGTGGTCTCGGGCGTGCTCGCCATGAGCTGGTTCGCGATCCTCGGAAGCGCGGGTAGCCGCGCGCCGCAACTGGTCGGCAGCGGTGTCGAGGAATTCCGGCGGCTGATGTCGGCGACCATGCACCTGTTCGGCGTACTGGCACTCATGTCACTGGCACTCGAAATCAAGTTCGCCCGAGGCTATCTCGCGATCGCCTTTCCGGCCGGCGTCCTCGCGGTGGTCGGTGGACGACTGTGGTGGCGTCATCAGCTTGCCAGGGAACGCCGCCGGGGACGCCATCGTTCGGCCGTACTCGTGGTCGGCACTGCCGATGCGGCCGCGGCGATGACCGCGGCGTTCGCCGCAGACCCGGGCGCCGGTTACGACGTTGTGGGCGCCTGCGTGCCGGGTGGCCAATCGGGCGATGCGCCGCTGGCCTTCGCCGGCGGTACGGTCGCCGTAGTCGGTGACGACAACGCTGTGCTGCGGGCGGCCCTGCACACCCACGCCGACACCGTCGCCATCGGTCCCTCCCGGCATCTCGGCCCGGCCGAACTCCGCAGGCTCGCTTGGGAACTGGACGCGCTGGGCGTCGAGTTCATGCTGGCGCCAGGGGCGATCGACATCGCCATATCCCGGCTCACCAATCGGCAGGTCGCGGGGATGCCGATGATGCACATCGCCGAACCGCAGTACGAGCGGGCTCGGTCGGTCAGCAAAACGGCCTTCGACATCGGCTTCGCGACAGTGTGCCTGCTGCTGCTCCTGCCGGTGTTCCTGGCGATCGCGATCGCGGTGAAGGCCACCAGCCGCGGCCCGGTCTTCTACCTGTCGGAACGCATCGGCCGATACGGCCTGCCCTTCCGCATGATCAAGTTTCGCAGTATGTACGACGATGCCGACCGGTATGCCGAAGCGTTGATCGCACAGCAGGGCGGAAATCCGGTCTTCTTCAAGATGAAGGTCGACCCCCGGGTCACGCCGGTCGGGCGGTTCCTGCGCAAGTACAGTCTCGACGAACTGCCGCAGTTCCTCAACGTGCTGCGTGGCGATATGAGCGTTGTCGGGCCGCGACCGCAGGTGCGGCGGGAAGTCGACACCTACGACCACATGATGGGCCGACGCCTGCTCGTGAAGCCGGGGCTGACCGGCTTGTGGCAGGTCAGTGGCAGGTCGGACCTTCCGCTCGAGGACGCGGTGCGACTCGACCTGTCCTACGTGGAGAACGTGTCCATGCGGATGGACCTGCGGCTGATCGCGCGCACGGTCGGTGTCGTGGCGCGAGGCGGCGGAGCGTACTGATGACGCCGCGGGGCGGTGGTTGCGAAGTGCCGACCATCGCCCGCGAAGCGGAATCACCGCGCCTTCGCGCGCCGACGCCTCTCCATCTCCTCGCGTTCCAGCACAGCCGCCTGCGCGAGGGTCGGGGCGGTCCCGCCGAGCCGGGCGGGCACCCAGCGGGCGCCTTCCACCATCGGATAGTCGCGTTGAGCGCGTTCCAGCAATTCGCTCATCCGAGTGCGCAGGGTGGCGGTGAGTTTCTCGACCGGTTCGTCGGGTGGGATCGGCGCGCCGATACGGATGTTGACCGGGAAACGATGGCGGCCGAGCTGTTTCGGGATGTCCTTGGTCCAAATCCGGTGCGCGCCCCAGATGATCATGGGGACGATCGGGACATCGGCTTCCACAGCCATCCGCGCCGCGCCGGATTTGAATTCCTTCAGTTCGAAGCTGCGGCTGATCGTCGCCTCCGGATAGACCACCACCACCTCGCCCTGGCGCAGCGCCGTCACCGCGCGGGCATACGACTCGGCCCCGGCCGTGCGGTCGACGCCGATCGCCTTGCAATGCTTCATGAGGAAGCCGACGATGCCGTGCTCGAGCTCGGCCTTCATCATGTACCGGACGTTGCGCCCCGACTTCCGCCCGGCAAACCCGACCTCCATGAAATCGAGGTAGGCCGTGTGGTTTACGGCGAGCACCGCGCCTCCGGAACGCGGAAAGTGCTCTTGCCCTTCTATATCGATGCACAGACCCTGCGCGAGGAAGATGGCGCGGACCAAGCCGGTGAGAATGTCGTAAACCGGTTCCCGCGCCATCACAGCTCCCGTTACCCTGCCGCGTCCTTGCGCGCGGCCTTGGCCTCGGCTTCGGCAGCATCCATCGCGTCCGCCTCTTCCAGGGTAGGAGCGCTGCCGCCCAGCCGCGCGGGAACCCAGTACGCGCCGGGCTCGTGCACGTAGTCCTTTTGCAGGTCCAGCAGCATATCCTGCATGGTCGAGCGCAGCTCGGCGGTAAGTTCGGCGACGGGCTCGAACGGCTGTATCGGTTCGCCCACGGCGATCGAGATGGGGGTGTTGGTGCGGCCGAGCCGCTTCGGGAAACCCTTCGTCCAGACCCGCTGTGCGCCCCAGATGACGATCGGGATGATCGGCACCTCCGCCTCGACGGCCATGCGCGCCGCGCCGGACTTGAATTCCTTGATCTCGAAACTGCGGCTGATCGTCGCCTCTGGGTACACGCCGACCAGTTCACCCCGGCGCAGATATTCCACGGCGGCCTTGTAAGAGTCCGCGCCTGCCGAGCGGTCCACCGGGATGTGCTTGAGCGCGCGCATGATCGGGCCGGAGATCTTGTTGTCGAAGACCTCCTTCTTGGCCATGAACCGGATGTAGCGCTTCGGGGTGCGCACCGGCAGGCCCGCGTAGGTGAAGTCCATGTAGCCGGTGTGGTTCACCGCCAGCACGGCGCCACCGCGGGCGGGGATGTGTTCAGCGCCCTTGACGGTGAACTTCAGACCTTCGACGAAGAAGACGGTACGGGCCAGCCCGATGATCGTCCGGTAGACGGGTTCCACAAGTCCGCTAGCGTAGTCGCTGCTCGTCCCCACCGGCAGTGCGCGCCATCACGCGCCGCGCCGGAGCGAGGACACACGAGCAGCCCCGACCACACGCCTGAGAGAAGAGGATCGCCGAAGTGGAACGCGCCCGATCGGCACCGCGCGAGGACGACCGCAGTGCAGCACGCGAGCGGAATCGGGCCTCGGTTGGGCGAGTGACCCGCGCCGCGCTGGTCGGCGGCTCGGCTCTGATCGCAGCGATCGCGTTGTCCGGTTGCGACTCGGTCGTCGGGATTCCGGAGGAGAGTCCGCCGCAGGCGGCGGTGCGCACAACGCCACCGGCCGCCGTTCCGACCACGCCACCGCCCAGCACCTCCGCACTGCCTCCGGTTCCCGCCGACGCTCCGCCGGTCGGCGCGGTCGCCGGGCTGCCCGCCGCCGCGACCGCGATGCAGCGCTGGGCCGCCGACCTGCGCTCGCACACCATCGCCGAGATGCAGGACAAGTGCTGGACCATCGCGCCGAAGAACGTGGCCGACATGTACGCCGACCAGCAGGCCGTCTTCACCGCCTTGGCTCAGCCGGGCACGACGACCGAGGACGCCGTCGTCTGGAAGAGCTCGGCCACCACGGTCGCCGTGCCACGCGCCGAACTCGACAGCGGCTACGCCTGCCCACGCGTCGCCACCGACGGCACGGAGGTCGCCTACAACGACGCCGACGCCCGCCACACCGTGCGGCGGTACCTGTCCCGGTTCGTCGGTACACCGCTCGACCCCGCCGACATGGAGGGCGACTACCCTCTGATCTGTAAGGCGTCCCCGGCGACCTGGGACCCCAAAGGCACCGGGCGTCCGAGCCCTGCGCCGCTGGCGAACAACCAGGGCGCGCTCACCGGGGCCACCGAGTTCGCCGACCAGCAGATCCGGTCGGAGCAGGTGAACACCGACTACATCGCGGTGCTAGTGCCGGTGACCAACTCCTCCGGTGTGACGCAGACCCGCACCTTCACCTTGCGCTCCGGGCCGGACGGCTACTGCATCGGCGACATCTCGCCGTAACTACTACCCTGGTTGGCTGGTAAACAGCAGGAGGAGCAGCTAGTGCAGATCACCAGCGTCGGACACGCCGGATTCCACATCCGCACCGCGGCCGGGTCGATCCTTTGCGATCCCTGGGTGAACCCCGCGTACTTCGGTTCCTGGTTCCCGTTCCCCGACAACACCGCGCTGAACTGGGACGAGCTGGGCGCGTGCGACTTCCTGTACGTCTCGCACCTGCACCGCGACCACTTCGACGCTCGGACGCTGACCGAGCACGTCAACAAGGACGCCACCGTCCTACTGCCGGACTATCCCGTACCGGACCTGCGGCGCGAGCTGGAACAACTGGGCTTCCACAAGTTCTTCGAGACCGAGGACTCGGTCAAGCACACGGTGACCGGGCCCGGCGGCGAACTGGAGATCATGATCATCGCGCTGCGCGCGCCCGCCGACGGCCCGATCGGCGACTCCGGGCTGGTCGTCTCCGACGGCGAGACCACCTGCTTCAACATGAACGATGCCCGGCCGGTCGACATGGACGTGCTGCACGACGCGTTCGGCCACGTCGACATCCACCTGCTGCAGTACTCGGGCGCGATCTGGTACCCGATGGTCTACGACATCCCGGCCCGCACCAAGTCGAACTTCGGCAAACAGAAGCGTCAGCGCGGCATGGACCGCGCGCGCAGCTACATCGAGCAGGTCGGCGCGACCTGGGTGGTGCCGTCGGCGGGTCCGCCGGTGTTCCTCGACGACGAGTTGCGCTACCTCAACGACGATCGCGGTGACGAGGGCAACATCTTCCCCGACCAGAAGGTGTTCCTGGAGCAGATGGAGATCCACGGCAACGCCGGCGGCATCCTGATGATCCCCGGTTCGGTCGCCGACGTGCGCGGCGCCGAGCTGACGTTGACCCATCCCAGCGACCCCGCCGAGATCTACGACAACAAGGCCGAGTACATCGAGCGGATGGCCCAGCGCCTGGCGCCGGTGCTGGAGGCCGAGAAGGCGACCTGGGAACGCGGCGACGGCTCCCTGCTGGAACCGCTGCGCAAGCTGTTCGAGCCGATCATGGCGCAGAGCGACGTGATCTGCGACGGCATCGGCTACCCGGTCGGCCTGGTGATCGGCGAGGAAACCATCGTGCTGGACTTCCCCAAGCGCACGGTGCGCGAGCCGATCGAAGGCGAGGGCCGCTACCGCTACGGCTTCCGCATCGCGCCGGAACTGGTGCGCACGGTGCTGCGCGACCGGGAGCCCGACTGGGTGAACACCATCTTCCTGTCCACCCGCTTCCATGCCTGGCGAATCGGCGGGTACAACGAGTTCCTCTACACGTTCTTCAAATGCCTCACCGACGAGCGGATCGCCTACGCCGACGGCTGGTTCGCCGAGGCGCACGACGATTCCGCCTCCACCGAGCTCAGCGGGTGGGAGGTGCAGCGCCGCTGCCCGCACCTGAAGGCGGACCTGTCGAAGTTCGGTGTGGTGGAAGGCAACACGCTCACCTGCAACTTGCACGGCTGGCAGTGGGACCTGGAGTCGGGACGGTGCAAGACGTCCAAGGGACACGAACTGCGCTCGCGCAAGCTGGATTGACCCTGACTTCCGGCCGACGCGTCCACGTCGGCCGGAAGCAGTTGCCAGCCGATTGCTATCGGTCGGCGACCTCACGGGTCAGCTTCGACGACCACGGGCACCACATACAGCCGGGCAGGAAGGCGCCGCAAGCCTCGTCCAGGTGGTCGTTGACGTACATGATGCTGGCGTCGCAGACCTCGATCGCCATGGTGAAGAAGGTGATGGTGTCGGGGTCCAGGTGGAAGTCCCAGCCCGGGTTGTAGGGTGCGGGAATCTTCCGGATCCGTCCCATGACGTGCACAGACATCTGCTCGTCACCCGACAGGATGCGGCGGGCCTCAGCGATCCGCTGTTCGTTGGTCAGCTGGATGACGAACTCTTTGCCGGAGTAGTCGGTGAATGCGAAGAGCGCCATGTCTTTCCCCTCTTGTCGATGGGTCCTGTGGTCGATGGATGGCGAATTCCGCACCGGTGCGACTCGATCCTATCGGCGCGCCGAGCAATTTGCTGAGAATTAGCTATCTAGCGAGGAGTCGGACGAGGGTCGGTCTCGAGGGCGAAAAGGAGGTAACTAACGCGCGGCCCCGGCCGGCACCCTGTCGCGCGCGGGCTGGCGCGGCTGTTTCCGCACCGTGGTGATCAACTCGCGAATGGCGATCCCCCCTCTGGCCACCGGCGCGGCGACACGCCCCTCGGCGTCGATCAGCACCGCGGACGGGGTACCGCGCACCCGGTAACGCAAGGCGGCCTCGTTGCCCTGCTGCACGAGCGAGGGAATGTCACCCAACCCGTGCTCGAGGCCCCAAGCGGCTTGCTCGGCGGCGTCTCCGTTGCCGACCGCCACGATGGCCAGAGTGTCAGCTGTCCGTGCGCGCCAGCGGGGCAACTCGCGGGCCAGCGCCGCGCACAGCTCGCAGCCCGGGTGCACGAAGACCAGCAGTACCGACCTCGCCCCCGTCAGCAGATCCTCGAGCGTGGTCTTCCTTCCCTGAGGGCCGAACAGTTCGAACTCCGGCGCCACCGCGCCGACCGGTAAGCCCTCCGCGCCCAGGGTGGACAGTGCCTGCTCGTCCACCCGGCGACGCAGGACACGCACTTGGCCCGCCAACCACACCAGCACCGCTACCACCGCGGCGGCCACAGCGCAACCGATCGCGTTGTCGGCGGGCAGACCCATCGGCAGGCGCGGACGTGCGAGCGCGCCGATACCAACCAGCACGGCGAGCACGGCGAAAAGACCATTGCGCACCAGAATCTTCGGCCCGATCGGCGCGGCGCTCGCAGCGCCGAAGCAGGAACAGGACGGATGCTCGCCACGCCGCAGCAAGCGCACGATCACCGCCGTGAACACGGCGAGCAACAGCAGCGTCGCCAGCGCCGCCACGCCGGAAACCCACGGAAGCAGCACACCCACCGCGATGATGGCCTCGGCGATCGACAGCGCCCAGGCCACTGCGGGCACCCAGCGCAGCGGCACCCCGAAATCCCCCACCGCCTGCCGCGTCGCGCCCCGATCCGCCAGCTTGCCCCACGCCGACAACCCGAACACGACACACAGCCCGAGCCGCGAAACCCACACCCCGTATTCGATCAGCATGAGCGCACCATCCCACACTGATGCGCTTCGAGCATGAATGCGCGGCGAGTGTCCTCAGGACTGCGACCGAGTGGCGACGGCGACCGCGACCAGAGTCAGCGCACAACCGACGATCGCGGTGGCGGACAGGCCCGCGCTGGTCGGGGTGAGCACATCGAGGATCACCGAGACCAGCAACTGGCCGGCGACGGAGGTGAGCCCGAGCAGGAGGACGCCGATCCAGCGAACGGTCAGCGCGGCGAGGGCGATGAAGGCGACGCCGATGAAACCGCCCAGATACAGCCAAGGCTCGGTCGGGAATGCGGCCGGGCCGCCGGAGGACGCGACGACCACACCCTCGATCACGAGCAGCGCGGCCAGACCGGCGCAGAAGTTCACCATGGCCGCCGAGAACGACCCGCCGACGGCGCCCACCTTGCCGTTCACCGCCTGCTGCCAGGCCAGCCCGATGCCCGCCAGCGCGGGTAGCACGATCAGCAATGCGGTCGGCGTGCCACGCAGCGCGTCGGGCATCGAGAGCCCGCCGGTGACGCGAGTGTGCCCGAATCCGGCGACGAGCACCGCGACCACGCCGATCGCCGCCCCCACCAGACGCACCGTGGTGACCGGCGTGCGTCCGCTCGGACCGAGCCCGAGCCGGTCGACCACCAGACTGCTGAGCAACTGGCCCGCGACGGCCGCGACGGTGAACGCGGTGACGCCGATCGCCGCGACGGTCAGCCCCTGGCACGCGACGAAGAACGCACCGCACAGACCGCCGAGCAGTTGCCAAGGCCGCAGCGCGCCTTCCGCCAAAGCCCGCCGCACCCGCCGCCCACCCTCCCGCAACCGCCCACTGAACGCGAAAGCCACCACGAGCATCGCGAATCCCGCCCCGAAACTGATCACCGCCGCGGCGACCCCGTCCTCCAGCCGCGCCCCCAACGCCCCATTGATCCTCGCCTGCACCGCCACCCCCGCACCGATCCCGAACCCGAAAACCAGCCCCACCCTCGCCTCCGCACTCACCTTCCGCACGCTACCCAACCGCGAGTGGCACATGATCGCGGCGTTTCCCGAGAAGCTCTCGGTGGTGCGCCGCTCGTCAGTTGGCGCGGGGCGGGAGCCAGCGGGGGGCGAGGGTGGAGAGGGCGAGGATGGAGGCTCCGAGGAGGGCTAGGAGAGTGGCCATCGAGGACCAGAGGGTGATCAGGGCGGCGAAGCCGAAGACCGCCAGGGCGATCACCTCGCCCAGGAGGCCGGAGACGGAGGTGACCGTCGCCCGGGCCGGACCCTCGATGGCGTCCTGGAGGCGGGCGCCCGCGACGATGCCCGCGTTGTAGACGATGCCGTAGGAGACGCCGATCGAAGCGAAACCGAGGCCCGTCAACAGGTAGATCGCGTTCGGACGACCGGTCGCGAGACCGGCGATCAGCGCGCCGCCGAGGAAGAGCACGCCCGCGACGCCCACCGCGATCGACATCGTGCGACCCGACATTCCCTCGGTGCGCCCGGCCAGCACGGAACCGGTCAGCGAACCGAGCACGGTGAGACCGACCAGCAATGGCACCACGGCGGTCGAGACGCCCGATTCCTCCGCCAGCAGGGCGAAATACTCGTCGAACGCCGTGATCCCGAACAGCAGCGCTTCCAGCAGCACCCCGTAGCGCACCACCCGAACGCGGACCGCCTCGCCCACACCGGCCTTCAGCATGGTGAGGTATCGCGGGAACGGGCGGGACTGCGCCGCATCGTCTTTCTGCCCGGTCTGCTCGAGCGTGGCCGGAAAACCCTCTGTTGCGGCAGGCGCAGGTTCTCGACCGCCGGACACCGAGACGCGACCACGTCCATCCACGCCGGGCACGCGACCGAGTTGGGCGGCGTCGCCCGCGAAGCCGGGGAGGGACGCGACGTTCCCGACTGCCGGGTCTCCGGCCGGCGAGGCGTCGCGCGCCGCGGACGTCGGCTCTTCCTCTTCCAGGTCGTCGATGTCCGCCGCCGACACCGCCTTCGGCGCGGTGGGCAGCGACAGCGCGATCAGCGTGTGCACGGCCGCCACGGCGACACTGGACCAGCCGACCAGGGCGTAGCCGCCGTAGAGATACAGGGGTGTCGCGGCGACGATAGCGATGACGACGGCCGCTTCCGCGCCCGCGCGGGTGTAGCCGAGGAGACGCGGGTAAGCCGACGACTCACCCCGGGCGGCCAGATCGTCGTACAGCAGCGCCTCGAAGGTGCCGGAAGCCAGCGCCCCTGAGGTTCCCCACAGCACGAATCCGGCGGCGAAACCCGCGAAGGAGGGCGCCGCCGTCCACAGCGCGAAGCCCGCCGTCAGTAACGCACCGCTGAGCACGAGCAGTCCGCGCCGGGAGACCGTATCGGCCCACGCACCGGAGGGCACCTCGAGCAGGAACGAAGTCGCCGACCAGATGGCGAACAGCAAGGAGATCTGCCCCGTGCTCATGCCGTGGTCGGCGAACAGCAGGGCGTACAGCGCGTACAGCGGAATCAGTTCACCGATGCTCTTGAAGAGCACCGCCCGAACCGTCAGCGAGCGCAGGCCGAAGGTATGTGCGCTACCCGCCCGCGGCGGGCGCAGCGATTCGGCGAATCAATAGGCGTAGACGAGCAATCGCATGTCGACCAGCATGCTCGAGGTCGGCCCGTACGGTCAAGCGATTTACGGCAGCGGCACCCAGCCGTTGGCCGGCACCGAGTCCCCATCGCCCAGTTCCCGGTCGGTGACGCCGGGACCGATCCGGCCTTTGTTCTCGTTGAGGTCGCTGATCAACTCCGATACCGGGTGCGAATCGCTGTAGTGATAGCCCTGCGCGAGCGCGAAGCCCAGTTCGGTGAGTACGGCGGCTTGGTATTCGGTCTCCACGCCCTCGGCGATGACCTGTAGGTCCAGCGCATTGGACAGGGCGGCGATCACACCGAGCAAAGGCGGGGCGGGCGAATCGGAGCGGATCGCGGCGACGAAGGACTGATCGACTTTGAGGATGTCGCTGGGCAGGGTGGCCAGCCTGCTGAGCGAGGAGTAACCGGTACCGAAGTCGTCGATGGCGATGCGCACGCCCCGGTCGCGCAGCAGGTGCAGGTTCTCGATCGCGGTCTGCGATTCGGCGGCCAGCTCACTCTCGGTCACCTCGAGCACCAGCTGATCGGCGTGCCATCCCGTGGCGGCGAGGATGCCCGCCACCCGGTCGGCGTAACCGGTCTCGGCCAGCTCCAGCCCGCTGACGTTCACGTTCAGCGTGAGATCCAGCTGGGCGAAGGTTTCCTGCAACCGCGCGGCGTCCGCGCAGGCCCGGCGCAGCACCAGTTCGTCCAGGTCGGAGATGAGGTCGTACTCCTCGGCGACGCGGATCAGGCCCTCGGTGGTGACGTCCGGCTGCGCGCTGGACGACCAGCGCAGCAGTGCCTCCACGCCGACCGCCTTGCCGCCGCCTTCGGTCAAGCTGACGATCGGCTGGTAGTGCACGTCGAGAGCGCCCTGGTCGATCGCCTCGCGCAACTCCACCGCCAGCGGCAACTGCCGGGAGGACTCCAGCACCGTCCGGTTGCGCCCGGCCTGCTTGGCCCGGTACAGGCCGACGTCGGCGCGGCTGACCAGCAGCGAACCGGATTCGCCCGGCTGCCAAGAGGTCACACCGGCCGAACAGCCGGTGGTCACCGCCGCCCGCAGCTGTTCGGTGAGCAGGATCGCGGCCTGCTCGGTGGTGTTCGGCAGCAGCAAGGCGAACGCGTCACCGCCGTAGCGCGCCAGGCGCTGGTCGGGGGTCAGCAGCTTCGACCAGGTGTCGGCCACCCGCTGCAGGACGGCGTCACCGGCGCGGTGGCCGAGATGATCGTTGATCTTCTGGAAGCGATCCAGGTCGACCAGCACCAGTGCGAGCCCGTGCCCGGACCTGGTGGCCTGCTGGATCGCGGTGTTCAGCGCCCGGTCGAAGCCGCGCCGGTTGAGCAGGCCGGTGAGCACGTCGATGTCGGCCTCGGACGCCATCCTGGTCAGGATCCCGACCACGACACCGACGCCGAAGGTCACACCGGCCGGGATCAGGCCCGACCACCAGGGCAGCCCGGGACTCACCGGCCGCGCGGGCAGCACCCACAGGCACAGCGCCAACGCGAACGCGATATGGGCGGCGGCCTGCGACCAGGCGAAGAACAAGGCGGCGTCGCAGGCGATGAATACGTAGAACGCCGCGAGGCTGATCGCGCCCACCGTGTTCGGGAAGGAGTGCACCGCGATCGTCACCAGCACCGTCGCGATCGCGACGTACACGTGGTGGATCGAATGCGGCAGCCGCGGCCCCCACGCGAGCAGCGTGAGACCGAGCACCAGCGCTACCGCTGCTGCCCCGCCGACCAGCGGCCGACTACCCTCCTCACCAGGGGCGATGGCGGTGATCAACAGACCGAGCACCCCGCCCATGACGTAGAACGCCCCGGTGGTCCGAGCCATGACCATTGCCGTCGCCAGCGCAGACGCGGCCCGCACCCGGGTTCGGGTATCGCCGCGAGACCCGATTCCTCGCACGAGGAACAGCCTATCCACAAGGAATCCCGCCGGTTGCCACATCCCGGGAATCCGGCATGGCGAACCAGTAGCTATTCACCTGTACGTCATTCGCGCGTCGTCAGTTCACCGGTCGGAGCACCTCGGTCCCGACGAACGGGACCAGGGCGGACGGTACCCGGACCGACCCGTCGGCTTGCTGATGATTCTCCAGGAGAGCCACGATCCAGCGGGTGGTCGCGAGGGTGCCGTTCAAGGTAGCGGCGATCTGCGGCTTGCCGTTCTCGTCGCGATAGCGCACCGAGAGCCTGCGTGCCTGGTAGGTGGTGCAGTTGGACGTCGAGGTGAGCTCGCGGTAGGTCTGCTGCGTGGGCACCCACGCCTCACAGTCGAACTTGCGCGCCGCGGAGCTGCCGAGATCGCCGGCCGCGACATCGATCACCCGGTAGGGCACCTCGATCGCCGCGAGCATCTCCTGTTCCCAGGCGAGCAGGCGCTGGTGTTCGGCGTCGGCCTGATCGGGCGTGGTGAAGACGAACATCTCCACCTTGTCGAACTGGTGCACCCGGATGATGCCGCGGGTGTCCTTGCCGTAGCTGCCCGCCTCCCGGCGGAAACACGACGACCAGCCCGCATACCGCTTGGGCCCACCGCTCAGGTCGAGGATCTCGTCCGAGTGGTAGCCCGCCAGCGGCACCTCCGAGGTGCCGACCAGGTAGAGGTCGTCGTCGGCGAGGTGGTAGACCTCCGCCGAATGCTGCCCGAGGAATCCCGTGCCCGCCATGACCTCCGGGCGCACCAGCACCGGCGGAATCATCATGGTGAAGCCGTTGGCCACGGCCTGCTGCGCGGCCAGTTGCAGCAGTCCGAGCTGCAGCAGCGCGCCGTAGCCGGTCAGGAAGTAGAACCGGGCGCCGGAGACCTTCGCGCCGCGCTCCATGTCGATCAGGCCGAGCGACTCGCCGAGTTCCAGGTGGTCCTTCGGCTCGAAGTCGAATTCGGGGGGCGTGCCGATGGTTCGCAGCACGACGTAATCGTCCTCGCCGCCCGCGGGCGCGCCCTGCTGCACCACGTTGGAGATCGCGCGATGCGCGGCGTCCAGATCCGCGTCGGCGGCGTGCTGTGCGGCCTCGGCCTCCTTGACCTTGATCGACATCTCCGACGCCTGCGCGAGCAGCGCGGAACGCTCTTCCTTGCTCGCCTTGCCGATCAGCTTGCCCATCGCCTTGTGCTCGGCGCGCAGATTGTCCGCGGTGGCCACCGCGGCACGCCGCGCCGCGTCCGCCTCGAGCAGCGCGTCGACGAGAGCGGGATCTTCGCCGCGGGCGCGCTGCGAGGCGCGGACCGCATCGGGGTCGTCCCGCAGGAATCGGAGGTCGATCATGGGCCACCAGCCTAGTGGTCGCAGTGCCGACCTTTCACGCCGATATCCCAGGATGCGGTACATCCGCGCGAGATCACGCGCATAGTGGGCTTGTGGGCACTCCGTTCGACGAGACAGCCATCGACAACGCGCTGGCCGACCTCATCGCCGGCGAGAAAGCGTGGGCCGCGACCTCGCTGCGCCGCCGGCGCGAGCTGCTCGACGAGATCCACGCCCGGACCGCCCGCTTCGCGGAGGACTGGGTGCGGGCCGCGTGTGTCGTCAAGGACCTCGCCCCGGATTCCCCGCTGGTCGGCGAGGAATGGATGTCCGGCCCGCTCACCCTGCTACAAGCCACGGCCGCGCTGTCGGCGACCCTCGCCGCGCTGGAGGCCGGGCGCACCCCGCTGACCGGCATCACGCTGCGGGAGGCGCCGGGCGGACGGGTCGCGGTGCCGGTGTTCCCGCTCGGGGTCTACGACCGGCTGCTGCTCAACGGTTTTCACGGGGAGGTGTGGCTGCGACCCGGCGTCGACGCGGGCGCCGCGCGCAGGCGAGCCGGACTCGGTCAGCTGGATCCCACCGCGACCGGCGGAATCGGCGCCGTGCTCGGCGCGGGCAACATCACCTCGATCCCGCCGCTGGACGCGCTGTACGAGCTGTACGCGCACAACCGGGTGGTCGCCCTGAAGCTCAACCCGATCACCGACCCGCTGTTCACGGTGTTCGAGATGGTCTTCGAACCGCTGCTGGAACTCGGTGTGCTGCGAATTCTCACCGGCGGCGCACAGCAGGGTGGCTACCTGGTCGGTCATCCCGATGTCGCACACGTGCACATGACCGGCAGCGCGCAGACCCACGACGCCATCGTGTGGGGCCCCGGCGCGGAGGGCGCGAAGCGGAAGAAGGACAACCGGCCACTGCTGGACAAGCCGATCACCAGCGAGCTGGGCGGGGTCTCGCCGACCATCGTGGTGCCCGGCGACTGGTCCGACGCCGATCTGCGCTACCAGGCCGAGCACGTGGCGACACAGCGGCTGCACAACGGCGGCTACAACTGCGTGGCCGCGCAGGCGGTGGTGATCGGTGCCGAGTGGGACCGCAAGGACCGGTTCCTCGCCGAGCTGCGCCTGGCCATGGAGCGGGCGCCACAGCGCACGGCCTACTACCCGGGCAGCGACGCGCGTGTCGCCGACGCGCTGGCCTCGTACCCGGAGGCCGAGCGTCTCGGCGGGCAACGGGTGCTGGTCGACGGATTGCCGCCCACCGGCACACCGCTGTTGCGCACGGAGTACTTCTCCCCCGTGCTCGGCGTGGTCGAGTTGCCCTTCGCGGGCGGCGAGTTCCTGCAACGCGCGGTCGACTTCGCCAATGCCGAGCTCACCGGGACGCTCGGCGCGAACGTGATCGCCCATCCGACGACCATCCGGAGGCTCGGCGTCGCCTTCGACCGCGCGATCGAACGTCTGCGCTACGGCGCGATCGCCGTGAACACCTGGACCGGGCTGGCCTTCCTCGCGCCGCGGGCCGCCTGGGGAGCCTTCCCCGGACACACCCTCGACGACGTGCAGAGCGGGATCGGCGTGGTGCACAACGCGCTGCTGCTCGACGACGTCGAGCGCACGGTGGTGCGCGGCCCGTTCCGGCCCGCGCCGCGCTCGTTGCTCGGCGGCGAACTCTCCCTCTCCCCGAAGCCGCCGTGGTTCGTCGACAACGCCACCGCCGCGGCCACCGGGCGCAGGCTCACCGAGTTCTACGCCGACGCCAACCCCGCCCGGCTGCCCGGCGTCTTCCTGTCGGCTCTGCGCGGCTGACGCCCGTGACTCGTGCCGCGCCGATCGGGGCAGGTCGTGGCACCACGGCACGGACGCTGCCATGATGGACCGCGATGTCCTCCGAACCTGTGTCCCGGTCCCCGCGGGCGCCCAAGCGCGGCGCGTCCTCGCGTGCCGACTCGGTACGCCGCTCGATCGACTCGGCCAAGGCCGCTCTCGCCGACAGCGATCTGCGCGATGTGCAGCTGTCGGCGCCCATGTTGCGCTGGGGTCTGCTCGCGGTGGCCGTCGGCGCCGTGGTCGCTGCCCTGGTGACGCTGTCCATCACCGGCTTCGACAACGGGAAGAACCTGGAGGTGCACAATCCCGGCTCCCCGCCACAGCCGGTACTGGACAAGGAATTCGGCACCGCCGCCAAGGGCGACTGCCTGAGCTGGACCAAGCCCGACCGCTCCGACCTGGTCAAGGTGAACTGCTCGAGCAAGCACATGTTCGAGGTCGCGGCCGACATCGATATGAGCAGGTACCCGGGCAAGGAGTTCGGCCCCGGCTCGCGCTTCCCCGACTCGCTGCGGCTCACCGAGCTGAAGGAAGAGCACTGCGTACCCGCGGTGCAGAAGTACATGTCGGGCCGCTTCGACCCGCGCGGCAAGTTCATCGTCGGACTGATGTACCCGAGCCCGGACGGCTGGCAGCACGGTGACCGCACCCTGCGCTGCGGCCTGCAGGTCGCGGCCAGCGTCGGCACCCCGCCGTCGGTCGGCAGCGCCACCGAGCACGATCAGTCCAGGGTGTACGAGGCGGGCGTGTGCCTCGGCATCAACCAGAACCTGCCCACCGATCCCGTGGACTGCACGCAGCCGCACGCCGTCGAGATCGTCTCCACGGTCGATCTCGCCGGGCACTTCGCCGGCGGCCCGCCTGCGAAAGAGGATCAGGACAAGTTCGTCGAGGAGGAGTGCACTCGCACCTCGACCGACTACCTGGGCGGGCCGGACGTCATCCGCAACAAGACGCTCACGCTGTTCTTCGACTACATCGATGCCCGCAGCTGGATGGCGGGCAGCCGCAAACTGGACTGCATGATCGGCAAGGGCGCCGATCGGGAAGGTTTCGCGCCGATCACCGGCTCGGCCAGGGGCGACATCCTGATCAACGGCCAGGCGCCGGTGCCGCCGCCGAACAGCGGGCGTTCCACGCCCGCACCGCTGCCCGGCGCCGCGCCGCTGCCGCCGCAGCCCCAGCCGAGGTAGCCCGGCGCCGATGCCTGTATCGATGTCCGACGACCGGTTCGAGGAATTGGTCGGGGACGCACTGGATCTCATTCCACCCGAGCTGACCCGCGCGATCGACAATGTGGTCGTGCTGATCGAGCCGCGCAATGCGGAGGATCCGCATCTGCTGGGCCTGTACCACGGCATCGCGCTCACCGAACGCGACAGTCATTACGGTGGAGCGCTTCCCGATACCGTGACCATCTATCGCGAGGCCATTCTCGAACTCTGCGCCGACGAGACGGAAGTGGTGGAAGAGGTGGCGGTCACCGTGATCCACGAGATCGCACACTATTTCGGCATTGACGAAGACCGCCTGCATCAGCTGGGATGGGGATAGTCTGAACCGAGCTGTATTGCGCACCCCGAGCGGTGGGTGTGTAATCGGCACGGAGATCGAAAAGTTGGGGATTCGATGGAACCGATCGCGTTGCTGTCGCGTCCTATCACTCGAAGGGGGAATTCTCGTGGTTCCGCCCCACAGCCACTAGAAGGAGTCGAGTCATGGTTGGACATGTACTGATCGCACCCGAAGCCATTCTCGCCGCCGCGGCCGAACTCGACCTCGTCGCCGAACGTCTGGCCGCCGCCGCGGCGATCACCGCGCCCGCGACGCACGTGCTGCCCTCCGGCGCCGAGGAGGTCTCCTTCCTCGGCGCAAGCCATTTCAACCAGGGAGCGATGTCGCACGACCGCGCGATCGCGCAGGCGATTCTGGAATGCCACCACGCCGCGGCGACGCTGCGCATGCAGCTGGCGCAGCACGTAGCGGGTGACGTGGTCCGCGCCGCGGGCATCAGCGCCATCCAGGTGTAGTTCCAGACCCATCAGCAACGCTTAGCAGGGGAGAAGTCAAACATGGTTGCAGGAGTCACCGGGGTGATCTGGGCGGCGCGCCCGTCGGAGATCAATTCGGCCACCCTTCACGCGGGCGCGCACGCGATTCCGATCTCGGCAGCGGCCACCGCCTGGGGCGGGCTCACCGCCGCCTGGATCGACGCGACGACGACCGTCGCCAGGGTGATGGCCGAACTCGGCGTCGGGATGCAGGGCATCAACGGTATCGCCGCGCTGAGCAAGCTCACCGGCTTCCTCGGCTGGTCCGAGCAGCAGGGCGTGCAGGCGGCCGCGATGGGCGCGAAGGCCGCGGCTAACGCCACCGCCTACACCGTCGCCTCGCTGGCGATGCCCAGCCCGCCCGAGATCGCGGCCGTCAACGCCGCCTTGGCCGCGTCTGCGAACCCGCCCGGCGTACTGAGCGGAGCGTTCGAGGTCGCGGAAGTCGCCAGGAACGCCATGGACATCCGCGCGGCATTGGTCATGGAGACCTACGAGGCGGCCACCAGCGCCATGGTCGCCACGCCTGCCGAGTTCCTGCTGCCGCCGCCGATCGCCAAGGGCGCCGGATCGGCCGGCCCCGAACAGGCGGCGGATACGACCACCGAGGTCCCAGCCGATCCGATCCAGGCCGCCGTGGCCGCCACGCAGGCGTTCTTGAGCAACCCCGGTGTGGCGAGCGCTGCCACCCAGGCCGCTCAGGCCGTGGGCTCGATCGCCACCACCGGTGTATCCACCGTCGGGAATGTGGCGGGCAGCGCGATCGCGGCGGCGACCACCACCTCCGCGCCCACCTTCTCCGGTATGGCTCCGATGGCCATGGGAGCCGGTGCGGCGGCCACCGGCGTCGGCGCCGCCACTCGCGCGGTGTCGTTCTCCGGCCTCGGGTCGGCGGGTATCAGTAACGGATCGCTCAAGCTTCCGGAAGGCTGGGGCTCCAGCGGCACGATCGGTGGCTCCGCCCCGGTGCAGGAGACTGTCGCGGTCAAGCCCGTCGAGGCTGCACCGGTCCGTCCGGCGAACAACGGCAGTGGCAATCCGCTGCTCGGTAACCAGGCTCGCAGCGACGAGGACGACGAGACCGAGCACAACGGCCGGGATTACCTGCGGTCGACCGAGCACTTCAACGACGGCCGTCTCACCGCCGATGGAGTCATCGGCGGTGACTTCAGCGGGACGGTTAGGTGACCGTACTCGGTGCGGGCCGCGACCCGTCGACGCTCGAGGCGGTCGTCCTGTCGCTCGACGAGATGCAGTTTCTCGTGGAGAAACTGCAGATCGAAGTCCCCGTCGTCTTGAACGCCCGGGCACGTTACGACAACCTGACCGATCACAGAGCGGCGATGGACGCGGCCGCCGAGTCCCTCGCCCAGCGGGAACTTCTCATCGACGATGTGTTGCATCGCGATCTGGAGAATCGGCTGCGCGCGCTGAACCGGCCACATTGGATCATCGCGCTGCGATTGATCGTCGACGGTTGGGTGAGTCGCTTCTGTCTGGCGAAGGGCGTCGACCTTCCGGTCGTCGCCCTTCGGGGACAGGACTCCTATGTCATCGACGAGGCGGGAATCGATCTGCCCGGCACAATTCTCGCGGCACTCGGCTACGCCGAGCCGCTGGAGCTGTACGGCATGAACGCCCCGACCGAAGAGTTGGCCACGATCTTCGGCGACACCGGTGACGCCGCGGCTACCGCGCAGCGGCTGACGAAGGTGGGAAACCCTGCCCACGACGCGAAGACCTTGGCGGCGGCTTTGGTCGAGATTCACTCGTATGCCGAGATCGTCGGCGTGATCTACGGCGACGGCACCAGAGACATGGCCGACAACCACATCGCCGTCTTCAACACGCGCGCAGGGCGATTCATCGCGACGGCCAGCAAGTCCGACGACGGCGTGAAGTGGACGTCACTCAGCAGCGGAACCCCCGCGCGGCTGCGCACGGCGGTGCAGGACCTGATCAACTCCTTGCCGGAACGCGAAGAGTTCCCGCGACATCCGAAGCTGTCCTGAGCACGCCGAACGTGCGTCGCTAACCCATGGGATCGTCGGGGGTCGGCGCGACGTCGTAGCCGAACGGCGGCGTGAACCGGCCCCAGCGAATGCACTCCCACCCGGCGTCCGGCGTCGGCACCAACTCGATGGTCTCGGTGTTGTCCAGGTGGTTGTTCGTGGTGAATGGCGGTCGAACATCCGCGAGCGTGCGGCCGACGAGCCGCATGGCCGCACCGTGGCTGACCACCATCACGTCGCCGTGCCCGCCGTCCTCCGGCGTCAGATACGTGCTCCGCAACTCCGCGATCACGGGCAGGAAACGATCCAGCACATCCTGGGCGGACTCGCCGCCGGGCACTCGCAATGTGAGATCGCCTTCGTGCCAGGCGCGGTAGATCTGCTGGAACCTCTGGTGCGCGTCCTCGCTGTGCTGGCCCTCCAGGTCCCCGGCCTGCACCTCGTGCAGTCCGTCCAGGACCATGGCGGCGACACCGGTCGCCGCCTCGATGTAGCTCGCCGTCTGGCGTGCCCGCAGCGCCACCGAGGAGAACAGCACCTTCGGCGCGCGGAGCAGGCCTTCACCGAATGTCTTCGCTTGTGCCGCACCGCGTTCGGTCAGCGGTAGGCCTGGAATTCTGGTATCCAGCAGCTTGGCGACGTTACCTTCGGTCTCCCCGTGCCGGACCAGAATCAACCTCCCGGTCATAGGTCCGCCTTCCCCTTCCTCAGCTGAATCAACCACTCCGACGCGGCTTCGTCGGACGGTGGCGGCGTGCCGATCGCCGACGTCGCCGGCCAGGACCCGAGAAAGCGGATCCGCGCGGCGCGGTGCAGCGCCTTGAGCGCCTCGGCCACCGCCGTGTCGTCGATGTGCCCGACGCAGTCGAGATAAAACCGGTAGGTGCCCATGCCGGTTCGGGTGGGCCGCGACTCGATCCTGGTCAGATCGATTCCGCGCGTGGCGAATTCGGCGAAGGCGCGCATCAGCGAGCCCGGTACATTCGGCAATTCGAGCACGATCGAGGTACGGTCGGCGCCCGTGGCCGGCGGCGCAACCGTGGGCCGGGTGCACAGCACGAAGCGCGTGACGGCCTGCTCGTGGTCGGCTACTCCGGAGGCCAGTGCGATCAACCCCAGCCGCTCGCCCGCCAGAGCGGTCGACACGGCGGCATCGGCGTGACCGGCCACCACGTCTTCCGCGGCCGCGGCGTTGGACGCCGAGGTGTAGGGCTGCGCCTGCGGCAGATGCCGCGCCACCCACAGCCGCACCTGGGCTGCGGCCACGGGGTATGCGGCGAGGGTGCGCACCTCCGGAAGCGCCGTGCCCGGCTTGCCCAGGATCGTGAAACTCACCTCGAGTTCGGTCTCGGCGACGATCTGCAGACGCGGGCCGATTGCCAGCGAGTCGAGCGTCGCCGAGATCGACCCCTCGACGGAACTCTCGATGGGCACCACCGCGCCGTCCGCGTAGCCGGAGCGGATCAGGTCGAGCGCGGCCCCTTGGCTGGGCGCGGCAATCCGCTCGACGGGTCCGTCGAAGGTTCCCGAGGATTCGAGTTGGGCGAGGGCCATCTCGGTGAAGGTTCCGGACGGCCCGAAGTACGCGATTCGCGGCACGGATACGAGATTACTTGCGCGCTCGCCCGGCTCCCCACCAATCGCGGAAGGCCTGGCCACCGCGCGGCCGCTGTTGCACGGCCGCCCGAGCGTCGTTCAACCCTTGTTGAGCACCCGCAACGCGTCGTTCACCCGGTCACCGGCCTCGGTTTCGATGGCGAGCAGGACCGATCTGACCGCCTCGACGGCCGGTGGTTTCAGGGAAGTCAGGAAGGCGATATCGGGGTTGCGCAGTGCGGCGCCGATGTCTTCGCCGCACAGTGCGGCGGCCGTCGCGGCGACGATGGCCACCGCGCGCTCAGCGGAGGTGGTACGCGCGACGAAGCCGGTATCGGAGTGTGCGACCTGCGCGAGGAACTCCGCGATCCCGCTGTCCGGCGCGTCCAGTTCCACGGTCGGCGCGGCGGGGCTTGCGCCGATGTTGCGGACCAACCCGTCGACCAGACTGCGCCGCGGCGGCGTCGACAACGTCACCAGCACCGGTTCTCCGGATTCCGTCCCTTCCGACACGGCCTCACCGTAACAACCCTGTTCAACCGGAGATCGACTGCCCGCAGGACCCGGTGCCCATGAGGTTCACCGCGGTCGGCCGCGATGCCACCCGGTTCGGTTCGATTCGGTTCGATCGGAACGCTTGCGGAACCGACGCGCCGCCACTTAGCTTAGGGTAACCTAATCAATATTGCGTGCCGCCCGCTCCACGGAGGTTTGTATGCCGAGTCCGTCCTCGACCGTCGCACCGTCCACCGCCGAGCGGGTGCGCAGCGCGTGCGCCCACGCGGAGCAAGCGGTGCTGGCCATGCCGGGCATCGATCCCACCCCCGCGTCGGTGCACCACGTACGCCAGTGCGGCGACGCCGTGATCGCGGTGCCCACCGCCTCGGTGGCCGCGATCCTGGCGGGCAATTCCGGCGAGCACGGCGCGCCCGCGGTGCTCGAGCTCACCGATCATGCCCCGCTGCCGCTGCGCGAGCCGGTGCGCGCACTGGTCTGGCTGCGCGGCTGGGTGCGTGCGGTGCCCACCCAGGCGCAGCGCGCACTGGCCTCCGAGGTGGCCAAGGAGCACCCGCATCCCGGGCTGCTCGACATCGGCTTCGGCGCCACGCTGCTGCGGCTGGTGATCAACTCCGCGGTGGTGGCCGACTCGACCGGCGCGGAATCGGTGAGCAGCGACGAGTTGCGCTCGGCGCAGCCGGATCCGTTCTGCGCCATGGAATCCGCATGGCTACAGCACATGCAGGCCGACCACGCCGATATCGTCGCCCAGCTGGCCAGGCACCTGCCGCCGCACCTGCAGCGCGGCATCGTGCACCCGCTCGCGATCGACCGCTACGGGCTCACCCTGCGGGTGGAGGGACACGACGGCGACCACGACTTCCGCTTGCCGTTCAGCGCTCCGGCCGACGACATCGAAGGCCTCAGCCGGGCCGTACGCACGCTGGCAGGCTGCCCGTTCCTCAATGGCCTGCGCCGCATCTGACCCGGTGCGAAGGCCCACCCGGCCTGTCCCCGCCCCGCCGCTCGCGGGCACGGAAGCCGGACACTTCGACGCCGGGACTCTCGCCCGCCTTCCCCGGCCACTGGGTCCCGATCGCCCAGTGCCCCTGCGGCGCGGCTGCCGGAATCCGCGCGCAGGGCTCTACGGGCACGACAGGGTGCCACCGACCACAGCCCAGCTCGACCCGTGTCCGCCCGAGCGCAGCACGACCGGGTGAGCACCCGGGCACGGAAAATCAGATGATCGCTCGAGCACGGCCCGGATCGACCAGGTGACTGCTCGTCCACGGCCCAACTCGATCAGGGGCTGCTCGTTCACCGCGAGACCGGGGTGGCCGCCCGAGCCCGCTCCAGCTCGACCTGGTGACCACCCCCTACGGCACGGCAGAACGAGGCGACACGAGCACGGTGGCGGCCCGACTCCGCGGACATGGCCGCTCGTTCACGGACCGGCTCGATCACGTGACTACTCGAGCACGACGCAGGCCGACCACGGCGGCAGGCCGGCCTGACGCGACTACGACAGGAAGCGTGGTGGCGCAAGAGGCGGGCGAGTTCCGGCCCGTCGCGGAGTTCCGACGGTGACGCGCCGCACGCCGGGCCCGGCGAGCGCAATAGATTCGACCCATGCGTGCGGAGTCCGATGCTCAGTGGGACGAGGCCGAGCCGACCGGTCGCGAGCGGCTGGCGCTCAAACTCGAGATCGCGGTGGTGCTGCTCGTCACCTTCGGGCTCAGCGGGCTCAGCGCCGCGCTCTCGCTGGTGGAGAGTGCGCTCGCGCCGGGCGGGATCGGTGGGCGGACCGTCGCGCTGAACCCGTCGCGGTCCACGCAATCCACTATCGACCTGCTGTTCCAGCTGCTCAGCGTGCTGCGGCTGGTCGGGTGGGCGGCCTTGGGCCTGTATCTGCTGTGGCGCGGCGGCATCGGGCCGCGACTGATCGGGCTGGCGAATCGGGTCCGGTGGCGTGCGGACGTGTTACCCGGCTTGACGCTCGCCGCGATCATCGGCCTGCCGGGGCTGGGACTGTATCTCCTGGCCCACGCACTGGGCCTCAGCGTGACGATCGTGCCCGCCTCGCTCGGCGACTACTGGTGGCGGCTGCCCGCGCTCATCCTCTCGGCCTGCGCGAATGCCCTGGCCGAAGAGGTGATCGTGGTGGCGTTCCTGCTCACCCGGCTGCGCAGGCTCGGATGGTCGGCGAACTCGGCGCTGCTGGCCTCGGCGCTGCTGCGTGGCAGCTATCACTTGTATCAGGGATTGGGCGGAGGGCTCGGAAACTTTGTGATGGGCGTCATATTCGGTCGCTATTGGCAGCGCACGAACCGGCTGTGGCCGCTGGTGCTCGCGCACGCGACCATCGACGCGGTCGCCTATCTCGGCTATACCCTTCTGCGCGGCCATGTTTCGTGGCTCCCGTGACGCAACCGTGCCCTCCGGAACGCTAACAACCCGGCGCCGCGTGCGAATTAGGAAGCAGCGCCGCTTCCGTGTGCGCCCGGTGTCCACATGCGACACCTCACAACCGCCCGATAAGTAGAGTTTCAGTGATGAACGGCGACGACCCCCAGCGCAACGCGCACACGCGCCGGATGCCGCCGCCCGGCAAGCCCGGTGAGCCTCCCATGCGCCGCCGCATGCCACCGCCCGGTCCCGGCGCGCCGCCGCCGATCGAGCCCACCCAGGTGATGCGTCGCGATGGAGCGGTCGACCCGCACGGGCAGCCGTTGGCATATTCGCAGGTCCCGCCGGAACAGGCACGACGAATGCCACCGCCTCCCCCGTCCCGCAGGCACGCCCCCACGCAGCGTCCGGCGCCGCATCACGAAGCTCCTACGCACGCCCCCACGCAGCGCCCGGTGTCTTATCACGAAGGTCCGCCGCCCACGCCGCCCCGGAAGCCACGACCGTTGCGCGAGGGCCCACCGCCCGTGCCACCCCGCGGCGCACGGCCCCCGCGAGCGCCGCGGCCGCGCCGCAAGCGGCACCCGTTCCGCTGGTTCCTGGTGATCCTGCTGGTACTGGTGATCGCGGCCGTCGGCGCCGTCATCCAACTGGACAACTCGCTCAACCGCATCCCCGCGCTGGCGAACTACGCCAAGCGGGTCGGGAACACCCCCGGCACGAACTGGCTGCTGGTCGGCTCCGACGGCCGCGGTGAGCTGACCCCTGAGCAGGAGCAGGAACTCGCCACCGGCGGCGAGGTGGGTCCCGAGCGCACCGACACGATCATGCTGGTGCACGTGCCGAAATCGGGCAAGACCACCCTGGTCAGCCTGCCGCGCGACTCGTATGTCGGCATACCGGGCCAGGGCAAGGACAAGCTGAACGCCGCGTTCGCCATCGGCGGCCCCGCGCTGCTGGTGCAGACCGTGGAGATCGCCACCGGACTGCGCATCGACCACTACGCGCAGATCGGTTTCGGCGGTTTCGCCGGCGTGGTCGACACCCTCGGCGGCATCGACGTGTGCGTCCCCAAGGCGATCGACGACCCGCTCGCCGGCATCGACCTGCCAGCGGGCTGCCAGCGGCTGAACGGACCACAGGCGTTGGGCTTCGTCCGCAGCCGGGCGACCGCGCTCGCGGACATCGACCGGATGAACAATCAGCGCCTGTTCATGGCCGCCCTGCTGAAGAAGGCGACCAGCGGCGCCACCCTGGCCAACCCGTTCAAGCTCTGGCCGCTGGCCTCCGACACCGCAAAGTCGCTGAAGGTCGATAACGGCGACCACATCTGGGACCTCGGTGGGCTGGGCTGGGCGCTGCGCGGCGAAACCGTCGCCACGACGGTACCGATCGGCGGATTCGACGACACCGACAGCGGCAACGTCCTGCTGTGGGACAAGGAGAAGGCCGGCCGGTTCTTCGACGCACTGGCCGACGACCGTGCCATCCCGGAGGATCTGCTGACGCGGTAGCGTCGATGCCATGCCGGACACCGACAAGGCCGACGAGTCCTTCCCCGACTTGCTGCGCACGCAGATCCGTCACGAATTCACCGCCGCCCAGCAGTATCTCGCCGCCGCCGTGTACTTCGACTCGCGCAGGCTGCCGCAATTGGCCGGACACGCCTACGGCCGGTCACGCGAGCACTACGGCAATGCGCTGCGCATGGTGCAGTACCTGCTGGACCGGGATCTCCCGGTGCAGATCGGGGGCCTGGAGGAGATCGCGTCGACCTTCGAAACCCCGCGCGGCGCAGTCGCTCTGCTGCTGGAGATCGAACAGGACCGCAGCACCCGCATCAGCGATCTGGCCCGCGCGGCCCGCACCACCGGTGACTATCTGGGCGAACGATTCGTCCGGTGGTTCTTGGAGGAACAGGTGAAGAGCGTCGCCCGGATGACCACGCTGTTGGCCGTGCTCGACCGCGCCGACGGCCAGTTGTTCGACGTCGAGGAGTTCGTCGCCCGGGAGATGCGGGCGCCGCAGCGCACCGATATTCCGGCGCCGAAAATGGCTGGAGCAGCGCGGAATTAATTAGGCAACACTAGCCTCAATAAGGCTGCACTTGGATGACATGGGATCTGACCAGCGCTAATGTCGATGCCATGTCAAGCCATCCGGACTCACCCCGCAGCAAATTTCACAGCCTGTTGCACGATCAGATCCGGCACGAATTCAATGCCGAGCATCAGTACATCGCGATTGCGGTGTGGTTCGACAATGCCGACCTGCCGCAGCTGGCCAAGCGGTTTTACAAGCAGTCGGTCGAAGAGCGCAATCACGCGATGATGATCGTGCAGTACTTCTTGGACCGGGATATCAGCATCGAGATTTCCGGCGTCGACGCGGCGAAATCGCATTTCGAGAGCGCTCGGGAGCCGATCGCGCTCGCGCTCGCCCAGGAGAAGACGGTCACCGAGCAGATCATCCAGCTGGCGAGCACCGCCCGGGAAGAGGGCGACTACCTCGGCGAACAGTTCATGCAGTGGTTCCTGAAGGAACAGGTCGAGGAAGTCGCGAACATGACCACACTGCTCACCATCGCCGATCGCGCGGGGTCGAACCTGTTCGACCTGGAGGAATTCGTCGCCCGGGAAATGAGCGGCCCGAGCGACACCTCCGGTGCGCCTTCGGTGGCGGGCGGCTCCGTCTGACGGAGTTCGCGCCGAGAAGGCGAACAGGCCCGGTTCCTTATCAGGAACCGGGCCTGCCGCCGTCCGGCGCCTTATTGCCCGTGAAATCCGCGCGAGACGGTTTCGGCACTTTCACCGCGAGTCGGTGAGAGTTCCCTCTCTTCCAGCGTTATCGACGGCAATCGAAAACCGTCGCAGCGGATCGATAGGGAATTCGCATGAATCCCATCCCCTGGCTCAGCGCAGTGTGACCTGACGTGACCGCAGGCCGTCACGGGAGCGGCGCTCGTCGGCCGTCAGCGGGGCGTCGACGGCCAGCGCCTCGGACAGGCGCGCACCGAATTCGGTTGCGGGCTTCACCCATTCGTCGGGGTGCAGCTCCGGGTCCAGGTCGAACACCGGGACCAGCACACCGTGCGTACGGAACGACCCGGCGAATCGGGAACCCTCGCCGAGGTGCAGGCCACCGGAGGCGTGCAGGCGAGCCAGCGCCAGCATGAGCGCGTCCTCGTCCTCCGGCCGCACCCAGCGGATGTGCGCTTTCTCACCCGCGTCCACCCACCAGGCCGCGCCGATCGCGTCCGCGTCCAGCCCGAGCCGCGCCGAAGGCATGATCGCCTGTTTGGCCTGCTCGATGGTGGCGGCGACCTGCGCGTCGGGCTCGACTCCGGCAGGCACCCACCAGTCGAAGTCCTGGTGCACGGTCAGCTCCAGGTTCGCGGCGGGATCGATGACATCGGCCAGCCGCGGGCCGCCCGCGACGCTCGCCACGGAGGTCAGCGAATCGCCCGGCTCGGCGGACTGGGTCCACAGGATCGCCGCGGCCAGATCGGCGGCCGGGTCGGCGCCTTGGAATTGCGTCTGCACGCCCACGTACCCGCTGGGCTCGTCGCCGGCGCGCACCAGCGCGGCCACCGCGCCGGGCAGCACCGTGGCGAGCACGACCGGCCGCTCGGCCGCGACCGACGCCACCGGCGTCAACCGCGCGGTGGCGGAGGGAACGAATTCACGGAGCGCGACCAGATCGCACTCCGCGGCCAAGCCCTCGAACGGACGCGTGACGGCCTGTGCCGCTTGCTCCTGCGCTGCCCGCCGCTCGGCGAGACGCTGGGCCCGGTTCCCGCCGGGCTTAGGACTGTTGCGCTTGCTCTTACCCACGAGGGGTCAACCTACACAGTGTTGGACCGGCCGCGCCTGCGGCGCGGCGTGTTCGCGACTGTGTTGATTTCCACCGGCTGCGGCGCTGGGTGTTCGCGGCCCCTTCATGGCCGCGAACGGCGGATGCTCGGTCTCGCTCGAAACCGGGAGTCGAGGTGAGCTGAGCACGTCAGCATTCGAGCTCGTGTCCGCGGTCTCTTCGAGCTCGAGTACCGTCGACCGCGCGTGGTCGTTCGCCTCGCGACCTGCCATCCAAGACCTCCGCAGGCGGCTGGGTTGTGGACGCCGCGGGCCACCGGCGCGCACGCGGGTGCGAGTATGCGGGTCGATGGGCGGGAGGAGTCGGGCGCGCGGCCCGATCACCCGCACGGCCGATTCAGGCGGCCGGGAGCAGCGCCTTGGTGCGGCCGGGGTGATTGGTGGCGATCCAGCTGACGCCGAGGTCGGCGCACAGTTGAACGTCGCCGGGGTCGTCGACGGTCCAGCAGTAGGTGGCGCGGCCCGCGGCGGCGGCCTTGTCGACCAACTCGGGGTGGTCGCGCAAGGTCTTCACCGAGGGTCCGACGGCCGTGGCTCCGACGGTTGTCGCCGCGGAGCCGCCCAGGTAGCGCGATGATTCACCGAGCAGAACGGTGGGCAGCAGCGGAGCAGCACGGCGGATGCGCCAGACCGCGGTGGCCGCGAACGACATCACGACGGCCCGGGAATGGTCGGCGGAGGCCGGGGTGGCGATGCCGAACCGCTGGAGCTCGGCGAGCAGTTTGTTCTCCACCAGCGCGCCGTAGCGGACCGGGTGCTTGGTTTCGATGAACAGTTTGGTCGGCCTGCTGCGCCAGTCCAGCACCAGGCTGATCAGCTCGCTGAGGGTCAGCACCGAGGCGGGCGAGCCGTCGGCGCCGAAATCGAGGACCCGCAGTTCCTCCAGCGTCATCTCGCTGACCAGCCCGCTGCCCGAGGAGGTCCGGTCGACGGTGCGATCGTGCACGCACACCAGATGCCCGTCCCTGGTCAGCCGGACATCGCATTCGACGCCGTCGGCGCCCTCCTGCAGCGCCAGCTCGTATGCGGCGAGCGTGTGCTCGGGGCGCGCCGCCGAGGCGCCTCGATGCGCGACGACGAATGGCGCGCGACTGCCCTGGCTCACTTGGCCATGACCTCCTCCTGCTCACGGTCCTCAGCACCGTTGTCCTCGTGTGCCCGCTCGGCGCCCGCCGGTTCGGCCGCGTGCGCGCGTCCGCCGGGATGCACCGGCTCGATCACCGGCACGGCGGGGTCGACCGCGATCAGCCAGCGGCGCGCGGTCCGGTAGCGACCGAGCAGGTCACGGCCCTCGATCGTGCGCAGCACCCACAGGGTCAGCAGCGCGACCGCCGCGGCGACCGCGTCGGTGACCGCGGTGAACAACACCCCATCCGCCTGCGCCTGCAACGAATCCGCGGTGCGCCACAGTAGCGCGGCCACCGCGACGACCCCGCCGAACACCCACGCCGCCCACCAGATTCGAACCGCCCGTCCCGCCCGGGGATCTCCTTTCAACGCGGCCACTTCGCTGAGGAAGATCCCGGCCCACAGCAAGTTGACCACCGGGATCAGGCAGCCGGATATCAGCGCTCGCGGCGAACGCGGGTCGCTGCGACCCGCGGCGTCGTAGGCCGCCTGCCTGACCTCGATCAGCCTTCCGACCGCGGACAAGGCCGCCAGCAGCGCGATCAGGATCGCGAGCACCCCCGCGCCGATTACGAACGCGTCGGAGGCGAAGAGCACGGCGGGGTGGATCAGGCGCGTCCGGTTGTGCAGCAAGAGCGCATAGCGCGCCAGCTCGGCGACGGCCGCCAGCCCGAAAACGGCCGCGGCGGCGACGAGCAGTCTGGTCACCGAGTCGGTCAACTTGTCCAGCGGACGGCGTACCGCGCTCCCGGCCTGCGGCGGCGGGTCGATCAGACCCCAGCGCGGAATCCGCGTGTACCTAGGTGTGCGGCTCCGCGTGGCAGGCCCTGGCGGCTGCCTGCGGACGCGGTGATCCGGTTTACGGGCCACCCAGCGGTAGTTGCGGCGGTCGGCGGGCGCGTCGATCGGCGCCGGCGAGAGGAGCACGCCGCGGCAACGCGGGCACCAGTGCATCGGCGCCCCTTGCACGCCCCAGCGCGCACCGCAGCGCGCACAAGGTTGTACCACCGTACTCACCCGCGCACCTCGTTCTTTCGTCAGTAGATCTTCGCCTCGTGGTCGCCCTCCGCGACCAGCGGGCGCCCGGCCTGCTGCCACGCCACCATGCCCCCGCGGACCTGAACGGCCTCATAGCCGATGTGCGCGAGATATTCGACCACCTGCAAGGACCGGCCGCTCTGCCTGCAGATGACATAGAGTTCCGCGTCGTACTCCAGCTCATCGATCCGGGCGGGGACGTCGACCATCGGGATGTGGGTCGCACCCGGGGCGTGCCCGAGCCGCCACTCGTCGTCCTCACGAACGTCGAGCAGAATCTGTCGCGGCGTGTCGGCCGACGCGGGCGCGCTGTCGAATTCGGCAGGCACATCCTCCACCGTGACCGACGGAACGTGGGGGCTCGTCACAGAATCGATCCTGCCATGGGCGGCGGGCCGCCGCGCAGTTCCATGCCTTGGGGAGCGGCCTCGACACCGTGCGACGACTTCAGGTATGTTCTCCCTTCCGGAACCGACCATTTTCCCGCTCGATGCGGGTTGTGCATAACTCGGGCGAAGTTATCCACATAATCCACAGGTTGATCCACAAGGCGCAGCGGTCGAGGGCATTTTGCCGCATTGGCGCAGCGTTTGCGCAACTTATCAGCTAACATTCGGGGCGTTCCCGTACCTTTGGTCCGAATCAGAGGCCGAATGCCTGATAGGTGACAGGATTCACCCCCTAACGGCCGTGCGGTGCGAATGGCCGATCCGGGACTCCCCTCCTATCGATCCCGGAGCGGCCATTCGTCGCCGACATCGGAACCTGCGGCCGAAGGGGTTCCGACATCTACTTTGACGGGGCCTGGGCGCGTTCGGTTCCATGAAATTCGGAACGCCGCCGAAATGCCGCGATCCGGCGTCGAGGATCGGTAGCCTGAGCGCATGAACGTGAGCAGGGGGCCACGCCACGGAATGGACACCGAAGGGCTCAACGTCGCGTTGTCCGAGGCCACGTGCCTCGGGCTCGCGGTCGACGAGACCGCGGGCGAGCTACGACTCGACCTCGAAGTGCTGACCCTCCCCGAACACGGGACGGCCGCCGAGGACAGCCGGGTGCAGGTGCGGTTCACCCGCGTGAGCCGGGTCGCCGCGTCACTGCGCACGCAGCACTGGGACGACCTGGAGCCCCGGGTGCTGCCGCTGCAACTGGACGGCTTGGACGAGGCGATCCGCAGCTTCGGCGGCGGGCGGCTGCACGGCTGGGAGTTCATCGATCTGGACGACAGCAGCTGGGCGCTGTGGAGCGAACTGCTCAGCTTCGATACCCGGATCGATGCTCAGGAGTCCGCGCACGTTCTGGAGTTCTCCCAGGAGGAGGGCATCGATCCGCGCGAGCTGGACGTCCGGGTGTGGTTCGACGACATCGTCGTATACGACACGCGGGGCAAGCAGATTCCCCTGGCGGACTTCGTCGCGGGCGGCGCGCGGTGGTGGCGCGCGCACGATGCGGGTGATCCACGGGCGATGCGTCCCGGTATCGCTCCGCCACTGTGAGCGCCGCTCAGGCGCCCGTGCCCACCGGGCAGCTCACTCCGGTGGCGTGCACCGGGCAATATCCGCCGGGGTTCTTGGCCAGATACTGCTGGTGATAGCCCTCGGCGTAGTAGAAGGCGGCCAAGCCGGGCAGCGGCGCGATATCCGTGGTGATCCGCCCGTACCCCGCCGAGGCCAGGCGCTTGCCATACGCCTCGGCCGTCGAGCGGGCCAGATCGGCTTGCTCCGGGCCGAAGGTGAAGATCGCCGAACGGTACTGGGTGCCGCGGTCGTTGCCCTGACGCATGCCTTGGGTGGGATCGTGGTTCTCCCAGAAGTGCCTGAGGATGCCCGCGTAGTCGATCACCGCGGGATCGAACACGACGAGCACGGCTTCGGTGTGTCCCGTCCGTCCGCTGCAGACCTCTTCGTAGCTGGGATTGGGCGTGTACCCGCCGACATATCCGACCGCCGTGGTGTAGACGCCGTCGAGTTCCCAGAAACCTTTTTCCGCGCCCCAGAAACAGCCCATCGCGACGACCGCGAGCTGTAGCCCGTCGGGAAACGGCGGATGGATCGGGTGAGCGTTGACGTAGTGGGTATCCGGCACGTCGAGCGGCTCCGCCCGCCCTGGCAGGGCTTGCTCGGGTGCGATCATGACGGGTTCGGGGAGGCTCAGACGCCCCACTAGTTCGTCGTACCACGACATGGTTCGATGCTACGCGTGCGTTTCCAGTGGGGCCGATGTGCGTGATGTGACGGTGCGCGACCCGCAGGCTGTGAGCGGCGTCACCGGAATGCGCGGGCGCGGGCCCGAGTTGGAATCGACCGGGTGTACGAATGATGGTTGGCTGTGCTCGGAACAACGGGCACAACCGGCCCGACATAGGAAGGGACATCGTGGCTGAGTACACGCTGCCAGATCTGGATTACGACTACAGCGCCCTGGAGCCCCACATCTCCGGGCAGATCAACGAGCTTCATCATTCCAAGCACCACGCCGCATACGTCGCCGGTGCGAACACCGCGTTGGAGAAGCTGGAAGCGGCTCGCGAGTCGGGCGATCACAGCGCCATCTTCCTGCACGAGAAGAACCTCGCGTTCCACCTGGGTGGGCACGTCAACCACTCGATCTGGTGGAAGAACCTCTCCCCCAACGGCGGCGACAAGCCGGTCGGCGAACTCGCCGCGGCGATCGACGACCAGTTCGGTTCGTTCGACAAGTTCCGCGCGCAGTTCACCGCGGCGGCCAACGGTCTGCAGGGCTCGGGCTGGGCGGTGCTCGGCTTCGACACTCTCGGCCAGAAGCTGCTGACCTTCCAGCTCTACGACCAGCAGGCCAACGTACCGCTGGGCATCATCCCGCTGCTGCAGGTCGACATGTGGGAGCACGCCTTCTACCTGCAGTACAAGAACGTCAAGGCCGACTACGTGACCGCCTTCTGGAACGTCGTCAACTGGGCCGACGTGCAAGAGCGCTTCGCCAAGGCCACTTCGCAGGCCAAGGGCCTCATCTTCGGCTGAGCCCGAGCATCGGAACCGGGTCCGCGAATCCGTCCGCCATGCGCGGCCGGGTTCGCGGGCCCGTTCTGTTTCCCGGTGACGCGGGCACTTTGCCGAGGACCCCGCCCGGTGACCGGGAATTCGACCCCTGCGAGGTGGGGCCGGATCCGCCGCATGCGCAGCCCGATTGCCCGCCGATCTTCGTCCGACTGTCCGATTGGCACTCTTTGGTACTTGTGTGCCAGGTGACTCGTGGTTCATATTCGGGATCCACACAAAAAGGGACGGGCAAGGTCGCCCCCGGGTTCGACAACGGGAGGCAGAAATGCGCACGAACGAACCGATCGGCATCACGCCGTTCCATTCGCGCGGGTCGCTGCGTGGCTTCTTGATCTCCGGCCGCTGGCCGGACACCACCAAGGAGTGGGCTCAGGTGCTGGTCCTGGCCGTGCGCGTAGCTTCGCTACCCGGGTTGCTGACGACCTCGACCGTCTTCGGCGTCCGGGAGGACCTGCCCGACGATCCCGCGCCCGGCACGGTCGGCCTGGTGCTGGCCGAAGGGCCGGTGTTGGGCGAGGAAGCCGTCGAGCCGGGCCATTTCGCCGAGCATGTGCCACCGGCGCTGCTGATGTTGCATCCTCCTTCCGAAACCCGCCCCTCGCTGCCCGAATGCGCCGGCGCGGCGTCCGGCTGCGTGCTGCTGCCCGGCGTGCCCCATCTGGGGCTGGAACACCGTGCCGCGTGGGTGGAAGCGGAGTCGGACGGAACGATCACCTCGCTGGTCAGCCGGGTCGGACTGGACCCGATCAGCGATCCCGACACCGCGGTTCTGGCTATGCTGCTGGCCGCGTGAGGGGTAACCGAAATTCGCCGCTTGGATCGCCAAACTTATTGTGCGCATGGCGATTTCGATTACAGCGGGTTGGCAGGAGCCGATTCCGGCGGGTAGAGTCGGCTACAGCGAAGGGGAGTAGCCCCCAATCGCACAGTCGACATACTGACCCTCGGTCCACCAGGGCCCGGGTCCGGCTGTGTGAACCGGCATTCGTCCGGTGGGCGAGACCTTCGGCCTGGACAACCATTTCGTTGTCGGCCGGAGCCCCACATCTCCGACCGGCAGGCCGGAGACCTGGGAGAACCGCCACACATGATCGCCACCGTCTTGCTGAGTGTCGGCATCGTCTTTCTCGCCGAAGTGGGTGACAAGTCCCAGCTGATGGCGCTGACGTTCGCGCTGCGCTATCGCTGGTGGGTGGTGCTGGGCGGTATCGCGACGGCTTCCGCCGCGGTCCACCTGATCTCGGTCGGCGTCGGTCACTTCCTCGGCGCGGCCCTGCCCACCAGAGCGATCGCGCTGGTCGCCGCCGTCACCTTCCTGGCCGTCGGCCTGTGGACCCTGCGTGAGCACTTCGGCCCCGGCGATGAGGATCCGGAACCGAAGACGCCGAAGGCCGCCGGGGCGCCGTTCTTGGTGGTGCTGTCCGCGTTCCTGCTCGCCGAACTGGGCGATCGCACCATGTTCGCGACCGCCGCGCTGGCCACCGACTACGACTGGGTGGGCGTCTGGCTCGGCTCGACCATCGGCATGGTCGCCGCCGACGCGCTCGCCATCGCGGTGGGCATCCTGGTCGGCAAGCATCTGCCGGAGCATGCCATCGGCATCGGCTCGGGCCTGCTTTTCCTCTTCTTCGGCTCGGCGACCCTGCTCGGCGCGGCCGCACCGGCCCTCGGCGGCGCCGCCGTCGCCGGACTCGCGGCCCTGGCTCCGGCGCTGGCCGGTGCGGTGCTGCTCACGCGAATGGCTCGCCGCACGAGTCCAGCGCGGCTCCATACAGTCCGCCACCCCGGCGCAGCAGATCCAGCAGCGGTTCCCGCAGCGCGGGCAGACCGTCCACATCCCCTGCCGCGATCCGAGCGGTGACCATCGAACCGATAGCCGCGGCCACGGCCTGACATGCGAAGCGCTGCGGCTCGGTCCGAGCGTCGAGCACGTCGGCGATCAACTCGACGAACCGCTCCAGCAACCGGGCGCGGCGCGCGATGGCCGCCGACCCCACGGCGAACACCTCGACCAGGAACAGCCGCGCGCTGGCCGGGTCGTCGACCAGATACTGGAGATAGGCGCGAAGGATCCGGTCCATGCGGGTGATGGCGTCCGCGTCGTCTTCCGTCCCGGTGGCCGCGGCGATCCGGTCGAGCAACAGCTGCACCGCACGCTCGTAGGCTGCCTCGAAGCAGTCCTCTTTGGACCGGAACTGCTCGTAGAAGGTCTCCCGCGACACGCCCGCCCGTTTCAGGATCGCCGCGACGGACGTTCCGATATATCCGTTCTCGGCCATGGCCTCCGCCGTCGCGACGAGGATCCGCTCGCGCTGCGAGGCGATCACCTGCTCTCGCGGCAGGCCGTGCCTGCCGCGGGGCAGACGTGCGCTGAGGGCCGATTCGGTCATACGGTGACTCCGGTGTTCGGTGGAGCTGAACTGGGCTGCTTCATTCTGCGCGGTCGGGTCCGCAGACCGGTCGAAGAGGGTGCGCGCCGGGAACGAGTCGCGGGAGCCGTGCAGGGCCGCGCGCCGCGCACCGGTTAGGGTGCAATTGACGAAAGGCCAACTGGCTGTCACGAACGAGAGGACCATCGTGGAGATTTCGGGTTCCGCCGCCATTGTCACCGGAGGCGCATCGGGCCTCGGCGCCGCCACCGCCAAGCGTTTCGCCGAACTGGGCGCCACCGTCTTCGGGCTCGATGTACCGCAGTCGATCGAGCGCGCGGGCGACAACGTGCCCGCCGGGGTCACCCTCATTCCCGCCGATGTCACCAGCAACGACGAGGTCGCCGCGGCCGTCGCGCAGGTCGTCGAGTCCGGCGCGCCGCTGCGCATCGTGGTCAACTGCGCCGGCGTCGGCTGGGCGGGCCGCATCCTGTCCAAGAACGGCCCGCACGACCTGGAGCTGTTCCGCACGGTCATCACGGTGAACCTGCTCGGCACCTTCAACGTCATGCGACTGGCCGCCGACGCGATCGCCAAGACCGATGCCGTGGACGAGTACGGCCAGCGCGGCGTCGTCATCAACACCGCCTCCGTCGCGGCGTTCGAGGGCCAGATCGGTCAGATCGCCTACTCGGCCTCCAAGGGCGGTGTGCACGGCATGACCGTTCCGGCCGCGCGTGACCTGGCCCAGTTCGGTATCCGGGTGAACACCATCGCCCCCGGCATCATCGACACCCCGATGCTGGCCGGCGTCACCGAGGAATACCGCAAGGGCCTCGAGGCAGGGGTGCCCTTCCCGTCCCGCCTGGGCCGTCCGGACGAGTACGCGCAGCTGTCGCAGTACATCGTCGAGCACGACTACCTCAACGGCGAGACCATCCGCATGGACGGCGCGCTGCGCATGGCGCCGCGGTAATCCCGCTGCGCTACTCCGGCAGCGCGCGGCCCCTCCTGGAAGGGCCGCGCGCTGCCGTCTTTCACGCCTGCGGTTTGTGCCCGATGCCGAGATAGGCCGTGGTGGACAACGGGTAGTTCGGCCGGTACTTCTCGGCGAGAAACGCTTTCATGACGGCGGCGCGCCGACCCCAGACCTCCGCGCTCACACTGTGGCGCATGAGCTCCAACGGGGCGCTACTGCGCACCATGGCCTCCCACATCTCTTCGGGGCTGCCGAACGTGAGCGCGATCGAATGCCGCTGAATGGACACCGCCTCGAAACCCGCGCCGCGCATCTCGGATTCGAAGACCTCCGGATTCTCCAGGCTCAAGAAGTTCGGTTGCGGCTCCTGGATGTTCGGGTCGGCCGCGGTCAGGGCGCCGAACATCATCCGCATCAGCGGTGAGTCGGCGATCGGCGCCCAGCTCGACACCACTGCGGTGCCGCCCGGCCGCAGCACCCGGAACAGTTCGGCGAAGCCACGAGCGCGGTCCGGGAAGAACATCAGGCCGAACATGGAGAACCCGGCATCGAACCGGTCGGACTCGTACGGCAGATTCTGCCCGTCGCCCACCCGCGCACGGATGTTCGTCAGCCCGGCGGCAGCGGCGTCCTTCGCCAACCGGGCGATCATCGACTCCGCGAAATCGATCGCCTCGACCTGCGCGACCTGGCCCGCGGCCAGCAGACTGAGCGTGCCCGGCCCGGCAGCGACATCCACGATCCGCGACACCGGTGACAACGAGGCGAACTCGAGCGCCCGCGCCGAGAACGGTCGCATGATGGTGGGCGCGAACTCGGCGTACCCGTCGGCGACGAGATCCCATGGCTCGGCGACGGCAAGCGGGTTTGCGGACATGTTGTGACGATCCTTTCAGGCATCCACATCTAACCGCGCCACCCGGGGGCATACTCCCCAGTCCTGCGAATATGCCACCTCGACGGTCACCGTAACCGAGAAATGGCCGAAACGTCGCCGACCGCACCGGCCGCGACCGGAGAACCTCGACGTGGTCCTCCGGTCGCGGGCGGGTTCACAGCGTGCGGGTCAGCCGATCGGTAAGGATGTGGGCGAAGTGCGCCGGATCCTTCAGCTCACCACCCTCGGCGAGCACCGCCGTGCCGAACAGCAGTTCGGCGGTTTCCGACAACTCGGTCGCCGTGCCCGCGTCGGCCTCCTCCTTTTTGGCGGCGTACGCGTCGCGCAGGCCCGTGACCAGCGGGTGGGCCGGGTTCAGCTCCAGAATCCGTTTGCTCTCCGGCAGCGCCTGCCCCGAGGCGCGGTACATCCGCTCCAGCATCGGCGTGAAGTCGAACACGTCACCGACCAGGCAGGCCGGGGAGGTGGTGAGCCGGTTGGTCAGGCGCACCTCCTTGACGTTCTGCTCCAGCGCCTTGCCAAGCCACGTCAGCACCTCCGCGAAGTCCTTGTCCTGCTGCTCACGCAGCGCCTCGGAGGCCTTCTTCTCCTCCTCGGTCTCCAGATCGACCTCGCCCTTGGCGATGGACTGGAACGCCTTGCCGTCGAACTCCGGCACCGAGCCGACCCACATCTCGTCGACCGGGTCGGTCAGGATCAGCACCTCGCGGCCCTTGGCCTTGAACGCCTCCAGATGCGGGGAGCTCTCGACCTGGTGGCGGGTCTCGCCGGTCATGTAGTAGATCGTGTCCTGCCCCTCGGGCATCCGCTCCACGTACTGGGCCAGCGTGGTCAGCTCGGTCTCGGAGTTCGTCGAGGCGAACGAGGAGACCTGCAGGATGGTCTCGCGGTTGTCGAAGTCCGAGAGCAGGCCCTCCTTCAGGACGCGGCCGAATTCCTTCCAGAACGTCTGGTAGCTGGTCTGGTCCTCGGCGCCCTGCAGATCCTTGACCGTGGACAGCACCTTCCGCACCAAGCGCTTGCGGATCATCTGGATCTGGCGGTCCTGCTGCAGGATCTCGCGTGAGACGTTGAGCGACAGGTCCTGCGCGTCCACCACACCCTTGACGAAGCGCAGGTACTCCGGCATCAGCTCTTCGCAGTTGTCCATGATGAACACCCGCTTGACGTAGAGCTGCACACCGCGCTTGTGCTCGCGGGTGAACAGGTCGAACGGCGCGTGCGAGGGGATGAACAGCAGCGCCTGGTACTCGAACGTGCCCTCGGCCTTCAACGGGATGATCTCCAGCGGATCGTCCCAGCCGTGGCTGACGTGCTTGTAGAACTCCTTGTACTCCTCGTCGGAGACCTCGCTCTTGGGGCGCGTCCACAGCGCCTTCATCGAGTTGAGCGTCTGATCCTCGAGGATGGTCGTCTCCTTGGCGTCCTCACCCTCGCCCTCGGTGACGGTCCGCTCCACCTGCATGCGGATCGGCCACGCGATGAAGTCGGAGTACTTCTTGACGATCTCGCGCAGCTTCCACTCCAGGGTGTAGTCGAAGAGGTGATCCTCCTCGTCCACCGGCTTGAGGTGAAGCGCGACCGACGTGCCCTGCGGGGCCTCGTCCAGTTCCTCGATCGTGTAGGTGGAGCTGCCCGCGCTCGACTCCCACCGGGTTCCGGTGGTCTCGCCCGCGCGGCGGGTGGTCAGGGTGACCTTGTCGGCCACCATGAACGTCGAGTAGAAACCGATGCCGAACTGGCCGATCAATTCCTCGGCCGCGGCCTCGGACTTCGCCTCGTTCAGCTTCTTGCGCAGCTCAGCGGTACCGGACTTGGCGAGGGTGCCGATCAGGTCGACGACCTCGGCGCGCGACATGCCGATGCCGTTGTCCCGTACGGTCAGGATCCGGTTGTCCTTGTCGACCCCCAGCTCGATATGCAGGTCCGAGGTGTCGACGTGCAGATCCTTGTCCCGGAAGGACTCCAGGCGCAGCTTGTCCAGCGCGTCGGAGGAATTCGAGATCAGCTCCCGCAGGAAGGTGTCCTTGTTGGAGTAGACGGAATGGATCATCAGCTCTAGCAGCTGATGTGTCTCTGCCTGGAACTCGAGTTGTTCGACGTGCTCTGTCACGTCGGCGATGGTACAGCCGCGCTCGGACTACGTGGCCGAAGGTGGCACCGCGGCGTAATCCGGGACGGCGCCGTGCGATCGCGGATCGGTAACCGGCCGGAAGTCGGCGAGACCGGGAACCTCTTCGTCGGCACGCGTGGTCATCCATTCGCGCAGCACCTGGGTGGCGCGCACGTCGTCCTCGTTGTACTCCAGCAAACGGGTGCGCTGGGTCTGGTCGGGCGCGCCGTCGTCGTAACCGACCGCGAGCCGATACCAGCTCATCGACGCCTCGCCGCTCGCCTCCGGATCGCGCCACGAGAACCCCGCGACCGGCGCGATCTTCTTCAGTCCCTTGCCGTTCGGGCAGATGAACTGGTCCGACACAGCTTGGAACATGTCCACCCATTGCGGTCCGTCCACGAACGCGCGTACCTGCTCCACCGTCGGCACGCCCGGGCGGCCCGCGAACCGGCGCGCCGATTCGTACAGCCACTTGTCCTCCGCCGTCCGCGAATAGCAATACGCGGCAAACGTTCTGCCCGTGGCCGCCGCCTCCGCGCGCACCGTCATCAGCCAGGTCCAGAACTCGCCGAAGGAGCGGCCCTCGTCCTCGGTGGGCAACGGATCCCAGGTGACGAACGGGCGGTACACGCCGTTCAGCAGCGTTCCCCACAGGTACGCGCCGTATTCCTGGAAACTCTCCAGGTCGACGTCGACCTCGACGTCCGCTCGTCGCACCCGAACCTGCTCGACCCGCCGCACCAGCGGCGCGCCCGCGATCCACGCCCGTGCCGTCACCACGGCCTCGTCGAACGGGCCGTGCTGCCAGTCCTCGGGTTCCTCGCCCACCCAGGCGGCGAGTTCGTCGATGGTCTCGATGTCGTGCCTGCGCAGTACCTCGGCGCGGGAGCCGGGCGCCACCAGGCTGACGTCGCGATGTTCGATCAGCCAGCCCTCGCAGCTCGGTCCCTCGACCCCGCGCGTCCACCACGGGCACTGCCTGCACTCGGGCACTTTGGAGGGAATGGTGGGCAGCTCGCCGCGCACCACCGCGATCCGGTCGGCGTAGCGGCGGTCGTAATCGGCCAGCAACGGAGCCAGATCGTGGACCAGGATGCGATCGAAGTCGAAGCCGATCACGCCGCCGACCAGCGCGGGGCTGGCCAGGCCGTGCCGTTGCAGCATCCGGTGCAGATGGGCGAGCCGCTGCTGGTCGCGCGGCTGCTGTCGGAGCTTGCGGTGCGGATCCGGCTGCGGATTCCAGCGATAGGGGTCCGAGGTGATGGGGTGGAAGTCGGCCCGCTCGGGTTGACGCGGATCGGTCACCTTGTGGTTCACCACGATGATCGGGATGTACCCGCCGCGATCGGCGTCGCGCAGCAGGATCTCCGAACCTCCGCGCCTGCCGGTGTCCGGCTCCTGTGGCAGCAGGCCGCCCCAGATGTGCTGTGCGCCGATCTCGCACGCGCGCATCGTCGCTTCGGCGCGCTCGGCGGCGCGCAGTCCGGGATCGATCACCACCCAGGCATCGGGGTCCGCGCCGACCAGCGCGTCGCGCACCCGGGAGCGGTGGGCGACGGCGGCATCCCGGCGCTGGCGTACGCCCGCGTCCTCGGCGATGCCCATCAGTGCGTCGGGGTGCGTAGCGTCCAGACGCAGGCGATGGCGGCAGCCGATCAGCGCCCTGGCATCGATGAAGGCGGTCGGCGCGCCGGTGGCCCGATCCACGGCCGTTCCGTCGCGCTTGAGACCGTCTTGGTCACCGATGTCCGAATCCACGCTAAGCAGTATGGTCCCTACCCCCGACAGTGTTGAATTCCAGCGCCTGGGCCGCACTACCCTCGTAGCTGACACCGCGGACCCGATAGGGTGGCGGCAAACCGTGTGACATGGGCGGACGGGCTTCCCCGGCGCCGTACTGCCATGGCGAACCAGCATGACGGAGGGCCTTCGATGGGGTTGTTCACGAAGCGCAAGCGGCGGCCGAGCCGCAGGGCCGAGGCGAAAGCCCTCAAGCACAAGGCCGCGATCGAGGCCAGGCTCGCCGCGAAGAACGACCGCAAAGCGCGCCGCGCCGAGGCGCGCACCCAGCGCAAGGTCGCCAAGGCGCAGATCGCGGCGTTCCAGGCGGAGGAGAAAGCCGCGCTGAAGGCGGCCGCCAAGGCCGAGCGCGATCCGTTCAGCGCCGGCCAGGTGAAGAAGTACCTCGGCGTGGCGCGTGTGCTCATCCCGGTGCTCGCTCCGCTCGCCTACCGCGGCGCGACCTTCCTGCGCGGACAGCTCGACACCCGCCGCGCCCAGCAACTCGGCGTGGGCGTCGACCAGCTCGGCGACTTCACCGGACACGGCGCCAAGCTGCAGGCGCGCATCACGAATGCCGAAGCGGCGCTGCTGAAGGTCGGCGCGCAGAACGGCAAGGACAAAGGCGAGACGCAGAAGTTCGTCGCCGCCACCAAGGACCGCCTCGGCAGCCTGACGGCCGCCGTGCACACCGCCGACCAGATGCCCGCCAACCGCCGCCGTTCGGTGCACGCGTCGATCTCGCACGAGCTGTCCGGGATCGAGTCCGACATCCTGGCCCGGCTCGGCGTGCGCTGACCTTCCCTCCCTCGATGGCCCCGCACCCGATCACCGGCCACCTGCGAGGTGGCCTGGTCGGCGTGTTGGTCGGCGTACTCGCCGTGGCGGCGCACGGAGCAGCGGGTGGCGGGGCGCCGGGCTCCACCGAGTTGACGTTGCTGTTGCTGATCGCCGCCCTGGCCGGCGCGGCCGCGGGAGCCGTTCGGGCGTGCCCGCGCCCGTCCGTCCCGGCCGGGCTGCTCGGCGCCGGCCAGCTGCTGAGTCACGCCGCACTGTCGGTTCTGCTCGGCCACGACCACGCGGGGACCGGCTCGACCGCAACGGCTTCCCCGCTGCCGACCGGATGGATGCTGCTCGCGCACATCGCCGCGACGGTCGGCTGCGCGGCATTGATCGTGCTCACCGAGCGGCTCTACGCCGCCGTCTCCAGCGTCCTGCGGGCGTTATCCGCTCCGCCGCGCCCCGCGCGGATCGCCGGTTCACCGCCCTGGCCGGATCCCGATCTCCTGCCCCATCGCTGTGCTCCGCTCGGTGCGCTCGGCCCCCGCGCGCCGCCGGTGTCGGTCTGATCCCGCCACCCTTCCCTTCGCACAAGAGGCTTCAGCATGCACAGCTCGATTCCGCGCGCCGTCGCAACGACGGTCACCACAACGGCACTCGTCCTGCTCGCAGGCGGCACCGCCGCGGCCCACGTCACGGTGGACGCTCCGGGCGCGACCCAAGGCGGATACACCGTCGCCACCTTCCGGGTGCCCACCGAATCCGACACCGCGAGCACCACGGCGCTCACCATCACTCTGCCCAACCTGAAATCGGCTCGGACCGAATCGATTCCCGGATGGTCGGCCAAGGTCGAACGCAACGACAAGAAGGAGGTCACCGCGATCACCTGGACCGCCGACCCGGGCGCGCCGGGCATTCCGCCCGGTCAGTTCCAGCGTTTCGCGGTCTCCGTCGGCCCGCTGCCCGCGCTGGATTCGGTCAGCTTCCCCGCCAAGCAGACCTATTCCGACGGCAAGGTGCTCAGCTGGGATCAGCCGGTCGGCAAGGACGGCGACGAACCCGAGCACCCGGCCCCCTCGCTGACCCTGACCGCGGGCAAAGCGAACGCGGCGGACGGGCACAAGGTGAGCAGCGAAGCCGAAGCGGAAGATGACGACCACGACGACGAGACGGCCCGCTGGCTCGGCGGGATCGGTCTCGCGCTCGGCCTGCTCGGTGTCGCGCTCGGCCTCGGCAACGTGATCCGCGGGCGGCGCGCATGACCCGCCGCCTCCTCGCCGCCGTGGTGGCGGGCCTGTTCCTGCTCGGATTCGGTATCGCCGCAACGGGAGTCGCCGCCGCGCACTCCGCGGCGACGGGAAGCGTCCCGGAGGACAACGCGACCGTCGACGCCGGTCCGGAGCGCGCGAGCGTCACGTTCAACGAGGAACTGCAGCCCAGCTTCCCGTCGCTCACCGTCGTGGGGCCGGACGGCAATCTGTGGTCGAAGAGTGAGCCGGTGGTCGACGGCAACACGGTCAGCGTGGCCCTGGGCGAGCTGGGGCCGGTCGGCGAGTACACCATCGCCTACCGGGTGACCTCGGCCGACGGGCACCCGGTCAGCGGCAAGCGGCACTTCACGCTCGGCAAGCCGGGCAACGGCACGCCGGGACCGAAACCCCATGCGAAAGCCAAGGACGGCTCGGACGGCTCGGACGGTATTCCGCTGTGGGTGTTCGTCGCCGGCGCGGTCGTATTGTTCGGCGGCGGGCTCGCGTTCGCGTTGTTCGGCGGCAGGAACCGCGACTCCAAGCGGTGAACGACGTCAAGATCGGCGGCCGGGGTGGCGCTCGGCGCGCTCCCGGCCGAATGCCCTGGCCCGTACTGCTGCTGACCATCCCCGCCGGGCTGCTGGGCGTCGCGCTGGCCTGGATTCTGATCCGGCCGGTCCCGTTGCCAGGGGAGGCCGTGGTCCGGGTGGTGGCCGATGGCGTCGGGGCGACCGCGCTCGGCTTGGCCGCGCTGCCCAGGGTCGCGCCGCGCTTGCGGACGCCCTGGCGGCTACTGGCGGTGCTCGCCGGGATCTGGGCGGTAGCCGAGTTCGCCGTGCTGGTCTTCGAGGCCGCCGACGTGGTCGGCGTTCCCGTGCGCGAACTCGGCGCCGGGGAGTTCGGCACCTATCTCGTCGACGTCAGCGGTGGGCAGGTCGGAATCGCGATTCTGGTCGGCGTCGCGACGGTGTCCGGTGGCTCGGCGCTGGCCTTCCGGCGGCCCGGGTCCGCCTCCGCCGACCTCGTCCTGGTGTTCGCGGCGGTCGCGCTGGCATTGCGGCCGATCACGGGGCACATGTCGCAGCAGACGTTCGGCTCCGTGCTCGCGGCGGTGCACGCCCTGGCGGCGGGCGCCTGGTTCGGGTTGCTGATCGCGCTGGCGCTGGTCGTGCGCACCCGCGGTGAGTGGGCGGTCGTGCTGCCGAAGTATTCGGCGGTGGCGCTGCCCCTGGTGGCGGTCGTGGCGGTGACGGGACTGCTCAACGGACTGATCCGGGTCGGCGGGATAACCCCGTTCGTCAGCACCGGTTACGGCAGGATCCTGCTCGCCAAGACCGTGGTGCTGCTCGGGTTGCTCGCCCTCGGCTGGTGGTGGCGGCGCAGTTGGGTGCCGAAGGCGGCGGATCACCGGATGGACGCGAAGGACTCGCTGCGCCGTGCGGTAGCCGAGGTAGTCGTGATGGCGCTCGCCTTCGGGCTCGCCGCGACCCTGGCGGTGACAGCCTGAGCCGTATCGCCGGAGCCCGGTTAGGGTCTGCGCATGACCGAAGTGAAGATCGTCGAGGATTGCATGGCCTCGGCGGAGTCCGCGTTCGCCTACGTGAACGATTATCGGAACCTGTCGCGATTCCTGCACGGCATCCAGTCCTTCACCCCGGCCGGTGAGCAGACCGAAGGTGTCGGCGCCACGTTCGACGGGCACATGAAGCTGGGGCCCGCCTCGCTGAAGTCGCGGATCCGAGTGGTCCGCTGGGAGAGGGACTTCGCGATCGGCGTCGAGTCCATCAAGGGTTTCGACGTCTCGTCCACATTCCTGTTCCACGACAAGGGCGAGGGTTTGTGCACCGTCGACGCGATCGTGGACTACTGGGTGCCCGGCGGCCTGGCGGGCCGCGCCCTCGGTAAGACCATCGAACCGTTCGTCAAGATCGCCGTGCAGCACACGACCCACAACTTGGTCACCGGGATCGCCGCGTTCCACGCGGACTCGGTCTGATCCGTTGTTCGATTCGCCGCGCCTGCGGCGCATCACCGTGTTCGTCCGGAGGGTCGCCTCCAGACCCGATGGTCGCGGTCGGTCGAGACCTATGGCGCCGGCCGAGCGCCTCGGGATGGCATGTCGCTCGCGGCGCGATGGGATCGGTTGCGCCGATGGTGGCGGGGTGGGGATGCTGTAGGTGTGAGCGCTACACCCTCGTTCGGACAGCGGATCGGCTACGTCTTCGGCCGCACGCTGCCGGAATCGATGTCCGAATGGGTGCGGGAGGATCTGGTCGGTCCCGGCGCCACGCGACGTTATCTGCTGCGGTTCCTGGTACCCGTGCTCCCGGTGCTCATGCTGTTTCTGCTGCTGCCCGGCCCGTTGTGGATGGGTTTGGCGATGATGGCACTGCTGTACATCCCGCTGGTCTACTTCACGGTGGCGTTGCTCTACGTCTACCGGCGTCATCGGCTGATCAAGCACGGTCTCGACCCCGCGCTCGCGGACGCCGACGCCCGCCGCCGCGGCGAGCGCGAACGCCTTGATTACGAGCGCAGGCACGGACGCGCCTGAGCCGCAGGATACCTAGCGGTGACTTATGCCACAGGAATAGCCTAGAGACATGAGAACCCCCACGTTTCGGCAGCGGATCGCCTACGATCTCGGCCGCGAACTCCCCGAGGAGCTACACGAGTGGGTCACCCACGACCTCGTCGGCCACGGGGCCATGGAGCGCTATCTCGTCCGTTTCCTCGGGCCGATCATCCCGTTCTTCGCATTGGTGCTGCTGTTCCCCGGACCGTTGCCCCTGAAGGTCGGCTTGATCGTGATGATGATCGTCCCCCTGGTCGTCTTCACGGTCGCGCTCAGCTACGTCTGGCGCCGCTTCCGCTTGATCCAGCACGGCCTCAGCCCCGACCTCGTCGACCACGGCAAGTACACCGACCACGATCGCGACCTGTACGAATTGCGCTACGGCCACCGATAGCTCCGCCCACCTCCCACACCGCGCACCGAGCAACCACGCGCGAGGGCGAGGCACGTCCACCTGGGCCGCCCACCCAGCTCGTTGCAGCGCTCGTGATGACGCAGCAAGCACCCGGGACAGCCGAGCCCCGGGTAGTGCGATCTCCGCCTCACACCACCCAACCGGCTCAACGCCCGGTTTCGAGCGAAGCCAGACCGAGCATGCGCCGTTCGCGGCCCAGCTCGGATGCGAGCCATGAAGGGGTCGCGAACACCCAGCGCCACAGGCGCTGGAAAAATAGACACCGTGACCGAATCGCAGAATGTAATCGCCACCGCCGACCTGGCCGACGAGATCGGCCCGGAGATCCGCAGCTGCGACACGCAGTTCATCCAGTTCGGCGGGCGTGCGTCGTTCTCCGGACGCATCACCACCATCCGGTGCTTCCAGGACAATCTGCTGGTGAAGCAGACGCTCGGCGAGCCGGGCGAGGGCAAGGTGCTGGTGGTCGACGGCGGCGCGAGCGTGCACACGGCGCTGGTCGGCGACATCATCGCCGGGCGCGGCGTCGAGAACGGCTGGGCGGGCGTCATCGTCAACGGCGCGGTCCGCGACTCCGCCATCCTGCGCACCCTGGACATCGGCATCAAGGCGCTGGGCACCAACCCGCGCAAGAGCACGCAGTCCGGTAGCGGCGAGCGCGATGTGCCGGTCGAGTTCGGTGGGGTCACCTTCGTGCCCGGAGAGGTGCTCTACAGCGACCACGACGGGATCGTCGTGCGCGCCGAGGACTGAGCGGCTCGGCGGCGCGCCGGATCGCTCCGGCCGCCGCCCCGAGCCCGCGATCAGGCGGACACGACCGCCTTGTGACCGGCAATCGCGACCACATCGCCGATGTGCAGTTGCCGCCCGCGCCGCAGTTCCACCTCGTCGTTCACCCGCACCAATCCGGCGGCGATCACCGTCTTCGCCTCCGAACCGGATTCGATCAGGTTGGCCAGCTTCAGAAACTGGCCGAGCCGAATAACGTCGTCATCGATCGGCACTTCGACTGGTTCCGACATGAAGTAAATACTTACTCCCCCATCCGAACTCGCCGAACACCGCCCCGTCCTCTCAGCGATCTCTGGGCAACTCGAGCCCGGCCATCCGCACCGCGCGGAAATCCCACCGACGAACCGTATGCATCGAATTCACGCCGATTTGATCGGCCACTCCGCCCAGGTCAGCGCGGAATCGGGAAAGTCGGCGTTCGGCTCTGCCCGGCAACGAACACACCGCGAAGAAGTCCGCCCGCGCAAACACCGCACAAACACGCGCGCCGCAGGCTTGGCAAATCCGACACACTCACGTACACACTGGTTCCGTGACCTCCACGCAAGCCCAGCAACACCTCGACACCGCACCACGCGCGGATAAACCGACTCCGCCGGTTCCCCACCGGGGTCACGGACGACTTTCGGAAGTGCCGCATATCGCGGGGTTGACGCTCGGTGTATTCGCGGCGCTGTGCTTCCTTTGGAGCCTCTCGCCGGGTCTGCGTTTCCTGACCCAGGTGCCGCGCCGCTATATCGATACCTATTACTTCGACGCGCCGGACACGAACCTGATGTGGGCGCTTGTGGTCGGTCTGACGGCGGGCGCGATAGCCAGCCGCAAACGTATCGCCTGGTGGTTGCTGACCGGTTACCTCGCGATCTACACGATCGTCAACGGCGTCACCTTCGCCGACCGGGGCAGTATCCACGCGCTGGTGGCGATGGTGCTGCATCTCGCCGTGATCGGCGTGCTCATCGCGGCATGGCCGGAGTTCTACACCAAGGTGCGCCGCGGCGCAGGGTGGAAGGCGCTCGGTGTGCTGGCGGGTGGCCTCGCGATCGGCGCTCTGCTCGGCTGGGGCCTGGTGGAATTGTTCCCGGGTAGTCTCCCGCGGGGCGTGCAGCGACCGGGCTGGGCGATCTACCGCGTGACCGCGGCGGTGCTGGCGGACAACGAGCACTTCGACGGGCATCCGCCGCCGTTCGTGAATTTCCTGCTCGGACTGTTCGGCGCCGTCGCACTGCTGGCCGCGGTGGTGATCCTGCTGCGCTCGCAGCGGGCGGCGAACGCGATGACCGGCACCGACGAATCGGCCATCCGCGGGTTGCTGGAGCGTTCGGACGTGGAGGATTCCCTCGGCTACTTCGCCACCCGCCGGGACAAGGCGGTGGTGTTCGCGCCCAGCGGCAAGGCGGCGGTGACCTACCGGGTGGAACTGGGTGTCTGCCTGGCCAGTGGGGATCCGATCGGCATCCGCGAGGCGTGGCCGCAGGCGATCGATGCCTGGCTGCGCCAGGCCGATCAATTCGGGTGGGCTCCGGCGGTGATGGGCGCGAGCGAACTCGGTGCGACGGCGTACCGCCGGGCGGGTCTTTCCGCGTTGCGCCTCGGCGACGAAGCCATCCTGGACACCAGGAACTTCTCACTGGCCGGGCCCGAGATGAAGCCGGTGCGGCAGGCCGCCAACCGGCTGCGCAAGCACGGCGTGGCGGTCCGTATCCGCAGGCACCGCGATATCCCCGCCGAGGAATTCGCCCGGATCATCGCCCGCGCCGACGCCTGGCGCGACACCGAGACCGAGCGGGGGTTCTCCATGGCGCTGGGGCGATTGGGCGATTCGCTGGACGGCGACTGCTTGCTGGTGGAGGCGGTCAACCCACAGGAGCGGGTGCTCGGCATGCTGTCGCTGGTTCCGTGGGGACGCACCGGTGTCTCGCTGGAGCTGATGCGCCGCGACCCCGGTGGCCCCAACGGTGTGATGGAGCTGATGATCTCGCAGCTCGCGCTGAACTCCGAGCAGTACGGCATCACCAAGGTGTCGCTGAATTTCGCGGTCTTCCGCGCGGTGTTCGAGGAGGGCGGCCGGATCGGGGCCGGTCCCGTGCTGCGCTTGTGGCGCGGCGTGCTGCTGTTCTTCTCCCGCTGGTGGCAGCTCGAGGCGCTGTATCGCTCGAATGTGAAGTACCAGCCGTACTGGGTGCCCCGGTTCTTCCTGTTCGAGGAGCGCAGGCAGCTTCCGCGCGTCGCGGTGGCCAGCGCGCTGGCCGAGGGCTTCTTGCCGCGGTTCGGCAAGGAGCCCGACACCGCGTCGCACACCGGCGAGCACACGGCGGTGCCCGCCACGGTGACGGGCCTGCACGCGGACGGCAGCCCGCCGGACACCGCCGAGGTCGACGGTGCGGAGCAGCTTCCGCGCAGGCCCGAACAGGTCCGCGTGCGCATGGACAAGCTGGCGCGCCTGGCCGAATCCGGCATCGATCCCTACCCGGTGGCCTACCCTCCGACGCATACCGTCGCCGATGCGCGCCGCTCCCCGCGCGGCACCACGGTCCGGGTGTGCGGGAGGTTGCTGCGCATCCGCGACTACGGTGGGGTGATCTTCGCGGTGGTCCGGGACTGGACCGACGACATCCAGCTGGTCATCGATCGCGACCGGGTCGGCACCGCACGCAGCGCCGAATTCGGCGAGTTCTTCGATCTCGGCGATCTGATCGAGGTGAGCGGACAGATCGGGGCGAGCAGGCGCGGTGAGCTCTCGCTGCTCGCGGCGGACTGGCACATGCTTGGCAAGTGCCTGCACCCCCTGCCGGACAAGTGGAAAGGGCTGGCCGATCCCGAGGCCAGGGTGCGGCAGCGCTATGTGGACATGGCGATCAACACCGAGATCCGCGAGGTGCTGGCCAAGCGGAGCGCGGTGGTGCGCTCGCTGCGGGACTCCTTGGATTCCCTCGGTTACCTGGAAGTGGAGACGCCGATCCTGCAACAGGTGCACGGCGGCGCGAACGCCACGCCGTTCGTCACGCACATCAATGCCTACGACCTCGACCTGTACCTGCGGATCGCACCCGAGCTGTATCTGAAGCGGCTGTGCGTCGGCGGTATGGAGAAGGTGTTCGAGATCGGGCGGACCTTCCGCAACGAGGGCGTCGATTTCAGCCACAACCCCGAGTTCACCATTCTCGAGGCCTACGAGGCGCACAGCGACTACGAGCGCATGATGCACACCTGCCGAAGGCTGATCCAGAACGCCGCGATCGCGGCCAACGGCGCCATGGTGGCATTACGGCCCAATGGGAACGGGACCTTCGAGGAGGTGGACATCTCCGGCGAGTGGCGGGTGCGGACGGTGCACGGCGCGGTGTCGGAGGCGATCGGGGCCGAGGTCACCCCCGAGACCGGGGTCGAGGAGTTGCGCGAACTGTGTGAGAAGGCGGGGGTGCCCTATCAGCACGGCTGGGACGCGGGCCAGGTGGTGCTGGAGATGTACGAGCACCTGGTCGAATCCCGTACCGAGGAGCCGACGTTCTACATCAACTTCCCGACTTCGGTGTCCCCGTTGACCAGACAGCACCGCAGTATCGCCGGCGTCACCGAACGCTGGGACCTCGTCGCCTGGGGCGTCGAACTCGGCACCGCCTACAGCGAACTCACCGATCCGGTGGAGCAGCGCCGCAGGCTCACCGAGCAGTCGCTGCTCGCGGCCAACGGTGATCCGGAGGCGATGGAGCTGGATGAGGACTTCTTGCTGGCGCTAGAGCACGCCATGCCGCCGACCGGCGGGCTCGGCATGGGCGTGGACCGGATCGTCATGCTGATCACCGGACGCAGCATTCGCGAGACACTGCCGTTCCCCTTGGTGAAACCTCGCTGACCGGGGCTTCGTCGTGGAAGGGTCTCCGCGAGCGAATCGGGCCGCTACCCTTGGAGATTCGGCCCCGGGAGGAGGCCGCTACACCGTAAGGGGCTCGATATGTACCTTGACCTGCTGACGAACGCGAGTTTGCTGGACCACACCGTGTGGGCCAGCCCCGACACGTGGAACTCCGCGCTCGAGTTGGCCGCCAAAAAGAAGAAGAGCAGGGGCGGGGGCGGCCTGATCATCGGCGCGATCTGCTGCCTGCTGGTGGTCGCGCTGATCATCGGCGGCATCTACCTGCTGGCCAAGCGCAAGAAGAACACCTAGCGGCAGACATCGACGGCCCGGCTCGCGCGAAGCGAACCGGGCCGTCGTTTCCCGCTGTCTACCGACCGGCTCAGAGTCGATCGATCTCGGTCAGATCGATGTCCATATCGAACGGCACGGTCAGCTTCAGGCGATCGTGGTGAATCCCTGTGAGCGCGTAGGTCTTCGTGGCCGGATCCAGTTCGTAGACGTAGACGACCGGGCGGCCGTCCGCGTTCTCGACTCGCCAGAAGTGAGCGATTCCCGCGCGGGCGTACAGCTGCGGTTTGCGCTCCCGATCGCGCGTACGCGATTCGGCAGAGACGACCTCCACGGCGAGAACGACGTCATCGGCCCTATACGAGGTCAGTTCCGGACCGCCGTCGCGCTCGGCCTGGATGACGATCAGGTCCGGCTCCGGGCGCTGGTCCCGGCCGAGTGTCACGGTCATTTCCCGCCGCACCCGCAGGTGGTCCGGAGCCAGACGGCGCAGTACGGAGTCGAGCAGTGTAATCACCAGCATGTGGAACTTCGCCTGCGGGCTCACGAAGACAAGACTCCCGTCGATCAACTCGGTGTGCGGGGGAAGGTCTGGCAGGCGGTCGAGATCCTCGGCGACAAATCCGCCCGGCGGCGGGCGCAGCCACTGCGGAAACGGCTCGAGATTCATGCTTCGAGTATGTCACCCCGAATGTGCCGGTCATCGAGACCACAGGCCGGATGAAGTGAGTCATGGGCATGCGGCAGAGTGGGGCGGGTGCAGTTGATTCTCGTTCGCCATGCTCAGCCCGTCCGGATGTCGAGTTCGAGTGGGCCCGCCGATCCGGAGTTGGCCCCGGTCGGGGTGGAGCAGGCCGAGCGGGTGCCCGCGGCGCTCGGTCATCACCGGATCTCCCGTGTCGTGAGCAGCCCGCAGCGCCGGGCCAGGGAAACGGCGGCACCGACCGCCGCGAAGCTGGGTCTCGGCGTCGACGTCATCGACGGACTCGCCGAATACGATCGCGATCTGCCTTCCTACATCCCCATCGAGGATGCCAAGGTCGAATTCCGCGACGCCTATGACCGGATCAAGGCCGGGCATCTTCCGGTGCAGATCGACGATGCGGCATTCAAGGCCAGGGTGCACGCCGCCGTCTCCGATGTCGTCGCGGCCACCGCTCCGGCGGACACCGTGGTCGTGTTCGCGCACGGCGGTGTGATCAACGTGCTGCTGCAAGAGGTCCTCGCGCTGGAAAGGCCGCTGACCTTCCCCATCGACTACTGCTCGATCACCAGGATCCTGTTCTCCCGCACGGGACGCCGCACGGCCGCCACCATCAACGAGAACGGGCATGTCTGGGATCTCTTGCCGCGCAATATCGGCCCGCGCTGAGCATTCACAGCCGAGTGCCAGGCCGGTCGCATCGATTTGCCAGTGACACGATCTGAAATAGGACACGTGAGCCGCTCCGAACGCGGCCCACGATCCGAAAGAAAGGAACTTCGTGTCGCTCTCCGAAACCGCTACGCCGCTGCGGCGTCTGGCCCGGGTCGCCGTGGCCGGCGCGCTGATCGCCGTCCCGCTCGCGGCCCTCGCGTCGACCGCGTCCGCCGAAACCCCCGCCGACCAGGGCCAGGTACAGCTGGTGGACGCGCCGCGGCAGGGCGCCGACATCGATGGCGGGCCCGGTCATTTCGAACGTCACGAACGGCATGACGGGCCGGGTCGTGGGCCGGACGACCGCCCCGACTGTGGGCCGGACGGCGGCCCCGGGCCGGATGGCCCACGGCACTTCTACAAGTTCGAGCATGTCCTGCCGCCGACCGGCTCGAGCTAGTCGTTCCGCCCCAACGAAAAGGCCCACCTCCGAGTTCGGAGGTGGGCCTTGTGTTTCAGCGGTGGCTCAGGCCATGCCCGCGATCCAGTTGTGCATCCACGAGATGGCGGTCTGACCGCCGCCGACGGGGTAGCTGCCGTACAGGGTGTGGGACTGCGACTTGTAGAACCGCTCCAGGTCCTTGGCCCGCTGCTGGGTGGCCGAGTCGGTCAGCTGCGCTTGCAGGACCGGGACACCGCCCGAGGACATCAGGTCGCCGAGGATGTTGCCCGCCTCGATCTGGTAGCGCCACATGTTGGCGGGGTTGGCGTCCGACGCCTGGGCGAGGAAACCGGCGAACCGGGTGACGAAGTCGTCGGTCGCGGTCGCGCAGTAGAGGTCGTCGAGCGCGCAGATGGTGCGGGTGCGATCGCTGACCCAGCCGAAGCCGCCGACCCGGGGACCGCCCGCGCCCGCGCCCGGAGCCACCGGGCCGACCTGGACGTCGGTGGGCGACCGGCGCGGATCGGAGATCAGGCCGACACCGGCGACGCGATCGGCAGGCACGACGCTGAGGCCGGTGCCGATCTCGGCGGCCAGATCGCCGGCGGCGTCCGCGCCCTGGCTGTAGCCGACCAGCGCGATCTTGGTCGCGCCGCACTGCTGCGCCATGTTCGCGATCAGGCCGCGCGCGTTGTCGACCGCCTCCTTCTTGGAGTTGCCGTAGACCTCACCTTCCCAGGGGAAGGCGGTCGCGGCGTAGGTCACGTAGTCGACTTCCGCGGAAGCGGGCAGCCCCCGAGTCACGCCGGCGAGCATGCCGGGCTGCGGGGTCTTGTCCCGCCCGGTCTCCCAGGTACCCGGGATCGCCACCACGTACAAGCTCGGGCAACCAGGAGCGGCGCTCGCCGACCCACTGCCGAAAACCAAGCCGGACATCACGGTCGCGGACGCGCCCAGAGCCGCGACGACCTTCTTCCACTGCATACCGCTCCAAACCTCGCCCTCGTCGAACTTCCCGCCGAGTTGCCGCGTCAATGCTGAACTCACCGGATGTCGTTTCAGTGCACGCCGGGTGAACAACGATCACCCGACCGGTATGACGTGCACCCATTACCGCATCCCAAGATCAGCAGCACGCCGGAGATCACAATAAAGCCACGAACGCCGCAATGCCATTCGAACCTCGTAGTGTGTCGGATTTCCGATGCCTGCTCGGGCAGGAGCACAGGAGAGGCGTGGGCCGAAAGCCCCTCGATCGCGAAAAGGCGCCTGTGGACGAGTTGTCCACAGGCGCCTTTGTTTCCGCTCCGGTAAGAGAGGGGTTCTAGCGCTGCGCCACCATGGTGGGGGTGATCGGCGCCGGGAGGGCGGTCTCGCCTTCCAGGTACCGGTCCACACCCGCGGCCGCGGCGCGGCCTTCGGCGATGGCCCAGACGATCAGCGACTGACCGCGGCCCATGTCACCGGCGACGAAGACGCCGGGAACGTTGGTGGCCCAGTTCTTGTCGCGTTGCACGTTGCCGCGCTGGTCGTAGCCGACGCCGAGATCGGTGAGCAGACCGGGCTTCTCGGGACCGACGAAGCCCATCGCCAGCAGCACCAGATCGGCTTCGAGCGTGAAGTCGGTGCCCTCGACCTTCTCGAAGCGTCCGTTGACCATCTTGACCTCATGGGCATCCAAGCCGGTCACCTTGCCGTCCGCGCCCACGAAGCGCTCGGTGTTGACCGAGAACACCCGCTCGCCGCCCTCCTCGTGCGCCGAGGAAACCCGGTACATCAGCGGATAGGTCGGCCACGGGGTCGACGCGGCCCGCTCCTCCGGCGGGCGCGGCATGATCTCGAACTGGTGCACGCTGGCCGCGCCCTGCCGGTGCGAGGTGCCGAGGCAGTCGGCGCCGGTGTCGCCACCGCCGATGATGACGACCTTCTTGCCCTTCGCGTGGATGGGCGGCAGGCCCTCGTCATCGAGGACGTCGTCGCCGTGCTGCACCCGGTTGGCCCACGGCAGGAACTCCATGGCCTGGTGGATGCCGTCCAGGTCGCGGCCCGGGATCGGCAGGTCGCGCGCCAGGGTGGCGCCACCGGCCAGCACGATCGCGTCGAACTTCTCACGCAGCTGCTCGGCCGTGATGTCGACGCCCACGTTCACGCCGGTCTTGAAGATGGTGCCCTCGGCCTCCATCTGCGCCATGCGGCGGTCGATGAAGCGCTTCTCCATCTTGAATTCCGGGATGCCGTAGCGCAGCAGACCGCCGATGCGGTCGGCCCGCTCGAACACGGTCACGGTGTGCCCGGCGCGCGTCAGCTGCTGCGCGGCGGCCAGACCGGCCGGACCGGAGCCGACGACGGCGACCTTCTTGCCGGTGAGGCGGGTCGGGTAGACCGGGGTCACCCAACCCTCGTCGAAGGCGTTCTCGATGATCTCGACCTCGACCTGCTTGATCGTGACCGGATCCTGGTTGATGCCGAGCACGCAGGACGCCTCGCACGGCGCGGGGCACAACCGCCCGGTGAACTCCGGGAAGTTGTTGGTCGCGTGCAGCCGGTCGATGCCTTCGCGCCAGCGGTCCTTGTAGACCAGGTCGTTCCACTCGGGGATCAGGTTCCCCAGCGGGCAACCGTTGTGGCAGAACGGGATACCGCAGTCCATGCACCGGCTGGCCTGGGTACGCAGGGTCTCGTGGGAGAACTTCTCCTCGTAGACCTCTTTCCAGTCCATCAGGCGCAGCGGCACCGGGCGCCGCTTGGGCAGTTCGCGTGCGGTGTGCTTCAGAAAACCCTGGGGGTCAGCCACGAGCGGCCCCCGAATAGTCACAGCGCTTCGTCCACGTCATCTCTAGAACTTCCTTAGCCACGAGCGGCCTCCATAATCGCTTCGTCCACGTCCTTGCCGCTCTTCTCAGCTTCGGAGATGGCGAGCAAAACCTTCTTGTATTCGCGCGGCATGACCTTCACGAAGTGGTTCACCTGCTGGGACCAATCGCTCAGGATGCGCTCGGCCACCGCGGAACCGGTCTGGTCACGGTGCTGGGTGATGATGTCGTGCAGCCAGGTGAAATCGTCACCGGCCAGCTGCTCGACGGCCTCGGCCTGCTCGGGGTTGAGCTTGGACGCGAAGGTGCCGTTCGGGTCGAAGACGAACGCCACGCCGCCGGACATACCGGCGCCGAAGTTGCGTCCGGTCTCGCCCAGGATGACCACCCGGCCACCGGTCATGTACTCGCAGCCGTGGTCGCCCACGCCCTCGACCACCGCGGTGGCGCCGGAGTTGCGCACGGCGAACCGCTCGCCGACCACACCGCGGAGGAACACCTGACCGCTGGTGGCGCCGAACAGGATCACGTTGCCCGCGATGATGTTCTGCTCCGAGACGAACTCGCCGGGCGCGTTCAGCGACGGGCGCACCACCAGGCGACCGCCGGAAAGACCCTTGCCGACATAGTCGTTCGCGTCACCCTGCACGCGCAGCGTGATGCCCGCGGGCACGAAGGCGCCGAAGCTGTTGCCGGCCGACCCGGTGAACGTGATGTCGATGGTGTCGTCGGGCAGGCCCGCGCCGCCGTAGAGCTTGGTCACCTCGTGACCGAGCATGGTGCCGACGGTGCGGTTGACGTTCGTGATCTTGGTCTCGAACTTCACCGCCTGACCCCGCTCCAGCGCGTCGCGGCTCTGCACGATCAGCTGCTGGTCCAGCGCCTTGTCCAGACCGTGGTCCTGGGACTTGGTGCAGCGGCGGTCCTGGTACATGAACGCCGTCTCGACGTCGTCGAGGATCGGCGACAAATCCAGCTTGCTGGCCTTCCAGTGCTGCTTGGCCCGCGAGGTGTCGAGCAGGTCGACCCGGCCGATGGCCTCGTCCAGCGTGCGGAAGCCCAGCTGCGCCAGCAGCTCCCTGACCTCTTCGGCGATGAACAGGAAGAAGTTCTCGACGAACTCCGGCTTTCCGGTGAACCGCTCGCGCAGCACCGGGTTCTGCGTCGCGACGCCGACCGGGCAGGTGTCCAGGTGGCAGACGCGCATCATGATGCAGCCCGAGACCACCAGCGGCGCGGTGGCGAAGCCGTACTCCTCGGCGCCGAGCAGCGCGGCGATCATCACGTCGCGGCCGGTCTTCATCTGGCCGTCGACCTGCACGACGATGCGGTCGCGCAACCCGTTGAGCAGTAGCGTCTGCTGGGTCTCGGCGAGGCCGAGCTCCCAGGGACCGCCCGCGTGCTTGAGCGAGGTCAGCGGGGACGCGCCGGTGCCGCCGTCGTGACCGGAGATCAGCACGACGTCGGCGTGCGCCTTGGAGACGCCCGCCGCGACGGTGCCGACGCCCGGCTCGGCGACCAGCTTCACGTGGATGCGCGCCTGCGGGTTGGCGTTCTTCAGGTCGTGGATCAGCTGCGCCAGATCCTCGATCGAGTAGATGTCGTGGTGCGGGGGCGGCGAGATCAGGCCGACGCCGGGCGTCGAGTGCCGCACCTCGGCGACCCACGGGTACACCTTGTGCGCCGGAAGCTGGCCGCCCTCGCCGGGCTTCGCGCCCTGCGCCATCTTGATCTGGATGTCGGTGCAGTTGGTCAGGTAGTGCGCGGTCACGCCGAAACGGCCGGAAGCCACCTGCTTGATCGCGCTGCGCCGCCAGTCGCCGTTCTCCTCCGGCTCGAAGCGCGACGGCGACTCGCCGCCCTCACCCGAGTTCGACCGGCCGCCGAGGCGGTTCATCGCGATCGCCAGGGTCTCGTGCGCCTCGGCCGAGATGGAGCCGTAGCTCATCGCGCCGGTGGAGAACCGCTTAACGATCTCCGAGGCGGGCTCGACCTCGTCGATCGAGATCGGGCTGCGCGCCTTGTGCTTGAACTTGAACAGACCGCGCAGCGACGCCAGCCGCTCGGACTGGTCGTCGACCAGCTTGGTGTACTCCTTGAAGATCGAGTACTGGCCGGACCGGGTGGCGTGCTGCAGCTTGAACACCGTGTCCGGGTTGAACAGGTGGTATTCGCCCTCACGCCGCCACTGGTACTCACCGCCGACCTCGAGCTCGCGGTGGGCGCGCTCGTTGCGGTTCTCCAGGAACGCGATCCGATGCCGCTGCGCGACGTCCTCGGCGATCTCGTCCAGGCCGATGCCGTCCAGGTGCGAGCGCAGGCCGGTGAAGTACTCGTTCACCAGATCCTGCGACAGGCCGATCACCTGGAAAAGCTGGGCGCCGTTGTAGGAGGCCAGCGTGGAGATGCCCATCTTGGACATCACCTTCAGCACGCCCTTGCCCGCGGCCTTGTTGTAGTTCGCGACCGCCTTGCGGTAGTCGGCGGCTAGGTCGCCGGTGCTGCCCGGCAGCTCGAGGGCGCCGCGCTCGAGCATGTCCTCGATGGTCTCGAAGGCCATGTAGGGGTTGATCGCGGCGGCGCCGAAGCCGACCAGGGTGGCCATGTGGTGCACCTCGCGGGCGTCACCGGCCTCCACGACGAGGCCGACCATGGTGCGAGTGCGCTCGCGTACCAGGTGGTGGTGCACCGAGGAGGTCAGCAGCAGCGACGGAATCGGCGCCAGCTTCTCGTTGGACTCGCGGTCGGACAGCACGATGATCCGCGCGCCGCCGTCGATGGCGGCCGACACCTGGGTGTTGATCGCCTCCAGCGCCTTGCGCAGGCCCTTGCCGCCCTTCTTGACGGGGTACAGGCCGCGCACGACCACCGAGCGCAGCTCGGGGTGCGATCCGTCGTCGTTGATGTGCACGAGCTTGGCCAGCTCGTCGTTGTCCAGGATCGGCTGCTCGAGCGCGATCATGTTGCACGACTCCGGCCCCGGGTGCAGCAGGTCGGCCTCCGGGCCGATGTTGCGCTTGAGGCTGGTCACCACCTCTTCCCGGATCGCGTCCAGCGGCGGGTTGGTGACCTGCGCGAACAGCTGGGAGAAGTAGTCGAACAGCAGGCGCGGGCGGGCCGACAGCACCGCGATCGGGGTGTCGGTGCCCATCGAGCCGAGTGCTTCGCCGCCGGTCTTGGCCATCGGCGAGATCAGCAGGTTGAGCTCCTCGGTGGTGTATCCGAAGATCTGCTGACGGATCAGCACGCGGTCGTGCGACATGTGCACGTGCGGGCGGTCGGGCAGGTCGGCGAGGCGGGACACGCCCGCGTCCAGCCACTCCTGGTACGGGTGCTCGGCGGCGAGCTGGGACTTGACCTCTTCGTCGCCGACGATGCGGCCCTGGGCGGTGTCGACCAGGAACATGCGGCCCGGCTGCAGGCGCGCCTTCTTGACCACCTTGGACGGGTCGATGTCCAGCACGCCGACCTCGGAGGCCATCACGACCAGGCCGTCGTCGGTCACCCAGATACGGCTCGGCCGCAGGCCGTTGCGGTCGAGCACGGCGCCGACGACGGTGCCGTCGGTGAAGCACACCGACGCGGGGCCGTCCCACGGCTCCATCAGCATCGAGTGGTACTCGTAGAAGGCCCGCTGCCGCGGGTCCATCGTGTCGTTGCGTTCCCAGGCCTCGGGAATCATCATCAGCACGGCGTGGGGCAAGCTGCGGCCGCCGAGATGCAGCAGTTCCAGCACCTCGTCGAACCGGGCGGTGTCGCTCGCCCCGGGGGTACAGATGGGGAAGATCTTCTCCAGCCGGTTCTTGCCCGCGGAGTCGACCCCGAAAATGTCGCTGCGCAGCAGCGCCTCGCGGGCGCGCATCCAGTTCTCGTTGCCGGTGACGGTGTTGATCTCACCGTTGTGCGCCACCCGGCGGAACGGGTGCGCCAGCGGCCAGGAGGGGAAGGTGTTGGTGGAGAACCGGGAGTGCACGATGCCCAGGGCGCTCTCCACCCGGGAGTCCTGCAGGTCCAGGTAGAACGCGCGCAGCTGCGGCGTGGTGAACATGCCCTTGTAGACGAAGGTCTGCCCGGACAGGCTCGGAAAGTAGACCGACTCCCTGCCGACCGCGCCCTCACCCGCACCGGCCGACCCCAGCTCACGCTCGACCCGCTTGCGCACCACGTAGGCGCGACGCTCCAGATCCATCTCCGACAGCGGATCGGAAGCGTTCTTCGGGGAGGCGATGAAGATCTGCCGGAAGCTCGGCATGGCGTCGCGGGCCAGCGCGCCGAGCGACGACTCGTCGATCGGCACCTCGCGCCAGCCGAGGACCTCGAGGCCCTCTTCCTTGACGATCTTCTCCACGCCGTAGGCGGCGCGCGCGGCTTCGCGGCGGGCCTGCGGCAGGAAGGCGATACCGGTGGCGTAGGAACCCTCCGGCGGCAACTCGAAGTCCACGATGGCGCGGAAGAAGCGGTCCGGGACCTGGATCAGGATGCCCGCGCCGTCACCACTGTTGGGCTCGGCGCCCGCGGCGCCACGGTGCTCCAGGTTCAACAGAGCCGTAATAGCCTTGTCGACGATGTCGCGGCTGCGGCGGCCGTGCATGTCGACGACGAATGCGACGCCGCAGGCGTCGTGCTCGTTCGCCGGGTCGTAGAGCCCGATGGGTCCAGGTGACCTGTGGCCAGGAAGTTGCGTCATGCCTCTGCCTTCAAGAAAGTCGGCCTTCGAAGAAAACGGCCTTTCGCCGAACGCCTCCGTACAAGACTGCGCCCGTACGTTCCGAAGCCAGCCGCGCTGATGGTCTTCGGCGTGCAGTCAGGTCTGCAGTTGTCTCTCCACCCGCTTCTGTGACGTAGTGGGTGCCCTTCGGTAACGGATCCCTAACAAGATCCTTACCTCCGAGCGGGTGCTCGCCCGCTACGCTGAGCACCTGGCTAGGGCTGCCCGAGCGGGCGAGGTAGCCGAACGTTCTGTGTTCGGCGTAAGAGCAAACGATAAGTCAGGTCCGGGGCCCAACCAACTTAGGTTGTGCTAATAACCAGGTTTAGCTGGGCTTCTGCATTTGGTCCTCCACGTGTGCGCGTCGTCCAGTGTAAAGCAGCGAGTGCCGTGCGATCGATCCCTATGGCACCCGGTGCCAGCTGGGGAAACCGGTGCGCGACACCGATCCGAGACCTTCCTCACAAAGCCCGGAAACCGCCCTCACCTGCGTCGAAGTGGATTTCCCCGGTTGGCGGCGCGGCAAACCAAGCGGCGGCGGCTAACTCGGCGATCGGCCCGCTGAGATATTTCCGACACGGGCGTGACAAGCCATGAATGTGATCCGACCGTCCGGACTGTTTTGCCCGTTGTGTCATTCAGCACATAGTCAGCAAATCTCGGGAAGTGGTGTTGGACACATCTTTCCGCTGACGCGCCACAGGACCGGCGGGGCCCGGCCTACGACCGGCAGAGCGACACGGCGGCCCGCACCAGCGCAGCGCGGTGCAGGGCGTCCCCGTTGCCTGTGGTGAATACACCGAAGACGCTGCGCGCCAACCGTTCCGCGCAATCCGGCGCAGTCAGCTCGGTGCGGTGCATGGCGAGCTGGTCGAGGATCTCGACATTCACGCGGTCGATGATCGGGCGCACCGAGGCGAGTCCTGCGGGCGCGATGGGCGCGGCGGCCGGGTCGAAGCGCCACTGCAGCATCAATCCGCGCTGCACCGTTTTGTTGGCCTCGATCTGCCCGAGGAAAACCTGTCGCACCCAGTCCTCCGGCAGGTCACGACCGTCGCCCAGCCGGGCCATCGCGTCGTAGACCTCCGCCTCCCTGGCCGGATCGTCGATCGTCGGCTCGATGCCGAGCTCCCCCGCGGTCACCCACTTCGCCGCGGCCACCGCGTCGGCGGTGTTCAAGCGCTCGACCACCAAGGCGACCAGCCGGTCCAAGGACCCGTCGGCCGCAGCGGCGCCCGCGCCGGCCGGCCACATCAGCAGCGCCGCTGCCAGCAGCGTCCCACCGACTCGCGCACGTCGTGACCTCCTGGGATCGCCCGCATGGAAACGAATCACCGCGCCAGCGTAGGCGAGGTCACCCGCGCCGCCCGGCATGCCGCGGACCGGGCTGTGAGCCTGGCCACATCCGGCCTCCCCTGCTCGCTGCGCACCCGCGGGGCCTGTCACGCTGTCACAACGAATCCGTGACAGTTTCGTCGCGCCCGCGAAAGCGCCTGGGACGTAGAGGATGTGCCTTCCGATGACCGTCACCGGCTTGTTCACCTGGCTCGGAGGGGGCCGGACCAGCGCGATCGTCGATCGCCACGAGCGTGCCGGATACGCCGTCACGGGCGCTGTCGTGTTGTTGTTCGCCACGATCTCCGGTGTGGTCGCCGCCCTGGCCGCAGCGTCCGCCTGGCCCTGGTGGGCAGCGGCGGCGGTGGGAATCGTGGTCGGCGCACTGACCGGCGCGCTGGCGCGTGCGCTGGCCACGGCGCGGCCGAGCGGAGGACCGGATCGGCTCGGGCTGATCGCGCGCTTCGCGGTCGCCGTGCTGGCCGGTGGATTGCTCGCGGAGCTGGCCGCGATCGTGTTGTTCAGCGGGTCCGTCGACCGAGTGCTGGATGAGAAGGCGCAGCGCTCGCTCGATTCGGCGCCACGGGTCGTCGCGGCGCAGGCGGAACTGGACCGGGCGAAGACCGACCGGGCCGCGCTCGAACAGGCGATCGGCATGGCCCAGAACGATATCGATCACGCCCTGGTGATTGCCCGCTGCGAATTCAACCCGGCCCCCGAGTGCCCGCGGACCAGGATCACCGGCGTGCCTGGTCGCGGGCCGGAGGCGCGGACAGCCGAGGCCATGCTCGACGACGCTCGCAAGCAGCTCGCCACCGCGCAGGGCCGGGTGGATGCCGCGGACCGCCGGATCGACGCCGACCAGGACGCCTTGTCGGCTGCGCGGACCGCCGCCTTCGACGACACCGATCGCGGACTCGGCGCGCGCTGGCAGGCGATGAACGACTACACCGTGCACGAGGCGCTGCCGCTGCGCGTCCTCACCATCGTGGCGTTCGTCGCACTCGCCCTGCTGCCACTTGTGCTGCGGTGGTGGCGTGGCGAGACTTCGTTCGACCGGCACAACGCCGCCCGCACGGTGCACGACCGCGCCGAGCGGGAAGCCGACGCGGCGATCGCGGTCAAGCAGGCCGAAGTGCGCACCGAGGCGGAGACCCTGCGCGCCGAACAGCAGCTCACCGCCGCCCGCCTCGCCGTCGAGGCGGACACGGCCATCGACCGGGAGCGCCAGCGCACTCGCATCATCGCGGCCATCGGCGGCATCGAGATCGGCATCACGGAGCCGCCGCGCCGCCCCGAGCTTCCCGCCGCGGCGGACGACCGAAAGGACAGCGCCATGCCCGACGAGGCGACGCCGAACCTACCCGCTCCCGTCGGCGTGCACCCGCCGGTGCCCGCCGTCGCACCCGCGACGCCGGCGCCGAGCGGCGGGGGTCTCGAACTGCCGCTGATCGGCACGGTCCCGTTCACCGATACCGCGGCGCGTTTCATCCGGCCGCTGGTTCCGTCGTTCGTCGCCAATGCGATCGATACGGCGACGCACCCGCTGCGCACGGCGCGGCAGGCGTTCGAGGAGGTCGAGGAGATCACCTTCACGCTGCGGCGCACCCGCAAGGTCACCGTCGACGGCCAGACCTCGCATCCGCAGGCCGTCTACCAGCCGCAACCCGGCGCGTCCGAGATCGCGCACGCCCAGCACATCGCCTCCACCGTCGTCGACGCCGTGCCGCGCTATTCCTCGCTTCCGCCCACCGGCGCCGCGGGCTACGGCCTGCCCACCGGCGTGCGCCGAGACGAGCTGCCCGAGCCCGACCGCCGCGAACTGCCACCCGGGCGCTGACCGACCGGCCCGCCACCGCGTCGGCCGCGTCCAGCAGCTCGGCAGGTACGAATAAGCGCTCCTCCCGTGGCTACCGCCTGTGTGGGCGCGGCCACTCGCAGACGGGCAATCGAGCTGACCGAGGCCGCCTCGGTGCCGATTCAGGGCATTCGCGCGCGAACCGAATCGCACGCCCCGCACTCGGCGCGTTGGGGGGCGAGGTGGCGCGTGGGCGCCGACGCCTCGGACTCCGGGTGACGCTGCGGCTCATCTCGGTGATCGCCCCGCCGCGGCCGGGCACGCCTCGGCCTACGCTGCACCCATGCAACACAGGGAGGTGACGCTCGCCGCGGCGCCGTGGGGCTCGCCATTGCTCGGGTCCGCCGAGGAGTCGTCGGGGCTGCAGCGCATTCGCATTCAGCTGTTGCTCACCGTGCCCACCCTGTTGGGAAACCTGACGGGCATGGTGGTGTCGATCGTGCTGGTGGGCTTCGTCCTGCCGGGGCCGTCGGTGTTCACCCGGGATCTCTTGCTGCTCGACGTGCTCGCCGCACCGCTGTACGCGAGCTGTGCCCTGCTGCTCGGGCTGTGGTGGGGCACGACCCGCGGGCTGCGCGCGCTGCGGTGGGCCACCGACCCGCTGCACGTGCCCACCGAGGAGGAGCAGGCCGCGGCCACGGTGGTACCGCGCAGACTGGTGCGGAACCAAGCGCTGCTGTGGTTGGGCGGACTCGTCCTGCTGACCACCCTGTACGGCCTGGCCGAACCGCGCCTGATTCCGAAGGTGGCCTTCGGCATCGCGCTCAGCGCCATCGTGGTGTGCGCGAACAGCTACCTGATCATCGAGTTCGCGCTGCGACCCGTCACCGCACGGGTGCTGGAAGCCGCGAGTTCCGGTCGACGCCGTGGTATCGGCGTCTTCGGACGCTCACTGGTGGTCTGGGTGGTCGGATCGGGCGTTCCGGTGGCCGGGATGATGGTGCTCGCGGTGTCGGCGCTCGTGATGGACGACGTGACCAAGGCCCGGCTGGCGGTCTGCGTGCTGTCCCTCGGCGGAGCGACCTTGATCTTCGGTTTGCTGCTGATGACCCAGACACTGGCCGCGACGGTCGCCCCGATCCTCGGCGTGCGCCGCGCGATGCGCCAGGTGGAGGACGGCGATCTGGCTGTCGCGCTGGCCGTCTACGACGGCACCGAACTCGGCGAACTGCAGAGCGGTTTCAACCACATGGTGGAGGGCCTGCGGGAACGCGAGCAGATCAGGGATCTGTTCGGCAGGCATGTCGGGCGCGAGGTCGCCGCGGCCGCGCTGGCGGGCGATCCGACGCTCGGTGGCGTGGAAACCGACGCCGCGGCCCTGTTCATCGACATCGTCGGCTCTACGACGATGGCCGCGACCATCCCCGCGCCGGAGATGGTCGCCCTGCTCAACCGGTTCTTCGCCATCGTGGTGGACGAGGTGGAGCGCCACGGCGGGCTGGTCAACAAGTTCGAGGGGGACGCCGCGCTCGCCGTCTTCGGCGCGCCCGCGCCGCTGTCCGACGCCGCGGGCGCCGCGCTGGCCACCGCACGCGCGATCCGGGCCCGGCTCGATGCCGACGCGGCGGATTACGTGGCCGCTGTCGGCGTGGCGGCGGGCCGGGTCGTCGCGGGCAACGTCGGCGCGCACCAGCGCTATGAATTCACCGTCATCGGTGACGCAGTCAACGAGGCCGCGCGCCTGTGCGAGCTGGCCAAGCAGCAGGGTCTGCTGCTCGCCTCCGGTGCCACCGTCGCGGCGGCCGCCGAGGCCGAGGCCGGAAATTGGCGACTCGGCGAATCCGTCACCCTCCGCGGCCGCCTCACGCCGACCCGGCTCGCGCGCCCCGCGTGAGGTCTTCGGCGGGACGCCCGCTCGACCTTCGCCGCGGCGCTCGCGCACGGTGGACGTCCGCTCCGCCGAGCCCACGGAACGGTGCGACCGGATCAGCCGGTCCCGAGTGCCGTCACGATCGCGTGTGACCGGCGCGAATCGCAATGTCGACCGGTCTGGCGCGGGCGGACGACCCCGGCCCGCGCTTGACCGCTCCCGCCCGGAAGCGCCCCGGCCGGCGATCACATCCGCGCACCGCGCAACCGGAACGCCACCAGCGCGGCTGCCAGCAGGATCGCGGTGGTGCCGATCGCCGCGAAGTGGATGCCGGAGACGAACGAATCGTGCACCGAGGCGAGGAACGCGTTTCCGGCGGCCTCCGGCAGCTCACGGGCGAAAGCCGTGGCCGCGCCCAGGGATTCCGAGGCGGCGTCCGCCTGATCATCCGGCACGTGGCTCAGGTCGAGGCCGTTGCGGAAGATGGCCATGACCACGCTGCCGAGTATCGCGACGCCCAGCGCGATACCGGTCTCGTAGGCGGTCTCCGACACCGCGGCGGCCGCACCCGCGCGCTCCGCGGGCGCCGAGCCGACCACCAGATCGGACGACACGGTCAGTGCGACGCCGACACCTGCCCCCACGAACAGGAAGCCGAGCACGAACGGCGTCGTGCTGTTGGCCGCCTCCGGGCCCAGCCATCCGAACAGCGCCGCGCCCACCGCCGCGGTGATCAGTGCGCCGCCCAGCACGGTGCCCGGCCGCAGCCGCCGCACCAACCAGGCCGCGGCGAGCGAGGCGATCATCCCGGCCAGCAGACCCGGCAGCAGCAGCAAGCCCGCCTGCATCGGCGAGCGTCCGAGAACCAACTGGAGGTACTGCGAGCCGAAGAACAGCACACCGGCCAGCGCGAACACCGCGAGCAGACTGGTCACCACCGCGGTACGGAAGTTGGGCAGCGCGAACAGCGCCAGATCGAGCATCGGCTGCGCGAGCCGTCGCTGCCTGCGCACGAACCCCACGCCGGCCAGCACGCCGAGCGCGCCGACCAGGACCGGGCGCACGCCAGGGCCGTGCGCCGCGAATTCCTTCACCGCGTACACGACCGGCACCAGCGTGAGCATCGACAGCACGGCGCTGGGCAGGTCGAAGCGACCGGGCTTCGGGTCGCGCGACTCCGGGATCAGCACGGGCCCCAGCGCGATCAGCACCAGCATGACCGGCAGGTTCACCAGGAACACCGAACCCCACCAGTAGTGCTCGAGCAGCCAGCCGCCCAGCAGCGGTCCCGCCGCGGCGCCACCGCCCGCCATCGCGCTCCACACCGCGATCGCGACCGTGCGCTGCCGCGGATCGAGGAACATCGACCTGATCAGCGCCAGCGTCGCGGGCATCAGCGTCGCACCGGCGACGCCTTGCACCACCCGCGCCGCGATGAGCATCTCCGGCGTCAGGGACCACGCCGCGAGCACGGAGGCGATACCGAATCCGGCCGCGCCGAGCAGTAGCAGCCTGCGCCGCCCGATCCGGTCGCCGAGGTTCCCCATGACGACGAGCAACCCGGCCAGCACGAACGAGTAGACGTCGATGATCCACAGCAGCTGCGGAGTGGTCGGGGCCAGATCGGCGCTGATCGCGGGTACGGCCAGGTCCAGCACGGTCGCGTCGACGGCGAGCAGTAGCAGGGCGAGCGCGAGCACGGACAATCCGGCCCACTCGCGCGCTCCGGCGCGGGGTGTCGCGGTGGCCGATCGTCCGGTGGGCTGCGCGGTCTGGGGGTTCATGACTTTCTCGACTTCCGTCGTCCATTTTCTTACCGTCCAGACGGTATAGTAATGGATCAACCGTCCGGACGGTATAGTCGTGCCCGTGACCGCTGACACTCGCGACCGCATCCTGGACGCACTAGAGACCCTGCTGCTGGAAAAAGGCATGTCGCAGGTGACGCTGGAGAACGTGGCGGCCGCCGCGGGTGTCTCCAAAGGCGGCTTGCTCTATCACTTCAAGAGCAAAGACGCGCTGCTCGCCGGCTTGGTCCGCAGGCTGGCCGACCGCGCGGGCAAGCAGCTCGACGGCGCGGTCGCCAGAGGCGGCTCGGTAGCCGAGTGGTACCTGCAGACGCCGAACCCGGACGACGCGGCGGAAGCGGTGGAACTCGAGCTCTATCGGTCGATGCTCGCGACCATGCGCACCATCGACGCCACGCCGGAGCCCGACGAGGTGCAGCAGGCGCTGGTCGAGATGATGAACGCCTGGTCGGACGGTCTGGACGCGGAGGTCAGCGATCCGGTCCAGGCCGACCTCATCCGGCTCGTCGGCGACGGCGTGTACCTGCGCGCGCTGCTCGGCCTGCCACCGATCGATCCGGTTCGCTACCGGCACGTGGTGGACCGCTTACTGCGCCGCTGACGGCTAGACTCGGCCCGTGCTGCCAGCCGCCGAACCGGCCGGCGCCGTCGGGGCGGGAACAGATCCGGTACCGGGGTCTCCTGGAACGACGGTGCCGATCCGACCGCTGAGTTTCCGTGAACTGCTCGATGCGCCGTTCGCGCTGATCCAGGCGAACATCCGCGCCATTGCCGGATTGAGCGTGCCGGGCTTGCTCCTGGCCGAGGCCGCGGTCGTCGCGGTGACCGCGGGCGTCTCCGAGCTGACCGGCGGTTCCGACGCGGGCACCGCCTGGGCGGCGATCCTGTCCACCGCGGCCTGTGCCTGGTTGCTGCGCTTCGCGTTACGCGGCACGACCGTGGCCCTGGGGCTCGCGACCGTCGGCGGCGCGCCGATCGGTCGCAGGACCGCGTTGCGCCGATTCGGTGCGACGCTCGGCTCGCTGCTGGTGTTCCAGCTTTTGTTCACGCTGGCGGGCGTCGGCGTGTTCGCGGTGAGCGGCTTGCCGATCGTGACACTGCCGCTGGCGGTGCTCTGGCTGGGCTGGCTGCGCGCCCGCCGCTGGGTGGCGGTGCCGGTGCTGTTCGTGGAGCGCACCTCGCACCGCGACGGGATCGCCCGCGCGAAACTGCTCGCCGAAGGTGCGGAGTGGCCGACCGTCGGGCTCTGGATCGCCCAACGCGCGCTGTTCGGGCTGTTGGCGATCCCACTGCTGGCCATTCCGTTGTACGTCTCGGACTTCTCGGGCACGCACCGGTGGCCGGTGATCGTGCTGACCACGTCGGCGGTGCTGCTGCTGACGACCTTCGGCGAAGTGGTCGAGGCGTCGTCGCGGGTGGTGTGCTACGTCGATCGCCGTTGCCGCAGGGAGGGATTGGACATTCGCATCCCCCGGCAGGAGACGCGATGAGCGATCCGACACCGCCACAGATCCCGTCGGCACGGCAATCGGGTGAGGTCCGGCTGACCAAGGGTCCCCACGCGGACAACGACCCGGCGCCCGGCGCGCCGCGGCTCGGCGCCGCCGCCGATCATCGGGCCGCCGCCGAATCGGCCGCGCGGCACCGCGATTTCGACCGTGCCTTGCGGGAACGTTTCCGGGCCGTGTTGCGCGGCCTGGAACAGGGCGGTGTGCTGGAGGTCCGGCGCTCGCGCACCGCGCGGGAAACCGCCGACGATGTGACGACCACGTTGCCGCTCGAGGTCGCCACCGAGATCCAACCCGCCGCACAGAGTTTCGACGAGGTGGTCTACGGCGGACGCCGCGCCACCGAGGACGAATACCGCAGGCTGGAATACGCCGACCGGTTCTCCGCCTCCGCGCCGCCGCCCGCGCCGGAACCGGTCGAGATCGAGGCGGTCGAGAAGGCGCCGCGCACCAGGCGCAGGCTTCCACCGCTGCCGAATCTACTGCGCGACCCCCGGTTCTGGGCGGGGATCGCCGCGACCGCCGCGCTACTGCTGCTGGTCTACGGCGCCCTGCAATCCTGCGGTGCGCCCACCGCGCCCACTCCGCCGCCGCCCCAGCCGCCACCGGATCTGCCCGATGTCCCGCCGCCCAACCGCCCCGGCTTCGGAGCGGGTGAGGACCCGATCTGGGACCGGCTGCCCGCGCCGGTCTTCTACGGCGGCGTGCAGTTCCTGATCGCCGCCGCACTGGTGGTGTGGTGGCGGGCCCGCAGGCGGGGCGCACTGGTGCGCGAGCCCCGGCCGGTCGAGGTGGCGGCGAACGAACTGCTCGCCGGGCACGCCGCCCTCTACCGCCGCTCGAAAGACCACGACCACGTCGCCGGAAAGCTGCGGGCGGCCACGCTGCGCCGCATCCGCGCCCCGCTCGGCATCACGGCCGACACTCCGCCGGACCGGATCGTCGCCGTGGTCGCCGCGCGCCTCGGAGCCCACCCCGCCCAAATCGGGGCCGCCTTGTTCGGCCCGGTGCCCGATCCAGGGACCCTGCAGGTGGTCGCCGCTCAGCTCGAATGGGTCGAATCGGAGGTCGGATGAGACGCCTTCGCCCGACCCTCGCCCGCCCCAAGGCATCCGGGAACGCCCGCGAACCACAGGAGATCGAATGACCAGCACCGAGACCACCCCGACGGCCGAGCAGGCGGGCGCCGCGTTCCACGCCCTGCGCGCCGAGATCGGTAAAGCGGTGGTCGGCAACGACAGCGCGGTCATGTACCTCGTGCTCGCACTGCTGTGCCGCGGCCACGTGCTGCTCGAAGGTGTGCCGGGTGTGGCCAAGACGCTGCTGGTGCGGGCGCTGGCCACGGCGCTGGACCTGGACCACGCGCGGGTGCAGTTCACCCCCGACCTGATGCCCGGCGACGTCACCGGCTCGCAGATCTACGATCCGCACTCCGCGGAGTTCACCTTCCGGCACGGTCCGGTGTTCACCAACCTGCTGCTCGCCGACGAGATCAACCGCACGCCGCCGAAAACCCAGTCGTCGCTGCTGGAATCGATGGAGGAACGGCAGGTCTCGGTGGACGGGAAGCCGCAGCCGCTGCCCGATCCGTTCGTCGTCGTCGCCACCCAGAACCCGATCGAGCAGGAGGGCACCTACCCGCTGCCGGAGGCGCAGCTGGACCGGTTCCTGTTCAAGGTGGACATCCAGCTGCCCGGCCGCGACGACGAGTTCCGCATCCTGCAACGCCACGCCGCGGGCTTCGATCCGCGCGACCTGACCGCCGCGGGCTTGCGTCCCGTCGCGGGCCCCGAACACATCACCGCCGCCCGCGCCGCGATCGCGCAGACGACGATCAGCCCCGAGGTGCTCGCCTACACCGTCGACGTGTGCCGGGCCACCCGTACTTCGCCCGCCGTGCAACACGGGGCCTCGACCCGCGGCGCGACCGCGCTGATGGCGGCCTCGCGCGCGTTCGCCTGGCTCACCGGTCGCGGGTTCGTCACACCCGACGACGTGAAAGCCGTCGCCGTCGCCGTGCTGCGGCACCGCCTGCAACTGCGTCCCGAGGCCGAGCTGGACGGCGTGACCACCGAGGGTGTGCTGTCGTCGCTGCTGCTGTCGGTTCCGGTTCCGGTGTAGCGCATGGTCGTCACCGGTCGGCTGGCCGCCGCGGCAGGCGTGGCGGCCCTGTTCGTCGCCCTGGTCCTGCCGTCCGTGCTCGGCGTCGTCGTGGTGACCTGTGCCCTGGCGGCCGGGCTGCTCATCGATCTCGGTGCGGTGGGACGCGCGCGCGACCTGGCGCTGTCCCGCCAGGCACTCACCACGGTGCGTCTCGGGCGCTCCGTCGAGGTGGAGCTCGTCGCGGTCAACACCGGAGCCCGCACGCTGCGCGGCACGGTGTGGGACGACTGGCCCGGCAGCGCACGCGCCGGAAACCGCACGCACGAATTGGATCTCGCGCCGGGCACCAAGGTCCGCTTCCGCACCGCGCTCACGCCCACCTATCGCGGCGATCGGGTCGCGGGCCAGGTCACCGTGCGCCTGCTCGGCCCGCTCGGGCTGGCGGGCAGGCAGACGAGGCACGACGTGCCCGCCCGGGTACGCGCGCTGCCCGCGTTCCGCGCCGAACGGCTGTTGCGCTCGAAGGTCAAGCGGTTGCAACACCTGGAAGGACGCAATGTGGCCAACCTGCGCGGACAGGGCACCGAATTCGACTCCTTCCGCGAGTACGTCGCCGGGGACGACGTGCGCGCCATCGACTGGCGCGCCACCGCCCGCGCCACCGACGTCCTGGTCCGCACCTGGCGCCCGGAGCGCAACCGGCACATGCTGATGCTGCTGGACACCGGCCGGGTCAGCGCGGGCCGGGTCGGCGACGGAACCCGCTTGGACGCGAGCATCGAGGCGGCCCTGCTGCTCGGTGGCCTGGCCGCGGCCGCGGGAGACACGGTCGACCTGCTCGCCTTCGACCGGCGAGTCCGCGCCGAAGTCCGGGGTGTCGGCGGGAAGGGTCTGCAGCTGAAGTTGATGCACGCGATGGCAGGCATCACACCCGCGCTGGTCGACACCGACAGCGCCGGGCTGGTGCGGGCGGCCATCAAGCGCACCCGCCGACGCAGCCTGGTCGTCTGGTTCACCAGTCTGGACGGCGCCGCGGTCGAGGAGAACTTGTTGCCCGTGCTGCCGGTGCTGGCGCAGCGGCACCGAGTGCTCATCGTCTCGGTGACCGACCCCGATGTCGCCGCGGCCGCCACCCGCCGCGACAACCTCGCCGACCTCTACGCCGCGGCCGCGGCCGAATCCGTCCTCGCCGAACGCGCGCTGGTTCAGGAATCGCTGCGCCGTTCCGGTATCGCGGTCGTCGCCGCGTCACCGGAACGGCTGCCGGAGGCTTTGGCGGACGAATACCTGGAACTGAAGCAATCCGGCGCGCTCTGAGGAGGATCATGGCCGCATGGCCTCAGATCTCGCCACCTTCGTCCGTGGACTGCCGAAAGCGGAGCTGCACCTGCATCTGGAAGGGACACTGGAGCCGGAGCTGAAGTTCCGCCTCGCCCGGCGAAACGGCATCGAGCTGCCGGAGAAGACCGTGGACGAGGTGAAGCAGACCTATCGATTCCACGACCTGACGTCGTTTCTGCGGGTCTACTACCCCGCGATGCGCGTTCTCCAGCGCCCCGAGGACTTCCACGACCTCGCATTCGACTATCTGCGCCGGGCGCACGCCCAAGGCGTGCGCCATGCCGAGCTGTTCTTCGATCCGCAGGCGCACACCGGGCGCGGGATCCCGTTTCCCACGGTGATCAGCGGATACCGGTCGGCGATCGCGCGAGCGCGGCGGGAGCTGGGGATATCCGCCGAGCTGATCCTGTGCTTCCTGCGCGATCACTCCGCCGAGTACGCCATGGCGACGCTGCTGGAGGCGCTGCCGTACAAGAGCTGGATTCTCGGGGTCGGGCTGGATTCCGACGAGCGCGCAAACCCGCCGAGCAAGTTCGCCGCCGTCTTCGAGCGCGCCCGCGCGGAAGGGTTCCTGCTGACGATGCACTGCGACATCGATCAGCCGGATTCGGTCGAGCACATCCGCCAGGCGCTGGAGGACATCGCCGTCGACCGCCTCGACCACGGCACGAACATCGTCGAGGACGACCGTCTGGTCGAACTGGCCGCAGCCAAGGGAATCGCGCTCACCTGCTGTCCGGTGTCGAACTCCTTCGTCACCGCCGAGATGAAGTCCGCGCAGATCGTCGGCCTGCTCGATCGCGGGCTGACGGTGACGGTCAACAGCGACGACCCCGCCTACTTCGGGGCGTACGTTGCCGACAACTACCTCGCACTCGCCGAGCAGGCCGGCCTCGGCATCGATCGGCTGGCCGAGCTGGCCAGGAACTCGTTTCGCGCTTCCTGGCTGACGCCCGCCCGGCAGGACGCGTTCCTTCGCGAGGTGGACGACTACGTCGCGGCGAACGGCTGACCGACGCGCGGCGGGAACACGGGGTATCTCGGCGCGGGCAGCACGCGGCGCTGTCGTTCGGCGATGACCGCGCCGAGGATCTGCGGCGGCGGGTAACCGGCCGGCGGCGCGACGCGCAGCCGCCCGCACACCTCGCCCACGAGCGCCGCGCCCAACTGGTGCTGCGCCGCGGGCGTCAGGGTGCGCAACCGCGTCAGGTACTGCCGCACCGCCAAGGCGAGTTCCTCCGGCAGTCCGGACAGATCTAGCTGCGCGCTCCATCCGGTCAGCCACGGCGGCGCGATCGCGAGCGCGGGCGGTGGCAGCGGGCGTTGCGCGTGCACGACCACGGTGCCCGCGAGCACATCACCGATCCGCCGCGCGTGCGGCGAGCACATCGAGGTGAGTACCGCGATCGCGCCGAACCCGCCGAGCATCCAGAAATCGACGATCGCGCCCGCCAGGCCGCGGGTGAGCGCGTGCCGGAAGTCGATCGGCCCGCCGTCGGCGCGCACCACGCGCAGCCCGAGCATCAGTTTGCCCAGTGTCCGCCCCCGCCAAACGGTCTCGCAGACCACCGGATACCCGACCAGCACGGTCACGATGGTGACCAGTATCACCACATCCAGCCAGGCCGAGTCGACGCCCGCGGGCAGCAGCAGCGTGACGATCGCGAACAGCAGCACGAAAGCGAGCGTGCACTGGGCCAGCACGTCGATCAGGAACGCGCTCGCCCTGGTGGGGATCCGGGCGATCGGCAGCTCCAGGGCCACTGCTTCGCCGGTGGTGAACTCAGCCATGTCGATAGCATTCTTGCGACCGGCGGGAGTGGGAGGCAACCGAATGGACGTGGACGCATACAGCCTGGCGCACCGCAGGGCGTGGGACCGGCTCGACTACTTGTCCAAACGGAGCAAGCTGACCGGCGCGGAGGCGGACGAACTCGTCACGCTCTACCGCCGCACCTCCCAGCAGCTGGCCCGATTGCAGTCGCACAGCCCCGACCCGGAGCTGATCGCCGGGCTGAGCGCGCTGCTGGCGCGTGCGCGCGGCCGGGTGCTCGGGACCCGAGCCGACACCTGGCAGGAGATCGGCCGGTTCTTCGGCCGCCGCTTCCCCGCGGCGCTCTACCGGTCCTGGCCGTGGTGGGCCGGCGTGGCCGCGGTGTTCTTGTGCGTATCGGCCGGCTTGGCCGTCTGGGTGGACCGAGTCGAGTCGGCGCGCGAAGTACTCGGAATCCCGGCGGACACCGGAAGCCTCACCGCACCGGGCGGCGCGTTCGAGACGTACTACTCGGAGCATCCGCAGGGCGCCTTCGCCGCACAGGTGTGGACCAACAACGCGTGGGTGACCGCCATCGCCTTGTTCACCGGTGTACTGATCCTGCCCGCGGTCTACCTGTTGTTCATGAACGCGCTCAATCTGGGCGTCAGCGCCGGGCTGATGGCCGACGCGGGACGGCTGGACTCGTTCTTCGGGTTCATCCTGCCGCACGGCACGCTGGAGCTCACGGCGGTGTTCGTCGCGGGCGGCGTGGGCCTGAAACTCGGTTGGACTCTGATCGATCCCGGACGGCTCAGCCGGGTGGAGGCGGTGGCCAGGCAGGGACGCGCGACCGCCACCGTAGCGCTCGGCCTGGTCGGTGTGTTGCTGGTGTGCGGCTTCATCGAAGGATTCGTGACACCGAGCCCGCTGCCCACCCCGATTCGCCTCGCGATCGGCTTCACCGCCGAGGCGTTGTTCCTGGTGTACGTGTTCGGAGTGGGCCGCCGTGCGGTCACCGAGCAGGTGGGCACGGATTCCGAGGCATCGAGCGATGAGCCGTCCGCTGTGACGCAGCCAACATTCAGCACACCCTGAGCGACACAGCTGGGACAATCGGCAGCTACGCGGTGTGAGATCGGTTCGGAAGTCCCCCATTTGAGTTCCGCTGGCCGCAGCGAGTCCGGCTCGAGCTGCGGCCAGCGTTACCGTCAACTCTACACAATCGTTATCCCTACGCAACCCTCCCCGTCGAGGTCAAGCGTATAAAGCAGTGTCCCAGCAAACCCCGGGGGGCGCACACTTTCACTCCCCGCCAGCTAACCGCGTGCGACACGCGCGATCACTGTTTCGACCGTCCGGCACCGCCTCCGTGACACTCCCGAAACACCCCACGGGAATCCACTCCGCAATAGCGGGGGAACTCCTCCTGGGCGTTAGCCGGAGCGGAAGATAGACCCCTCCATGGTTGCCGACATGGGCTCCCACCTGCACGTTCATTTGCAAGAATTGCCGGTTGCTGATCAGCATCCGAAAGAAAGAGACTACAGGTTTGTTTACGCGGTAATAAACCGGGTAAGGACATAGTGATGCCCAGGGAAGACCGGCCAGTTCCCCGACAGGCTCTGGATTAACCGGCCAGGAAAAGAGAAGTCGCCCGCACCGGCCGGCTGCCGATTCAGCACCTCGGCCGCAACCGTAACGGGGTATGTGATCTTCGCCTCATCTGTCGCAACGAGGGCTGGAACCGCGCGAAATCGACACCACCGCAGCCGAGTTCGAGAGACGCACGTCACAGTTCACCGCTCGATCGGTTCCCGTTCCCCCGCCAAGGCGATTCGGCTGTGCGCGGCCAGACGCACCACCGAGTTCATTGATGCGCGGACGGAACCGTGCGCCCCGGCCAGGGGCGGAAATGGCCGAGTGGGAACCGAGTCACTTCCTCGCTGCCCCGCCGGCTCAGCCGACGCGCAGGATCCCGGTGATCGTTCCTTGGAGCAGGTGGCCGTCCTGCGTGATCAGCGGCGCGGTTTGGAGAGGATCGTCGACGACGGTGCCGGGAAGGGGGTGCGAGGCGGTCACCGCACCGGTTTCCGGATCGAGCACGGTGAACGCGTACCCGTCGAGCGGCGTGGTGTGGTCCGCGCCGACGCGGGCGACCGTATACAGCAGTCCGTCGGCGGTGGACAGGCGCGGTACGGCCGCACTGCGCACCGTGTTCTCCCACACCACGCGGCATCCCTCGCCGTCCACATCGATGCGCGTCATGCCACCGGTGAACGGCGCGCTCGGCGGCACCGCCGGTCCCGCACCCTCGGGCAGCGCCGGGTAGGGGTATCCGTATGTGCTCGCAACGAAGACGGATCGGCCGATCCCGACCGGCGAGTTCTCACTGCCCGCGCCGGCTTCGCCGAGCGCCGGTGCCGCGCATACCAGTTCGCCGGTCACCGAACGGAATATCAGGACGCGCACCTGACCGTCGGCGTTGTCGACAATGGTCAGGTAGTCCGCACCGGTGCGCGGCCCGAAGTAGGTGGGGGTAGAGCCCGTGCCCCAACTGAGCTGCCCCGGCTTGCGTGCCGATCCCCGGTCGTACGGCGCGCGCCACACGATCTCCGGAATGCCGGACGCGGCGGCGCGCAGTTCGTACAGCGCGTGCGTCGTGGCCACCGCCACCTGCCCGCTCGGCGCCGACGAGATGCTGTTGGCCACGCGCTCGCCCGCGGGCAGCATGAGCGCCGCCACCTGCCCGGTAGCCGTGACGAACCCGGCCACTCCCTGACCGGACGCGAACCACACATTGCCCGACCAGTCCGGCACGAGTCCGGTCACCGCGTCCCCGGCCGGGAGCATCGGGCCGAGATCGGCGAAGTCTTCGCTGATCAGCCGCCACGTCCCCGTCGCGTCGCGCTCGTGCCGGATGCGCAGCAGCCGGCTGGTGCCGTCCACGACCACCAAGCGGTCGTCCTGGTCGAGGTAGGCGTACACGCCGCCGAGCAGGCTTCCTCTGGTCAACGGCAGTGCGGCGAGCGAACCCGCCAACGGGCCCGGCGCCGCGGGATCGAGCAGGTGCACCGTCGGGGTCTGTCCCGCGATCGCGGTGCACAGGGCGACCACGAGGCGGTCCGCTCCTTCCAGCAGCGTGGGGCACGCGGAGGCCAGCGGATAGGCCGCGACCGCCCCGGCGGCGGGCCCGGCGAGCGCTGTCACGTCCGAGGACCCCGCGTCGCCGTGCATGGTCGCGGCGCCGGGCGGCCCGAGAAACGGGTTCGGCGGCGCGAGCGGCCCCCACGGTGTGGCGGCCGAGGCGGGCTGGCCGGGCAGCAGAGCCAGCGCGCAGGCGGCCAGAACGATCATCGGTCGGCGCATCGAGGTCGTCCTTCCCAACGCGGTAGTCGAACGGATACCAAGGGAACAGTATTCGGACATTCCGCCCCACCGTCCGGTACGGCCGGGCCGATACGATGGCGCGCATGAACTCCGTTCGGGTCCGCTTGTTGTCCACCCTCGCCGGTCAGCTCGGAAATCCCCACGGCGTGCTCGGCAAAGGGATCGCCTTCGTGCTCAATCGCGGCAACAAGGCCGCCATCGCCGGTGCGGTGGAGGCTGCCTCCGTCGCGCCCGGCGGCACGGCGGCCGACCTCGGATTCGGCGGCGGTGCAGGGCTTTCCCTGCTGCTCGATCAAGTCGGCGCGGACGGTGTGGTGCACGGCGTCGAGATCTCCGCGGACATGCTGGCACGCGCCCGCTCCGGTCACGGAAGCGACATCGAGTCCGGTCGCCTGCGGCTGCTCGAGGGTTCGCTCACCGCGCTGCCCTTGCCGGACGACAGTCTCGATGCCGCGATCACCGTGAACACCGTCTACTTCGTGCCGGACCTGCAAGCGGCCTGCGCCGAACTCGCGCGCGTGGTCCGGCCGGGTGGCCGTCTGGTGGTCGGCATCGGAGATCCGGACGCGATGGCGAAGCTGCCGTTCACGTCGTACGGCTTCACCCTGCGCCCGGTGCCGGAGGTGATCGCGGCACTGGAACATGTGGGCTGCCGGGTCGAGCATCGGCGGCTCGCGAATACGCCGATTCCGCACCACCTTCTGGTGGCCACGCCCAGCTGACTCACATCAGCGCGCCGCCGTCGACCCGGATCTCGGTTCCGGTCATGTACCGCCCGTCATCGGAGGCGACCATGGCGACCACTCCGGCGATGTCCTCCGGGGAGCCGAGCGCGCCACCATTGAGCCACCCGGTCATCCGGGAGAACAACTGCGGATCGAAACCTTCGGGCTGAGCCAGGATGGACTTCGTCGTGATACCGCTGGTGATGCCGGCCGGAACGATGTTCACCGCGCGCAAGCCCTGCTTGGCGTACTCCAAGGCGATGGCGTGCGTGAAAGCGTTCACGCCGCCCTTGGACGCCGCGTAGGAGGCCAGGTAGGGCGCCGCGCTGAACGCCGCGGTGGAGGAGATGTTGACCACCACCCCGCGCCCGGTGTCCAGCAGAGCGGGCAGCGCGGCCTGGGTCATCAGGAAGGTGCCGGTGAGATTCACCCCGATCACCTGGTTCCACACCTCGAGCGGCATCTCGTGGGTGCGCGCGGGGCGAAGGATGCCCGCCGCGTTGACCAGCACGTCCAGTCCGCCGAGGAACTCGAGCGCCGTTTCGGTGGCGGCGCGCACCGACGCCGGATCGGCGGTGTCGACCTCGACCGTTCGCAGTCGCTCGGCGCTGTCGCCCGCCTTGTCCGCGGTGGTGGCCAAGCCCGCCGCATCGATGTCGGCGGCGACCAGCTGCGCCCCTTCGTCCAGCAGTCGCAGGGCGATGCCCTGACCGATGCCGGACCCCGCTCCCGTCACCACCACGCGGCGGCCGTCAAATCTGCGCATGCCAAAAATTAGAACACGTTCTCATCGACCGTCAAGGGACTTCCGCGCTCTCCTGCGATCCGCAGCACCATGGCGGCCGTCGCCGCGGCGTACGCACGACTGGCCGATGCCGGACGGCTCGCCGGGTAATTGGAGCGATGGGTGACGACGACGCCGTTGGGCAGGGTGACCGTCCGATCCGCAACGGTCGCGACGCAGTTGCCGCCCGCCTTGGCCACGAGGTCCACGATCACGGTCCCGGGGCCGAGCAGGTCCAACGCCGCCTGCCCGAGCAGGCGGGGTGCCGGGGATCCGCGGTGCACGGCGGTACAGACGACGAGGTCCGGCGGCGTCGCGGCGAGCGATTCCAGCAACGCCGCGTTGTCTTCCCGGTTCGGCACGAACCGCCCGGTGCCCGCCGCCGCCGCGGCCTCCCGTTGTGCGAGGCGGTTACCGACCGCTGTCGGCTTCTCGTCGCCGAACGTGCGCGCGGCCGCGATCGCGGCGAGCCCGGCCGCCCCGCACCCCAGCACCAGGGCACGGACCGGACGGGTGAGCCGCGCCGGGGCGAGCAGCCGCCTGCCTTCGGCGTAACCCTCCGCGCCCGCGATCCGGCTCATGCCGGACAGCGCATCGATCTCGGCGGTCGAGTCGTCACGCGGCACCTGGTCGAAGGCGACCGATTCGATGCCGAGGCCGCGCAGCCGATCGATCTCGCCGCGACGGTAGTGCGGATCCTGGAAGCCGACCAGCGTGGTCCCAGCACGCAACGGCATCGAATCCAGGTCGAACGCGGGCGGTTTCACCCAGACGACGATGCCCGCGCGCTCGAACACCGACGCGCGATCCCCGACGACGTCCGCCCCGGCCGCGCGGTAGGCCGCGTCGGCGAAACCCGCACCTCGCCCCGCGCCTTCCTCCACGAGCACTCGGTGTCCCGCCGTCGAAAGCGTGCGGACCCCATCGGGCGTGAGCGCCACACGAGTTTCCCGCGGCGCGGTCTCGCGAAGCACCCCGACGATCACCGCGCGGCTCCGGGCTCCGCTACCAAGGCGGTCAGGCCGCGATCGGCGAGCGCGGCGCGATAGGTGAGCCCGCCCGCGATATCGCGGATCAATTGCTCCAGCCGGTCGAAGAGCTCCTCGAGCAAAGCGGGCGATTCGTGTCGTGGCGCTTTGCGGGGAGCGAGCACGTTCAACCGGACGCCGGGACGCAGTGAACCGGTGCGGTCCAGCGCGACGCTGTCGACGCCGGCCACGGCGAGCAATAGGTCTTCCACCTGCGCACTGGTCCGTACACCCGCCCCGTCGAGGAGCGCGCGATCGAACACCACCGAGACAAACATTCCTTCCGGATTGCCCAGCGGTCGCAGGACCTCGGCCCCGAGCCGGGTGTTGATCGCGGCGATGTGGCCGCAGGCCCGCTCGATCTGCGCGCGCATCAGCGTGTGGTTGCGATCGAAGTAGTCTTCGGAGGTGTGCTCGAGGATCGCGCGAGCCAGGTGGGTGGTCTCGCGCTGGAACGAGATGGTGAGCCGTTCCCGGATCCGCTCCAGCCACGCACTGTCGCCCGTGCATGCCGCACCCATCTTGCAGGGGCCGAAGGCGTTGTAGCCCTTTGAGTTGCCCGTGATGGTCAGCACCACGTCGTACAGCCGCCGGATGCCCTGCTCGGTCGGCACATGCAGCGCGGCGACCGGGATGTGCGAGGCCACCAGCAGGTCGAAGGCCATGTCGCAGATGACGGGGACGCCGCAGTCGAGCAGCACCCGCCCGATCTCCGCCAGTTCGGCGGCCGTGTAGTCGGCGACCACCGGGTTGCCCGGCAGCGTGAGCAGCACGCCGCACAGCTCGCCCGTCGCCCGCAGCCCGTCGAGACAGCGGGCCAGCCGGGCGGGATCGATCTTGAACGCGTCGTCCGGAGCCACCGGGCACGACACGATCCGCAAGCCGAATTTCTCCACGTGGATGCTGGCGCTCTTGTAGAAGCCCTCCGGGCACACGATCACCCCGCCGGGCTTGGCCACGCTCGCGACAGCCTCCTCGAGCAGCATCGTGCTCGAATACGGGCAGACGATCACCTCTTCCGCGCGCACCCGGACGCCGGGCACCCCTTCCACCGGATGTGACAGGCGCCCGAACAGCCTGCGGGCCGCCAGCTCCCGCAGGATCAACGGCTGCCGCTTGTCGTAGAGCCTGCCGTCGAGATACTCCGCGGAGGGCGCGATGTGCAGGCTCTCTCGCCACGCCCGATCCAGCGCCGCGACGGCGTGCGCGTCCGGGGCACGACCGGTTTCGCCGTGGTAGGCGTCGATGACGCCCGAGTGGCGCAGGCCGCCGGTCCCCGCGAACCAGGCGTCCCGCGAAACGTGCCCGCGCACTTGCCGTTTCCTGGCCTCGGAGCGACTGGTCAGCAGCGCCAGGTCGGCGAGCGGATCGGTGAGCACGTGGCTCTGAGTCACGGAACCTCGCCTTCTGAAGAGTCTCCCGGTGCGGGCATGGTGTTCCATTTCTCCTGGAGCGCGGTGCGGAACAGGCTGCGGCAGTTGCCCTCGGCGAGTCGTTCGAATTCCGCCAGGGGCGGTTGCGCGACGATCTGGTCGACCACGATGGCCGAACCGGCGCGCCGGAGGTCGTAGAGTTTCTCGAACCGCCGGACCGCGAACGCGACGTCGTGCTTCAGCGCGGAGAAGCGCGTCGCCACCCGGGCCTGGCGCGAGTAGTCGTACTCGCCAACCGCGACGTAGCGGTCGTCGACCACGAGCATGCTCTGCGCGTTGCGCGCGTACTCGCGCTTGACCAGCACGCTCTCCACGCCCGAGCGCGCCTGTTTCCACAGCTTGTCGTCGTAGGGCCACACATCCGAGATGTCGTCCAGCACGTACATCCGGCGCACATCGATCTTCGGCGGATGCGACTTGTCGGCCAGGCGCAGGATCGCCGCGTGATAGTCGTCGCCGACGTCACCGCCGATCGTGCCCAGGTCCGCGGTGTGGATCGCGCACACCGACGTGGTGGCCTGTTCCAGAATCGTCAGCCAGTCGGTGACGGTGTTCCACTCCCACACCGTGGCGCTGCGCGAGGGAATCTGCGCGAGGATCTCCTCGGCGCGTTCCAACTGCCGATCGGCGACCAGGCGCAGCGGTTCGATTTCCGCCCGCGCGCCGGAGGCGTCGATCAGGCTCTGGGCGATACCCAATGCGCGCGAGACCAATTCGGGGTCCTTGCCGAGCAGGACGTTGAATCGCATCCGCAGGTCGTAGTAGTTGCTGCTGGTCGGATCGGTGGCGGGATCGGCGCTGCCGTCGGTCGGCAGTTCCGCGCCGAGGGCGAGACTCAGGCGTTCCCGCAGCGCGAGCGGCGGAATCCGGCTGCCGTTCTCGATCTGCTGAATCAGGCTGCGGGAACAGCCCGCTCGGGTGGCGAGCGCCGCCTGCGTGTAGCCGCGTTCCAGTCGTAGCCTGCGGACCAGATTGCCGACCTGCTCATCCGTGCCGGAGCCAGCCATCCCGTGCCTCCCAATCTGCACCTTGCATACGCATGCTCACGGCATGTCATGATGCGACATTCTAATCATCAAGTGGCACGAAGCATCCGATGAATCGCGCCAGCCGGATTTCGTTGTCGACCAGAGATCCTGCGGTGCCCCGAAGCTTCGCGAGAGAAGCTGCCACACGAGCCCAGAAACGCGCTTCACCGGCTGCCACCCACAGTACGAACGGCAGGTCTCACCAATTTCTGCCGATTTCTGCGCAGAACGACTTTTCAAAAGCACAATAGCTCACCAATTATCTTTGCGAAGCGCTAAAGCTTCGTTGACAGCATGATGTGGCCACACCTAGCCTTGTTCTCGAAGCCACCGCAATTCACGTTCGGCGCAAAGGTTTTCCTCTTCGCCGACCTCGGTGGCCCGATAACTCTAGGAGGTGCCGATACGGATACCTCGTCATGGCGCGGCCAGGGCCGAGCAGGCTTCGTCTGCGGCCGGGTGTGACCATCCCACCTCTCCGCTCGCGCCGATCTCCCGAAGCATTCGGACACCCTGCGACCAAGGCACCGACGAATCCACCGCCTGGGCACAATGCCCCGGCAAGCGGCGGATTCGCGAACAGAGTGAATGAGAGCGGATCATGGCACTCGACATCACCTATTCGATCATCACCAGCGACATCACCCCCGAGCACGCCCGGCTGCTTCCCTTCTCCGCCGACGCGGCGTGGGAACTCAGCTGGTTGCCCGCGGTCGCGCTGACCCGCGAACAGGCGGTGAGCGGGATGATGCTCGACGAAATGCTCAGCGATCCCGGCACGCTCACCAGCGACCTCGCGCTCGAACTGGCCGCCATCCACGCCGCGGAACTGGGCCTCACCCTGCGCGAGGTGCTGATCCGGCTGTATCTCCGCATCACCGAACGCGACAAGGAAGCCTCCTGCCGCGCCCACACGCCCCTGCCCGCCGCCTGACCGCCGATCCGGGAACGCACCGGTCCGAGGGAGCACGTGGCGGACCGCTGTGATCGCGGTCGGTGCACCGCGGTCCGGCCCTTGCGTGCGGCATCCGACCGGCGAACGATTGACTGTGCGCCGGCCGCGATCGCGGGCCGTGCGGTGTCCCGCCCTCGGTGGACCACGATGCGACGGCCCCGGCGATACTGCGGAGTGATCGCTCCGCCCGAGGAGGAACCGATGTTCATCCAAGTCATTCAAGGCAAGGCCGCCGACCCCGCCCGACTGCGTAGATGCATGGACCGCTGGAACGAGGAACTGCAACCGGGAGCCGTCGGCTATCTCGGCACGACCAGCGGACTGTGCGACGACGGCACCTTCATCGCGCTCGCCCGATTCGAATCCGAGGAGGCCGCCCGCCGCAACAGCGAGCGCCCGGAGCAGGGCGCCTGGTGGCGGGAGACCGAGCAGTGCTTCGACGGGCCGGTCACCTTCATGGACTGCGCCGAAGTCACGCAGTGGATGGGTGGCGGCTCCGACCGCGCCGGATTCGTGCAGGTCATGGAGGGTCACACCCGGGACGCCGGACGGATGCGCGAGATACTGGCCCAGTCGGGCGATCGGGTGCACGAGGTACGCCCGGAGATTCTCGGCGGCACGCTGGCGACCTACGGCGACGACGGATTCGTCGAGACGGTGTATTTCACCTCCGAAGCCGAAGCCCGCGAACACGAGAAGATCGAGATACCGGACGACCTGCGGTCGCTGTTCGAGGAGGAGAACGCCCTCATGGGTGACGTCGCCTACTTCGACCTGCACCAACCGTCGCTGAGTTCGCCACAGAAGTAACAGGGCCCGACCGTCCCGCGACCGGCGGCCGCCGGGACTGATCGGCGGCTTCACACACACAATCGAGCTGGTCCCACCCTTCGGCCGTTCCCAGCTTCGGGAAGAGAGGGCGCGGGTACCGGAGCTGATCCCGGAGGACAATGTCTTCTCTCGGTGTCGTCGACGCAGGGTGAAGGGTTTGCCGGGATATGGGCCGATCGTTGCGGGTGGATACCGACCTGCTGCGAGCGCTGACCCCGGAACTCGCCGCGATCGCCGACGTGGCGCAGGAGGAACTCGCGCGCCTGAGGCAAAGGCTCGCCGCCGAGGGAAAGTGCTGGGGCGACGACGAGCCGGGCCGTATCTTCGGCGAGAGTTACGAGCCCGCCGCCGACAAGGGGATCACCGGCTTCGAGAACCTGGTCCACAATCTGCGCGGGATGAGCGGCAGCGTCGCGGACGCCGGCGAAGTCCTGCGGGACCAGGACCAGAACCTCGGCTCCCAACTTCGCAAGCAGGACCCGTTCGGCTCCGATCCGGCCTATGGCGTTCCCTTCGAGCAGCCACAATGGCAGAGCCCGGCGCCCTATCGACCCGTCTCCACGCCGGTTGCCGCCGCGCCGAACTCCGCTCGCGACGCCATCGCGCCCACCCCGGCGTCCGACCCCACCACCCCGGCGTACGACTCTGCTGCTCCGGCATCCGACCCCACGGCCGCACAGGGACCACCGCAGCCCGGCTACCAACCGACCGCGAATCCGATCGCGCCCGGCCGGACGAACCCCGGCGACTACGGCCCGGTCGACAGTCCCGGCTCACCTGGACAAGAGCCGTTGCCCAACTCGTCCCCGACGCCTTCGGTTCCGGATCGGCCGACGCCGACCGCGCGAGGAGCCGCGCCGACCGCGCGAACCCCGGCGTCCCCTGCCAACACCACCTCGTCCGCCGCCGCCTCGCCCCCTGCGGCGACACCCAAACCGGGTGCGAACCAACCGGCGGCCGTCCAGCGGAGCCCGGAGGGCCGCTGGACGAGGCCACCCACCGATTCGCCTTGGATGCGAAACACACCCGGCACGCCGTGGTCGCGAAACGCCGGTGGTCCGTCACCGAGCCAGGTCTTCCCACCGCGCCGCAAAGGCCCCCGGCCCGACGCGGCGCCTCCTGGGAAATCCGGCAAGGACGCGAAACGGCGCAAGCCGAAGCCGGTCCCGGCGGAAGCGAAGCGCTCCCGGGTACGGACCGACCCGGACGCGGTGGCCGCCGCGCAGGCGCTCGCCGCTCGTCACGGCCTTCGGATCGACGGATTCGACACCTCGGGTGTGTCGAGAAGTACGGTCGACGAAATCGCGGCGGCAATCGACGGCATCCTCGGCAGTTATCCCTTCATCGAGCTGGCCGGGTTGGAGATCACCGACCTCAGGGACGGCGCGGTGTCCCGCGTGGTGTTGGATCGCGCGACCGACGAGGGAAAAGGGCCGGTCACCGGTGGCTGGATTCTGCTCGACCGGGTCATGGTGGCGAATCGGGCGCTGCTGTCAGAAAAGGTCGAGACCGCGGTTCGATCGGGCGAGCGAGTAGCCGAATCCACTGAGCGGCCGATGTATTCGATAATCGTGCGCGACCTCGGCGGGATACTCGAGGCGGCAGCCGGTCCCCGTGTCCGTGGGTCCGCGCACCGGTCGTTGATCATGGAGTATCGGCGCATCAGCGGGCCGTGGGACCGCGGTGACACGCTGGCCGCGATCGTCCGCGGTTACCGGCAGTGGCGCGCACAACTGATCCGAGCCTGCTTCTCCGGTGACCTTTTCGATCCCCGAGCGGCGGTGGTCGAAGGGTTCACCGAAGTCGAACTGCGCGGTGATCGCGCCTGCGGCCCGGCGAAGGTGCTGCACCGACTGGTCGTCGAGCACGCGCGCGGACGATCGAGCGCCTGATGGTGCAGATTCCGGACTATTTCCCCGGCTGGCTGACCGAGTTGGTGCTGGGGCACTTCCCGGAGGGGGACCCGGAGGCGATGCGGCGCAGCGCCGACACGTGGTCGGACGCGGCGAACGGGCTCGTCCTGGTGCTGCATCGGCTCCAGCCGACGGTGGAGCAGCTGGAGCAGGCGGTCGAGGGCGAGACCGGTACGGAAGTACAGAAGCAATACCGCAAGATCATCGACCAGATCCAGGCGCAGATCGAGTTCAACAACGCCATGGCGCGGCAGTTGTACGACAACGCCACAGCCATCGAGTACCAGCAGTACGTCATCATCGGCATCGCCGGAGCGCTGCTCGCCCAGGTGATCATCGACATGGCGATGCCGCCACCCGGCAGCATCGTGAAGGCGATCGCCGATCGCGCCGAGGCGAGGGTGGGGATGGAACTCGCCAAGCGCGACTTGGTGCTGACCATGCTGGCACGTGCCGCGCGGTTCGTCGCCGAGCACCCACGCCTGGTGCTGGCCTCGAAAGGCGTGTTCTTCGGGACGGCGATCGGCGGTGGGGTTCCCTATGTCGCGCAACGCGTCCAGATGGCGCAAGGCCACCTGGAGAAGATGGATTGGAAGAAGGTCCGGATCGGAGCGGCGGCCGGCGCCGTCGGTGGGCTGGTAGGTGTCGAGGTCGGTCGTCGCGTCGCGCCCGTGGCGATCCGAACGGGCGGACGTGTGCTCGGCACCGTGGCCGCGGGCGGCGTGGGCGGTATGGCTGGTGGCCTGGCGGGTGGGCTGACCGCGTACGGATTGACAGGCGGCGAACTGCGCGGCAAGGACCTGGCCGCGATGGTGTGGACCGGCGCGGCCTCCGGTCTCGTCGGAGCCTCCGGGGCAGCGGTGCGGGCCACGCGGGCCGGGGCTTACACAGGAGTACCCGAACGGGTGGCTTCCTCGGATGGGGGCCTACCCCCCGATGCCGCGCCGATGGCGCAGATCTCCGCGCCCGGGGACGGTCAGCCACCCCAAGCGCAAACGGCGAGTCCCGAACGCGTGTCCACCACCAGTGAGGTGGACGCGCCACGGGCGGGGGGGCCCGAACCCGGGTTCGGGGATGGTTCCATGGACCGGCCGAGCGGCCTGACCCCGGAGATGATGGCCGAAGGCGAGCAGATCTTCCGCGATCTGTTCGACAGCGCGGAGGGAGCGGACCGCCAAGCCCTCGCGGCGTTCATGAGAGGCGACGACCCCGGGCAGTTGCCGGACGGGAGCGGCGGAACCACCCCCGGGAACGCGCCCGACTACCCGTCGGGCGGCCCATCACACCCCTACTCACCGTCATCCCCCGGACGCGGCGGCTCCTGGCCTGCGTGGGGCAGCACCGAGGTCGCGCGGGCGGGCAGCTCGGTCGCCGTGGCCGCACCTCCCGAAGGCGGTTCGGCCACACCGATGCCGACCCGTCAGGCCCAGATCAGCGATCCTCAGGTGCGTCCGGACCAGAGCGCACAACCGGTCACCCCCGGGCTCGCCACCGAGGTCCTCGTCGACGGCAGCAGTTCTTACCCGGATCCTTTGTTGGTCGAGCACGGACCTACCGGGGACATGTACTTGGTGGCGCCGGAGCAGACGACCGGTAACACGCCCCAGGAGATGACAGGACCCCGGCCTGCCGGCGAGACCCTGGAAAAGGGCGCCACCGCCGCCGAGGAACAAATCCTTCGCGACCTCGATTTCGATCCGGCGCTCCCGCAACTCGACACCGCGACTCCGGAACAACCGACGGCGATCGAACCCCCTGCCTCAGCGACCGCGCCGACACACGCCACACCGCAGCTGTCGCCGACAGCCGACGCGAACACGCCGCTCGCACCGCCGAGCCCACCGAAACAAGAGGTCGCCTCACCCACGGCGTCCGCGCGCCCCACCGCCGACGCCAACAACCCGGTCGCGTCGGCCAACCCACCACGACCTGCTCCGGATGCCACGGCGTCGCCGACGCGCCCCGGGACCGACACGAACACTCCTGGCCTACACCGAAGACCACCGGAAGAACCTCGCACCCCCTTTTCACACGGTACGTCGGACCACACACCCTCTGCCGCACACCCGCACCCGCCGAACCCGATCCCCTTCGCCACACCGTCAGCGCTGTCGGGCCACACCCCGGGTGGCCACCACGATCCGGCCGCCTCCGCGAGCATGCCGACAACACCGGCTGCGATTCCGGGATTCCTGTCAACCGATCCCGGGGAAACCCCACAGTCCGCCGCGACACCACCGGCCCCCATCGCCGCTACCAGCCCGCCGGGCGACGACGAACCCTCCGCCGATCCAGAGGAGTTCCCCACACCCCCGGGAACCGTCGTGGACGACCCCCGGGAACACAACGTCCAGAAAGACCCGCGCGAGCACAGCGTCTGGCAAGACCCCCGGGACCACAGTGTCCAGAAGAAGCCGGCGGGAGATTACGTCACCATCCCCGGCGTCTCCTACCCGCTGGAGGACGAACCACCCGCCAACGCCATACCCGTCATACCGCGCACACCCGCGTTGACCCCCCTGCCTGTCGATTCCGTCGGCTTGGGCCGCGCCTTCCATAATCCCGACAACCCCGAGAACACCCCTGGTCCCACATCGCCGCGCGCTCCCGATATCACCAACCCTCTGTCGGATCGCCATCTCGCCGCGCCGGAAACCGGCCTAAACGCCGGGCTCGCCAAACCGCCCCCATCACTCGCCATGCCGAGTGGGTATGCCACCGAACCGAACCCCGAGGCGCCCGGCGCTCCGCAGAAACCCGCAAGCCCTCAGCTGAACCCGCACTCCCTCGAATACAGCGAGGACCCAAGCCGCCTTCCCGCGATAGGAGGACTCCCGCCCTACCAACCTGCTCCACAACCGAAGAAGACCGAACGCAAGCGCCTGGTCACCCGCATGGGTGGCGATCCGGAGGACAAACGCAGACGTACCCGCAAACAACCTCCGCCACCACCCCCACCCGAACCTCCACAACCGAGGGTGAGCGCGCGGTCTGATGCTGAGGGCGCTGCCCGTGGCACCAGCCGGTTACGGGGACAGCAAGATGGCCGGAACCAGTCGGATCAGCCCGCCGAGAATATCGACGTCACGTCGGCGCGAGCTCGAGAACTGAGGCAGCAGCTGCAGAACACCGTGATGAGCGATTGGCCGGTCGGGGATCACGCCGAGGCAGCCGAGGCCATGGCCGCGGCACTTCTGCGGACTGCACAAGGAACAGTAGTAGTTCGGGCAACGAACGGCGGCGAGGGTCACGCACGGTGGGTATCGGTCGAAATCACCGACCAGAGCCGGGAAACTCCCGCTCGTGACGAGCAGGCGGTTCCGCAGACCGACTCCGGCCGTGCTATCGAGCTGGTAGAGCGGTTGGCCGGCACGTGGGGTTTCGAGTTACGTGCGAACGGGGAACGAACACGGTACTTCACGCTCTTCGCGACCACTGGGCAAAACGACCCGTCGAAGGTGACGCCGGAGCCTGCCGCGAAATTGGTGCTTCAGCGCGGTCAAGTTCAGGCCGGCACCTCCAGGGCCCGGCGGATGATCGGCGATTTGCTGGAGCGCGCGAGTGCGGATGACCGGCAGATCGACGACGTCCAGCTGGTGGTGTCGGAAGTGGTCGGCAACGTCGGCCTCTACGCGAAGCAGGGCGGCGCGGAGATACGGGCGTGGCTGATCGACGACGTGTTGCGGGTGGAAGTCGCCGACACATCACGCGGCCTGCCGAAGTGGCGCCCGGAGAGTGACGTGGAGCAGGACGACGAGGGGGCGCCATCGACCGCGGTCGACAGGGACGCCGAGGAGGCGCTGCTCGCCGCTTTCACGCTGGACGACTTGGACGCCGCCGACTCGGACCCGTTCGCATTGGGCGAGCGCGCGGCCGGAACCCACGGCCGAGGCTCCGGCATCATCGCGGAGATCACGACCGCGCGCGGTGTGGACCTGGCACGGGATGGACGTCCGGGCAAGACGGTCTGGATGGAGATCCAGTTATCGCGCCGGCCCGTTCAACCGAGCCCGGACACATTCACCGAACAAGAAGTCGAGATACTCCGCCTGATCGCGGAAGGCAACACGAACGATGCCATCGCGGCAGCTCTCGAGATGTCGTGGTCGGGCGTACGTAATCAACTGACCCACATCGGGGAGAAGCTCGGCACCGGCAAGCGAGCCGCGATGGTCGCCGTCGCATTGCGCACCGGTCTCCTGCCTCTCACCGACCCTGCCGCCGAACAGTTCCGCGGCAACCTGTCTCCTCGTGAAATCGACGTCCTCGGTCGGGTAGCCGCAGGTGAAACGACCGCACACATAGGGCAGGCAATAGGGATCTCGCCGCGAGTGGTGGAAAACCACCTGGCCCGCATCGGTGACGAATTCGGAGTCACCGATCGCGCGGCGATGGTCGCGGTCGCGCTGCGCGCGGGCATTCTGCCCCTGGATCCGACGGCCGAGGCTCCGGCAAACGACGACGAGTTGAGCACTCGTGAGATCGACGTGCTCGGCATGGTCGCAGAGGGAAGGTCGAGCCTCGAGATCTCTACCTCGTTGAACCTCTCAGTAGCCACAGTCAGACAGGTTCTGACCCGTATCGGTGAGAAGCTCGATGCCGCGAATCGGGCGGCTATGGTCGCGATCGCGCTCCGCTCCGGAATCCTGCCCTTTGTCGCTCCCGCTCCGGCGAAGCCCCTCGCTGACAGGGTCGAAACCAATCCCGCTCCGAGGACAACATCGAGCGACGAGCAGTCTCGATCGTCTGCCCCTGATAGTTCGGCCGAATCGCGACCGAGTCAGGAGACCTCCCGTGCTCGATCCTCGGCGCCCGACCCTCGATTCGTCCGCTATCGGCAGGCCCTCACAGCAGCGTTCTCTACGAGTTCGGGAGTTCCGGAGTCCGACGCGTTGCGTCAGTCGTTGGCCCAGGTCACAGAGTCGCAGTTGCGGCGAGGCCTCGATCCACTGAACTCCACGCAGCGAAAGCTTGTCGCCGACGCTGTGCAAGCAGCGCATCGTGGCGATGATATCGGCATCCTGCAAAGGGCCGCAGTCGAGCGACTGGCCAGGTCGATCCATGCGGCATCGCTCACCGACGGCAGCGCGACGCCGGCACCGACGCCCGGCGACACAGGCTCCGCCCTAGCACGTTCGGGGCCCCGTCACGGCGGGGTGACCGATCGTGAGATCGAAGTCCTCGAACTGGTAGCCGCGGACAAGACCAACAAGGAAATCGGAGAGTTGCTCGGTACTTCTCCGAGCACAGTGAAGACCCAACTGGCCGCCATCGGCGGCAAGCTGGGCACGGGTGATCGGGCCGGGATGGTCGCGATAGCACTACGGACAGGCATCCTCCCGCTGACCTCGAACGCATCCATGACCGGTGGTGACCGCGTACTGTCCAGCCGGGAGGTCGAGGTGCTCGGCATGGCCGCCGCGGGCCGTACGAACAAGGAGATCGCGGTCGCGCTCGGAATGTCGCCGGTGACGGTGAAGGGCAATTTGACGCGAATCGGCAAGAAACTCGGTGCGAACGGGCGTGCCGGGATGGTGGCGATCGGATTGCGCAGCGGTGTCCTTCCCGTCGCTGCGGATGAATCCGTTCCTACTGCAGAGCACAACAACGTGCTGTCCGAGCGCGAAGCCGAGTTGCTGGGATTGATCGCGGACGGAAAGACCTACCGCGAGATCGCCGGTGCACTTGATTTATCTACTGCGACAGTTGATTCCCATCTCAGGCGGATCGCACGCAAGCTCGGCACGACGAACCACGCTGCAATGGTTGCGATCGCCCTGCGCACCGGAATCCTTCCGATGACGATACTGCCCGACGCCGCCGGCAGAGAGGTGGTCGAGCCGGACGGAAACGACGACGCCCGGTCCCCATCAGGCGGTCTCGAACAGCCGAAGCGCGAGGGGCGCGGGGGCAAGACCGATGGACCATCGCCCGGCGCCGTGGAGTATTTCCACGATGTCGATCCGCGCGCCGCCCTCGACCTCCCACCCGACCCGAAGCAGAATCGGCGGTTCGGACGCAGAGCTGGGCCTGACCCCCGGATCTTCCATCACCACGAAGACGATCCGCTGGGCCGCCCTTATGGCCCGGGCGTACCGCACCGAGAGGACACGGCTGAACACGAGCCGCCTGCTCACCGAGCAGCCGAAGAAGCCGCGCCGCCACAAGGTGAGTCCCTGGTGCGGCAGTCACCCGCGGTTGTTGCCCCCGGACCGGTCGGCTCGGACGACGGCGCGCTCGTCGCACCCCCCACCGACGATCTCGCGACGCAACTGGTGACGTCCGTCGACACCCGACTGTTGGCGTCGGTGCGCGAGACGATCGGGGCGGAACAGCAGGCGGCGCTGGTGGAAGTGCAGACCGCAGGCGACCCCGCGGATGTGGCCCGCCTGCAGAAGCTGGACGTCATGCTCGTGCATCTCTACGAGTTGCACGCCGTGCTGGATCGACCGACGACGATCGCGCCGGAGCGGCTCAGGCTGCTGGTCCACCACTTCCACGCCGCCGCGGAATGGGCTGAGGCCTTGATGGCCGCCGACAAGGCCACCGACGGACAGGTGAATCCGGACCATGCCGCGCTGCAGAGAACGACGGCGCAACGCTATCGCGAGGCTGACGAGCGAGTCGAACAACTCAGGGCCGAACTACGCGAGACGCCGTCGGGCACCTCACCGGCAATCGGCTTCTCGACCCTTCTGTCCAGCGTCGACTCGAATACGGTCCGATTGGTACGCGAAGGGATCGCCGCAGAACACGCTGCCGCCGTGGTGGACCCGCGCGTGGCGGTGCCGGACGCGGACGCGGCACGGCAGTCGAAGCTGCGCGACATGCGCAACCACCTCGATGAATTGGTGGACGTCATGCAGCGAACGGATACGACGCCAGCGCCTGAGCGCCTCAAATTGCTCGTGCACCATTTCAACGCGGCGAAGGAATGGCTGGCCGCGCTGATGGACGTGAAAAACGCCGCGAACGCAGGCGATCGGCAGACCTACCCGGATCGCGTGGATTGGACACGGCTGGCAGCCGCGGCCGCCGCCCGCTACCGAGCAGCCGACGACCGGGTAGGTTGGGCCGCGGCGGAGCTGGAGCCGGATCGACCCATCGTTCATGTTGGTTCCCCGTCGGCGGCACCGCGAGACACACAACTCGCGCCCACCGAGACACCGTTGCCGCCTCCGCACGTCGAGAAGAATCTGGGCGCGGTCGCCGGTGTGAGCGACATCGGCTTGGACGCCGATCACCCGACCAATCAGGATGTTTTCAAGGCCGCTACGGTGATCGTCCGCGATCAGCCGGTGCATTTCCTCGCCGTGGCGGACGGCGTGTCGAGATCGGCGCGTGGCGACGAGGCAGCCGACGTGGGCGCCACGGTGGCTTTGGATCATATGGTGGCGGCGGCGACCACGCAGGGTGGCGAGTTCGATCCTTTGCGCTTGGTGCATAACGCGATGACGGCGGCTGATGCCGCAGTTGTCGCGTTGGCCGATAAATACCCGGGAGCACATCGGCCGCCGCGAGCAACCATCGTCTTGGCAGTGGTGGAGCCGCACCGCATCACGACCGACTCACGCGGCGACAGCCGAGGTTATTGGCTCGCCTTGGACGACGGCGAGTCGAAGAAGCTGACCACCGACGACACTTTGCTGAGCCGCCTGGTGGAGTCGGGAATGTCCGAAGTCGAGGCGTTGCAGATCCAGTACGCGCACCAGATCCAACGCTACCTCGGCTCCGGTCCCACGGAAGGTTCGCACGCCGAGTCCGTGCCCATTTCGGGTAAAGGCGTTCTGCTGCTGTGTACCGACGGCCTGTGGAACGAAGTTTTCCAGCCCGAGGCGCTCACCGAGATCGTCCGCTCCGAGTTGGAGCGCTCGCCCGGCGACCTCCTGGCCGCCGCGAAAGCACTCGAGCAACGCGCCTTGGCGGCCGGAGGCCACGACAACATCACCGCCGTCCTGGCCAGCCCCGCCCAGACGGACATACCGCGAGAACGCCTGGACATGTATGTCCAGCTCGGACAACTCCAGCCTGGGACCCCCGAGCGTGAGCGGTCGGCCGCAGAGACGGCTCGACTGGACGCACTGGCCCACCGCTGGTTCACGCTCGAACTGGGCATGCTCGGCTTGGAGCATCAGCTGACCGCCCCGGACCTCTCCCCCGCCACCGTGGCCGAACTGACCCGTCGGCGCGACGACATGCGTTCCGAAGTCGAGCGCGCCGCCCGTGCGCTGGCCCCTGGCCACACCGATCCGGCAGCTCTACGCGGGACGCCGCCTCGTGCGCGCAGCGAGACGCTCATGCAGCCGGACGAGGCACGACTGGCGTTCCAGGTGGTCAACGATCGCTACGGACGACGTGTCGTCACCATTCCCACCGATCTACGGGACGGGCTTGCCGCTCACTCCAGACGTGACATCGCACAGGCGGTGGGCGACCACAACCTGCATCGGTTCTCCACATGGACCGAGGCGTTCGACCTCATCGAGAGGATGCCCACCAAGGCGACCGCACTGGTGCGAATGCACTGGAACACCAATCACGACACGGTGCTGGTGTTGACCAAGGACAGCGGCGGCCCGGTCATCCAGGTCAGCCCGACTGTAGCTCTCTTGAAGCCGGTCGAACGCGCCACAGGCGCGACGCAATACGACCCGTTTCTCCGCGCAACCTGGGCTGCCTTGTTCGACGAGAACGGTGCGCTGATACCCCCTCCGGAATCGAACCCAGGCCGCGGCGTTGCTCCCTCGACCGGACCGAGCGCGCCGGGCCCTACAACGTCGCCCCCGCAACCGGATCCGCGCTCGCCGCAAGGCCGCCCCGCCGGGGCTACGCCGCAGGCACCCGGCGCATCGGAGTCCCCGACACCATGGAGTCGCTGGCCCGCCACCGGTCCTGACCAGCATTCGGAAGTTCCAGGGTCTCCGGAAACAGCGGTGGATGACACAGTTGATGACACACTGGTCGAATCCGGCGCGGAAGCTGTGGAGATCCCCCTCTACGGCTTGGATCGAAACGATCGATACGTGGAATTCACCTTTGATCAGGTGCTCATCAAGCCGGTGCATACCCCCGACGGCCGGCTCAAAGGTGTCGTATTGCCCTCGGAGAAGCGGGATTACAACAACGTTCGAGCGTGGCTGGCCGGGGCTACTGCCAGAGGCGGGTACCGCGAATTCGGGCAGGCGTGGCCCGCGTCGAATGTGAAGACCCGGAAGCCGGGAGTAGCGCCGCGCTGGTGGCAGGACACCCAAACCGAGCCGGCCGGGTGGTATGACCCCGAGACACAGCTGGAGCCGTTCATCCTGGTTGGCCACGCATCGGGGAGCGGCTATACGGTCGCGATCAAGGACCCGGCGACGCAGCGGTTCAAGCGGGTCAAGGTGGACGGAATAGTATTCGGGCGGTTGGCCGAGGCCAGCGATGCCTTCCAGGCCGCGTACCGGGAGCATCCGGGTAGCCCGCTGCTGCAGATATCCTGCAGTGCCGCTGCCCCGCACGGAAGCGCACACCGACTATTGGCGCGGTACCTGCACCGCAGCGGTTTCCAAGCGGACGTATGGGCGCCTCGGGACTGGGTGTACACCGGTAGCAACGGCTTACTGAGTGTTCGAATCGAAGTCGCCGACGATGGCACCTTGGTCCCTCCGTTCGAAGTCATCCGAGCGCCTCGCGACGCCGAGCATGCCACTCCTACGATCCCGACCGCCGACGAGTCGGAGTCCGGAGCTGATCCCGCGCCGGATGCGCCACCCTCGACCGGTGCAGGCAGCGGGCCCACACGCCCCTTACTTCCGCATGACTTCCATCTCGTCCCGAACCCCGACGACGATATCCTCGGCGACCTGCGCAGTCCCCTTGCCCCCGGCGGGCTCCGCCCGAACAGACAAGCAGAAGAGCTCGGGAAGCTGTACGTCGACGGTGGTGGCTTCACCCGTGGACGCGACAGGGAAGACGACCCCGATCCCACCCCGTCCACCGAGCAAGCCCGCGAACACGCCGTACCCGATCCGCAGCGTAAGCCGACGCCTGCGGGCGACAACGAGGACGGCTCGGAGAACCAGCCCTCCACGCGGCAGCGACCCACAGATCCGGCAGCCGACGAGCCGGTCTCCGAAGCGGCGGAGCCGGCTGTGCAGTCGGCGGCCAAGCCGCATCCATGGCGACACCGTAGAACCGGCGAACGCGACGTGAGCACGTCACCAGGGCGGACAACTGGCTCTCTGCCCAAGGCGGTCGAGCTTCGTATCGCGCTCCGCGACATCCTGACAACAGGCTTCGAGCGCGAGAGCCGCGAGCAAGTGTTGGCCGACGCGACCATCTCACAGGTCATGGACGTCCTCGACGACATCACTCCGCAGCAGCTACTGGTCATCCAGCGGCTGGGGTCGGCGCATTCGATCGACCAGATCGCGCAAGAACTCGGACTAGCCGCGACCGCGGTCGAGGACCTGGGCAAGGAGGCCGCGAGCGTCATCCTCGCGTCGCTCATCGTCGCTCGAGGCGTGCACCGGCGCCAGGAAGTGCTGTCCAAGGCTTTGAGCGAAGCCAGTCCGTGGCAACTTCAAGACGCGCTTCGCCGACTCGGGCGAGAACAGCAGCGCATCGTCGTCGGCCTTTGCAGGCAGGGGAACTCGCGCGCCGAAATGGCGGCTGCGCTGGGGCACGACGAGGACACCATCGGACTGCTCGCCTACGGCGCTGTTCGTCGGATGGCAGATTTCATCGCAGGCCGCGAGAGCGAGCGAACATCTGAAGCGACCGATCAGGACGACGCTCGGCATAGGACTACGCAACGCGATCGCGTGGCCGCCGTCCTCGCTCGCGTAGCCCCGCACGGCGCGGTGCTGGACGATGTAGTGCGTCGCTTGAACGAATTGCTTCGTCCCCCGACCGCCATCCCGGTCGGGGCGAGCGAGGGCCAGGGCGATCATTCTCCAGCCGATACACCCCCGCGTACTCGGACCTCTCCGGCTGAGTTCGGGGTGACCGTACCCGCGCATCAGCAGACCGATGCGGCCTCGGAACCGGAGACCCCCACGGCCGATGCCGCCGCAACCACAACCGTGCGGGAAGCCGGAATTCGCATGGAATATGACGCCGTGCCAATGCCATCGCACATGTACATGTACACGCCGGAAATCGCCGAAACGCTCGACTACACGAATGTGTATACCGCCACCGGGGGCGGGATCCATGACGAAGACGCACCGTATACCACCGGGCCGGAAGGTGACGTATTCTTCCTTACGGACAATGGCGACCGCTCGATGCCGGCCCCCCCTGGGACGCACGCCCTGCTATACAGTACATTTTCCAATCCCAACATACGGGTATATTCATTCGGACATTGGTTTATCGACGGTGGCCGAAAGGTATACATTATCTTCGGCAGTAAGATGCTGCCAAAGGCATCGGCCGACCTGAAGTACGTCGCCCAGGGCCTATTCGAAATGGCCGAGCGCGGTGTACCGGTCGAATTCGACGACAACATCCTTGGCGACCTGTGGCGAAAAAAGATTCCGGTTGGCGTGCCGACCGCCGGTCCGCTGATCGATCAGCGCGGCGAAAGCCCCCACCCGGCAGTTCCCGATGCTCGCACCATGTTCCCGGGGGCCACCGCTCAGTTCTGGATGTACGTCACGGCCGTTGTCCCGGCGGATGATTCGCTATCGATCGTATTCTCGATCAACCCGGTTCTGGGAAAGCCGGGCCGGATCACCATGGTGCTCACGCGCGAAAATGACGTAATCACAGCCAAATACACTGATATCGCCCTCGGCGAGGATGCCGATCGGGTAACCGCCGCGATCGACGAATTTCACACCAGGGTTGTGGATCCGTGGCTGACCAGGTCGGGAGCCATTTTCACCGGCAGCGATGCGCCCGTGGACAGCGCGACCGATGATCCGGGAGCTCACCTGCAAGAACTGCGCATTCACCTGGAATCGACACGGGCCGAACTGGCCGAGGTATTGGGCGTGCTCACGGATCTGGTGCGAGGCGGGTGGGTGCGGCAGGCAGTGACGATCGCACAACGGTGGATTCGAGGGCTGGACGAAACAGCCTGGGCGGTGGTGGATTCAGCCCAGGATATGGACCTTCTCATCGACTGGGTCGCACTGCGGCTTCCCGTGCTTCGGGACATCGAAGCCGCGAATGCGGCGCAGGCCGACCCGGTGACCCAGCAGCAGATCGCAGATCGGGGCGAGGAGCTGGATCACCAATTGGCGAACCTACTAGGACTATCGGAACCCGGCCCGACAGCCCACACATCCGCCGACAATCCACTGATGGAGCTACGCGCGCTCGCCGATGCGACGAGCGACCCGAACCTCCAGCGACTCGCCGAGGCGATCGAGAACTTCCTGCTCGCCGACCTCGCCGTCGCTCGGCTCGAGAATGAGATGCGTTCCGGCAGCGAGCACCGCCGCGGGCAAGCGGAAGCGACCGAAGCACCGGACGATCCGAACGCGGCCTCCACCGCACGGATAAGCCGAGCTGAAACGCCAACCGATCCGAAGCAGAAGCCCGCAGAGCGTCTCGGTGTACCGCGACACGCACGGGACGATGCGGCGCCCGAGCCGGCGCCCAGCGGGCCGACGGTATCCGGCACCATGGTGGTTGAGACTGTCGAGCTCCTTGGCGGCACCGCTCCGTACACGACGGGCGGAGTCGTGGCCGGCGTCGACCCGGAAAGCGGGCCGAACTCCCTGGTGCTGCATGTGATCGAAGCCCGATCAGCGTCACACGACGACTTGCGGGAACAGTACGAAATCCCATGGGTTATCGATATCGAGACCGGCGGTCTCACGGTGCGGTGCAACATCGCGTACCGGGATATCGACGGCGGACCGGTACGCGCGTACATCAGTCACGAGGAACCACAGCTCGGGCACCCCCAATTCGGCAAATTCCAAAGAATGGTGTATGCCGCCCTGCTGAAACGGTTCGAGGGCAGGGTGATCGAACTAGATGAGAACTTCGACGGCCGCGCACCGCATGAGAATCGAATCCTCGAGCCGAATGACGTTCTCGCAGGCCCCGAACGGCCGGCCGACACCGACGCATCACCTGCCCAGGGGCGTACGGGCGCCGATCCCGAAGCCAACAAGATCCTAGGGGCACCCAGCGAAAGCACGCGCGGAAACCCAGACGAACCGGCGCTGTCCGATACCGGTGTGGTCGACTCCGAATCGTCGCCGCAGTCGCCTTTTCACGGTTTGGACGACAATGGTCGCCACGTCGAATTCGAGTTGGACGATGTCTGGATCATCCCGGTGTCTTCGTCCGACGGGAAGATTTCTGGTGCAGGATTTCCAGGGGACGAGCAGAACGCCGATGATATCCGAGCATGGGGCCTGACGGAGAACAGGCCGGGAAACCGAGAATTCATACCCGTCTGGCCGGTGTCGGATGTGGCAACAAGAATGCCGGATATAGCTCCGACATCGCAGTGGGCCGACCACCCGCAGCCCGAGAAAGCCCCGTACTTCGATGCCGAAACAGATTCTGAGCCGATCGTTGTGTTCGCACACGCAGAAGAAGACGGCTATCTGATCATGCTCGAAGATCGGCAGACCGGGCAGCGCCGGGGAGTCCTTGTCGACGGAATCGTGTTCGGCCGAATTGTGTGGTCGAGTGATTACTTCCAAACCGCTTTTGCCCACCATCCGGGAAGTCAGTTGCTGCTGGTCGGGTGCAGCGCAGCGGCCGGAGATGCACACCGGTTGCTGTCGAACCATCTGCACGAACAAGGTTTCACAGGGGATGTCTGGGGCGGTCGAGACATTATGCTCACGAGCGATGAGGGGCATGTATGTATTCGGATCGAAGTGGCCCCGGACGGCACCATGGTTCCGCCATTCGACGTTACTCGCGCTCCCGGATCTCCTCACGAGGAAGCCCCGGCAGAGTCGCCGCCTCGGCAGGCGGCACAGCCGGAGGCGCGTCCGCCCAGCCACGCGCCCCGGAAACCACGGTCGAAGCCGGCCGGGACCGCTGCCATGATCGGGGGCGCTCCCGATCTCGTGAACCCCTTCGACGAGCGCAATCCCTGGGACCGCGGCGGTCCGGTACCGAGACATCAACGCATCAATCGACTCGCGGAACCCCACGCCGACGGCGGTGGCTTCGTCCGTGGCATCCAACCCGAACCACCGGACGACAGCAGCCGACTCGGCGGCACCTCTCCGGAGATCTCTCCTACCGCGCCCACCGGCGATCGACATCAATCCGACTCGACACCCCCACGAGCGGCCACCTCGCGTGAGGTAGCCATCACCCGCGAGGAGTGGGAACTGGGTCGGGAGGACATCACGAGTCTGCTGCCAGAACGTTGGCTGAGTCCGCAGCAGCGGCCCGTTGCCGTTCGGTTGATCTCTGCGCTGTTGGACGATGCGTTTCGTCACAGCCATGGTGCGCGAGTGGCGGTGTCGGTGCATCCCGCCACGTTGCATTGCACCGTCACCGCCGAGGGTCGCGCATTGCCGACGCCGGACCTGCCGGGGCTACAGGATTCCTGGGTCCCGGAGTTGGACCGATCGGCCACGTCGTGGGGCTTCGCGTTGCGGCGCGAGCCCGCGGGCACAGAAGTCAGCTTCGTGCTCCCGTACAGTCACTACGTGCCCAGCCGTACCATCGGCCGCTGGGACGTCGCCCACGCCGATGCTTCCGGTGAGCGCACGTCGCTGGATCTGACGACCGGCGTACGGATCGGCCGTGACCAGCGGCAGCTGGCCGCCGAAGTTCGCCATGCCATCGCCCGACTCGCGAAGGCCGGACGAAGTCAGACCTTGTTCCCGGAGCTGGGGTTCTCGGCGCTGGTGGACAACGTGTTCCGGCACACCGATTCGGATGCGTTCGTGAATGCGACGATGTCCGATCAAGGCGTCTTGCGAGTCGAGGTCACCGACAACGACCATGGACTGCCGACGCTGGACCAGGCACGGACGACGAGCCGGGGCATCGTCATGGTCGACGACACCGCCGATGCGTGGGGTGTCGAACTGCACCAGCGGGGCAAGACGGTGTGGTTCGAGTACAACATCGACCATTCTGCGACGAATCCCCGCTCCGACGCTTCGGCCGACCTCGTGGCAAGTGCGCTGGACGATTCCCATGACTGGTTGGACTCGGACGTCTTGCGCAGCGGTACGGCTGTCGAAATCGCCGCGTGGTCGCGGCGGACGTGGCAGGTCGAGCTGGTCGGCTTCAACGAGCCGGAGGCATCCCGGAATGTGGCTCGCGGAATGAACCACATGCTCACCAGACATCGGCAGTTGACCGTACGAAACGGCGCTGTGATCGCGGTCGGCAAAGTTCGCGGAGATCAAGGCATCGACGTCGCGGCTAGTCGTGACGATCGTGGCCAGGTTTGCATCGAGTCGATAACCGTGGACCCGCGACTGCTAGGCCGACTGGCCGAATCGGCGGGCGAACGACTCGATGCCTCAGTTGCGGGCGCGATCGGCGGCATCCTCGTCGAGGCCGGAGTCGGCGTCGTGCGGGAACGCGGATTCGACTACCTGTACTCGCATTACCTCGGGACTCGGCCCGAGCGGGGAGCCGATGACGAGACCGGGTTCGAGGATTGGCTGCGCGGTCAGCTGGGCGAGTCGGTAGTCAAGCCACGCAGCCGGATTCGCCTCGGACGACATGCTTTGTCGAGCCGCTTCGATGTGCAGCAGGCCGCTCGCGCGTCGGTCGCCGATGTGGAGTTCAACGGATGGGACAACGCTTCGGACGCGGCGCGGACACTGTATCGGCTGCTGTTCGCGCAGCTGCGCGGCGACCCGGAGTCGCTGGATCTCCTCGATACACCTTTACCGGAGGTCGACCGATACGCACGAACCCAATGGGGTAGAGGATCCGACAGCCCGTCAGAGCTCGCAGCGGCGTTTTCCGCGGAACGCGGCATCCCGGTGGCAGGGGCCGATATCCCTGGTAGCGACGGCAAGAAAGTCCGCGCCTTCTTCCGGGGCCTTCACACCATGTGGGATGTTTTCCCAGATGTCGAAATCCAATCAGTGGGCTTTCGACCGATGGACCCTTCGATAAAGGCCACGCCGGATGAGAATGTCGGCGAGGGTACGAAAGAGATATTCTTCAACCTTCGTGGTGACATTCCGACAGATCATCAGGACAAGTTCAGATACGGTGCGCACAATGTTCACCCCGAAGCAATGTATCGCTTCGCATTGGTCATGGCTGCCGACGCCGGTAGCGCTGTTCTGGACGATGTATTCCCCGCGTTGCTCACCCGATGGCTCGATGGCCGAGACAAAGGCAGCTATGGCAATGAGGATTTCGGAAAGTGGCTGGGATCTCAGTTCACCGAGTTCAGCCGTCGGGCTGCCTTCCGCGACGATCATCGGTCGCCCGATCGACATCTATACCTGGACGAGAAGGCAGCGCTGGCAGAGTCGGTCGTCGCAGTCGTACGGGCGGAGGCGCCCACCGATGGACAGCGGGTGCTCTATTCGCTGCTGATGAAACATCTGGCCCCCAAGTGGAGTAGAGCGCTTCCTGCAAACCCATCGAAGTCCGCTGTCGACAGGCCGGGTCAACCGTCGGCACAGACGCGAGACTCGACGACAACGAACAGCCACCCGTCGGATAGCGCTGTGGATCCCATCTGCGCGGTGGGAGCGTTCGCGGACGCCCGGGACCTCGGGTTCGACGTCCAACAACCCGTGAACGTCACCGGACCGGTTCCCCCAGCAGCAGTGGCCTGGCTAGCCGGAGCACACCACCAGCGCTTCGACGGTGGTTTCACCGAAATGGCGGAATTCCTGACCCGTCTGGGACCCGGCGCGGGAATGCTCGTGAACGCCCGCCCCATCGGCGCCGCGATCGGCCACCTGTTCCTGCTGCGCAACGACGGCAAACAGCTCTGGATTCACGACCAGCACGCACAACAACCCAAGAGGGTATTCGACCCAGAAAACCCACCGTTCACTGCACAAACCACACACGCGCTGGTACTGACCCGCCGCGAAAGCGGCAGCACGCTGGAATCGAGACAACAACAACTGGGCGAGAACAACCCTCACGCCGACCCGGACATCGCACGCGGGCGCGCCCTGCGACCAGCCGACGCCGGCGCACTACCGCCCGACAACGAGGCGCTTTCCCGGGCACCCGATGGGGACTCCGCGGCGGGCCGCGCCCGGGCAGCGATCGACAAGAACGCATTACCGAAGGTCAAAGCAGCTTTCGACGCTGCGCTCGCCGCGGCGGACGAGGGTGACAATACGAAGCTCGAACAATTGCAGGCAGCCCTCCGCCGGATCCGCAACGAGGACCAACGGACGGTTCTCGAGCTCAGGTACCTCCAGCATCTGACCTTCGCTGAGATCGGCGACGAAACCGGCGGATACCGTAGCGAGAACGCGACCAAACACTTGCACCACCGCGGGGTGCAAGCGTTGGCCTCGATTCTCGACGAAGAGGCTGCTCCGGAGACCAAACGGCTGACTCCCGCCGAAGTGCTCCAGGTCTTCGCCGTGACGTGGACGGGTGAGGAACCGGCACCCAGTGGCGCCAGCGGGCGGAACACAGTGGTCTCCAAGTTACGCCAGGCAATCCTTTCGGGGAGATTGACCGAGGGGCGGACGCTGCCTCCTGCGAGCGACCTCGCCGCACAGCTGGGCATGTCGTCGGCCTCCGCCGTGGCGGCCGCTTACCAGCAGTTGGGCGCCGAAGGGTATCTGGTGAGCCGCAGGAAGGCAGGCACCCGGATCACGAGTCGAGATAAGTGGCCCGTGCAGGCATCCGCCACGCCAGCGGCCGATCCCATCGAAGCGGGCGTTACGAACACCGGTTCGCTCCTGTACGTAGTGCCCGGCGACGTGGTCACCGCCGAAGTCGTCGGGAACGAGCACAGCTCCGCACTGAATCTCCGACGCTGCATGGACCATGCGTTGCAGGCTCTAGGCCATATCGGGGTATCGATCCCGACCGGACCGAACGGCGAACCGCAGCCGCCCGAAATGCTGGTCGTGGCCACCGTGCAGACAGCACACTTCACCGGCGTTGCCCTCGGCGAGGCACGAACGATTCGAGCCATCGGTCTCGACGCGAAGCGGCATGTCGCCGTTCGGACCGACCTGCTGCTCAGGATGACACAACAGGAAGAGCGCTCTCGCATGCGCGAACTGATGCACACGCTCCCCGCGGTGCACTGGGATCAGGCGCACATCTCCGCCAAGGAGAACGTCCTCGCCCTGCACTCGAAGCTGACCGGACACCAGTTGAGGCACAACCAGGTAGAAGTCACCTTCCACCCCGATACCGACGACCGCATGACCGGGACGTTCGAGGCGCAATTGCCGGACGACGCTCCGGCGGCAGGCGACGCGGTGTATCAGGGCCGCTACCGCATACAGCACCGCACGGTTGTCACTGCGATCACGCTGCGAAACGACGGCGATGCAGCCGGGCTGTATCAACAGGCGACAGCGCAGAATGAGGAATCGGCGGTGGCCACCGAGAGAGTCACCGATTCCGACGACCGGCAACGATCCGCAGGAATAAGCAGGCTGGTGGAGCCGCACGCGGACGGCGATGGATTCGCCCGCGGTAGGGAGCAGGACGATCCGGCGACTGCCGCCCCCGTGATCCCACCCGAAACCACGGAGCATCCCGGATTGCGAACACGGCGGATGGGGGTCGGGGTCGAACTGGGGCGTCGGCTCTACCAGCGGCAGGCGCGAGCGTCCCGTCCGGGCACCGATCCTCGGGGGACGTTCGATCCGGCTGTCGCGCTGGATCTTCCGCCGCGACGCGCCCGTGGTCTGGATGGGCTCGGTTCCGGTCCGCCATGGGCAGTAGCGAATCCCTTCAGCGGCGCCCCGCGCGGTTTGCCCGACGGCGTGGTGACGCATGCCGCGGATCCGGGTGACCCGAATGGCGGCGCGTTCGGCAGTGGACGAAGCGGAGCCGAGCGAATCGCCAACGCCGCGCTGTCGACTTTCCGCGTCGAGGCCACATTCGCCCACCTCCAGAATTGGGCCGGACGCCTCTCCGACGACGAGTTGCACCAACTGCTGGTCCGGTTCACCCACACGGCCACCGAACAGATAGCGGCCTTCCATCGCGGCAAAACGCCAGCGGTGACCGACCGTGTGATCAATCCGGCACGCCTGTTGGGCGCGATCGTGGCGGAAGCGACTCGCCGCTTCGGCGACAACGTTCCCACCACCGACCCGACCACCTACCGCGAGTTGTTCGCTCTCGGGCCCTGGCTGAAGGCGAACCGACGCACCGTCGCCGACCTGTACGCCGCCATGATCGCCGTGCTCGATGCCACGTTCGCTGTGACCCGCACGTCCACTGAATACTGCTGGTCGGTGGATGCTCCGCACCATGTGGTCCCGGCACACCTCGCGGAAATAGCAGCCCCTATCGAAGAAGCCGGCCAGCACAGCATCTGGCTCGAGGAGGACTCTTTCCCGCCGAGCGCCGCCCTCGCGGCGGAACATGCGCGGCTTGTGAAGTCCTTCCTGCGGAATGAGGTGCGCGACGGGACGATTGCTCGAATGGTCGCGGAGTGGGCTTATACCATGGACATGCTGCTACAGCTGCGATCCGGTGAGAGTTTCTCACCGAAGTACGCCGCGATCTTCGAATCGCTGCCCATCCACGCCCTTGCGCTCGATCGGGCGCGAACCGGCTCGGACCGGCTGTTTGCCGCGACGATCGCCACGGCACTGCCTGCTCTGCTCGACGCGGCGTTCTACCTGCTCCCCACCAGCAATTCCGCCTTGGGGCTGGACTACCTGAGGCGGGTCGACGACCTGCTGGCAGAGGCCACCACCCGCTTCACGAACAGCGGTGCCATTTATGCGCTCCAAGACGCCGCTGACCATATACACAGACTGTACGAAGAAGTCATCGTCGCGGACTCCCACCGATTGCCCGAAGTGCGGGCGCGGCGCATACATGGCGCCCTCTCGGACTATTTCCGCGACGAATCGGAGTCCGTCATCACCCGCTCATTCCTCTGGGGCGTGCGGGCACTGTGGGGGCTGGGTAGTCAAAGTCCGGGGATCGAATACGCCCCAGAGCAGCACCGTCTGGATGCCGACCTGCCGAGGGATTGGGATCTCACCGATGACGAGCGTGCCCTCGCCGCAACCGCAGTGGACTTGCTGCGGATCGTCCGGGGACCGGAGGCCGACATTCGGTCATTGCTGAGCCACAACGATTCTCCCGATCTGTTCGAGAGCGCCTTCGACAACGTCGGAAAGAATATGCAATGGTGGCACGGGCTCACTCGATGGACCGATACCGTAACGATCGGCAGTCTGCTGGCGGGGGCCACGGACTTTTTCGTGTGGCAGATGCAGTTGGCGGTGCTGAGACAGTATCCCCACATCATCGGGGCTGCCGCCGGCATCCCATACCGGGCGCGGGATCTGGCGAATCGGCTCTCGCTCGCCCGTGACCTCGAATCCCCCGACATCGCGCCCGAGCGCCGGGATGAGCTCGCCGCGCTGCGCGACCAGTTGACTGAGGTCAGACGCAGCGCCCCCCGATTCACCATCCCCGGCTCCAGTTGGCCACCGGTATTGCTGGTCTCCTACGATCCCGTCGCGGAAGGCGGCACGGGGCGGGCTGTCGTCTCGATCGGCGAAGCCGACAGCGCATCTTTCATAGCGTTCAACGTCACCGGAGCCGACACACCTGTAACCGATCTGTCCCACTGGTCGGTTCACGCCTGCCAGCAGTACGAGAAAGCGCAGCAGCATGCGCCCCGGGACACCCGCGTAGCGATCATGTTCACTGTCGGCTCACCGCGTGGGATCGACGCACCAGCACGGTCGTCTCGCAGCCCGCGCGGAGCCGGTCCAGATCGACGTCGGCGATGGGCGGGATGGCGAAGGGATCCTTCGCGCACCGCTGAGCCGGACACCATAGACAACGCCGTCGCAGCCCGAGACGTAGCCGGGGACACCGTGGCGCGGGAACTCATCACTTACGACGCAACGCGCGAATTGGCCCTCGACGGCAGTGACCACAGGTGGTCGCACAGATCACAGTTGTTCACTGTGATCGGGCACGGCGACGGTATCGGCGTGCTGCGCTCGGCCGCCGATACTCTGCAGATGAGTCGAGCCGTGGACCAGATCGTTCTCGTGCCCGGCTCGGCCGACGACCGGCTCCCCACCGCCGATCAGCTCCATATCGGCACTGAACATGTGTATACGCTCAACCCCCACCGCGACCGGAACCACGATCCGAACACCATCGGACTGATCTTGGTCGGACAAGGCGCCGATATCGAATCCGCGCCCGACGCCTCCAGCCGATCAGCCGCTCCGCTGATCGAGACCCCCACCACCGTCCGCGACGTGTCTCAGCTGCTCACCGCGCACGAGTACCGACCGCTCGGGGGCCGCCGGGGATTCGCGATGACTCACGACGAGGGCCTGACGGTGTACCGAGCAGCTCAACCACTGCTTCATGATGCGCTGTCGGGAACCTACAACACGACCGTCATCCTCAAAGACCTCGGCTTGGTCCTGCGCATCGGTCGGCCCGATACCGGCAGCTACGATCCACGTTTCGGACCCGAGCACAGCACCCTCCCCGATATCTCACAATACGTCCGGAACGCACCTCAACTGCTGAAAGTCATCACCGGCCGCATGCCGGACGGGCGCGTGGTCGACGAATCGACGCCGATTCTCATCGAAAGACTCGCGCGGGGAGACAATCTCGCCGAGACTTTCCGGCGGGCGGACCGTAGAACGATCCGAACCCATCAGGGCCTGATACTGCGGGCCTTCGCGAACATCCACGAGCAGCTGCGCGCGATGCCGGAGGACCATCCGCTGCTGCATCAACTGACACCACCGGGCGTCGACAGAGGTGACACCGGCGGGTGGTACCTGAACCATATCGATTGGTATACAGAGAATTTCTATCGACGGCACTATGACCGCTTCGGTCCGCTGTTCGACGAGTTCGGCCTGCTCCGCGGGAATCCTTTCGAACCGCTGATCGACGAGGCCCGATCGATGCGGGAGTCCCGCCACCACATTCTGCACGCCGACCCGAACGAGGGAAACTTCCTCATCAGTAACGAGCTACACGTGACACTGCTCGACTGGGAGCTCGCCGTCACCGGTCCGAGCGCCTACGACTGGGCCCGCTTGGGCCATCTCATTCCCGGAATCGAGGTGCCTCGCATACTCGGTGGCCCCGACATGGTCAAATTCGCCCGACTCGAGAAGTTCAAGCGGGTCATGAACGACACCGTCAAACTGGCGCCGCTGGCGGCCGCCGGCCAACTCACCCCTCAACTGATCGAATTCATCAACAGCGAATTCAGTGAGGCTGTGATCCAGGTGCGTGAGCTGTCCGGTCACACCAAGCTACTGCCGCCACGCGCGGAACTCGACATTCTCCGCTCATGGCAACCGTGAGAGCAGAGGAGGGCCGGTCCCGGCCTCGACCGTTCTCCGCCGAGCACACCATGTCGCGCCCCGCTATCTTCGACATTCGCTGCCACCGCGCTTACTCGGCGAAGCGGAGCGAGACCAGTGGCTCGACGACCATACGGAGGACGATGTGGCAGACGAACCCGGTGGGCTGACCGTCGGGCACCCGCTCGCTCGTGCGCTGGCGGCGCACGCGCCGACGGGGTGGCAGCGGGTGGACGCGGTGTTCGCGGTCACGGTGGTGGGTGAGATCGCCCAGCTCGTGTATACCGTTGGTGGGCAAGTGATATCGGTAGACCCGCCGGAGCCGGTGCTTTCCATCGTCCGGGAGCACCGTGCGATCGCGGCCGACGCTGGTGCGGAACCCTGGTGGCGTCTGCTGCTGGCGATGACGAGTTCCGGCGAGATCGAAGTCGCATACGACTACGGTGACGAGCCCTTCCCGGACGGTCAGCTGTTCGTGCCGGAGGCGTACCGAGCCGACCTCGCGGCGTATCCGCGCGCGAAGGTGCCCGTGTGGTTGGCCGCGTACATCGGTCACGGTGACCGGCAGCGACGCACTCCGCAGCAGGCCGCGGCCCAAGCGCGCACCGACCGGGCCGAGAAGGTGTGGGCGGTGCTCGCGGAGAACGAGTTCCCGCCGTTCCCGCAGATGTGGGCGCGTTGGACGACGATCGCCGCGGCCTTCGTGGCGGCGAATTCGGAATGGGGGCCGCGGATGCTGCCCTGGGTGGGCGTGTTCGAAGGCACCTCACGCGGGGGATCGACATTGCACGCGCTTCCCGCCGGACGGGCCGTGTTGTCCGGTGGCGTATGGAACGCGCCGACCTTGGACGCGGTGTACAACGCGGGCGCGCCGATGCCTGAGCTGTACGGCGGCGCGCCGGACTGGGTGGCCGACCCGGTCCTGAACCCGCGGGCGGCATCCGGTCTGTTGTCGTTCTGCTACTGGTGGGAAGCGGGGCGCTGGTACCGCGGGCAGTCACCGCCCGCACAGGAGTGTGCGCCCGCGGTGCCGGGCATGTGGACGCGGGAGACGGCGATCAAGATCGTGGCGGGTCTGCTCGCGGAGAGCGTGGGAAGGGAAGCGCCGGAGGCCATAGGCGCGTTGTTGTCCGCGGCCGAGGCAGGAAGAGTGACGCGATCGGCGCTGGTCGCCGTATTCGGCGATGACGGCCGCTACGACATCGACGGCGCGCTCTATCAGTTCTCGGCGGCCGGGCTGCTGTCCACCGTGCCCGAGCCGATGCCCGCCGAACAGGCGATCAGCCGGGTACGGGACTACATCACCGGACGGCAGCTGGACACCACCGGGTATCCGCTGTCGCAGCTGAGCGCCGATCGCTTCCGCTTCGGCTGGATGGTGCACGTGCCCGCCCACGCGAACGCGCAGACCCGCCGGGCGATCTTCTACGTCGCCGACGACGGTGAGTTCGCACACTCATCCTCGGCAGTCGACCCGGAGCGATTCGTCGCCGCGTTCGAGCAGCGCTTCCTCGACCGCCACGGCCCGCTGCCCTGACAGCGAAACGGCCGCGAGGGCCTCGAACAGGCTTTCGCATGTTCTGGGACGCCGCGCCCGGGAGGCATGTGATCGAGGATCAGCTCGAGGAGGGCGACCGGGTTGTCACACGGCTCACCGGGTACGGCCGCCATACCGGGGATACCTGCGACCGGGAACGAATCGACGATGACCGGTACCGCGATCCACCGGATAGCAGACGGCACGCTCGCCGAGAAGTGGTCCGGCAAGGACGTGCTCGAGTTCCTGCGGCAGCTCGGAGTATTACCCACTGTGGGAGGGCACTGACCGACGAGGCCCGATCGCGGCGTTTCGAAACACGAAAATAGGGAAAGCCGCGTAACAGTACGAGTACGCGGCTTTCCCGTCTGTGGGCGAAGGGGGACTTGAACCCCCACGTCCCGAAGGACACTGGCACCTGAAGCCAGCGCGTCTGCCATTCCGCCACTCGCCCGAGCGACTGGGAGACAGTATCACGGCCTCACGCCGGATACGAAATCGCCATTTCAGAGGCCTGACCGGGGGGCTGGACAGGTCCGGGAACCCGGGGCCGTCGCCAAGAGTTACAGGTGTGGACGATCGTGGATATCATGCAATGAACGTGGTCGATTAACGACACGCCATACGCGCGTGTCGTTGTTACGAATCAGGAAGAGACGCGCACCGAAGGGAGGCCTTGATGGGCATCGTTTCGCGATTCGAGCGTCGCCTGCAAGGCGCCGTCGGTGACGTTTTCGCCCGAGCGTTCGGCGGCAGTGTCGTACCCCAGGAGGTGGAGGCGGCGCTGCAACGCGAGGCCGCCGATCATGTCCAGGACGTGGGCGGAGGGCATCTGCTGGCACCCAACAGCTATGTGATCACCATCAACTCCTCCGATCACCAGCAGTTGGACGCCGACCACGACCTCACCACCCGCGCGTTCGCCAAACACCTGCAGGACTACATCCGCGAACAAGGCTGGCAGACCTACGGCGAAGTACACGTGGCGTTCGAGGCATCACCTACGCTGCACACCGGACAGTTCAGGGCGAGTGGCCGCGTCGATCCCGACGCCGGACACAGAGCCGGCGCGGCTCGCGGCCCCGAATCACCGCCACAACGACCTGCAAACCCGCAACCAGGAGCTGGCCCCATGACGCAGAACTCAGGCTACGACCCGAGCCGTGAGCCCGCGGAGTCCGATCCACGCAACCGCGGGTACGCTCCACCGCCTGCCGGTCGCGGCGGTGCGCAGAACGGCGCGTACCGCGACGACTACGGCCGCGGTGGCGCGTACGGGGCGGATTACCAGGCTCCGGACGCACAGCAGGGCTACGGCGACTACCAGAACGGCTACGACTACCCCCAGGGTGGCCAGGGCGGTCAGGGCTACGGCCAGCAGGGTTACGGCGAATCCGGCTACGGCCAGCAGGCCGGCTACGGCGAAGCGGGCTACGGCCAGCAGGGCGGCGGCTACGCCGAACGCGGCTACGGCCAGCAAGGCTACGGCGACCAGGGCTACGGCCAGCAGGGCTACGCCGACCAAGCCTATGGCCAGCAGGGCTACAGCGAGGCCGGTTACGGCCAGCAGGGCTACGCCGAGCCGGGCTACGGTCAGCCAGGCTATGGTCAGCCCGGATACGGTCAGTCGGGATACACCGACCCGAGCTACGGCGATCAGAGCTACGCCGATCAAGGCGGCTACGCCCAGGACGACCAGGGCGGCTACGGACAGGCGTACTCGCAGCAACCCGGATACGGCGCGCCGCAGCCTTACGCGGGCGGCCAAGGCTACGGCGCAGCGCCGCAGGCCGGTTCCGGCTATTCGGCGACCCTCCAGCTGGACGACGGCAGCGGCCGGACTTACCAGCTGCGGGAAGGCAGCAACATCATCGGCCGCGGCCAGGACGCGCACTTCCGCCTGCCCGACACGGGCGTGTCGCGCAGGCACATAGAGGTGCGCTGGGACGGACAGACCGCGATGTTGTCCGACCTCGGCTCCACCAACGGCACGCTGGTGAACGGCTCGCCCGTGCAGGACTGGCAGCTCGCCGACGGCGATGTCATCCGTGCCGGGCACTCCGAGATCCTGATCCGTATCGTCTGATCCCGTAAGCTCGCGGTGCAGGTCACGACATGGCTCTCGAGGGATTCGTCGGCCGTATCGTGATCGAACTCGACCGACGGCCCTATGATGCTGCCTACACACGCGCGGCGCCGACACCGGGGCCGGCAAGACCAGCAGGCTGGTGGGGGTGGTCGAACCGCACCTACGGCACCGACGTACACGGTCGAACAGGAGGTGGAGCGCCGTGCAGGGACTGATCCTGCAACTGACCCGTGCGGGGTTCCTTCTGCTGTTGTGGTTGTTCGTGTGGGCTGTGCTGCGCACGTTGCGCAGCGACATCTACGCGGCATCCGGCATTCGGATTCAGCCCAGGGCCGCACGCGGTTCCGCGGTGCTGCCTTCCTTCAGCCGGGGCCAGAAGGGCGCCAAATTTCTTGTGGTGACTCAGGGTTCACTCGCCGGCACCCGCATCTCGCTCGGCACCCAACCGGTGCTGATCGGGCGTGCGGACGACTCCACGCTGGTACTCACCGATGATTACGCCTCGACCAGGCATGCGCGACTGTCTCCGCGTGGTGACGACTGGTACGTGGAAGACCTCGGCTCGACGAACGGCACCTATCTCGATCGCGCGAAAGTCACCACCGCCGTCCGTGTTCCACTCGGCACGCCTGTCCGTGTCGGCAAAACAGTGATCGAGCTGCGATCGTGACACTTGTTCTCCGCTACGCAGCGCGCAGCGACCGTGGTCTCGTCCGAGGCAACAACGAAGACTCCGTGTACGCGGGCGCCCGGCTGCTCGCACTCGCCGACGGCATGGGTGGCCATGCCGCGGGAGAAGTCGCGTCCCAGTTGATGATCGCCGCGCTCGCCCACCTCGACGACGACGAACCCGGCGACGATCTGCTCGGCAAACTCGACGCGGCGACCCGAGAAGGCAACGCCGCCATCGCCGATCAGGTCGAGGAGGAGCCCGAGCTCGACGGCATGGGCACCACGCTCACGGCAATCCTGTTCGCGGGCAAGAAACTCGGCCTCGTGCACATCGGCGACTCCCGCGCCTACCTGTTGCGCGGCGGCGAGCTGGCCCAGATCACCCGGGACGACACATTCGTCCAGTCGCTGGTCGATGAGGGCAGGATCACACCGGAGCAGGCGCACACGCACCCGCAGCGTTCGCTGATCATGCGCGCGCTCACAGGCAACGAGATCGAGCCGACGCTGATCATGCGCGAATCGCGCGCCGGCGACCGCTACCTGCTGTGCTCCGACGGTCTCTCGGACGTGGTCAGCGACGAGACCATCGCGAACACGATGCGCGAGGGCACCACCGACGAGTGCGCCGACCGGCTCATCGAGCTGGCGTTGCGCAGCGGCGGTCCGGACAACGTGACCGTCGTCGTGGCCGACGTCATCGATCTGGACTACGGCCAGAGCCACCCGATCGTGGCGGGCGCCGCGTCCGGCGTCGACGAGGACACTCCTCCGCCCAACACCGCCGCGGGCCGGGCTTCCGCTCTGCGTCCGCCGCGCTCCGCGCCGCGCCGGGCCGCCGCCGCGCCCGAGCCGCCCGCGAAGAAGTCGCACCGGCTGCGCTGGATCGTGCTCGCGCTGGCGCTCGTCGTCGCCGTCTGCGTCGGGCTCGTGGTCGGCTACAAGATGATCCGCAGCAACTACTACGTCGGCGCCGACGACGGTTCGGTGGTGATCCTGCGCGGGTTGCCCGGGTCGATCCTCGGCTACTCGATCCATGACGTGAACCTGGTCGGGTGCGTGACCCGCAACGGTGAACTCACCCTGGCCGAGCCCGGCGCGGATCCGCCCTCCTCGTGCAAGCCGCTGAAGGTCAGCGATCTGAAGCAGACCGGCCGCGATCAGGTGGACAAGGGGTTGCCGCCGGGTTCGCTGGACAAGGCCAGGGATTCGATGACCTATCTGGCCCAGCGAGAACTGCTGCCGCCGTGCCCGGTCAAGGGATCGGCGCCGCAGCCGGGGGTCGTCCCGCCTGCCGAGACCGCACCGCCCGCACCCAACGGCGCTCCGCCCGTACCGGCCACCACCACACCGGCGCCTGCGCCTGCGCCTGCGCCGGAACAGGGTGACGCCAGGGGCACCGAGATCAAGACGCCGACCAAGTCGGAAGCTCCTGCCACACCGTCGAGCACCTCGCCCAATCCCCAGACCACGGGGGAGAACTGCCGGGTGACGGACTGATGTCCGCGCCGGCACCGCCGTCGGCTGGGGCTTTTCCCAGCCCCCCGGGCGGCTTCGCTCCCGCGCCGCCGCCGAGCACCAGACGAAATGCGGAACTGCTGCTGCTCGCGGCGGCAGCGGTCATCACCACCGTGTCCCTCTTCCTGGTCGAGGCCAGTCAGGAACAGTCGATCACCTGGGATATCGCCAAGTACGGTCTGGCCTACCTGGCGCTGTTCGCGGTGGCGCACCTGGCCGTGCGGCGGTTCGCCCCGTTCGCCGACCCGCTGCTGCTGCCGATCGTCGCGTTGCTCAACGGACTCGGTCTCGTGCTGATCCATCGGCTCGACCTGGCCGATCAGCAGACCGCCGCCTACAACTCGTGGGCGACCCCCTCCCCCGACGCCAATCAGCAGATCCTGTGGACCGCGCTGGGCACGCTGGTGTTCATCACGCTGCTGATCGCCCTGCGCGACTATCGCACCCTCGCCCGCTACAGCTATACCCTCGGCCTGATCGGCCTCGTCGCGCTGGCCATCCCGGCGCTGCTGCCCAGCGCGTTCTCCGAGACCAACGGCGCGAAGATCTGGATCCGGCTGCCCGGGTTCAGCGTCCAGCCGGGTGAGTTCGCGAAGATCCTGCTGATCATCTTCTTCGCGTCGGTGCTGGTGGCCAAGCGCGAGATCTTCACCGCCGCCGGGCGTCACGTGCTGGGCATGGAGTTCCCGCGCGGCCGCGACCTCGGTCCGATCCTGGCCGTCTGGATCGTCTGCATCGGCGTGCTGGTATTCGAGAAGGATCTCGGTACCTCACTGCTGATCTTCAGCACGGTGCTGGTGATGCTCTACATCGCCACCGAACGGGTCGGCTGGCTGGTTATCGGCAGCGGGCTGCTCGCCCTCGGATTCATCTTCGCCTACCAGTTGTTCGGCCACGTGCGGGTCCGGGTGGAGACCTGGCTGCACCCGTTCGACGACTACAACAACACCGGCTATCAGATCTCGCAGTCACTGTTCGGCCTGGCCACCGGCGGTCTCGCCGGAACCGGCCTCGGTAGCGGCAGGCCCAGCCAGGTGCCCTTCGCCAAGACCGACTTCATCGTCACCACGATCGGCGAGGAACTCGGCCTGATCGGGCTCGCCGCGGTGCTGATGCTGTTCCTGGTATTCGTGGTACGTGGGCTGCGCACCGCCCTCGCGGTGCGCGACAGCTTCGGCAAGCTGCTCGCGGCCGGTCTGTCGTTCACCATCGCGATCCAACTGTTCGTCGTGGTCGGGGGTGTGACCAAGCTGATTCCGCTGACCGGTCTCACCACTCCGTTCATGTCCTACGGCGGCTCCTCGCTGTTGGCCAACTACGCGTTGCTGGCGTTGCTGATCAAGGTCTCCGACGCCGCCCGCGCACCCGCCCCGGTGCGTAAGAAGGAACCGGCGCCGATCGCCGACGCGCAGACCGAACTGCTGCGCCGCGACGGGGGACGACCGGATGCGGGGCCGCTGACATGAACACTCCACTACGCCGAGTCGCGGTCGCGGTGATGGTCATGGTCGTCGCACTGCTGGCGAACGCCACCTACGTACAGGTGATCAAGGCCGACGACCTGCGCTCGGATCCACGCAATTCCCGGGTGCTGCTGGACGAGTACGCCCGCCAGCGCGGGCAGATCTCGGCGGGCGGCACCGTGCTGGCCAGCTCGATCGCGACCGACGATCGCTACAAGTACCTGCGCGCCTACCCGAGCGAGCCGGAGGCGTACGCGCCCGCCACCGGCTTCTACTCGATGCAGTACGGCAGCACCGGATTGGAACGCGCCGAGGATTCGATGCTCAACGGCTCCGACAGCCAGCTGTTCGGCAGCCGTCTCGTCGACCTGATCTCCGGCAGGGACCCGCGCGGCGGCAACGTGCTCACCACGCTCAACCCGTTGATGCAGAAGGTCGCCTACGACCAGATGACCAGCAAGGGCTACACCGGCTCGGTGGTGGCGATCGAGCCGAGCACCGGCAAGATCCTCACCATGGTGTCCACGCCGAGCTACGACCCGAACCTGCTGTCCGGGCACGACGGCGCGCGCGGCACCCAGGCGTGGGAAACGCTGAGCGCGGATCCGAACCACCCCATGTTGAATCGGGCCATCTCGCAGACCTATCCGCCCGGGTCCACGTTCAAGGTCGTGGTCACCGCCGCCGCGCTGGCCAACGGCGTCGCGACCCCCGACGACCAGTTCACCGCCGCCCCGACCTTCACACCGCCCGGCACCAGCACTCCGATGGAGAACTACAACGGCACCACCTGCGGTCCGAACCCGACCGCTTCGTTGTTCGAGGCGTTCCGGCGCTCGTGCAACACCGCGTTCGCCGAACTCGGCATCAAGGTGGGTGCCGCGGACCTCAAGGACGAGGCGGCCGCGTTCGGTGTGGGCCCGCACCGGGGGATCCCGATGCCGGTGGCGGAGAGCACCGTCGGCCCGATCTCCGACGACGCCGCCTTGGCGCAGAGCAGCATCGGTCAGCGCGACGTGGCGCTGACCCCCTTGCAGAACGCGGTCGTCGCGGCGACCATCGCCAACGGCGGCGTCCGGATGGAGCCGTACCTGGTCGATCAGTTGCAGCGCCCGGATCTGAGCGAGCTGACCAAGACCAAGCCGGTGTCGGTCGGCCAAGCCGTCAGCGCCGATGTAGCGTCGACCGTAACCAACTTGATGATCGCGTCGGAGAGCAACACCTCCGGAGGTGGCCAGACCCCTTATCAAATCGCGTCCAAGACCGGCACCGCGGAGCACGGGACCAACCCCCGTAACACGCCGCCGCATGCTTGGTATATCGCGTTCGCCCCCGCGCAGAACCCGAAGATCGCCATCGCGGTGATCGTGGAGAACGGTGGGGACCGGGCGCTTGCCGCGACCGGTGGCTCGGTCGCCGCGCCGGTGGCTCGCGCGGTTCTGGACGCCGGTCTTCGAGGGGGCTGAACGATATGGATGTGCGAGTGAAGGTACGGGGACCTCGATGCTGAACAACGGTGCGATGATCGCCGACCGATACCGGCTGCAGCGACTGATCGCGACCGGCGGCATGGGCCAGGTCTGGGAAGCGCTGGACACCAGGCTCGACCGCAGGGTCGCGGTCAAGGTGCTGAAATCGGAGTTCTCGGCCGATCCGACGTTCCGGCATCGATTCCGCACCGAGGCGAAGACCACCGCCCAGCTGAATCACCCCGGGATCGCGGGCATCTACGACTACGGCGAGACCATCGACCCGCAGGGTAGCGAGATCGCTTACCTCGTCATGGAATTCGTCCAGGGCGAGCCGCTGAACACCGTGCTCAACCGGCTCGGCAGGCTGTCGGTACCCCAAGGACTCGATCTGCTCGAGCAAACCGGGCGCGCGTTGGACGTGGCGCACCGCGCGGGCGTCGTGCACCGTGACGTGAAGCCGGGCAACATCCTGGTCACCCCGACCGGCCAGGTGAAGATCACCGACTTCGGTATCGCCAAAGCGGTGGACGCCTCCCCGGTGACGAAGACCGGCATGGTGATGGGCACCGCCCAGTACATCGCACCGGAACAGGCGGTCGGCGAGGACGCCACCGCGGCCAGCGATGTGTACTCACTCGCCGTGGTCGGTTACGAAGTGCTGGCCGGACAGCGGCCGTTCACCGGCGACGGCGCGATCACCGTCGCGATGAAGCACGTGCGCGAGACACCGCCCCCGATGCCGGCCGATCTGCCCGGCAACGTGCGCGAACTGATCGAGATCACGATGGAGAAAGACCCGTCGCGGCGCTACTCCAGTGGTGGTGAGTTCGCCGACGCGGTCGCCGCCGTGCGCGCGGGCCGCCGCCCG
>NZ_BDBB01000002.1 GCF_001612765.1 Nocardia arthritidis NBRC 100137
CGAACCGTCGCCGCGCTGCGCCGCGCGAGCGCCCCCGCGCGGCGCGAGGAGTTGCGCGCCCTGCTCGCGCGGATCGAGGTGCCGGTGCGGATCGTCACCGGTTCCGCCGATCCGCTGACGAAAGCGACCGCACGCGACTCGATCTCGATACCGGACACGGGCCACTACCCGCAGTTGACCCATCCGGCGCGGCTCGCGGCCGAGATCACCCGAGTCCGCGCCGTCGGGGCGCTGAACTGATCAGGGCCCGCGCCGAAGGTCGTCTGCGCTCCCGAGGGCCGGACTGCAACGGCGGCGCCGACGCGATGGCATGCCCGAGGTCGCCTGCGTTACCGGGGCCGACAGTTCCGCCGTGCGAGCGGTCCCGCACAGCGGCGGGCCCCCACACCATTCGGTGCGGGGGCCCGCTCGGTCACGCCTCGGGTCGGCGTGGAACCCGGCCGATCTCCTCGACCATCACGTTGGTCAGCGGCCGCCGAAGGAACCCGTCCACAGGGTGTCGACAAGGCCGTGCAGTGCGGCGCCGAGCGTGTCGAAAAGACCGTTCAGAGCAGCGCTGCCGGTGTCGATGATAACGGGGATCATGGAAATACCTCTTCCTCGAAACATTATCCAGTCGAACTGGTCGCGGGCAATTTCGCGGCGGGAGCGGCGGCGGCGCGCACACCACGGAAGACGCTGATCGTGATCGGATCGATCCTGGCCGGGGCGGCGATCGCCTTGCCCGTGCTGGGCGCCTCGCCGCCGCAGGCCGTCGCCCTGATGATCGTGTGGTGACTGGCTTACGGTGGCGTCTCGGTGAGCACGCAGAGCTGGGTCTTCGCCGCGTCGCCCCAGCACAGGGAAGGCGCGTCCGCTCTGTTCGCCGGAGTTTTCAATGGCGCCATCGCACTGGGGTCGCTGATCGGAGGCCTGGCCGCGGACGGGATCGGCCTCGCCGCCGCCCTGTGGCTGGGTGGCGCGCTGGCCGTCGTCGCCGTGCTCGTCGCTTCGTTCGGGACCCTCGCGCCTCGCCCGTGAGCGGCGGCGAAAAGCAGCTGCGACAACCCTTTTCGGCACCTACCATCACGTTCATGTCTTTGCGCGCGATTCCGGCTTCGATGGACCCGGCGGTGGTCGGGTCCATCGATCGCGAGCTGGACCGGGTCGAGCGGGAGCACCGGGTGTCGATCCGGTTGGCGATCGAGAGCGGCAGTCGCGCTTGGGGATTCCCGTCTCCGGATTCGGACTACGACTGCCGGTTCGTCTATGTCGCGGCGCTGGAGACCTACCTGTCCCCGTGGCGCACCCGCGACGTGGTGGAGACGCCGCTCACGGATTTGCTCGACGTGAACGGCTGGGATCTGGCCAAGGCGCTGCGGCTGCTGGTGCAGGGCAACGCGGTGCTCATCGAGTGGCTGATGTCGCCGATCGTCTATCGCGGCGACGCGGATTTCCGCCGCCGACTGCGCGCGGTGGCCGACGAGGTCGCCGACCGAGACAAGGTCGCGCGGCACTATCTGCACCTGGGCGCCAAGCAGTGGGCGCTGTTCGAGCGCACCGGATCGCTGAAGAAGGTGTTCTACGCGCTGCGGCCGGCGATGGCGCTGCGGTGGCTGCGCGAGCATCCCGCGGCGGCGGTGGCGCCGATGCATCTGCCGACATTGTTGCGGCAGTGCGAGCTGCCTGCCGAGCTGACGGCGGCGGTGTCCGAGCTGACCGACCTGAAGTCGCGGACCAGGGAGATGGGCAGCGGGTCGGTGCCCGCGCCGATCACCGGATTCATCGCCGCCGAATTCTCCTGCGCCGCCGAAGTGTTCCGCAGGTCCGAGGGCCGCGACCGCACGCGGGCCCGCGCCATCACCGCGGAGTTCTTCCGCTCCGAGGCGCTGGCGGGCTGAGCGGAAGAGGTCTACGAGGCGGCTTTCCGCTCATCGGCTCCGCTCGACTCGGCGACCGCGTCGGCGTATGCCTGGGCGAGTCGTTGCGTCGCGGTCGGACGATCGGGGTCCGGGCGCGGGATGCCGAGGTGGCTCTCTCGTAGCTCGTCCATGAAGTCCGCCCACAGCCGCGGACCGCCCGCCTCGAGCAGTTCGGCCCGCACCCGAAGAGTCCGCGTGGTCGGGCGGTGCTGCAACCCCCACGCGCCGAGCTGCGCCATGATCGGCACCAATTGGATGGCCGGTTCGGTGAGCCGGTACTCGGCTTTCTGACCGGGCCGGGTGTCCGCGCGACTGAGCAGGCCCGCCGCCACCAGGCGCTTGAGCCGATCGGACAGGATGTTGGAGGCGATGCCCTCCTCCGATCCGGCAAGCAGCTCGCGGAAGTGCCGCCGGTCGCCGAACATCACGTCGCGCAGCACGAGCAGCGTCCACCGATCGCCGATCACCTCGATCGTCGCGTTGATCGGGCACCCCGAACGTCCGTCCTCGCGCACCCGGCGCTCCTCTCGGTTCGACAACTACTGCTTGCAATATACAACCGGTAAGCCGTACGCTGCACCCAACCAGTTGCGAATTGCAATCACTTAGTGGAATGAGCGAACCGATGCCCAAGCTGCGCGTACACAACCTCGCGATCTCACTGGACGGCTACGTCGCCGGGCCGAACCAGGGGCCGGACCACCCCCTGGGCGAAGGTGGCATGCGACTGCACGAGTGGGTCTTCGCGACGCCCTACTTCACCCCGGAGGCGACCGACGAACCGGGCGTCGACGACGACTTCCTGGCCGCGGGCGATCGCGGCATCGGCGCGACCATCATGGGCCGCAATATGTTCGGCCCGATCCGCGGCGAATGGCCGGACCACGAATGGAAGGGCTGGTGGGGTGACAATCCGCCGTACCACCACGATGTCTTCGTGCTGACACACCACCCGCGCCCGTCGTTCCCGATGGACGGCGGCACGACGTTCCACTTCGTGGACGACACGCCCGAAGCCGTGCTGGGCCGGGCGTTCGAAGCGGCGAACGGCCAGGATGTGCGCCTGGGCGGCGGCGCTGCCACGGTACGCGAGTACCTGCGCGCGGGCCTGGTCGACGAGCTGCACCTGGCCGTCGTTCCGATCCTGCTCGGGTCGGGCGAGCGCCTCTACGACGGGCTCGCCGCGCTGCCGGGCTACGAAGTCGCGACGGTAGCGCACTCCCCCGCCGTCACCCATGTCACCTTCACCCGCTCCGCAGCGTGAAAACGTCCTGAACAGGGGAAAGGCCCCGCACCCATCCCGGTGCGGGGCCTTTCGAAGCTAAAGTCGCGATCAGAGAACGCGGACGTCCTGGGCCTGCGGACCCTTCTGTCCCTGGCCGATCTCGAACTCCACGCGCTGCCCCTCATCGAGGGACCGGAAACCCGAGCCGCTCACAGCCGAGTAATGCACGAAGACGTCGGGCCCCCCGCCGTCCTGTGCGATGAAGCCGAAGCCCTTCTCGCTGTTGAACCACTTCACAATGCCTTGAGCCATTTCATACTTTCTGTAGACGAGCCAGGAGGTGTTATGAGATGCCCTGGCCTCGTAGATCAACGATGCCATGATCCGATGAATTCCTCACGTTCCGCACCACCAACTGTGAGCTAACGCTCACGACGACGCTCGGCTCCGTCGTGCGCGACGCTCGCTCAGGGGGCTGGGTCTGTCACCTCCCACGGTCGGTCGGGTCCCGGTCCGTGCGATTTCGCCGGGCCCATCAGGCGGATACCCGCACTTTGCCTCGAATAACGTCCGCCGACGCCCCCAGTCGAGCGCACCCGACCCGGAGGCGCAACCGCGCCCGGCATCATGGGACTCCTTCTTCGACGCGGCTCGGCACCGATGCACATTCGCTACCAGTTGTGTTGTGCCCCAACTGATTTCAGTGTAACCGCTCGCGGACTACCACAAGTCAGCCTAAGTCCGGGGGGCACTGGGCGCACCGTTCTTTAAGTTCTGTTCACGGCCGGAGGTAGCGCACCTGGCGCGGTTTCGTCTCCTCGTATGCGGCGCGGCCGGGCAAATGTTCCGGCACTCCGACCTCCCACCAGGCGCCCGCGTCGGTCCACGCCGACGGCTGCGTCCGCACGACGAGCACCGCCGGACGCCGCTCGGTTCTCGCCGCCGCCCGCGCCCGCGGGTAGGCGGCACGGAATTCGCTCAAGCAGGAGGCAGTGAAAACCGAACATCCCAGCGCGGCGGCGTGGGCGGCGAAATCGACGCGGGGCGGATCTTCGCGCGTGGTGTGGCAATCGGCGTAGAAATTGTTGAACGGCTCGCCGCCTTGCCCCTCTTGCAGCCGCGCGATCACGGCGTACCCGTCGTTGTCGCAGACCACGGCGACGAACGGATGCCCGGCGAACGCCGCGGAGAACAACTCCGAGTTCAGCATCAGATACGAGCCGTCGCCGAGCAGGGTCGTCACCACGCCTTCGTCCCGTGCCATGGCCGCGCCCCACGCGCCCGCGAGCTCGTAGCCCATGCAGGAGAAGCCGTACTCCACGTCCATGGTCGGTGCGCCGCCGGTCGCCCGCCAGCCGCCGACGAGTTCACCGGGCAAGCCGCCGGAGGCCGTCATCACGTAATCGCTCGGCTCGCTCAGGTCGTTCACGGCGCCCACCACCTGGGCATAGCTCGGCGCGCCGGGGGTCGGTACGCGCAATTCGTCGATGCGCGCGTCCCAAGAGCCGCGCAGTTCCGCGGCTCGCCCGGTCCAGTCGGGGTCGGCCCGCCACTGCCCCACCTGCCCGGCCAGCTCGCGCACGGTCGCCTCGGCGTCGCCGACCACCGCGCGGGCACCGTGCTTGACCGCGTCGAAGCGTGCCACGTTGACCGTGACCAGGCGAACCTCCGGCGCGAAGACCGTCCAGGACGCGGTGGTGAAGTCCTGTAGCCGGGTCCCGACCGCGAGAATCAGGTCGGCTTCGGCGGCCATCGCGTTCGCCGACGCCGAGCCGGTGATGCCGAGCGGTCCCGCGAACAGCGGATGCTCGTGCGGCACGAGGGTGCGGCCCGCAGTTGTCTCCACGACCGGAAGGCCGTGACGCTCGGCGAATTCGAGCACGGTGGGGCCCGCGCCCGAATAACGGACGCCGCCACCGAGCACCAGCAGCGGACGACGGGCCGCGCGCAGTGCGGCCACGGCATCGGCGAGCGCTCGCCGATCGGGGCGCGGCCGCGTGAGACGGTGCACCACCGGCTCGAAGAGCGCGTCGGGGAAGTCGTAGCTCTCGGCCTGGACGTCCTGCGGGAGCGCGAGGACGACCGGACCGGCATCGGCCGGATCGGTGAGCACGCCGACCGCCTGCGGCAGGGTCGAGATCAGCTGCTCCGGGCGGGTGATGCGGTCGAAGTACCTGCTCACCGGCCGGAACGCGTCGTTCACCGTGACGGTCGGGTCGCCGAAGTGCTCGACCTGCTGCAAGACCGGATCCGGCGCGCGCCCGGTGAAGGTGTCGCCGGGCAGCAGCAGCAACGGCAGCCGATTCGCGTGCGCGACGCCCGCCGCCGTCATCATGTTGAGCGCGCCGGGACCGATCGACGAGGTCACGACGCCCACCTGACGCCGGTGGGCGGCCTTCGCGTAGCCGACGGCCGCGAGCGCCATCCCCTCTTCGGTGTGCCCGCGCCAGACCGGGAGTTCGGCGCGCCGCTCGTGCAGCGCGGTGCCGAGGCCGAGCACGTTGCCGTGGCCGAAGATCGCGAACGCGGCGGGAAACAGCGGCGCCTCGCGGCCGTCGAGCGTCTCGGAGCGCTGGGCGATCAGCCAGGTCACCAGCGCCTGCGCCGTGGTCAGTCGCATCCCGTCCGTCCTTCGTGTGAGGTGACCGGGCAGCGCGGATCGAGGGGCTCGGCGTCCCAGCGCGCCCGCACCCAGCTGTGGGCGGGGTCGTCGCAGAACGCCATCGATCGCTCCGGCGCGGGACCGGCCAATACGTTGAGGTAGTACATGGGGTACCCGGGCGCCGCGATGCACGGCCCGTGATAGCCGCGCGGGATCAGGAAGACGTCACCGTCACCGACCGCCACGTTCTCGTCCACCGTGCCGTCGGCCGTGTAGGTGCGGTGCAGGCCGAATCCCTCGCGCGATGGCGTGACGCCGTCCCGTCCGGCGATGCGGAAGTAGTAGATCTCCTCGTTGACGACTTCGCAGGCACCGGCCTCGTCGTGCTTGTGCGGCGGGTAGGACGACCAGTTGCCGTCCGGGGTGATCAGTTCGCAGGCATTGAGCTTGTCCGCGTGCTCCCACACGCCGGGTATCCCGAAGTTGGTGACCTGGCGCGTCGCGCGTCCAGCCCCGCGGACTTCGACCGGCACCTGCTCGGCGGGGCCGTATCGCGGCTCCAGCCGTTTCGTGCAACGGGCCATCGGAAGCGCCACCTCCAGGTCGACACCCTCGGCCGCCAGCCGCACCTCGGCGTCTCGCGGGACGTAGGCGAAATCCGTGACCCGGGTGAAGACCGAATCCCGCCCGGCCAGCCTGAAGATCGCGCCGTCCACGCGCACCGTGCACGCTCCGGCCAAAGGCAGGACGAACGCCTCCGACTCACCCGTTCGAATGATCCGCGATTCGCCCGCGCCGATGCGCAGCACCCTTAGGCCCGCGTAGGTCCATCCGGCGTCCTCGGGAGTCAGCAGGATCGGGTCACCGTCATGGCGCAATGTTCCTTCGGGACGATGCAGGGTCATCACACCTCCTCGATACAGATTTCCGGATACCTTCGATCCGATCGCTCCGTCGGCGGACAATTCGACCGCTGTGCGCGCGGAAGGCGACCACCAGAGCGGCAGCGGCGTTGCCGAGGTGGCAGGGGACCCGTATCGCGAACGGCGGCGGACACGGTGTGTCCGGCTTCGTCGACAAGCGAGCGCCACTTGTCGCTCGCGGCGATGCCGGCGCCCAGACGTACCCGACGGGGTTGCCGCGCTTCATCGGGTTTCCTTCAACAGGCGGGCGGCGCTCTCGACCGCCCGGGCGACATCGCCGTCCGGCGGATACAGCAGGGTGCGACCGACGACGAGACCGCGAACCACGTCGTGGCCGAGCGCCCCGCCCCACAGCGCGCGATCCACCGCCGAGTCGCCGGACGGCGCACCGCCCAGCACGAGAACCGGCAGCGTGGTGGCATCCAGCACTGAGATGTCTTGTGGGGCAGGGATCTTCAGCCAGGTATAGGCCGAGGTGACGCCGAGCCCCGAGGCCACCGTGATCGCCCGCGACAGCGAGACCGCGTCCTTGCTCATCACCAGCGCACCGGATTCGTCCCGGTGGTACGGCAACGGCTCGACCATCGCCATGAGCCGGTGCGCCGCCAGTTCCGAGACCGCTCGCGCGCAGGCTTGCAGGGTCGGGACGGTGCCCGCGTCGGAATCGACCAGGCGCAGCAGCATCTTGCCGCCGTCGAGCCGGAACCGCGCCAGAGAGTCCGCGTCGTATCCGGTGAAGCGGTCATCGATCTCCCACTCCGCGCCCGCCAGCCCGCCCCGGTTCATCGACCCGATCACGACCTTGTCGTCCAGCGCGTCCAGCAGCAGCAATTCCTCTACCACGTCCGGCGAGCCGAGCACACCGTCGACGTCCGGGTCGGCCAGCGCGATCAGCAGCCGTTCCAGCAACGCGCGCCGATCCGCCATGGCCGTGCGGTCCGCACCGACACCGAGCGCACCACGAGCGGGGTGATCCGCGGCGACCAGGAACAAGGTCTGCTTGCCCGCCAACAGGTCGGCGCGGCGCACCCGTTTCGCGTAGGCCCGCTCGACCGCGGCGGAGTCCGTCGCCCGTACGTGCAGCAGCTCGCGCCAGCGTTCGTCGGTCAGATGCACGCAGGCACCTCCGTTCCACGCTCATGGCTCGGCCGCACAACGGTTCTTCCCCTCCGTACCGGGTCCAGCGCAGCGACTCCCCCAGACCGCACCCGGTGCGGCAGCACCACGACTCCTTCGGCCCGCGCCCGGTTCGTCTGAACCACGGCTCCTCTCCGCCCAGCTGCGCCACGACAGTTCATCGAGTTCCGCCCCGACTCGACCACACGGCAACTCCTCCGGTTCCGCGCCGACCCAGCTGAATGGCGCCTCCTCCAGCGCCGCGCCGGCTCTGCGACATCGCAGCTCCTCGACTTCTGCGCCGATTGAGCCGCACGGCACTTCCTCGAGGCCCGCGCCGATTCAGCCGCACAGCAGTTCCTCGATCTCAGCGCGTGTCGGCATCGCGTCGGCGCAGGCGAGACGCGAAGCCACCAGCGCGCCCGCCGCGTTGGCGAAGGTGGCGACGCGGCGGGGGTCCCAGTCCGAGAGCAGGCCGTGGATCAGCGCGCCGCCGAAACCGTCACCCGCGCCCAGCCCGCACACCACTTCTACGCGGCACGGAGGTACCGTCCAGCGCTCCTCGGCGGTCGCCACCAAAACGCCGTCAGCGCCCTGTTTGATCACCGCCAGGCGCACCCCGCGGGCCAGCAGGCGATCGGCCGCCGCGTCCGGATCGGCGCTGCCCACCGCCACCTCGACCTCGGTACGGTTGCCGACCACCACGTTCACGTGGTCGACCATCCAGCCGATCTCGGCCCGCGCGGTATCCATGTCGGCCCAGAACATCGGCCGATAATCCAGATCGAGCACCGTGTGCCCACGTCGTGCGCGGCGCAGCAGAATCTCCCGCTGGGTACAGCGGCCGGGTTCCGCGCTCACTCCGGTGCCCGTGACCCACAGCAGCGGCACGGCATCCACGACCTCCCAGGGCACTTCGTCCGGAGTGATGGTGAGATCCGGCGCGATCGGCGCCCGGTAGAACAACAGCGGCGGATCCGACGGCGGCGTCAGCTCGCAGAAGACGACGGGCGTCTGGAGATCCGGCGCGGTCGTCACGTAACGGGGTGAGACGTCGAAGTCCTCCAGCGCCGTGCGCACGAAGTCGCCGAAGCCGTCGGGGCCCACCTTGGTCAGCACCGCCGTGCGCCGGCCGAGCCGTGCGGCGGCCACGGCGACATTGGTGGCGGTGCCGCCCAGGAACTTGGCGAAACTGCGTACCTGCGCCAGGGCGACGCCGCTCTGTTCGGGATACAGGTCCACCCCGACGCGACCGATCGTCAACGCCTCCAGCTCGCCTGCCCGCGTGTTCACGGCGTCACCACACGCCGCAATTCGTGCTGCAACGCCTCCAGTTCCGCCCCGCCTGCCATCTGGCGGGTCAATTCCGGCAGGTCGATCTCCGATTTCTCGTACGCGCCGAGCATCGCGCCCCGCTTCAGCAGCAGGAATCGATCGCCCACCGGATAGGCGTGGTGGGGATTGTGCGTGATGAGCACGACGCCGAGCCCGCGTTCACGCGCCTGCACGACGTACTTCAGCACCACCCCGGCCTGTTTGACGCCCAACGCCGCGGTCGGCTCGTCGAGGATCAGCACTTTCGCGCCGTAGTGCACGGCCCGCGCGATAGCGACGCACTGCCGCTGGCCGCCCGACAGCGTGCCGACCGGCTGTTCCATATCCCGGATCTCGATACCCATGTCGGCCAACGCCGTCCGCGCGATCTCACAGCCTTTCCTACGGTCCAGCAGCCGGAAGGGACCGTATCCGAAGGTGGGTTCGGACCCGAGCACGAAGTTGCGCCACACGCTCATCAGCCCAACCACCGCGAGATCCTGGTAGACCGTGGCGATGCCGCGATCCAGCGCCGCCCGCGGCGAGGCGAACCGGACCGCTTCGCCTTCCACCCGCAGTTCGCCTCGGTCGTGCTGGTGCACCCCGGCCAGGATCTTGATCAGCGTCGATTTGCCCGCGCCGTTGTCGCCGAGCACGCAGGTCACCTCGCCCGCGTTCACCACCGTGGACACCTCGCGCAGGGCGACGACACCGCCGTAGCTCTTGCCGAGGTCGACGGCCTCGATGAGGGAAGTCATCGGCGCACCCTTTCGGCTCGCTTCTGGAATCTGTTGTTGACCAGCACCGCCGCCAGCAGCAGCACACCGAGGAACAGCATGAACCAGTCGCTGTCCCAGCGCGCGAACACGATGCCCTGGCGCGCCATGCCGAAGATCAGCGCACCGATGGCGGCGCCGACCGCCGAGCCGAAGCCGCCGGTGAGCAGGCACCCGCCGACCACGGCGGCGATGATGTAGTGCAATTCGAGCCCGACGCCCTGGTTGGCCTGCACACTCGCGAACCGCAGGATATTGCAGGAGCCCACCACCCAGCCCGCGAACGCGGTGCCCATGAACAGCAGGATCTTGGTGCGGTCCGCCGGCACGCCGACCGCGCGAGCGCTCGGCAACGCACCGCCAACGGCGAAGATCCAGTTGCCGAACCTGGTTCGGACCAGGATGAGCGCGGCGATCGCGGTCAGCGCGATCCACCAGAGCACCGAAGCCTGGATGCGCGCTTCGCCGATGTCCAGGGTCGAGGCGAACACCCAACCCGCCGATTGGTAGCCGTCCGCGCTACGCACGCCCGACACCTGCACCGTGCCGGTCACCAGCCGGGTCACACCGAGGTTCAGACCTTGGAGGGCGAGGAAGGTACCCAGCGTGACGATGAAGCTGGGCAGACCGGTGCGCATCACCACCCAGCCGTTGAACGCGCCGACGGCCAGCGCGAACACCAGCGAAGCGAGCAGTGCGAACCAGACGTTCCATCCGGCGTGCACGGCGAGCAACGCGGTGACCAACGCGGTGGACGCGGTCATCACGCCTGCCGACAGGTCGAACTCGCCGCCGACCATCAGCAGCGCCACGGCCACCGCCATGATGCCCAGCGTGGACGCGTCGTCCAGCCAGGTCGCGACACCGAGCGAGCTCAGGAACCGATCGGTGGCCAGCGAGAAGAACACGAACACCAGCAACGCGCCGAGCGCCGCGCCGATCTCGGGGCGCACGGCCAGACGCTGGAGTGGCGAAAGTCCCGCCGGACGGTCCTGCGTCGTCTCGGATGGCTTCGTGGTAACTGTCATTTCATCCGCTCCCGACCTCAGCGCGTGCCCTGCGCGACGAGCGCGGCGACGGCTTCCACGTTGTTCTTGTCGACGAAATCGGGTCCGGTCTGCACGGGCGTCCCGCCTCCGACGGTGTTCAGGTTCGTCCGGTACAGCCGCAGCAGCACGACCGGCAGATAGCCCTGCTCGTACTGCTGCTGATCCACCGCGAACAACAGCCTTCCCGCCCGGATCGCCTCCACCACATCGGCATTGAGATCGAAGGTCGCGACGGCGGCGGGTGACCCGGCCTCCCGGACCGCGTCCACGGCTCGCGCGGCGACCTGGGAGTTCAACGTCAGGACCGCGTCGATGGATCGGTCGGCCTCCAGCGCGCCCTTGATCCTCGACTGCGCATCGGTGGGGTTGTTGATGTCCACCTGGAGCGTGGTCGAGGTGCCGAATGCCTTCGTCGCGCCCGCGCACCGCTCGTTCGCGCCGATATTGCCCGCCTCGTGGATGACGCACAGCATCTTCGTGCGCCGGGCCTCGGCGAGCCGTTTGCCCGCGGCCTGCCCGGCCAGCGACTCGCTTTGCCCCACGTGGACGAACGCGCCGAACTTCGCGCTGTCGGACTCGCCCGAATTGATCGTCACCACCGGAATTCCCGCGGAGACGGCCTTTTCCACGGACGGCCGGAGCGCTTCGGGATTGGCCATGGAGACGACGAGGCCGTCGACGCCTTGGGCCACCGCGTTGTCGATCAATTTCGCCTGCTGGCCGGGATCGCCGGAGGCGTTGTACTCCACCCGGATACCGAGATCCTTGCCCGCGGCCTCCGCGCCGTTCTTGACGACGTTCCAGAACGCGTCGCCGGGGCTGCCATGGGTCACCACCGCTACCGATTTCACCGTCCCCGCGGCGACCGGTGTCCGCGAAGGGGCCGGCGCGTCGGCGCCGGGGCCGCTGCACGCGGCCAGGACAGCGGCCGTGGCGATCCACGGCAGCAGACGGCTCGAACGCCGGCTGCTCGCGGTCACGCCACGCTGTGGTCTCCAAGACATCGTCGTCGCTTCCCCTAGATTCCTGCCGCGGCGAGCGCGATGTCCGCGAGATGACGCACGCTGCGTTCGGCGTCTCGGCTCGCCTGCCGCCCCTGGTCGCCCGGCCGCAGTACGGTGTCCTGTTCCAGGACGTACCAGTACCGATAACCCGCGGCCCGCAGGGTGTGCACGAGTGCCGCGATATCGACGTCGCCCTCCCCCAGCGGCACGTACAGCCCGCGCCGCACGGCCTCGCTGTAATCCAGCTCCCCAGCTCGGACCTGGTCGGCCAGCGCGCCGCGGACGTCCTTCAGATGGACGTGCCCGATCCGCTCGGCGTGCCGCCGCGCGAGCCGAACCGGATCGGCGCCGCCGATGAGCAGATGCCCGGTGTCCAGGCAGATATCGAGATCGGAATCGGTGAGGAACCGCTCGACCTCGGCCTCGCTCTCCACGTAGGTGCCGACATGCGGGTGCAGCACTGTGCGCAGGCCGCGTGCGGCGCCGGCATCGCGGATCGCGGCGGCCGTGTCGACCAGAGCGCTCCACTCGCCGCCGTCGAGTGGTGGGCGCGTGTCGTACCCGCCGAGTCCGGTCGCGGCGGCAAGCACGAGAACTTCCGCGCCCGCGGCAGCCAGCAACGCGGTGGTGTCCTCGGCACGAGCGAGGGCATCCTGCCGGTCGCGGTGCAGCGCGACGGCGAGGAACCCGCCGACCGCGGTGATCCCGAAGGCCTCGAGCAGCCGCCGCAGTTCACCCGGATCGCGCGGCAGATAGCCGGGGGGACCGAGTTCGGTAGCGGACAGACCGAGCTCGGCCATCTCCGACAGGACGGTGCGAGCGTCGAGCACGTGACCCCAGCCGGGGACCTCGCAGACTCCCCAAGAGATCGGCGCGGCCGCGATACGCAGCGGGTAGAGAGATTCGGTCATCGGCACTTCTCCGACCTTCGCTGTCGAGTTGAGTCCGCATTGTTGGAGCGCTCCAACTATGTAACGCAGGTCATAGCGTGTCAAGGGCTTCTCTTGTCCTCCCAAAGCGCTTTCACCAGCGGATATTCCGCCAGATATGCGAACTCGGCCCGAGCAGCGCGTACGCGCGTGCGGATTAGAGCGCTCTATTGATCGACCCGCACCGACCTTGTATCGTCCGTCCCGGCAGGGCAGGTGAACGCGGAGCGGAGGCGACATGGCACGGCCGACCATGGAAGACGTCGCCGCCCGCGCGGGCGTCTCCCGCGCCCTGGTCTCGCTCGTCATGCGCAACTCCCCCAAGGTCAGCGAGCACCGCCGCCGCGCCGTGCTGGACGCGGCGAAGGACCTCGGTTATCAGCCGCACTTCATGGCCAGGTCGCTGGCGAGCCGGACCTCGAACATCGTCGGCGTCATGGTCTCCGACCTGCGCAACGCCTTCTTCGCCGACGTGATCGAGGGCATGGACGCCGCCGCGCAGGAGTGCGGCCTCGAACTGATCCTCAACACCGGCCGGCGCAGCGCCGCGCGCGAGCGCACCGCGTTGGAGAGCCTGCTCTCCTTCCGGCCAGGGGGCGTCATCCTGCTGTCTCCGATCCTGCCCGCCGCGGCCATTCGCGAAGCGGCGCACCAGGCTTCCTTGGTGCTGGTCTCCCGCACGTCCACCTTCGCCGCTGTCGACACGGTCAACGACGACGGCGAGGCGGGCGCCGCCCTCGCCGTCGATCACCTGGTCCGGCTCGGGCATCGGCGCATCGTCCACCTGGACGGCGGCGGTGCGTTCACCGCGGCGCCGCGCCGCAAGGGCTACCGCGCCGCCATGCAACGTCACGGGCTCGAACCGATGGTCGTACCGAGTGAGCACACCGACTCCGCGGGCATGGCCGCGGTGCGCAAACTGCTGAATCTGTTCTCCCGCGACAACTTTCCCACCGCGTTGGTGTGCGGCAACGACTTCAACGCCGTCGGGGCGCTGTCCGCGCTGGAGGAAGCGGGATTACGAGTGCCGGAGGACGTCTCGGTGGTCGGCTACGACAACACCTCGTTGGCCGCCCTGCGTCACGTCGCGCTGACCACCATCGACCAACCCCGCGTCCAGATGGGCCGCCTCGCGATCGAGGCCCTCACCGAACGACTCCGCGACGGCCGCACCACGCCGGTCCGCCGCCGAGTGGAACCTTCGCTCATCGTCCGCTCTACCACGACCGCCCCCCGCTGAACCGTTCCCTGATGCCCATCGCGATTCCGCCTGAAGGAGAGTCGATGTCACCACACCGAGCCGTCACGCTGGGCCTCGCCGGAACCGGCCGCATCGGGACCTCGCACGCCGAGACCCTGAGGAAACTCCCCAACGTGGCCACCGTCCTGGTCGCCGACGCCGTCCCCGAACGCGCCCGCGCCACCGCCACCGACCTCGGCGTCGAATTCGCCCCCGATCTCGACGCCCTCTTCTCCGCCGACCTCGACGGCCTGATCATCGCCACCGCCACCGACTCCCACCCCGAACTCATCATCCGAGCCGTCGACGCGGGCATCCCCGTCTTCTGCGAGAAGCCCGTGGCCGCCGACATCACCGGCACCCTCTCCGTCATCGACCACATCCGCGACTCCTCCGTCCCCGTTCAGATCGGCTTCCAACGCCGCTTCGACACCGGCTACCGCGCCGCCCGCGAAGCCATCCGTTCCGGCGAACTCGGCTGGCTGCACACCTTGCGCGCCACCACCCTCGATCCGGCCCCACCACCCGCCGAGTACATTTTCCGCTCCGGCGGCATCTTCCGCGACTGCGGAGTGCACGATTTCGACATCATTCGCTGGGTGACAGGACGCGAGGTCACCGAAGTGTTCGCCCTCGGAGCCAACCGGGGTGCGTCATTCTTCGCCGAAGCGGGCGACGTGGACACCGCCGCCGTGTTGTTGCGCCTGGACGACGGAGCCCTCGCGACCGTGTCGCTGACCCGCTACAACGGGGTGGGATACGACGTCCGGCTCGAGGCATTGGGCTCCGAGGGGAACGCCATCGTCGGACTTGACGACCGTGCGCCGCTGACCTCCGTCGAACCCGACCACAGCCCCTCCCCCCATTCCCCCTATGGGGGTTTCATGGAGCGGTTCCGTCCAGCCTATGCCGACGAACTGGCGGCATTTATCGAGGTCGCGACCGGTCAGCTCGAGAATCCCTGCCCTCCCGCCGACGCATTGGAGGCCTTCTACGTTGCCGAAGCCTGCGATCTGTCCCGGCGGGAAGGCCGGGCTGTCGAGATAGCTGAAGTCCGCCGTTGAAAGGTCGCCGGGAACAGCCGGGAGAGATTGGGGGCGCCTCAATGCTGGATCAAGCCGCCGACCGGGACGGGAGCGACATGGCCGGTGGCCGGAACGGTCCGAGCCAGCGCCAGACCGATGTCGACCAGTGAAGACCGGCGCAGCCCGGCGACATCGGAAATCGGGGTCCAGATCGGCTCGGCGGTCTCACCATTCGGCTCATGCCGCAGTCGCCCGTCGGTGACGCGGACCCGGTAGAAAATGCCGACATTCTGGTGCTCGGCTCCGGCATGCGCGGCCGCCGCGGGAATTACCCTCGAGTCCACGCCGAGCAGACGTTCGACCACCCCGTGGCAGCCGGTTTCTTCAGCGAGCTCTCGGATCACCGCGTCGAACGGGTCCTCCGCGTGCTCGACCCCACCGCCCGGAAGAGTCCAGTTGGTCTCGCCCCTCGGTGGTACGTAACGGACGAGCAGCACCCGTCCGTCCTCGATACAGACGGCGTATGCCGCCAGCCTGAAACTCATCCCCGACACCTCCCGCCGGACCCTATCCCAACGTCCTCCACTCCGGCGACTCGCTGTCGACGGCCGCGACAAACACGAACGGGTAAGCGAAAATGGTGCAGGAACTCTCACGAGGGGCCTCCATGAGTACGCATACGGCTGTCGGCCGCCCTGTCCAGCGAGCATGGCCGATCGTCGGCCACGGCCTAGCGCTACGAAGCAGGCCATTGCAGTTCTTCGCTGAGCTGCACCGGAGCCCGGAACCGTTGGCGCGAATCCGGTTGGGCAGCAAAGACGCCTACCTGGTGACCGCGCCGGAGCTGATCGTTTCGTTGCTGCGCGGCAAGGAGGCGCACAGCGTCGAGAAGGGGGCGTTCTTCGAGGCCATGCGGGCGCTGCTGGGCGATGGTTTGTCCGTGTCGGCCGAGCCCAAGCACCTGCGGCATCGCCGCCTGATGGCACCGGCCTTTCACCACGAGAAGATCGCCGGCTATGTGCGGATCATGCAGCAGGAAGCCGATGCCATGGTCGACGGTTGGAGTGACGGCGCGCGATTGGAGCTCGATGACCGATTGCGGGTGCTGGCCATGCGGATCGTCGCGAAGGCTTTGTTCGCCAGCGAACTCGGCGAAGCGGTGGTCGCGGAGTCGCTGCGTTCATTTCCGGTGATCGTCGACGAGCTACCGAAACGCACCATGATGCCGTGGCTGGCGCACATCCCACTGCGCAACCGCACTTTCGATGCCGCAGTGCGCAGGCTCTCCGATGCGATCGACCGCATCATCGCCGAATACCGAGCCGGCGAAACCGATTACGGCGACTTGGTGTCGATGCTGCTCACAGCCCGCTTCGACGACGGCACCGGGCTCACCGATCGCGAACTCCACGACGAGGTGATGACGCTCTACGCCGCGGGTTTCGCAACCACAGCCAACACCATGGCTTTCGCCTTCTACGAGTTGGCGCGGCGCGCGGACGTGCGAGAGCGAGTCGAAGAGGAAGTCGCCGAAGTGCTGCGCGGCGGCCCGGTAACCGCTGACAACATCCAGCGTCTCCAGTACACCGAGCGAGTGATGACCGAGACACTGCGCCGATACGCTCCCACCTGGCTCGGCACACGCGAAACGATCGAGAAACTCGACCTCGGCGGCGTCACGCTCCCCGCGGGCACCACGCTCTTCTACTCGCCGTACACGCTGCACAACAACCCGAAGCACTTCGACGATCCGGCCCGGTTCGACCCGGACCGATGGACGCCGGAATACCGCAAGTCCGTCACCCGATCCGGGATATACCAGCCCTTCGGCCTCGGCAACCGAAACTGCATCGGCGAACCGTTCGCGTGGTACGAAGCGGTCACCATTTTGGCTACGGTCGTTGCCCGGGCACGTCTGGAGCTGGTGCCGGGAGCTGCCGTGCATGAGGTCGCGCGCGCCACGTTGGAGGTGAACCACCTCCCGGTGACGGTGCGGTTGCGTACCGCACCGTCGGCCTGAACAGCAGCCGCTTGTTGTGGAGGTCCCCACGACCATTGCTGGCCAGGCCGGGAACTACAAGACCTGCTCCTCCCCTGTGCAGATCGCAGCAGCTCACCACTTCCATCTGCAATTCATCAGGGAGACAACCTCAACCCACGAGCAGGACCGGACGAGTCGCAAGCCACACATATGGATGCCCCCGGGCGACAGTCCGCTAACGACTCAGGAGCCACTCGCGACTGCTCAGTGGCCAGCTCAAGGCGTTGGGTCAATTGATCTCTCTCCTCAGGACTTAGCTGCCGAGCCCGGTCGTAGAGGACGTCAAGCTTGGATCTCACTTTTCTGCCACTTCGCAGCCACCGCAACATCGTCTCCTTGTCTGCCCGCTTGAGCCCTCTGACCTGTGCGTATACCGCGTCGAGAGTTTCCGGAAGGCCGACTTCCTCGCGCACAGGCTCATTGCAGCGTTTACATTCAACCTGGAGATTGTCGATACCGTCACTACCGCCAAATTTTTGCGGTATGCGGTGCCCGGTGGACATCACTGCATTTTCAGTAGGCGGATCCGGGTAGGGTTCTCCGCTACCGACACCGCAGATGACGCACCTTCGGCCATCGCGCTCAAGCACTGCCCGCCGAACCGTAGGACTGATCTGTCCAGAGATTTTCGGGCGGGGGCCAGCACCTGGTTGCCATCCCTTCTCCGCGACCCTGTACTCGTTGGTTCGCAACTGAGCATCGTCCTGAGAAGACGGCAAGCGCCAGCCAAGTGCACGTAGTTCGCGCATCCGGCGATTAAAATGCTCTTGGTCATTCGGGACGTTGTCTGTGCCGACAGCTGCGCGAAGTTCGCGAAGTGTAAAGCGGTCCCCGATGGCCTTGCTGAAGTACAGCCAGGCCGCGATCTTGTTGACTGCGCCGTACCTCCGTTTCGTGCCAGGAGCGACCTCAAGGGTCCACCAGAGCTGGCCATCGGGGGCGTATGCAGCCGCCGGGTAGTCCTGGCCGCTCATGCGCCGACCAACTCGTCACCCTGCCTGCCCCCAAAGGCAGGACGCGGATGGGAATTCGCCGATAGGTTGAAGAAGAACATGCGAGACAGACACCTCTTCACTGCTGGACTGACGGGCTCCATAAGACTATGCAGAGGCTGCTTGCATAGGCAGAGAGGGCTGTCGCAAGAGCAGTTCGGAGACGACAGCAGTACTGTAAAAGCGACGTCGAGGCTGCGACACTCGCTCAACCACACAGATAGTACGGACCTCGCCTCAGCGTTGACCATTGCCTACTCGAAGGGCCTTGAGATGCTTCCCCGGGTTCATGAGCATATCACCGCATTCCGACCACAGCCCCATGCGCCGTGGCGAAGATAATTTCTTCAAATCTTCCGGGAAAAAGCGCCGCTGTTCGGTATAAAATAAATAGCTCGTCCGGGGTCTCATCGAGAGCATACGTCGCGTAGTCCTGATGAACGAGCTGGTTCCTGAGTCGACCAAGCCGCATAAATGAGAAGTGCTGCTTCTCAAATTCAGTATCGTTTTTTAGCGTTTCTTCAAACAACTTGGAGCAGTCTGGACCGAAGCTGCCGAAGAATGACTTTGCCTTTCCCGCATTCCAGTCGAATAGTTGGTGATACCCGCGATCCATCACTCGTTTCGTCACAAACACGCCAAGCTCATCGCGACCATGCTCGCAGAACATTGACCCAATAACCTTTTTGACCTGATTTTCCAGACTGCTTGCCGCTGCTACAAGGATGACCTTATGGTAAGTGCGGTTCAGCGCAGCCAAACCCGAAGGGCTCCGGTCCTTCAAATCTTCCACCAGACCGCGATAATCTTCGTAAAGGGACCTAACGGGGCCAATCATGTCACGATCGACCGTCACCGCTGTCATTCGAGGTTCTCGATTTCCTCCTCGGCGAGCCTCACCCGATTCTTGATATTAATCGGCTTGGTCGACCCTTCCTGGAGGGTGCCCGCAAATTCACCACCAGTCTTCACGCGAGACACCGACTCCGCAATGCGCTTCGGATCCACATACGGCTTCCCCCTGCGGACCCATGCTGCGAAGAAACTCTCGAATAGGACTCCGCTAAACTTTCCACCGCGCGAGAAAGTGTCGCCAGGCTGATCGGAAAATATACCAAAAAACGCACGAAGATCCGATACTGCATCATCGGCCTGCTCGGGAGAGAACTTTTTCACTTCTTCACAGAAAACGTTGACAAAGGCAGCCATTGAACCGCTGAACTTATCAAGCTTGCGCGCTAGCGCCAGGCTGCGAAGCAGAAATTCAGTATCTCTCATACGAGGGTCTGGACTCCTCTGGCCGACCAGTGCCCTCCATTCAGGTTGAAGATTTAGCTCCAATACTGAATTTATCATATAGGAATGATACAGACTCGCTCGGATCTCCTGTGGAGACAGGTTTACTCCACCCGTGTTCAGTCGACTGAATATCTCGTAGATGGCTGAGTCACCTGCTGGGCTCATCTGTTTCACGACGATATTTCTGATTGTCCGAAGATCCAAAACTATTCTATCGTCTTTCAAAGTTTTGTATGAAAGGCCATGATACCTGTTCGGCTGACCGGAGGCCGACTTGGGAAGCGTAAGCTTGAAGTCCGTAAAGTAGGTATCGTCATGCAGAAACTCTTCGTCGATCACCCCCGAGCTAAGACTGGGCCGAAGTTCGCCCCTGATCTTGGGAAGCGGAAAGCGCCCCTTAGCGAAAAAGAAAAGAGTAAGTAGACGCTGCTGGCCATCGATCACGATGAAATTATTGCGGCTTTCTTCATACAAGAACACCTGCGGAACCGGCAGTCCGATCATCAGTGATTCTATCAGCTTCGATGCGCGCTTCTGATCCCAGACGAAATTTCGCTGAAAAGCGGGAATCTTTAATGCGCCCGATTCAATAAAGTTTACAATAGTTGTGAAGTTCCAGTCATTTGGCGAAGAGACTATGTCGTACTCAATTACTGAAACATCTTCCTGCTCCTGCGACGCGTCGTCGAGCCAAGAAGCGCGCTCATTACGGGGCAGCCCTACGCCCTGGTAACCGCTGGAGCTGGCCTCCGCATCGCCGCGATCTCCCTCGTCGTAGTCACTTTCCATACCAGCCAGCCCCTTACTAGATTGATGGTCTCCTACCACTCCCGCTGGCGCATCGTATCCGACTGCCGTACACCGGAGCCGAAGTTTCCAAGGTGCTTGGCCATGGCACATATCAAGGCGCGATCTGGTAGAACAAGGGACCGTGGCGCTGGAATGGTTGGATGCTGACGGAGCGTAGTCGGCGGGGGGCGCCTGCCCGGTGCCTACCCTCGACCACCAACCTGGCGGAGCTGTGTAGCGGTGCGACACCGGTTGCGGCGCCGCCGGCTCAATCCGCCACGGCTGCCTAGCGGTGAGAGTCCCGCCCGAAGCGGTCGACAGTGAGTGTGTTCGAGCGAGCTTGCTCGAATGCACCGCCACGAGCGCGTTCTTCACAAACTCCTCGTTGCCCAGTCCCAGGCATGAGGCCCCTCCCGATGAGAGTCTTATTGGCCCACGTGAGGACTGGCAGGGAGATCGTGCGGAAGGTGCGCCGATGGGTTGGCCGCTGCGGGTTGATCGGCTGAAAGATCCGCGGAGCTGAAGGTGGCGAGGCGAAACGAGGACCACAGTCAGCCAGCAGTCTGGCGAACTTCAGGCACGCGAACCCGCCGGCGATGGCCGGTTGCATGTGCCCGCCCGGCGACTATCGCAGCCCTCACCTGCGCATTGGGGCGGTGTACCAGGGCGCCGCACCGGCCGAATTCGCCCTTCGCCGTACGAGGACCTCTCCGGATGTGCATTTCGAACTGTTCGCCACCAACGGCGGACGGTCCGCACGGCGAACGGCGACACGCTGTCGACACGCCCGCCCCACGACAGCAGTCATCTTGAGGCACACTCACCCTCGAACATGCCGCAAACGAACCGCAACATCATATGAAAGGGTCAGAGACGGCAGCGATCCTACTCCAAGGTACATTGCGCAGTGTGACAGGTTTGTTTGATTTAATCGATACCACCGATCATGCTCTTGAAGAAGTGGCTGCCGAAATCAGGCGGCTAGATCCCGACGGCAGTCGGTGGGCTGATGTATTTCGCCATACATACGACATGATATACAACGGGGCAGAAACCGGCCGCTATCATTGGTCGCAACTTATGAAGACAGAGAAAACGCACTTCGGGACCCTGTTCGAGATCAACGCGCAGCGGGCGTTTGAGTTCGAAGGGGGTGACACCACTGATTATCGCATTGCCGGTCATCAGGTAGACGCAAAATGGAGTCAAACCAGCGGTGGATGGATGCTACCGCCAGAGGTCTTCGATGAGATTGCGTTGGTCGCGACGGCGAGCGATGTCGAAGCTAGATTTTCGCTCGGGCTAGTCCGAGTCAAGGCCGAGTATCGACGGGTGGGCTCGAACCGCGACATGAAGAGCAGTTTAAATGCAGCAGGCCGTGCCGCTGTTCTCTGGTTGTGGCGAGATGCCACGATGCCTGCGAATATATTGCTGCAACTCCCTGACCACGTGGTCAAACATATCTTCGACAACCGCTATGGCACGCAAAGAGTGAACAGATTGTTTCGCGCTACTGAGGGTCGGCTAGTTCATAGAAACACTGTTCGAACTGTAGCCATGCAACTCGATGATCAGAAACGGGTGCGCAAAAACGGCGGAGCGCGAAGCGCGCTCAAACCCGAGGGGATCATCATACTGAGCAGTTATCACGCACACCTCGCTCAGCGTTTAAGAATCCCAGTACCAGACAGTAAACACTACATCTCGGTGCGCGTCGTTCCCGGGAGTGATGGTGACCCCATCATCGGCGGCATGCCCTGGAGGCGAGCCATGCCTGATGACGCAACGCATATTGCGCCAGAACTGCCAGAACCAGGCATACGCGAAGAATGAAGACGTGGGTGCGGTAGCGCTTGCCACCGCACCCACAGGTCACCACTTCCAATCAACTAATTTTCGACCGATTCTTTCTGAAACTCTCGTGCCGCAAATGATCATGTTGACCAGTAAAGGCGCGGAATCCTCCGAGTCTGTACGAAACCAAGCCGTTACGCTCTTTTTCTTCTATCTCAAAGTCGCGACTGAGCAGGTCAATACGGCGAGCTATTTCTAGTTCGTTCAAATATGCTTCTGACTTACTGGCTATGTCGGCAACAGTCATATACTCACCGCTGTCTCGAAGTACTCGATAGATTGGATCTACAGCTGATTTATTCGAGCCATTTTGGGACACAGAGGAATCTATTTGTGCACCATTGAGCGCACTGGCGATCGCCAGCCCGAGAGCCTTGGCGACAGGCGGCGGGAATGCATTTCCGATTTGCCGATACTTAGCAGTCTTGCGGCCCTCAAACTCCCACTTAAATTCACGGTCATCCCATCCTTGGAGGCGCGCGACCATCTCTGGCGTGAGTTTCGGTCCCAGGGAAGTTATCGACCGATCATTTCGAGAGTAGGGCTTATCGTCGTCATGCAGACCATAGCCATCAATACCCATCTCCTTCCAAGCAAGTTTTGCACGAGTTGGACCAAGGTCCGCTCCCCCGTGTTTTTTAGATCCACCGACGACCGTCGGGGCGACTTTGTCGGCACGCTGCACCCATGCCTTCAGGGCGGCATCGTCGTCGAATACCTTCTTGCGCTTCATGAGGTCACATAGCGTTTCACCTACTGTGGGCACTTTTTCGCTCGGTGTGGGCCATTGGAAGAACTGGAAGTAAAAATGCCGCATAGCGATCAATACGAAGCGTGGGCGTAGTTGAGGGACTCCATATTGGGAAGCTTGAATAATCTTCCATTCTGCAGAATAGCCCAATCCATGAAGCCGGTCGAGAACGTGCTGACGATACCCGGCGAATCGCGGCATACTGAGCCCCCGAACATTCTCCAGTAAGAGTGCCCGGGGCTGGATGGTTTCGACTTGCTCTACTGCCCATGCAAACAAGTCTCTTTCGTCGTTTGCGCCGAGCTGTTTTCCAGCGATTGAAAACGGAGGACAGGGTACTCCACCAGCCAGCAAGTCGATTTCACGTTTCGGTGCCGTTGGTTTGTAATCTGCCGGGTCCCAAACCTGTTTGTCGGCAACGTCCCCATGTCGAATGTTCCATTTAGGGCGGTTCTTCCTAAGCGTCTCGACTGCAGTGCCATCGAGTTCTATTGCAAGTTCATGCTCGAAGCCGGCGCGCTCGAGGCCGAGAGCTTGACCGCCTGCGCCAGCGCAGATCTCAATGACCCGAAGTTTTGTCACAACGATGCCTTTCGGTGTCGTGGCCGGCGGCGTCCGGGCCAATCGTCAGGTGTATCTTTCCGTAGGGCGTCTTTCCTCGTACAGCCGGAGTGGACATGACTGACAGCAAGGCGGAGATGGCCCGACGGACGGCGCATGAGCGAGGCCTCTATCCGGCTCCGCTCGATGCTGGCCGTTCCCGCAACATGCAGGCGAACCGGCGAGCCGACACCAAGCCCGAGGTGACGCTCCGCCGCGCCTTGCACCGACGTGGATACCGCTATCGCAAGGACCTTCGCATGGAGGTTGGCTCGGTGAAGGTCCGCCCAGACATCGTTTTCACCGCCCGCAAAGTCGCCGTGTTCGTGGACGGGTGCTTCTGGCATGTCTGTCCTGTACACGGTCGGCAGCCGACTACGAACGAGTGGTACTGGGCGCCGAAGCTTCGCCGGAACGTCGAACGTGATCGCGCGGCAGACGCTGCCTTGACCGGTGCAGGGTGGAAAGTTGTTCGCCTCTGGGAGCACGAGGGACTCGAGGCTGCTGTGCAGGCCGTGCTTCGCGCTCTCGGAGACGGGCTCGAACATGCGAGCGATCTTAGAGCGAAGGGCTGACAAACGAACCGACCGCCCGGCGCGTCGGGCAAATGTACCTTGTGAAGTTGGCCGAAATCGCGTTCGAAGTCCTCGTCAAGAGGCCGGTGACGCCTCGGAGGCAGCGTACTTCCAGGCCGACCGCCGAGCTCAATGTATGACCGCTACATGGCATCGCACTCGTTAATCCCCGTGGTGCCTCAAGGCGTCGATCAGTCGCTACACCCAGGGCTACGAGGAGTTCGGCGTTCGAGGGTTGTCAGTATCAGCAGATCCATAGCTGAGACCTCATCGGCAATAGCGGCGCCTTCGACAACCGGGTCGAGGATCGGCGCGGCGTACAATCGCCCAGTGTCGGGGCCAGCGACACTGCGAGCACTGGCGATCAACTCGTACAGCACAACGGCGAACAGGCGCATTCGGTCGGCATCGTTGTGCGTGCGACCAGTCGCCGTTCCGGCGGCGTTGCCGAACGCAGCCAACACCTCCGTGAGCACGTCGATTTCGGCCTCCGCCCGAGCGTCGTAGTTCATGACCGGTCCCGCCCGTCGTACGCAAATGCACGGATTGGTCAGATGGAGCTCGGTGACTTCGCCTTGGAACGGAGCGCGGTCGTCGACCACGCGAATGCCGGTCCATGGGCATCGACCGTGTATCGCACCGACCGGTGCGGTATGCGGCGCGATCCGTCCCGCGACAAGCGGCACAACGAGGTCACGGCAGATCTTCGATGGGCAGCGCACGCCCCGAAGTTCACCTGTCGCGTGATCGAGCTTCGTTACACCACCACAGTGCGTAGCGGTGATCCATGGTTCGCATTCCGGACCGCACCCGTGCGCGCCGTCAGACATGGCTCACCAGTCCTTTCCGCTTGCTCGATTGCTGCGCAGCACACCCGCGAATCGCATCGACCACGGCCTTACCGGACGGCCGAAACGAGTCGCGCGGCGGCTGGACCCACGCGCGAAACAACCCTGGGCGCTGGCCCGGTCCAGGTAGGGCAATGATCCCTCCGCCACGGATGATGGAGACCTGCAACCGCGACATCTCTGCGAACAACCCGATCGCGTCCGGGAGATCCGCACACGCCAGGAATGTCCAGCTTTGCGAACGCGGATGCGTCAGAATCGGGCCGACCTCCTGGCCGTGGCACTGCATCCGCATCTTCACTGCAGAGCCGATGAAGGCGGGCATCATCAGCCCGCACACGACGCCGGTTCGGATCACGATCCGCCCCGTATGCGGCGGGTCTACTTCGGCGGGCAGATCACACGTCTTTCGGTAGAAATGGCACACCGACAACGGCGTGTCCTGGATGTCGTTCGGCGAACTCATTCGGGTGTCCCTCCGCCTGGTTCAACGTGGTAGGCACCCACCGCCGGGGAGTCCGTGTAGGTCCGATTCGACCCGGCGGCGGGGCTGCCTTCAGCTTCGCCATGTTCGGCATGTGATCCCAGCCATAGAAGCCGCATAGACATAATACGCTTGCGCCGCCAGGCATTGCAGGGGAATCAGGGGGTGAGCATGATCGTCAACAAATGGACGAAGGTCGAAGTCAAGGCGCTGCGCTCGGCGGCCCTTCGGCTGACGCAGGAGCAGTTTGCGGAACGAACAGGCTTTCAGGTTGCGACGATCCGCAAGTGGGAGCGCGCCACGGCGGACAAGCCAGTACGCAATGACTCCGCAAGCGCATTGGACACCGAACTCGCTCGGCTCACGGACGAACAGCGTGCCCGCTTTCGAGCCGAGGTCCACGACTTACGCGACGCCGCGATACCGCTCGCTCGCCAACGTCTCACCGACGCGGGCGGCGATAGCCTGGTTGTGGGCGGCCAACACAGCACGGCGGAAACCGAGGTTGATGTGAAGCGACGCAAATTCGGAATGCTGATGGGAGCCGCGTTGCTAGCGGCAAGCGGCGATGGCGATGCGGCTCCGGCTCGCATCGGTGTCGCTGACGCGCGACGACTCGATGACTTCGCCGCCTACCTGTGCCGCCGCGAACAGGAGATCGGCGGCGCGGCACTCGTGCAAGATGCCGTCCAAGCGCTCGAAGCTGCGAAACGCCTGCTCGACACGTGCGCGTTCTCCGAAAACGCTGGCCGCGCATTCATGAGCGCCACAGGAGAACTCGCGACCATCGCCGGATGGCTGGCCTACGACTCCGAGCTGTACCCAGTTGCCCGGCGCTGCTACGCCGACGCATTCGGTTTGGCGAACCAGGCAGGCAACGACGTGCTGACCGTACACGTGTGTATGAACGCCGCACTGCTGGCGGTGTCCCGTGAGCGCAGCGGAGAGGCGAACCCCCATCATGCGCTCAACCTCGCCGACCGCGCCCGGGAACTCACCCGTGGTGACGCACCCGGCCGTATCCATGCCCTCATCGCCACACGCGAAGCGCAAGCGTTCGGGATTCTCGGCGACCGGGCCGCATTCGGTAAAGCCATCGCTACAGCATGGCGGGAACTCGATTTCGCGCTCGACCACGAGGCGCACGAAGAATGTCCGTCCTGGCTGCGATTCGTCAGCAACAGCGAAATTAAGTACCACGAAGCCTGCGTATATGGACATTTCGGCGACTACGCGAAGTCCGCCGACCTGCACGCCGGCCTTGCTCTGGAACAGGCCGGAGCTCGAAATTCCGCGTGCTATCGGGCAGGCTCGGCGACGGCGCTAGTAGAAGCCGGGGACATCGATGCCGCCGTCGAACAAGGGATATCTGTTCTCGCCGACCTGGAAGGTTCCGTGTCCTCCATTCGCACCCTGCGTCGGCTGGAATCGGTGCGCATGGTAGCCGAAGGCCGTTACGACGAGTTCACGACCCGATTCGACGAACTGGCGGGAAAGGTTGTCACCGCGTGAAGCCCGAGCAGTCCGCGCCAGTCGACGGCGTCGACTTCCAGCACTGCACCGCCGCACAGGCCCGCGAACTCCGCATCGAAATCGAACGCATCTTCCGCGACTCCTACGTCGATGCGATCGAATCCGGCCAAGAGTTCGAGTCGCCCGAGGCGTTCATGCATCGGTTCGACGCCTACACCGACCCCGCCCGCACTGGCGCTTTCGAGTTGGTGATCGCTCGTCTCGACGGCGAACTCTGCGGCCAGGCATGGGGTTGGCCGCTCACCGCCGAGACCGCGTGGTGGGACGGATTGCGGCTCGATGAAGGCGACCAGGTGGCCTTCACCGCCGAGAATGGTTCCCGCACATTTGCGTTCAGCGAGATCATGGTGCGCAAGCAGTTCACGGGGCGAGGTATCGCCAGTGCCCTGCACGACGAACTGCTCGAGGGTCGGCCTGAGCAGCGCGCGACACTGCTGGTCCGCCCAGACAATCACCGAGCCTATGGCAACTATCGCCGGTGGGGGTGGTACCGCGTCGGCACTCTGCGACCGAGCTGGCCAGATGCCCCGCAGTTCGATGTTCTGATGCGCGATCTACAGAAGGACTGTTCGCGCTAGCGAAGCCGTCTTGAACCTTGGAGGGACGCAACCGACTGATCTCTGACGAGGAGTGAGCCGTCTGTCCGCATGGGTCGTGAGTGGCGGCGAAGACCGGCCAGAGAAGTTCGATGCAAATCGTCGCGCAAAAGTTTTCGCGCCCCTACGCAGGCAGTAGCCGCGCGACAACTTCGGTCAGCTGCCTGACGTTCCGGCATTCGTGCATTGTCACGCACTCCGCGTACACGTGGGCTGCGGAATCCCCCGTCGACCAGGACCGCAACGGCTCGGGATTGAGCCAGTAGGTGTACTTCGCCCGGTCGACAATCGTCTGCACCGCAGCGAGGTTCGGGTCCGTGCGATTGGTCCGGCCATCACCGAGGATGAGCACGGACGTGCGCGGACCGAGGGCATCGGCATAGTTGTCGAGGAACCCTTGGAACGCTTCGCCATAGTTGGAACTGCCGAAGCGGGCGACCTTGGTGGAGCGGATGATTCGGGCGGCTGTTCCGGGAGTGGGCGGTTCGCCGGGGGTGAAAAAATCGGTGATTTCGTCGCAGGTGTCGACGAAGCCGAAGCTGCGGACCTTGCTGAACTGGTCTTGCAGGGCCTGGATGAGGTGGAGGGTGAATTCGGCGAAGCCGGTGACCGAGCCGGAGAGGTCGGCCAGGACGACGAGGTCGGGACGGCCGTGTTTGCGGGCGCGCAGGACCGGGTCGATGGGGACGCCGCCGGTGGACATGGAGCGGCGCAGGGTGCGGCGCAGGTCGATTCGGCCGCGCACGGCTTTGCGGCGGCGGACGGCGAGGCGGGTGGCGAGTTTGCGGGCCAAAGGGTGGACGAGGCGGCGCATTTCGGCGAGGTCCTGTTCGCGGGCGCCCAGGAAATCGATCTGGTCGATGCTGGATTCGACGCCGCGGCGGGCGATGTATTCGGTCCCGCGCAGTTGCGCCGAGCGCAGCCGGGCCTCGGTTTGGACGGCGGTGCGGAATGCGGCGAGGCGGCGGTTGGCTTCGATGGTGTGGACGGCGGTGTCGAGCTGGGAGGTGCCGTTCATGCCCGCGACGACGCGATCGATGAGTTCTTCCGGGCGTAGCGCTTTCATGGTCAGGTAGGAGGACCAGCCGGCGCCGGACGCGGTGGTGACCGGGCCGGAGCTCTGGCCGGTTCCCACGCCGCCGTAGCCGCCGAGTTCGGTCAGTGCCTGGCGGGCCAGTTCGGCAGCCGACTCCGAATCATCCTGGGCCAGTGCGGAGACGAGCCGATCTCGCAGCGCCTCGATGGATTCGGTTGTCGACTGGTCGGCGGGCTGTGGCTGCTGCGCGGTCAGGAAGTAGAGGTCGAAGAGTTGATCGAACACGGCGCGTTGACCATTGCGGCGCAGCAGGCAGGCGGCCATGCCGGAGCGCAGGCGATCGCGGTCGGCGAGCCCGAGGGCGATCATCGCCTCGGCCGCGTCGATGGTTTCGCTCGGCCCCGCATTGATGCCGTGGTCGCGCAGCAACCCAACGAATTCGACCAGCCGATCGGTCACCGAGTCGGGGCGAGACTTCGTCCGGCTTCCACGTCCCTCCGCCGAACTCATGCTCTGCCGCGACCTGGCGTGGGTGCGACCGCAGTACGCAGCCCGGGCTTCCATCCGGCGAAGGCAACCCCTGGTGCGCGAAGTGCCGCGCCGACCGGCGGGGAACTGACCGCATGATCGAGCACAACCTTCATCGCGCCACGCTCCCCTGCTCGCCGTCCGAGTCGAGCAACCCGAGCCGCTCGATCGCCAAGCGATGGTCGGACTGGTACTTCAAGAGCACGCCGAGCGTCGAGCGGACGACGCCGCCACTCAGATTGCGCGCCCCGAGGGCGACCAGCGTCTTCGCCCAGTCGACGGTCTCGGAGATCGACGGAGCCTTGCGCAACGAGAGCTGCCGTAGTGCGCCGACCACGCGAACCACCGGCTCCCCCAGCGCCTCGTCCAGCTCGGGAACCTTCATCCGCACGATCGCCCGCTCCAGTTCCGCCGTCGGGTAGTCGATGTGCAGGTAGAGGCAGCGCCGCTTGAGCGCTTCGGACAGCTCGCGGTGGGCGTTGGAGGTCACGATGACGAACGGTTTGCGCACCGCGGTGACGGTGCCGAGTTCCGGAATGCTCACCTGATAATCGCCGAGCACTTCGAGCAGCAGCCCTTCCAGCTCGACGTCGGCCTTGTCGAGTTCGTCGATGAGCAGCACCGTGGAACGCGGATTGCTGATGGCGGCCAGCAACGGGCGCGCCAGTAGAAACTCTTCGGTGAAGACGTGGTCGCGGGTGCTGTCCCAGCCTTCGTTGTCCGTCGCGGTGATGCGGAGCAGTTGCTTGGCGTGGTTCCACTCGTAGAGCGCGCGTGCCTCGTCGATGCCCTCGTAGCACTGCAAGCGCACCAGGTCGGAGGCGGTCGCGGTGGCGACGGCCTTGGCCAGCTCGGTCTTGCCGACGCCCGCGGGACCCTCGATCAGCAGGGGCTTGCCGAGGTGGCCCGCGAGGAACACGGCCGTGGCGATGTCGAGGGACGGGATGTACCCGGCCTCGGTGAGGCGCGCGGTCGCCTCGTCCACCGACGCGAAGAACTTACTCATCGGTAACTAGTCTAGCCGGGCGGTCTCGGCCTCAGCTCGGCCCCGCCGCCCGGAAATGGCTCGGTTCGGCGTCGGACGGCACGGCGCTCGCCATGGTGAACGGCTCGACCAGAGCACGCAGTTCGACCAGGTGCCTGGCGTGCGCGTCGAGTGCGCGGTCCTCCTCGGAGACCGGCTCCCACTGGCGCACAGGTCGCGCTTTTCCGTCGTCGTCCACCGTGACAACGACGGCGAGACCGTGCGCCGCCAGCGCCGGTTCGTCGGAGTGCGCGTCGGTGGAGGTCACGTGCACACTCACGTGCATGCTGCGCGGGCCGGTGTGGATCAAGCGCGCGGTGACTTCGACGACGTGACCGATCACGATCGGCCGGTAGAAGCGGATGCCGCCGAAGTAGGAGGTGAGGACGCGCTGTCCGGCCCAGTCCGCGCCGCACACGTACGCCGCTTCGTCGATCCACCGCATCGTCCGGCCACCGTGAACTTTGCCGCCCCAGTTGATGTCCGAAGGCGCTGCGAGAAAGCGCAGCGTGGCGCTGGGCGCGGTGCCCGCGCCGGTGTATCGCTGCGCGGCCATCGCCTCCTCGATGTGCTTTCGCACCGAGATCCGGGCACACGCCTGCCGGTGCCGCTGCAATTCCAGCAGCGAGGTCGGATTCCATTGCGGGACTTCGACAGTGCGCCGGTCGTCGTCCACCGCGACGAAGATCGTCAGGCATTGCGCCGACTGCACCGGCTTCACCCGGGTGGGATCGGTCGAATAGACCGTGACGAGAATGTGCATGCTGGTGCGCCCGGTATGGACGAGATTCGCGTGCAATTCGACCAGCTCACCGACCGCGATCGGGCGGTCGAGATGAATGTTGCCGACGTAGGCGGTGACGCAGTAGCGGCCGCTCCACTGTGCCGCCGCCGCGTAGGCGACCTTGTCGATCCATTCGAGGAGTTTGCCGCCGTCGACCGATCCCAGGATGCCCGCCTCGGCGGGCTGGACGAGGAAGCGGTGAATCGCCTCGGGACGCCGACCGGCCGCGGCCGGATTCGAGACTGTCGCGCGCGGGTCGATGTCTATCGATTTGGGCAAGGTTCACAATCCGTTCGGGCAGAGAATCTTCGGCTACCTGACCCCGTTGTCCGGGAGAACCTTAAGCCCCGGCGTCGATACGAGCGAGTAACGAGACAGCGATCGGATGCTCAGCGGTTCCGCGATCGGTGAGCAATCCGCACGGGGGGTAGCCCCTAATACCGCGGTTTGATTTTGCCCGCAGGGGAGACAACACCCGTGACCTTTGGCGGCAAGTGCGCAAGAGTGAAGGGGTGCAGTCGCGGCCCCGTCGGTAAGCGCGAACGCGAAGCAGCGACCGTAGATCCAGCTCTGTCCGCGGGGGTAGGCCGCGGACAGACCCGCAAATGGGGGATGGCGGACGGAATGCCCGCCGCAGAGTTGAAAGGATTTACGTTGTTCTCCACAATCAGCGCACGCCGCACCTTGGCCCGCGTGGCCGTCGCCGGTGCGATCGCCGCAATCCCGTTGACCGCGTTGGCGATGCCCGCCTCGGCTACCCCGAGCACACCCGGGGTCACTCGGGCCTGGTACGACCCGTATTACGACCGGTGCGCCTTCGGTCCGTTCCAGAACTGGAGTTGCAACAACAACCCGCTGTTCGGTTGGGGTTACAACCAATACGGCGGCCCCTACGGGCAAGGCTTCGGGCCGGGCATGTTCGGCAGCAGCTAGAAAAGAGGTCTACCGAGACGCGGGTGGCCCGCTCCGAGATCCGGAGCGGGCCACCCGCGTGAATCAGCCGAGAGATCAGGCGGTCTCGGTGATCGGACGATCCACCCAGCTCATCAGGCCGCGCAGCTTGGCGCCGGTGACCTCGATGGGGTGCTCGGCGTTCTGCTTGCGCAGCGCCTCGAGCTCCTTGTTGCCGCCCTCGACGTTGGCGACCAGACGCTTGACGAAGCTGCCATCCTGGATGTCCTTGAGGATGTCCTGCATGCGCTTCTTGGTGTCGGCGTCGATGACCCGCGGGCCCGACAGGTAACCACCGAACTCGGCGGTGTCGGACACCGAGTAGTTCATCCGCGCGATGCCGCCCTCGTACATCAGGTCGACGATCAGCTTCAGCTCGTGCAGCACCTCGAAGTAGGCCATCTCCGGCGCGTAACCGGCCTCGACCATGACCTCGAAACCGGTCTTGACCAGTTCCTCGGTGCCACCGCACAGCACGGCCTGCTCACCGAACAGGTCGGTCTCGGTCTCTTCCTTGAAGGTGGTCTTGATGACGCCCGCGCGGGTGCCGCCGATGCCCTTGGCGTAGGACAGCGCCAGCGCCTGGCCCTCGCCCTTCGGGTCCTGGTCGATCGCGATCAGAGCCGGAACGCCCTTGCCGTCGACGAACTGACGACGCACCAGGTGACCGGGGCCCTTCGGCGCCACCATGCCGATGGTGACGTTGGCGGGCGGCTTGATCAGGCCGAAGTGGATGTTGAGGCCGTGGCCGAAGAACAGCGCGTCGCCGTCCTTCAGGTTCGGCTCGATGTCGTTGGTGAAGATCGACGCCTGCGCGGTGTCGGGCGCCAGCACCATGATGAGGTCCGCCCACTCCGAGACCTCCGCGGGCGTGCCGACGGTCAGGCCCGCCTCCTCGGCCTTCGGACGCGACTTCGAACCCTCGGCCAGACCGACGCGGACCTCGACGCCCGAGTCGCGCAGGCTCAGCGAGTGCGCGTGACCCTGGCTGCCGTAGCCGATGACAGCGACCTTGCGGCCCTGGATGATCGACAGGTCGGCATCGTCGTCGTAGAACATCTCGACTGCCACTGTGGTTCCTTCCGGGATCATCCCCGCGCGAGGCGGGGCACACCGTGCTTGCGCCGGTGTTGATTTTCGTTGTTCTGGATCGGATCAACCCCCGCAGCAGCGGGAGGGGATCATTCCCGCGTAGGCGGGGAGGGCGGCACGCCAACCGTCGATCGCAGAAAGACTAGCGCGTGGCCGCCGCCGGCCGGTCGGCCCCATCGGTGTGCCGCTCGCTACCTCATCGCGTGGCGGTGATGGACTTCGGTCCACGTCCCACCGCGACGACACCGGACTGCACGATCTCCCGGATGCCATACGGTTCGAGCATCCGCAGCAGCGCGTCGAGCTTGGACCGGGTTCCGGTCGCCTCGACGGTGAGCGCGTCCGGCGACACGTCGATGACCTTCGCGCGGAACAGCCCGACCGCCTCGATCACCTGGGTCCGCACACTGGCGTCGGCGCGCACCTTCACCAGGATCAGTTCGCGGGCCACCGAGCTGTCGGAGTCCTGCTCCACGATCTTGATGACGTTCACCAGCTTGTTGAGCTGCTTGGTGACCTGCTCGAGCGGCAGGTCCTCGACGGTGACGACGATGGTCATGCGCGAGATCTCGGGCAGTTCGGTGCCACCGACCGCCAGCGATTCGATATTGAAGCCGCGGCGGGAGAACAGCGCCGCGACCCGTGCCAGCACGCCCGGTTTGTCCTCGACGAGAACGCTGAGGGTATGCGTGGTACTCATCCGTTGTTCACCTTGTTCTGTTCGTGCGACATCGCCGCGTGGATGACCGCCGGCTCGGCGGCCTGCTCGTCCTCGTCGAACAGCGGGCGGATGCCGCGCGCGGCCATGATCTCGTCATTGCTGGTGCCTGCCGCGACCATCGGCCACACCTGGGCGTCCTTGCCGACGATGAAGTCGATCACCACGGGGCGGTCGTTGATGGACTGCGCCTCGCGGATGGCGGCCTCCACGTCCTCCTCGCGCTCCACCCGGATGCCGTGGCAGCCGAGGGCTTCGGCGAGTTTCACGAAGTCGGGGATGCGCAGGGTGTGCGTGCCCAGATCGGTGTTGGAGTAGCGCTCCTGGTAGAAGAGCGTCTGCCACTGGCGCACCATGCCGAGGTTGCCGTTGTTGATCAGCGCGACCTTGATCGGGACGCCCTCCACGGCGCAGGTGGCCAGCTCCTGGTTGGTCATCTGGAAGCAGCCGTCACCGTCGACCGCCCACACCTCTTTGTCCGGCGCGCCCATCTTGGCGCCCATGGCCGCCGGGACGGCGTAGCCCATGGTGCCCAGGCCACCGGAGTTCAGCCAGGTGCGCGGCTTCTCGTACTTGATGAACTGGGCGGCCCACATCTGGTGCTGGCCGACGCCCGCGCAGTAGATCGCGTCGGGTCCGGCCAGGCGGCCGAGCGCCTCGATGACGAACTCCGGCGACAGCGACCCGTCGGCGGGCGGGGTCCAACCCAGCGGGTAGGAGTCGCGCACGCCGTCGAGGTAGGTCCACCAGTCGGTCAGCGCCAGTGGCAAAGCGTCACCCGCGGCGGGATCCGCCTTCAGCGTCTCGATGAGCTCGACGATCACCTCGCGGCAGTCGCCCACGATCGGGACGTCGGCGTGCCGATTCTTGCCGATCTCGGCCGGGTCGATGTCGGCGTGGATGACCTTGGCGCCCGGCGCGAAGGAGTCCAGCTGGCCGGTGACGCGGTCGTCGAACCGCGCGCCGAGCGTGATCAGCAGGTCCGAGCGCTGCAGCGCGGCGACGGCGCCCACGGTGCCGTGCATGCCGGGCATGCCCATGTTCAGTGTGTGGCTGTCGGGGAACGCGCCGCGCGCCATCAGCGTGGTGACCACGGGGATGCCGGTCAGCTCGGCCAGTTGCAGCAGCTCGGCCGAGGCGTCGGCCTTGATCACGCCGCCGCCGACGTAGAGCACGGGGGCCTTGGCCTCCATGATCATCCGCGCGGCCTCGCGCACCTGCTTGCCGTGCGGCTTGGTGACCGGACGGTAGCCGGGCAGCCGCATCTCCGGCGGCCAGCTGAAGGTGGTCTGGGCCTGCAGCACGTCCTTGGGGATGTCGACGAGCACGGCGCCCGGGCGGCCGGACGCGGCGAGGTAGAACGCCTCGGCGATGATGCGCGGGATGTCGATGCCGTCGGTGATCAGGAAGTTGTGCTTGGTGATCGGCATGGTGATGCCGGAGATGTCGGCTTCCTGGAAGGCGTCGGTGCCGATCAGGCTCCGGCCGACCTGGCCGGTGATGGCCACGATCGGGACCGAGTCCATCTGCGCGTCGGCGATCGGGGTCACCAGGTTGGTGGCGCCGGGGCCGGATGTGGCCATACACACACCGACCTTGCCGGTCGCCTGCGCGTAACCGGTGGCCGCGTGCCCCGCGCCCTGCTCGTGCCGGACGAGGACGTGGCGAACCTTGGTGGAATCGAACAGCGGGTCGTAGACCGGGAGAATCGCACCGCCCGGAATGCCGAATACGGTGTCGACGCCGAGCTCCTCGAGCGATCGGACGACCGACTGCGCGCCGGTGACCCGCTCGGGCGGGAGCTGGCGGCGGTTGGCCGCGTTGGCAGCGGGCGTGGCCTGCTGATTCGCCGAAGGCGCTGGCCTACGGGCAGAAGGCCCGGGCCGTGCGGTAGGTGCGCTCACCGTCTTCGTTCCTTACTGGTTGTCGTTCTGACCCCGGATTTTTGTGCCAGCGGTGTCTTGCGCTTCGCCATGCTGGAGATTAGTCCGAACATAAAAAAGCCCCCGACAGCACAGGGCTGATCGAGGGTGGCGCGTCGCAACGCGAGCTGACGTATTCGACTCAGTGTGTCAGGCTCAACGCTGGACGCGCCGGCCGATTACGAGCAACTCGTTTCGATTCACGCGCACGACGTTAAGCGGGTGTGAACCGAAGAGTCAAACAGATGACCCCGTGCGTCCCATTATGTGGGACAGTGCGGTTGCTTGTGTCCGTTCACCAGGATGCGAGGATGGTGGTGTGTCATCACCGCATCAGTCCGTGCCACCTTCTGAATCGTCCCACACGCCCGCCGCGGCAACGGATACGGGTAGCGCCTCCGACGCCCGTGTGATCCGCATCCCACGGCTGGCCTTCCTGGGCGTGTTCATCCTGCTGATGTGCGTGTTCTTCCCGTTCGTCGGCTGGCCCGCCGGACTGTGGTGGCTGCTGCTCATCCCGCTCGCGGTGCTGGCGTGGGTGCTGCGCACACAGACCGCCGTCTCGGAGGCGGGGCTGGACCTGCGGACCCTGTTCGGTTCGCGCCACCTCGACTGGGCGCAGGTGAAAGGTGTGCGGATCCCCAAGCGCGGCTACGTGCGCGCCGACCTGACCGATGGCACCGAGGTGAAGTTGCCCGCGGTGAGTTACGACCGGCTGCGCGAGCTGGCCGCGGCGTCCGGCGGACGGATCCCGGACCCGTTCGCGGAGCCCGCGACGGACGAGGCGCCCGCGGATGCGAGCGCACCGGACACGAAGCCGAGCGACGACGACAGCCCACTGACCAACGGCGTTGCCAAGCCCGACGCGGAAGAAGACACGCGCTAGCGGCCGGTCACCCGTGCGCGGCCACCGGTCCCAGGCGGCGAAGCCGTGCCACATGGTCGGCTACGCGCACGCCGCGCCGGTGCGCGGCGGTCTCGGCGACGCGGAACATTCGCCGCGCGTACGATGTTGCCGTCGGGTGATGGGATGATTTTGCCGGAGCAGTGATCCTCCTTCGCATCCCCACCCTCGACGGTCCGGTACCTCCGGCGACCCGTCGTCGCCTGCGACACCACGCACCGGCGACACACCGAACCCGGCTGACAGGCACGGCCGCCGCGCCCGACCGCACCACCGGCAGGTGGACGCGCCCTTCGGGAGTAACGTGATGGACCGCCGAGCAGGCTCTGCGCCGTCGCACGTCAGCCCCCGCGACCCGAGGACCATCGAAATGCCACCGCTTCGTTCACGAACCACGACCATCGGCCGCAATGCCGCAGGCGCGCGCGCACTCTGGCGCGCCACCGGCATGACCGACACCGACTTCGGCAAGCCGATCGTCGCCATCGCGAACTCCTACACCCAGTTCGTGCCCGGCCACGTGCACCTGAAGAACGTCGGCGACATCGTGGCCGACGCGGTGCGCGCCGCCGGCGGCGTTCCGCGCGAATTCCACACCATCGCCGTCGACGACGGCATCGCCATGGGCCACGGCGGCATGCTCTACTCGCTGCCCTCGCGCGAGATCATCGCCGACTCCGTCGAGTACATGGTGAACGCGCACACCGCCGACGCGCTGGTCTGCATCTCCAACTGCGACAAGATCACCCCGGGCATGCTCAATGCGGCCATGCGGCTGAACATTCCGGCGGTGTTCGTCTCCGGCGGGCCGATGGAGGCGGGCAAGGCGGTGGTGGTCGGCGGCGTCGCGCAGGCGCCCACCGACCTGATCACGGCGATCTCCGCGAGCGCGAATCAGGCGGTGTCGGAGGAGGGGCTGTCGGAGGTGGAGCGGTCGGCGTGCCCGACCTGCGGCTCGTGCTCGGGCATGTTCACCGCGAACTCGATGAACTGCCTCACCGAGGCGCTCGGTCTCGCGCTGCCCGGCAACGGCTCCACCCTCGCCACGCATGCCGCGCGCCGGGCACTGTTCGAGCGGGCGGGCACCGTCGTGGTCGACATCGCCAACCGCTGGTACCGCGAGGACGACGCGTCCGTGCTGCCGCGCAACGTCGCCAACGCCAAGGCTTTCCGCAACGCGATGGCGCTGGACGTCGCGATGGGCGGCTCGACCAACACCGTGCTGCACACCTTGGCCGCCGCGCAGGAAGGTGAGATCGACTTCGATCTGCACACCATCGAGGAGACCAGCCGCCGGGTGCCCACCCTGTCGAAGGTGTCGCCGAACTCCGACTACCACATGGAGGACGTGCACCGCGCCGGCGGCATCCCCGCCATCCTCGGCGAATTGCGCCGCGCGGGCCTGCTGGAGACCGACGTCACCACCGTGCACACCGCGAGCTTCGACGAGTGGCTCGACACCTGGGACATCCGTTCCGGCAAGGCTTCCCAGGAAGCCATCGAACTCTTTCACGCCGCACCGGGCGGGGTGCGCACCACCGAGCCGTTCTCCACCGACAACCGCTGGTCGTCGCTGGACACCGACGCCACGGGCGGTTGCATCCGCGACCTCGAGCACGCCTACACCACCGAAGGCGGCCTGGTCGTGCTGCGCGGCAATATCGCGCCCGACGGCGCGGTGCTCAAGACCGCGGGCATCGACGAGGAACTGTTCACCTTCCAGGGGCCCGCGGTGGTGGTGGACTCGCAGGAGGAGGCCGTGTCGGTCATCCTCGGCAAGAAGATCAAGCCCGGCGACGTGATCGTGGTCCGCTACGAAGGCCCCGCGGGCGGCCCCGGCATGCAGGAGATGCTGCACCCGACCGCGTTCCTGAAGGGTTCCGGGCTCGGCAAGCAGTGCGCGCTGATCACCGACGGCCGGTTCTCCGGCGGCACCTCGGGTCTGTCGATCGGGCACATCTCGCCCGAGGCGGCCAGCGGCGGCGTCATCGGCCTGGTCGAGAACGGCGACCAGATCCGCATCGACGTGGCCACCCGCACGCTCGAGGTCCTCGTCGACGACGCCGTCCTCGCCGAACGCCGCGCGAAGATGGAAGCCTCCGAACGGCCCTGGCAGCCGGCCAACCGCGATCGTCCGGTGACGACCGCGCTGCGCGCCTACGCCGCCATGGCCACCTCGGCGGACAAGGGAGCCGTGCGGCACGTGCCGTAGCTCCCGCGTCGCGCGGCCCGACCGAACGCGAAGGCCCCTTCGCCCCATATTGCGGGGCGAAGGGGTCTTTGTTCGTCCGGACTCAGTCGAAGGGACCGATGCCGGTGAGCGGGTTGCCACCGTGCAGGTACCAGTAGGCGCCGACCGCGGCGGCCACGGCGAGAAGAAGGACGACGAAGGACCCTGCGGCGGGACGAACGGCCCAACCCCGGTTGCGGTCGAAGGACAAGCGACCCGGGCCGGTCAGGATGATCGCGGCGGCGGCGCCGGCGAGGATGCTTTCCAACTCCACAGCGCCCGGCCCGGCTTTGTACTGGAACCCCGGGGCCATCCCCTGCTTCCAGGCCCACGCGTCCAGGATCACCGCGAGCACCGCGCCCGCGGCCAGCGGGGTGGCCAGCCCGAGGATCAGCAGTGCGCCGCCGCCCACCTCGCCCGCCGTGACCAGCATCGCGGACAGGCTCGGGTGATCCCAGCCGCCGCGCTCCATCATGTCGCGGGTGCCGTCCAGGCCGGGGCCGTGGAACCAACCGGTGAGCTTCTGCAAACCGTGGTAGAGGAAGGTGCCGCCGACGACCCAGCGCAACAACAACAAACCGAGATCGAGTGTGCCGCGCCTGGTCTCGCCGGTGCGGCGGCGCAGGCGGCCGGTGTCGTTCGGCGGAGCGGGGGCGGGCGGGATGCTGGCGTACTCGTAGGTGGACCCCTTGCCCCCGGCGGCTTTGCTCTCGGCGGTGGTCGGCACCTCCGGGTCGAGCCCGAGTTCGTCATCGGTGCGCGGGACGTCCTTGGACATCTGCGGACGCTGGGCCGGGTCCACTCGCGCGAATTGCTCGGTCGGCGAGTCGTACGGGCTGGTCACCCCTCGACCGGTGGACGACACCGCCGACTGCTCGGCCGTAGCGGCAGTGGCCTCCCCGGCCTTGGATTCCGGCGTGTCTTTCGGCTTGTCGGTCACGGCCAATACCCTATGCCGCACCCTGCCACGGCGGGCAAGTACCGCACGGCGTGTCAGTGTGCGCGCAACACGCACCCGGAGGGGGCGCGGGCAACGGTATTTCCGTAACGTCTGAGCTATGAGTTTGGTTGTCGTGGGCCGCGTCGCGGCGAGCTTGGCGCTCGGCTCCGTCCTGCTGGTCGGGTGCGCCCGGTTCGACGATTCGGCGTCCAGTCCGTTCACCCCCGAACCGACCCTGCGCGGAGCCAACATCGACCCGAAGAAACCGAGCCAGTCGCCCACCTCGACCACCCGGCCGAGCGGCCCGTGCATCGATCCGGACCCGGCGGTGGTCGCCACCTGCCTGGACACCACCGGCGGCCTGGTCACGCTCGCCGACGGCGCGCTGGTCGCCGAGCGCAGGACCGGACGGATCATGAAGGTGGCTCCGGAGCAGCCGCCGGTCGAGATCGCCAAGCTGGACGTGGACGGCTCCGGCGACGGCGGCCTCAGCGACATCGCGCTGTCGCCCACCTACCACGAAGACGGCCTGATGTACGCCTACATCACCACCGGCAGCGACAACCGGGTGGTGCGCATCGCCGAAGGCGGCTCCCCCAAGGACGTCCTCACCGGGATCCCGAAGGGCGCGACCGGGAATCACGGCGCGATCGACTTCGCCGCGCCCGACCAGATGCTGGTGCTGACCGGCGACGCGGGCAACCCCGGCGCGGCTGCCTCGGCGGGCTCGCTCGCGGGCAAACTGCTGCGCGTGAAGTCTCCGGTGCCCGGCCGTACGCCCGCGCCGGAAATCGCCGTCTCCGGCATCGGCACCGCGGGGGACGTGTGCCGGGACAGCAAGGACAGCATCTGGATCACCGACCGCACCCCCGCCGAGGACCGGCTGCAACGGCTCGGCGACGACGGCGTGGTCACCACCACGTGGACCTGGCCGGACCGGCCCGGCGTCGCGGGCTGCGCCGCGGCGACCGACGGTGTCGCGATCTCGCTGACCCGCGCGAAGGCCCTCGCCATCGCCGCCGCCGACCCCAACACCCACGCGGTCACCGCGGCGCCGACCCTGATGGCGCAGGACAAGTACGGGCAGCTCGGCGGCGCGGCGGTCGGCGCCGACGGCACCATCTGGGTGACCACGGTGAACAAGACCGACGGCCAGCCCGGCCCGTTCGACGACCGCGTCGTCCGCATCCCGCCACCGCAGGCCGGAGGCGGCGGACCGGACTGAGCGGGGTTTGTCTGGCCGATGGCGTGACGCCCGTTGTGCTGGATCGCGTGAGGCATGTGCTCCAGCAAGGGTCCGGTCAGCGGAATCGTGGATCTGCCAGCAGCACTACGCGGTCGGCCGCGGGATCGAATCCGAGCACCGGGTTACCGTAGTCGCCTTCCGCGGTCATGGATACCGGCTTGCCCACGCGACGGCCGATCGCACGCAACAAGCCGCACAGGATGTCCACCCCGGGCTGACCGCGCAGTTCGCGAAGGTCGATGTCGAAATCGATCTCCGTGGCCGACACCGGACGGAAGATCGCCAGCACATCCGGGGCAAGCCGGACACGCAGGTCGATCATCCGCCCAGGGTCGAAGAACGTCTCGACGTCACTCCACAGCAGATCCGGCGCCCTCCCATGCTGCCGGTCCGGGCCATCGGGACGCAGCCCGATTACTCCGCGATTCTCAGGATTCGTCACGATCCACCGGGACGCCGAGCACAGTGAGAAAGGCGGTGGCCGCCGGCGGGCGGCTGCGGCTCCAGATGACGTATTCGACGCGGGCCGGGGCGTCGGAGACCTCGATGGTGACCACGCCCTCGAGTTGCGGCGCGTAGGCGGAGGGCAGCATGGCTACGGCGAGGCCGGGGCGGACGAGTCGAGCGATGTAGTCGGCGCTGGTCACTTCGAAGGCGACGTCGCGGTCCAGGCCTGCGGCCTGGAAGGCTTGGTCGGATTGGAGGCGTCCGGCGGTTGCGGCCGGAAGGTCTACGAACACCTCGGAGGAGAGTCTGCGCAGATCGACCGTGGGCGCACCGGCGAGGGGATGGTCGGGTGCGACCACGGCGACGAGCCGGTCACGGGCGAGTTCGTGGGCGTCGACGCCTCGTGGTCGCGCCGTGGTCGGCAGTCCCAGGAAAGCCACGTCGAGGGCTCCCTGCGTGACTCGCTCGACGAGTTCCTCGCTCGCGCCCACCCGCAGGCTGATGCGCACGTGCGGATACCGCTGCCGGAAGTCACGCAGCGCCTCCGGGATGTCGACCGCGGCGACGGTGGGGATCAGGCCGACGGCGAGCCGTCCGCGTACCTCGCCGACCGCCGCGGCGACCTCGGCGGCCGCGCGCTCGGCGGCGTCCAGGCATTGGCGGGCAGCCGGAAGGAACGCCGCACCGGCCGGTGTCAAACGCACCCGGCGGCTCGTGCGCTCGAACAGTCGCGCGCCCAATTCCCGTTCCAGGCGGGCGATCTGGTGACTCAGCGCGGACTGGACCACCAGGCATCGTTCGGCGGCCCGGGTGAAGCTGTTCGTCTCGGCCACGGCAAGGACGTACCGCATCTGCTGAAGCTCCACGGATCAATCATGTATCGAGATCGATGAAGTGACAAACATGTGTTGGACTCATTGATCGGCACGGGGCGAGACTGCTCACGTGGAAAGTTCAGCAGCACAGCGGATCTCCGGCAGAGACGGAAATCTCCCTCGCACCGTCCTGACGGCGCTCGCTCCCATGTCCTGGGGCACGACATATGTCGTCACCACCGAACTCCTTCCACCGGGGCATCCGCTTTTCGCCGGGCTCCTGCGCGCGTTGCCCGCGGGTGTGCTCGCGCTGGCGTTCACGCGGACCCTGCCGCGGGGACCCTGGTGGGGCAAAGCCGCGGTGCTGGGCGTGCTCAATATCGGGCTGCTGTTCCCGCTGTTGTTCCTCGCCGCCGAACGCCTACCCGGCGGGGTGGCCGCGACCTTGGCGGCGGCCCAGCCGCTCGTCGTAGCCGTCCTGGCTGTGGTGGTCCTGCACGAGAGCCCGTCGGCCTGGCGCCTGACCTGGGGCGCGATAGGCGTCGTCGGCGTCGGCTTGGTGGTGATCGGGCCGGAGGCAACCCTCGATCTCGCGGGGATCGTGGCGGGCCTCGCCGCCGCGGCCTCGATGGCGCTGGGCCTGACGCTCACGAAGAAGTGGGGACGGCCCGCCGAGGCGAGTCCCACCGCTTTCGCCGGCTGGCAGCTCACCGCGGGAGGCCTGTTCCTGCTGCCCCTCACGTTCCTCGTCGAGGGTCCGCCTCCCGCGATCGACCCGCCCGCTGCCCTCGGCTACCTATGGCTGGGTCTGCTCGGCGGTCTGCTCGCCTATGTCCTCTGGTTCCGCGGCATCGGGACGTTGCCGGTCACCTCCGTCGCGGTTCTCGTCCTGCTCTCGCCGCTGGTCGCCGCGGTTCTCGGCGCGATCCTGCTCGGCCAGACGCTCGGCCCGATCCAGCTCGCCGGGTTCGGGCTCGCGCTCGCCGCGATCGTCGCGGGACAGCTTCCCGCTCCCAGCCGCTCATCCCACGTTGTCGAGACACCCGAAGGGGTACTGAAATGAAGATCACCGTCGTCGGAGCCAACGGCATGGTCGGCTCACGCGTCGTCGACGAAGGCTCCAGCCGGGGCCATGAGATCGTCGCCGTGTTCCGGAAACAGCCGCCGACCGTCCTGCCTCCGGGGGTGACCGCAATCGAGGGCGACGCGAACGACCCCGCCCGGATGGGCGAACTGTTCCACGGCACCGACGCGATCGTGGCCGCGACCCGCCCGGGCTCCGGCCAGGAACACACTGTCACGGCGACGACGACTGCCCTGCTGGACGCGGCCACGGCTACCCGGACGCGCATCCTCGTGGTCGGCGGCGCCGCGCCGCTGCGGATTCCGGGGCGCCCCGATCGGCTCGTTCTCGACAGTCCGGAGTACGTACCGCCGGCGATTCGCACCATCGCCGCCGCCAGCGTCTCGCAATGGGAAACCTGCCGAGCGCATCCGGCCGACTGGGTCTATCTCAGCCCGCCCGCCCTCCTCGAACCCGGACAGCGCACCGGAAAGTACCGACGCGGCACCACCACCCTCGTCACCAGCGCCGACGGTGCGTCCCGGATCTCGGCGGAAGACTTCGCCGTGGCCATCCTGGACGAACTCGAGAACCCAGGTCAGAGCAGGCATTTCACTGTCGGCTACTGAGCGCGGATTCCGGGACGGAGGCAACGATGAGATGAAGCGAATCCTCGTGATCTCGGCCGCAGTCGCCTGCCTCGGCGCTACTGCGCTGGTATCCACCGACCGAACGGCGGCACACCGCCCGGTCCGCACCGCGATCGACCTGCCCGCCGGATTCCAGCCGGAGGGCATCGCGATCGGGTCGCGACCGGTGGCCTTCTTCGGATCGCGGGCCGACGGCTCCATCTACCGCGCCGACCTGGTAACCGGTCGAGGCGACATCCTGAGCCCCGGGCCGGGTACGCCGGCGCTGGGGATGCAGATCGACCACCACGACCGGCTGTTCGTCGCCGGAGGCACCGGCGGCGACGCCCGCGTCGTGGACACCCGCACCGGCGCGGTCGCGGCGAACTACCGGCTCGCGACGCCGCCGGACACGTTCGTCAACGACGTCGTACTGACGCCCGCGGGCGCGTGGTTCACCGACTCGCGCACGCCCGTGCTCTACCACCTGCCCATCGCCCACGACGCTGCCCTGCCGCCACCCACGGCGGTGGTGCGTCGACCGCTGACCGGCGACATCCGCTACGAGCCCGGAGCGATCAACGCCAACGGGATCGTGCGCACGCCGGATGGCACCGGGCTGATCATCATGCAGTCGGTGACCGGCCGGTTGTTCCGTGTCGACCCCGCGACCGGTACGACGCGGCAGATCGATCTCGGCGCCGACTCGCTGCCCGACGGCGACGGACTGCTGCTGTGTGGCAGCACATTGTTCGTCGTCCAGAACCGGTCCAACGCGATCGCCGTGGTAGCGCTCGATCCCGCGGGCACGACGGGCACGGTCGAACGGCGCGTCACCGACCCGCGTTTCGACGTACCGACGACCGTCGCCGCGTTCGGCGAACACCTGTACCTGCCGAACGCCCGCTACACCACGCCGCCGACCTCGAGCACGCCTTACAGCTCTATCGGGGTCGAGCGACCCCGATAGAGAGCCCTCAGCCGCAAGCGGCGAGCACGAGCTCCCGGACGCGGGCCGCGTCGGCCTGCCCTCGGGTCGCCTTCATGACGTCGCCGACGATCTTGCCCGCCGCCTGCACCTTGCCGGAGCGGATCTTGTCGGCGATGTCGGGGTTGGCGGCCAGGGCCTTCTCCACCTCCGCCTGCAAGGCGCTGTCGTCGCTGACCATGCCGAGGCCCTTGGCTTCGACGATCTGCGCCGGGTCGCCCTCGCCGGCCAGCACGTGGTCGACGACCTGCTTGGCCACCTTGTTGTTGATCGTCTTCGCGTCGACCAGCTTGATCACCTCGGCGACCTGGGCCGGGGTGATCGGCAGCTCATCCAGCGCGACCTCGCGTTCCTTGGCCTTCTCGGTGAGGTAGGCGACCCACCAGGAGCGCGCCTCGTTGGCCGGGGCGCCCGCGTCGACGGTGGCGATGATCAGGTCCAGCGCACCCGCGTTGACCAGGTCGCGCATCACCTCGTCGGACACGCCCCAGTCGGACTGGATGCGCGCGCGGCGCAGCCAGGGGTACTCGGGGATGGTGCCGCGCAACCGCTCCACCCACTCCGCGTCGGGCGCGACCGGCTCGAGGTCGGGCTCGGGGAAGTAGCGGTAGTCCTCGGCGGTCTCCTTGCGGCGGCCGGGCGAGGTGGTGCCGTCGGTCTCGTGGAAGTGGCGGGTCTCCTGCACGATCGTGCCGCCGCTCGCGAGCACCGCCGCCTGCCTGCGCATCTCGTAGCGCACCGCGACCTCGACGCTGCGCAGCGAGTTGACGTTCTTGGTCTCGGTGCGGGTGCCGAATTCGGTTGCGCCGATCGGCATCAGGGAGACGTTCGCGTCGCAGCGCAGTGAGCCCTGCTCCATCTTCACATCGGAGACGCCGAGCGACTTCAGCAGATCCCGCAGCGCCGTCACGTAGGCCCGCGCCACCTCCGGCGCCCGCTCCCCCGCTCCGGTGATCGGCTTGGTGACGATCTCGATCAACGGCACGCCCGCCCGGTTGTAGTCCAGCAGGGAGTGGCTGGCGCCGTGGATGCGACCGGTCGCGCCGCCGACGTGCACCGACTTGCCGGTGTCCTCCTCCATGTGCGCGCGCTCGATGTCGACGCGGAAGGTGCTGCCGTCGTCGAGCAGCACGTCCAGGTGCCCGTTCGTGGCGATCGGCTCGTCGTACTGGCTGATCTGATAGTTCTTCGGCTGATCGGGGTAGAAGTAGTTCTTGCGCGCGAACCGGCCCCACGGGGTGATCGAACAGTTCAGCGCCAGCCCGATGCGGATCGCGGACTCGACGGCCTTCTGATTCACCACCGGCAGTGAACCCGGCAGACCGAGGCACACCGGGCACACCTGGGTGTTCGGCTCTGCGCCGAACTCGGTCGGGCAACCGCAGAACATCTTCGTCGCGGTGTTCAGCTCGACGTGGACCTCCATGCCGAGCACCGGCTCGAACCGGGCGAGGACATCCGAGTAATCCATCAGGTCGACCGTGGGTGCGCTCATGGCCATCAGTTTAGGTAAACGCTCCCGTCGCAGCGCAGCGGCTCTCGCGTCGTGCGGCGGCGCGCTATTTCACCGGGACCCGCTGGCGCAGCCAGCCGGTGACGTAGTCGAGCACCTCGGGAGCGATGGTCGTCTCGATGGTGCTGTACTCGCTGGGACGACCCGTCTCGGTGGGCTGCATCAGGTGGTTGAGCCCAGGGAAGACGTGGACGGTCGTATCGGGGCCGGAGGCGAGATGGTCGCGCATCGGCTGCTCGCTCTGCGCCGGGGGCACCTGGAGATCCTTGCCGCCGAAGAACGCGAGCACCGGAACGCGCAGGGCGGCGAGGGCGGGCGCCGGATCGTAGGCGACCAAGGCGGCCAGATACGGCGTCATCTGCGCGGCCGCCTGGTCGTCGGGCACGCGCTGGCCGGCGGGCAGGGACTGGTTCTGCCGGATGGCTAGTTGCCTCGCGCCGTCCAGGTCACCCGCTTTCAGCAGGGCGGCCAGTTCGGTGGTGTCACGTACCCGGGTCTCCACCTGGTCCGGAGGAGTGCCGTTCGCGGCGGCGAGCAAGCGGGTCTGCTCGATGAGTACATCCGCACCCGGGACGCCGGGCCCGGCCATCAGGACGGCGAACGCGACGCCACTGTCCGGGCGCGCGGCGACCAGCGGTGCGAGGTAGCCGCCTTCGCTGTGCCCGAAGAGCCCGACCCGGGCCGGATCGACCTCGGGGCGGGCGCGCAGGAAGCGGACGCCCGCGGCGGCGTCCTCGGCCAGGTCGGCGTAGTTCGCGTCGTCCAGTTTGCCGCCGGTGCCGCCGACGCCTCGGTCGTCGGTGCGCAGCACGGCGTAGCCCGCGCGGGTGAAGGTGTCGGCCAGCAGCAGGAACGGCTTGTGGCCCATCAGGTCTTCGTTACGGTCCTGGGGGCCGCTTCCGGAGATCATGAGGATCGCGGGGAACGGTCCCTGCCCCTGCGGTTCGGTCAGTGTGCCCGCGATGGTGATGTCGCCGTTGCGGTAGGTGAGATCCTCGGTCTTGTACGGGAACGGCGGCTTCGGTTCCTGCGGGCGGGCGGGCGGCGTCACCTTGCCTCGGCTCAGCGTGAGCCGGAAGCTCTGGCCGGCCTGGGTGAAATCGCCGGCGATCCGGTCGCTTCCGGACTCGTACTCGCCACGGAACACCGGGTCACCCGGGATATCCGGGATCGCGAACGACACACCGTTGCGGTCGGTGCGGACGTCCTTCAGCTGCGCGCCGCTCACGCCCTGCAAGGGAATGTCGATGGTGGCCGTACCGTCGTCGCGAAAGCTCACTCCGACTTGCAGGGGCTGACCGGGGACCTCGATGGCGCCGTGCCAGTCACCGGTGGTCGGCTCGGGCGGATTCGACTCCGAACACCCCGCCACCAACGCCGCGATGACCAACAGAGCCAACGCGATCAGTCGCCCACTGCGCATGCGATCAGGGTACCGATGCGTGACGCACAGCAACCGAACCAGCGCGTATACCGGCCCCCTCACGTGAACGGCCTATCGAAGACACGCTGGTCGAGCGATCACACGGGAACGACAGTCAGCAGACTGCGACCGCGGGTCTTACCCGAAGAACGCCTCCGCCTCGCGGTGACGTTCCGGCGGCACTCGCTTGAGCTGCTTGGTGGCCTCCGACAGGGGAACCAGGTCGATGCTGGTGCCGTGCAGCGCGACCATCTGACCGAACTTGCCCGCGTGCACCGCCTCGGCCGCGTGCAGGCCGAAGCGAGTGGCCAGCACCCGGTCGTAGGGCGTGGGGCTGCCGCCGCGCTGCACGTGGCCGAGCACGGTGGTGCGGACCTCTTTGCCGATGCGCCGCTCGATCTCCACGCCCAACTGCTGGGCGACGCCGGTGAACCGCTCGTGGCCGAACTCGTCGATACCGCCCTCGCGCAGAGTGAATCCGGAGTCCGGCGCCGGGTGCGATCCCTCGGCGACCACGCAGATGAAGTGCTTGTCGCCGCGCTGGAAACGCCGCTTGATCATCGCGCACACCTCGTCCACCTCGAACGGGACCTCCGGCACCAGAGTCAGGTGCGCGCCCGCCGCCATGCCCGCGCCGATCGCGATCCAGCCCGCGTGGCGGCCCATCACCTCGATGAGCATGACGCGCTGATGCGACTCGGCGGTGGTGTGCAGCCGGTCGATCGCCTCGGTGGCGATGTTCAGCGCGGTGTCGTGGCCGAAAGTGACGTCGGTGCAGTCGATGTCGTTGTCGATGGTCTTCGGGACGCCGACCACCGGCACGCCCTCGTCGGACAGCCAGCTCGCGGCCGTCAGCGTGCCCTCGCCGCCGATCGGGATCAGCGCTTCGATGCCGTTGTCGTCCAGGGTCTGTTTGATCCGGCCCAGGCCCGCGCGCAGCACGTCGGGGTTGGTGCGCGCGGTGCCGAGGATGGTGCCGCCCTTGGTGAGGATCCGGTCGGTGCGGTCGTCATTGCGGATCTGGATCTTCCGATCCTCCAATAGGCCGCGCCAACCGTCCTCGAAGCCGACGATCGCGTCTCCGTAGCGGCCGTTCGCGGTACGAACGATGGCGCGGATGACCGCGTTCAGTCCTGGGCAGTCTCCGCCTCCGGTCAGAACTCCGATGCGCATGGCCGCTATCTTGCCCTTCATGTCCGATCTCGGCAGCCCCGCCCCCGTGAACGGCGCGTAACACTGACCTGGACGGATGGCCTCATGCGGCCGGGCAGCGTCCCCCGGCCAGCTCGTCGAGATGCTCGGAGACGACCGTGGCCAGTTTGTCCAGGATGTTCATGCCGTCGCTGAACGATCCGCTCTCCGGCTGCACCGCGATCGCGATCGCGATCTTGCCCGAGGGGATGTCGATGACCCCGAACTGGCGCACGAGATAGGCGCCCGAGGCGTCCGGCCCCCAGCCGCCCTTGAACTCGGCGCCGCTGAACTCGCCGAGACCCCAGCGCTGGCTGGCTATGACCTGTTCCATCAGCGAGGTCACGCGCTCGGCCTGGGGTAGACAGGGCAGCCGCGAGGCGAACCGAGCCTGGTCGGTCAGCGACCAGTCCGCCTGCCCGAAGGCCGAATGCTCGGCACGGGCACGGGTCGCGGGTACGACGGTCCTGTTGTCACCGCCCTCGCGCAACACCGCCTGCACGGCCTGCGCCGCCTCCTGCGCGGTGCCCAGCGACTGCCAGAGCACGTCGGCGGCGGAGTTGTCGGACTGCGTGATCGCCGCCGACGCGGCGTAGTTGGAGCTGCTCGACGAGCGCCGGAGCGCGGCGATGGTCAGCGGGACCTTCATCGTCGACCAGGCCGGGCCGCTGGTCCATTCACCGAAGGTGACCACCTGCTCGCCGCCGACCGGCATGATGGCCATGCCGAGCTTCCCGCGCACACCTGCCGCGAGTTCGGCGTAGCTCGCGGCCAGGGTGCCCGGCACGATGAGCGACAGGCCCTTCTGGTCGGTACGCGCCGCGGCCTCGGTGATGCTGGGTTCGGTCGACGCCGGGTCTTCCGCGCGGTTGGTTCCGCATCCGGCTACCAGAGATACGACAAGCGCCGCACAACCCAGGACGTTTCGAGTTCTGCGGAATAGATCAGTAGACATTCTCGACACATTCTTTTCGCGAACTCCGCCGGGCTGCGCCGCTGGTCCGGCGTCCCGATACCGTACTTGCCCGGCTCGCCGGCCGTCGGCCGCGCGACCACGGGTCGGCTGATCCTTGTGGCCCCGCCAGGTGACGACAGCGTGGTCAACAAGCATGGACACCTCCACCTACCCGCCCGATGTCGCCGAGCGGCCGGGGTCGGCAGCGGCGCTGCTCGCCGCGGCCTCACCCGAGAACTACTTCTCGTTATCCCGGAGAACGTACTAGATGAATTGATTACGCCCCAGTTCGCCGAAAACCCCTGACCGCCATCCGCACTGCCGGACCGAGCGCCGCACGCCGGTCCCGCTCAATAGCATCGAAGTATTACCGCAGGATTTATCGGGTGCTGAGACGCGGTATTCGATGGTCCGACTTTCCGGGAAGCGCGTTCGCCGGGCTTCACGACGAGATGCCTCGGACCCCACCCGTGAGCCCGCGCTACTACCGGCACGCACCCGTGAACCCGAGATCGGACGGCCGACACACCGAACCGGCCGATGACGACGGGTGAGTCCGGCTCGGCGGCGACACCGTCCGAGGACGTGCCGCCATCTTGCCGCGCGAACTCCACGCCATCGGACGCGCAATCGCGTAGCAACCTCTGCGCTACCCGGGCCCACACCAGGCCGGTCGCTCACAGCAGCCGGGAGTTTCTTACCGAACGGTACTTTACCTATTGCCCGAGGGTCGTGCGCCGCCTAGTTTATTACCAAACGGTACAGAACTAGGAGTACGCGTGACCGCTCGCATCACCGCCCCGTTGGGCGTCGGCATCGTCGGCGCGAATCCCACCGGTAGCTGGGCCGCCGCAGCTCATCTACCCGCGCTGGCCCAGCTGCCCGAGTTCCGCGTCACGGCGGTGGCGACGACGGATCGCGCCTCGGCCGACGCGGCGGCCGAGGCCACCGGCGCCCGGCACGCGTTCACCGACGCGGCGCAGCTGGCGGCGCATCCGGAGGTGGATCTGGTTGTGGCGGCGGTCAAGTCGCCGGGACACGGGGAGGTGGTGCGCGCGGCGCTCGCCGCCGGAAAGCACGTCCTCTGCGAGTGGCCGATGGGCACGAGTGCCGTCGAGGCCACCGAACTGACCACCGCGGCGGTGGCGGCGGGCGTGGTGCACGCCGTGGTGCTCCAGGGCTACCACTCGCCTTCGGTGAACTTCGTCAGAGACCTGCTCGCGGCGGGCCGGATCGGCGCCGTCTCCGCGATCACCCTCGTCGCCGCCGGAGATCCGTTCGGCGGCAGCTCGATTCGGCCCGAACTCGCCTGGACCACCGATCCCGGCAAGGGCAGCGGTCTGCTGACCATCATGGCCGGGCATGTGCTCGGGGTGCTCGAACACCTGGCCGGTGCACTCACCGAAGTATCCGCCGTCCTCGCCACACTGCACGACGAGCTGACCGTGCTGGGGACCGGTCGCACGGTCCCGAATCGGCAGCCCGGGCAATTGGCCGTGGTCGGCCGCCTTGCGAGCGGCGCCGTCGTCGCGGTAACCGTGCACGGCGGACACGCGGACGCACCGCACGGATTCGCGCTCTACATCCGCGGCACGCAGGGAACTCTGACCATCACTCCGGTCCAGTCCGGGATGTATCCGCACTGGGCGGATTGGCGCGTCGAACTTCGCGGCAACGAGGGAGCGGTCGGTGACATCCAGATCCCCGATCACTACCGCCGACTGCCCTCGACACTGCCCGCGGGCCCGATCGCGCACGTGGCGGGCGTCTACCGAGAGACCGCCACCGCCATCGCCGAGCGCAGGTCCGCCCGCCCCGACTTCACCGTCGGCCTGCGCCAGCGCCGCCTGCTCGACGCCGTCGCCGCAGCGGCGGAAACCGGCTTGCGCCAGCAGGTCACAGCGCTGTGAGTCCGCGTCGTCGAAGCGGGACCGTGGCGCGAGCCGCCCGCCGCCCCGGCAACCGCGGAGACTCCACGGCGGCGCCCAGTACAGTACCGACAGGTAAGAAACTGGGAGGTTTCCATGCCCGGAGGCCGGCCGCGCGGCTTCGACATCGACAGCGCGTTGGATCGAGCACTGGAGGTGTTCTGGAGGTACGGCTACGAGGGCGCCGCGCTGTCGGATCTCACCGCGGCGATGGGCATCAACCGTCCGAGCCTGTACGCCGCTTTCGGCAGCAAAGCCGAGCTGTTCGACCGCGTCCTCCAACGCTACGCCGACGGTCCCGGGCACTACGTCGCCGAGGCCCTCGCACGTCCGACCGCCCGAGCGGTCGCCGCCGCTTTCCTCCAAGGCGCGATCGGGCTCACCACCGGCCATGACAGCCCCGGCTGCCTTTCGGTGCGCAGCGTGCAAGCATGCGGGCCGGAGGCGGAGCACAGCCGCAAGGCCGCGATCGCGGTCCGGCTCGCGAGCGAGGCAGCGCTGCGGCGGCGCTTGGAGCGGGCACGCGCCGACGGCGACCTGCCACGGGGCAGCAAACCGGCCGATCTCGCCCGTTATCTCCTTACGATCTCCGACGGAATCGCCGTCCAGGCGGCCGCGGGCGCGAAGCCGACTCATCTGCGCCGCACCGTGGACATCGCCCTGCGGGCGTGGCCGCAGCCCTGATCACAGGCGCGGACGAACCCCGTGGCACCGTGGCGCATATATTCCACTTGAGCTATATTGCCGATATGGCATCTACGTTCGAGGCGCTGGCCGAGCCTCGCCGCCGGGAGATCCTCGACCTGTTGCGCGAACGCGAACGACTGGTCGGCGATTTGGTCGTCGAGCTGCGATTGGCTCAGCCCACGGTGTCCAAGCACCTGAAGGTCCTGCGGGGAGCGGGCCTGGTGGACGTGCGCCAGGACGCGCAGCGCCGCTGGTACCGGTTGCGGCCGGAACCGCTGGCCGAGATCGATGCCTGGCTCGCGCCGTACCGGCGGATGTGGGAATCGAGCCTGGACGCCCTGGCACGTCATCTCGACGCCATGCCCGACGAGGAAGGACAACCATGAACGACTCCCGAGCACAACTGCGCACCGTCGACGGCGCCCCCACCCTGCGGTTCGAACGCAGGCTGGCCCATCCCCCGGAGAAGGTGTGGCGTGCGATCAGCGACCCGGGCGAGATGGCCGCTTGGTTCCCGGCCGCTGTCACGGCCGAACCGCGGCCCGGCGCCGCGATGCGCTTCGGTTTCGCCGACGCACCCGAGACGATCGAGAGCACCTCCGATGGCGAGGTGCTCGAATTCGATCCGCCCAAGGTCTACATGTTCCGATGGAACCGGGATGTGCTGCGATTCGAGCTCGTGGCCGAGGGCGACGGGACACTGCTGATCTTCACCCACGTCTTGGGCGGCGGACCGGAAGCGCGACTCGGCGCAGCGAGGTCCGCGGTCGGCTGGGACCGTTGCCTGTCGGCCCTTACAGCCGCACTCGACGGGGCGCGCACCGAGCCGGACACGACCTGGCTGGCCGACATCGAGGGCTACATCGCGGACTTCGGCCTCGACGCGGGTGCCTGCGAAAAGGTCGCCGACCGCTACGTCCTGCGGTTCGCTCGCGACCTGGTGTGGCAGCCGCTGGACCGGTTGTGGTCGTTGCTCGTCGAGCAGGAGACGCCGTCGGTGGGCGCCCATCCGCCCGTCCGGGCGACGAACCAGCATGTCGAGGCGGGCGAACTGCTCGATATCGAGCCGCCCCGGTCGATGGAGTACCAGTGGCGGCACGACGGCGCCGTCGCGGGCACGGTGCGCTGGGCCTTCGAAGCCGATTCCGACCTTGGCGTGCGGGTGGTGCTCACCCAGACCCTGCCCGCGAAACTGGCCGCGCTACGGCCGGAACTGCTGGCCGCCTGGCAGGTACACCTGGAACTCTTCTTCGCCGCCACCCAAGGGGACATCCGTTGCCCTTGGCCCGCCGATCGCGTCGCTGTGCTGGCCGAACGGTACGCGGCGGACCTCCGCGAATGAGCAGGCCCATCGCCTGAACCTCCCATTGCGCACCCGCTGTCACCGGCCCGCGATTCCGTCTCGAACGAACGGAGATTCGCGCGGCCGGGGCATTCTCGGCAAAGCGATCCGGCGGACGCGCCCTGGCCGGATTCGGCAGCCGCGGCTCGATCACCGCGCCGCGTGCCCAGCGGGTAACTCCGCATTCACGGATCGAGCGGCTCAAACCACCCCGCCACCGGGTGGGAACTGCTTACGATCCCGTGGCACATCGCGAAACATGCACCTGCTCGGCGCGTAGCCGACCCGCGTGACAACACGCGTCGGTGAAGCGCCTTCCTCCTGGAGTCATGCCCTTTGTCTACGCCACAGTCACCGCAATCCGCCTCCGAAAGCACGGAAACCTGTCCTGTACAGCACGGTTCGCCATCGGACTCCGACGGGCCCCGGTTCCCGCTGTATACGGAGGCATTCGCCGCCGATCCCCATCGCGCCTACCGAGAGATGCGCCACCGATACGGCTCGCTCGTGCCGATCGAACTGGCGCCGAACGTGCCCGCCACGTTGGTGATCGGCTATTACACGGCGTTGCGAATCCTCAACGACCCCGTGCATTTTCCCGCGGACCCGCGGACTTGGCAGCAGGGCATTCCCGCGGGCTGCCCGATCCTGCCGATGATGGAGTGGCGGCCGAACGCGTTGCGCAGCACCGGATTCGAGCACCAGCGCTACCGGCAGGTGAATGTCGCGAGTATCGGCGAAGTGGATCTGCACGCGTTGCATTCGACGACCGAGCGGATCGCGGGCCCGCTGATCAATGCCTTCTGCCAGGACGGCGCTGCGGACCTGATCAGCCAATACGCGTTTCCGCTGACGTTCGCGGTGCTCAACTCGGTGCTCGGCTGCCCGCCGGAGATCGGGCAGCAAGTCGCGATGGGCATGGCCGCCATCTTCGAAGGCGTCAACGCGGACAAGGGCAACGCGATGCTCGCCGACGCGCTGTACGACCTGGTGCAGATGAAGCGGAGAAATCCGGCCGAGGACATCACCTCGCGATTGCTGCGCCACCCCGCCGGGCTCGACGACATGGAGATGATCCACCAGCTGGTCACCTTGTACGGAGCGGGCATCGAACCCCAGCAGAACCTGATCGCCAACACTCTGCGATTGATGCTCACCGACCGGCGGTTCGCGGGCGGAATATTCGGCGGCAGTCTTTCCACCCGCGACGCGCTCGACGAAGTGCTGTTCGACGACCCGCCAGGGGCCAACTATTGCTTCAGCTACCCCAAGCAGCCGATCCTGATCGACGACGTCTGGTTGCCCGCGCATCAGCCGGTCGTGATCAGCATGGCCGGTTGTAACCAGGACCCCGCGATCCACACCGGCGAGTACACCGACAGCCGTGCGCACCTCGCCTGGGGAGCCGGACCGCACGCCTGCCCCGCCCGATCGATGGCCTACCTGATCGCGCAGGACGCCATCGACCAGCTCCTCGACGCGCTGCCCGAGATGCGGCTCGCGGTCCCGGCAGCGGAACTGACCTGGCGACCGGGTCCATTCCACCGGGCCCTCGTGTCGTTGCCCGTCGTGTTCCCGCAATCCCCGCCGATGCCCGCGTTCGGGTAGCGAACCGTGCTCGCCGGGCGCTGGGGCGGCCGCCCGGCGCCGTACGACCGCGATCGATCGAATTTCGTTCGCACTGATCGTGATCGGTGTCAAACGTGCCGCGACGGCGCAGAATCCACGCGGCAGCCGCGAAGCGCTCGTCCGACCGATCCCGTCAGGAGCACATGTGACCACTTCCCTTCCGGTGAACCTCGCGCACGCGCGCGACATCCATCCCGACATCGACGTGCCGCTGGTTCGAGACGCCAACCACCCGGAGCGGGCGCTGTGGTCGGCCGCGGAACTACACCGGCTGACCAGCCTGGCGTTGACCATGGGCGCGAGCTGGCGACACGGTCGGCTTCGGCCCTGATCGAACGCACCAGCTGCGCAACGACAAGCTGTGGCCCGCCGCGTCGGTGCACGCGTACTCGCCGCCGCTGCGGCCGGTGCGCGAATACCGTACGCTGGCGGACTTCGCAGGAACGTCGGTTAGCGGAGTGGGTGCACGATGAGTACAGGCGCCGAGGACATGGTCGCGCGCGCCAGGGCGCGACTGGAGCGGGTGACACCGGAGCAGGCCGCCGCGGCGCAGTCCCGGGGTGGACTGATCGTGGACATCCGGCCGCACGCGAACCGGATCGCCGAGGGCGAGATACCCGGCGCGGTAGTGGTCGAACGGATCGTCCTGGAGTGGCGCTTGGATCCGAACGGCGATCACCGGCTACCGAACCTCACCTCGGACACTCCGGTGGTGATCGTGTGCAACGAGGGCTATGCCTCGAGTCTCGCGGCGGCCGACGGGTTGCGCCTCGGGCTGCGGCGGGTGACCGACCTCGTGGGCGGCTTCCGGGCGTGGAAGGCGGCGGGCCTACCGGTGGTTACCGGCGGAACCCCGGCCGTGCCGTAAGCGGTCCCCGATTCCGGCGATGCGGCGTCACTCGCGCAGCCGCACCCGTCAGTAGACGTAGACGACCGCGTTCTCACCGCCGGTGCAGGTGACGAGCGGCCCCTCGGACAGGCAGTTCATGGTGTAGGACCGGCCGGTGACCGGGCTGGTCGCGACGACCGTGCGCGGTGCGTCCCGAGTCGCGTTCTGCGCCGCGCCGTTCGCGGTATAGGCGCTGCGCACCGCTTCCGCGAACGCGCAACTGGTCACGGGGGTACCTGTTGCCGACTGGGCGAACGTCCCGGAGGCGGTTTGGCCCTGGCCGCACGGTTTCGCGCCGGGGGGCAGCGTCACCGGAGTCGTCCTCGCCGAGGTGGAGGTCGCGGGCGAGGCCGACGTGCGGGCCGGCGCCTGGGTGCTGGGCCGCGCGGCCGGCGCGGGCGCCTCGGAATGGGCGGCGGAGGAGGTCTGCTCGACCTCGCCGGAGCCGAACGACTGCCAGGCGATCGCGCCGCCGACGGTCAGCGCGACGATGGCGAAGACGGCCACCATGATGGGCAGCGCTATGGAGCGACTCGGACGCGACGAGGAGTAATCGGACTCGTCGTAATCGTCGTAGCCGTACTCCGGCTCGTCGCGGCCCACCGGATGGCCGATGCGCGCGGGGTAGTCACCGTGCGGCGGATAGTCGGTACGCGTCGCGTAGCCGTCCTGCCCTGCCGGTTCCAGATACTGGGTCGGGGCCGCGTCCGGTGCGGGAAGATAACCGGATGTGCCCCGCGGGGCGGCCGAGCCGGGTCCTCGATCCGGGTGGTGCGCGGTCTCCGGGTAGTTCTCGACTCCTGGATGCGGCCCCTCGGCGAAGGCGTAATCAGGCGCCTGGGGGTAAGCCTGCGGCGGCACATCGGAATACGGCTGGAACTCGGTCGGTTCCGCATAGCTGCGCGTGGCGGCGGGATCGGCCGACGTGAAGTCCTCCGGCTGTCCCGCATACGACTGCCCGGATTCGACGTAGTCCCGTGCGGCCGGCTCGGCGAAATTCTGCGGATACACCTGAGTCGGCGGGGCCGGATGCTCCGGTGCCTGCGGGTATCCCGAGGACTCCAGGTACGCCTGGGTTTCCGGGTACAGGTGCGCGTCCGGGAAGGGGCGCATCGGAGGCAATTCCACCTCCGGCGTGAACGGCGCTCGCGGCCCCGGGGAGGGCGGGGTCGTTTCCGCAGGCGGGAGCGGCGTGAACTGGAATTCCGCCGGCCGGATCACCGTCGGCGCGCTCGGATGGATCACTGCGGGAAGCGAGAGTTCGCCCGTCGATTCCGGCGCGGCCGCCGCACCGGGGCGCTGGGACCGGTCGGGTGCCCGCACCACCAGCATCGGCCCGGTGGCAGGCGCCGCGGTGAGCGCTGCGCGCGCCGCCCTGGCCAACGCGGTCGCGGTCGGGAAGCGGTCGGCCGGGTCCTTGGCCATACCGCGACTCACCACCTCGTCCAACGCGGCAGGAATGCCGGCGGCCTGTGCGCTCGGCCGCGGCGGCGGATCGGACATGTGCGACTTGATCAGCACGTTCATGCTGGCCGACGGGAACGGCGTCGCTCCGGTCAGGCATTCGTGCAGCACGCAGGCCAGCGAGTAGACGTCGGCGCGGCCGGTCACCGGTCCGACGTCGAAGCGTTCGGGGGCCATGTAGATATAGGAGCCGACCGCCATGCCGACCAGGGTCACCGCGCTGTCGCCCTCGGTGTGCGCGATGCCGAAATCGGCGAGATATGCGAAATCCGCGTCGGTGACCAGAATGTTCGCCGGTTTCACGTCGCGGTGCACCAGATTGCTCGCGTGCGCGGCGTCCAGGGCGGAGGCGATCTGCTCGATGATGCCCACGGCGCGGGCGGGGCTCAGCGGCCCCTGGCCGCGCAACATGGTGCGCAGGTCGGCGCCCCGGACCAGCCGCATGTCGATGAACAGCACGCCGTCGATCACGCCCCAGTCGTGGATCGGGATGACGTGCGGTTCGGCCAGCCGGGCGGCGGCCTGCGATTCGCGCCGGAAACGCAACTGGTACATCGGGTCTTTGGCGAGTTCTTCCGACAGCAGCTTGACCGCGACCGCGCGGTCCTTGACCGTGTCGTATGCCTCGTAGACCTCCCCCATTCCCCCCTTGCCCAGCAGCGACCGCAGTTCGTACGGCCCGAAACGCGTGCCGGTTCTCGGCCCAGGTTCCTGCACCCGTCATCCTCCGCATCCCGGGCGGGGATCGCACACCGAGATCCGCGGTACGCGACCGGAGCCCACCCGTCACAGAGTGGATTCTCCGGGTGTCACCACCCCCTGGTCAAACGCGAACACGATCGCCGCGGCGCGATCCCGGAGTTCGAGCTTCCCGAAGATATGTCCCACATGACTTTTCACGGTCACTTCCGAGATGCCGAGTTCGCGGGCGATCTCCGCGTTCACCCGGCCGCGCCCGATCAGTTCGAGCACCTCGTACTCGCGGGCGGTCAGGTCGGACAGGCGGGCATCGGTGCTGGTGCGCACCGGGCGCACCGTGCGGTAGGCCGACAGCACACGGCCGGTCACCGCGGGGTCGAGCCAGGCTCCGCCGCCCGCGACCATCCGCACCGCGCGGATGAGGTCCTCGGCGGGCGAGTCCTTCAGGATGAATCCGGCCGCGCCCGCGCGCAGCGCTCCGGACAGCAACTGGTCGTCGTCGAAGGTGGTGAGCACGAGAACCGGCGGAGCACCGTCGCGCGCCCGCAACATCCTGGTCGCGTCGATGCCGCCGACCCGTTTCATCCGCAGGTCCATCAGCACCACGTCGGGGCGGGCCTGGGCCACAGCGGCTTGGACCTCGTCGCCGTCGGCGCACTCGCTGACCACGAATCCGTCTCGCCTGCGCAGGATTCGCCGCAGGCCGCCGCGCACGAGTTCCTGGTCGTCCACCACCAGCACCGTCACGGCATCTTCGCCACTCGCGGGCGAGGTCAGGCTCACGACCGAACCTCGCCGACGCACCGCTCCGCCGTGCGCGACGACGCGCTGTACTCCCGGTCGACTCGATGACGCTCGCTCACGAACCCTCCCGTCCGTTCGTCGCGGACCCGGGCAGCACCGGACACGACAATCCGCCGCGGCCGGGCGCGAGCGGAATACCGGCGCGCACCGACCAGCCGTGGTCCGACGGACCCGCGGTCATGCGGCCGCCGAGCAGTTCGGCGCGCTGGCGCATGCCGGACAGCCCCATGCCCGCGCCGCGATGGGTGTGCAGTCCGCCGGGCACCGTGTTGTCCACCGTGAGGGTCACCATCGTCGCGTCCACCGCGAGCCGGACCCGGGCGGACGCGCCGTGCGCGTGCTTGACGACGTTCGCCAGCGACTCCTGACCGATCCGGTACAGCGCGAGCCCGACCGCGGGTGACACCGCGCCCACATCGCCGTCGCGGTCGTAACGCACGTCCAGACCCGCCCGCACGAAATCGCCGACCAAGTCCTCGATGTCCTCTACGCCCGGTTCCGGAACCTGCTTCCAGGGTCGCGCGTCGAGCAGGCCGACGGTGCGGCGGATGTCGGCCATCGCCTGTCTGCCGAGCCGCTCGGCATCGGTCAGCGCTTCCACGGCTTCGTCCACATCGCGGTCGGTCTGCAGCGCGTGCCGGGCGGCGGTGAGATGCAGCAGCGTGACGCTCAGCGAGTGCGCGATCACGTCGTGCACTTCCCTGGCGATCCGGTGGCGCTCCTCGTCAGCGGCCTGCGCCGCGCGGATGTCCTGGTAGCCGCGTTCCTGGTAGAGGAAGCGGCGCTGATACTGCAACATCAGCCCGGCCATCCAGCCGAACGCGATGCCGACCAGATAGGTGGGCAACCCCTCCGGGACGTGGCCGATGGCATCGAAGGCCACCAACTGCAGCATCATCGCCACCGTGACCGGGATGCTCACCCGTTTCGGCGCGATCGCCGCGATCTCCCCCGCGGCGGCCACCAGGACGAACGGCGCGAAGTCGGCCGGGACCGGTTGGGCGAGGAACAGCGCCTCGGCCGCCATGGCCAGCACGCCGAGCAGCAGCGGGCGCGGCAGCACGCCGAGCAACGCGTGCAACGGACCGAAGGCGCAGGTCAGCAGGACCGCGATGACCGGGATCGGCGTCGGGAAGTAGCTGTGCCGCTGCACCGCCGCCGCGACCGCCACGGCGAAGACCGCGACGTCGACGCTGACGATGACCGACGGCGGATAGTCGTAGGGCAGTTCCTCGACGCTGCGCCGGAACGCCGCGATCGGATCGCGCGCGAACTCGGCGCACCGCTCCCGCACACGCCGCATCGAGGCCCGCACGCGGCCCGCACGAGGCGTACCGGGCGGTGCTTCGGCTACGCCGGTCGAACCCATTCTGTAAGGCTAGCCGTCGCATCCGGGCCGGTACATCGTCCCGCGAGCGGGCCGCCGCTCCTACCGTGGGCGGAGACGCATTCGGGTCCCTGGCACGACGACAACAAGACCGTCGCGTCCGTAGCGTGGGCGATAGTTCACAGAGGAAGGCGATGGCCATGTCCTGGACGGATCAGCACGCTCGAACCGACATCGTGCACATCGTGCTCACCCGCGCGGCGCTCGACCCGGCCGATCCCGGCCTGTTCGAGGGGTTCCCCGACCTGGATCGGCTGTTCGGTGGCGCGGACGGGCTCCTGCTCACGTTGCGCTACCGGTGGAACCTGCATTTCGCCGCGAAACTCGACCAAGGGCTGACGGCGATGGAGGCCTATCTCGAACTGGCGGCCGAGCAGCCGGTGCTGCGCGCGGTGCTCGACGCGCAGTATCGTCGCCGCAAACTCGCGTCGGAGGCCATGGCGCGGTAACGCGCGATGAGGAACGAAGAATTGATCGACCGTACGGAGCGGGGGAAAACGATGCCGGAACCGGCGATGCTGGAACTATCGGGCGTGACGAAGGAGTATCGGGTCGGCGGCCAGGCGGTCCGCGCGCTCGACGACGTCGGATTGCGTATCGAGACGGGAGAATTCACCTCGATCATCGGGCCCTCCGGTTCCGGCAAGAGCACTCTGTTGCATTTGCTCGGCGCGCTGGACAGTCCCGACGCGGGCTCGATCCGGTTCCGGGGCGAGGAGATCGGCGCGCTGGACGAGGAACAGCAGTCGGCGTTCCGGCGCCACCAGGTCGGTTTCGTGTTCCAGTTCTTCAATTTGCTGCCCACGCTCTCGGCATGGGAGAACGTGGCGATACCGAAACTGCTGGACGGCACGGGTTTGCGTAAGGCCAAGCCGCGCGCTCTGGAATTGCTCGACCGGGTCGGGCTCGCCGCGCGGGCCGAACACCGTCCCGCCGAATTGTCCGGCGGGCAGATGCAGCGAGTGGCGGTGGCACGGGCGCTGATCATGGACCCGCCGCTGATCCTGGCCGACGAGCCCACCGGCAACCTCGACTCCAAGACCGGCGCCGCCATCCTCGAATTGCTCGGCGAGATCGCCGGATCGGGCAGTTCGGTGGTGATGGTGACCCACGACATGGGCGCGGTGACCTACTGCGACCGGGTGATCACGCTGCGCGACGGCCGGATCGGGTCCAATGACAAGGTCGAGCGGACGGTCACCGCATGAGCGGTCAGGGCCGGAGGCGGCAGCGAAGCGTAACCCCGGAGGACCCCGCTCAGGCGAGGAAGGTCACCGCGTGATCGGCGCAGCGTGGGATCGTCTGCGGCTGTTCAATATCGGCGAACTGCTCGCCCATCGCGGCCGCACCCTGATGTCGCTGGTCGTGATGGGCGTCTCGGCGTCGCTGCTGGTCGCGGTGCTGAGCATCTCCGGCTCGGTCACCGGTTCGGTGGACAAGCTGACCCGCGGCCTGGGCGGCAAGGCGCAGCTGGAGGTCAGCGGTATCACCGACGCGGGCTTCGACCAGCAACTGCTGCGGCGGATCGCGACCACACCCGGCGTCGCGGTGGCGGTGCCGATGCTGCGGACGCAGATCGGCGCCGGCGCCGACCGCGCGCTGCTGATCGGCGCCGATTCGAATATCGGCGCACTGGGCAGCGAATTGACCACGCCGATGAGCGCTTTCACGGGAAAGCTGCTGTCGGTGCCCAACGGGGTGCTGGTGGGCACGGGACTGGGCCGTGCCGAGGGTGAGCAGTTCACGCTGGGCGGTACGACGGTCACCGTCGCGGGCGTCCTCGATGAGCAGACTTCCGGCAAGCTCAACGGCGGTCACCTCATCGCCGCTCCGCTCGGGCTCGCGCAGAAGGTCACCGATCGCGCGGGACGGCTGGACTCCGTGCAGATCATTCCCGACGAGGGGGCCGACCTCGCGCAGGTGCGCGCGGCGCTCACCGAAGCGGTGGACGGGCGCGCCGTGGTGGCCGAGCCGAGTCTGCGCACCGCGCAGGCGGGTGGGGCGATTCAAATGGTCCGCTACTCCACCACCATGGCGTCGGCCGCCGCGCTGATCGTCTCGGCGTTCCTCATCTACAACGCGATGAGCATGGCGATCGCCCAGCGCAGACCGATGCTCTCGCTGTTGCGCGCGATCGGCGGCAAACGCGGACCGATGGTGCGCGATCTGCTGGCCGAGGCCGCGCTGCTCGGCGTGCTGGGCGGCGCGGTCGGCGCGGCGGTGGGCGTGTTCATGGGCAGCGTCGCGATCGGCACGCTGCCCACCGCGATCGTGGAGTCGGTGGAGGCGCGCACCGAATACTCGGTGCCCTGGTATGTGATTCCGTTCGCTGTCGCGGCCTGCGTGTTCACCAGTGTGCTCGCGGCGTCGCTGGCCGCGCGCCAGGTGTACAAGGTTCGGCCCATCGAGGCGCTGGCACCGGTCGGGGCCGGGCGGACCGATACGGCGAGCCCGCTGCTGCGTTGGCTGGCCGTCGTGGCAGGCGGCGGGCTGGCCGGGGCCGCGGTGCTGATCGCGAGCAGCGATCTCGGCCGCTATTCGCTGACCGCCATCTCGATCTCGTTCATCGCCGCGATCCTGCTCTGTTTCGCCGCCACCGGTCCGATCGTGCGGGCCGCCGCGGGAATCGCGCGCTGGTTCCGCGCTCCCGGCGCACTGGGCGCGACCACCCTGGAACGCGCGCCGCGGCGCGTGTGGGCCACGGCGATGACGGTGATGATCGGCGTCGGGGCCACCGTCGGCATGAGCGGCGCCTCGAGCGACATGATCGACTCGGCCACGGTCACTTTCACGGATCTGGCGCGCAACGACGTCTACATCAGCCCCGCCTCGATGGCGCAGTTCCCGACCGGGCCGCTGCTGCCCGCGGATCTGCGGGACAAGCTCGCGGCGGTGCCCGGCGTCGCGCATCTCAGCCCGGCCCAGATGGCCTTCGCCACCCTCGGCGGCACTCGCGTGATGCTGCAAGGGTTCCCGCCGGATGCGCGCGAGACCCGGATGCGCATGCTCACCGACGATTCGGTCGCCCGGCTGTCGGCCGGAGAGGGCGTGGCGATCTCCCGCGACGTGGCGCGCTCGCTGGGCGTCGGTGTGGGCGCGGAACTCACCCTGCCGACGCCCACCGGCCCGCACACGGTGCGGGTGCTACAGGTGATCCCGTATTTCTCCGCTATCGCGGGCGTGGTGATGATGGACCTGAACCTGCTGCGCACCTGGTACGAGCGGCCCGGCGAGACGGTGATCGCCGCCGACATCGCGCCCGGCGCCGATCGCGCGGCGGTGCTCGCGGCGATCCGGCAGGTGGTGCCGCCGGAACTGAACGTGGACACCGGCGCGGACACCGTGGTGGCCGCGTCGTCGAGCATCGAGCAGGGAATGGCGATGAGCAACGCCATCCTGTGGATCGTGGTGCTCGTGGCCACGGTGGCATTGCTCAACACGTTGATGCTCTCGGTGCTGGAGCGCCGCAGGGAACTCGGCGTGTTGCGCGCCATGGGCACCGGGCGCAAATTCCTGATGCGTTCGGTGCTGGCCGAGGCCGCCGGAATCGGGATCGTCGGCGCGGTACTGGGTCTGGCGCTCGGCGCGGCGGTGCAGTTCCTGGGCACGGTCGCCATCGGGCACGCCCTGACCATCGACGTCGCCTACCGGCCGAGCCCGATGCTGCTGGTCTACGGCATGATCGCGCTGGCGCTGGCGCTGCTCGGGTCGATCCCGCCCGCGTTGCGCGCGGCCCGGCTGCCCATCGTGGAGGCGCTCGCGGTCGACTGAGCGTTCACAGCGGCAGGTCGGCGAACCACGTCTTGAACTTCGCCGCGGTGATGCCGAAGCCGGAGCCCGGATTGCTGTCGGTGAGGGTCACCGTGGCGAACAGCAGGTAGCTCGACCGGGCCGGATCGTCGTCGAAGTCGACGACGAGGTAGCCATCCGGAAACCCGCTCGCCTTCTCCTGCCAGCGGTAGGTCGAATAAGACTTGCCGCCGTTGCGTTCGGTCGCCGCCGTGTTCGACGGCAGGTCCCGCACCGCGGCCTGGGCGTCCTGCGGCGAGGTGAAGCCGATGAGGACGTAATCGGGGTCGGCGATCGGCGTGCCCCAGCAGTTCCAGGCCCTCGCCCAGTTCGGGAAGTCGGGTACGCCGTTGGCACTGGACACCTTGCCGCCCGGTTTGGCGGTGCCGAGGAAACAGGTCTTACCGCCATAACCCGGGCCGGAGCCGATGTCGTATTTCGTGTCGACACCCTGGGGCAGCAGTTCCGGAAACGCCTTGGCGAGCTTGTCCGCATCGGAGGGGCCCGCGGGCGTCTTGGTGCCGAGGTCCAGCGGCGACGCGGAGTCCGAGAATCCCACCTTCGCGACGATGATGCCCGCCCCGACCAACAGCGCCACGATCACCAGAACGATCGTCACGATCAGGCCGGTGTTGGAACGGCCTTGCGACGGGTAGCCGGGCGGCTGGTGCGACGGGTAACCGATCGGCGGCGGGGCGGAATGCGGCGGCGCCACGGGATAACTCGGCTGCGGAGCTGCCGCGGCGTAGCCGTTGGACGCCGGGAACTGCTGTCCGCCGGTCGGATTCGGATGGTACTGCGGCGGCGCGGTGTAGCCCGGGGTGGAGGCGGTGGGGACGTAGGTGGGCGTACTCGCCTCCGGCCCGGGGTACGCCGGTTGCGCGAGGACGGTGGGCGCGGGCTGCGGCTGATACTGCGCGGCCACCACCGTCGGAGCGGGCTCGGTGAGCGCGCGCCGTGCGGCCGAGGCGAATTCGACACAGGAGGCGAATCGATCGTCGGGCCGCTTCGCCATAGCCCTCGCGATCACCGCGTCGAGAGCGGGCGACAGACCTGCCCGCCGGGCCGCGACAGAAGGCGGCGGCAACTGGAGGTGTCCGCGAATGATGTCGGCCGGGGCGGGAGCGTCGAACGGGGCGACGCCGGTCAGCAACCAATACAGCGCGCAAGCCAGTGAGTACTGATCGGAGCGATGGTCCAGGTGCGCACCGGTCATCTGCTCGGGCGAGGCGTAGGCGAGCGTCGCGGTGAACATGCCGGTCTGGGTCAGGTGGGTGGAATCCTCACGCAGCCGGGCGATGCCGAAATCGGTGAGGAAGACCCGCTCGCCCTGGCCGCCCACCGCCCGCGCCAGCATGATGTTCGCGGGCTTGACGTCGCGGTGCAGCACGCCCATCCCGTGCGCGTAATCCAGTGCGGACGCGACGCCCTCGATGATCTGCACGGCCCGCTCCGGCGGGAGGCTCTGCGGGTTCACCGTGGCCGCGTCGACCCCGTCGACGTACTGCATGGAGATCCACAGCTGGTCGTCCTCGGTGCCGCGGTCGTACACCGCGACGATGTTCGGATGGTCCAGCTGCGCCGCCAGGTCCGCCTCCCGCTCGAACCGGGCCCGGACCTCCGCGTCGGTGAACAACTCCCGGTTGAGCAGCTTGAGCGCGGTCTGCCGCGGCAGCCTGGGGTGCCGGGCGAGATACACCGATCCCATGCCGCCCTGGCCGAGCAGCCTTTCTATGGTGAACCCGGCGAACACCGCACCGCTGTTGAGCAACACGCCCCCTTCAGGTGACCGCAGCGGCCGGACGGCACGTCCGGTCGCTTTCATACCGATCCTGGAGCCTACCGGGTGACGCCGTGGCCACGGAGTTTCGAATTCTCCGGGAAGATCGGCAAAACTATGGTCGAGACATCGCTCCGTCGACGCCGCCGCGCGCCGCGGCGATGTCTCTCGTCCGGTCACCGGCCGGACGAGCCCGATGAGCTATTTTGCACCGCCGATTTACAGTGTGACCGCGTCACCGGTGGTGGGGAGGACTCGGTGGTGAGGTCGACGAGATCCGCTTCGACGTGTCGTGCGGCGCTGCGCGCCGGAGCGATGGTGGCGCTGCTCACGTTGACCTCATGCACTCTGTTTCCCGTCGATCGGGCCGCCACCGAGACACCCGCCGTGGTCGTCGACACGGCGGGCGCCTGGCGGCCGAACCTCGCGGTGTCTGTGCCGGACTCGCTGGCCGCCGACTTCACCCAGTTGCAGCCGCAGCTGGGCGGACAGGTCGGCATGGCGATCATGCCCGTGGGCGGTGGCCGGATGACCGTCTACGGCGACTGGGTCAGCGGCATCGCGTGGTCGACCATCAAGGTGCCGCTCGCGATCGCGGCGCTGCGGCACGACTCCCAAGAGGAGATCCAGCAGGAGGTGGAGGCCGCTATCACCTGGTCGGACAACGACGCCGCCGAGGCGCTGTGGCAATCGCTCGGCGACGGGCTGGCAGCGGCCAAGGCGGTCCAGGACGTGATCGATGAGGCGGGCGACGCCACGACCGGGGTGGCGGGCCCGCGCACCACCCTGGACTACACCTCCTTCGGCGGCACCGAATGGACGCTGGCCAACCAGGCCCGCTTCGCCTCCCGGCTGCCCTGCCTGCCCGAGTCGTTCCACGTCACCGAACTGATGACGGAGATCACCCCCGACCAGGCTTGGGGGCTGGGCGTCTTGGAGGGCACGGCCTTCAAGGGCGGCTGGGGCCCCGATGACGTGACCGGCGTCTACACCGTCCGCCAGTTCGGGCTGGTGCCGGCGCGCAACGGCATGATCGCCGTGGCCATGGCGGCGACGGCCGATTCCGGCAGCTTCGACGACTCCACCACGATTCTGAGCCGGATGGCGCGGATGCTCGGCCGTCATCTGGGCGAGCTGCACGGCGGGTCCTGCCCGCCGTTGTGATCCGGCTCAGCCCGGGGTGACCAGGCCGGTCTCGTAGGCCAGGACCACCGCTTGCGCCCGGTCCCGCAGGTTCAGTTTCGAGAAGACTTTGGAGACATGGGTCTTCACGGTCTGCTCGGCCACGAACAAGGTTTCGGCGATCTCGGAGTTCGACATGCCTTTCGCGATCAGTTCGAGCACTTCCCGCTCGCGGGGAGTCAGCGCGGACAGTTGCGGCGCCGGCTTGGCGCGGGCCGCGCCGCGGCGGCGGGTGACGTCGGCGATGAGCCTGCGGGTGACCGTGGGCGCGAGCAACGCCTGGCCGTCGGCGACCACGCGCACCGCGCGCACCAGTTCCTCGGCGGGCGCGTCCTTGAGCAGGAACCCGCTGGCGCCGAGACCGAGCGCCTCGTAGACATAGTCGTCGATGTCGAAGGTGGTGAGCATCAGCACGCGCACCGGCGGCTCGAATCCGGCGGCCAGGATGGCGCGGGCGGCGTCCAGCCCGTTCATCTCCGGCATGCGCACGTCCATCAGCACGACATCCGGGCGCAGCCGCCTCGCCTCGGCCACCGCGGCCTTCCCGTCGGCCGCGTCGCCCACCACACTGATATCCGGCTGCGCCGCGAGCAACGCCCCGAAACCCTGCCGGACCATCGCCTGGTCGTCGGCGATCAACACCGTAATTGCCACCCGCTCACCCTAATTGCCCCGGGCCTGCGCCCGCCGAGCCCGTTTCCTCGGTACCGAGGGGTAGGACACCGGATTCCTGCGCCCGGCGCGGCGACAGGCCGACACTCAGCGACGTGATTCGCCGTGCGCGGATACGACGGCATCGACAGCGGCGGCAGTGGCGTCCGGCGCGGTGAGCGGGAAGCGCGCGTGGACTCCGAAACCACCGTCCGCCCGCGGCCCCGCCGTCACCTCACCGCCGACTGCCAGGGCTCGCGCCTGCATGCCCGCGATGCCGTGGCCGCCGTTGCCGACCGGCCGGGCGGGCGTCGCTCCCGGCCCGTTCTCGACGTCGAGCCGCAGTTCCGCGGCGTGGGTGATGCGCACCTGGACGGGGGCGCCCGGGGCGTGCCGGGAAGCGTTGGACAGTGATTCCTGCACGACGCGATAGAGAGCGAGGCCGGTGGTCTCCGCGATCGTGTCCAGCGCGCCGTCGACGGTCCACTCGATGTGGACGCCCGCGCGTCGCGCGCCCTCGAACAGGGCGATCACGTCGGCTGCCTTCGGCTGGGGCGCGTGTTCCGGCAGCTGGCCGTCGCTGCGCAGAACACCGAGCATGCCGCGGATCTCGTTGAGCGCTTCACGGGCCGTGGCGCCGATGGACTCGAACTCGGCGCGCGCGGCCGGGGTGACGCCCTCCACCCGGTACGGCGCGGTCTGCGCCTGCACCACCACCAGGGACATGTGGTGGGCCACGACGTCGTGTAGATCGCGGGCGATGCGAGCCTTCTCCTCCAGGATGGCCCGGCGGGCCCGCTCGAGTTCGTTGGCCTCCTCCTGGCGCACCAGCTGCCGCCGCGACAGCGCCAGCCAGCGGATGAGCAGGCCGAACAGCACCAGCGCGGCCAGCGCGATCGGCCAGCCCCAGGCGGCGTTCGCGAACGCCTCCCCTTCGCCGGGCATGGTGGTCGCGAACAGCAGGGCTGTCGCCGCCCACGCCACCGCCGCGATCTGCCCCGGGGCGCGCACCGCCACCGCGAGCAGCAACACCAGCAGGCACAGCATGTGGACGACCTGGAACGGCAGGTCGTTGTTCGGTTGATGCGGAATCGCCAGCGCGATCACCAGCGCGGAGCCCGCCGAGATCGACCAGCCCAACGCCGGGTTGAGCCGTACCAGCAGCACCGGGAGCGCGGCGAGCGCGGCGATGAACGGCTGCGCCGCGGTGGGGACGGCATGGGTCAGGTGCAGCGTCGGCCAAGCCACCGAGTACCAGATCAGCGCGACCAGCACCGTGCCCACGTCGAACCAGGTCCGCGCGTCCAGCCGTCGCGTCCAGGCGCGACTTTCTCCGTTCATGCCTACGACACTAGGAACTCCCAGTTCATCGCGGCCTCATACCCACGGGTGATTTCCGGTCCGCTACCCCGGTGGGAGACCCGGCGGCGGCTCCCCCGGCGGCACGGCACGGGAAACCTCCCCGGGCGTGAGGCGGCCGCCGGAAGCGATTCCCTAACGTCGTCGCCATGAGCACACCGACCAGCGCCGGGCGCGAGACCCGGTCCGCCTCGGCCGCAGGAGCCCGAATCCATTCCGCCGCAGATCCTTCCGTCACCGCGCAGACGCGACGCTACGCGGCGCTCACCGCGACGGCGTTGACCACCGTGGCGGCGACGGTGTTTCTCGCCCCCGCTCCGCACGCCGCCGCGGCGGCCGCGCCGATCGAGAGCGCACAGGCGGGTGCCGCCGTCGCCGAACTGGCCGCGGGCGGCCCCGGCGCGCTCACCGCGATCCCGGCGGACTTCGTCGCGTCGTTCGGCTACCGGCCGAGCACGATGGACGGCCTGCTGGTCAATCCGCGCGGCGATTGCTCTTCTCCGGTGACGCTGCCGGTCGAGTTCGATACCGCGTGCAAGGCCCATGACCTCGGCTACGACCTGCTGCGCTACGCCGACCGGCGCGGCGAACCGCTGGGCCCGTGGGCGCGGCAAGCCTTGGACGCGACGCTGGACCGGCAGATGCACCAGGCCTGCGCGGCCCGCGTCGACTCGTTCTCCCGCGCCCGCTGCGATGCGATGGCATCGATCGCGAACACCGCCGTCGATCTGAACTCGCGCAGGCAGGACTACGGCGCGCCCGTGGTCGAGCCCCTGCTCGGCGCGGCGGATGCCGATTCGACGACGAGTTGGCAGCTCCTGGGCGTGCTCGGCGCCGGGATCGCCGGGCTGACGGCGGTTCTCGTCATGCGCAACCGGCGGCGAGGCCCGATACCCGCGGCGGGCATGTCGTACGCCACGGGCACGGTACAGCCATGACCTGGCCCGTCCCGGAGTTCTCGGATCGCCGCCCGTGGTTCGCCGCCGGGGTCCGCCGGGTCGTGCCGCCGCGGATCGGCACGACGCTCGGCATCGGGACCGGTGTCCTGGCCTCGCTGGCGCCCGGACTGCTTCCTCGCACGCCGAGCGCGCAAGCCGTGCTGACCGGGCTCCTCGCGGCGCTCGCTCTCGGCGTGGCCGGGCTACTGCGGATCACCCTGCGGCGCTGCGGATTCGACATCAACGAGCGCCAGGGATGGGCACGAGTGCCGTTGCTGATCGCGACGGTGGTGCTGGTGGCGGGCGCGACGGCGAACGCGGGGCACTGGCAGAACCGGCTTCGCGCCGCGATGAACACGCCGCCGATCGGCACGGGCTACTGGGTGCGGTGTGCGCTCGGCGCCGCGTTGATCATCGGACTGTTCGCCTGCGCCACCCGCTCGATCGCCTGGGCAGCGCGGAGACTGGGCTGGGCGCGGGGTGTCTCGCTGGCCGCCGTCGTCGCGGTTCTGCTGTATCTCGTCGGCGTACCCGCGATGGTCGGATGGCGGGAGTCGGTGTACGCGCGGGCCAACGCCGAGCTGGATCCCGCTCTGGTGCGCCCGGTTGCGCACTCCGGGTCCGGTAGCGCCGAATCCGCGGTGAGCTGGACGTCGCTGGGCGCCGAGGGCCGGAAGTTCGTCAGCGATCCGCCGGCTCGAGCCGTGCGGGTCTACATCGGGGTGGCCTCGGCGCCCGACCTGGACACTCGCGTCGCCCTGGCGATCCGGGAGCTGGAGCGCTCGGGCGGCTTCACGCGCTCCCACCTGGTCGTCACGGTACCCACCGGATCGGGCTGGATCGACGCGAACGCCGTGGCGGGCTTCGATCAGCGCTTCGACGGCGACGTGGCGCTGGTCGGGCTGCAGTACTCCTATCTCCCGAGCTGGGCGACGTTCGTGTTCGGCCGAGACGCGGCCGTCACCGCCGCCCGCACGCTGTTCACCGCCGTGGAACGCCATATCCGGGAACTGGCACACCCGCCGAAGCTGTACCTGTACGGGCAGAGCCTGGGGGCACTCGGCGGCAATGCCGTCTTCGCCGGCGACACCGAGCAGGACGGCCGGACCTGCGCGGCGCTGTGGGCCGGACCTCCCGCCAACCGCGTCCACCGTGGCGGCGCGACAGTGCTGGCGAACAGCTCCGACCCGGTGATCCACTGGTCGCTCGCGCAGCTGTGGCGCGCGCCCGACCTCGCCGGGGCACGCGTCGACGCCCCGGTTCCGCAGTGGCTTCCGGTGATCAGCTTCGCGCAGACGACCGCCGATCTGCTGGGCGCGTTACACGCTCCGCCGGGCCACGGCCACCGTTACGGCATCGATCAGGGCACCGCCATGGGTTCCTGCTGAGCCGTTCGGCGCGGCGCCCGCGCGGGACCCTCATAGAACATGTTCTAATTTCCGCATGGCCTTCGTCATCGATCTCGCCGCCGACATCGACGCCCCCGCCGAACTGGTGTGGCAGGTGATCACCGACTTCCCCCGCTACGGCGAGTGGAATCCCTTCGTCACCGAGTGCCGCAGTTCGCTGGTGCCCGGCGAGCCGATCGACATGCTCGTCCGGATCTCGGGTTCGAGCCCGCGCAAGCAGCGGGAATGGATTCGTTCGCACACGCAGGGCCGGGAGCTCAGCTACTCGATGAACCCGGTGCCTCCCGGCGCGCTGCACAGCCTGCGCTCGCACACGGTGACGCCGCTCCCGGACGGTCGCACCCGCTACGAGTCGCACTTCGAACTCGGCGGATGGCTGCATCCCGTGGTCGTCGCGCTACTCGGCAAGAACCTGCGGCGCGGTTTCGAGGCCATGACCGACGGCGTCCAGAAGCAGGCGGAATCGCTGCGGGCCTCCTGAGCGCAATCGACCGGAAGGCGTCGAAGCGAACGCATGAGCGGCCTGCCGAGCGGCTTCACCCGCGCAGATAGGCCAGCGCCGCCTCGAGCGCGGCGTCGGCATATGCCTCGGTGAGCCCGCCGAGCCCCAGCGACCACCGCATCTGCGTCGGACCGAGCAGCAGATCGACGGCGAGCTCGAGATCCAGGCCCGCGCGCAGTTGCCCGGCGGCGACGGCGGCGGCCAGCCGGTCGGCTACAGCGGCGCGCTGGGGCAACAGCAGGCGCTCGCGATAGGCGACCGCCAATTCGGCATCCTGCTGGATCTCGATGTACATCGCGCGGAGGAAGGATTCGAACCCGGGATCGGTCAGCGCGACGACCGAACCGCGCAGCAACGGGCGCAGGTCCGCGGCGATGTCGCCGGTGTCGGGTAGCACGAGACCCGTTGGGCCCGAATCGGATTCGAGCATGGCATCGAATACGACAGCGCCCTTCGACGGCCACCAGCGGTAGATCGTCTGCTTGCCGACCCCCGCGCGGGCCGCGATGGCCTCGATGCTCAACTTCGCGTAGGACACCTCGTGGATCAGCTCGGCTGTCGCGGCGAGTATGGCAGCGCGGGCACGCTCGCTGCGGCGCGCGGCAGTGGGGGTGTCGGGCATGCCGCCACCGTAACAGAAGACGAGACGAAACGTCTCGTCTTGACAGAGCGGACCGACATTGGCACGGTATCCAACGAGACGGAGCGTCTCGTGACGAAAGGATCTCCCGTGACCAGAACCTGGTTCATCACCGGCGCAAGCCGGGGACTCGGCCGCGCATTCACGACGGCCGCTCTCGCGCAGGGCGATCGCGTCGTCGCGACCGCGCGGAATACCGAGTCCCTCGCGGCTCTCGCCGACGACCGCCTGACCGTGCTGCCCTTGGACGTTCGCGACCGCGAGAGCGTCCTCGCCACCGTGGGCGAAGCGTTCGCGGCGCTGGGCACGATCGATGTAATCGTGAACAACGCGGGCTACGGTCTGGTCGGCGCCGTCGAGGAACTGACCGAAGCACAGATCCGCGACCAGATGGAGACCAATTTCTTCGGAGCCCTCTGGGTTTCCCAAGCCGCCGTGCCGCACCTGCGGGCGCAGGGCTCCGGGCACATCGTGCAGATCTCCACCGTCGGCGCCGTGGGCAGCCTGCCCCTGTTCGGCCTCTACAACGCGAGCAAGTGGGCCCTGGAGGGATTCAGCGCCGCGCTCGCCGACGAATTGCGCCCTTTCGGCATCCGGGTCACGCTCGCACAGTTGGGCGGCTTCGACACCGAGTGGGCCAAGTCGAGCATGCGGTTCGCCTCCGCCATCCCCGCCTACGCGCAGCTGCGCGCCGCCGTCCTCGGCATGCCGGACTACCCGGCAGCCACCCAGGGCAGCGCGGACCTGTCCACCGGAGCGCCGGAGGCGAACGAACCGGTATCGCCCACAGCGGAATCCGCGCCGGAAGATGGACCCGAGTGGACCGAAGCTCCGCCCGAAGTCGGCGCGGCAGGCCTGATCGCATTGGTGGACATGCCGAATCCCCCGCTACGCAAGATCATCGGGCCTGGCGCACACCACATGGTCACGCTCGCATTGGATCAACGCCGCCGCGACTACGCCGAGGACCCCGAATTCACCTGGCCCGCATAGCGATTCGCGGAGCCGCTCGGTTTCCGCACAACCCGTGCGGGGATCGAGCGGCTCCCGCGAAGAACGTCAGGCGATCGGGCCGCGGGCGGCCTCGTAGGCCGCGCCCACCCGGTAGAGGCGGTCGTCGGCGAGGGCGGGCGCCATGATCTGGAGGCCGACGGGCATGCCGTCGTCCTTGCTCAGACCGGAGGGGACCGACATCGCGGGATGACCCGCCAAGTTGGTCGGCAGCGTGCACAGGTCCGACAGGTACATGGCCAGCGGATCGTCGACCTTCTCGCCCAGCTTCCACGGAGTGAACGGGCTGGTCGGCGAGACGAGCACGTCGACCTGCTCGTAGGCCCGGTCGAAGTCGCGGGCGATGAGGGTGCGCACCTTGAGCGCCTGGCCGTAGTAGGCGTCGTAGTAGCCCGCCGACAGCGCGTAGGTGCCGATCATGATGCGCCGCTTGACCTCCGGGCCGAAACCGGCCGCGCGCGTGGCCGCCATGACCTGCTCGGCGCTGTGCTGCCCGTCGTCGGCGACGCGCAGGCCGTAGCGCATGGCGTCGAACCGCGCGAGATTGGACGACACCTCCGACGGCATCACCAGGTAGTAGGACGACAGCGCGTACTCGAAGTGCGGGCAGGACACTTCTACCACCTCGGCGCCGAGATCCTTCAGCACCGCCACGGCGGCGTCGAAGGAGGCGAGCACGCCGGGCTGGTAGCTGTCGGAGTGCAGTTCCTTCACCACACCGACCTTGACGCCGCGCAGATCGCCCTGCGCTCCCGCGCGGGCGGCGGCCACCACCGGCGGCACCGGCACGTCGCGCGAGGTGGAGTCGCGCGGGTCGTATCCGGCGATCACCTCGTGCAGCAGCGCGGTGTCGAGCACCGTCCGGCCGCACGGACCGCCCTGGTCCAGCGACGACGCGCACGCGACAAGGCCGAATCGCGACACCGTGCCGTAGGTCGGCTTGGTCCCGACGGTGGCGGTGACGGCCGCGGGCTGGCGGATCGACCCGCCGGTGTCGGTGCCGATGGCCAGCGGCGCCTGGTTGGAGGCCAGCGCCGCCGCGGAGCCGCCGCCCGAACCGCCCGGGATGCGGGTGGTGTCCCATGGGTTGCGGGTCGGGCCGTAGGCGGAGTTCTCGGTGGAGGAGCCCATGGCGAACTCGTCCATGTTGGTCTTGCCGAGGATCGGGATGCCCGCCTCGCGCAGCCGCCTGGTGACCGTCGCGTCGTAGGGCGAGACCCAGCCCTCGAGGATCTTCGACGCACAGGTGGTCGGCATGTCCGTGGTGGTGAACACGTCCTTGAGCGCCAAGGGAACTCCGGCCAGCGGCGAGGCGGGCGCGGCGCCCGAACCGATCGCGGCGTCCACCGCGGCCGCGGCCTCGAGCGCCTGCTCCCCCGCGACGTGCAGGAAGGCGTGGTACTCGCCGTCGACCTCGGCGATCCGGTCCAGGTGCGCCCGGGTGACCTCCACCGACGACAGCTCGCGGCCGTGGATCTTGTCGGCCAGCTCGGCCGCGGACAGCGTGGTCAGGTCGGACCCACCCGTCCCCCGGCCACCGCCACCCATGGAGTCGCGATGCGATGCTGCGTTCATTCGCCCTCTCCCAGGATCTGCGGCACCATGAACCGCTGCTCTTCCACCGCGGGCGCGCCGGACAGCGCCTCGCGCGGGGTCAGGCCGGGCACCACCTCGTCGGGCCGGGTCACGTTGGTCGCCGGGTTCGGCGACGCCGTGGCCGGGACGTCGGCGGCGGCGACCTCGGAGATGGTCCGCACGTGGCTCAAGATCGAATCCAGCTGTCCGGCGAACTGATCCAGTTCGGCATCGGACAGCGCGAGCCGGGACAGCCGGGCGAGGTGTGCGACCTCGTCGCGGGAGATGGCGGGCACCGCGGGACCCCTTTCGGCTTCGGTATCAACTATCGACTGTGCTCAACCCACACAGCCTAGCCACCGGCGACCAGGTCACCATCCGGCACCCGCGCTTCGTCGGCGCGGCGGCGCGGGCGGCGTCCCGCGCCCGCTTCCCGCCCGCGACACGTCCGCTCCGACTAGCCCGACACGCCGCTTTGGCGCGAATTCGCCGAGTGGCGTGCGTCACTGGACGGTCTTCGACTCGATAACCGGCCCTAAGGGGTGTAAGTATTGCGTGACCCGGGTATTCGTTCAGAGCCTCGGCCGCTCTAAGAAAGGAAACGCACGTGTCGTATCTGCTCCGCGTGCAACTTCCGGATCGACCGGGAAGCCTCGGCTCTCTCGCTCTCGCACTCGGCTCCGTCGGCGCCGACATCCTCTCCCTGGATGTGGTCGAGCGCGGCGCCGGCTATGCCGTCGACGATCTGGTCGTCGAGGTGCCCTCCGGAGCGCTCCCCGACACCCTCATCACCGCCGCCGAATCGATCGGCGACGTGCACGTGGACTCGATCCGCCCGTACTCCGGCGTACTCGACACCCACCGTGAGCTCGAACTCATCGATCAGGTCGCCAGTGCTCGCGACGACCGGATGCAAGTGCTGGTGGACGGTGTGCCGCGGGTGCTGCGGGTGGGCTGGAGCACCATCATCGACATCGGGCCGCAGGGCGCCTATCGGGTGGTGGGCAGCCCGAGTGCGCCGCAGACGCAAGCCGGTTCGGCGCCATGGATGCCGCTGGAGAAGCCATCGGTGCTCGATCCCGAAGCCGACTGGGTGCCGGAGATCTGGCGCGACATGGACACCAAACTGGCCGCCGCCCCGCTCGGCAACACCGGCAAGGTGCTGCTGCTCGGCCGGCCGGGCGGCCCCGACTTCCGGCCCTCCGAGGTGGCCCGGCTGGGTTACCTGTCCGGGATCGTCGCCACCGTCCTCGGCTGATTCCGCAGCGGCGCCGCGGGTTTCGTTCCGCCGGACGGCACGCCGGAGAGCGCAGCCGCTGCCCGACACGGCCGAGCGCTTTCGGGCGAACGCCGTGGCCCGCACCCCCGCGGAAACTCGATAAATCTTCAGACGGATTCGCTGGAAGGGTCGAGCGGTAGCCGCAGCACGTGCAGCAACTCCCCCGCGCTGGTCCGCCAGTTGCGGATCGGCACGGGGCGGAAGCCGAAGCGGTCGTATATCCGGCGGGCGTCGACCATGGCGGGCATGGTGGTGAGGGCGACCGCGGCGCGGCCTTCCGCGCGAGCCTGATCGATCACCGTGCGCACCAATGCCGTTCCCGCGCCGACTCCGCGCGCGGACTTCGCGACGGCGAGCATGCGGAACTCCAGTTCACCCGGCAGCGCGATCTCCGCGTACGGATTGCCCGCCGGTGCGACCGTGAGCGAACCGACGATCCGGCCCGCGTGCGTGGCGACCAGGATCCGGGCCGAGCCGGCACGGCGGGCGGTGTCGGCCAGCTCGCCCGCGTACCAGCTGCCCGCCTCCACGAAGCCCTCCCCGACGTAGACCTCCACCGTCAGCTCGCCGACCGCGTCGTACTCGTCCGGCCGCGCCTCCCGGACGACGACGCCCGCGTCCCGCACATCCATACCCGGCATGATGCCATCGACCATGACGTGGGCTACGGCACGTCCGTCCTCCTGCGAGGTGGTACGCCACGAGCACCGCGGCGGCACCCTGCCCGTCGACTCCGCGATGCCCGGCACTCCGGACTCGGTGAGTCCGCTTCGTCGCTGCCATACCCGGTCAGGGCGAGAAGGACGGCCGCCGCCATCGTCGTGGGACCCAGCCATCCGCGCCGCCGTGTGCTCACCGGTCGCCACCTGGCTGTCGTAGCGACTCGACTGCGGCGTACCCCTCCCGCCGGGCCGCATCGGCGTCCCGCGGATCCGTAGCCGGTATCTCCCGTCGCATCACGCGGGCTGCGGCACGTCCACCTCGCACGACCGCGCGGCCCCGAGTGCGGCGTGGCCTCGGTGCGCGGAGGACGCTCAGCCGGACCGCGCGATCTGCCAGCGATCGGGCTTGCCCGGCGGATAGACGACGGGGAGCAGATCGCCGGTCTCCGGCCAGGAACTCGTGTCCCACACGAAGCGGCCGTACACGACCTTTCCGGAGACCGAAGGACCGGTCAGGTTCCCGGTGATGGTCACGTACTGCTCGCCGGGAGCATCGGGGCGCGGGCTCACACCGGTGATGTAGAGGGTCCCCTCCTCCGGGTTCGCCGGTCGATAGCCCCGCCTGCCGCGGATCACGAACACGATCAGCGACACGAGCACCGCGGTCAGGGTCACCAGCGCGACGAACTCCAGCATGTCCCCATGCTAGGCGCGCGTCACACCGGGGCGAGCTCGCTGGTGCCCCGGCCGGTGCGCCGGACCTGCCAGACCGACATGCGGGTGCGTTGCGAGCGCCCGTTGCCCCGATCGATCAGCATCCGGTTGTCGGTGGTGAAGATCAGTTGAGCGCCACGGGCATTCGTCTCCGGGTTCTGGAACAGCTGGATCAACCGATCGGTCTCCTCGGCCGACAGGCACGCGCCGATGTCGTCGACGGCGAGCACGCGGCCCGCGTCCAGCGCGTCGAGCATGGCGGGCAGCACCCGCAGCAACGACAGCGTGGCGGAGGATTCGTCGCCGATCCCGAACGGGGTGTCGATGCCGTCGTGCACGAGGCTCAGGCCGACACCGCGTCGTGCCACCATCCGCGCGTACAGGGCGTCGCGCGCGGCCTTCAGGTTGGTCAGCTCGCGCTCCAGCAGCACGGCGGTCAGGCCGTTGTCGCGCAGCAATTGGTCGGCATAGCCGGGCGAGGTGGCGCACAGATCGATCTGTTTGCCGAGGCCGATGATGTCGGCGTCCAGTTCACGCAGGTAATCGGCGTACCGGGGGTCGGGCTCGGCGACGAGCAGATCGGTGATGCCCAGCTCGGCCGTACGCAGCAGCATCAGCAGCCGCACCGCGTTGTCCGGGGAGCGGGAGATGTGGCTGCCCAGCCGGTGGGCGATGGCGTCGGGTTCGGCGGGACCGCGCTGCACCTCGAGCATGGACTCGAACCATCGGTAGGCGGGTACCAGCGCGTCGGAGTACATCTGACCTGCGAGGCTGAGCAGCAGGGCGTTCGGACGGACCAGCGGAGCCAGCGCGGCGATCCCGTACCGCGCCGCTTCGAACATCGGGCCGATCTTGATCTGTTCCCCGCTGCGCTCGAACACGATTCGCTTGCGCGAGCGCGGGTGGGTGTGCAGCCATTCGGCCGTCACGTCGGCGTTGTCCAGCCGGAAACCATAGGTATACGGCACGCCTTCGGCGACGAACGCCGCCACGAATTCCGAGGGCCGCTCCGGGAATCCGAGATGCGGGGCACGCACCGGACCCGCGTAGGGATCCCACCCTGTCACCGAGTGCAGCACCGCGTCACGCATATGGCCGAGCGCATCGATCAGATTCGTCTTGCCCGCAGCCGCACCGCCGTGCACAGCGGTCACCGGCACGGCCACCGGCCCGCTCCCCTTGGTGAGCCGCAACTCCTGCTCATCGGCCAGCGATCTGTGATTGGTCACCTGAAAACTGCGCAGCATACCGCCATACTTCCGTCCGCTCCCGTGGGAGGCGACATCACCCCGTCGGCGCCGCGATCCGCGCCGAACGCCTGCCGCGCGCGAGCAGGCCGCCGGGCCGGGCGCACGCACCGCCGTCTGCGCCGGCTCACTCATCGGTGACGGCTTCGACTCGTTCGGTGTCGACACCCGGCAGACCAGGCGGAGTATTCTCGACGCGGTCGCGCAGCGGTCACGGGAGGCCCCCACAGAGCAGCTGAGCCTCGACAAGGTGGCCAGGATCGCCGGCGTGTCCCGCTCCTCCCTCCGCGACGACGTTTCCGCCACCGCGCAGCGCGCTTTGTGCACGTCGACAGGGACGACCGAGCAGTTCTCGTGAGGGTCGCCTCGGCCGGGAAACGGGCCTTCGATCGGCTCCTCGCCGGACCTCGACCGGCTGTTGCCGAGAGCTGCTATGTCCCGGCACAACTCGGCACGACGAGCGCCGTCAACGCCCCCTGGACTCGCGGTAGCCGCGCATCGGTCGCCGGGACAAGCCCGGTGATAGCGGGTTAGCATGCCTGCACGCTGCGGTGGTTTCGCGGCGTACTGCCGGAATGTTCGATGGGATGAGGGTATCGATGGAACCGACGGTTCGTCGTCTTGTGGTTGGTAGCTCGGTGATCGCCGCGCTCGCGCTGGGCACGCTGGTCGTGGCGCCGGAAGCGGTGGCGGACGCGCCGTGCCCGGAGGGCTCCGCGCGCGTATTCCTGGCCGACAGCACGAATACCTGCCAGGGCGGGGGGACGGTCAGCTACGACCCGCCCGGCGTGGTGTCGAAAGTGTGCTCGACCGCGAGCGCCGATGTGTCCGCCGAAGCGACGTTCAAGAATCGCCGCGGCAAGCTGATCACCCAGAAGCTCGACCTGAGCAGCGGCCGCTGTGGACGATTCGACATCGCGGGTCAGCTGGGCGCGACGGTCACGGTCAGCTGAGTCGGCCGCCCGGGCCGAACAGCAGCGCGCTGTCTCCGAACTCGTGCCACAGATAGCCGGTGTCCACGGCCGCGGTGTAGGCGGCGGCGACGGTTTCCTCCCCCGCCACCGCGACCAGGAGATCCAGGTGTGACGCGCCGGGCGCGTGCCAGCCCGTGATCAGGCCGTCCACCACCCGGGCCGGGCGTTCCACGCCGAGCACCACGTCCGTCCATCCACGCGAGGCGTGCACCAGGCCCGAGGGGTCGGCCGCGGTTTCCAGCGCCCGCGTCACCGTCGTACCGACCGCGACCACGCGTCCGCCCGCGGCTTTCGCGGCATTCACCAGCCGCGCAGTAGCGGGCGGCACGACGAAACGCTCGGGGCTCGGCGGTTCCCCCGCCTCCGGCGAGGAGACGCCGGTGTGCAGGGTGATCGGCACGAGAGCGACACCCGCGGCGATCAGATCCGATACCAGACGCTCGGTGAAGGGGCGTGCCGCACTGGGCATTTCCGCGCTGCCCGGCACCCGGCCGAAGACCGTCGAGTAATAGGAGGCCGACCATCGCTGCGGCACATACGAATACGTGATCGGCCTGCCGTGCGCGGCCAGTAACCGAGGCACGTCGGTGGTGACGTCCGCGCTCCAGAGACGTCGTCCACCGGGCAGCCAAGGCGTGCGCAGCGTCGCCGTGGCGCCCGGTAATCGCAGCACGGTCCCGGATGAGAGCCGCTGCGCCGGATAGGGAGTGCGCTGCCTCGTCCGGACCTCGATCACCCAGCGCCCGTCGTCCAGCCAGGTGGAGAAGTGCAGCACCACCGGCGCACCCTCCAACCCGGCGTCGATTGCCGACGACATGGTCGCCGAGTTGTTCACCACCACGAGATCGCCGGGGCGCAGCCGGTCCGGTAGCTCACGGAACATGCAGTGGGTCAGTTCCCCATCGGCGACGAGCAGGCGGACGTCGTCGCGCGCGATCCCCCGCGCCTCGGGCGGGACGGCGGCATTGCGTTCCGGGGACAAGTCGAAGGACGGCAGGGTGGCGCGCACCGTCATGACGCCCGTCCGGCCACGAAATCCGCTGCGACATACCGCCCGCTCCTGGGTCTCTCCGCGAGCAGCCGCAGCAGCGCGGGCACCACCGTCGCCGGCTCCGGCCGGTCGGAGATGTCGGCGCCGGGAAACGCCGCCTGATGCATCTCGGTGCGCATGTCACCCGGGTCGAACGCGTAGATCGACAGGTCCGGATGCTCCGCGCCGAGGATCGCGGTGAGCTGGTCGAGCGCCGCCTTCGACGACCCGTATCCGCCCCATTCGGGATACGGCTCCGACGCGGCGTCGGAACTGATGTTCACCACGGCGCCGCCTGCGCCCAGCAGGGGCAGTGTGAACCGCAGAATCGCCAGTGGCGAAAGCACATTCGTGCGAAGTACACGCTCGAATTCATCGAGCGGATAGTCCGCCAGGCGAGGCAGCGGACTCGGCCCGAGGCGGCTGGCGTTGTTCACGACCAAGCCGAGTTCTCCCGCACCGCGCGCGGCATCCGCCAGCCGCGCGCGATCCGCGGGATCGGTGACGTCACCGGGGATCGCGCGGAACTCCGGTCCGAGTTCGGCGGCCATCCGCGTCAACCGGTCGGATCGACGCGCGGTCCCCAGCACCTGCCACCCCTGTTCGATCAACGCCCGCGCGAGCGCCGCGCCGAATCCGGCCGACGCGCCGGTGACCAGTGCGGTAGGACGAGACATGATGGACCTCCTGGTAGTCGCCTACCAGTCGATCCTCATACCTCAACGGTCCTTCAGGTCAAGCGCCGATCACTCCTCGGCTTCGGCATCCTCCGCGACCGTCTCCGGCGCGACCGCTACGGGGCCGCCCTCCAGCAGCCGCCGGAACCCCTCCTCGTCGAGGATCGGCACACCGAGTTCCTCCGCTTTGGTGGCCTTGGATCCGGGCGCGTCACCGATCACCACGAACGCGGTCTTCTTCGACACCGAGCTCGCGGCCTTGCCGCCGCGCATCAGGATCGCCTCCTTGGCGCCGTCGCGGGTGAAGCCCTGCAACGAGCCGGTCACCACGATGGACAGGCCCTCCAGGTTGCGCTCGATGGATTCGTCGCGTTCGTCCTCCATCCGCACACCCGCTGCCCGCCACTTCGCCACCACGGCACGGTGCCAGTCCACCGTGAACCACTCCGCCACCGCTGCCGCGATGGTCGGGCCCACACCGTCGGCCGCGGCCAGTTCTTCTCCCGACGCCTGCTCGATACGGTCCAGGCTGCCGAATTCGGCGGCCAGCGCCCGCGCCGCGGTGGGCCCGACGTGCCGGATGGACAGGCCGACCAGCACCCGCCACAAAGCTCGGTCCTTGGCCACGGCCAGGTTCTCCAGCAGCCGCTTGCCGTTGGCGGAGAGGCTGCCGTTCTTGTTGGCGTAGAGGGAGGTGGTCAGCAGCGTCGCCTCGTCCAGGTCGAACAGGTCGCCCTCGTCTGTGATGGCGCCGGACTTCAGCAGATCGATCGCGCCTTCGTACCCGAGGGCCTCGATGTCGAATGCGCCGCGGCCGGCCACGTGATACACGCGCTCGCGCAGCTGCGCCGGGCAGAACTGCTGGTTCGGGCAGCGGATGTCGGCGTCGCCCTCCTTCTCCGGGCGCAGTTCGGTGCCGCATTCGGGGCAGTGCGTCGGCATGACGAATTCGCGCGCGTCTTCGGGACGCGCGTCCACCACCGGCCCCAGCACCTCGGGGATCACGTCGCCCGCCTTGCGGATGGTGACCGTGTCGCCGATCAGCACGCCCTTGCGCTTGACCTCGGCGGCGTTGTGCAGGGTGGCCAGCGCGACCGTGGATCCCGCGACGGACACCGGCTCCATCACCGCGAACGGCGTCACCCGGCCGGTGCGGCCGACGTTCACCTGGATGTCCAGCAGCTTGGTCGTCGCCTCCTCGGGCGGGTACTTGTAGGCGATCGCCCAGCGCGGAGCGCGTGAGGTGGAGCCGAGGCGGCGTTGCAGCGCGGTCTCGTCGACCTTGATCACCTGGCCGTCGATCTCGTGCTCGATGTCGTGCCGATGCTCGCCCCAGTAGGCGACCCGTCCGATCACCGCGTCGATGCCCCGCACCCGCCTGGTGTGCTCGGACACCGGCAGACCCCACGCGGCGAGCGCGCGGTACGCCTCGTACTGCGAGGTCGGCATGTAGCCGTCGATCCGGCCGAAGCCGTGGCAGATCATCCGTAGCCTGCGCCGCGCGGTGACCGACGGATCCTTCTGCCGCAGCGACCCGGCCGCGGTGTTGCGCGGGTTGGCGTAGGGCGGCTTGCCCTCGGCCACGATGGCGGCGTTGAGCGTCTCGAAATCCTCCAGCCGGAAGTACACCTCGCCGCGGACCTCCAGCACCTGCGGGATCGGGAATTCCTCGCTGGGGGTCAGCTCGCCGGGGATGTCGTCGATGGTGCGCGCGTTGAGCGTCACGTCTTCGCCGGTGCGTCCGTCGCCTCGGGTGGCGCCGCGGACCAACCGCCCGTTCTGATAGACCAGATTCAGCGCGACGCCGTCGATCTTCACCTCGCACAGGTAGTGCAGGTCCGGCCCGGTCTCCGCCTCCACCCGCGCGGCCCAGGCGCGCAGCTCGTCGACGTCGAACACGTTGTCCAACGACAGCATCCGCTCGAGGTGGTCGACGGCGGTGAAGTCGGTCGCGAAGCCGCCGCCGACGAGCTGGGTCGGTGAATCCGGCGTGCGCAGGTCCGGATGTTCGTCCTCCATGGCCTGCAACCGCCGCACCAGCGCGTCGAACTCACCGTCGGAGATGATCGGCGCGTCCCGGACGTAGTAGCGGAACTGATGCTCACGCACCTCGTCCGCGAGTCGCTGCCACTCCACCCGCTGCTGTGCCGTCGCCGGGGCCGCCGCGCTGTCGCTGTCACTCACCCAACGCACATTAGCGGAGGCCACCGACACCGCAGCGCGACGTTCGCGCACGTCGCCGCACCCGCGGGCACGAATTCCGGCCGGTCCGTTTCCCTGGTACGAGTCCCGCGTCGCGAGGATGCGGCACCGTCCGCGCGCGGCATGCCCGGCAGGACGAGCCCGGCGACCAACATGATGCCGGCGCCGGTGATCTGGAAACTTTGAGCCGCTCGGAATGCCCCTTCGCGTGCAGCGCTCTCGCAGTAATCCATGGCCCCGTCGGTGAGAAGTTCATAGCCGCCCGAGTAGATGGCCGGCCCGAACATCACTCGTACCGTAGTTCACCACCAGCACTGCGGATTCCCGTGCGGGAGCCCACGACCGCCCGTGATTCCGCGCCTGAATGTGTTCGGTCCACGCAACGGTTCGTGGCCCCGCGAGAAGGTCAGGAGAACGAGAGCTCTTCCGGCTCCTCGGCGTACGCGCGCGCGATGTCCGTCGCCAGCCGCAGCGCGCGCCGGCTCCAGTCCAGCGAGACGCCCGCTAGACCGCAGGACGGACTGACCGCCACCCGTTGCGCCAGCGTCCGGCGGGGGAAGCCGAGCCGATCGATCAGCCGGACGCCCGGCTCGGCGAAGGTTCGCCAGGTGACCGCGGTGGCCGGTACCTCGGTCGGGACGACACCGAGCACGAGCTGTTTACCCGCTTCGAGGGTCTCCCCGACCTCGTCGAGTTGCCCGGTGCCGATCGTGCTCAGGTCGAAGCCGATCGCGGCGGCGGCGCTGCGGCGCACGAGGCCGAGCGCGGGCGGCTCGGCGCAGCTGTGCACCAGCACCGGCGCGGATTGGGCGGTGATCACCGTGTCCAGCAGGGCCAGCGCTTCGGGTTCGGGCAGCGCGCGCACGGTGTTCAGCACGCTCACTCCGCGCAGCGAGCCGTCGAGCACCGCGGTCAGCGACGGTTCGTCCAGTTGCAGGACGACCTGCGCGCCGAGCCGTTTGCGCACCTCCGCCACGTGCTGCGCCAGCCCCTCGGCCAGCGATTCCGCGAGGTCGCGCACCGCGCCGGGATCGGTGAGCACGCGATGACCGCCGGGCAATTCGACCTGCGCGGCCAAGGTCAGCGGGCCCGCCGACTGCACCTTCACCGGACGGCCGCGACCAGTCAGACCGGCGTTCTCCCACGCTTCCTCGAGCGCGTCGAGATCGGTGCGCAGCAGGTCGTGGGCTCGCCGTGAGACCGCGCCCGGTCGCGGCGCGAGCCGGTAACCCCGGGACGTCGTGTCGAATCTCAAGTCGACCAGCAGCGCCGACGCCCGGCCGAGCAGGTCCGCGCCCGCACCGCGAGCAGGCAATTCCACCAGGTGCGGCAGGTCTCCGAGTTCGCCGACGATGGTCGCGGCCGCCTCGCGCGGGTCCGCACCCGGCCAGGAGCCCACCCCGGTGGCGATTCCGCCCGGCAGGCGTACCGGCTCGGTCGCCACGTCCGTTCCGCCGTCTTGCGCCCCGTCATCCGTGCCGGTCTCGTCCACCGCTGCCGCACTCCGTCCGTTCGATTCCGCCATTACGGGACGCACCGTCCTACCAAGGTCTTCGGTCTCCACACCGCCACGGGCTGGAGAAGGACGGTGCCGGAGGCCGCGCCGCGCGGGCCGGATCACCGCGTGGCCTCGGCCCCTGCTTCGCTCGCGACCGTTTCCCGCACGGTGCCGCAGATGGTGCCGCTTCCGAGCACCTCGTCGCCTTCGGGATCCGGACGGTACAGCACCACGGCCTGGCCGCGCGCCACGCCGGTCAGCGGCTCCAGCAACCGCACGATCAGTCCGTCGCCCACCGCCTCGGCGACGGCGGGCGCGGTGCCGCCGTGGGCGCGCACCTGCGCCACGCACTCGATCGGGCCCGCGAGCGCGGACCCGGAGGTCCAGATCGCGCGTTCCGCCTCGATCGTCCGGACCCGCAGGTCCTCGGCCGAACCGACGCGCACCGTGCCGGACTCGGGATCGATGCCGGTGACGTACCGCGGCTTGCCGTCGGCGGCCGGACCCGGCAATCCCAATCCCTTGCGCTGGCCGATGGTGAACCCGTGCACGCCCTCGTGCCGCCCGAGCACCTGCCCGTCGGCGTCGACGACCGCGCCGGGCCGGATACCGATCTTCGCGCCGAGGAAGGCGCGAGTGTCGCCGGAGGGGATGAAGCAGATGTCGTGGCTGTCCGGCTTGTTCGCGACGGCCAGGCCGCGCTCGGCCGCCTCGGCGCGAATCCGCGGCTTGGGGGTGTCGCCCACCGGGAACATCGCGCGCGAAAGCTGCTGTGCGGTCAGCACCGCCAGCACATAGGACTGGTCCTTGTCGGCGTCGACGGCGCGGCGCAGCACGCCGTCCTCGAGCCGCGCGTAGTGCCCGGTGACCACGGCGTCGAAGCCGAGCGCCACCGCGCGGTCGGCCAACGCGGAGAACTTGATCTTCTCGTTGCAGCGCAGGCACGGATTCGGCGTCTCACCCGCCGCGTAGGCCGCGACGAAATCATCGATGACGTCTTCTTTGAAGCGGTCGGCGAAATCCCAGACGTAGAACGGGATGCCCAGCACGTCGGCGGCGCGCCGGGCGTCACCGGCGTCCTCCTTCGAGCAGCAGCCGCGCGAGCCGGTGCGCAGCGTGCCCGGTGTCGCCGACAGCGCCAGATGCACGCCGACCACCTCGTGACCGGCGTCGACGGCGCGCGCCGCCGCCACGGCCGAATCCACACCACCGCTCATCGCGGCGAGTACCCGCATCAGACACCTCCTTTCGCACCGGCCAGGCCCGCGGCCTTGGCCCGCTCTACTACCTGCGGCAATACTTTCAGCACCGCGTCCACGTCGGCGCGCGTCGAGGTGTGCCCCAACGAGAAGCGCAGCGAGCCGCGCGCCTGACGGGGCTCGACGCCCATGGCGATCAGCACGTGACTGGGCGTGGCGACGCCCGCGGTGCACGCCGAACCGGTCGAGCATTCGACCCCCGCCGCGTCCAGCAGCATCAGCAGCGAATCCCCTTCGCAGCCGGGAAATGTGACGTGCACGTTGCCGGGCAGACGCCGTTCGCCCGCCGGGCCGTTGAGCACCGCGTCGGGCGCTGTCGCGCGGATCCCGTCGATCAACGCGTCCCGCAAGGCGACGAGTTCGGCGGTGCGAGCGGGCAGTTCGATCGCGGTCTGGCGCAGCGCCGCGGCCAGCCCGATCGCGGCCGCGGTGTCCGAGGTCCCCGACCGCAGGTCGCGCTCGTGGCCGCCGCCGTGCAGCAGCGGCACGCACGGCACCTGCCTGCCGAGCAGCAGCACCCCGGCGCCGTGCGGTCCGCCCACCTTGTGCCCGGCGAAGCTCGCCGCGGAAAGGCCGCTCGCGCCGAAGTCGATGGACAGCTGCGCCGCCGCCTGCACCGCGTCGCTGTGCATCGGTACGCCGAATTCCGCTGCCACGGCGGCCAGCTCGGTGATCGGCTGGATGGCGCCGACCTCGTTGTTCGCCCACATGACGGTGACCAGCGCGACGTCCTCGGGATGCGCGGCGAGCGCGGCGCGCAGCGCGCCGGGCGCGACCATCCCTTCCGCGTCCACCGGAAGCCAGATGACCTCGGCGCCCTCGTGGCGCTGCAGCCACTCCACCGCATCGATCACCGCGTGGTGCTCGATCGCACTGGCGATGATCCGGTTCCGGCGCGGATCGGCGTCGCGGCGCGCCCAGAAGATGCCCTTCACCGCAAGGTTGTCGCTCTCGGTACCGCCGGAGGTGAAGATGACCTCCGAGGGCCGGGCGCCCAGGTCGGCGGCGATCGACTCGCGCGCCTCCTCGAGCAGCCGCCGGGCAGCGCGCCCCGAGCCGTGCAGGGATGAGGCATTGCCCGTGGTGCGCAGGGCAGCCGTCATCGCCTCGATGGCCGCGGGCAGCATCGGTGTGGTGGCCGCGTGATCGAGGTAGACCGTGTGGGGCGCAGCACCGTTGACCGGACCCGAAAAAGCCGACTTCATGACCAGTTAAGGATAGCCGTGACGGTGAGCCGGTTATTCCCCCCTGCTCGCGCGCCCGCGCGGGGCCGCGAATGCCATGTGACCGGCCGGATCTCAGGGTTTTCACCTATTGAATGTGCCGCTGAATAGCGGTACGTTGTTCAACGTATTGATCGTCGGTCGGTCCGTTCGCGAAGCCGGATCCAGGACCAGGACGCCGGGCGGTCGACTACCGGACGAATCGATCAGTGAGGAAGTTCCGATGGACCCACGCACCCATGGACGTACGCGACGTGTACTGGCACGCGCCGCCGCCGCGTCCGTACTCGCCCTGATGCCGCTCACCGCCGTCGCGGTGCCCGCGCTCGCCGACCCGATCGTGCTCGAGCCCGCCGACCAGGTCGACGCGGCCCACGGCCGCCCCGGGCACGGCCACGGCGGCCACCGGCACGACGGCTGGAACAACGGGCGGCACAACGACTGGGACCGGGGACGTCACGACGACTGGTTCCGCGGCCGCGACCGCCACGACGACTGGGACCACGGCAGGCCGGGTTGGCACCACGGGTTCCGGCCGCCGACCGGAAGCGGCTTCTGAGTTCTTCCACTGTTTCCGGGGGCGGGCCGGCATAGGCTCGCCCCCGGAAAGTGTGTGGAAGTCAGCTCCTGACGCGGCTCCACCGAGTGTCTCGGCAATGGCGTGGCCCGAACACCGGGGGCCGTAGTCCGCTGGTAGCGCGTCGCGGCCACCCCGTGTGTGGCCGCGAGGCGCTACCGGCACATCCGGCTGAGCACGGCGCAGCACCGGTAGATCCGGATGGGCGCGAGTGCGGGACCCGGCTCGCAGAGCAGCGGCAGCATCTCGGGAAGAGAGGTGTCGCGGCCCAGGGCGTCCCGGCCATCGAGTTGCCGAGTCGCCTACTGCGCGGCGGCGGCGCTCCGGCGGGCGCGCAGCATCGGGCGGCGTCGTGGCCTGCGTATCTCGGGGGCGTCGACCGCGAGCGACGGATCCTGCACCCGCGTGTGCCCGGCCTCGATCCACTCGGTGGCTTCGACTGCGCCACGGCGCGACACCGCGGTACCGCGGACCAGGGTCTCGCAGCGGCGGGCCAGCTCGCGCCGGTCCGTGCCGGGCTCCAGCACCGGTTCCAGCACCACCTCGGCGACCATCCCGCGCGACCGCAGCACCCGCCGCGCGGAAGAGGAGAAGGTGTCGGCGCCGACGAACGCGGGCACCGTGCACGGCACGCCGTGCCGGTCCAGGTACCGCAATCGCACCGGCTGCACGGGGGTACCGGTGTCCACGGCCGCTTGGAACAGGGCCGGACGCATGGTGCCGTAGGCGCGGCCGCACCAAGTGGTGCCCTCGGGAAAGACGCCGATCCGCTCGCCCCCGGCCAGCCGCGCTCCCACCGCGGCCACCACGCCGGGCAGCTGCCGCAGGCTCTCGCGCTCGATCGGAATCACCCGCATCAGCTTGGCGAGCTTGCCGATCAGCGGCCAGTCCACCATGTCCGCGCGGGCCACGAAGCCGAGGGGCTGCACCGAGGCCAGAGCGACGATGTCGGTCCAGCCGATGTGCCCGGTGACGACGAGCACGCCACGGCCCGCTGTACCGAAGCCCGCGCGTGCGACCGCGGCGTCGCCCTCATCGACGACACCGCGCCCGTTCGCGACCCCCCGATTGTCGACGATCCGCAGCCGCAGGCCCAGGCAACCGAGCAGCAGGCGAGCGTAGCCGCGCTGCAACGGCACGCGCTTGCCACGTGGTGTCACCGCGTTCGCGACCGGGAAGCTGAGCAGCAGTCCGGCGACCCCGGCCAATCGGGCGGCAACCCGCGCCGGTCCGACCCCGTCGATCGAATCCAGGCAGCCGGGCCCGCAGGGGGTCGACGGCATCCATGCGTGCGCGGTGGATATAGCGGGCGGCGCGTCGAAAACCACGTTCCTCACCGTCCCCCGTCGAGCGACGCGGCCGCGTCTTGTAGTCGGTCGAGATACCGGGTGTTGATGGTGTCCAACCCGAGCAGCACGACGAAGTCGGCGACCGCGAAATCGGGATCGTGAGCGGGCTCGCCGCACACCTCCGCGCCCAGCCGCAGGTACCCGCGCACCAGCGGCGGCAGCTTCGGCCGGGACGGCGGCGTCAGTTCGTCCAGGGACTTGCCGTCGACGATCACCGGGTTGTACGGGTGCACCCGGCGCTGCGGGGCGGAGGCGTGCCTGCCCAGCAGCATGTCGCGCACGCCGCGCACGTTCACCCCGGGCGGGTCGGCCGGGGTGTCCCGCATCGGCACCGATACGCAGCCCATCACCCACTCGTAGCCGGTGAGCTGGATGTAGTGCAGGATGCCCGCCCACATGAGCGTGAGCACCGAGCCGTTGCGGTGGTCGGGCACCACGCAGGCGCGGCCCATCTCGACGATCCGCATCCCCTCCGGATCCAGCTGGGCGAGATCGAATTCCGTCGCCGTGTAGTACCCGCCCGCGGCGGCGACTCTGTCCGGCGGCAACATCCGGTAGCAGCCGACGAACTCGCCGCTGGCGTCGTCGCGCACCAGCATGTGGTCGCAGTGCTCGTCGAATCGGTCGGCGTCCAGGCCGGTTCCGGCGTCCGGTATCTGGAAGCCCGGCTCGTTCGCGAACACGTTGTAGCGCAGGCGCTGTGCGGCGACACGGTGGTCGCGGTCGGAGGAGACCACCAGCGAGTAGCGCGACCGCCTCTCCCCGGAGTCCGTCGCTCGAGCCGGGGCTGTCAACACGGACGAAATAGTCATATCCATGATGAAGCCAGTCCGACAATGCGCCTCAGCAACCTCGAAGTGTCGCCGCGATGCCGGTTGGGTTAACGAGACGGCGATCACACCGAGCGTTCACCGAACGGTTCCACCGTGTTCGTCCCTCGGCATCGCAAACGCTTCCGACATGCGGTTTGTCGCGCGGCTCGCCGTTTTCGGCCGGTGCGCCGCACACCGAGCATCGCGCCGCTTCCGGCGGGAAGCAGCGCGATTCGTCAGGTGCGGGAAGTACTCAGGCCGCGCGGCTTGCCGACGCGCGTACCGTCGGCGCGGTCGTCTCCTCTTCGGCGAAACCGGGACGCCCGGTGCCGATGAACGCGACCAACCACGAGGCGACCGCGGCGAAGCGGTTGCGGAAGCCGACCAGATAGAACAAGTGCACCGCGAGCCATATGACCCAGGCCACGACGCCACGGAAGGTGATGCGCTCGTTGAGCTTCGTCACGGCGCTGAACCGGCTGATCACCGCCATGCTGCCCTTGTCCCAGTAGGTGAACGGGGTACCGGGCCGCTTCTTGCGGCGGATGATGTCGGCGGCGTGCCTGCCCTCCTGCATGGCGACCGGCGACTGACCGGGATAGCCGTTGAGCGAGGTCATGTCGCCGATGGCGTAGATGTCGGCGTAACCGCCGACGGTGAGATCCGGGTTGATCAGCAGTCGGCCCGCCCGGTCGGTCGCCACGCCCGTGGCCTCGGCCAGGATCTTCGCGAACCCGCCCGCCTGCACGCCCGCCGACCAGACCACCGTCTCCGCCGCGATGCCGTGCTCGACGCCGTCGGCACCCTTGACGGTGACCTTGCCGTGCTCGATGTCGGTGACGAAGGTGCCGAGCAGCACGTCCACGCCGCTGCGGGTGAGCGACTTCTTCGCGTATTCCGACAGCCCGCCCCCGAACGGCGGGAGCACCTCGCCCGCGCCCTCCACGAGCGTGACCGAAACCTCCTGGTGGTAATACCGTTTCGCCAGTTCCTTCAGCTGGCCCGCCACCTCGACGCCGGTCGCCCCCGCGCCGACCACGACGAAGCTCAGCAGCCTGCGCCTGGTCTGCTCGTCGGCCCGCGCGGCTTCGGTGAATACGCGCTGGATCTGCGCGCGCAGCCGCCGCGCGTCCTCGATGGTCTTGAGCGAGAAGGTCTTCTCGGCGAAATCGTCCCGGCCGAAGTAGGACTGGCTGGCCCCGGTGGCCGCGATCAGCGATCCGTAACGGATGCGGTGGCGCTCACCCTCGTGCTCGTAGGTGAGGACGGCCCGGTCGGGATCGATGTCGACCACCGTGCCCAGGCGCACGTCCGCCTCGCGATGGCGGCGCAGAATGCCCGCGATCGGCGGCGCTATCTCATCCGATGCGAGCACACCGGTCGCTACCTGGTACAACAGCGGTTGGAACAGATGCTCGGGCGTGCTGGAGATCAGCACATAGTCCACCCCCGACTTGGCCAGCTGCTTGGCGGCGGCGAGCCCGCCGAACCCCGATCCGACAATGACGACACCCGCGGTTTCGATTCCCGCTTCCACGTACTGCATGACAGCCTCCTTCTCTCATTACCAACCGCGATCCGGAGGGCGGATATTTCAGGTGTGTGGGCGCATAATTCAGATGAGTCTTATCTCGATTCGTAATTAATAGGAGGTCGCTGTGGAACTTCGGCAGCTCACCTACTTCGTCGCGGTGTGCGAGGAGCTCAGCTTCAGCGGCGCGGCGGCGCGGTGCTTCATCTCGCAGTCGGCGATCAGCCACCAGATCTCCCGGCTCGAGCGCGACCTCGGCGTGCAACTGTTCGAGCGCTCGACCCGCTCGGTCGTGCCCACCGACGCCACCGCTCGGCTACTTCCCTTGGCGAAACAAATGCTGAGCCTGGAATCGGCGATCCGGGCCGCTGTACGGACGGTGGGGCCGCGCATCCGGCTGGCCGCGAATATGTCCTTCGCCACCCGCTCGCTGTCGGCGATCGCGGGAGCGCGCGCCGCGCATCCGGAGGCGGAGATCGAGTTCGTGATCAAACCCTTCCGCCAGCGCATCACCGCGGTCTCGGACGGCGACTGCGATCTGGCGCTGATCCGCGGCCGCGTCGACCAGCCGGGCCTCGTGGTGGAACAACTCTGGGTCGAGGATCTCGTCATCGCCACCTCCAGCGCGCATCCGCTGGCGTCCAAGGACACGGTGACCCTGGCGGACCTGAGTTCGTATCCCCTGCTGCTGCCTCCGGAGCAGGAACAGGTGCTGTTGCACACCGTGATCCGCAACGCCTTCGCCGAACTGCCCACCGGCCCCACGTTCGGACCGCCGATCCCGCCCGATCACACGGCGACGATGGAGTTGATCAACCGGCCCGACGCGTGGACGGTCCTGTACGCCGAGAGCACCACCGAGGGACTGGTGGTGCTGCGGCTGGCCGAGTCCAAACTGCGCATCCCCGTGTCAGCGGTCCTGCGCGCCGACGCCCGGCGATCACCGATCCTGGACACTCTGCTCTTGGCGCTGCACCGCTGCTGATTCAGGCATGGGGCAATACAGCGGCCCTCCGAGTGGCACATGATCTGTCCGGGTCGCGGACCTCTACCCGTCGAGAGGCCCGCGCTCACGCCTCGCCGTCGACGTAGGTCGATGGCGCGGGAGCAGTTGTGACCAGAAGTCGTGGCGTACCGCATCCCACAGTCCGGTCAATCGCGGCAGCAGTTCGCGGGCTCGCGCGAGGTCGGGGTAGAAACTGGGGCCGTACGAGGCGATCGGCGTCACGCCGGAGGTGCCGCGCACGACCATGATCGCGATGCGGTGGCCTTCCAGCCGCCACACCGCTTGGAAGCCCTCGGCTTCGGTGTGATGGATGTCGCGCATTCCACATCAGTCCCGCTCGCTCCGCATGCCGTCGAACGGACGGGATGCCGGGGTGCGGGAATCCGCGCCGGAGGAGGTGAGCGCGTCCAGCACATGCAGCAGTGTTTCCAGGTCGGGGCCGGGCGATACCGGAAGGTGATCGGCAGGCGGATCGAACGCCAGGCCACGGGCGGCGGCACGTTCGCGTGGGCTCGAGACCGGCGGGACGAGCTTGCCCGCCCGCACCAGGCAGCTGAGCGCCGATGCCTTCCGTGGACAGTTGGCGGCGCGACATCCCCTGTGCTGCTGCATGATGCGCTGCGACTCGGCGATCGTCAGGGCGTAATCCGGGTGGGTGTGACCGGGAGCGATCGCACCGGGCCGAGCGCGCGCCCAGGTCATCGCGGGGCACACCGTCTCGAGGTCGAATGTCTCGCAGACGCGGGCGGGGGTGTTGTCCACGGTGGTCAGGTCGTGGACGACGAGGGCGGCAGCGTGCACGCCGACCGCGATGGCCAGCGCGTATCCGACCGGATCGGGGTCTCTTTCCGGAGGCCGGACGGTGTAGAGCAGGTTGTATCCCAATTGCTCGGCGTGGCAGCGTATTTCGATTGCGTGCCGAGGTTCGTGCGGTCCGGATACATCGGTTCGTACCAGTCCTACGGCATTCGGCTGCCGCCTCCCTTGCGTGGCGAGCCGGACGGTCGTGCCGATCTCATGGGTGTGCATCGTTGCTCCCGGATCATGGTGACAGCATGCGTATTTCGTATTCGTTTCGCTGAGACGTCCGCCTTCGCGGGTTTCCGCCTCGAACGCCGAAACTCAGCACACCACCCGTGACCAGCGAATACGCTCAAAAACGAGCACCCATTCCCGATCCGCTCAATTGCCCAGGACGGTGCTCGGTTCTCGAAGCGAACGAGATCGATTCGCAATCCCGCACGACTCACTTCAAGGAGACCTGCGTGACCAACCCTGATGAAGAAGGCCCCTCATCGACCCTGCCGCGTCGCCAACTGGGACGCTTCCTGCGCGACCGCCGCGAAGCGGCGGGCTTCACCATCGCCGAGGCCGCCAAACTCGTCGACTTGTCCAGGGCGGTACTCCAGCGCCTGGAGACCGGCCAGATCCAGAAAGTCCGCAAACAGGATGCACAGGCGCTATGCGAGGTGTACGGCGTCGATGCCGCGGACACCAAGGCGGCGGTAGACCTTGCGGTGCAGGCGAAAGCCAAGAGCTGGTATCACGCGTATGGCGGTCTGTACAGCGGCGCTTTCAATATGTACGTCGGGCTGGAAGCGGCCGCGCGGCGACTGACCACGTACCACGAGCATGTCCCTGGCTGGTTTCAGACCGCAGACTACGCACGCGCGGTGATCGGGGCATATCCGGGATTCAGTAGCGAGGACATCGAGCGGCGTGTGGAGCACCGACTGAGGCGGCAGGCCATCGTCACCCGCAAGACCAAGCCGGTCGCTTTGGAAGTCCTGCTGCACGAATCCGCGCTCCACCGCATGATCGGCGGACCGAAGATCATGTCGACCCAGCACCGACACATGGCCGAGATCTCGAAGCTGCCGAACGTCACACTGCGGATACACCCCTTCAGCGCGGGGCTGGCCTGGGGCATGCCGCACGGCCTGTTCATCATCATGGAGTTCGACTCGAACGCCAAAGGCGTTCCGGTCGAACCGCCGATCGTCTATTTGGAGGGCGGACCGGCGCAGGACGTATACCTTGAGAAGGCCGGGGAAATTCGGCTCTATAGCGAACTCGCCTCGGCCATCCGGGATACATGCCTGGGCGAAGTGGAATCGCGAGACCTGCTCCGGCGGGTGGCAAGGAGTTACGAGCGGTGAACGGTGACCTATCCGAGGCGAACTGGTTCAAGAGCAGCCGCAGCGCCAGTGGTTCGCAGTGCGTCGAAGTGGCGTGGCTGGGCGGCGGCATGATCGGCGTCCGCGACAGCAAGAACCCGACCGGTCCAGCGTTGGTGTTCGCACCAGGCGAGTGGGACGCCTTCACCACAGGCGTGCAGGACGGAGAATTCGATCACCCCGCCTGATCGCAAGTCCTACCCGTAACCGAATCGACCGGCCCCGCCCGCCCACCACACGACCGCGAGCGGGGCCGCTCCCGCTGCGACCGTCGAATACCACTACAGCGCGACGACTCCGCTGTGCGTCGGCGGCATCTCATTCCGAGCGTGCCGACCCGATCGAGAACGGCCCCGAGTTGCCAGGGCCGTTCGATCGAGTCTCGTTGCGCGAATCAGACGCCCAATTCCATCGATGCCAGTGCCGTGCCCTCGATGCGCGCACGGATCTTGGCGAACGCGGTCTCGCGTGAGGTGGAGGTGTCGTCGGCGAACGGCGAGAAACCGCAGTCGTCGCAGGTACCCAACCGTTCGACGGGCAGGAAGCGAGCGGCGAGCAGCACCCGGTCACGCACCTGTTCGGGTGTCTCGACCTGCGGGTCGATCGGGTCGGTGACGCCGATGAACACCCGTGCCTCGGCGGGCAGGTGCTCGGCCACCACGGCGAGCACCTTCTCCGGGTCCGGCTCGCTGGCGAACTGGAGGTAGAACGCGCCCACCCTTAATTGCAGCAGCTTCGGCAGCAATTCGACGTAGTCCACGTCCAGGCTGTGCGTGGAATCCTGGTCGCCGCCCGGGCAGGTGTGCACGCCGATCCTGGCCCGCTCCTCGTCCGAGAACCGGTCGAGCACCGTGTTGTTCAGTTCGATGAACTGGTCGAGCACGCCGCCGCTCGGATCGAGTTTGAGCGACAGCCGGCCCTCGGTGAAGTCCAGCTGCACCAGGTGCGCGCCCGCCTCCAAACAGCCGCGGATGTCGGCCTCGGCCGCGTCGGCGAGGTCTGCGAGGAACTGCTCGCGGGGGTAACCCTCGATCCCGTCGGCCGGATACAGCAGACTAAGCGCCGACGGCGCGATGACGGCCTGCTTCACCGGAACGGTGGCGTGCTGCCGCGCGTCGCGCAGATAGTCCGCCGCGTGCGCGGCATAACGGAACGGGCCGGAGGCCAGCCGGGGCAACTGTCTTTGGTGCCCGTCGGCGAACGGGATGACCGCCCCGTCCGGGGCCAAATTGTCCAGGCCCGCGATCGGATAGGTGGCGAAGCTCGGCTTGGACTGCTCGCCGTCGGTGACGACGGGAGAGCCGAGTTCCTCCAGACGACGGATGGTCTCGGCGACCGCGCGCCGCTGGAGTTCGGCGAGCGCGGCGGCGTCGCCGGAATCGTCGGCCATGGCGGCCAGCAGATCGTGAGGTCGAGGGATGCTACCGATCGGTTCCGTGGGGATGCTCACCGGGCGAGTGTACGTCCGCATGCTGCGATTTCGACGCGAAATGGATTGCGGCGGAATTTCACTCGCACCGATCACGAATTCCGTCCGACTCGCCTCGAGAATTGTCACCAGCATCGCGGCGATATTTTCCGAACCACCACAATCACGCAGCCAACGGGATGCCCAGGAATGCGAACGACCCCGGAGGCGAGTCCGGGGCCGTTCGACGACGTGCCGCGGATCAGCTGCGCCTTGACCGCTTCGGTCAGCTGCGGCGCGACGTTCGATCGATCAGCACCTGGCGGAGTACTTCACACCCCGACGTCAGTGTTCGCGGTGTAGATAACTCGTGTCCACGCTGATCATCCCGGTCAAGCGCCAAGCACCGCGTTCGAAAACCAGATCGCCGGACACCACAATCGGCTGCTTGCCCTGGTGGGCTCGGATAGCCCACTGGTAGTCCTCGCCGACGAGCGGTACGTGCACTTTGCGCAGACGTCCGTCCACATGTGTCGACAGCACGATGCTCGTGGCTTCTTGATCCTCGTCATCGAGGTCATCCCGGTTCAGGGTGCGCACCATACCGATCAAGGTCAGATGACGCGGCGGCTCCTCACGCCGAACCAATCGCTCTCGGACACGTGGCAATCCCGCCATCGCGTTGCGGTCGATCACAATCCGTGAGGTCTCGACCTCGGGTGGCCGCTCGCCGGCTGCCCAGTCGAAAGATAGATCGAGTGCGCGTAAGGCTTCGGGCTGCGTCAGGTCCAGCACCGACTCGACCAAACTGCCGCTCAGACCCAACTGCCCCGCATGATCGAGAGCGCGCTCGTCCCAGTCGAGTGCGAGTTGCCGCGCCGACTGCAGACCTGTCGCCAGCGTTGTCATCACCTTGCGCGGAAAAGGCACCGCTGGCATCCCGATCGTCTCCGATGACGGCATTTCGCCGAGACGAGTGACCACGGTGAACACGAAACTGCCGCGCTTGGTGTGTCCGAGACGAATGTCGTCTTCGAGAAAGTTCGTGACCACGGCTGATCTGCGCCCCCGGTGCGAGTGGGTTGGGTCGTCGGCGGTGGTCGCGGCGGCCTTCATCATCGTGAACAGGGCCTCCAAGGTGGTTTCGGCCTGCCGGAACGGGATAGTGCCGTCAGTCATTTCCTGGTCGAGTCGCACGAAGAACAAGTCAGCCCGAGCAGCCGCTATTTGTTCGACCAGTTGCGCCGGGTCCCAGTCATAGATAGTGGCGAGAGCTTGAAGTGTGTCCCGAAAACGCCGGGAGAAGTCGACGTAGTCGGTCGCCAAGGGCAACATGATCCGGCCCAGAAGGCCGTGCTCACCCGGAAGCCGCCAAATCTCCCTGACGTCTTGCTCGCGAACCTCGAGCTGCCAGTCATGGGTAGCGAGGTACTGGGACACAGCTGGGGGTGATAGCACGGACGCGACCTCCCGGAGGCTGTCGAGCGGAGCACTGTTCACCACTGACCTCCTTCGCCGATCGACTGCATGATTCCCCGCAGCCCGCCCACATCGAATAGATTACTTCTGGGTAGGTGGACCGTCTTGCTTGCTTTATCGTCCTCGATCTCACCGAGGTTCGCCGCATGTTCCCAATACATGCGGCTCGAAGTTCTGAGCCCGTCTTCGGAAAGGTCGAGCAGTTCGTCCGGGTCATCCGGTATGAGCAACACGCCGAGCAACGCCGGAACGAACCGCTTGGGATTCACCAGCTTCAGAAATCGGTCTCGTTCCAGCGACCATGCCATATAGCGCGTTCTGAGCAAGCGCCGCTGCGTCGTGCACTTGAGCTGCATTTCGATTTCAGGGCAGTAGTATCTCGCATAGCTCGCGGAAGCTACGATCGTGATGTCGACCCCGTCGTAGTCCGTCTCGTGACTTTTGATCGAACAGCCCGCAGCGGCGGCGACCATGCGCACGAAGGCAATACTGAACTGTTCCTGCCGCGCCGTGATCGGCAGACCGCCGTCCACGCTGGTCGCTAACTGAACACTGCCGCTGTCCACGACGTCGCTCATCGCCCCCCTTGCCCCCATCCTGCAGTGCAGCAACGCCCGCCAACTGTAGCTCAAAACCGTTGCCGGAGCTCATGTTCGGATGAGAAAACGAAAGTGGCCCCGACCATTCGGTCGGGGCCACTTCGATCGCTCCGAGCGTGTCAGCCCTTGTGCGACTTGACCGCTTCGGTCAGCTGCGGGGCGACGTTGAACAGGTCGCCCACGATGCCGTAGTCGGCGATCTCGAAGATCGGCGCCTCTTCGTCCTTGTTGACCGCGACGATGGTCTTCGAGGTCTGCATGCCCGCGCGGTGCTGGATCGCGCCGGAGATGCCGAGGGCGATGTACAGCTGCGGCGAGACCGTCTTACCGGTCTGGCCGACCTGGAACTGGCCCGGGTAGTAGCCCGAGTCGACGGCGGCGCGCGAAGCGCCGACCGCCGCGCCGAGCGAGTCGGCCAGCGCCTCGACGACCGAGAAGTTGTCGGCGGAGCCGACGCCGCGGCCACCGGAGACCACGATGCCCGCCTCGGTGAGTTCCGGACGGTCACCGGCCACGACCGGCTCCCGCGAGGTCACCTTGACCACGCCGTCTTCCTGCGCGGGCACCTCGACGGTCACCTTCTCGCCCGCACCGGCCTGCGCCGAGGCCTCGACGGCGCCCGGGCGGACCGAGATCACCGGAACATCGCCGGTCACCTTGGCGTCGACGGTGAACGCGCCACCGAAGATGGAGTGCACCGCGGTGCCGTCGGACTTCACGTCGATGACGTCGACCAGCAGGCCGGAGCCGATGCGGGCGGCCAGGCGACCCGACACCTCCTTGCCTTCGGCGGTGGCGGCGACGATGACGGCGGCGGGCGAGACCGACTCGGTCAGCGCGGCCAGCACGTCGACCTTCGGGGTCACCAGGTAGTTCTCCACATCGTCGGACTCGGCGATGTAGATCTTCTCGGCGCCCGCGGCGGCCAGCGCGTCGGCCAGCTTCTCGCCGGTGCCCGCCGTGCCGAGCACGACGGCGGCGGGCTCGCCCAGAGCGCGAGCCGCGGTGAGCAGTTCGGTGCTGACCTTCTTGATCGCACCCTCGGCGTGCTCGACGAGCACGAGTACTTCAGCCATTTGTTCTCTCCTAGGAAGTCTGCAGGCGCTACCGAGATCAGATGATCTTCTGGCCGATCAGGTACTGGGCGATCTTGGTGCCGCCGTCGCCCTCGTCCGCGATCTTCTCGCCCGCGGTGCGCGGAGGCTTCGGCGTGGCCGCGGTGACGGTGGAGCCCGCGTTCGCGACGCCCACGGTCGACGGGTCGACGCCCAGGTCGGCCAGCGTGAAGGTCTGCACTTCCTTCTTCTTCGCGGCCATGATGCCCTTGAAGGACGGGAAGCGCGGCTCGTTGATCTTCTCGGTGACGCTGACGATGGCCGGCAGGGTCGCCTCCAGCTTGAACACGCCTTCGTCGGTCTCGCGCTCGCCGGTGACCTTGTCACCGTCGACGGTCAGCTTGCGCAGGTGGGTCAGCTGCGGGAGGCCGAGGTATTCGGCGATGATCGCGGGCACGGCGCCCGCGCGACCGTCGGTGGCCTCGTTACCCGCGATGACCAACTCGACACCCTCGACCTGACCGAGCGCACTCGCCAGCACCCAGGCCGTCTGCACGGCGTCGGAGCCGTGGATGGCCGGGTCGTTGATGTGGATGGCCTTGTCGGCGCCCATGGACAGCGCCTTGCGGATGGCCTCGGTGGCGCGGTCGGGACCGGCGGCCAGCACGGTGACCTCACCGCCCTGGGCTTCCTTGATCAGCAGCGCTTCTTCGACCGCACGCTCGTTGATCTCGTCGAGGACGGCGTCGGCGGCCTCGCGATCGAGCGTGTAGTCACCGTCGGTGAGTTTGCGCTCCGACCAAGTGTCGGGAACCTGCTTGATGAGTACGACGATGTTCGGCATCGGTCTTCGTCGACCTCCTGTTCTGGTTACACGTAAATGGTGGTCGCACGAGCTGCGCCGTACGCCCGGGTGGGTGGCTCAGGCCGTGACATTACCTTACGTTAAGTTACCCGTGGGTAACTTAGTGGCTTCTCTCTCACAAGTGGGTACCACGCGTTACAGTGCCCCGGTTCGGCGACCCCGGGTCCGGCCTGCCCGAGCCGCCCTTCCGGGTCGACCGGGTGGGGTGTTTCCCGCGGAGGCGGTGCCAGTAACGTCGGAGTGATGAGCGAGGCTGTGATCCCTGCCGCAGTGGGCGACCCGTCCGGCATCTCCGTGGACACCGAGGCCGCCGTCGGCGCCGTCGAACCACTGCCGCTGACCGGCGAGCGCACTGTTCCCGGCATCGCCGAGGAGAACTACTGGTTCCGCAGGCACGAGATCGCCTACGCCCGCCTGCTGGACCGCTGCGCCGCAAAGACCGTGCTGGAGGCTGGTTCCGGCGAGGGCTACGGCGCGGACATGATCGCGAGCGTGGCCACCAAGGTGATCGGCGTGGACTACGACACCAGCGCCGTCGAGCACGTGCGCGCGCGCTACCCCCGCGTGGAGATGATCCAGGGCAACCTCGCCGAGTTGCCCCTGGAGGACGCCTCGGTCGACGTCGTGGTGAACTTCCAAGTGATCGAGCATCTCTGGGACCAGTCCCAGTTCCTGCGCGAGTGCCTGCGGGTGCTGCGCCCCGGCGGCGAGCTGCTGATCAGCACGCCCAACCGGATCACCTTCTCCCCGGGTCGCGACACTCCGCTCAACCCGTTCCACACCAGGGAACTGAACGCGGCCGAGCTGACCGAATTGCTGGTCGACGCCGGTTTCGAAGTCGCGCAGATGGTCGGTGTGCACCACGGTCCCGGCCTGAAAGCGTTGGACGCCAAGCACGGCGGGTCGTTCATCGACGCCCAGATCGAACGGGCGCTGGCGGGCGAACCGTGGCCCGCGCAACTGACCGCGGACGTCGCGAGCGTCACGGTGGACGATTTCGTGCTGGTCGCCGCGGACATCGACGCGAGTCTGGATCTGGTCGCCATCGCGGTGAAGCCTTGACCGATCGCAGTACCGTGCCCGGCGGGCACGCCGTGAGCCCCGTGCCGGGCCAGTTCACCTTGGTCCTGCACTCCCACCTGCCCTGGCTGGCCCACCACGGCCGCTGGCCGGTCGGCGAGGAATGGCTCTACCAGTCCTGGGCAGCGTCCTACCTGCCCCTCGTCGAGGTCCTGCGAACCCTTGCGACCGAAGGACGTTCGCATCTGCTCAGCCTCGGCATCACGCCGGTGCTCGCGGCCCAGCTGGACGACCCGCACTGCCTGGCGGGCATGCACCACTGGCTGGGCAACTGGCAGCTGCGCGCCGACGAAGCCGCCATGGCGGGCAATGTCGCGCTGGGCAGGCACGAACACCGCTTGGCCGCCGCCGCCCTGGCCGAGTTCGAGCAGCATTGGCGGCACGGCGCGGCGCCGGTCTGGCGGGCGCTCATCGATGCGGAGACCATCGAACTGCTCGGCGGCCCGCTGGCCCACCCGTTCCAGCCGCTGCTGGATCCGCGGATGCGCCGGTTCCAGCTCACCGAGGGCCTCGCCGACGCGCGGCACCGGTGGGGTCACACACCGACGGGCATCTGGGCGCCGGAATGCGGATACACGCCCGGCATGGAGGTCGGCTACGCCGCCGCCGGTGTGACGCATTTCATGGTCGATGGCCCCGCGCTGCGCGGCGACACGACGCTCGGTCGTCCGGTTCGGGATTCCGACGTGGTCGCGTTCGGCCGCGATCTGCAGGTGAGTTACCGGGTCTGGTCCCCGAAATCCGGCTACCCGGGCCACGGCGCCTACCGTGACTTTCATCACTACGACCATGCGACGGGTCTCAAACCAGCGCGGGTCACCGGCAAGACCGTGGCGGGCCCGGACAAGGCTCCCTACGATCCGGAACTGGCCGCCGCGGCCGTGGCGCGGGACGTGGACGACTTCGTGCGGACCGTGCGCGAGCGGTTGATCGCCGAGTCCGACCGGATCGGCCGGCCCGCCCTGGTCGTAGCGGCGTTCGACACCGAACTGTTCGGCCACTGGTGGCACGAGGGGCCGCAGTGGTTGGCGCAGGTGTTGCGCGCGCTGCCGGAAGCGGGCGTCACGGTGGGCACCCTCGCCGACGCGCGAACACGCGGCTACCTGGGCGAACCGGTACCACTGGCCGACTCGTCCTGGGGTTCGGGCAAGGACTGGCGGGTGTGGGCCGGCGAGCAGGTGCGTGATCTGGTCGAACTCAACGACGACATCGTGCGACTGACCCTGGACACCATCGATAAGATGCGCGCCGCGCAGGGCGGCGCACCCGGGCTGCGCGACCACGTCGCCGATCAGCTGTTGCGCGAGGCGATCCTCACCGTCTCCAGCGACTGGGCGTTCATGGTGAGCAAGGACTCCGCCGCGGGTTACGCGCGCGACCGGGCGCACCGCCACGCGCACGCGGTCCGGGAAATCGCCGCGGCCGTCGGGGCGGGCCAACTCGCGAAAGCACGGCAGTTGGCGGCAGGATGGGGGGCAGCTGACGGACTCTTCCCCGGCGTGGACGCGCGACGACTCACCTCCGCGGGGTCCGTACCCAGCGCCACCGGGGCAGTATCCGCCGCCGTGCCAGGACCGGGCTCCGCCACCGCGGACCACGGGCCGGTTCCGGCGGACCCGGGCTCGGCCGCAGAAGGACTTGCATGAAGATTTTGATGGTGTCGTGGGAGTACCCGCCGGTCGTGGTGGGCGGGCTCGGCAGGCACGTGCATCACCTCGCCGTCGAACTGGCCGCGGCCGGTCACGAGGTGGTCGTGCTGTCCCGGCGTCCCTCCGGCACCGACGCCGCGACCCATCCCACACACTCCTACATCGCCGAGGGCGTGCTGGTGGTGGCGGTCGCGGAGGACCCTCCGGTCTTCGACTTCGGCGAGGACATGCTCGCCTGGACGCTGGCCATGGGGCACGCGATGGTGCGCGCGGGCGTCGCGCTCGGCAAGCCGGGCATCGGGGACGGCTGGACGCCCGACGTGGTGCACGCGCACGATTGGCTGGTCGCCCACCCCGGCATCGCCCTGGCCGAGTACTACGACGTGCCGCTGGTGTCGACCATCCACGCCACCGAGGCGGGGCGGCACAGCGGCTGGGTCGCGGGCAAGGTCAACAAGCAGGTGCACTCGGTGGAGTGGTGGCTCGCCAACGAGTCCGACGCGCTGATCACCTGTTCGTCGTCCATGCAGGACGAGGTCGAACGGCTCTACGGTCCGGAGCGGATCCCAATGACGGTGATCCGCAACGGAATCGATGTGGGCGCGTGGACTTTCCGCCCGCGCTCGCCGCGCAGCGGTCCGCCTCGGTTGCTCTACGTGGGCAGGCTCGAGTACGAGAAGGGCGTTCAGGACGCGATCGCCGCGCTGCCCCGCATCCGCCGCGCCCATCCCGGCACCACCCTGACCGTCGCGGGCGTCGGCACCCAGTTCGAGTGGTTGCGCGAGCGCGCCCGAGTGCACCGCGTGGCCCGTGCGGTGACCTTCGCCGGTCAGCTCGACCACTCCGAACTGCTCGGCTGGCTGCACGGCGCCGACGCGATCGTGCTGCCCAGCCGGTACGAACCCTTCGGCATCGTCGCGCTCGAGGCGGCCGCGGCGGGCACCCCGCTGATCACCTCGACGGCGGGCGGCTTGGGCGAGGCGGTGATCGACGGCGTCACCGGCGCCTCGTTCGCGCCCGCGGACGTCGACGGCTTGGTCGAGGCGGTCCGCGCCACCCTCGACGACCCGGCCGCCGCGCAGCAGCGGGCCTACGCCGCCCGGGAACGGCTCACCGCCGATTTCGCGTGGGACGTGGTGGCCGCGGAGACCGCCCAGGTGTATCACTCGGCCAAGCGGCGGGTGCGCAACCCGCTGGGCCGTCCCTCGATCGTGGAACGTCCGCTGCCGGAACGCGATCCGAAGTAATCTCGGCCCGGCTAGGCCGCGAACTTCTTGACGATGCGCTCGACGGTGAGCCAGGTGCGAGTGGTGATGTCCTTGCCGTACGTCTTCTCCAGCCACGCCATGAAGTCCGGCGTCTTGCCCGGCTCGCTGTTGTCGATGATCGCCAGGAAGGCGCGCGCGGCCTCGTCGTAGCCGACGACCCGGGTAAGCGGATCGGAGTGCTCGGGCAGGCTGGTCGGCGGCTCGGCGGTGTTCTTGAGGAACGTCGCGATCAGGTACGTGCCTCGCCCGTGGGTCAGACCGTGGAACGGGTCGGTGTCGAGCAGCGCACGCAGCTCGTCGTGGCTGCGGATGATCGTGCCGCCGCCGATCCCCAGCTCCCGGATCAGCGCCTGCTGGATGCGATCCTCGAGCTCGGGCACGTCGGACTCCGCGGTGTGGAACACGATATTGCCGCTGGCCAGTACCGAACCGACGCCTTCGAAGCCGAGCGAGTCGAAAACCCCGCGCAATTTGGCGTTGCTCATGTTCGGATTGCTCGGCATGATCCCGCGCAACAGCGCGGCGTAGGCAGTCATAGCGCCGAACCTACTCGCCCGCACCGACGAATCCGGGCCTCGACCGGGCAGCCTCAGGTCTGCGCTCGGATCGGAGGTGCGGGCGTGGGGAACCCGAGCAGGCGACACTCATCCAGCTCTACCCGTCAGGCGGTCTGCGTGGCGCCGTTCTTCTTGCGCGCGATGTCCTCGAGCGCGGCGAGGTATTCGGCACGCTGCTCGGCGCCCGCCTCCCAGGCCGCCTTGCGGTTCTTGACGACCTTGGCCGGTGCGCCGACGGCGATGCTGTAGTCCGGGATCTCGCCCTTGACCACGGCGTGCGCGCCGAGCACGCAGCCGCGGCCGACGCTGGTCTCGCGCAGCACGGTCACCTTGGCGGCGATCCAGGTGTCGGGGCCGATGCGCACCGGGCTCTTCACGATCCCCTGGTCCTTGATCGGAACGTTGATGTCGTCCATCTTGTGGTCGAAGTCGCAGATGTAGCACCAGTCGGCGACCAAGGTCGATTCCCCGATCTCGATGTCGAGATAGGTGTTCACGACGTTGTCCTTGCCGAACACCACCTTGTCACCGATGCGCAGCGAACCCTCGTGGCAGCGGATCGCGTTGCCGTCGCCGATGTGCACCCAGCGGCCGATCTCCATGCGGGCCAGTTCCGGGGTGGCGTGGATCTCCACGCGACGGCCGAGGAAGACCATGCCGCGCAGCACGATGTGCGGGTTCGCCAGGCGGAACTTGAACAGCCGGTAGTAGCGCACCAGATACCAGGGCGTATACGCCCGGTTCGCGAGCACCCAGCGCAGCGACGCCGGCGTCAGAAAACGCGCCTGCTGCGGATCCCGGCGGCGCGATCCCCGCCAGCGCGAGCGCAACGGTGCGCCCCACATGCTCGTCACGAACGGTTCTCCTGTCGTGGTCCTACCGGCCGTCGCCCGCCTCACCGGCGACGTGTAGAGCCTATCGCCCGCGGTGAGCGCCACGACGAGCACCCGCGACGAGAACGCCGGGACGCGTGCACCCGCGCGCGGGCCTCCCGTACAGTGACTCGTGCGCCGGAGAGGGCGACGGCGAACGCCAACGACGACAGGAGTGCGGCAGGTGCGAAGCGGCGGCGTACTGGCTACTTCCATGTGGCGACCGTCCCGGAAACGTGCCGTGGCCGCGCTGGCCGCGCTGGCCGCGGTCGGCGCGCTGGCATTGGCCGGATGCGGCACCGATTACGACGACATCACCGTCGGCACCGGCAAGGGCTGGACCGCCGCGTATCACGACGGCCGCAACAGCGGCACCGGTCCGGTCACCGGATCGCGGGAGCTGGAGCTGAGTTGGCAGCGGCCGGTCGGCGGCCCGATCGCCCAGCCGATCACGCTGGGGCCCGACAGCCAGCTGTTCGTCACCACCCGCCTGCAGAACTGCTCGATCTTCTCCTTCCAGATGGCCACCGGCCGTAAACGGTTCTGCAACGCCTTGGGCCCGAGCGCGATCTCCGCGCCCTCGTCGGTCGACGGGATGACCAACGTCTACGTCGGCGACGACAGCAGGGTGATCTCGTTCAACTACCTGGGGCAACCACGGTGGGCCACGCCCGTCGCGGGAACGCCGGCCTCGGTGCAGTTCACCGGTGACGGAAAGCTGCTGACCGTCACGCGATCCGGCCAGGTCGACGTGCTGTCGAGGCAGACAGGCGACCGGACGGTGCCGACCGTACAGTTGCTCGGCGAACCGGACTTCCTCGTGCACGCGGGCCTCAGCTGGCCCGACGCGAGCCAGGGCCTGGACGAGTGCGCCACCGGCGGGCCGCAGTGCCCCGTCGCGACCATCTCCGCCGTCGACGCCGACAGTGGCCGCTTCTATGTGACGCTCTGGCAGCCGGGGCGGCCCGCGGCGGCCGTGGTCGCGTTGCGCTACACCGGCGAGAAGATCGTGCGGGAGTGGAGCGCCGAACTGCTGCTCGGCGGCAGCGCGACCAGCCCGGCCCTGTCCGCCGACGGCGCCACCCTCTACGTGGGCGACAACAACAACCGCCTGATCGCCCTGGACACCGCCGACGGGCGAACCAAGTGGGTCCACCGGCTGGACTGGACGCCGCGCGGGGGCATCTCGGTGTCGGACGACGGCCTGATCATCCCCTCCGGCGACGACGGCTACCTGCTCGGGCTGCGGGACAACGGCGACGCGGTGGAAACCGTCTGGGAGCGCAAGGATCTGGCGTTGCGCGGCTCCGCGGCGCAGACCGCGGGCGACACCGGCTACGCCGTCGCGGCGATCGGCGACGGACTGAACCTCGTCACCTTCGACACGCAGACCGGGGCCACCCTCGACTCCGACGTGCTGCCGGGCGCGAAGGGCACCACCACCGGCACGTCGGTCGGCGCGAAGGGCGAGGTCGTGGTCGCCACCCGCATCGGCGAGATCTTCGCGTTCGCGCCGGAGAAGTAAGCACCGTCGGTTCTCTCACAGGTGGGCCGCCGCAGCGAGACTCGCCGTCGCGAAACTCCCGGCGTAGCGCGACGCAGCCGGATCGTCACGGGGTGGAACAGAGAAAGACCGTCGCGGCGCGGCCGATGCGTGTGATCACCAGCGTGTGCGGTTGAGTGCCACGGAGTTTGAGGCGCGAACGGAGCGCGTCGGGGTCGATATCCACGCCTCGCGTGAGGATTTCGAGTGGGCCGCAGTCGCGGCGATGGAGTTCGGCGCGGAGGGATTTCTCGCGGAAGTCCATGCGGTCGAGGATACGGAAGCCACGCACCCCCTCGGGGACGGTGTCGCCGGTGAGGTAGGCGATGCGCGGATCCAATTGCCACAAGCGATGTTTCGCGGCGTAATGACGGACGAGTCCGGCACGCACCACGGCGCCGTCCGGGTCGATGATCCATTGCCCCGGCGGGCGCTCCTCGATGACGTCGGGTTCGGCATCGGTGATGGTCCACGCGCCGCCCTTGGACGAGAGCACCCTCGCACGACGGGTTACTCCGGCCTCGGCGAGCCCCGGAGACCACAGGCACGCCTCACGCACCGAGCCGTCGAGCGAGACCACCTCGACCTCGCCGGACCAGTCGAGCCGGTCGAAGTCCAAACCGGGAGCGCATTTCACGGCGATATCACGGGCGGCGTAGGCCGCGAGCAGATCCGGCAGCGGCGGTTGGAGCTTGGCCGGGTCGTGCGTGCGGCGGCCGTCGGCGCGCCGGGCCGGGTCGGCGATGATCACGGTGTCGCGACTGCTCGGGCGCAGCGCATCCGCCCTTAGCAACAGGACATTTCGAGTTCGCGCCGAGGGATCGGCGACGGAGGCGAGCGAGTCCCGCTCCCCCGCCGCGAGCCGGTGCGCCCCCAGATTGTGCGCGGCGATCGCCAGCCGCACCTCGTCGAGATCGCTGCCGAGCACCGCCGGGCACACCCGGGCCAGCTCGACGAGTTCGGCTCCGATCGAGCAGGTGACGTCGTGCACCGTCCGCCCGGCCAGCCGGGTGGCCCGCTGCCGTGCCACGAGCGTCGGGGTGGCCTGCTGAAGCGCGTCGTCGGTGAAAAGCCACTGTCCGGCGTCGAGGAGCTTCGCGGCGGCTCTGCGCCGCAATCGCACGGTCTCGATCAGGGCCGCCGCCCGGTCGCCGTGCGCGCGACGCACGAGCTCGAGATCCCGCAGGTGCGTCGCCGGCGTGAGCGCCAGCCGCTCCGCCTCGGCCAGCGCGTCCCGGCCGATCGCGCTACCGAGGTACCCGACATCATCACGGGTGAAGCGGTAGCCCACTACCGAGCTCCCGCAGTTGTCCGCACCGTACCGACCAGCCTTGGTCCGGGTGTCGGGACCGTCACCCGAGTTGTCGCGACGACCCGGCTCGGGTTTCCGGCGCGGGTCATCTCAACGGCGACCTGTTCCCGCATTTCTGTGGCGATCCCGTGAGCCTCGGTCCGGTCACCGTTGCGGTGGCGCCCCATCTCCGGGTTCCGACGCGCAGACGCGGGCCGTTTCACCTGGGCAACATGGTCGCTGCCCAGGTCGGCGACGCGGTCGCGACAGGTAGCGCGGCCCACTACTTTCCGGTGGAGCTCGGCTTCACGCCGGTGATCATGGCGTTGTAGAAGAACTGGCGCGGCACCACACGGCGCATGACGTTCTCGTCCACCCAGCTCAACCCCAGCCAAGCGCGGTACATCGCCATCCGGTAGCGCCAGGTGAGCTTCTCGGCGGGCACGGCCGCCTCGAAGGTGCGCACCGGCCAGCCCCACAGCGCGGCCGCGAATTCCTCGGTCTTGGCGGCCACCTCGACGGCGCCCGCCGAGCGGGCCATCGCCTCCAGGGCGCGCGGATCGAAGGTGTGCAGGTCGACAACCGCCTCCAGGGCCGCCGCGCGCGAGGACTCGTCCAGCTCCTCCTGCGGACGCCGCCAGTCGCTGAGCATCGGCAGCTTGGTGACCGTGGTGGTGGCCTTCCAGGTGATCCGGCCCAGCCAGCGCGCGTAGAAGTTGCCGACCGTGGTCGGCTCACCGGCGAAGACGAAGCGGCCGCCCGGCTTGAGCACGCGCAGGCACTCCTTGAGCGCCAGCTCGACGTCGGGGATGTGGTGCAGCACCGCGTGGCCGACCACGAGATCAAAGGTGTCGTCGTCGTAGGGGATGGTCTCCGCGTCGGCGACCCGGCCGTCCACGTCGAGACCGAGGTGCTGCGCGTTGCGCAGCGCGACCTTGACCATGCCCGGCGACAGGTCGGTGACCGAGCCGGACTTCGCCACGCCCGCCTGCATCAGGTTCAGCAGGAAGAAGCCGGTACCGCAGCCCAGTTCCAGCGCCTTGCCGTAGGGCAGCGGCGCGGGACCCACGGCCAAGTCGAACCGGCCGCGCGCGTACTCGATACAGCGCTCGTCATAGGAGATGGACCATTTGTCGTCGTAGGTCTCGGCCTCCCAGTCGTGGTAGAGAACCTGGGCCAGCTTCGTATCCTTGAGCGCTGCTTCGACCTCTGCCTCGGTGGCGTGCGGGTTCGGCGCGGGGTCGTCGGGACGTACCGTCATGGTCGGCAAGCCTACCCAAATCCGCAGTTGACGCCTGCTATCGCCCCACGAATTCCGCCGACCCCGGACCGTCGGCCAGATAGGAACCTGTTCCTATCAGGCGATCTTCCGTCGTGAACAGGGCCGACCATTCGCCACGGGCGCGATCGAGGCCGTGCGGACCTGCTTCGAAGACCGCTTTGGCGGCGGCCAGCGCGCGGGCGGGACCGTCGGCGAACTGGCGCGCCCACCGCGTCGCGGCGGTGTACACGTCGTCGGGCGCGACGACCTCGTCGACGAGGCCGAGCGCCTTCGCCTCGTCCGGCTCGACGAAACGACCGGTGTAGACGAGGTCCTTGGCCGGGCCCGGTCCGATCAGCAGGGCGAGCCGACGGATGCCCGCGAGCGGGATCAAGCCCGTCTTGATCTGCGGCAGACCCAGCTTGACGTTGTCGCCGATGACGCGGCGGTCGGCGCCCAGCGCCAGCTCCAGCCCACCGCCGAGGCAGTAACCGCTGATCGCCGCGACCGTGGGCTGCGGGATTCGGGCCAGGCAACCGAGGTCCTGCTGCAGGTCGGCCGCCATCGCGGCGGCCTGATCACTGCCGAGACCGAACAGTTCGGCCACGTCGTCACCCGCTGAGAACACCCGTTCGTCGCCGTACACGACCACCGCGGCAACGCCCGGGTCCGCGGCGACGGCGTCGGCCGCCTCGGCCAGTTCCCGCACCAGCTGCGCGTTCAGCAGATTCATCGGCGGGCGGGCGAACCGCAGGACGGCCACGCCGCGCGCGGCATCGCCCTCGGGCAGCTCCAGGGTCACGAATTCGGCCATGGCAGGCCACGCTACCGGGTGCGCACCGGCACCAGCGGTCAGGCCCGACGACGGCGAGCGGCGGCACGCGGCATTCGCCGGAGGCAAGAACGCGCCCACCCTCCATATGGGGCAGGGGCACTTATTCGCCCACCCCGCCCGTCAGGGCCGCGCGGAACCCTTGAGGCGCCCGGCGTCGGGGAGATCGGCGAAGTAGCGGTGGTTGTCCGGGAAGGAGAGCAACCGTCTGCCGTCCGAATCGGCCAGTACCGGCAGAATCGGATCGATCGCCCGCTGCGCTGCCAGGATGTCGGCGGTGGAGTGGAATTCGCCGAGTTCGACCAGTTGTGTCCAGGTCGGCGGCAGCAGCACGTCGGCGCCCGAACGCCAGCGCGCCAGCGCTTCGGCGGGGGTGCTCCACCGCACCTCGGCCGCCTCGGATGTGGCGCCGTCGGCGAGTTGCCCCTCCGGGAGGATGGCGACGAAGAACCGGGTGTCGTAGCGGCGCGGCTCGATGACCGGGGTAATCCAGTTCGCCCACGGCCGTAACAGATCGGCGCGCAGGACGAGTTCCTCCTCGGCGAGAAAGGATGCCAACGACAGTTCCCTGCGCTCCAGCCTGCCGCGCGCGTCCCGGTAACCGGTGGTGTCGGAGACGACGCTGTCGGCGGTCGGGCCTGCCAGCAGCACGCCGCACTCCTCGAACGTCTCCCGGACAGCCGCGCAGACCAGCGCCTTGGCCCTGGCCTCGGTGGTGGCGAACCGCTCGGCCCACCACGCGGGCTCGGGCCCGGACCAGGCGATGTCCGCGGTCCCGTCGGACGGGTCGACGCCGCCGCCGGGGAACACGGTCATGCCCGCGGCGAACGCCATGGCGCCGACTCGGCGCTGCAGGAAGATCTCGGGCCCGTCGGCGCCGTCGCGCACCAGCATCACCGTCGACGCGTCTTTGATCGGTTGCTGAGAGTCTGCCTGCGGTTCTTTCTCACTCACCCCTGCACCCTAACGCGCGCTTGGTGAGCGACGAAGACCGTCCGAGTCAGCGGGTGCGGTGCCGGCCCGCGCGGCGCGAGCGGCGCGCGAAGTAACGTCCGTCGACTCGATCCAGCGCGATCGATTGACGGAAGGCGTCGCTGAGGTTCTCCGAGGTGAGCACGTCGGACAGCAGTCCCTGCGCGACCACTTCGCCCTCGTTGAGCAGCAGGCCGTGGGTGAAGCCGGGGGGAATCTCCTCCACGTGATGGGTGACGAGCACGATCGCGGGGGCGTCCGGGTCGGCGGCGAGATCGCCGAGCCGCTCCACCAGTTCCTCGCGGCCGCCCAGGTCCAGGCCCGCCGCCGGTTCGTCGAGCAGCAGCAGCTCGGGATCGGTCATCAGCGCGCGGGCGATGAGCACCCGTTTGCGCTCGCCCTCCGACAGCGTGCCGTAGGTGCGGTCCGAGAGATGTTCGGCGCCGAGGCTTTCCAGCATGTCGATGGCGCGGTCGGTGTCCACCTCGTCGTAGCGCTCCCGCCAGCGGCCGAGCACCGCGTAGCCCGCGGACACCACCAGGTCGCTGACCTTCTCATCGATCGGAACCCGGCTGGCCACCGCGGCCGAGGACAGGCCGATGCGCGGACGCAACTCGTTGATGTCCACCTTCCCGATCCGCTCCCCGAGCAGATGGGCGACGCCCGCGGTGGGGTGCATCTCGGCGGCGGCCATCCGTAGCAGCGAGGTCTTGCCCGCGCCGTTGGGGCCGAGGACCACCCAGCGTTCGTCGAGTTCGACCTGCCAGGTGACCGGACCGACGAGGGTATGGCCCGAGCGGCGGACGGTCACGTCGGTGAAATCGATGAGCAGATCGGGATCCGGTTGCGGCACGCGCTCCATCTTGGCCCACCTGAGGGGACACTTGCCAACGCGGGGAGGGAAAACCGAGCCGGTCGGTCGGATCTACGCCGGAACGCCGCCGTCACGGCCGCGTCGGCCGCCTCACCGACACGCCCACGACGGGGGTCGCCGCAGGAGGTTTCACCAGGATCGGGCGGGCACCGCGATCACCGTCATCGAGCCGGGCGCCACTTCGGTGAATCCGGCGTCGCGCACGGCGACCGCACCGCCCTCGGCCACTTGCGCGGCCAGCGACGCCCAGCGCGGCGGGTCGGCTTCGCGCACCGCGCACCTGAAGCCCAGTTCCGCCCAGCGCAGCGCGTGCTCGACCGGCAGCGCACCGGCCAGCAGCATGCTCGCGTGACCCACCTGCGCGGCCGTCTTGCCCAGCGTCATCCCGAGCGCGGCGTTCACCCACAGCACCGGCAGGAGCGGATCGGGCGGCTCGGGAGCGTCGTGCTCGAGATCGGTGCCGCCGATTTGCAGACGCTTGATCCGCGGATCGACCTCGCCCACCGGTCCGGGGACCAACGCGCGCGCCTGCGCGCCGTCGATCTCGACGGTGACGCCCGGCACCGCGCAGGTCGCCTGCCACTGTGCGCCGCGCGCACGCCGGGCCACCTTGCGAATGCGCGACCGCTTCCATGCGAGATACGGCTGTTCCCACTCACCGCCGGGCCCGACCCGCTCGTCCAGGCACAGCGCCACCGCCGCGGCCGCGGCCGCGGCCAGCAGCGCGCTGCGCGGGGGCGGATCGGCCTTGGGCAGGTGCAGGACCATCTGCATCGCTTGCACCATGGCGGGGTCGTCCGGATCGCCCGCGCCGTGGTAGCCGCGCGCCAGCTCAGCGTGCCGGGTATGGAATGTCGCGATATCCGATGTCGCCGCGGCGAGGTCGGATGGCGGGGCGGCCGTGGAAAGCTCTGCGCCGCGCCCGACTTCGGCGCCGCATTCCGGAATGCGCGTCATCACTACACCTCGATCGTCAACGAAAACGTCCGGGCCGGTGCCAAGCCCTGGTCCCACGGACGCGTGTACTCCAACTTCAACGGGGTGACATCGGCCGCGACTCCATGCACCTGTCCTCCGATCGGCGAATGATCAACTCGCGGCGAGCCTACCGAGCGGCGATCTGCGCAGCGGCAGGCCGCGTGTAGTCCGAGTGCTAGGTTCCGGACCGCTCACCCCAGGGGAACGCGGCGCAGCAGGCCGTCCCTGGCGTCGGCGGCCTCCACCTCGTGCCGGGTGACCCCGAGGATGAACAGGACGGCGTCCAGGTACGGATGCGAGAGCGCGGCGTCGGCGACCTCGCGCAGCGCGGGCTTGGCGTTGAAGGCGACCCCGAGCCCCGCGGCGTTGAGCATGTCGATGTCGTTGGCGCCGTCACCCACGGCGACGGTCTGTTCCATCGGCACCCCGGCCTCGGCCGCGAACTTGCGCAGCGCGGTCGCCTTGGCCGCACGGTCGACGATCTCGCCGACGACGCGGCCGGTCAGCTTGCCGTCGATGACCTCCAGCGTGTTCGCCTGCACGAAGTCCAGCTCCAGTTCGTGCGCCAGCGGCTCGATCACCTGCCGGAAGCCGCCCGACACCACGCCGCAGCGGAAACCGATCCGGCGCAGGGTGCGAATGGTGGTGCGCGCGCCGGGGGTCAGCTCGATCCGGTCGGCCACTTCCTCGATCACCGACTCGTCCAGCCCGGCCAGCGTCGCGACCCGCTGCCGCAGCGATTCGGCGAAGTCGATCTCCCCGCGCATCGCGGCCTCGGTGACCTTGCGGACCTCGTCCTCCACGCCCGCGTGCGCCGCGAGCATCTCGATGACCTCGCCCTGGATCAGCGTGGAGTCGACGTCGAACACGATCAGCCGCTTGCCCCGGCGGGCCAGCCCGGCCCGCTCCACCGCGACATCCACCTGCTCGGCCACGGCGACCTCGGCCAGCGCCGTGCGCAGCCGCGAGTCGGTGTCCGGGCCGGAGTCGGTCGCGGTGACCAGCAGCTCCATGCCGGTCACCGGGTAGTCGGCGATGCCGCGGATGGTGTCGATGTTGGCGCCCAAGGCGGCCAGTTGCCGTGACACCGCGCTGAACGCCCGCGCGGTGACCGGGCTACCGAGGATCACCACCGCGTGCGTGGACATCGGCTGCCTGCCGATCGCCGCGCCCACCTCCACGTCGACGTGCATGCCGACGGTGTTCATGGCCTCTTCGAGTTCGTCCTGCAACGCCTCGGCGTCGGTCGGGCAGGTGACCAGGACGCCCAGGGTCAGCCTGCCCCGGATCACGACCTGCTCCACGTCCAGCAGGCTCACGTGGTGCCGGGACATGGCGGCCAGCAGCACGGAGGTCACACCGGGGCGGTCGGGTCCGGTGACGGTGACGAGGACGGTGGTGTCGGCCAACTGATGCGCTCCATGTTCGATGTTCGCCGTCGCTGTGCTGGACGTCGTTGTCGCAACGCACGGTGCGTACTGATCTCCACAAACGAGTGTGCACCCGCTGGTGACCAGCGGGTGCACACTCGTCGCGATGCATCCTACGGCGGGGCCGGACGTCGCCCGTCCATTGCCCCGGGCGCGGAAACGCCCTACTTCGCCAGGACGTTCGGCTCGTGCAGCTCGGTCGCGTGCTTGCCCGCGCCCCAGCCCACGTGGGCCTCGGCGCGCATGCGCTCGACCATGTGCGGGTAGTGCAGCTCGAACGCGGGGCGCTCGGAGCGGATGCGCGGCAGCTCGTAGAAGTTGTGCCGCGGCGGCGGGCAGGTGGTGGCCCACTCGAGGGAGTTGCCGTAGCCCCACGGGTCGTCCACCGTGACCACCTCGCCGTAGCGGTAACTCTTGAAGACGTTCCACAGGAACGGCAGCATCGACGCGCCGAGCACGAAGGCGCCGATCGTGGAGACCGTGTTCAACGTCGTGAAGCCGTCGCCGGGCAGGTAGTCGGCGTAGCGGCGCGGCATGCCCTCGGCGCCCAGCCAGTGCTGGACCAGGAAGGTGGTGTGGAAGCCGATGAAGGTCGTCCAGAAGTGCCACTTCGCCAAGCGCTCGTCCAGCATCCGGCCGGTCATCTTCGGGAACCAGAAGTAGATGCCCGCGTAGGTGGCGAACACGATGGTGCCGAAGAGCACGTAGTGGAAGTGCGCCACGACGAAGTACGAGTCGGTGACGTGGAAGTCCAGCGGCGGGCTGGCCAGGATGACGCCGGACAGACCACCGAAGAGGAAGGTGACGATGAAGCCGATGGAGAACAGCATCGGCGACTCGAAGGTGAGCTGACCGCGCCACATGGTGCCGATCCAGTTGAAGAACTTCACACCGGTCGGGACCGCGATGAGGAAGGTCATGAACGAGAAGTACGGCAGCAGCACCGCGCCGGTCGCGTACATGTGGTGCGCCCACACCGCGATGGACAGCGCGGCGATACCCAAGGTGGCGTAGACCAGCGTGGTGTAACCGAAGATCGGCTTACGCGAGAAGACCGGGAAGATCTCCGAGACGATGCCGAAGAACGGCAGCGCGATGATGTACACCTCGGGGTGGCCGAAGAACCAGAACAGGTGCTGGTAGAGCAGGATGCCGCCGGTCGCGGGGTCGTAGATGTGGCCACCGAGGTGACGGTCGTAGGCGAGGCCGAACAGCGCGGCGGTCAGCAGCGGGAAGGCCAGCAGCACCAGGACGCTGGTGACGGCGATGTTCCAGGTGAAGATCGGCATCCGGAACATGGTCATACCGGGAGCGCGCAGGCAGACCACGGTGGTCAGCATGTTCACGCCACCGAGGATGGTGCCCAGACCGGACACCGCCAGGCCCAGGATCCACAGGTCGGTGCCGACGCCGGGCGAGTGCAGGATGTCGGTGAGCGGCACGTACGCCGTCCAGCCGAAGTCCGCCGCGCCGCCCGGGGTGATGAAGCCCGCGGTCGCCATGCTGGCGCCGAACGCGTACAGCCAGTAGCTGAAGGCGTTCAGGCGCGGGAAGGCGACGTCGGGGGCGCCGATCTGCAGCGGAAGGATGATGTTGGCGAAGCCGAACACGATCGCGGTCGCGTAGAACAGCAGCATGATCGTGCCGTGCATGGTGAACAGCTGGTTGAACTGCTCGGTCGAGAGGAACTGCAGGCCCGGCCTGGCCAGCTCACCGCGCATCAGCAGGGCCATCAGGCCACCGATGAGGAAGAAGCCCATCGACGTGGTCAGGTACATGACACCCAGGACCTTGGGGTCCGTGGTGGTGACCATCTTGTAGATGAACGAGCCCTTCGGCCCGGTCCGAGCCGGATAAGGCCGAGTCGCTTCCAACTGAGGGACTGGCTGGGGCTCTACGGCAGTCACTGATCCTCCTGAAAGGTGCCTTCAATTCGCTCCGCAGGCTCCGCTGATCGCATCCATCCCCGTGTCGGGACAGACGACAGTTCGCTTGCGCTCCTCGAATCGTAAACCCGCGCCTCCCGAGCCGACCGAACGGGTCCTACTCTCTGTCGTATTTGTTTGGCGGCGCCTGCGGCGCGGCCTGTTCGCGGCGCTCTCGTGGCTGGCGTTCGAGCGGCCGCCGCTTGCTCCTTCATAGCGTACGCGGCGGGCCGGGGCGTTCCGTGTCACCGATGAGTTCCGTGGGCGGCGGCCGTCTGTATCGGTGACACGACTTCCCTCTCAGCCAGGAGACCAGCGATGACGACACCGAATAGCCGCAAGCCCGGCGATCCCTGTTGGGTGGATCTGTACACCTCCGACCTCGATAGGAGTATCGCGTTCTACCGCGACCTGTTCGACTGGACCGCCGAGAGCGCGGGCGAGGAGTTCGGCGGGTATGTCACCTTCCGCAAGGACGGGCGCGCGGTGGCGGGCGCGATGGCCAGGATGCCCGGCGACACCGACAGCCCGGAGCAGTGGACGGTGTATCTCGCCAGTCCGGATGCGCGGGCCACCGCCGACGCGGCGACTGCGGCGGGGGCATCGCTGGTCGTGCCGCCGATGGCGGTGGGCGAGCTGGGCACGATGGCCGTGCTCGGCGACGTCGGAGGCGCGGGCGTCGGCATCTGGCAGGCCGGGACGTTCCCCGGGTTCGAAGCCATGGGCCTGATATCGGGCGGCCAGTGGCGCGACCACGCGGGCGCGCCGTCCTGGTTCGAGTTGCACACCCGCGCCTACGCCGCCTCGCTGGCGTTCTACCGGGAAGTCTTCGGGTGGTCGGACGTCTTCACCGTCTCCGACGCTCCTGAGTTCCGTTACTCCACCATCCACGCCGAGAGCCCGATGCTGGGCGGGGTCATGGACGCCTCGGCATTCCTGCCCGCGGGCGCCCCCGCGGGGTGGACCATCTACTTCGGCGCCGACGATGTAGACAAGTCCGTCGAACGCGTCGTCGAACTCGGCGGCTCGGTACTCTCCCCGCCCGAGAACACCCCCTACGGCCGCATGTCCGCGGTCACCGACGCCACCGGCGCCCGCTTCAGCATCGGCGGCAACCGGGCCTGAAGCCGAACGGCCCGCACGGATCCGGTGTTCGCCGAGATATTCCGTGCGGGCCGGTATCGATGGTGTCACACCGGATTCGCGCGCGCGAACTCCGCCATAGCTGATTCGATCCTCTCGACAACCACCGGATTCGCACCGGCGGATTCTTCGAATCTCGTGGTCAATTCGTCGCACAACGCGACGAACTGCTCGTCTTCGGGATCGGTGAACAACCTCATCTCCGCGATGTTCCGCGCTCCGAGATACGGATTCCGGTATTGTCCGGCGACAGCGTAGGCCTCGTTCAGACAGATCAGGAAAACTCCCGCCATCGGACGTTCGAATACTTTTCTCTGCTGGAAGAACCGCATCAACCCGTCGGCTATCCGGTCGGCGCTCGCCAAATCGATGGCGTCGGCATCCAGCCCCGCGATTTCATCGGCCACGCTGTCCAGCGCCTCCGATCGCAGCCGTTCGAATGCGGTGTATCCGTCCCGCGATGTGACGATTCCGCCGGCGTGCCGGGCACGGACAGCATGGACCGCGAGCGCGTAACTGGAGGATTCACCGCAATATACCCGGCCGCAGAAACGCACCATCTCGGTCAGGTCGAGCCGCAATCGCACGAGTGGATCCTCGACAGAGTCCTCCCCCTGCCTGGCAGCAGCGACCAACTCGCGCCGTCGTATGCCCATCTCCGCACCCCGTTCGAGTGAATTACATGGTCGCGCAGGCGAACCACTCGTTGTCCCGCGGCTCAGTATAGACAGTCAGGATGTCGTTGCCGCGGTTCGTGTCGTAGGCGAGTTTCGCCCTGCTACTCGTGCCGTGGTACTGAAGAATATTCACTTTGTGGCCGGGCTTGTTTCCGTCTCGGGGAAATCCGAAACTCACCAGACGGTCGACGCAGTCCAGAAATGCTTGCGGGTTGAGAAATGGATCATGGCCACCGTCGATCATGTGGCGCAGCGCGTAGCAGCGCAGCTGCATCTTGGAGCCGTTGGGATGAACCGCGCCGTATAGGATGTGATTGTCGCTCATCGTGCTGCCGTCCGCATCGCACGCCGCCATCTCGGCGGTGAACTTCTTGTAGTCGAACGACGAACCCGGCGGCGGCGTGGCATACGCCGCGGCACCGGCGGCCAAAGTCCAGGCAGCGATCGAAAGAACGAGCACGAGCCGACTGAAGTGCACTCTCATTATTCCCCCTCGTTGCGTCGCGTAACTCCCCGTCCGCGACCTCGCTGAAACATTAACACGAGCGGCATGCAGCGGAAAGCACAGCGGGGCAGCGGGACCGACGAACCCGCTGCCCCGAACCTGGCACACCGACGTCCACGGCTCCGACCTCACCCAAGGGACGACCGGCGCCGACATGTACCCTCACTCGCATGCCGGTGAGCGACGTTTTGCATGTACGCGGCCGAATTCGCGCGGTCCGGTCCCGCAACAGCGTGGGGGGTCACCGGTTTCGGGCGGTCGTGGCCGGGTGCGCCGCGCTCCTCGTGGCCGGGTGCGGCGGCACCACCGACGACGCCGCCTCCATCGTGCGCACCACCACCAATATCGCGGGCGCGGGCGTGGTGGGACTCGAGCGTGACACCACCCGGGCATGCGCGCTGCCGAGCGCACCGGATCCGGCGGGCGAGGCCATCCGCAGCGTCACCCATGCGGCGGGCGTCTCCGAGGTGCCCGCCGACCCGCAGCGCGTCGTAGTGCTCAGCACCTCCGCGTTGGACGCGGTCTGCGCACTCGGTCTGTGGGAGCGAGTCGTGGGCACGGTAACGATGGACGGGCCCAGCCCGCAGCCGGCCTACCTCGGCACCGGCGTGCTGAAGATCCCCGCCGTAGGCACCGCCGCGCAGCCCGACCCGGCGCGGATCGCAAGCCTGCGCCCCGACCTGATTCTGGGCGAGATCCCCACGCAGTCGGCGAGTTTCGCGGCGCTGCAGGCCATCGCCCCGACGGTGCTGGTCGGCTCGAGCGATAGCTGGCAGGCCGAATTCGCGGCGTACGCGGCGGGTTTGGGGCGTCGCGGCGCGGCGGAGACCGCGCTGCAGAACTACCGCACCGAGGCGCGCGACACCGGTATGGCGCTGGCGGCGGGCCAGACCCAGGCGTCGGTCGTCAGGTTCACCGCCGACGCCGAGCGGGTGCAGGGTGGCGACAGCTTCTCCGGCCAGGTGCTCGCCGACGCGGGCGTGCAGCGTCCCTCGGCTCAGCGCGGCGCTTCGTTCGACGTGCACGAGGACGCGTTCGCCACGAAGGTGGAGGGCGATTTGATCTACGTGATCCTCGCCGGCCCGGAGGGCGAGAAACACGCTGAAGCGGTGCTGCGCACCGACGAGTGGAAGGAACTCGGCGCCGCCACCGATCGCCGGGTGTTCGCCGTGGAAGACAGCGTCTGGCACGGCGATGGCCTCACCGCCGCCCGCGCCCTGCTCACCGATCTGCGCAATACGCTGAACGGCTACGTGACCGACTGACCGCTGCCCACCCCCTTGGGTGCGGTTTCGCCCACCCTGGGAGTGCGCGGACCAGCGCTGGGGTTGCTATCGGAAAGCCCCTTCGAGGACGAGATTCAGAGGTACGCCAAGAACCTCTCAATCGACTCTCGAGGACACGACATGCACACGCTGACCGATTCGCTCGCCGACAACCTGTACGCCCTGCCGATCGCACAGCCCGTCGCCGAGGTCGACCCGCAGGCGGTCGTGGTGTCCACCGCCGATTGCAACCTCACCTACGCCGAGCTCGATCGCTGGTCCAACCGCCTGGCCCGGCTGCTGCTGCGCATCGGCGCGGGACCGGGCACCCGTATCGCGGTGGCGATCGACCAGCCGATCGAGTCCGTGGTGGCCGAGCGAGCCGCCACCAAGATCGGCGCCGTCACCGTCCCGGTCACCGATGACGGCTCCTACGCGCTCGGCACCCCGGTGGGCATCACCACGAAGGACCAGCAGCCCGAGCGCGCGGACCGGATCACCTGGCTGGTGCTGGACGAACGCTCCACCCTGCAGCGCTACCTGACCAGTTCCGCCGCACCGCTGCGCGCGGCCGACCTGGATCTTCTGCCGGCCGCCGCCTGAGCGGGCATACCCCTCCGAACGCGACCCGAACAGCGATGTTCGGGTCGCGCAGTGTGCGCAATACCCCCGCAGCGCCGACCACGCCGGTTCAGAATTGAGGTGCCGCGTGCTGTGCGGCGGCAGGTACTACCGCTACCGCGGTGGCTGCGGGCGGTCCTCGCCGGGTAGCCCGACCACGGTCAGAACGTAGGACACGTCATGAAACAGCCTTCCCTTTCGGTGAAAGATTCGGACACAGCGCTCCCCGACGGGGCCTTCGCCCTGTCGGCGGCCCAGCGCGGCATCTGGTTCGCCCAGCATGTCGCCGGTGACACTCCGATCTCCATCGCCCAGTTCGTCGAACTGAACGGACCGATCGATCTCGACCTGCTGGCGCGCTCGGCGCGGCAGGCCGGGCGCGAGTTCGGCACCGGCTACCTCCGTCTGATCGAAGTGGAGGGGCATCCGTTCCAGTTCGTCGACACCACCCTCGACGACAGCTTGGAAACGCTCGACTTCCGCTCCGAGCCCGATCCGGAGGCGGCCGCGCGCGCGTGGATGCGCGCGGAGTACGAGGCACCGCTGGAGTTGACCCGCGACCGGCTGGTGCGGATCGCGATGTTGCGCGTCGGCGCGCAGCGCTGGTTCTGGTACTCGCGCATCCACCACATCGTGCTCGACGGCATGGGCGCGCTGACCATGGTGCAGCGCACCGGCGAGCTGTACAACGCCGCCGTGGAGGGCCGCGAAGCGCCACCGGCGAAGGCCGAGGACCTGCGCAAGATCGTCGAGGCCGATCTGGCCTACCGCAGCTCGGAGCGGTTCGCCACGGATCGGGAGCACTGGCTGGCGCATCTGGACGGGATGGCAGATCCGGTGAGCCTGGCCGGGCGCACCGCGGGCGTGGACGGGCATCCGAGCCGGGTCGCGGGCGCGCTGCCCGCCGAGACCGCGCGACTGCTGGACGCCGTCGCCGAGCAGCTCTCCTCCGGTGTCGCGCCGACCGTGGTTGCCGCGTTCGGCGCGTACCTGTCCGCGATGACCGGCTCGCCGGAGGTCGTGCTGAGCCTGCCGGTCTCCGCGCGCACCACCGCGACGCTGCGCCGTTCCGGCGGCATGATCGCCAATGTCGTCCCCCTGCGGCTGCGGCTGACGCCGGCCACCACGGTCGGCGACGTGATCCGGGCGGCCCAGGGTGAGCTGACCGGGGCGCTGCGACGCCAGCGCTACCGGCAGGAGGATATCTTCCGGGATCTGGGCTGGCCGATGGACGAGGCCGGGTCGTTCGGCCCCACGGTGAACCTGATGATGGTCGATACCAGGATCCAGCTCGGCCCGGTCACCGGACGGCTGCACGTGCTGACCTCCGGATTGATCGATGATCTGTTCGTCAACCTGTATCCGGGCGTCGGCGGCGAGAGCACGCATATCGACTTCCAGGCCAACGGCAACCTCTACTCCGACGCCGAGCTGACCGGGCAGCATCGCCGTTTCCTGTCGTTCCTGCACCGCTTCCTGGCCGCGGGGCCGGACGCGCCGCTGACCGGGGTGTCGGTGCTGTCGGACGACGAGCGCACCGACTTCGCTCCCGCCCGCGGGCCGCTGGGCGAGAGGGCACGGACGCTGCCGAGCATCCTCGCCGAGGGCGCGGCCCGTGACCCGCTGGCGACCGCGCTCGTGGAAGACGAGACCGCGCTGACCTACCGGCAGGTGGACGACTACACCAACCGGCTGGCCCGGGTGCTGATCGCCGCGGGCGCCGGACCCGAGCGCACGGTGGCGATCTCGATCCCGCGGTCCCTCCGGTCGGTCCTGGCGACGATCGCGGTGGTCAAGACCGGCGCGGCGTTCGTGCCGATCGATCCGACCTATCCGGCCGACCGGATCGAGCACATGGTCGGCGACAGCGGAGTCGTCGCGGGAATCACGATCACATCTGCCCGAAAGGCGTTGCCGGGCAGGGTGTCCTGGCTGATCCTCGATGAGGAGAACACCGAGCGGAAACTGGCCGAGCGGGACGCGGCGCCGCTGACCGACGCCGAGCGGATCACCGCGGTGCACCCGGACCAGGTCACCTACATCATCTACACCTCCGGCTCCACCGGACTCCCCAAGGGCGTGGCCGTGCCGCACCGAGGGCTGGCCGACCTGGTGGCGAGTTCCGGCGCCGGATTCGGCGTCGACGCGAGTTCCGTTGTCGCCCATGCCGTATCGCCGAGTTTCGACATCTCGGTCGAGGAAATCCTGGTCACGCTCGCCGCGGGCGCGACGCTGGCCGTGGTGCCGCCCGCGGCGTACGCGGGCGAGGAGCTGGCCCGGGTGCTGCGCGCCCACCGCGTCACCCACCTCAACGTGACCCCGGCCGTCGTGGGATCGCTCGAACCGGCGACCCTGCCCGATCTGCGCACCGTGATCGTCGGCGGTGACGCCTGCCCGCCCGAACTCGTCACGAAATGGTCGGGCCGGACTCTGCTGAACGGCTACGGCCCCACCGAGACCACCATCACCGTGACGCTCAGCGCCCCGCTGACGCCGGACGGCCCCGTCACCATCGGCGGTCTGGCCCGCGGCGTAGCGGCCGTGGTCCTCGACCCGTGGCTGCGTCCACTGCCGCCGGGCACCACCGGTGAGCTCTACCTCGCCGGCCCCCGTGTGGCCCGCGGCTACCACCGGCGCAACGGGCTGACCGCCGATCGTTTCGTCGCGAATCCGTACGCGATCGGCGAGCGCATGTACCGCACCGGCGACCTCGTGCGCTGGGTATACAACGACGGGCGCGTCGAACTGGAGTACCAGGGACGCAGCGACTTCCAAGTGAAGGTGCGCGGGTTCCGCATCGAACTCGGCGAGATCGACGCCGCCCTGCAGCGGCATCCCGACGTCGACTTCGCGCTCACCCTCGGCGTCGAAACCGGTTCGGGCGCCACCGCGCTGGTGTCGTATGTGCTGCCGAAGCCGGGAGCGCAGCTGCATCCCGAGGCGTTGAAAGCCGCCGCCGGGGAATCGCTTCCGGCCTACATGGTTCCCGCCGTGGTCATGGTGCTCGACGAACTGCCGCTCACGCCGCTGGGCAAGGTGGACCGCAAGGCGCTGCCCGCACCGGAATTCGGCGCGCGCACGACGACGAGCAGGCCGCCGTCCACGCCGAGGGAGGAGACGCTCGCCGCACTGTTCGCGGAGGTGCTCGGCCTGGAATCGGTGGGTGTCGACGAGAGCTTCTTCGCGCTGGGCGGCGACAGCATCGTCTCGATCCAGCTGGTGTCGCGGGCGAAGGCGGCCGGACTCGGATTCGGCGCGCGAGATGTCTTCGAACGCAAGACCGTCGCGGCGCTGGCCGCGGTGGCCACCGAAGTCCCGAGCGCGGTGGTGCATGAACTGCCCGGCGGCGGGGTGGGCGAGGTGGAGCTCACGCCGATCGTGCACGCGATGCTCGAGGACGGTGACACCTGGCGGCGCTTCGCCCAGGCGGTGCTGATCGAGCTGCCCCCCGGTATCGAGCACGCCGGTCTCGTCACGGCGCTGCAAGCACTGCTCGACCGGCACGACCTGTTGCGTTCGACGCTGCGCCGCACCGGTGACGGGTGGAGCTGGGTGGTCGCCGAAGCCGGTGCGGTGAACGCGGGCGCCCTGCTGGAGGTCGTGACCGCGGGCGCGGACGCGGAGGCAACCTGCGAGCATGCGTTGCAGCGCGCCGCCGACCACCTCGACCCGGAGGCGGGCGTGGTCGCGCGTTTCGTGTGGATCGACCGCTCAGGCGCGGCGCCGCTGCTGTGGCTGGTGCTGCATCATCTGGTCACCGACGGCGTCTCCTGGCGCATCCTGCTGCCGGATCTGGCCACCGCCGCGCTGGGCGGCGAGCTCGCGCCGGTCGGCACCTCCTTCCGGCGCTGGGCGCACGGACAGCGCGAGCACGCGGTTACCCGCGCGGGCGAGTTGCCGCTGTGGCAACGCGTTCTGGCCACGCCCGACCCCGCGCTCGGGTCGGCGCCGATGGACCCGGCCCTCGATGTGGTGAGCACCGTGGCGCATCTGTCCACCGTCGTGCCGCCGGATGTCGCGGACACGGTGCTCAGCACCGCGCCGGACCGGTTCCACTGCGGCGCCGACGACGTGCTGCTGGCCGGACTCGCGTTGGCGCTCGCGCGGTGGCGCGGACGTACCTCCACGCTGTTCACCCTGGAGGGTCACGGCCGCTCGGAGACCGTTGTGCCGGGCGCGGACGTCGCGCGCACGGTGGGCTGGTTCACCAGCATCTACCCCGCCGCGATCGACCTGACCGGCATCGATGTGGCGGATGCGTTCGCGGGCGGGGCCGCGGCGGGCGCCGCGATCAAGGCGACCAAGGAACAGCTGCGCACCCTGCCGGACAAGGGCATCGGGTACGGCATGTTGCGCTATCTGGTCCCGGAGACCGCGGCGGCGCTCGCGGACGCGCCCACCCCGCAGATCAGCTTCAACTACCTCGGCCGCGCGTCCACCGGCGGGGAGGCCCAGGCGTGGCTGCCGCGCCGGTTCGCCGCCACCCAGGACGACCGCGCGCCGCTGGCCGCCGCGGTGGACATCAACGCCGTGCTCACCGACGCCGGCCTCGAGGTGACCTGGGCCTACGCCGGACGACTTTTCGACGAGGCGGATCTCGGCGAACTCGCCGCGCTGTGGGGGCAAGCGCTCGGCGCGCTGGCCGGGCACGCCGGATCCGCAAGCGCGGGCGGACGCACGCCGTCGGACTTCGACCTGGTCGCCGTCACCCAGGCGCAGATCGACGCCTGGGAGCGCGACTACCCCGACCTCGCCGACGTGTGGCCGCTCTCGCCGCTGCAGTACGGGCTGCTGTTCCACGCGTTGTACGACTCCGACACCGCCGACGGCTACACGGTGCAGTCGCTGCTCACCCTCGCGGGCACCGTCGACGGGGCCCGGTTGCGCCGCGCCGCACAGGCTTTGGTGACCCGACACGAGAACCTGCGCGTCGCCTTCGCCGAGACCGAGGACGGCCCCCGTCAGCTCGTCCTGGCCGACGCCGAGATCGACTGGCGGGAAGTGGATCTCACCGGCATCGCCGACGCGGAGGAACGCGCCGGCGAACTCGACAGGTTGGTCGCGCTGGACGCCCGCACCCGGTTCGAACTCACCCGTCCCCCGCTGCTGCGCTGCACACTCATCCGAATCGCCCCCGACACCTACCGTTTCGTGCTCACCAACCACCACTTGGTGCTCGACGGCTGGTCGACGCCGCTGCTCGTGCGCGAACTGCTCACCCTCTACGTCACCGACGGTGACACCGCGGCCCTGCCACCCGCGCACTCCTACCGCGAGTTCCTCACCTGGCTGGCGACCAGGGACGACGCCGCATCCCTCGCGGCGTGGACCGATTCGCTGGCCGGCATCGACACGCCGACCCGCGCGGTGCCCACCCTCGCCGGGATCGAATCGACCGAAACCGGAATGATCTCCGTCGACCTGTCCCGCGACACCGTGGCCCGGCTGGAGACCGCGGGCCGGGAGGCGGGCGCGACGGTGAACACCCTGGTGCAGGCCGCGTGGGCGATGCTGCTGGCCATGCTCACCGGCCGCACCGACGTGGTGTTCGGCGGCACCGTCTCGGGGCGTCCACCGGAACTGGCCGGGGTCGAGGAAATGGTCGGCCTGTTCATCAACACGCTGCCGGTGCGGGTGCGGCTCGATCCGGCAGAGAAGGTGGCCGACCTGCTCGCACGCGTGCAGTCCGAGCAAGCGCGCCTGATGGACCATCAGCACGTCGGACTCGCCGCCATCCATCAGGCGGTGGGCTTGGCCGAATTGTTCGACACGCTCACCGTGTTCGAGTCCTACCCCATCGATCGCGAAGCGCTGTCGCAGGCGCTGGACATCGCGGGCATGCGGGTGCTCGACGTGGAAGGCACCGACGCGACGCCGTATCCGCTGAATCTGATGGTGATCCCGCTGCGCGGCGACGACGGCCGCGACACGCTGCGGATCACGCTGAAGTACATGGCCGGCCAGCTTCCGGAGCAGGAGGCGCGTCCGCTGCTGGATCGCTTCGTCCGGCTGCTGACCCAGCTCGGGGACAACCCGCGCGCGCTGGTCTCCCAGCTGCAGTACTGCGACGACGCCGAGCGCGCCGCGCTGGTGCCGGTGCGCGGCCCGGAGTCGGTGCCGCAGGCCACGCTGCCCGAACTGCTCAGCGCGGGCGCGAGGATCGATCCGGACGCGATCGCGATCACCGCCGGTGAGCTCACCATGTCCTACGGCGAGCTCGACGCGTGGTCCAACCGCTACGCCCGGGTGCTACTGCGCCGCGGCGTCGGGCGCGAGGTGTTCGTCGTGCTGGCGCTGACCCGCTCGCTGGAATCGGTGATCGCCGTGTGGGCGCTGGCCAAGACCGGCGCGGCCTTCGCGCCGCTGGACCCGAACTACCCGGTGGAACGCATCGAGCACATGCTCAGCGACTCCAAGGCCCCGATCGGCGTGACGGTCACCGCCACCGGCGAGACGCTGCCCGGCACGATCGACTGGTTGCTGCTCGACGACCTCAACACCATCCGGCGGGTGATGACGGTTTCCGAAGCGCCGATCACCGACGAGGAGCGCGGCGGGCCGATCGATCTGGACCAGACGGCGTACCTGATCTACACCTCCGGCTCCACCGGCAAGCCGAAAGCGGTGCTGCTCAGCCACCGTGGAATCGCGAATCTCGTTGCCGCGCAACGGGAGACGCTTGAGCTGGCGCCCACCGCCAGCGTGCTCCAGGTGGCCTCACCCAGCTTCGACGCCTCGGTGTTCGAGCTGCTCATCGCCCACGGCGCGGGCGGCAGGCTGGTGGTGTCGCCGCCGGACGTCTACGGCGGGACGGAACTGGAAACCCTGCTGCGCGCCCAGCGCGTCACCCACGCGGTGATCACGCCCTCGGCGCTGGCCACCATGGAACCCACCGGCCTGGAACACCTGCGCGTGCTCGCGGTCGCGGGCGAGGCGGCGACGCCGGAGCTGATCGAGCGGTGGTCACCGGGCAGGCGCATGGTGAACCTGTACGGCCCCACCGAGTTCAGCATCTGGGCCACCGGGCCCGGCGAACTCCGCACCGGCGAGCCGATCACGATCGGCGGACCCATCCGCGGCGCCGCCACCGTGGTGCTGGACGCCTGGCTGCGTCCGGTGCCGGTGGGGGTGCCCGGTGAGCTGTACCTGGCGGGCCCGGCGCTGGCGCGTGGCTACTTCAACCGGTTCGAGATGACCGCGAGCAGGTTCGTCGCCGACCCCTTCGGCGAACCCGGCGAGCGGATGTACCGCACCGGTGACATGGTGCGCTGGGTCGAGGACGACGGCGGTTACGAGCTGGAATATCTGGGCCGCAGCGACTTCCAGGTCAAGATCCGTGGCCTGCGCATCGAGCTGGGCGAGATCGACGCGGTGCTCTCCCGCGACGACGAGGTCGAGTACGCGGTGACCATCGGGCGCACTGGCCCGGCCGGGACCACCGTGCTGGTCTCCTACGTACTGCCCGCCGAAGGCGTGCGACTGGACGTCGAGCGGCTGCGCGCGCGGGTGGCCGCCGAGCTGCCCGGGTACATGGTGCCGGGCTACCTCGTCGTGCTGGACTCGATTCCGCTCACCCCGGTCGGCAAACTCGATCGCAAAGCCCTTCCGGTGCCGGACTTCGCGGAGAGCCACCGGCCCTACCTCGCGCCCAGCACGCCGGTCGAGGAGGCGGTGGCCGCGGTGTTCGGCGAGGTGCTCGATCGCGAGCGCGTCGGCGTGGACCAGTCGTTCTTCGAGCTCGGCGGCAACTCGCTGAGCGCGACGAAGGTGGTGGCGCGGGTGAACGCGGCGCTCGGGTCGCGGGTCGCGCTGCGCGATCTGTTCGACGCGCCGACCGTGGCCCAGCTGTCCGCCCGGGTTGTACCCGCCACCGGCGGGGCGCACGGCCGGTTCGCCCTCGCACCACGCATCCGGCCGGATCGGGTTCCGCTGTCCCCCGCGCAGCAGCGGATGTGGGTGCTCAACCGGATGGATCCGGCCTCACCCGCCTACAACATCGCGGTGGCGCTGCGGCTCACCGGCGATCTGGACGTCGAGGCGCTGCGCGCCGCGCTCGTCGACGTGGTCGACCGGCACGAGAGCCTGCGCACGCTGTACCCGGCGGATGCGGAGGGGCCGCGTCAGGTGGTGGTGGGTGCGGACGTGGCCGTGCCCGCCATGCCGGTGGTCGACACCGAGGACGGCGCCGCACTGCGCGGACGGATCACCGAGCTGGCGGGAACCGGCTTCGATCTCGCCGCCCAGCCGCCGTTGCGGGTGGGCCTGTTCCGCGTCCACGGGGGCGCCGAGCCCGCCGCGAGTGCGGCACCGGTGTCGTCGGCTCCTGCGGTGGGCGAAGCGCCGGTCTCGTCCGGGCCCGTAGCCGGGACCGCGCCGGTGACGTCGAGCTATACCGCGGGCCCCGAGGAGATCTCGGCCGCCACGCCGCCGGTGCACGTCGTCGTGCTGGTGGTGCACCACATCAGCGCGGACGGCGCGTCGATGGCACCGCTGGCCGCCGACCTGGTCGCCGCCTACTCCGAGCGAGCCTGCGGCGGGCAGGCCACCCGCGTCCCGCTGCCGGTGCAATACGCCGATTTCGCACTCTGGCATCGCGAGGTGCTCGGCGACGAAACGGACCCGGAATCGCTGGCGGCCCAGCAGATCGGCTTCTGGCGTGAGAGCTTGGCGGGCGCGCCCGATGTGCTGGAACTGCCCGCCGACCGGCCGCGCCCGGCGGTACAGACCATGCACAGCGCCGACTTCGGCTTCACCGTCGACGGCGAGACGCACCGGGCGCTGGTGGATTTCGCCGCCGCGCACGGCGTCAGCCCGTTCATGGTCGTGCACGCCGCGCTCGCGGTCCTGCTCGCCCGCCTCGGCGGCACCGACGACGTGCTGATCGGCACCCCGGTCGCCGGACGCGGCGAGGAGGCGCTCGACCAGCTCGTCGGCATGTTCGTCAACACTCTCGCGCTGCGCACCCCGGTCGATCCGGCAGCGGGCTTCGCGGCGTTCCTGGACACCGTGCGGTCCGCGGACCTCGACGCCTTCGCCAACGCGGATGTGCCGTTCGAGCGGCTGGTCCAAGTGCTGGATCCGGCGCGATCGACCGCGCACCACCCGTTGTTCCAAATCTCGCTGTCGATGCAGAACTTCGTCGAACCGGTGCTGGAACTGCCCGGCCTGCGGTTCGAGGTCGAGGACTTCGAGCGCGACGCCTCCCAGTTCGACCTGACCCTGGATCTGCGCGAGCGCTTCGCCGACAGCGGTCCGGCGGGCATCGACGCCGTGCTGACCTACGCCACCGATCTGTTCGACGAGGCGACGACGGCCGCCTTCGCCGCCCGGTGGCGGCGCGTGCTCACGACGGTGCTTTCCCGGCCCGACGTTCGCATCGCCGATATCGACATCCTCGACGAGGCCGAACTCGCCACACTGGTGCCCGTGCGCGGGCCCGCGTCCGTCGCGGCCGTGACCCTGCCGGACCTGCTGAGCGAGACGGCGCGGCGGTACCCGGATCGCGTCGCCCTCGTGGTCGGCGGGCACATCACCACCTACGCCGAGATCGATGCGCACGCCAACCGCCTGGCCCGAGTCCTGCTCGAGTCGGGTGCCGGGACGGAAACCGTTGTCGCGCTCGGTCTGCCACGCTCAGCGGAACTACTCACCGGGATGTGGGCCGCGGCGAAGGCGGGCGCGGCGTTCCTTCCGGTCGATCCGAAGCACCCGGTCGAGCGCATCGACCACATGCTCACCGACTCCGGCGCGGCACTGGGCCTGACCCTGGCCGCGTTCCGGCCGATGCTGCCCGACAGCACGAATTGGCTGGTGCTCGACGACCTCGCCGTCGTCGAACGCTGGAGCGCCGCGAGCAGCAGCCCACTGCGCGAAAGCGAACTGCTCGCACCCGTCCGGCCGGACAACGCGGCATGGATGATCTACACCTCCGGCTCCACCGGCACGCCGAAAGGCGTCTCGGTCTCCCACCGCGGTATCGCCGATCTCGTCGCGGCGCAACAGGCTTCACTCGGTGTGGACGAACACTCCCGGGTGTTGCAGGTGGCGTCACCGAGCTTCGACGCGTCGGTGTTCGAGGCGATCATGGCGTTCGGCTCCGGCGGCGCGTCGGTGGTCGCACCGCCGGAGGTGTTCGGCGGCAGCGCGCTGGCCGAGCTGATCGCCGCCGAGCAGGTCACCCACCTGGTGATCACCCCGTCCGCGCTGGCAACCCTTGATCCCGCCGAGGTGACCAGCGTCCGGGTGCTCGCGGTGGCAGGCGAGGCGGTCGGGGCCGAACTGGTCGACCGCTGGGCGACCGGGCGCAGCATGGTCAACCTGTACGGCCCCACCGAATCGACCATCTGGGCGACGGGTTCGGCGCCGTTGGAGGTGGGCGCCCCGGTGTCCATCGGCACCCCGGTGCAGGGCACGGAAGCGCTGGTTCTCGATGACCGGCTGCGACCGGTCCCCTTCGGCGTGGCGGGCGAGCTGTATCTCGCCGGACCGGCGCTGGCACGCGGCTACCACGCGCGGCCGGGCCTGACCGCCGCTCGCTTCGTCGCCGACCCGTTCGGCGCGCCGGGTGAGCGGCTGTACCGCACCGGCGACCTGGTGCGCTGGGTCCGCGGCGACGCGGGCCCGGAACTGGAGTACTTGGGCCGCACCGACTTCCAGGTCAAGGTGCGCGGACAGCGCATCGAGCTCGGCGAGATCGACGCGGTGCTCGGCCGGGCCGAGGGCGTGGACTTCGCGGTGACGCTCGGCGTGCCCGGCCCCACCGGCGCGACCGCGCTGGCCGCCTACCTGGTTCGCACACCCGGATACGAGCTCGACGTGGCGAAGGCGCGCGCCTTCGCCGCCGATATCCTGCCCGGCTACATGGTGCCCACGGCATTCGTCGTGCTGGACGAGATCCCGCTCAACGCGGTCGGCAAGCTGGACCGCAAGGCACTGCCGGAACCGCAGTTCCTCGCCGACCGCACCGCGTACCGCGCGCCGGAAACGCCGACCGAACAGCAGCTGGCCGCGATCTTCGGCGAACTGCTCGGGGAGGCGCGAGTCGGCGCCGACGACTCGTTCTTCGCGCTCGGCGGCGACAGCATCCTCGCGATCCAGCTGGTGACGCGAGCCAAGCAGCAGGGCATCACCTGCACCCCGCTGCAGGTGTTCGAGCACCGCACGGTGGCGGCATTGGCCGCGGCCGCCGACGCGGCGGGCACCGCGGTGACCCTGGACGAACTGCCCGGCGGCGGTGTCGGCGAGCTGCCGCTCCCGCCGATCGCGCACTACATGCTGGAGCGCGGCGGGAACTACGATCGCTTCGCCCAGACCGCGGTCCTGGAGCTGCCGGTGGGTATCGAGCGCGCGCAGATCGTCGCGGTGCTCGCCGCCGCGGTGGACCGGCACGACATGCTGCGCGTCCGGCTGGTGACCGACGGCGAGGACGGGCCGCGCCTGCTGGCCGGCGCGCCGGGGTCGGTCGACGTGGACGCATTGCTGCACCGCATCGAGTTCACCACCCTCGACCCGATCGAACTGCACGAGTTCGCCATGACCGAGCTGGACGCCGCCGCCGACCGGCTCGATCCCGCCGAGGGCACGGTGCTGCAATTCATCTGGCTGGACCCGGTGGGCGACGCGGGCGCGCGCACCGGATCCGGCCGGCTGATCGTGCTGGCGCACCACTTGGCGATCGACGGCGTGTCCTGGCGCATCCTGGTGCCGGACCTGGTGGCCGCGTGGGCACAGGTGTCGGCCGGGAACACCCCGGTGCTCGCGGAGACCGGTACCTCGATGCGCCGGTGGGCCCACGCGCTGGCCGACGAGGCGCGCTCACCGCAGCGGATCGCCGAACTGGCCTACTGGCGCGACGTGCTCGCCGCACCCGACCCGGTGATCGGCGGCCGGGAACTCGATCCCGCCATCGACCGGACCGGCGCACTGCGCATGGTCGAGCGGGAGGTGTCCGCGGAAGTCACCACCGCGCTGCTCACCACCCTGCCCCGCTTGTTCCAGGGCAGCGTCAACGACGCGCTGCTGGCCACCTTGGCGCTGGCGCTGGTGCGCTGGCGGGCCTGCGACCCCTCCGCGCTGGTGCGCCTGGAAGGTCACGGCCGCCAGGAGGAAGTGGTGCCCGGCGCCGACCTCTCCCGCACCATCGGCTGGTTCACCAGCATCTACCCGGTGCGCTTGGACCTGGCCGGAATCGACATCGATGACGCGCTGGGCGGCGGGCCCGCGCTGGGCGCGGCGATCCGCGCCGTCAAACACCAACTGCTGGCGGTGCCGGACAAAGGAATCGGCTTCGGCTTGCTGCGCTATCTCAACGCCGAGACCGCGCGGCAGCTCCCGGAACGCCTGCCGGGGCGGGTCGGCTTCAACTACCTCGGCCGATACTCCACCGGCGATATCCCGGCCGGGCTCGAGGGGCTGGGCTGGCTGCCGACCGACGAACTCGGCGACGTGCACGTGGCCGAGGATCCCGGCGTACCCCTGCAATCGGCGATCGACGTCAACGCCGTCGTCATCGGAGACCGGCTGCGGGCGAGTTTCGGCTTCCCGTCCACCCTGCTCGACCAGGACGACGTCGCCGAGCTGGCCGATCTGTGGATCGGCGCATTGCGCGCGGCGGCTCGTTTCGCCCAGACCCCGGCGGCACGGACCGCCGCCGAGGAGGAAGCGGCGGCCACGGCGGCGCCGGCCGTCCCGGCCGCCGGCGGGCTCGGTCTGGACGTGGTGCTGCCGATCCGGCTCGGCGGCGAGCAACCCGCGCTGTTCTGCATCCACCCGTCGTCCGGAATGTCGTGGACCTATTTGGGATTCGCCGACGCGCTCGCGCCCGGCCGCCCGATCTACGGGCTGCAAGCGCCCGACCTCGGCGGCCAGGAACCGCCCGCGCGCTCGATCGAGGACTTCGCCGATCGCTACGTGCGGGAGATCCGGACCCTGCAACCCGAAGGGCCGTACCACCTGCTCGGCTGGTCGTTCGGCGGCCTGATCGCCCACGCGGCGGCGGTGCGGCTGAAGGCCGCGGGAGCCGAGGTGGGCGTGGTCGCGCTGCTGGACGCCGACACCGCCGACATCGATGGCGACAGCATCGAGCGGCTCACCGCGGGCTCGTTCGTGAACAGCTTCGGCGCGGTGTTCGGCATCCACGACGTGCCCGCGGACGCGACCGCGCAGCAGGCGGCGGAGCTGATTCGCGAACGGCTCGGCGGGGTCTCGCTGATCGACGCCGCCACGCTGGAGCGGATGGCCGGGTCCTACAACGCCGCCGCCCGGACCAGAACCGGATACCGCCGACCCGTGTACGACGGCGACATCGTGTACTTCAGCGCGACCGTCGACACCTCCGACATCTTCGGTCCCGACGGCTGGCGGCCGTACGTGACCGGCGACATCATCAATCACGACATCGAGGTCACCCACGACGAACTGACGGCGCCACAGGTGCTGCCGGTCATCGCGCGCGTGCTCGATGCACATCTGGGAGGCCGAGGATGAATTCCGATCAAGGCGTCGTCGTCGAGGGGATCGAGAAATCCTTCGGCGCGGTCAAGGCATTGCGGGGAGTCGATTTCGCGGCCGAGCCGGGCGAGGTGCTCGGCATCCTCGGACCGAACGGCGCGGGCAAGACCACCACGGTGAACATCCTCTCGACACTGATCCGGCCGGACCGCGGCCGGGCCACGGTCGCCGGGTACGACGTGGTGGACGATCCCGCGGCGGTGCGCCGCAGCATCATGCTGACCGGGCAGTACGCGGCGCTGGACGACATGCTCAGCGGCTACGAGAACCTGGTGATGTTCGGCAGGCTGATGGGCTTGCGCAAGCGGGCCGCGCGCGCCCGCGCGGACGAACTGCTGGCCGAGTTCGATCTCGAGCGCGCGGCGGGCCGCCGGGTGGGCACCTACTCCGGCGGTATGCGCAGGCGCATCGACATCGCCTGCGGTCTGGTCGTCCGGCCCGATGTGGTGTTCCTGGACGAGCCGACCACCGGGCTGGATCCGCGCAGCAGGCAAGGCGTGTGGGATCTGGTCTCCGGCTTCAAGAAGGCGGGTATCACCACCCTGCTCACCACCCAGTACCTGGAGGAAGCCGACGCGCTCAGCGACCGGATCATCGTCATCGACCACGGCGTGGTGATCGCCCAGGGCACCGCCGACGAGCTGAAGTCGCGCACCGGCGGCAGCTACTGCGAGGTCGTGCCGCTGAACCTGCGAGACCTGCCCGCCATCGCCGCGGCCCTGGGTCCGCTGCTGCCGCAGGAGAATCGGGACGCGCTGGGTCCCGATTCCGATCGGATCGCCATACCCGCTCCGGACGGCGCGAAGACACTGCTGGAGGCGCTGCGCCGCCTGGACAGCGCGGGCGTCGACCTCGTGGATGTCGCACTGCGCCGCCCCTCGCTCGACGACGTCTTCCTCCAGTTGACCGGGCATCTGGCGACGACGGCGGAGATCGCGCAGCGGGAGGTCGTGTCGTGACGGCGGCGACCTGGCTCAGCCAGACCCGTGCGGCGCCGCTGCGGCCGCAACAGTGGTGGGTGCTGACCAGCCGGCTGGTCACGCCCTCGGTGCGCAGCGGCGAGGTGCTCACCTCGGTGCTGGCGCCGGCGACATTCACCGCCAGCTTCTACATTCCGCTGAAGATCATCATGACCGTGATCGGCACCGGCTTCAGCAGCTACGCGCAGTACATGATGCCGCTGGTGATTTTGCAGGCCGCCGCGTTCACCGCCGTCTCGGCAGCCTTCCGCGCCGCCACCGATTCGGTCGCCGGGCTCAACCGGCGTTTCGGCGCGATGCCGATCGGCCCGCTGGTGCCGGTCGCGGCGCGCCTGTCGGGCAACATCTTCCGCTTGGTCATCGCGTTGATCACCGCGTTGATCTGCGGCCACGTCATCGGGTTCCGCTTCTACCTCGGCGCCGCGCACACGATCGGTTTCGTGCTGTTCTCGTTGCTCATCGGGCTCGCGCTGATCTGGGCCGGAGACGTGATCGGCACCGTTTCGCGCAACCCGGAGGCGACCGCGCAGGCACTGGTACTGCCGCCGTTGATCTTCGGCATGCTGTCCACCGGCATCGCGCCCGCCGACCAGTTCCCGGCATGGGTGCAGCCGTTCGTGCGCAACCAGCCGGTGTCGCAGTGGGCCATCGGCCTGCGGGCGTTCGCCGGTGACAGCGGACCCAACGCGGGCCAGGTGAGCTTGTCGCTGCTCGGACCGCCGGTGGCGTGGGCGCTGGCCATCCTGATCATCTGCGTCCCACTGTCGCTGCGGCTGAGCTCGAGGAGGGCGTGATGGCACTGCTGGCCGATCACAGGCACGAGTCGTGGACCGGCTCGGAAATGTCGGTGTCTGCGCTGATAGCGCACACGCTGATCCAGACCCAGCGCCTGCTGCTGCGCTGGGCACGCAATCCGGTCACCCTGCTGGAGACGCTGATCATCCCGTGCCTGCTGCTGATCATGCTGAACACCGTCATCGGCGGGCAGATCCGGAAGTTCACCGGCGAGAGCGCGCTGTACGGCTCGGTGCCCATGGTCGCCCTGGTGGGCGCGCTGTCCGGCGCGGTGGCCGGGGGCGTGCTGCTCGGCCGCGAACGCGACGCGGGCCTACTCGCGCGCTTCTGGGTACTGCCCGTACACCGCGCCTCCGGCCTGGCCTCGCGGGTGCTCGCCGAGGGCTGCCGCATCTTCGTCTGCACTGTGGCCGTCGTGCTGGTGGGCTCGGTGCTCGGGTTCCGCTTCCACCAGGGCGTCGCGGCGGCGATCGTCTTCCTGTTCGTCCCGGTGCTCTTCGGCCTGGCCTTCGCCACCGTCGTCACCTCGGTCGCCGTGTTCACCGCGAAGTCGACGCTGGTGGAGGGCATCACGATCCTCACATCCCTGATGATGTTCTTCAGCACCGGCTTCGTTCCGCTGGCCGCCTTCCCCAAGTGGGTGCAGCCGGTGGTGCGCAACCAACCCCTGTCCGTCGGGGTCGACGCCATGCGCGCGCTCGCCTTCGGCGGGCCGCTCGCCCGGCCGCTCACCCTCACCGTCGTCTGGTCGATCGGCGCGATCGTCCTGTTCGCGGTGCCCGCGACCATCGGCTACCGCCGGGCCAGCAGGCGCTGACCCCGGCTCACAGCGAACTCCCAGCACGAACCCAGCCGGACATGAGCGCCCGTTCCTAACGTCGTGCAAGACGATGTCGGCGAACGAAAGGACAGACGGTGGGCGCACGGCGCGATGAGGTGCACGAGCACGATCTCGGCCTCACACACGATATGAAGGTGATGGTGTCCCGGCGCCGTGCCCTGCTCTTCTTCGGGGCGACCGCGGGCGCGGCGGCGGTCGCGGCGGGCTGCGCGTCGGGATCGAACGACACGACGGCCGGCACGACCGAGACCGCGTCGGCGACCACCGCGCAATCCGGCGGCGTCACCGCCGCTCCGCAGGAAACCCAGGGCCCGTATCCGGGCGACGGATCGAACGGACCCAACGTCCTCATCGAGTCCGGGGTGGTGCGCAGCGACATCACCAGCTCGTTCGGCTCGTACTCCGGCGTCGCGCAGGGCGTTCCGATGACGCTCGAACTCACGCTGCGCGATCTGGCGAACAGCGGCGCAGCGGGAGCGGGCATGGCGGTGTACGTGTGGCACTGCGACCGGGACGGCAACTACTCCCTCTACAGCAGCGGTGTCACCGAGCAGAACTACCTGCGCGGTGTGCAGGTGGCCGGCGCCGACGGCAAGGTGAGCTTCACGTCGATCTTTCCGGCCTGCTACTCCGGCCGGTGGCCGCACATCCACTTCGAGGTCTACGACTCGCTGGAGACCGCGGTTGCGGGCCAGAACGCGCGGCTGACCTCGCAGATCGCGCTGCCCCAGGACACCTGCGAGGCGGTGTTCGCCTACGACTCCGGTTACGCGCGCAGCGTCACCAATCTGGCCGAGGTCTCGCTCGCCTCCGACGGCATCTTCGGCGACGGCTGGGACGCCGAACTGGCGACCGCGACGGGCGCGCCGTCCTCCGGGCTGCGCGTCTCGCTCACTGTGGGCGTCGCCGAGAAATCGCAGAATACGCAGTCGGGCAATGGTTCCGCGCAGCCCGGTGGGCGGCCGCCCGGCGGCGGCGCACCCGGCGGCCGGCCTCCGCGGTAGCGATCGGTCCTGCGCCCGCCCGCCACGGACTCTTCGGCCGGGCGTTGGTCGGCCACGAGATGCCGGACCAGGCGTAGCCGCTCCCATGATCGATGCGGCCCAGGCAGACAACCACGCGTCGACGCGGCTCGGGGTGCGGGATCGGTCCCCGGGCGGCGGTGACTTGCGGCACTGCCGCCGTAGCGGCGCGCCGGGGAAACAAAAGGGTCAGCGAGCCCGGCAACGCTTTCGCGGCCGAGCGGAGGCAGGCATCCACACCTGGTGTGCCGCGTCGTCAGCCCGGCGCACCCGCCTTACGTGACACCTTCTGGCAAACTTTCAGTGATCAATCGGCCCACCGGTGCCGATGTAGTCGCCAGAAGGCGCGTACCGCACAATAGGGGGCCGCGCGCGGCGCGCCCCGGCGTTCTTCCGCACGTAGGACGCGTGTCGCGGTGACACAAGGTGTTGTGCTACGCGGACATGTCAGCCACTAGGAGTAGTGTTCCGAGGGTAGACATTCCGTGACGGCAGCGTGCTCGGGAAAGGCGTGGAGGCAGGATGAAACTGATCGATCGGGTGTCGGCCATCAACTGGAATCGGGTGCCCGACGAAAAGGACGCCGAGGTCTGGGACCGGCTGACCGGCAACTTCTGGCTGCCGGAGAAGGTGCCGGTCTCCAACGACATCCCGTCGTGGAACACCCTGACCGCCGACGAGAAGCAGCTGACCATGCGGGTCTTCACCGGCCTGACCCTGCTGGACACCATCCAGGGCACCGTAGGCGCGGTGAGCCTCATCCCGGACGCGCTGACCCCGCACGAAGAGGCGGTGCTGACCAACATCGCGTTCATGGAGTCGGTGCACGCCAAGAGCTACAGCTCGATCTTCTCCACGCTGTGCTCCACTCGCGAGATAGATGAGGCGTTCCGCTGGTCGGAGGAGAACCGCAACCTCCAGCGCAAGGCCGAGATCGTGCTGTCGTACTACAACGGCGACGATCCGCTCAAGCGCAAGGTCGCCTCCACGCTGCTGGAGAGCTTCCTGTTCTACTCCGGTTTCTACCTGCCGATGCACTGGTCGTCGCGGGCCAAGCTCACCAACACCGCCGACATGATCCGCCTGATCATCCGGGACGAAGCCGTCCACGGCTATTACATCGGTTACAAGTACCAGAAAGGCTTGGAGCTGGTCACCCAAGCCGAGCGGGACGAACTCAAGAACTACACCTTCGAGCTGCTGTTCGAGCTCTACGACAACGAGGTCGACTACACCCAGGACCTCTACGACGAGGTCGGCCTCACCGAGGACGTCAAGAAGTTCCTGCGCTACAACGCCAACAAGGCACTGATGAACCTCGGCTACGAGGGCCTGTTCCCCAAGGACGAAACCGAGGTCAACCCCGCCATCCTCTCGGCCCTGTCCCCCAACGCCGACGAGAACCACGACTTCTTCTCCGGTTCGGGCTCGAGCTACGTCATCGGCAAGGCGGTCAACACCGAGGACGAGGACTGGGAGTTCTGAGCTGACCGAGCCCGGCCTCGCCACCGCGGAGCCGGGCTCGAGCTACCTTCTGCGGTGACCGGATCACATCGTGATCCGGTGCCGCCGAGCGGGATTCATTCGCATGAAGCCCAGGATTTCCCTACCTTCGGGGCGGTCGGCCCCTCGTTCGCCGACATCAGATCCCCAAGACCAGCTTGGCCGTCGTGAAGTAGATGATCAGGCCGGTGGCGTCGACCAGGGTGGTGACCATCGGAGCGGAGACGACCGCGGGGTCGATGCGCAGTTTCTTGGCCAGCAGCGGCATGGTGCCGCCGATGGTGGCAGCCCAGCCGCAGATCAGGACCAAGGTGATGCCGACGACCAGGGCGATGCGCGGACCGACGAACAGGGCGCCGATCGCCAAGCCCACCGAGGCCAGCAGCGAGCCGAGCACCAGGCCGACCCGGCATTCCCGCCAGATCACCTTCAACAGGTCCGACGCCTTGACCTCGCCGACCGCGACCGCGCGCACGCAGGCGGTGGCGGCCTGCGCGCCCGCGTTCCCACCCGCGCCGATCAGCAGCGGGATGAACAGCGCCAGGTGCGCCGCCTGCTGCAAGGTGCCCTCGAAGAAGTCGGTCACGCTCACCGTCAGCGTCGCGGCGAAGAGCAACAGCAGCAGCCACAGCGCGCGATAGCGCGCCAGCTGGAACACTCCGGCGGCCATGTAGTGGCCCTCCCAGGGCGCCGAGCCCGCCTGCAGCGCCACGTCCTCACTGTCGGCGGCCTCGATCACCTCGACCGCGTCGTCGATGGTGAGCAGCCCGACCAGCCGGTCCTCGCTGTCCACCACCGGTAGGTTGATGTCGTTGGTCTCGCGCATCAGGCGGGCGGCCTTCTCCGCGGAATCGGTGGCCCGCGCGAAGGCGGGCTCGGTGACGACCAGCTCCGACACCATTGTCTCGGGCCTGCTGAGCACCAGTTCGCGCAGTTCGACGATGCCGGTCAGCCGCCTGCCCGAATCGACCACCGGCAGCGTGTACACCGTCTCGGCGTTGCCGCCCTTGGCGCGCACCATGCCGAGCGCTTCGGCCACCGTGAGATCGCGCGGCAGCGCCACCACCTCCGGCGTCATGAATTGCCCGGCGGAGCCCTCCGGGTAGCCCAGCAAACTCGCGGTCATCCGCCGCTCCCGTGGGCTCAGCCCGGCCAGCGCCTTCTTGGCCACCTTGGCGGGCGCCTCGCGCAGCATGCGGGCCCGGTCGTCGGGCGCCATGCCCTCGACCAGGTCACGAAAGCTCTGATCGCGCAGCCCCTGCAGGATCTGCTGCTGGTCCACCGGCTCGAGTTCCTCGAAGACGGCCAGCGCCAGGTCTTTGTCGAGCAGGCGGAACGCCATCCCGGCTCGCACCGCGTCCATGCGGGCGAGCTGATCGGCGATGACGTGCGGCGGATGGTTGCCGAGCCAGTCCAGCGCGGCGTCCACGCGACGGGTATCGACGATGTCCTGGAGGGATTCGGACAGCGTCGGACGTACTTCGATGATGTCGGTCTGCGACATGAGAGGACCTCAGCACATGCGTGAGTGAACGGAGAGCGCGAAATTCACACCGCGGGCGCCGGCCCCTGCCGTCGCGACCTGATCAGGAATGCGAAGGGGCGGCGCCGCGCGGCCTTCGACTGGGAGGTTCGCTGCGCATCGCTACCCCACCTCCCTCTCGTCGTCGCCGCGGATCTCGGATATCCGCACCATTCGGATCAACATCTCGCGGACAGGAAACGTCCTCGTGCAGCTTACATGGCTTCGGGAACGATGATCACCTTACGACAGCGCACTGTGACCCAAGCCGCTCCACACCGAGCGGAATCGGGCTCTCCTGGGTCCGAGTTCGTCGACACCGCACGACGCATCGACCGCGATGGCGGTCGGACCAGCCCGGCTGCGCTCAGCGAGAAGCGGCGGTGCGACCCGTCATCGGCACCGACGCGGCCGAGTCCTACTTCCACCAGCTCTACAACAGCGGCGCCGCCACCGGCACTCCGGACCAGATCATCGACAACCTCACCAAGGTCCGCGATCTCGGCCTCGGCTACGCCGTCTTCAACTTCCCCGAATCGGCCTACGACACCTCGGGCATCGAACTCTTCGAACGCGAAGTGCTCCCTGATTTGCCGGCGTCGTAGTGATCCGACTCCTCACACCGAGGTGGCTGTCCGCTCCATTGTGGCCAGCCACCTCGCAATGCGCGGTCATTTTTGCTCGAAAACTTTCCACAGCGCCATCTCAGCCTGCCGGGACGGCGAGCCGTCCCACGGGTGGAGCAGGAAGTTCTCGTCGAAGAGGTGGTCTCGATACTTCGGCTTTGCAAATCCCCAGTTGGTGACCCTCAGGACAGCCGTCCGCTGCGCGACTTCGTCTTTTTTCACAAGATGGGCGATATCGGTGGCGACCGCCCGTAAATCTTCGGGACCGATTGAATTCGGCACGGTGAGATCGACTCGGACCGAGATTTTACCGGGCTGCTCCGCTAGGTCGGTTGTATCCACCGCGAAAAAGCAGGCTCCTGCCGGAAGCGCTAATTGCACCAACCTCGCCGTTAATTTCTTTTCATCATCTTCCCGATAATCCCACACGGGGACTTCGACACATTCGGTCGGCGCTGTCGCAGTCGCGACGGAGGAGCTCGGCTTCGCCGTTGGGTTCCCTACTTTTTCAGAGCCGCACCCAACCGTTGTCGAGAACCCGGCCGCGATCAACGCGACCACCGCAGCTCTCAGCAACCGATGTCCAGCAGAACGATGCATCTCAGCTGTCCCCGTCCAGTTTCCAATTGTCGTCTTTATTATCGTATCCATCGGTCTGCGGACTGGGCCAGCGATCTTTTCCTTCGGCATCCGGAAAAAATCCAGCCGGATGATTGATGATATTCGCGAGCTCATTCGAGGCGATCATCGCCTTTGCCTGCAACTCTAGGAAGCTGGTCATTGCCTCGACGACGAGCTCAACAGCGGTAACTATCGCATCATTGAAATTGTTTATCGACCAGACCAGCCCGACAGCGGTCGCGGATTCGCCGATGGCAACAGCCGCATTAGCGAGCAATGTTCCCAGCTTGTCGATGATCTGCTTGTACAGTATCCTCCCTTCCTCCGCGATAGTCAGAAGCTGCTCATGCACCTGCTCGCACATTTCTGTCGCCTTGGACATGGCTGCCGACTGATACGTTTGCGATGCCTTGAACGCCTTGTAGGCGCTGCCGTCCCAGTAGCCTTCGAGGTTCACGTCCGGCTTGTTCTGGATATTGTTGACAGCAGATACGGCAGCGCCGACTTGTTGCCATTTTGCCGCATATCCCACGAACAACACCGGAGCAGCTTGCCCCTCGACCGCTTCACCGAGCTTCGAGATCAGAGTCTTCAAATCCTCTTGCATCGCATCCCTTGTATCGGTCAACGCGATGTAGGCCCCGGGCAGAACCCATTTGAGGTCATCGAACTTGTCGTTCAGCTTTCCCGGCAACTTCTTTACTTCATCTACTTTTCTGGTGAACTCGTCACTAATTGCCGTCAATTGATCTATCGTCGGATTCGCACCCATCAGATAGAGAAGTCCATTTCTCCCGCAAGCTTCTCCAAGCTCTGCTTCTGTTCGACCTGCTGCTCATCGAAGCTGACCACTGCCCTGCGCAGCGCGCTACCGATCTGTTCAGCGGCGGGAGCAGCTTCATTGAGACGGTCCTGAATGTACGCGGCAGCTCTACTGTAGTTTTCCCAGGCCAAAATGAAGAGTGGACCGAATTGCAGCGATGAGTACTTCAGCTCGTCGATCGATGCAGCCGCCTTGCGCAACCCAGGAGCCACATCGTTTATCCAAGCCTTCGATGCGCTCTCCAGGCGGTCCAACTCCGCCTTCATGCCATCAGTCATCAGAACTCGTTCCTCAGCAATCGCTGTTCATGCCTGACGAGGCGAGCCGCCAATTCACGATCAGATTCTTGGTCCAAATAAATATCTCTGACCCATCTGGGCTTTTTAGCTCGAATCTGATCACAGCATGCGACGATGTCCTGAGCAATAAAGTTCGAATCGATCGCCCCCGCCCAGTTCGGATCGATCTCAACGGAAACGAGCTCGGAGAGCGTCGCGGTTACGGTCAACGCGGGCTCATCGTATTCATTGTATCCGGGACCGTAAACGGTGAAAGTTGGTTCTGAATACAGCCGATCATACAAGTCGCGATATTCTTCGTAAGTGCGCGTCCGCAACAGCAGAGGTGTGACATCACGGAGAGATGGGAGAGTCGACTCCGGTACAGTGCCGGACTCAACATAACGCATCATCAATTCATAGCGTGCGAATTGATACGCCTCCATGATGGACAGACCGTATTGCGACGCGTCGAAGGCTTGTTTCCAACCGCGAGCGAGCGTAATTCTTGTAGGCAGGCGATCGCCACCTATCTCCACCTTCACCAAGGAAGACTTCTGCGGCGGCTGAAAAGAATCCCTATCTGCGACATCGCTTCTATCTTGGACACTCGGATCATCGCCATACGAGTAAAGATTCGAAACCATATAGTCTCCCTCTCCGACGTCCGGCACAGCGGTTGCAGTCCCATTGAAACGTCACCAAATACTTTCTACTGACGACACCACCCACATCGTGCACAGATAGTAAGGACGCCCGGCTCATATGGCGTAGTGCGAGTTCGATGTCAAGAGAATGACATCCCGCGATTCGCCCACGTTCGACCATGACTCTCCAGGCCCACGGTGTCGCGTAATCCGACCTCACCCCCCAGCAATTTGTACCCCACATGTGGCGATGGCTGCCATGTTCTCAGCCATTGATGGTTCTGTCAACCGACTGTTGACGCGAGGCTTGTGCTTGAAATATGTTTGGGCGGAATGTCACTGAGCCGATCCACCCCTGTCAGTGGACGCCAAAACACACTCCATCCATCACAGACGGCATCCGGTTTGTGATGGACGCCCGGCCCGGCCGGATCACCGCTTGAGGCCCACCGCGCTCCAGCAGTTCACTTGGGAGTCGAGCCAGGACGGTGACTCACCGTGGGTGCGCCATTGGTTGGAGACGACGATGCCCGGGTCCATTAGTTCCAGCCCGGTGAAGAATCGGGCGAATTCGTCTCGCGTGCGTGTCTGGGCATACACCCCGCTCTGCCTGTACACGTTCAGGGCCTCGGTCATCATCTCCGGTTCGAGGTCGGCGGTGATGTGCGAGACCACGAGGAACGAACCCGACGCGAGGGCGCCGAGCAGCGTCTGGACTATTCCGTAGGGGTCCTGCTCGTCGGACAGGAAATGCAGCACGGCGACCAGGCTCAGCGCCACCGGACGCTTCAGGTCCAGGGTGTCGAGGAGTTCGGGGGCGGACAGGATTGCCGCGGGATCTTTCAGGTCGGCGTCGACGTAGGCGGTGCGACCCTCCGGCGTACCGGTGAGCAAGGCGCGGGCGTGGGACAACACGATCGGGTCGTTGTCCACGTAGACCACCCGCGCGTCCGGCGTCGGCGCCTGCGCCACCTGGTGCAGGTTCGGCTCGGTCGGGATGCCGGTGCCGATGTCGAGGAACTGGGTCACGCCCATCGCGGTGAGCGCGTTCACCGCACGGTGCATGAAGAGCCGGTTCTGCCGAGCCGCGACCCGGGTGGTGGGAAACGCCGCGATGACCTTCTCGGCCGCGTCCCGATCCACCTGATAGTGGTCTTTGCCGCCCAGCACGTAGTCGTATATTCGCGCGCTGCTCGGCACGCTCGCGTCGTGAATCGGACGGAGCGGCTTACCGTGGCCGCCGAGATCGGTCATTGTCGTTCCCATCACTACCGGATCGTCTCTGGCCCAGCATATTCCAGTCGCAGCTGGCCAACCGCCCATTGACGGTGGCCCGGCAGGGCAATGGCGAATGATGACTTCGGCGGACCGGCCGTCGAGCCTGACGCTCTACACCCACGGTGGCCGTCGTATCGGCGTCGCCCGCATCGGAGGCACGATGTCCCGCACCCGAGGCAATATCTCCGTGTCCGCGTCGGTACTCGCGCGATCCGCAGCCGTGGGCGACATCACCACTCGTTCGATCGCGTCTGTCGCGGCCTCCATCTCCGATCGGCGATCGTTCGGAAAATCGCCGTGCGCTTGATTTTCCAGCCATTCCCTTGGCACTCGAGCCGACCACCTCGGCAGCCAGGGACCGCCCTCCCCGCTGTCATCGCCTGACGCTCCTTCTGTCGGATACGTACCTTCACTATGACGCCGGAAGAAGCTGACGGTGTGACGATTGTCCGTACGAACCGTCTCCCACCACCTACCGATCCGTTAGCTCAGCACGGTAGTGAGAAGCACCGAAACGGGCCAGAGAATATGGATGAGTGCGGAGAACATCCGGGTCAGCAACCGGCTCCGTAGGGGAGCCGCGCCATCACGAGCCGTCCTCATCGAGTAGCAGGATGGCCGCCTCCAGGTGCACCACGCACTCGTCTGGGTGGTGGTGTCGGTGGATATCCCGCAGCTCCCGGCACGCTCGACGGTCAAATCCAGAAGGTGAACCCGGCACATGAACTCCGCGAGTATCCCGTCGGCACGCACGAATGTGCTGTCACCCGGAGGGGGTGGTGTCATCATGCCCGCTCGCTCTCCTGCGGGCTGACCGGCGCCGGATCGACATCGGATGAACTGTTACCGGTGAATGGTCGAGGGCCCACCATATTCGATGGAATTGCGAGGGCCATAGGCAGGCTCGAGGTGAACCCGAAAAAGAACTTCTTCGAGAACTGAGGATTCGACGGCACGAATGGGTGTCCCTTCGAGGTTCGATCAATGAGGAGGACGCTCGGTCTCGGTGGCTCAATCCCAAAGAGCCACGCAGGGCAGGGGCGGCAGATCAGCGTGCACGTCGTCATCGACTGTGACCGCCAGGTCCGGGAATCTCTGTGTCAGCGCGTCAGCCACGTTCTGCGCCTGTTCCGCACCGGCCTGGTAGCCCAGACTCAGTACGCCGGATTCGATGTGGATGTGCCGAATACGTTTGGGTGGCTTCACGCCACATCACCGGGAATGGTCGCGGAGGGCACCACCCGGCCGGCGTCGACCAGAACTTGGAGTGCAGCAGCCTTACGCGGGCAGCGCTTTGCTCGACAGGCCACGTGATAGCGCATCACCGTGTGCGCTTGTGAGACGGTGAACGGCACGCTCGGCACCCGGTGGGCAGATTCATCGCAGGAGCTGGTTGGCATCGCAGTGCCTCTTTCGATCCGGTGCGGCAAAGGTCGGGCGATACCCGGTGCCGGGGGCTTTCACCACCGGCCTGCCACTCTGGCGGCCAGCGCGCCGGTCGGGGCTACGGCGTCTGCCCGACACCGAGTACCGCTTTCGACTCTGGCCCACAGGCGGTTTCGGCTGTAACCGCGCGCTGTTGGGGTACTGTGGGCGTAGCGTAGGCATTTGCGCAGGTCAGCGTCCAAAAATAAGGCAAGGCGATGGTGCGAGCGCGAGAGTGGACAGGTTTCGAGGCGGCTGTGCTTCAGGAAGCGATGCGCCACTCGATCCGCGAGTTCGTCGCGCTATTGGGCGTCGAAACCACCACAGTCGCCAACTGGCGCACCGGCTTGAGTGCGGTGAAGCCGCGGTCCCGAATGCAGGCGATCCTGGACACCACCTATGAGCGGCGCGCGACACCCGAGGACCGCGCTCGCTTCGAGCAGATAGTGGCCGAGGGAGAGTCGGCGTGGCGGGAGCGGCACCGGTCGTCGCCCTATCGAAGGCCCTCGGCCACCACGCCGCTGAGATCAACTCAGTCTGTAATAACAGCGACCGTGCCATTCGACGCCGAGTTGGGGCCGCCTGACAGGTCGAGCACCCCTATTACTGTGGATCGGAGCCACTCCGCCTTCCTGGCGGCACGCCACGCACGGAGATTTCGGATGTGGAACGCCGCGAGTTGTTGCGTCTGCTCAGCATCGCCACGACCACACTCGCGATGCCCTCCACCATCGACTGGGACCACGTGGCATTTGCGGCCGCTACCGGTCATGTGGATGCCGCTGTCCTGGATGACTGCGCCTCGATGAACCAGAAACTGTGGAAGACCTACGGTGAATCGGAAACGAAAGTCACGGTATTCAGCGCAGTGCATAACCACCTGTGCCTGCTGATCGAAGGGCTTCGCCGGTCACGCACCACAACGTTGCACCACCGCCAGTACGAACTGATCGCCGATGTTCTTCAGCTCACCGGCGAAATCCTGCTGGACAGTAACCATCTCGGAGAGGCGGCGCATTGTTACGCATTGTCCGGGACGTTCGCCGCTGACGCTCGTGCCTATGACCTGTGGGCATGCGCATTGACCCGTCATGCCTACATAGGGTTCATCGAGAATCGGTTCAGCGACGCCTTGCCGCTTGTCGAACAAGCAGCGGGTATCGCGCGGCGCGGTGACACTGCACTGCCCACAAGTCACTGGGTTGCGAGTGTCCGTGCCCAGGTCCTTGCTGGGCTCGGTGATGCTTATGGGTGCGAGCAGGCATTCGACACCGCACGGGGTGTCCTCCACGTGCCCACTACATCCTCAGTCGGATGGTTGCGTTTTTCCGGTGATCGGATCGACGAAGAGCAAGCCAGTTGTCTCATCCAACTGGACCGCCCCGAACGCGCCGAAAATATTCTCATGCCACTGCTGCACCGGCCATTGTCGACCCGGCGGCGTGCCGGCGTCTTGATCGACCTCGCTGGGGCCGGGGCACTGCGCGACGATCCGGTGCAGGCAGTGTGGTACGGCGGGACGGCTGTGGACATTGCTCGCCGCACCCGATCCGGCTACCTAGGGCGACGGCTCGGCCAGCTCAGCACACGGCTGTCCAGATTACGCGGCGACAGGCACATCGACCATCTCGAACATCAGATCACTACGTTGGCAGCGTCACCCAGCCACTAACGAGGAGCACTGTTGAGCAGCGACAACGATCATGGCGGCAAGTTCTTCCGTAATGCATGAATCACCGGTGTTACCGAGCACTACCCAGGGACGCCGAAGGACAGCTACATCTCCCCATGGGAGAGCACGCCGGAGTGGGAGCGCGCCAGTGCGGCAGCCGTCTACCGCCAAGTGGTCGAGTTCCTCGAGGCGACCGATGGCGCCGCGGCTCGATTGAGTCCCGAACTGAAAGGCCAGTTCGTCGCCATCTGCTGGATCGGCCAGATCTACGCGCACATCCCTGATCCGAAGCCGGGATACCTCGCGCCGTGGGACCAGCTTCCCGAATGGCAGCAGAAGACCGACATCGGGATCTTCGAGGCGATCGAGCGCCAGCCGGTTGCCGGGGAAGCGGCAGCTGATCGGTAATGGCGTCAACGATTCCCAGCGCGGATACGGTGGCGTGTCCCGTGCGGCGGGAGGCCACCGTATCCGCTACCGAGGACTACAGCATGCAGGAGACGCAACCTTCGACTTCGGTCCCCTCCAGTGCCATCTGGCGCAGCCGGATGTAGTATAGGGTCTTGATGCCCTTGCGCCAGGCGTAGATCTGGGCGCGGTTGAGATCGCGGGTGGTGGCGGAGTCCTTGAAGAACAGCGTCAGCGACAGGCCCTGGTCCACGTGCTGGGTGGCCGCGGCGTAGGTGTCGATGATCTTCTCGTAGCCGATCTCGTAGGCGTCCTCGTAGTACTCGAGGTTGTCGTTGGTCATGTAGGGCGCCGGGTAGTAGACGCGCCCGATCTTGCCTTCCTTGCGGATCTCGATCTTCGACGCCACCGGGTGGATGGAGCTGGTGGAGTGGTTGATGTAGGAGATCGACCCGGTCGGCGGGACCGCCTGCAGGTTCTGGTTGTAGATGCCGTGCTCCATGACCGAGGCCTTCAGCTCACGCCAGTCGTCCTGGGTCGGGATGTGCACGCCCGCGTCGGCGAACAATCGCCGGACGCGATCGGTCTTCGGCTCCCACACCTGATCGGTGTACTTGTCGAAGTACTCGCCGCTGGCGTACTTCGATTCGGGGAAGCCGCCGAAGTACGCGCCGCGCTCGATCGCGATCCGGTTCGACGCCCGGATCGCGTGGTAGACCACGGTGTAGAAGTAGATGTTGGTGAAGTCGATGCCCTCTTCGGACCCGTAGTGGATGCGTTCGCGCGCCAGGTAGCCGTGCAGGTTCATCTGCCCGAGACCGATCGCGTGCGAGGAGTTGTTGCCCTGCTCGATGGACGGCACCGAGTAGATGTGGGTCTGGTCCGACACCGCGGTCAGCGCCCGGATGGACACCTCGATGGTCTGCGCGAAGTCGGGCGAGTCCATCGTCTTGGCGATGTTCAGCGAGCCGAGGTTGCAGGAGATGTCCTTGCCCACCTTGGCGTAGGACAGGTCGTCGTTGAACTCCGACGGTGTGGAGACCTGCAGGATCTCCGAGCACAGGTTGGAGTGGGTGATCTTGCCCGCGATCGGGTTGGCCCGGTTCACCGTGTCCTCGAACATGATGTACGGGTAGCCCGACTCGAACTGCAGTTCGGCGATGGTCTGGAAGAACTCGCGCGCCTTGATCTTCGACTTGCGGATGCGCTTGTCGTCGACCATCTCGTGGTACTTCTCGGTGACGTCGATGTCGGCGAACGGCTTGCCGTAGATGCGCTCCACATCGTAGGGCGAGAACAGGTACATGTCCTCGTTCTTCTTGGCCAGCTCGAAGGTGATATCCGGGATGACCACGCCCAGCGAGAGCGTCTTGATGCGGATCTTCTCGTCCGCGTTCTCCCGCTTGGTATCCAGGAACCGGTAGATGTCCGGGTGGTGGGCATGCAGGTAGACCGCGCCCGCGCCCTGGCGCGCGCCGAGCTGGTTGGCGTAGGAGAACGAGTCCTCGAGCAGCTTCATGATCGGGATGACGCCCGAACTCTGGTTCTCGATCTTCTTGATCGGCGCGCCGTGCTCGCGAATGTTGCTCAGCAGCAACGCGACACCGCCGCCGCGCTTGGACAGCTGCAGCGCGGAGTTGATCGAGCGCCCGATGGACTCCATGTTGTCCTCGATGCGAAGGAGGAAACAACTGACCGGCTCGCCGCGCTGCTTCTTGCCCGAGTTCAGGAAGGTCGGGGTGGCGGGCTGGAAACGGCCGTCGATGATCTCGTCGACGAGCCGGCCTGCCAGCGCCTCGTCACCGGCGGCGAGGGTGAGCGCGACCATGCACACCCGGTCTTCGAACCGCTCCAGGTAGCGCTTGCCGTCGAAGGTCTTCAACGTGTACGAGGTGTAGTACTTGAAGGCGCCGAGGAAGGTGGGGAACCGGAACTTCTTGGCGTAGGCCTGCTTGAACAGCTTCTTGATGAACTGGCGGCTGTACTGCTCGAGGACTTCCGCCTCGTAGTAGTTCTCGTCGACCAGGTAGTCGAGCTTCTCGTCCAGGTTGTGGAAGAAGACGGTGTTCTGATTGACGTGCTGCAGGAAGTACTGGTTGGCGGCCTCGCGGTCCTTGTCGAACTGGATCTCGCCGTCCGGACCGTACAGGTTCAGCATCGCGTTGAGGGCGTGGTAGTCGAGGACCTCGCCCGCGTCGCCGCCACGGACCGGGGGCTGCTCTAAGCGAGCTGTTTTTCCGGTCGGTGCTGTCGTTGCTGTTGCCAAAACAATCCCAATCCCTCTCGGACGCGTTCGACGTCCTCAGCGGTTCCCATGAGTTCGAAGCGATACAGGTACGGCACGCCGCACTTGCGCGCGATCAGTTCGCCCGCATAGCAGAAGGTGTCGCCGAAGTTCGTGTTCCCCGCCGCGATGACGCCACGCAGCAGCGCCCGGTTGTGCGGATCGTTGAGGAACTTCGCGACCTGCCGCGGCACGAAATCCTTGTCGGAACGATCGCCCCCGAGCACGTGCCGACCGCCCCCATAAGTGGGGACGATCAGCACGTACGGTTCGTCTACGCGCAGCGAGTCGGCGGTGTGCAGTGGTATGCGAGTCGCCGGCAGCGCCAGCTTCTCGACGAAACGATGCGTGTTCTCCGAAGCGCTGGAGAAGTAGACCAGCGCCGTCGTCTCCGGCATGGTCGCCTTCCTCTTTCTCGGGAGTGCCGCGGCGGACCGCCGGCACTCGCACCTCGGATGTGGTGGAGGGTCAGGCCGCCACGGTCGCGAGCGACTTGATGCGGTCGGGCCGGAAGCCCGACCAGTGATCGTCTCCGGCCACCACGACCGGCGCCTGCAGGTAGCCCAGGGCCATCACGTAGTCACGCGCCTCGTCGTTCTGCGAGATGTCGATGACCTCGTAGTCCACCCCGGCCTTGTCGAGAGCCTTGTAGGTGGCGTTGCACTGGACGCAAGCGGGCTTGGTGTACACGGTGACGGTCATTGATGTCCCTCTCTCCTTGTGCCTGATCCACAGCCTGAGATCCGTTGCAATACACGATCGACGCATGCTGCGCAAACTTCTGGAGCCGGACTCGAATCCCCTGATCAGCCACGCGTGACCGACTCCTACCGGGTGGGGCCTCTCACCGTCTTCCAGTAGCGAAGACACTACACCTAGTGGCCGACAGATTCCTACAACACGACATGTAGCGAGTCACATTGATGAAATTCCATCGAGAGAAGTACCAGGACGCTCGATTCACCCCCGGATCCAACAGTGGCGCAGATCACTGTTCGGCGCATCAGCATACCTACAGCAAACCTATCGGCAAACGAAGAGGGCCACCGCTGCGCCCGCAGCGATGACCCTCGTCCCAGACCGGAGATGGAGCTTACACCGACGCGAATTCGCCCCGGGTGGCCTCGACCAGTTCGCGCACGGTTGCGGCCAGCTGGGTGAGCGCCTCGGCGTCGTCGCGCGGATGCGTGGCGCCGAAGCGCTCGCCGATGACACCGAAGTGCAGGTGCGCGGACTCGACCACTCGCGCGCCCGCTACGCCGAGCGCCTTGACCGCGTCGCCGTGCGCCCACTGCGCCGCGTTCGGGCTGATCGACGCACTCACCACGGCGGTGGGCTTGCCCTTGATGGCGCCGGCGCCATACGGGCGAGAGGCCCAGTCGATCGCGTTCTTCAGTACCGCCGACAACGTGCCGTTGTACTCCGGAGTGACCACCAGCAGGCCGTCGGCCTCGGCGACCGCGTCGCGCAGCGCCTGGGCCGCCGCCGGAACCGAGCCGGGGACGTCGATGTCCTCGTTGTAGAACGGGATGTCGGCGAGTCCGTCATAGAGGCCGACCTCGACGCCCTCCGGCGCGGTGTGGGCCGCGGCCTCGGCCAGCCGCCGATTGACCGAGGCGGCGCGCAGGCTGCCGACGAGTGCGAGAATGCGGGTCTGGCTCATGAACACTCCTGGTGTACTGAATTAGATGGTGTCCGTACGTTCACCACACACCAACCGGACCATGGTCCGATTACTTCCCGCGGAGCCTGCGTGAGCGCTGTGAACTACCCCACATCCGACGCCTCCTCACCACACCGGGGTCGGCTGCTCGACGTCGGCGCCCCGCTGCCCGGCACCTCGGAGCCCGCCGAGCGCGCCGATGCCGCACGCAATCGCCGGTTGCTGCTGGACGCGGCGCAGCAGCTGGTGCGTGAGCACGGCGTGGACAGTCTCACCATGGACGCGCTGGCCAAACGCGCCGGGGTCGGCAAAGGCACGGTGTTCCGCCGGTTCGGCAGCAGGTCCGGCCTGATGCTCGCCCTGCTGGACCACTCCGAGCAGAAGTACCAGGAGTCGTTCATCTTCGGCCCGCCGCCGCTCGGCCCCGGCGCACCTCCGGTGGAACGACTGGTCGCCTTCGGACGGGCCAGGCTCCTCGACATCGAAGTGGAAGGCGAACTGCACCGCGCCGCCGAGCTCGGCGAGGCCGGTGACCGGTATTCCGGTGCGCCCTACGGATTGCTGCGCGCGCACGTCGCGATGCTGTTGCGGCAGGCCGAGGTGCCCGGGGAGGTCCCGCTCGTCGCCGACTGGCTGCTGGCGATGCTGGGCGCGGCGCTGGTCATGCATCAGATGCACGTGCTCGGCTACACCCGCGAACAGATCGGCGACAACTGGGAGGACGTCGTCCGGCGCGTTGTCAGCCGCTGAATCGCCAGTACACTCGGGCGCCATGGGGAACCTGCGCGAACAGATCATCAGTGAATTGGGCGTCCAGCCCACGATCGAACCGAAGGAAGAGATCCGCCGCCGGGTCGATTTCCTCAAGGATTATCTGAACGCCACTCCCGCACGTGGTTTCGTTCTCGGCATCAGCGGTGGACAGGACAGCGCTCTCGCGGGCAGGCTGTGCCAGCTCGCGGTCGAGGAACTGCGCGCCGACGGCGTGGACGCGACCTTCCTCGCCGTCCGGCTGCCCCACGGCGTGCAGGCCGACGAGGCCGACGCGCTCACCGCGCTGTCCTTCGTCCGGCCCGACCGGCAGGTCGTGGTGAACATCCGGCCCAGCGCGAGCGCCGCGGCCGCGGAGGCGGCGTCCGCGTTGCAGGTGGACCAGCTGCGGGACTTCGTGCGCGGCAACATCAAAGCGCGCGAACGCATGGTGCTCCAGTACGCGCTGGCCGGGCAGGAGAACCTGCTCGTGATCGGCACCGACCACGCGGCCGAGGCGGTCACCGGATTCTTCACCAAGTACGGCGACGGCGGTGTGGACCTGACCCCGCTCACCGGTCTCACCAAGCGCCAGGGCGCGGCCCTGCTCCAGGAGCTCGGCGCGCCCGCCGGCATCTGGTCCAAGGTGCCCACCGCGGACCTGGAAGACGACCGCCCCGCCCTGCCCGACGAGGAGGCGCTCGGTCTGCGCTACAGCGAGATCGACGACTACCTGGAAGGCAAGGAGGTGACCCCCGAGGTCGCCGAGCGGCTGGAGGGCATTTTCCGCAACACTCGGCACAAGCGCACCGTCCCGGTGACTCCGCTGGACACCTGGTGGCGCTGAGCACCTGGGCCGCCGCGCCTGAAGTCATCGGCTGAGGCGGCGTGCCCGCCGGTGCGGGTAAGGCCGCCGCACGCCGTGCCGGGTTATCCCCCGGCGAAGGGTGGCAGGACGTCGACGCGTGGGCTCAGCGCGGCGGCGGGATCACGGGTGAGCTCGTCGCCGATCAGATACGCGCACACCGACAGCATCTTGTCCAGGTCCGGGCCGTAGGTCGCGGACAGGGCGGCGCGTAGGTCGGCCACCGTCGCTCCGGCCGGGAAGTCGAGGGTTTCGCTGTCCTTGCCGACGGCGTCGGCGATCGCGGCGAAATAGCGGATCTCAACCACCGATGGCTCCCATCGTCCGCTCCGGGGGGACGAAGCCCTCGGCATCGATGCCGTGACCTGCCCATTTGTTCCACATCGCGCCGCGCCAGAGGGTCGCGACCTCGTCATCGCCCGCGCCGGAGCGCAGCACCTGGCGCAGGTCGAATTCCTGGTCGCTGAACAAGCAGGAGCGCAGCATGCCGTCCGCGGTGAGGCGGGTGCGGTCGCAGGTGTCGCAGAACTTGCGGGTCACGGTGGCGATGATCCCTACGGTGCCGGGGCCGCCGTCGACCAGCCACTTCTCCGCGGGGGCCGACGGATCGGCGCGGCCGGCCTCGGTGAGTCCGAACCGGGCGCCGAGCACGTCGAGCAGCTCGGCGGCGGTGACCATGTTGGCGCGGGCCCACTCGTGGTCGGCGTCGAGCGGCATCTCCTCGATGAAACGCAGTTCGCAACCCTCGTCCAAGCACCAGCGCAGGAGATCCGATGCGCCGGAGAGGGTCTCGCGCATCAAGACGGCGTTGACCTTGATCGGCGCCAGTCCGGCGGCACGCGCGGCGCGAACACCCGCGAACACCGATTCGAGGCGGTCGCGGCGCGTCAGCCGCGCGAAACCGGCCCGGTCCACGGTGTCCAGCGACACGTTCACCCGGTGCAGTCCCGCGGCGGCGAGGCCGAACGCGCGATGCTCGAGCCCGACGCCGTTGGTCGTCATGGCCAGCGGGACCTGCGGCACCTCGGCGTGACAGCCCGCGATGATCTCTTCCAGCTCGCGGCGCATCAGCGGCTCGCCCCCGGTGAAGCGGACCTCACGCACCCCCAGCTCGCGCACCGCGAGGCGGACCAGACGCACGATCTCGTCCACCGTGAGCAGCTCGTGCCGGGGAATCTCCGGCAGCCCCTCCTCCGGCATGCAATAGGTACAGCGCAGCGAGCACTTCTCGGTGATGGATACGCGTAGGTCGCGGGCGACGCGTCCGAAACGATCCAGCAAGTAGGGGGTGTCGGGACGGCCGGCGAGCGAGGGACGCCCGGAACGCACCGCGGGAATCCCGATCTCGACCAGAGTCACACGTCCATTATGACCGCCTGTCCCGATTCGGCTGCGGGCGGAATGCCCACCTCGGGCTCACCGCGGGCGCGAATCGACGGTGAGGCCGGCGCCGGGGACGAGCGCGGCACCGCGCGACCTGCGCACGGACCGGGGCGCGGCGACAGAGGCGGAAAACCGCCCGGATCGGGCGTTAGGCTGACTCGCATGAACCCTCGGCCCGCCGGCGTCTCGGCCAGGCCCGTCGACGACTACCGCGACAGCATCGAACAGCTGCTGCGGCCACTGGCCGCGCGCACGGTCGAGTCCGTCCCGGTGCCGCGGGCGCTGGGCAGGCAGTCGGCCGAGAACGTCCGCTCGCCGATCGAGCTGCCGGTGTTCCGGAACTCCGCGATGGACGGCTACGCGGTACGCGCTGAATCGGTGCTGGTCGCCCCGGTCACCCTGCCTTTGACCGGCGTGGTCGCGGCGGGCGCGGCGGGCCGCGCGCCGCTGCCGAGGGGCGCGGCGATGAAGGTGATGACCGGTGCGCCGATCCCGCCCGGCGCGGACTGCGTCGTGCCGGTGGAGGACACCCACGTGGGCGACGGCACGGTGACCATCGAACGCGGGCGCAGCGCAGGCGAATTCGTGCGGGAACCGGGGACGGACGTCCGCGCCGGGGATCTGCTCGTGCGGGCGGGAACCATGCTCGCTCCCCGGCATGTAGCCGCCCTCGCCGCCGTCGGCCTGCCCGAGGTGGCGGTATTCCGTGCGGTGCGCGCCGCGGTGATCACCACCGGCGACGAGCTGGTCGCGGCCGGAAAGCCGCTGCGTCCTGGACAGATCTACAACTCCAACGGCGTCGCCCTCGCCGCGGCGCTCGCGGCGAACGGCGTCGATGTCGTCTCGGTGGCGCACAGCACCGATGATCCGGCGCGCTTCCGCGCGCTGCTGTCGGCGGCGACCGAGAACGCCGATCTGGCGTTCACCTCCGGCGGCGTGTCCAAGGGCGACTTCGAGGTGGTCAAGGACGTGCTGGAGCCGATGGGCGGGCGGTTCGGCTCGGTCGCGATGCAACCGGGCGGCCCACAGGGACTGACCGTGGTCGACGGGGTGCCGGTGCTCAGCTTTCCCGGCAATCCGGTCAGCACGATGGTGTCGTTCGAGGTGTTCGCCCGCCCCATCCTGCGGCGTCTCGCCGGTCTGCCCGAGGTGGACACCTACGAGCTTCCTCTGGTCGACGCCGTGCCGCGCTCGCCGGAGGGGAAACGGCAATTCCTGCGCGGCAAACTCATCCGCGCCCATCCGGGGGAATCGCCGGCGCACGGACAGCCCAGGGCGGTGGAGGTGGTCTCCGGTCCCGGCTCGCATCTCGTGGCGGCCATGGCGTGGGCCGACGTGCTGATCGATGTGCCCGCCGAGGTCACCGCGCTGCCCGCCGGAGCGCTTGTGCGAGTGTGGTCCTTATGAGCGAGTTGTCCCATCTCGACCGGGAAGGCCGCGCCCGCATGGTGGATGTGAGCGCGAAGAGCGACACCATCCGGATCGCCGTCGCGGCAGGCGAGTTGCGCACCACGGCCGAGGTGGTCGCGCTGGTGCGGGCCGACGACATGCCGAAGGCGGATGTGCTGTCCACCGCACGCATCGCGGGCATCTCGGGGGCGAAGAAGACCTCCGAACTGATCCCGCTGTGCCATCAGCTGGCACTGTCGTCGGTGCGAGTGGAGTTCGGTTTCACCGACACCGCCATCACGATCGAGGCCACCGCGAAGACCAAGGGTCCCACGGGCGTGGAGATGGAGGCGCTCACCGCGGTCGCGGTCGCCGGGCTCACCCTGCACGACATGGTGAAGGCGGTCGACCCCGCGGCGACGCTCACCGACGTGCGGCTGCTCACCAAAGAAGGCGGCAAACGCGGACATTGGGAGCGCCCGGCCGACGAAGGCCCGATCCCGCCTTCCGCCGACGAAGACCTGTCCCCCGAGGACGCGGATACCGAGCCGGACATCTCGGAGTACGCCGAGCCGGAACTCGACGAGGAACCACGGTCGGCCGTGGTGCTGGTCGCGTCGACCGGTGTGGCGGCGGGGACCCGTGAGGACACCACCGGTCCGGTGCTGGCGGACTGGCTGGCCGGACTCGGCTTCGCGGTGCGGGGCCCGCTGGTCTACGCCGACGCCGAGATCGAGTTCGGCCTGGCCGACGCGTTGCGCTTCGAACCGGCGCTCGTCATCAGCACCGGCGGGACCGGCGCGTCCCCCACCGACGGGACCCCGGAGGCCACCCTCGCCTTGCTCGACCGCGAACTCCCCGGTGTGGCGGAGGCGATCCGGCAGCGCGGCACGGCGAAATTCCCGCTGGCGGCGCTGAGCCGCGGTGTGGCGGGGCTGGCCGGGCGCTCGGTGGTGGTGAATCTGCCGGGATCGCCGGGTGGCGTCCGCGACGGCATCGCGGTGCTGGAACCGCTGCTGGATCATCTGCTCGCACAAGTCGCCGGAGGTGGAAGTCATGACAACGGCTGAGGCCACGGTCCGGCTCGCCCGGATCAGCGACCAGCCGCTCGACCCCGCGGAGGTCGAGGAGGCGGTCTGCGGACCGCACTACGGCGCGGTCGTGGTGTTCACCGGGAAGGTCCGCGACCATGATGGCGGGCAGGCCGTTTCGGCCCTGGAATACTCCGCGCACCCGCAGGCGGAACGCTTCCTGCGCACCGTCTGCGCGGAACTGGCGGCGGCGCACGGTTTGCCGGTCGCGGCCGTGCATCGCGTCGGCTCGCTCGGCATCGGTGACCGCGCGATCGTCGTCGCGGTGGCGGCGGCGCATCGGGGCGCGGCGTTTGCGGCGTGCTCGGAACTGGTGGATCGGATCAAGCACGAAGTCCCGATCTGGAAGCGGCAGTTGTTCGCCGACGGTCTGTCCGAATGGGTGAACGCCTGCGGGTGACCTGACCGTGACATGAATCTCATGACGAATCAACACCGCCGGGATAGCGTGTCGGCGTGGGAACCGACCAGGTCTTGCTCCACCGGTTCGTCATCTCGCAGCTCACCGCGGCCGGCGTCGACCGTGACCGGCTGCTCCGCGAATCCGGGTTGCCGGAGTGGACCATGGCGGGCGACCAGCTGCACCTGCCCAGCCAGATGTTCTCCCGGCTGTGGGAGATCGGTGAACACGAGCTCGGCGACCCGGATGTCGCCCTGAACGTGGCGAGCCGCTACGAGCTCACCTGCCTGGGTCTCTACGACTACCTGTTCTCCTCGGCCCCGACGCTGGGAGCCGGATTGGCGACCTGTGGGCCGTATGTCACGGCGGTGACCACCAACCATCGGTTCGACCTGGTCGCGGAGAACGACGACGAAGTCACCCTGTATCTCGACATGATCGACGGGGAAGGCCGGGGCCGCGATCTCACCCAGCTGTGGGGCCTGAGCGCGGTGCTCAGCCGCGCGCGGCGCGTGGTGCGCGAACCGCTGGCCCCGTTGCGGGTCTCGCTGCGCCAGCGCGCACCCGCCAAGACCGACACCTTCATCGAGGTATTCGGCACCACCGCGATCGAGTTCGCCGCGCCGGTGGACGCCATGACCTTCCGCGCCTCGGATATGGATCTGCCGCTGACCACCAGCGATCCGGTGCTGGCCGGCATTTTGCGGCCCTTGGCCGCCGCCCTTCCGCCACCGCCGCCGCTGTCCACCGCCTGGCCGGAGCGTGTGGCGGCCGCGCTGGCGGACTGCCTGGACGAGGGCGACGCGTCCCTCGAGCGGGTGGCGCGCAGGCTGGCCACCAGCCCCCGCACGCTCCAGCGGCGGTTACGAGAGGCGGGCACCACTTGGCGCGCGGAGCTGGATCGGGCACGCGGCGCGCGGCTGATCGCCGCGACGGCCACCGGCCCGTTGAGCCCGTCGCGCCAGGCCGAGATTCTCGGCTACTCCGACCCGGGATCGATGCGGCGAGCGGCCCGGCGGTGGTCGCTGGCCACCCCCGCGCATCGCGCCGAGTGGGTGGAGCGGACGTTCACGGCCTGAGGAAACGCGCGGCGATCGACCAGAACGTCGCGTCCTCGATCGCCCGGAAATCCCAGCTGTTGGCGATCGCGTGGGTCTCGGCGACGATCGCGGGAACGTCGAAGTCATCGCGGGTGGCGGTGCCCTTGGCCTCCAGCGCCTCGATGACGTACGCGGTGGCGCTCTCCATGGAATCTGACACGGGAAACTCCCATCGGTCGCAGAACGATTCGGTCGGTCACGGATCGGCTGCCGAGCGGCGCCGCGGGCGGCAGTACGCTCCCAGTGCCCGCGGACCGGCGGACACGCATTCAGTCTCATGAAAAGACTGCTCTGTCACCAGCACCGAACGCGACATGTCGCGAACAAACGCGCCAATCTGACGCCTTTCAGTGCGGTGTATAGCGCCACACGCCGAGCATGCTCTGCGCGTCGAGTGGTTCGGCGGCGTCGTACACGGTGTCGCGCAGCCGCGCCAGGGTCGTATCGGTGTGCAGCCCGGCCCCGATGAGCACCAGCTGCGCGCCTCGTGCTTCGCCGCGCGACCAGCCGCCTGGCTCGAAGACGATGTGGCGGCCGACCATGTGCAGGACGAACTTCCTGCGTTCGTCGGCCACCCCGAAGGCGGCGAACCCCTTGGCCCGGAACAATCCCGGCGGCGGATCCTCCAGGAAGCCGATCAACTTGCGTGGGTCCAGCGCTCGTTCACTGGCGAACGAGACGCTGGCGTAGTCGTCGTGCAGATGACGGTGCCCGGCGTGATCGTCGTGGTCGTGCTCGACGAGCAGTTCATCGAAGCTCAGCTGCTCGGCCACCAGCGGGCGGGTGCGGCGTGGTCGGTCGAACAGCAGCCCGGGATCGATGCGGCCGTAGGTGGTCGCGTACACCGGCACCGAACCGACCAGCGCCGCGATGTCCTCGCGCAGCCGTGCGAGTTGCTCGGGCGCAACCCGGTCGGCCTTGTTGACCAGCACCAGATCGGCCAGCCGCAGATGCGTGCGCAGCTCCGGGTGGCGGGTACTGCTGCCCGGGAACTCTTCGGCGTCGACCACCTCGACCAGGCCGCCGTAGCGCAGGCGGGGATTATCGCTGCCGACCACCATCCGGATGAGGCTGCGCGGCTCGGCCAAGCCGCTGGCTTCCACGACGATCACGTCGATTCCGGCCTTCGGCTGCGTGAGCCTGGTGAACATCTCGTCCAGCTCGGTGACATCGACCGCGCAGCACACGCACCCGTTGCCGAGCGAGACCATGGCGTCCACCTGCCCGGCGACCAGCATCGAATCGATGTTGATCGCCCCGAAGTCGTTGACCACCACCCCGATCCGCGTCCCCCGGTTGTCCCGCAGCAAGTGATTGAGCAGCGTGGTCTTTCCGGAACCGAGAAACCCCGCGACGAGCACAACAGGAATCCGGTCAGCCATTCCGCTCACCCTAGTGCGCCGCGGGAAAGACCGGACGCCACCCTCGAGGTGGTGAGGATGGCGTCCGGGGGTTCGGTGATGCGGACTATTTCGAGGAGCCCAGCAGCATGCCCGCCAGGCTGTAGCCGAGGTTGATCAGCTCCGTGGTGATCGCGTTGTCGTCCAGGCCGAGCATCTTCGCCAACGGCATCAGCAACTCCATGATCGAAGCGTTGCCCCCGGCGGTCCCGGGTGACTGCTGCGCGTTCGGCGTGCCCGGCGACTGGGTTCCGGAGGTGCCCGGTGTATTCGGCGCCGCGGGCGTGCCCGATGACTGCGGTGTCGCCGTGCCGGGCGCGGGCTTAGGCGTCGAGGTGCTCGGAACGGACTGCGCCTGCGGCACCGCGGGGGCCGCCGGACTCTGCGGCACACCGGGAGTCGTCGAACTCTGCGGCACCGCCGGAATCGTCTGCGCCTGCGGCACCACCGGGTTCGTCTGCGCCTGGGGAGTAGCCGGATCCGTCTGGCCCTGCGGCGTTCCAGGCGCCACCGCGGGACGGTCGAGCGACGTGCCCTCCGGAGTGGTCTGGCCCGCCTGCTGATCCGGCGAGATACCCGGCTGCGGCGCGCCGAGCAGGTAACCGACCACTCCGGTGGTCAGCGCGATGGCGTGCTTGAGCTGCCCGTCGGGTGTCTCCAGCAGCGCCGCGTCCTCGGGATTGGCGCCGTTGCCCATCTCGAGGAAGACGAGCGGAACGGTGGTCAGCGCGGGCCCGGCGATGTCCCTGCGGGTCTGCAGACCGTCCACCACGCCGCCGTAGTTGGCGGGCGGGAAGCCCGCGTCGCGATAGGCGTCGCGCACCGATTTCGACGCCGCGAGACCCGCTCCCGACTGAGCCTGATCGACGATCAGATTCGGGATCGGCAGCTCCGGAATGATCAGGTGGAATCCGCGATCCTGCGCGGGCGCGCTGTCGGCATGGATGCTCACGGCGACGTCCGCGCCGGACTGGCTCGCCGCGCGGGCCCGGTCGTCGACGCAGCCGCCCCAGTTCACGTCGTCCTGGCGGCTCAGCACCACGTGGGCGCCGAGTGTCTCCAGCGACGTCTTGACGACCTGGGCGACATTCCAGGTGATGGTGTGCTCGGGAACGCCGTTCATCGTGGTCATGCCGGTCGTCTGGCAGTCCTTGGTGCCGCCGCGGCCATCGCTGACCTGTCTTGCCAAGTCTTGGGAATGGTTCGACCCCTGATGTCCGGGGTCGAGGAATACGGTCTTGCCCACGAGTTTCTGCGACATGTCCAGCGCCGACGGCGCCGCTTGCGCGGCGATCGGGAGCAACCCGGACAGCGTCACCGTCACCGCGGCTGTGACGGCGGTACAGATCCCTGCCTTGATGATGCTTGGCTTCATAGTGCGGTCGGCGCTCCGGGACGGAGCACCCCTCCCTTCCCACTTGTAACACCAAACCCAATGGTTAACTCTGGCAACGTGTGTATCAGCAAAGCAAGTTGCGTGATCGAAGTGTTACAGCATGCGCGACACCCGGCCGTCGGCTCGCTCGGTCAGTTTGCGCAGAGGTAGCAGAGCGTAGTGCATTCCGCTCCGCGCCACACCGAACGGCACGCCGAAATCGTCGGCGACTTGCTGATTGTCATGGTCACGCACGATCTACGCGGTAATCACCGTTCGATAGGGCGGAGCAAGCACACCTGGTAGCTGCGCCACCGGGGAGGTCGTCGGCCGCTCGCCCGGCGAAAGCGTGACGGGACTCGAGTTCGTACCCGCGACCCACCGCGCCGCAACCGGGCGATGCCCGAGACGAATTCGCGCGGATTACGGGATTTCGGGAACACCACTGGGTCGGTTCTGGTATTCGTTGCCGCGGAGATGCGGGGATCTCCCGGGTCGGCCGCGCGGCGGGAGCACGACGACCGTGGACGCGGCGGTAGTACAAGTCAAGGAGAACCGGTATGCGTGCAAGCGCACTCCTCTTCGCGGGAGCCATGAGCTGCGCGGTGACTCTGCTCGCGGCGGGGACGGCGGCGGCCGAGCCCGCGAACACCATGCCGCACGACGGCGTCTATCTGGTCGGCGTCGATATCGTCCCCGGGATCTGGGAGGCGCCCGGGACCCCGGACCCGGCCTACGCCTGCGATTGGCGCAGGCTGTGGAAGGTGGAGGGCGACAACACGAACATGCAGTACATCCTCGCCAACAACTACACGCGGCTCGGTCCGGTCCGGGTGGAGATCAAGCCGACCGACATCGGGTTCAAGACCGAGAACTGCGGGCCGTGGCGGTTGCTGCCGACACCGCCGCCGACCGGCTCGTTCGGCGGCTGACCGAGCGGCGCGTCCCTCCGGGCGTATTGACTCGCGTTCAACAAAGGCTAGGGTCAGCCGCATGACGCGGAAAAGGATTCTGATCACCGGCGCGAGCGCGGGCCTCGGGGCCGCCATGGCGCGCGACTTCGCGGGCAAGGGCCGCGATCTCGCGCTGTGCGCCCGCAGGCTGGACGCACTCACGGCGCTGCGCGACGAGTTGGTGGCGGCGCATCCGGGAGTCACCGTCGCAGTGCGCGCCCTCGACGTGGACGACCACGCCGCGGTGCCGGTCGTCTTCGGCGAACTGCGCGACGAACTCGGCGGCCTGGATCGCGTGATCGTCAACGCCGGAATCGGCAAGGGAGCGCCCATCGGCAGCGGACGGGCCGACGCGAACCTCGCGACGGCGACGACGAACTTCGTCAGCGCGCTCGCGCAGGCGGAGGCGGCGCTCGAGATCTTCCGCGCGCAGCAGGCCGGCCACTTGGTGCTCGTCGCATCCATGAGCGCGGTGCGTGGACTCCCCGGCAAGAAGGCGGCCTACTCGGCGAGCAAGGCGGGCCTCGCCGCGCTCGGTGCCGCACTGGCCACCGAATTGGCGCGGTCGCCGATCGCCGTTACCACGCTGTTGCCGGGTTTCATCGCCACCGACATGGCGGCCAAAGCGGGTGACGCGCGAATGGTTGCGCCCCTGGACAAAGGCGTCGCCTCGATGGTGGCCGCCATCGAGAAGGAGCAACGACGGGCGTGTGTGCCCGGGTGGCCGTGGCGGGTGATCGATCTCGCGCTCCCCCACCTGCCCGACGCTCTGGTGGCACGGCTGAGCTGAACCGGCCGACGCTCATTTGACCAGCGTGAACTGCATGACGTCGATGCGGCCGTCGCGGAATTGCCGCGCGCACCCGGTCAGGTACTTCAGGTATCGCTGATAGACCTCTTCGGACGCGAGGGCGATCGCCCGGTCCCGCTGCGCCCGCAACGCCTCGGCCCAGCAGTCGAGGGTGTGCGCGTAGTGCGGCCGCAGCTCCTGGATCCTTTCCGTGCCGAGCCCCGCGCGGCCGGCCAGGCGCGTCACCTCGGCGGGGTGCGGTAGCTGCCCGCCGGGGAAGATCTCCCGCTTGATGAAGATGTGGAACAGCGCGTCTTCCCGGGTCACCGGAATGCCCAAACGCCGCAAGTCTTTCAGCGTGTACGCGACGATCGTGTGCAGTAACATCCTGCCGTCCGGCGGCAGCATCCGGTGACATCGTTCGAAGAATGTCTCGTAGCGGGAACGCCGGAAGTGCTCGAAGGCGCCGATACTGACGATGCGATCGGCTTCGCCGTCGTACTCCTCCCAGCCCTGCAACCGCACTCGCGCGCCCGCGATGCGCTCGCGTTCGATCTTGTCCGTGACGTACGCGTACTGGTTGTGGCTGAGTGTCAGCCCCACCACCTGCGCGCCGTAGGCGGTGGCGGCACGCAGCATGGTCGAGCCCCACCCGCATCCGACGTCCAGCAGGGTCATCCCCGGCCGCAGGTCGAGCTTGCCGAGCGCCAGATCGATCTTCGCGCGCTGTGCTTGTTCGAGCGTCATGTCCGGTCGCTCGAAGTAGGCGCAGCTGTAGGTCATGGTGGGGTCGAGGAACAGCGCGTAGAACTCGTCGGAGAGGTCGTAGTGGGCCTGCACTTGCCGATAGAACGGCTGGAGTCCGGTCATCGCGTTTCTCCTGTTCATCGGGTTCATGAGCTGATACCCGCCAGCCGTCGCCGCGTTTCACCGACCGCGGACCGATACGAAACCGATGTGCAGGTCTCCATCGGGCAACGGGGCGCAGGCCGGCGACTACCCGCGAAGTAATCGACTCCACGACCGGCGGCAGGCAAGATCACGGCCATGATCGATGAGACCGGCACCAAGCTGTTCCACCAGACCATGCCGTTCACCGAACGCCTCGGCGTCGTGGTGCTCGCCCATGGGCCCGAGCTGGTCCGCAGCCGCCTGGCCTGGGACGAATCGCTGTGCACGCTGGGCGGCATGCTGCACGGCGGGGTGCTGATGTCGCTCGCCGACGCCACCGGCGCGGTCTGCGCGTTCCTGAACCTGCCGGAAGGCAAGCAGGGCACCACCACGGTGGAATCGAAGACGAATTTCCTGCGCGCGGTTCGCTCCGGACATGCCATCGCGTCGGCGATGCCGTTGCATGCCGGACGCTCGTTCATCGTGGTGGAGACGGTGATCCGGGACGACGCGGACAAACTGGTCGCGAAGGTCACCCAGACCCAAGCGGTGCTCTAGCCGACGACCACAGGGACCCTCGCCCGCCGCCGCGCGGGCCGCGGGCCACACGCGGGCCAGATCGAGCAGTTGCCGCAGCTCGGCGTCGAAATCCGCCGCGGGCACCGGCAGCCGGGCCGAGGTCGATCCGATCGGCGCCGAGCCCTCCTGTCGCGCGACCGCCGCGCACGCCAATTGCTGCGCGTAGTCGGTCATCGGACATCCCGACTCGGCCGATGCCCCGTGCGCCGGGGCGTAGCGGCCCAGATGCAGCAGAGCGTCCCGGATCTCCACCGTCATCCGCAACAGCTGGGTCCCCGGGTCGGCCCGCTCCCCCGCGGCCGGCCGCAGCACGATCTCCGGGACGGCGGTGGTGAGATCCCGCCACAGCGGACGGAGCCTGCGGCACGATCGTCCTGCTCGATCGAGTTCCGCCGTGGCCAGCAGCGACCGGATCAGCGGAATGGCGATCACCGTCGCGTCGATCGCCAGACAGATGGTGACCGTCGCTTCGATCCGGATCAGATGCGTACCCCAGCGCTGCCATCCGCTGATCGCCCGCACCGTCGACAGCACCAGGTTCACACCGAAAAGTGTTGCCGCCCAGATCATCAGGCCGCACACCAGCTTCTCCGCCAGGCCGATACCGCCCGCCCGCAGCTCACGCAGACACATGCGGGCCAGCAGCGAGACGTTCACCAGCAGCGGGAGACCGAAGGCGGTCCACATCACCAATCCCTCGGCATCCAGGGTCAGGTCGACGAGTCTGCCTTCCTGCCGCGCCGCCGTGCCCGCCAGCAGGATCGCGCCGGTGGCCGCGGCCGCGAGCACGCAGCAGACGCGGTGCCTGCGCCGTACCGCCGCCGGGTCAACGTCGAAGGCCCAGATGCGGACGATGCCTTGCAGGCACATCGACGCCATCACCGTGCAGCCGAGCGAGAGCTGATGGGCGAGGCTCGCGATGCCGGGCGTCATGGTGCAGCGATACAGCAGCAGACTCAGCAAGCCCCACAAGAACAGCTGATTCAGCAGTTTGTCGACGATGGTGTCGCGTACCAGCAACCACCGGCCCGCCAGCACGGCGGCGACGAAACCGATGACCGGCCACGCGACGACTCCCGAGAGCGATGACGACATCGGCCTCCCCACCCACGAAACTTACCAAGTGAACGATACCGTCTGGCGTTCATGACCGCGCGGATCGAGCGTCGGCGGCAGCCGGTTGATGACAAATAAGCGAGAAACACTTCCGCCCATAGAGCGCATGCCCCATTTGTCCGCTTTGCGACATCGTGCGCCTGGCATCGAGCGGAAACGAAGCGCGATTGTCAGCGCGTCCGGAACTTCGCCACCTCGGTCGCCGGATGCCACAGTCGAGCGCCGCGCAGCGAATGGGAATCAACGCGGAACATTTGGCCGTTCGCCTGTGGATGTAACGCTGTATAACATAGAGTTTCGGTGACGACACCCACCTCCGACACGCACCTCCGGCGGGTGCGCCTACTCTTCGTAGCCCGCGAACGCGGCTCCCCCTCATGCTCTGCCCGCCCGTTCGTGCGGCAAGAACGGAGATTTCTGTGCGCGATGAACCACGATCAGCTTTCCGGACCGAGCGAATCGATGGTGCATCGATCGGAATAGACATCACCGCCGCGGCACGGCCGAGGCACGGCCGACCATTCCGGCCGCGATCCACCGCCCCGAGACCCGCGGCCATCGCGGTGGCCACGACCGGAGCACCCTCGGTCGAGCGGCGGTACCGCCTTCCCGAAGACAGCGCACCAACGGATCTATGCGTCACGGCGTGACCGCGCGGGGGAAACGGAAGCGATGAGCAAGCAAACTGCCGGAACAACTGAACTAGCCGTGCGCCCGGCGGGGACGGACACGATGAACACCGCGCTGCGCGATCGCCTGATCGACGCGACCGTCGAGGTGGTGTCCACCGAGGGTTTGCACGCACTCACCGTCCGCCGCGTGTCGCGCATGTGCGGGGTCTCCACGATGGCGGTGTATTCCAACTTCGGCGGCATGCCCGGGCTGATCCGGGCGGCGGGCTCCGCCGGCTTCGCCCAGCTGGCCGAGCGGATGAACGCGGCCGGGGTGAGCGAGGAGCCGATCACCGATCTGCTCGTGCTCGGCCTGGTGTTCCGGGACGAGGCCCAGCGCAGGCCGGAGCTGTTCCAGCTGATGTTCGGCACCGGCACACGCATCGACATGAAGATCAACCGCGGCAATGTCCTCGTGGCCGGGCACGATTCGGAGTTCGAGCACTACGCGGAGACCTTCGACCACGTGGTCGGCGCGGTGCAACGCACACAGGACGCGGGACTGATCGACACTCCCGACGTCCGTTCGGCCGCGGCACAGCTGTGGATGGGGTTGTTCGGCTTCGTCCAGCTGGAGATGGCCGGCCACCTGGGCGACGACGGCCTACTCGAAGTACTGGTGCCCGCGATCGTGAATCTTCTCGTCGGCATGGGCGCCGAACTGGAGACCGTCGGCGCCTCGGCCCTGCTCGCGGTGGAGCGTTTCGCCGAACTGTTCGGCGACTGAACCCCGGGCAGCCGGGTACCGGTCAGAACGGCAGCCGGGACCGCAACCGCTGGGCGCGTGCCATCGCGCGCTCAGCGGCGCTTCCGCGCGGCGGCATCAGACCCAGTTGCAGCAGCATCTCCGTCAAATCCCAGGTGGCCTGGCTGCGCCAGATCAGCCCGGAGCGGAACTGCCACGCGTCGATGACCAGCAGGTCGATTCGTTTGCCGGTGGGGCCGAAACCGGGCGGGTCGATCGGGCCCAGATGGGTGCCGGTCATCCGCCACGGCACCAGGGCGATCCGGTTGTCCGCGGCGAGCGTCGGCGGGAACGGATTGGTATAGGCGACGTCCGGGAATGAGCGCACCGTGTCGGTGACGAATTTCTCCACACCCGCCCGCCCGTGTGCCGGCGCGTCCAGCGAGGGGTCGTGCCAGATCGTGTCCTCGGTGACGCACTTCGCGACCGCCGCACCGTCCCCGCTGTTCCACCCGGCGATGTATTGCTCGGTGAACTCGAGCAGCCACGCAGGGCTCTCGATGGGTTCGGCCTCCGCTTCGATACGGAACTGCCCGGTGTTGTACGGATCCACGCCCATCGCCTTTCGCCGGTGCGTATTCGACGAGCCATCGTAGCCACGAATGCGGCGCGTGCTCAACACTTTCCGGATACCTGGTGCCGAATACTCTGGAATAACATCGGAATAACGGTGTAATTCGGCCTGATTCAGCCAGGTCATAACTGTGTAATAACAGGAGAATAATCTCGTCATACCCACCCTGAACTGCATTGATGATGCGGTTGGCATTGCCTACCGCGCAATGCTTTTCGGTCGACGCCCGCACGATTCCTTATTGACCTTCGCGAATCGGGCCTCCTACCATGGGTGGACACTGACCTCCTACCGCGGAACCACTTCATCTCCGGACGACGCTCGTGGCCGAACATGCATACCGGCGTCGCGATTCCGGTTGTCTCCACGCTGATTCGACGACGCCGACGTGAAAACGTCTGCGATTTCGAATACCTGAGCATCAGGGGATTTTGCATGCCCAATGTAGCAATTGTCGGTATCGGCTGCCGTTTTCCGGGCGGCATCGAGGGGCCGGACTCGTTCTGGGATCTCGTCGTGCGCAAGGGCGACGGGATCGTGGAGGTACCGGCGGATCGCTGGAATCTCGCGAAGTTCTACGATCCGGACCCGGACGCGCCGGGCCGGATGTACACCAGGCATGGTGGATTCCTGACCCAGTCGCTGTGGGAATTCGACGCCGAGTTCTTCGGCATCTCCCAGCGCGAGGCGTCGATCATGGACCCGCAGCAGCGGCTCCTGCTCGAGGTCGCCTGGGAGGCGCTCGACGACGCGGGGATGGCGGGCCGGGTCGGCGGTCGCGAGGTCGGCGTGTTCGTCGGCGGCTTCATGAACGACAACGCGCTGGTGCGCAGCGGTTCGATGTCGCGGGCCTCGATCAACAGCCACAGCCCGACCAGCTCCTCGCACACACTGCTGTCGGCCCGCATCGCGTTCCTGCTGGATCTGCTCGGACCGACCATGACCATCGACACCGCCTGCTCCTCCTCCCTGGTCGCACTGCATCAGGCGGTGCTGGCGCTGGAATCCGGTGAATGCGAGACGGCGATCGTCGGCGGCGCCAACGCGATGCTGCGGCCCGAGGCGTTCATCTCCATGTGCAAAGGCCGGTTCCTCGCGGTCGACGGCCGCTGCAAGTCCTTCGACGCGGCGGCCGACGGCTACGGCCGCGGCGAGGGCGCCGGCGCCGTGGTGCTGAAGCCGCTGGCGGCGGCGGTGCGCGATCGCGACCGGATCTACGCGGTGGTGCGCGGCAGCGGCGTCAACCAGGACGGCCGCACGCTGGCCATCCCGGTACCCAACCCGGCCGCGCAGGAGGCCCTGGCCCGGCGGGTGCGCCGGCTGGCGGGCGTCGACGCCCACGACATCCGCTATGTGGAGGCGCACGGCACCGGCACACCGGTCGGCGACCCGCTCGAATTGGCCGCCTTGGGCGCGGTGTACGGCGCGGTCGACGGCCGCGACGAACCGTTGCCGGTCGGTTCGGTGAAGAACAACATCGGGCACACCGAGGCCGCCGCGGGCGTCGCGGGCGTCATCAAGGCCGCGCTGACGCTGCATCACGGCGTCATCGCTCCGCAACTGCGGCTGGACAACCCGAATCCCGAAATCGAGTTCGATCAACTGCGGATACGCATTCCGCTGGAGACCGAGCCGCTGCCGAACGACGACGGGCGGGCCGCGGTGGCGGTCAACAGCTTCGGCTACGGCGGCACCAACGCCCATGCGATCCTCACCCGCGCGCCCGAAGCGCCCGCGCCCGCCGAACAGTCCGCGCGCGGGCCGATCACCGTGCTGCCGCTGTCGGCCCGCAACGAGACCGCGTTGCGCACGCTGGCCACCCAACTGCACGACCTGACCGAGACCGCCCCCGTCGACGCGGTGACCGAGGCGGCGTGGGTGCAGCGCGCGCACCATCCGCTGCGCGCCGCGTTCGCCTACCGCGACACCGACGACCTGCGCTCCCAGCTGGCCGATTTCGCCGTGGGCGCGGGCAAGTCGCCGGCCCGCGCGCTGACCGACGGATCCACCCAGCCGGTGTTCGTGTTCAGCGGCATGGGCCCGCAGTGGTGGGGCATGGCACGCGGCCTGCTCGAGGACGACGGGCATTTCGCCGCCGCGGCGCGGACGATCGATGAGATCTTCCGCGAGATCGCGGGATGGTCGATCGTCGAGGAACTCCTGCGCCCCGAAGCGGCGTCGCGGATCACCGGGACCGCGTACGCGCAACCGGCGAACTTCCTGGTCCAAGCCGCGCTGGTGGCCGAACTGGCCGAACTGGGCATCCACCCCGCCGCGGTGGTCGGCCACAGCGTCGGCGAAGTCGCCTCGGCCTACGCGTCCGGCTCGCTGTCGCTGCGCGACGCGCTGCTGGTGAGCTATCACCGCGCCCGGTTGCAGGCCACCACCGCGGGCACCGGCGGCATGCTCGCCGTCGGCCTGTCCGAAGAGCAACTGGACGAGCGCCTCGCGGGCGTGCCGGGCGTCAGCGTCGCGGCGATCAACAGCCACTCCGCGGTGACGCTGTCCGGTGACCTGGCCGAATTGGACCGTATCCGAGCCGAACTCACCGAAGAAGGCATCTTCGCCAAAGCGCTGCGCGTCGAGGTGCCCTACCACAGCCACCTGATGGACCCCATTCTCGGCGACCTCACCACGGTGCTGGCCGGCCTCGCGCCGCGACCCGCACAGGTGCCGATCTGGTCCACCGTCACCGGCGGCGAACTGTCCGGGCCCGAGTGGGACGCCGAGTACTGGTGCCGCAACGTGCGCGAGCCCGTGCGGTTCGGCGCGGCCGTGGACAGCCTGCTCGACGCGGGCCACCGGGTCTTCCTCGAGGTGGGGCCGCACCCGGTGCTCAGCGGCAATATCAAGGAGGCGTTCGTGCGCCGCGGTCTCGACGGCGCGGCGATCAGCACCCTCTCGCGCAATGCCGACGACCACGACAACCTGCTGCGCGCGGTGGGCGAGCTCTACCAGGTGGGCGGGCTGGACACCACGCACGCGCCCGGTGCGGCGGAAACGCCCGCCGCGCATCTGGATCTGCCCCGCTACCCGTGGCAGCGCCGCACGCTGTGGACCGAGGACCCGGCGATCGAGGCGGACCGCGTCGGCGCCGTCGACGGCTACGTCATGCTCGGCCAGCGCACCGCGGCGTCCGCGCCGGAATGGGAAGTCGAGCTGTCGGTGGCCGCGTTGCCGTGGCTGCCCGATCACGTCGTGGACGGATCGATCGTGCTGCCCGGCGCGGCCTATCTGGACGCCGCGCTCAGCGCCGTCGCGGTGCGGACCGGTCGCACCTCCTTCGGGCTGGAGTCGGTCCAGTTCGTCGCGCCCTTGGTGATCGGACAGCACGACGTGCCGGTATTGCGTCTCACCGTCGAGGAGACCACCCACCGGTTCACCCTGCGCTCGCGCGCCGCCGCCGCGACCACCTGGACGGTCAACGCGCACGGCAGATTGATCGAAGCGGACGTCGACGCTCGCGGCATCGACCTCACCCCGGCGGCGGACGCGGTGGAGGTGAGCGCGGCGACGCTCTACGACGGCCTCGCCGCGCACGGCCTGGCCTACGGGCCGAGCTTCCGGCTGATCACCGACGCCCGCGTCGGCGCCGATTCCGTCCTGGCCCGGCTCGATCTCACGCCGCTGGCCGGTAGCGCGCCGAGTCTGCCGCACCTGGCCCATCCCGCCGCGGTCGACGCCGCGCTGCAGTGCTTCGCCGCCCTGTACGCCCAGACCGCGCGCGGCGCGAGCGTGGTGGTGCCGTCCTCGGTCGCCGGGGTCCGCTTGACCGGGCCGTTGCCCGATCAGGCCGTGGTGCTGGTCCGCAGGGTGAACGGTGATCCGCTGTGCGCCGATATCACCGTCGCCGCACCGGAAGGCGCAGTCGCACTCACGCTTTCCGGGGTGCGGTTCACCAGCCTCGCGGCCGAGCCGGATCTGCACGAGCAGCTCGACGGCCTGTTCTACGAGCCGGTGTGGTCCATCGTCGACGACACCGCGACCGCCGACGAACCCGCGGGCGGGGACGAGTTCCTGCTCGTGGTCAGTCTCGGCAGCACCGTCTCCCAGCGCGCGAAGGAAATCGCCAGCGCCCGCGCCTCCTCGGAGATCCTCACCCTCGAACCGGAGGAGGCGGGCGCCTCGGATCGCGTCCGCACCGCCCTGCGCGCGGCTCACGAGCGGCCCGGCGTGACGCGCGGCCGGCTCGTCGTGGTGTCCGGCGCCGAGCTGGACGCGGTGCCCAACGCCTACGGGCTCGCCCTTGTCGCCAAGGCGGTCGGCGAACTGGTGGTCGGCGAGGAGGACGCCACGGCGGCCGAAGTGCGCGCGGTGGTGGTCACCGAACAGGCGTTCTGCCTGCCGATCGACACATTCGCGCATCCCGCGCAGGCCACGCTCACCGGCGCCAGGCGCACACTGCGCAACGAGCAACCCGCGGTGCACTGGCGGTTGGTCGACACCGAACCGGCCACGCGCGCCGCCGACATCATCGAGCAGGTACTCGGCGACGGACGCGCCGACGAGGTCGCGTTGCGCGCGGGCGCGTGCTGGGCGCTGCACCTGCGCAAATCACTGCGCGAGCACCTGGCGGTCTGGGACGAGTCCGCGCCCCTGACCGACCCGGAAGGCTCGTTCCGCCTGGAGATTCCGCGCTCGCGGCTGCTGTCGGATCTGGCGTGGCGTGCGGTCGACCGCGTGGCGCCGGGCCCCGGCGAGGTCGAGATCCGGATGGACGCGGTGGGCCTCAACTACAAGGACGCGCTCAAGGCGCTCGGTGTGCTCACCGAAAAGGAGCTGGCCGGAACATACTTCGGCACCGAACTGGGCATGGACGGATTCGGCGTGGTCGAGCGGGTCGGCCCCGGCGTGACCGAGGTCGCCGTCGGTGACCAGATGTCGGTGTGCGCGAGGGATCTGGTCCGGCGGCATGTCACCCTCCGGCCGGACGAGGGCGCCACGATGCCGCTCGACTACCCGGACACGGTGCTCGACCCGTGCCACTCCAGCTCGGTGCTGCCCTTCCTCACCGCCGAATTCGCCTTCGGCGATCTCGCGCACCTGCAACCGGGTGAGACGGTGCTGGTCCACGGCGCGGCGGGCGGCATGGGCATGGCCGCGGTCCAGGTGGCGGTGCGCCTCGGCGCGCGGGTGATCGCGACGGCGGGCTCGGACGAGCGCCGCGCGGTGGCCACGGCGGCGGGTGCGCACGAGGTGGTCAACTCGCGGTCGATCAGCTTCGTCGACGACGTGCTCGCGCTGACCGGCGGACGCGGCGTCGACGTGGTCTACAACTCCTCCCCCGGCGAGATCCTCCAGCAGAACCTGCGGGTGGCCGCCGAGTTCGGCCGGGTCATCGAGATCGGCAAGGCCGACATCTACGGTGGCGGCGCGATCGACCTGCGCCCGTTCGACCGGAACCTGTCGTTCTTCGCCGTGGACATGGACCGAGCCTTGTCGGTGCGCCCCGAGCTGGTCCGCCGCGCGGCACGCCGGGCGATGGACGCCCTGAACGACGGCACCTACGACTACCTGCCCTACACCGCGTTCGCACTCGCATCCACCACTGAGGCGTTCGAAACCGTGGTGCGGTCCAAGCAGATCGGCCGGGTCGTGCTCGATCTGCGCGAACCGGAACCGACCGTGCTGGCAAAACGACCGGGTCTGCCGATCGACGCGCACGCCAGCTACCTGGTCACCGGCGGTTTCGGCGCGTTCGGCCTGGCCACCGCGCGCTGGCTGGTCCGCAACGGCGCGCGACGGCTGGTGCTGGCCGGGCGCAGCGGCGCCACCACGGACGCGGCCCGCGCCGCGATCGCCGAGTTCGGCGCCGCCGGTGCGCAAGTCGTCGAGGAGCGCCTCGACATGTCCGACTACGACGCCGTCGCGGCGCTGGTCGAGCGCATCCAGGCGAGCGGGCATCCGCTGCGCGGGGTGTTCCACGCGGCAGGCGTGGTGAACAACCTCGAGGTCCCGCAGATCACCGCCGAGTCGCTGGCGGAGATCTTCGGGCCCAAGGTCGCGGGCGCGGTCAACCTGGACACCGCCGTCACCGCCGCCGACATCGAACTCGACATGTTCGTGCTGTTCTCCTCGGCGAGCAGCATCGTCGGCATCTCGCCCCAATTCGGCTACGCGGCGGCCAATTCGGTGCTGGACATGATCGCCGCCGCCCGCCGCGCCCGTGGCGCCGCCGCGCTGGCGGTGAACTGGGGCTTCATGAGCGGGGGCGGCGGGATGGCCGATTACGAGGCGGTCAGCCGGTATGCGGAGATGACCGGCTACCGCTCGGTGGACATGGACGTGGCCACCGATCTGCTCGGCGAGTGCCTGCGGCTGGACCTGCCGCAGATCGTGCTGTTCGACGTGGACTGGAGCCAGTGGGCGCTGGCGCATCGCCCGTCCACCCGCACGCCGCGTTTCGCCGACCAGGTGGCGGCCGCGGGCGGCGGCGCGTCGGGCGCGGGTGCGCTGCGGGCGGAAATCCTCCAGCTGGGCCTGGAGCAGCGCGGCGAGGTGGTGGCCTACCTGCTCGCCGAACAGCTCGCCGCGGTGCTCGGCGTCGACGCCGAGACGGTGGATCTCAACACCCCGCTGCCCGAACTCGGCATGGACTCGCTGATGGGCATGGAGTTCGGCGCCCGCGTGGTGCAGGTGCTCGGCACTCAGCTGTCGGTGCTCGCCGTGATCGGACTGACGTTGCGCGGGCTCGGCGCGCGGATTGCCGAGCAGATTGCCCAAGAAGAAGAGCGCGCGGCGAGGAGCGAGGACGAATGACCGACAACAACCCGAGGGAGCTGGCCCGCGCATTGCTGGCCAGGCACGCGAGCGGCGAGACCGGCTCCGCCGCGCCCGCGACCAACGGCGCCCGGACCACGAACGCGTCCGCCACCGCGACCACCGCCAACGGACACAGCGCGCCGCGCGGGGTCGCCCATACGTCGTTCCGTGATCACCCCGGCGTGCTCGAGGCCGGGCAGCGGTTCGGGCGGTTCGACGCCTGGGTCGAACAGGTCGGTCTGGTCAACCCGTACTACTTGCCGCACGAGGGCGTCAGCGGTGCGGTGACCAGGATGGCCGACCGGGATGTGGTGAATTTCAGCAGCTTCGGCTACCTGGACCTGGCCGCCGACCCGCGGGTACGGCAGGCCGCCAAGGACGCGATCGATCAGTACGGCACCTCCGCCGCCGCGGTCCGGATCGTGGCGGGCGAGCTGCCGATCTATCGCGAGCTGGAAGCCCAGATCGCCCGCGTCTACGACACCGACGCAGCCCTGGTGACCGCCAGCGGCTACCTCACCAATGCCGCCGCGGTCGGATTCCTGCTCGGCAAGCGCGATCTCGCGGTCTGCGACGCGCTGATCCACCACAGCGTGGTTTCCGGCACGGAGTGGTCGCGCTGCAAGCGGGTCTCGTTCCGGCACAACGATCCCGAGTCGCTGGAGACGATCCTCAAGATGTCCCGGCGCAGCTTCGACCGGGCCATGGTGATCATCGAGGGCCTCTACAGCATGGACGGCGACGTGGTCCGGCTGCCCGAGATCATCGAGGTGGCCCGGCGCTACGACTGCTCGATCATGATCGACGAAGCGCATTCGTTCGGCACGCTCGGCGCCACCGGGCACGGCGTGCGCGAGCTGTTCGACCTGCCCGGCGACGCCGTGGACGTCTGGATGGGCACCCTGTCCAAAGCGCTCGGCAGCGTCGGCGGCTACCTCGCGGGCAACCGTGAACTGGTCGACGGATTCAAGTACGTCGCGGGTGGATTGAGTATGTACACCGCCGCGCCCGCTCCCTCGGCCATCGGCGCCGCGCTGGCCGGGCTCGAGGTACTGCGCGACGAGCCGGAACGGGTGGCGCGGCTGCGGCACAACAGCGAGTACTTTCACCGCCGCGCCCAGGAATACGGCTTCGACCTCGGCCCGTCGGAGGATTCGCCGATCATCCCCGTCATGACCGGCGCCGACGAACCCGCCGTGCTGGCGTCGCTCGCCATGCTGCAACGCGGCTTCAGCGTGAACGCCATCACCCACCCGGTCGTCCCGGCCGGGGAGGCAAGGCTGCGGTTCTTCATCAACTGCAGGCACACCGAGCAGCACATGGACCAAGCGCTGGCCACGCTGCGCGAGGTGCTCGACGGACTCGCGGACACCGCGGGACAGCAATTCACTCTCGCCCATGAGGAGCAGCACTCGTGAAAATTCCCATCAACCGATCCCTCCTCCGAAAAGCGGTGGTCCCCGGGGTGGCCCTGCTGCTGATGGGCTCGCTGTTCATTCCCGCGCGGTCGGCGCTGCTGCCCACCTACGACGAGGCGGGCGGGCCGATCGCGAGCAAGTTCGACTTCACCGCGATGCCGATCGCGCTGCCCAAGGGGCTGCCGACCGATCGCAAGATCCGCGAGTTGCGGGAGCCGTACAAGCACCTGTCGGCCTGGATCTCCTCGGTGGGCGCGGCGATCGCGATGAACGACTTCGACGGCAACCGGCTGGCCGACGATCTGTGCGTGGTCGATCCTCGCTCGGACACGGCCTTCCTCACCCCGACGCCGGACAGCAACACCGGCCGGTACGAGCCGTTCGTCCTCGACCCCAAGCCGCTGCCCGTCGACTCCTCCACCGTCCCGTCGGGCTGCATCCCGGGCGATTTCAACGGTGACGGCCGGATGGACGCGCTGGTCTCCTACTACGGCCGAACGCCGATCCTGTACCTGCAGCGCGCCAACGCGACCCGTCTGGAGGCCAAGGCATTCCGCCCGATCGACATCGTTCCCTCTCCGAACACCCCGGACGGGCACTACGAGGGTGAGCGCTGGATCACCGCGGCGGTGTCGGTCTCCGACTTCGACGGCGACGGCAAGCCGGACATCTATCTGGGCCAGTACTTCAACGATATGGACGTGCTCTCCAAGGAGGGCCAGCTCGCGCTGTGGATGACCGACTCGCTGTCCAACGCGCGAAACGGCGGCAAGGATCGGATCTTCACGCTGGCCTCCGCCGCCGCCGGCAACGACCCGACCGCCGACTACCGCGAGGTGGCCAACCCGTTCCCGATCGGCATGGACACCGGATGGGCGCTGGCCGCCGCCGCCTCGGACCTGAACGGCGATCAGCTACCGGAGCTGTACGTGGCCAACGACTTCGGGCGCGACCGCCTGTTCGTCAACCGGTCGACACCGGGCCAAATCCGCTTCGGTTTCGCCGAGGGCGAGCGCGGCATCACCGAGCCGAAGTCGTATGTCATGGGCCACGATTCGGACAAAGGCATGGCCGCGGACTTCGGCGACCTGAACGGCGACGGCATGCCGGACCTGTTCGTCAGCAACATCGCCGTACGCTTCGCGCTGATGGAGGGCCACTTCGCCTTCTACAACACCGCCAAGGACACCGCCGACGCGGCGCGTCAGCTGGCCGAGGGCGTCGCCCCGTTCAAGAATCGCGCCACCGACGTCGGCCTGGCCTGGGAGACCTGGGGCTGGGACGCCAAGATCGACGACTTCGACAACGACGGTCGTAACGAGGTGGTCCAGGCCACCGGCATGATCAAGGGCGACACCAACCGGTGGCCGCAGATCCAGGAACTCGGCACCATGAACGACAACCTGACCAAGTACCCGTGGTCCTGGCCGATCATCGGCGCGGACGCCGATCTGGCGGGCAGCAATCCGGTCGGCTTCTTCAGCCGAGGCGACGACGGCAAATTCGCCAACCTCACCCATGCCCTCGGCATGGACACCCCCGTCCCCTCGCGCGGCATCGCCGTGGGCGACACCTCCGGCAACGGCGCGCTGAGCTTCGCCGTCGCGCGGCAATGGGGTGATCCGACCTTCTACCACAACAACAAGGCCGGCAACGGCCGGTTCCTCGGCCTGAAGCTGTTCAAGCAGGCCTGGGAGGGCACAGCGACCACGAACACCATCGCCGGTCTTCCCACGCAGGGCGTTCCCGCGGTGGACGCCCAGGTCGAGGTCCGCACCGCGGACGGCCGGTTGCTCACCAGCCACCTCGACGGCGGCAGCGGGCACACCGGGAAGCGGGCCACCGAGGTGCACATCGGCCTCGGCGACGTCGACCCGGCCGCCCCGCTGAACGTCGTGCTCCGCTGGCGGGAGACCAACGGCACCCCGCACGACCAAACCCTCCAGCTCGCGCCGGGCTGGCACACCGTGAACCTCGCCTCGGACGCGCAGGAGGTCAAGCAGCGATGAGCGACAACGACAAGAAGGATCCGGACGAGGCGAAGGTCGCTTCGAACGGCCATCACGAAACCCCGGCGGCCGACGGCAACGGAAGCGCCGCGGCCAACGGCGCCGGGCCCGAGGGCAACGGCTCGGCCGCGCCCACGACCACCGCGGAACGCATTTCCTCGATACAGCGCTCGGGCACCGAGTTCGCCAAGGAATGGGTGGAGAAGCCCACCGCGGCCAAAGACCCCCGCTACCTGGCGCTGCGCAACTTCGCCATCTCGATCACGATCTTCAACCTGATCGGATTCCCGCTGCTCGGCTTCGAGCAGCCGTTCCTCTGGCCGTTCATCGCGCTGGCCACCGCGTACTCCACCGAGATCGGGCTGGAAGTCCTCGCGGCATGGGCGTACAAGCGGCCGCCCGCATTCCGGGGCCGTGGGCCGCGTGGGCTGTTCGAGTTCCTGCTGCCCGCGCACATCACCGGTCTGGCGTTCAACTTCCTGACCTTCGCGCACGACAAGCTGTGGCCGGTCATCTTCGGCATCGTGGTCGCGGTCGGCACCAAGTGGGTGTTGCGCGCCAAGATCAACGGCAAGATGCGCCACTTCATGAACCCGTCGAACTTCGGTGTCGTGGTGTGCTTCCTGGTGTTCCCAATGATCGCGGTGGCGCCGCCGTATCACTTCACCGAATACATCACGGGCCCGGCGGACGCGCTCATCGTGCTCGGCCTGCTGATGACCGGCACCATGCTCAACGCCAAGCTGACGCTGAAGATGCCGCTGATCATGGCGTGGGTGGGCGCGTTCGCGCTGCAGGCCATCGTGCGCGGGCTCATCGAACCGAACATCTCGATCCTGGGCGGTCTGAGCGTGATGACCGGCCTGGCGTTCGTCCTGTTCACCAATTACATGGTCACCGACCCGGGCACCACGCCGTCGGGCAAGAAGCAGCAGATCATGTTCGGCGCCTCGGTCGGCATCATGTACGGCGTCGTCACCGCGCTGCACATCTCCTACGGGTTGTTCATCGCGCTGGTCGTCGTCTGCGGTGCTCGCGGCGTCTACTGGTGGGCGCGCGGCATCGCCGAGTGGTGGGGGCAGCGCGGCGCGACGCCGGCCGTGGAGCAGCCCGTGGTGGCCGACGACCTGGAAGCCGACATCGCACGCGAACCCGAGCCCGCGAAGGAGGCGGCCCGCTCATGACCGACAGCGCCGAGCCGCGCGGTGTGCTCGGCGCTTTCACCACCGGTGTCACCGTGGTCACCACCGGGTGGCCACGGCCGCACGGCATGACCGCCAACGCGTTCACGTCCGTCTCGCTGGATCCCCCGCTGATCCCGGTGTGCGTCGCCCCCCCACGGCGCGCCTGCACCGCGCCCGAGACTCCTCCCCCGACGATTGGAGAACCCCATGCCCTCGCCGTTGGGTCCGCTGCGCGCGGCCCTCTTCGTCCCCAGTCCGGCCAGTGTCCGCATGGTGCTCAGCGGATTCGAACAGCCCGACCAGCACACCGCGCTGGAACTCGAGCAGGTGACCATGCACCTGGTCGGCGGTATCGACTCCGCGGTCCGCAGCTCGGACAACGACGAACTGATCGCCGCGCTGCTGCAGGTGCCGCCGAAGTACCGCGGGTTCGCCTACGAAGGCGCGGCGGTCGGCCTCACCGCGATCGACTCGCTGTCGCCGGGCAGGCGCGCCGCCGATCTGATCGACGGCCCGGCCAGTGATTACGCGCTGACCATGTACGTGGGCGTCGGCCTCGCGATGGCGAAGATCCCGAAGCTCCGCTGGAAGAAGCTGTTCCCGCAGCACCCGCTGTTCCGTTGGCTGGCCATCGACGGGTATGGCTTCTACAAGGCGTTCTTCCAGATGCAGCGCTATGTGCGGGACAAGCACGTCCAGACCCGCTACCCCGGCTGGCTCGGTGACCGGGACAACCTGAAGCGCATCGCCGATCAGGGCATGGGCCGCGCGCTGTGGTTCATCGGCGGCGGCAATCCGGCCGGCGTCGTGCGCCTGATCGGCGAGTTCGACCCGAAGCGGCACGCCGATCTGTGGAGCGGCGTCGGCATCGCCGTCACGTTCGCGGGCGGCGTGGAACCGGCTGCCATGGAGGAGCTCTGGGACGTGGCCGGTGCGTTCCGGCCGCAGCTGTCGCTGGGCTCGGCCATGGTCGCGCGCATCCGGCAGCAGACCAACAGCGTCAACGAGCACAGCGAGGCGGCGGCGCAGGTCTTCTGCGGGACCAGCGTCGCGAAGACCGACGCGTTGATCGAGAGTTCGCTCGACGACCTCCCCGACGACGGCACCTCCGGCACCTACCTGATGTGGCGGGATCGGATCGCCGATATCGTCACCGCGAGCCGGGCCTGAGGGTCACCGGGATGGCACGGGTCAGGGACTGGGTCGGCAAGCACGTCATCGTCACCGGCGGATCGGAAGGGATCGGCGCCGCGGTGGCGGAGGCCTTCGCGCGGCGTGGCGCGCAGGTCTCGATCATCGCGCGCCGGAAGCTTCCGCTGCGCGACACCGCGAAACGATTGGGTGCGGACCGGGCCGTCGCGGACGTGACCCGTCCGGACCAACTCGATTCGGCCATCACGGAATTGGAGCAGCGCAACGGGTCCTGCGACGTCATCGCCTGCTGCGCGGGACTCACCCTGCCCGGACGGTTCCTCGAAGTGGACGCCGACGAGTTCGAGGTGCAGATGTCGGCGAACTATCTCGGCGCGGTGCACGCGGTGCGCCGGGTGCTGCCGGGGATGGTGCGGCGGGGCGGCGGAAAGATCCTGCTGGTCAGCTCGACGTCGGCGTTTCTCGGGATCACCGGCTACACCGGTTATGGACCCACCAAGGCGAGTATCCGCCAGCTGGCGTTGTGCCTGCGCTACGAGGTCGAGCCGCAGGGCGTGGACGTCACGGTGATCTATCCGGCCGACACCGACACGCCGGGGCTGGCGATGGAGAACCAGCGAAAGCCGGTGGAGACCAAGGCGATCACCGGATCGATCGAGCCGATGTCGGCCCGACGGGTCGCCGAGGCCGCGGTGCGGGGAATGGAACGCGGGCATCACCACATCGCCCTCGACCCTCTGACGCGGTTCTTCCTGGCCTGGGCGAACCTGCCCGAGGATCTGGCGCGGCCGTTCATGCGCCGCACCATCGCGAAGGCACTGCGCGGCAACTGAACTCCGACCACGCGAAAGACCCGCTCGCACATCGAATGCAGATGCGCGAGCGGGTCTTTCGCCATATTCACCCGAGGATGACGACCACGCAGGCCGCGATGAAGAGCACCTGAACCAGACCCCGCAGCGGCAGCGGCATGGTCTTGATGCCCAGTTCGGCACGGGCGGCGCGGACGTTCGCGGGGAACAGGGCAAGAAGCAGGGCGATCAGGCAGGTCGCGGCCAGGTCGGCGGTGGCCGGGATCATCACGCCGAGCGCGCCCGCCAACTCCAGGACGCCGGTCAGCGTCACCAGCGCGGGCGCGTTCGGCAGCCGCGGCGGCACCATGGCGATCAGGGCGTCGCGGCGCGGCTGGAGGAAGTGCGCGCTCGCCGTGAGGACGAGCATCGCGGCCAGCCCGAGTGCGGTCGCGTGCGCCCACGAATCGAGCCAGCCGCTGCCGGTCAGCCGGCCGATGAGCCGGGCGAGGGCGGTGACGGCGACGAGGACAACCAGCGGGGCCATCGGGTCTCCTGAACATCGAAAGCATATCTTGACACTGGAAAGATTAAATCCGCTACCGCTAACTTGTCAATGTCTAGATGGTCGGTCACCATCGAGGTATGGCGAAGGACGGCTATCACCACGGAGATCTCCGCGCGGCGCTGCTGACCGCGGCCGCCGAACGGATCGCCGCCGACGGCGTCGACGCGCTCTCGCTGCGCAACCTGGCCCGGCACGCCGGCGTCTCACACGCCGCGCCCGCCCACCACTTCGGCGATCGAGCCGGACTGCTCACCGCGTTGGCCACCGAGGGTTTCGAGCTGCTGGCCGAACAGCTCGCGCGAGCAGGCGAGGACTTCCGCGAGGTCGCGGTGGCATACATCCGCTTCGCGCGCGAGCACCCCGGACATTTCGACGTGATGTTCCGGCACAGCCTCCTGCACGCGGAGGACGCGGCTTTGCGCGCCGCGCGCGAACGTTCCGCGCTGGCGCTGCGCTCCGGCGTCTCGGACATCCAACCGGGACACAGTCACGACCGGCAGCAGGCGACCCAACTCGCCGCATGGTCGCTGGTGCACGGCTTCGCTTCGCTGTGGCGCGAAGGGGCACTGCATAATTCATCACTGGCCGCCGATTCCGATCCGGAGGCCCTGGCCCGCAAGATGTTGTCCACCATCCGGTTCGACTGACCGGAAACCGGCTTGCGCCGAGCCGCCACCGTGCTATCCAGAGACCCGGAAGGAGCAGGCGGCCACTCCCCAGCTGCCATCGACACATGGACATCCACGCCTACCCGACCGAGGCGACCACACCGGTGGACCTGACCGAAGCACACCGGATCGCCGACCACCACTTGGCCAACGGCGACTATGCCGATCGCGCAATCACCTACCACCTGACCGAGTTCGACACCTGCTTCGTCGCCGTCGCCACCTTCCCCCGCCCGCCGCAGGCCGATCCGGCGAGCCCGCCGGTGATCGTCGGCGGTTCGGTCTGCGTCATCGACAAACCCACCGGGGCGGTCTCCTACTGGCCGACCTACCCGGCCGACCTGGTGGCCGGCCAGTACGCGATCGCGCTGCGAGACGGTCGCCTGGTGATCGAGGACGGCTGGCCGGAGGATGACGACGAGTCATTCACGTGACCGAGTCGTCCCGGCCGTGCGGGCGGCATACGAACCGCTCACCGGCCCGGCTCGCCGCGAGTCGCTGCCGCATCGGCCTGTCCGCAAGCCGGAACCATTGCCCCCATTGACAATTGATGCCGGTTCGACAACCATGATCACCGGCCGGGGCCTGCACCGGGCAAGCGTCAGGCATTCGGAACCGAGCAGCCGTAGGAGGCGGGTTTCTCCATGGGGGACGACGCTCCCGAAGAGAATGCGCGCGAGACAGACCCGCCTCGGCAGCAGGACTCCACCGAGCCCAAGAGCTGGATCCGGCGCCACTCCGGGACGATTCTCACCACGCTGCTGTTCCCGATCGTCTCCGGTTTGATCGTTCTGGCCGTGGAGAAGTTCACCGACGAGAGCGAAGACGAGGATTCCGCCGCGCGAGCCTCGACCTCGGCTCAGCAGACCACGCGCGGTGACAGCCCGAAGGCTCCCCCGCCCCTCTCCTCCTTGCCTGCGACCTCGACGACCGCGTCGGCCGCCGAGGTCCGCTGGTCCGGCACGATCAACCTGACCTACCTCGACCTGGACTCCGTCCCGCCTCGGGTCCTGTCGAGCAACAGCGGCGCCAGCGCCTGGGTCAGCTACGACTGGGAGTCCATCGGCAAATTCTCCGGAGCCACCCTCTACGGACTCGGCGGCGGATTCTTCACGACGAAGCCCACTCTCGCCCTGTGGACCACCTCGGGGCAACCCACCCGGCAACAGTGCTCGGAACTCATCTCCACCCAGGGCGCCGAAACCCTACCGGTCACCACGGACAGCGCCTACTGCGTCAGAACCGCCGCGGGCCGCACCGCCTTCATCACCGGAGTGGCCCTCGACAACGCGCTCCATGCCTACACAGCCTCGGTCACCGTCTGGTCCGCCACCCAGTAGCCACTCGTCGCCCCGCCGGTTTCGCGAAAAGTGGCTCAGAATGCGGGCTGGGCGGGGAGGTCCGGGTCGGGGGTGGGTTCGCCCGCATCGGGGACCTCGGTGCCACGCAGCGAGGTCCCCGCGGTTTCACGCAGGTAGTTCCAGGCGAGCAGGCCGATCAGGGAGGCGCCGACCATGTAGAGGGCGGGGAACAACTCCCAGCCGGTTGACTCGATGACGGCCTCGTTGATCAGTGGGGCGGTGCCGCCGAAGGCCGCGGTGGAGACGTTGTAGGCGAGCGCGAAACCCGCGTAGCGGACATGAGTCGGGAAGATCGCGGGGAAGGTCGAGCTGATGGTGGACAGCTGCGGCACGTACAACAGCCCGAGCACGATGAAGCCGATGATGGCCCACGCGGTGCCCTGCCCCATCAGCCAGTACATCGGCACCGCCAGCACGGCCAGACCCGTCAGGGAGAACAACCACATCGGGCGGCGGCCGACGGTGTCGGAGAGCCTGCCGAAGAACGGCAGCACCACCATCATCACCAGCTGCCCGAGCAGCATCATCGCGGTGGTGGCCGACTCCCCCATACCGATGGTGTTCTGCAGATAGGTGGGCTGGTAGGTGAGCAGCGTGTAGTTCACCACGTTCAGCGCGACCACGAGTCCGGCCAGTGTGAGAGTCTCGCGCCGGTAGGTGGTCAGCACTTCGCGCAGGCCACCGGGCGGATGCTTGTGCTCGGCGACTTCGGTGAACACCGGGCTCTCTTCCAGCTTGGCGCGCAGATACCAGCCGGTCAGGCCGAGTGGGATGGCGATCAAGAACGGGATGCGCCAGCCCCACTCGTGCATGGTGTCCGAACCGAGCGCGAGCTGGCAGACCAGCACGGTCGCGGAGCCTCCGACGAAGCCCGCGAGCGTGCCGAACTCCAGGAAACTGCCGAGGAAACCGCGTTTGCGGTCGCTTGCGCATTCGGCGAGATACGTGGCGGCGCCGCCGTATTCGCCACCGGTCGAGAAGCCCTGCACCACCCGCAGCAGGATGAGCAGGACCGGGGCCAGCACACCGACGGACGCGTGGGTGGGCAGTACGCCGATGGCGCCGGTGGCGGCGGCCATGAGCAGGATCGTGGTGGCCAGCACGGCTTTGCGGCCGATCCGGTCACCGAGCGGTCCCCACACCATGCCGCCGAGCGGCCGCAGGACGAACGAGATGGCGAAGCCGAGCATGGTGCCGAGCGTGCCCAATTCCCCGGGGAAGAAGGCATCGGTCAGGTAGGTCGCGGTGGCGGCGTAGACGCCGTAGTCGAACCACTCCGTCGCGTTGCCCATGGCGGAGGCCGCCACGGAACGCCGCAGCGGGAAACTCTCCGATGTCCGGTCGGTCACGTGCACGTCCTCTCCAGTCCGTCCACGGACCTCGGTTCGTTCCACCTCGGGCTACGAGAACCGAAGGTGTGGCACGAAACAGACCGATACCCAGGATCAGCCCCCGGCAAACAGTCGCGGACCCGAGAAACGCACCCAAGCGGTCGCGCTGACCTGCCACTAAGCGGCCAATTGTGATGTCTATCACAACAACTCGCGGCGACTACGGCTATCGGTCCCGGCTTCGTGACCGACACACCGGTCGCCCGGCGACCGGCGGCGCGATCACTCCCGGCCGAGCATGGCGGCGATACCGACCGCGACCTCTCGCGCCAGCGCACCGTCGACCGGCGCGTGCCGACTCAACAGCCGATACCACATGGCTCCGAACGCGAAATCCACCACGAGATCCAACGGCACCACCTCGGTGAACTCCCCGTTGTCCACGCCCCGACGCAGCAGCGTATGCAGCGTGGCACGCCGTGGCCCGATTACAGTCTCCTGCAATCGCTTCGAGAGTGCGCAGTCGCGCTGCGCATCGGCCATCAGACCGACCAGCGCCTGCCCCGTCAGCTTGCGGGCCAGTTCGTAGGTCGCGGTGAGCAGACTTTCGACCTCCGCGAGCACGTCGGCGGACTCGGCGCGCACCCGCAAAGCCGGGTTCTCCTCGGCGAGCCCGACGAGCGCCTCCATGAGCACCGAGGCCTTGTCCGGCCACCACCGGTACACCGTCTGCCTGCCCGCGCCCGCCGCGTCGGCGATCGCCTTGATCGTCAGGTCCTGATAGCCGTCGCGTTCACACAGTTCCAGGGCGGCACGCAGGATCGCGCGCCTGGTGTCCTCGCTGCGCGGACGGCCGCGGGTTCCGGTCATGCCGACACTTTACAAGACACCGTGCCTCGATTATGTTTTCGAGACACAGAGCTTCGAAAATCAGGAGGATGTTGTGCGCAACCGAGTCGTCATCGTCGGCGGAACGTCGGGCATCGGCCTGGCCGCGGCGCGCAGGCTCGCGTCCGGAGGGCACGACGTGGTCATCGCGGGTCGCGACGCGGGCAGGCTCGAGGCCGCACTCGCCGAACTCGGCGAGAACGTCACCGGCCGGACCGTCGACGCGCGTGACGAGGCCGAGCTGGCCCGGTTCTTCACCGGACTCGGGCCGATCGACCATGTGGTGGTCACCGTGACCGGACCGTCGGGCACGACACCGTTCCGCGAGCTGGCGCTCGACCATCTGCGCGAGCACGTCGAGGGCAAACTGCTCGCGCATACCGCCGTGGTGCAGGCGGCGCTGCCCCATTTGGCGGAGCGCGGTTCGATCACGCTGGTGTCGGCGGCCTCGGCGGGCGGCTCGATGCCCGCCACCGCGGCGCTGGCCGCGGTGAATTCCGCGGTGGAAGCGATGGTTCCGGTGCTGGCCGTCGAACTGGCGCCGCTGCGCGTGAACGCGGTCTCCCCCGGCGTGATCGACACCGAATGGTGGAGCTTCCTGCCCGACGGCGCGCGCGCCGAGGTCTTCGACTCGATCGCCGCGGCCACACCGGTCGGCCGCGTCGGCACCGCCGACGACGTGGCACAGGCGATCGAATTCCTGATGGGGAATTCGTTCACGACCGGAATCGTGGTGCGCGTCGACGGCGGCGCCCGATTGGGAGCGCCGAAATAGGCCCCGGTCCTACAGCGGCGTCACGTACGCGCCCGCGATACCGCCGTCGACCAGGAACTGCGACGCGGTGATGAACGAGGAATCGTCGCTGGCGAGGAAGGCCACGGCGGCGGCGATCTCCTCGGGTTCGGCGAACCGGCCGAGCGGAACGTGTACCAGACGCCGTGCGGCGCGCTCGGGGTCCTTGGCGAACAGTTCCTGGAGAAGAGGGGTGTTCACCGGTCCAGGGCACAGCGCGTTCACCCGGATGCCGTTGCGGGCGAACTGCACTCCCAGTTCCCGGCTCATCGCCAGCACACCGCCTTTGGAGGCGGTGTAGGAGATCTGCGAGGTCGCCGCGCCCATCACCGCGACGAAGGAGGCGGTGTTGATCACCGAGCCCTTGCCGCGCTCGAGCATGTGCCCGATGGCGTACTTGCTGCACAGATACACGGAGGTCAGGTTGACCTCCTGGACGCGCCGCCACGCGTCGATGCCGGTGGTCAGGATCGAGTCGTCCTCCGGCGGGGAGATGCCCGCGTTGTTGAACGCGATGTCCAGCCCGCCGTAGGTGTCGACCGCGGTCTGGAACAGCGCCTCCACCTGCGCTTCCTCGGTGACGTCCACTTGGACGTACCGCCCGCCGACTTCCTCGGCGGCCGCTGCACCCGTCCCGGCGTCGATATCCGCGACCACGACCTTCGCCCCCTCCGCCGCGAAGCGACGGACCGTGGCCAGACCGATTCCGCTCCCGCCGCCGGTGACGACGGCGACTCGATCCTGTAAGCGCTGCAACGTATCTCCTGTCGGATGTGCGGGTGTCACTGCGTGGCGAGGAAGACGTTCTTGGTCTCGGTGAAGGCCAGCGCCGCGTCCGGGCCGAGTTCGCGTCCGAGCCCGGACTGCTTGAAACCGCCGAACGGCGTCCAATACCGCACGGAAGAATGCGAATTCACCGACAGGTTGCCCGCCTCCACACCGCGGGCCACGCGCAGCGCCCGTCCGACGTCCCGGGTCCAGATCGAGCCGGACAAGCCGTAATTCGTGTCGTTGGCGATGCGCAGCGCGTCGGCCTCGTCCTCGAACGGGAGCACCGCGACCACCGGGCCGAACACCTCCTCGGTGAGCACCCGGTCGGTCGGGGCCCCGGGCAGCACCACGGTCGGCGGATACCAGAAGCCCGGTCCGTCGGGCGCGCTGCCGGTGAACGCGACCTCGGTGGACGGCTGCACGAACGCGGCGACGCGCTCGCGGTGCGCGGCCGAGATGAGCGGGCCCATCTCGGTGGACTCGTCGGCCGGGTCACCGACCCGCACACCGCGCACCGCGGGTTCCAGCAGTTCGAGGAAGCGGTCGAACACGCTGCGCTGCACGAGAATGCGCGATCGGGCACAACAGTCCTGCCCGGCGTTGTCGAAGACGCCGTAGGGCGCGGTCGCCGCCGCCCGCTCCAGATCGGCGTCGGCGAAGACGATGTTCGCGCTCTTGCCGCCCAATTCCAGCGTCACCCGCTTCACCTGCCGCGCGCAGCCCGCCATGATCTGCGTGCCGACCTCGGTGGAACCGGTGAACACCACCTTGCGGACGGCCGGGTGGGTGACGAAGCGCTGCCCCACCACCGACCCCTTGCCGGGCAGCACCTGGAACACGCCCTCGGGCAGCCCCGCCTCGAGCGCGAGTTCGCCGAGCCGCAGGGCGGTCAGCGGCGTGACCTCGGCGGGTTTCAGTACGACGGTGTTGCCCGCGGCGAGCGCGGGTGCGAAGCCCCATGCCGCGATCGGCATCGGGAAGTTCCACGGCACGATCACCCCGACGACACCGAGCGGTTCGTGGAAGGTGATGTCGACCCCGCCCGCCACCGGAATCTGGTTCCCCAGCAGGCGTTCCGGCATCCCGGCCGCGTAGTGCAGGACATCGCGGACGTTGCCCGCTTCCCATCGTGCGTTGCCGATGGTGTGCCCGGAATTGACCACCTCGAGCCCGGCGAGGTGCTCCAGATCCGACTCGACCACCTCGGCGAACCGGCGCAGCAATCGCGCCCGGTCCCCCGGCGCCACCTCGCGCCACGCGGTCGCGGCGTGCTGTGCGCGGGCGATGGCGGCGTCGGTCTCCGCTTCCCCGGCGAGTTCCACGGTGGTGACCACCTGCTCGGTCGCCGGATTGACCACCTGCGCTGTCGTCACCGTTCGCGCTCCCTTCCATAAGTCTCCGCCGCTACCACCAGCGCTCGGACCAACCGGCGATCGGTGACGTCGGCCTCCGGATGCCACTGCACACCGACCAGGAACGACCCGTCGGTGGATTCCGCGGCCTCGATCGTGCCGTCGGCGGCGTACGCGGTGGCGGTCAGGCCCTCGGCCAGCCGGTCGACGGCCTGATGATGGTGGCAGTGCACCTTCAGCTCCGGACCGGCCAGCCGGGCGACCCGGCTGCCCGCGATCGTCAGCACCCGGGTAGCGGTGAACCCGCCCTCGACGCCGGAGTGCTCCTCGTGACCGACGACGTCGGGCAGATGTGGGATCAACGTGCCGCCGAGCGCGACATTCGCCAGTTGCAGGCCGCGGCACACCGCGAGAATCGGCAGGCCCGCGGCCCTGGCCAGCTCGAACAGGCCGAACTCCGACTCGTCGCGGTCCGGCCTGGTGTAGCCGGGTATCCCCGCCGAAGAGACACCGTAGCGAGCGGGATCGACGTCCGCGCCGCCGGTCAGCACCAATCCGTCGAGCCGCCGCACCAGCTCGGGACGCACAGCGCCCGCGGGCGGCAGCAACACCGGGATGCCGCCCGCGGCCGCCACCATCTCGACGTAGGCGTGCGGCAGGACCGCGCTCGGCAGGTCCCATGCGTTGAACCGGGTCCGCTCCACATAGGTGGGCAGGCCGATCACGGGACGGGCTCCCGCGACCTCAGAGTCGTTCGAAACCACGGATACGCTCCCAGTCGGTGACCGCGGCGTCGTAGGCGTCCAGCTCGACCCGCGCCGCGTTGCGGTAGTGCTCAACTACATCATCACCGAAGGCCGCGCGGGCTACCGTGCTGCCGGCGAACAGCTGGGCCGCTTCGCGCAGCGTCCGCGGCACCCGGGGGCGTTCGGAGTGGTAGGCGTTGCCGTGGAACTCCGGCTCCAGCGGCAGCTTGCGATCGATGCCGTGCAGTCCCGCCGCGATCAGGGCGGCCACGGCCAGGTACGGGTTCACGTCGCCGCCGGGCACCCGGTTCTCGAACCGCAGCGAATGGTCCTCGCCCACCACGCGGATGGCACAGGTGCGGTTGTCCCGCCCCCACACGATCGCGGTCGGGGCGAAGCTACCGGCGGCGAACCGCTTGTAGGAGTTGATGTTCGGCGCCAGCAGGTAGGTGAACTCACGCAGGCAGTCCAGCTGGCCCGCGATGAAATGCCGCATCAGCGGCGACATGCCGTCCGCACCGTCACCCGCGAACACGGGCTCGCCCGCGTGATCGCGCAGGCTGAGGTGAATATGGCAGGAATTGCCCTCGCGTTCATTGTATTTCGCCATGAACGTCACGCTGCGCCGCTCCTGGGCCGCGATCTCCTTCGCGCCGGTCTTGTAGATGCTGTGGTTGTCGCAGGTGACCAGGGCTTCGTCGTACCGGAAGGCGATCTCGTGCTGGCCGGGGTTGCATTCGCCCTTGGCCGACTCGACATACATTCCGGCGCCGTCCATCTCCTTGCGGATGCGGCGCAGCAACGGTTCGATCCGCCCGGTGCCCAGCATCGAGTAGTCCACGTTGTACTGGTTGGCCGGCGTCAGCCCGCGATAGCCGGCGTTCCAGGCCGCCTCGTAGCTGTCGTCGAACACCAGGAACTCGAGCTCGGTGCCGACGAACGCGTGCAGGCCGCGCTCGGCCAGCCGGTCCAGCTGCTTGCGCAGCACCTGACGCGGCGAAGCGGGCACGGGCCGTCCCTCCGGCACCACGTGCTCGACGTCGCACAGCACCAGCGCCGTGCCCGGCCACCACGGCGTCGTCCGCAGCGTATGCAGATCCGGTCGCAGCACGACGTCCCCGTACCCCGTCTCCCAGGACGACAGCGCGTAACCGTCGACCGTCGTCATGTCGACGTCCACCGCGAGCAGGTACCCGCACGCCTCGGTGGCGTGCGCCACCACCTCGTCCAGGAAATAGCGTGCCGCGCAGCGCTTTCCTTGCAGCCGCCCCTGCATGTCGGTCATGGCGACCAGCACCGTGTCGATCTCGCCGGTGTCGACCCGGTCCCGCAATTGCGCCACACTCAGCATCCCGCTACGCATCCACGACCCCTCTCGGCACCAACCGTGCTCACGCTAGAGCAAAACGGACACCTTTGTGAGGCGACACCCGAATCTCGTCCGCACGGCGTGCCGGTGCGGGATCAGGCCAGCTCAGCGGCACTCGCCGACGCGACCAGAGGTCAGGACAACGGATTGCGGAGGGCGGCGGAGCGGACCGGCCGGCGGCGCGGGCGCGCCATCACCGGCGGGCGCGCTCCACGGATCGGCCGTCCCAGCCACATGCGGGCGAGCAGCGCCGCGAAACCGAGGTGACCGCTCAGCGCCGGACCGGCGAAGGCGAGCGACCATCGGGTCTGCGTACCGGCCGCGGGCAGCTCGCGGCCGGTGAAGCGACCGGCGAGCCAGTCGATCATCACCGGCAGCGCCAGGAACTGCAACAACAGATGGGTGCTGAGCCGATCGCGCAGGTAGCGCACGTGCGCGCCCGCTTCGACGTAGCGCGCGACGTGGCCGTCCACGTCGGCGACCGCGATCACCTCGTCGTGCACGCCTTGCAGCACGAGCATGGGCATGGCGGGCGCCCGGCGACCGGGGTGGATGTCGTCGAGAATCCGCTGCAACCCGTCCTGCGCGATCATGGCGGCGAGCCCCGCGCCACTGTGTTCGTCGATGTCGCGCCGGGCGAAGCGATACAGCAGCGGGAACGTCGCGGTGGTCTCGGTCTCGGCCAGCCAGCCCAGATATTGCGCGTCCAGGTGGGCGCGCAGCATGCGGTCCAATTCGGGGTACCCGCGGCGCAGTCCGGCGGTGAAGACGGCGGCGAAGCCCGCGAAGAGTGTGCCGTTGAGCCGCACGAACGCGGCCGCCGGATCACCCACCGGCGACCCGGCCACCGCGCCGACGACATTCAACTCGGGCGCGTACTCGGCGGCCGCCTCCGCGGCCCAGGCCGTGGCCAATCCCCCGCCCGAATATCCCCACAGGGCAACGGGTGTAGCCGGATCCAGACCCGACGGCAGGAAGGCGAGGGCGGCACGGACCGCGTCCAGCGCGCGATATCCCGGCTCCCTGGCCACCCCGAACCGGCCGGCAGTTCCGCCGTGATCCGGAACCGACACCGCCCAGCCCCGTGCCAGTGCGCTGACGATCAGCGGCAGCTCGAGCTGCGGAATCGATCCGGCCGCCCGCGCTCCGCGCCGAAGCGAATACGACGGCAGGCATTTCGAGGCGACCGCGTCGATCGCGCACTGGAAGGAGACCAGCGGGCGCGGCTCGGCCGGATCCGCGCCCCACGGCAGCAGCACCGTGGTCACCGCGACCTCCGGCACACCACGCAGATCACAGGTGCGATAGAGCAACTGCCAAGCCGAGATACGTTGCGGCACAATGCCGAAGAATCCGATCTCCACCGCGCGCGTGCGGACGATCGCGCCGGGGCGCAAGCGCCCGACCGCGGGCGGTGGGACATAGAACGGATCGTCTTCGGGCAACATCGGCCGATGCGAGAACGCCGCCGGATCCGGCGGCACCGGACCGCCGTCCCATTCGAGCTCCACACTCATCCGGATTTCCTTTCCGAGGGCACGGCCGTGATCGCGGGCTCCGCCGTGCCGACGACAGTTGCCCGTATTCCACCCAACCAATGTGATGGCCGGAAAAGAATTGGCTCGCACGCCAATCAAGCGCTCGCGAATTCTCGCGTCGATGCAGTGACAGCGTGGTTCACAAGCTGCCGTTGCCGCCGATCATCCACGGATTGAAGGTGCATTCCAGCGACGGGTGCGCGACCGGATCCAGCGCGTGCAGCACGATCGAGGCCGCCCGCGGGGAATACATCATCGTCAGATGGTCGGATATATCCTGCTCGCAGCCGTCTTGCAGTGTGACGTTGTCCACCGTCGCGTCCGGCCCCGCCTGCAGGAATGTCCACTGATAGGGGTTGGTGACCTCGTCGTGCCGGGAGCCGATCGCCGTGTACGCGACGCCGGGCACGGTGTCGCCCTGCGCGTTCAGGCCGGCATAGAACGACGAGCCCACCGCCTGCTGGATATTGGCGATGCCGACCAGCGGCTCGTAGAACCCGAGGATATCGACGCCCAAGTTGTTGATGATCCGGCCCAGCGTCGCCATGCCCATGAGCGAGGTGCCGTGGTGGGTGGCGCCCAGACTCACCAGCTTGCCCACTTTGCCCTGACCGCCTTCGAATTTCAGATAATGGTTGGCGACCGTGCCGCCCTGGGAATGCCCGACGATGTCGACCGCCTGCGCGCCGGTCGCGCCCAGCACACGATCGATGAAGTCCCGCAACTGCGCCGCCGAATCCTCCATCCGCCCCACCCCGAAGCGCCCGGGCAGGATCGGTCCGAGCCCACCGCCCTGCATCAGACCGGATCGCCCGAAGTTGAAGGCGAACACGCAGAATTCGGCGCGCGCCAGCCGCGGCGACAGCGAGGAGAAGGTGTCGTAGGCGTTCAACCAGGTGCCGTGCAGCAACACCACCGGCCGCGGGTGTTCGGCGGACGGCATGCAGTTCCAGCGGTTGGCGCCGGGCGGAGCCGCGTCGGGATGGGTCAGTCCGTAGCCGAACGCGGCCAGATACGCCGACATCTCAGGACCTTCGCCGGCAGCGTCGGACGCGACGCTGGTCGCCCATCCCGACGAACTGCCGGTGTCCACGATCGCGCGCGGCTGCCTGCCGTCCGGGGCGGGGTTCAGGCCCGCGCTGATGTAATCGGCGAGCGCCTGCTGGGTCGGTTCGATCTCCTCTCGTGCGTGCGCCATCCCGCCGCCGAGCGCGGTCGCCATTGTCACCCCTGCGATCACCGCGGCCCCGAGAATCGCCTGCCGAGCGTTGTGCATCATTGCCAACATCGAGTTCACTTTCATTCGCACCGAACGAACGCGACTCGGCGGAGCGGCGAGCACCGCCTCCGAATGTATCCCGCGCCACATTCGGAGGGAGATGTGATCGGGGCCATATCTACGAGCCGCTTTTCGAATGTAGGGCGCTCTCCGGGCCGGTGTCACTGCACCTCGAGGAGAACATTCGACCCGAATATTGGCGCGCGAGCCAAAATTCGGGCGACCGCGCCCGTGGCCTTGCCGCCAGTTTGTGTGGTCGGAAACAATCGGCCCATGTCCGTCGTGTTGTCCCCGGTGGCCGGAGACGCCCCGCTCGTCGCCCGGTTGCTGACTCGCTGGCCCCAGATCGCCGAGCGCATGCTCGCCGCGGGCCTCGGCACCACCCCGCCGGCCGCCGACCTGCCGGAGGGTCATTTCACGGCCGAGGTGCTTCCGGCGATCTACGCCTGCGGCCGCGCGGTGCTCCAGGCGATCGGCGAACAGCGCAGCTTCACCCAGGCCGAGGTCGCGACCTTCGTCGCTCCGGTGGCCGAGCGGCATGCCGAGGACCGGTTCCCCTTGCCCGTGCTGATCGAGGCCATCCACGATTCCGCGCAGACGGTGCTCCAGGAGGCGGCCGCGCTGGCCTCCCGCGAAGAACTCGACGAACTCGTCCTGATCGGCAGCAGATTGCTCGATCTGCTCATGCAGATCAACATCACGGTGGTGGAGGCCTACACCGAGGTCGAGCAATCCATCTACAACGCCGAACGGGAGGCGCGCCGCGTCCTGTGCTCGGCGCTGCTGCACGGGTTGCCCGCCGCCGAACTGGCGGCGCGGGCGGACACCACACTGGCCGAGCACTACACGGTGCTCGCGATCCACATCCGCCACAACGACCAGCCGAGCACGGTCGCCACGCTCGTCGGGCGGCGGCGCATCCGGCTGCTGCACCGCGCCTTGGACGCCCTCGCGGGCACCACGACACTGGCCACTTTCGACGGCTGGACCGGAATCGCTCTGCTGCCCAGCGCTTCCGACGCCGAACTCGACGACACACGCTACCGTCGGCTGGCCGAGGAACTGACCGAACACCTCGGGGCTCCGGTGTTCCTCGCCGAATACGCGTCCGTGCCGCAGGACGCCATCGCGCAGACCGCGAAGGAAGCCACCGACCTCGCCGAACTCGCGCGGCTGCTCGGCAGGCCCGCGGGCGTCTACCGGCTCGACGATTTGCTGCTGGAATACCAGCTCACCAGACCGGGTACCGCGCGTGCACGGCTGGCCGAGCGCATCGCCCCCATTCTGGACAGTCCGCACCTGCTCGAGGCGCTCGACGCGCACCTGCGCCACGGCTCCGACCGCAAAGCCGCGGCGACCGAGATCCACGTGCACCCCAACACCTTCAGCTATCGCTTGCGCCGCGTCGCCGAACTCACCGGCATCGATCCCACCGATCCGCACGATTCACGGTTACTGGCGGCCGCGCTGACGATTCAGCGCCTGTATCCCGTCCGGCCGGTCGGCGAGGGCAAGCCCTAGACGGGAAACTCGTTCGCACCGCGCACCGGTCGTGGCTACCGTCCGACGCATGGAAGACGAGCACGACTCGATCGAGGCGGGCGGCTACCTGCTGACCGGTCGATCGCTGAGCGAATACCGGGCCATGTTCGCGCTCACCGACGACGACCTGCGCGGCGACATCCTCGACTGCCCCGGTGGCGCCGCGAGCTTCGCTGCGGAGGCGGCCCAACTCGGCGCGCGCGTGGTCGCGGTGGATCCGGTCTACCGGATGCCCGCCGCGGAGCTGACCGCTCTGGCCGCCACGGAACTCGAGCACGGCGCGGCGCACACCGCGGCCGACGCGCACCGCTACGTCTGGGATTTCTACGGCGATCTCGACGGCCATCGGGACATGCGCAGAGCCGCCGCGGCGCGGTTCGCCGAGGATCTGCACCACAACCCCCGGCGCTACCGCTTCGGCATCCTGCCCGCCCTCGACTTCCCCGATCGCGCCTTCGACCTGGTGCTGAGCTCGCATCTGCTGTTCACCTACGCCGACCGGTTGGATTTCGACTTCCACCTGGCGGCACTGCGGGAACTGGCGCGGCTGAGCCGCGGCAGTGTCCGGGTGTTTCCACTCGTCGATCACGCGGGCGGGCCGCTGGACGATTTACTGGATCGCCTTCGGAAGACGTTGCACGACACAGGAATTCGAACAGACATCGCCGAGGTGGACTTCGAGTTCCAGCGCGGTGCGCGCTCGATGCTGCGCTTGACCGCGGCCTGACAGGCCGCGCACACCGGGTCACCGACGTGCTCGCGGGCTTCGACCGCGGCACCCCCCTCGCAGTCACGACGACGCCCCAACCCACGAGAGCGCCACCCGCCTGTAGCGAATCTGTGTTAACTTAAGCGTGAATGGCAGTTAACTTAACTGATCGGAGAGGGCTATGAGGTCCGCCGTCATCGTCGATGTCGTCCGTACACCGTCCGGTAAGGGCAAAGCAGGCGGCGGCCTGTCGGAGGTGCATCCGGCCACCCTGCTGGCGGGCGTGCTCGCCGAACTCATCGCCCGCAGCGACCTCGATCCCGCCCTGGTGGACGACGTGGTCGGCGGATGCGTCACGCAGAGCGGAGAGCAGGCGTTCAACATCAGCAGGACCGCCGCGCTGGCCGCCGGGTTCCCGGAGTCGGTGCCCGCCACCACGGTGGACCGGCAGTGCGGGTCCAGCCAGCAGGCGGCGCACTTCGCGGCGCAGGGTGTCATCGCGGGCGCCTACGACATCGCGATCGCCTGCGGTGTGGAGTCGATGAGCCGGGCGCCTATGTTCTCCAACGGCCAGGGCAAGGACGCCAATCGCGGCCCGCTCGCGCACCGGTACCCGGAGGGCCTGATCCAGCAGGGCATCGCGGCCGAGGTGATCAGCGCGCGGTGGAAGTTCGATCGCGCCGCGCTCGACGAGTTCGCGGCTCGCTCGCATCGGCTCGCCGCAGAGACCGCGGCGGCCGGCGGTTTCGACAACGAATTGGTCGCCGCGGGCACGCTGACGGCCGACGAGACCATCCGGCCCGCCACCACCGGTGAAAGCCTCGCGAAGCTGCGGCCCGCCTTCGTCGACGATCAGTACACAGCGCGCTTCCCCGAGATCGAGTGGTCGATCACCCCGGGCAACTCCTCGCCGCTGACCGACGGCGCCTCCGCCGCGCTGATCATGAGCGAGGAGGCGGCGGTGAAGCTGGGCTTGCGCCCGCGCGCCCGCTTCCATTCGTTCGCCGTGGTGGGCGACGATCCCCTGCTCATGCTCACGGCCGTCATCCCGGCCACGCGCAAGGCGCTCGATCGTGCCGGACTGAGCATCGACGACATCGACGCCTACGAGGTGAACGAAGCGTTCGCGCCCGTGCCGCTGGTCTGGCAGCAGGAGGTGAACGCCGATCCGGACAAGCTCAACCCCCGTGGCGGCGCCATCGCCCTCGGCCACCCGCTGGGCGCCTCCGGCACCCGCATCCTGTCGACGCTGGTCAACCACCTGGAGCAGACCGGCGGCCGCTTCGGCCTGCAGACGATGTGCGAGGCGGGCGGTCTGGCCAACGCGACGATCGTCGAACGCCTCGGATGAGCGCCCGCACGGCACTGGTCACCGGCGGGTCGCGCGGTATCGGCGCGCAGGTGGCGCGCCGCTTGGCGGGCGAGGGCTATCATCTGACCCTTGCCGCGCGCACGCCCGAAACTCTCGAGCAGACCGCGGCCCGCCTGCGCGAGGAGACGGGCGCCGACGTGCACACGGTGGTCGCGCAGATGACCGACCTCGATCAGGTGCGCGCCCTGGCGCAGGCACACGAGGAACGCTTCGGTGGGATGAACGTGCTCGTCATGAGCGCGGGCACCGGCACGGCGGGCGCCGTGGCCGACCTGCCCGCGAAGGCGTACGAGCGCATGCTCGATGTGAATTTCCGCGCGCCGTCGACCCTGATCCAGGCGGCTCTTCCGCTGCTACGCAAGAGCGCGAGCACCGACCGTGAGCGCGGCGCGAAGATCGTCGCGCTCGCGTCGATCACCGGCGTCGCCGGGGAAGCGGGCCTCGCCGCGTACGGCGCGACCAAAGCGGCGCTCATCTCGCTGTGCGAGACGGTTTCGCTGGAGGAGTCCGGGAACGGCGTCAGTGCGACCGCGGTGTCTCCCGGCTACGTCGACACCGACATGACCGCGTGGAAGCGGGAGGTGCTCGACCGGTCCGCCATGCTCACCACCGGCGACATCGCCGAGATGGTGCTGGCGATCACCCGCTTGTCCCGCAACGCGGTGGTGCCGAACATCGTGCTGTCCCGCGCCGGTGACCAGCTGTGGCGCGCGTGAGCACCGTTACCCGACAGCGACCGAAGCGCGGATCCGTCATCGGGAGTAGCACGCGAATCCGCGTTCGGTGAATTGGAATTCGGGCCGGACAATTCGACGCTGAATTGTCCGGCGCGATTGTGGCGATAAGACATAATCGCCGCCCGGCATTTACCGCCGAGAATTAGCCCGGCGCCTACCGAAACTCAGTGGTAGGCGCCGGTGGCGCATCAGAGGTAGGCGCCGCACACGGGCCAGGCACCCGGGCCCTGGGTCGCGAGCACGTTCTCGGCGACGCGGATCTGCTCTTCGCGGCTGGCGCCGGAGGGGCTGCCGGAGCCGCCGTTGGCCTCCCAGGTGCTCTGGGTGAACTGCAGGCCGCCGGAGAAGCCGTTACCGGTGTTGGTGGACCAATTGCCACTGCTCTCGCACTGTGCGACGGCGTCCCAGTTGTGGGCCGACGCGGTGGCGGTCGAAAGGCCGAACGGCACGGCGACGAAAGCGCCGATGGCCGCGGTGAAGCCGAGAACACGAGTGGTGAATTTACGGTTATGCGACATGAGATTCCCCGCCTGCGCCCACCGGCTCGGCGTATATCGCCGCGCCCCTGTCCCCAGGAAGGTTGTGGACACTCGAACCGCGGGACAGGGTTTCCGGCGTTCTGCGATTCGAGTTCGATCTCGGTGTTGCCCCGAGCCGTCACCGACGTTAGCGGAGATGTCGCGGCAGATCACGTTCGAATAACGTGCCGCTATGTTTGACCCTTGGTCGAGACTCCCAGCCATTCCCGCAGGTCGATCGGCGGAAAATACGCCATATCGTACGTCCGTAATGCTTACGTTATGTGTTCGAGATCACGATTAGATCGTGAAACGAGTCGCATTTTCCCAGGTCCACGACTTGCGGTAGTAGGCAGACAACCGCACCGCGCGCCGCATAGGCGGCCCCAGCGACCGACTCGTTATCTTCGCTACCAGCCACTTTCCGCGCTGCGCCCCAGGCGACGACGGCTCGGGGCGCGGAAGCGATCCGTGACCTGAACACCGGGCTCGGCGCATGCATCGCGCGATCGCCCACGTGCTCACGCCGACCTGGCGAAAATGGCGCGGAACAGGCGTTATAGCCGTTGGCCGCGGAGACGAGAGTCTCTTCGCCTCCGCGGCCCCGCCCGAGCAACACCCTGACCGGTTCACCAGCCGGGCACGGCAGCGGCCGTGTCCACCACCGCACGTAACGACTCGGACTACTTCCCGTGCGCCCGCAACTGGTAGAGCCCCTCGGTCTCCGCGACGACCACGCCGTCGGCGTCGGTGACCACCGCACGCAACGTGAAGTCGGCCTTGCCGTTCGCGGCCGCCTCTTCGCCGATGCGCGCGATCTCCTCCTCCGACAGCGTCGCCTCCGCGCGCACGTCGGTCCTGGCCGGCTTGCGGAAGAAGATGCGCAGGTCCTTCACCAGCGGATAGAACGCCGAGTTGTCGAAGGTCGCGACCGCGATCGCGCCGCCGAGGATCTCTGCGACGGTGAACAGCACACCGGCGTACATCACGCCGAAGTGGTTGCCGTTGCCCTCCGCGGGCACCGAGGTCGCCGCGAAACCGCGGCGCACCTCCACCGCCTGCACACCCATCTTGTGCGCGATCGGGATGGTGAATTCCAGTGCCCCGTTGACGATGTCCTTGAACGGAGGAGTTTCGACGTCGCTCATCGCAATCGTCCCTTCACGCCGGAGGTGGCCAGCACCTCGTTGTCTCTGCTACGGCCACCTCGGTGGACCTCACCGAAGCGTAGGCCCCCGGGCCGGCGCACCGACAAGGTGTTGGCAATGCGCCAACACCGTCGGCCACCCGATCAGAGGCTGCGGGCGATGATCTCCTTCATGATCTCGTTGGTGCCGCCGTAGATCTTCTGCACCCGGCTGTCGGTCCACATCCGGGAGATCGGATATTCGGTCATGTAGCCGTAGCCGCCGTGCAGCTGGAGGCAGTCGTCGGCCACCGACATGGCGCGATCGGTGGTCCACCACTTGGCCATGGCGACGGTCGGGATGTCCAGTTCCCCGCGCAGATGCCGTGCGATGCAGTCGTCCAGGAAGACGCGGGCCACTCGGGTCTCGGTAGCCGCCTCGGCCAGGGTGAACTTCGTGTTCTGGAACGCGAACAGCGGCTTGCCGAAGGCGTGCCGCTCCTTCGTGTAGCGCAGCGTCACCTCCAGCGCGGCCTCCATCCCGGCCACCGACCCGACGGCGATGATCAGCCGCTCCTGCGGGAGCTGCTGCATCAACTGGACGAAGCCCTGGCCCTCCTGCGTGCCGAGCAGGTTCGACACCGGAACCCGGACGTCCTCGAAGAACAGTTCGGAGGTGTCCTGCCCCTTCTGACCGACCTTGTCCAGCACCCGGCCGCGCCGGAAGCCCGGCCGGTCGGCCTCGACCAGAACCAGCGAGATGCCGCCTGCACCCTCGCTGGTGTCGGTCTTGGCGACCACGATGATGAGGTCGGCCTGGCTGCCGTTGGTGATGAAGGTCTTGGAGCCGTTCACCACGTACTCGTCGCCATCGCGGATCGCCTTGGTCTTCACGTTCTGCAGGTCCGACCCCGTGCCGGGCTCGGTCATGGCGATCGCGCCGACGACCTCACCGCTGGCCATCTTCGGCAGCCACTGCCGCTTCTGCTCTTCGGTGCCGTAGTGCAGCAGGTAGTGCGCGACGATGCCGCTGTGCAGCGTGGCGCCCCATGAGGTGTCGAACGCCTTGGCCTGCTCTTCGATGAGTACGGCCTCGTGCGCGAAGGTGCCGCCGCCCCCGCCGTACTCCTCCGGGATCGACGCGCACAGCAGGCCGAGCGCGCCCGCCTTGATCCAGAAGTCACGGTCGACGTGGTGCTGCTCGATGAACTTGTCGATGTTCGGCGTCAACTCCTTCGCGAAGAACGAGCGGGCGAGCTCGCGCAGGGCGTCCAGGTCGTCGTCGAGCCAGGCGGACCGGTAGGTCGTCATCGGGTGTGTCCTTGCGAAAGTCTGATACCGACAGTTACGGGTACAGTGTGTACCAATCGACTGCCGGGTACAAGGTGTACCACTTGATCGGCCGACGGATACGCTGAGCCGCGTGGCACGACAACCCTGGGTGGACACCGCCGACGCGCGACGGTCCACCAGCAGCCGGCCCGGCCGGGACGAGCGTCGCCGCGCCATTGTGCAAGCAGCGATCGCGGCGATCGAGGAGGACGGCCCGCACGCGCTCACCGGCCGGATCGCCGATCGGGCCGGATTGGCCCGCACGCACGTCTACCGGCACTTCGCCAGCAAAGAGGAACTCGACCTAGCGGTCGCCCGGCACGCGCACCGGGACCTCACCGAACGGATTCGCGCGCAACTGGCCGTGGACGGTACACCGCTGGACATCATCCGCGCGCCTTTGGCCCAGCACGTGCGGTGGGCAGCCGAACATCCCAATCTCTATCGCTTCCTGGTCGGACGCGATTACCGGCGCGGCCGCAACGAGCCGCGCGTCGGTGGAAGCGCTTTCGCCGCCGAGATATCCGCGGCGGCGGCGCGCTACCTGCCGGATTTCGGGGCCGACCCACTGGCCGCGGACCGGGTGGTGGTCGCACTGCTCGGCTTGGTCGACGCCTCGGTGCGCTGGTGGCTGGAGCACCACGACACCACCGAGACCGCCCTCGTCGACCGCCTGACCACCGAGTGCTGGCTGCTCATCGACAACCGCCTGCGCGATCTCGGCATCGTGATAGACCCGCGAAAACAACTGCCGGGCAACGGAACCGGCGAGATCGCCGGGTCACCGTGAGGCAGGAACCACTTCGCGCGTGATGGCGTGCACGAAATCGGGGAGATCCCCGGGGTTGCGCGAGGTGAGCAGCGTCCACCCGTCCTCGGTAGAGCGCACCGCCGCTTCGTCGACCCAATCGCCGCCCGCGTTGACGATGTCGGCGCGAAGCGAGAAGTACGAGGTCAGCGTCTTACCCGGCACCAGCTCGGCGTTCACCAGCAGCCAGGGGCCGTGACAGATCGCGGCGATCGGCTTGCCCGCGCCCGCGAACTCCTTGGCCAATTCGATCGCCCGGTCGGTAACCCGCAACTTGTCCGCGTTCACCGTGCCGCCGGGCACGACGAGCACGTCGAAATCGTCCACCGAGACCTCGTGCAGCGACGCATCCGGTTGCACGACGGCATCTTTCTGCGTGTCGTGCCGATACGTCTGCACCTCTTCCCGCTTCGGCGCCGCATGGGTGACCCGCGCGCCGCGCTTGCGCAGTTCGTCGCGCGGCACCAACAGCTCGTCCCGCTCCACCCCAGTGTTGGACGTGATGATCAGCACGCGCGTTCCATCCAACTGATCGGTCATGAGCGACTCTCCTTTCGCCTCGGGTTGCTCCTCTTTCCGGCATGCCGCGCGAAGGCCGGGCTAAACCTCGCCGGAGGCGCGGTCCGCCTAGCCTTCCGGCGGCAACAGCGTGCTGGAGAGATGCTCCTGCGCCAGCCTGCGCAGCGCGGCGAGCAGAGTGTCGCCCAGAATCGTTCCGACGATAGCGGTTTCGGTCATCTGTTCCAGGCCGGGTTGGTTGCGGACCAGGGCGATGTCGGTGGCGGCGATGGCTTCGCCGGCGCCCGCGTAGTCGTCCATCGCGGCGACCACGTCGTCGTGGCCGAGCAGACGCAGGGCGGCGCAGACGTCCACGAGGGTGCTGCGCGCCGGGCTGTCGTCGTGGATCCGCCAGCCGCGCCGATCCAGCAGTGCCGCGACGTCCTGCGCGGCGGCCTCCCGCTGCTCGTCACCCACCTGCGACCTCCGCCCGCCCAGCGCATATTGCACATGGCCGAGCGACTCCCGCGCCGACAGGCTGCCGCTGTCGAGCGCCGCGAGAAGTTCCTTCGCCGCTTCGATGGACACACCGCCGATGTCGACCAGCGCCCGGATCAGTCGCAGCCTGCTGACGTGGGCATCGCTGTATTCGGCCTGATTGCGATGGGTTCGCACACCGGAGGGCAACAGCCCCTCGCGCACGTAGTACTTGATCGTCGCGGAGGGGACGCCGCTGACGCGGCTGAGTTCGGCGATCCGCATCGGACTCCTCGGACTGGTTCGGCTGCTTGACAGTAGATAGTACAGCTATCCATAATCATTACTGATAGTGCAACTATCGATAGTCTGAGTTCCGGAAAGGCCGACCTGTCGTGACCGCCCCCTTCCCGCGTTTCCCCGCACTCTCCTGGCATCGGCCGCTGATGCTGCTCGCCGTGGCGATGGCGCTGCTGGTCGCCTGGTCGATCGGGGGGATGATCGTCGACGACCGCACCCTGACCGGGCTGCCGATCTGGGCCAAGTCCGCCAAGTTCGCCCTTTCGGTGCTGATCTACGCCGTGACCTGGGCGTGGTTGCTCGCCCAGCTCACTCGATGGCGGCGCATCGCCTGGTGGGCGGGGACGGTGGCGGCGCTCGGCCTGGCGGTGGAACTGATCGTCATCACCACCCAGATCGTGCGGGGGACGACCAGCCACTTCAATTTCACGACGCCGTTGAACGCGGCGCTGTGGGAGGTCATGGGGTCGTCCATCGTGGCGGTCTGGTTCGCCACCCTCATCGCGTCGGCAGCGTTGTTCACCGACCCGGCGACCGACCCGGCCCGCAACGCGGCGATCCGGTACGGTGCCGCGCTCTCGCTCGCGGGCGCCGCACTGGGGATGCTGATGGTGAGGGCAACGCCCGAGCAGCGGGCGGCGGGCGGTTCGATCAGCGGCGCCCATACCGTGGGGCTTGCCGACGGCGGCCCCGGACTGCCCCTGCTCGGCTGGAGCACGGTGGGCGGCGATCTGCGTGTCCCGCATTTTCTCGGAATGCACGCCTTGCAGGTGATTCCGCTGGTGCTGCTCGCCCTCGAATACGGATCGCGGCGGATCCCGGCCTTGCGCTCCGCGCAGACCAGGCGAACGCTCGTCGTGACCGCCGCGGCGACCTACGCGGCGCTGCTCACGGTGCTGACCTGGCAGGCGCTGCGCGGGCAGTCGGTGGTCCACCCCGACGCGGCCACCCTGGCGGCTTTCGCTGCGACCACTCTCGGCGCGATGGCGTTCACGGCCACCGCGCTGCGACCGAAACACCTTGCGGCGCAGCAATTCCCGGCAGGTGCGAACCGATGACGGAACTGCTCTTCGACCTCACCTTCTGGTTCGCGGCGCCGTTCTGGGCACTGATGATCCTCGCGCCGACATGGCGCAGGACCGCCGCGCTCGTCGCCTCGCCGCTCATCTGCCTCCCGTCCCTGATCGTCTACGCGACACTGGTCGTGCCCGAGTTCGGCGCGTTCGCCGCGGCGCTCATCCGCCCGGAACTGGCCGGGCTGCGGGCGGTACTCGGGGCAAGTTCCGGGGCCGCGGCGGCTTGGGCGCACTTCGTGGCCTTCGACCTATTCCTCGGGCGCTGGATCTTCTCCGACAGCCGCACCCGCGGCCTGCCATCGCTGCTGATCAGCCCGCTGCTCGTGCTCACCATCCTCTTCGCGCCGCTCGGCGTCCTGCTCTACCTGCTCTACCTGCTCATCCGATCCACCACGACCCCGGCGCCCGGCCGGACCGTCCCCATGGAGGCATGATGGAAACCCTCATCGTTCTGCTGACCACCCTGCTCGCGCTGCGCACGGCGGGCGCCCTCGGCGCGCGCGCGTTCGCCGCCTGGCCCACCTGCGCCGCCTACGCCCTCGGCGTGATGCTGATCATGACCGGCACAACGCATTTCCTGCCGGAGGCGTTCGCGAACTCCCCCGTTCCCACCCACGCCGATCTGCTCGCGATGGTGCCGCCGGTCGTCCCGCTCCCCGGCGCGATGGTCTATCTGACCGGCGTCCTGGAACTACTCGGCGCGGCGGGACTGTTCCGCACACGCACCCGCCGGGCCGCGGGGCTCGGGCTCACCGCCCTGTTCGTCGTGATGCTGCCCGCCAACATCTACGCAGCCGTCTCCGATATCCCGTTCAACGGCGCACCCGCGACACCGCTGTGGGCACGCATCCCGGAGCAGGCGCTGTACATCGGCGTGGCGCTGTGGGCAGCCGGTGTCCTGCGATTCACCCGACGAGGTGGTCGTGACCAGAGCCTTTCAGCAGGGAGCGTCTCGGAGCGCACGGTGGCCTGACGGATCGGAGCCATGCCCGCGCGGGACGCGAAATCGATTGACGCGTCATCGAAAAGAGTTGACCTCACGATACTTTGACGGTCAGCTCGCCGAGATGCGTTACGGCGCAATGAGTGCCGCGGCCGCAGATGGGTACAACGGAATAGTGAGTGCTTCGAAGTATTTGGGCGTGCTCGTCAGCGCGCTGGCGACCGCTGTCGCAGTGTCCGTCTTCGCCGTACCACCCGCCGCAGCCGAGGTGGCGCGCGCGCACGTGGTGGGGCAGATTCCGCTCGGCGGCTCGGTCTCGCAGATCGATGTCTACTCGCCCTCCATGGATCGGGTGGTCACCAATCGGGTGATTCGCGCGGCGGGGGGCGGTCCCGCGCCCACGCTGTATCTGCTCACCGGTATCGGCGGTGGGGTCGACGGGATCTCGTGGTGGGACGACACGGATGTGCGAGAGTTCTTCGCCGACAAGCGAGTCAATGTGGTGATGCCGGTCGGGGGCGCCTTCAGCATGTACACCGACTGGCGCTCCGACGATCCGGCGGTCGGACGAAATCGGTGGCAGACCTATCTCACCCGGGAACTTCCGCCGACGCTCGACGCCGAACTCGGGACGACCGGACGCAATGCGATCGCCGGGGTATCGATGAGCGCCGGCTCCGCGATCGACCTCGCGATCCAGGCGCCCGAGGTGTACGACGCCGTGGCGGCCTACAGCGGGTGCCCGTGGGCCGCGGACGCCGCGGGCGCGGCGATGGTCAGCGCACAGGTCATCCGTGGCGGGGGCAACCCGGGCAACATGTGGGGATCGCCGGGCGACGCGCTCTGGCGGGCACACGACGCTTTCGCCAATGCGACCGCGCTGGCCGGGAAAACCATCTACTTGTCCGCCGCTTCGGGCACTCCGGGCGCGATAGATCGCGGTCTGCCCTTCCCGCCGATCGAGGCGATCGCGAGTTCCTGCACGGCGGCCTTCGCCGATCGTCTCGAGGAGCTCGGGCTACCGGCGATTCACGTCAACCGCTCGGAGGGCTCGCACACTTGGGGCCAGTTCGAGACCGACCTACACGACTCCTGGCCGCACCTGGCCCCCACACTGGGCGCATAAGGGTTCTTTCAAGCCGTCGAGCGCTCCCCCTGCTACCCGCAGGGCGGAGCCCCGACGACCCCGTCTTGCCGGACAGCACGCGAGGCCGAACCCCGTCAGGCCCCAGATCCGAGGGCGGGCACCGTTGTTCGACAGCGTTATTCGCGGCGGTCTCGATGCCCGCCATCGAGCTTTCCGGCGTCCGATGGCCGACGCGGACGAGAGCTGCGCACTCGTACCGCCAGAACCATCACCAGACCGCAGGTGACGAGAAGCGCTGCGACGGCGAAGGTCCACTGCGCACCACGTGCCACCTGCTCCGGTGCGGCGACGGTGACATCGCTCGCGCCGACCGCGAAGGTGAAGACCGCTCCCATGACCGAGGCTCCGGTGATGAGGCCCAGGTTGCGGGAAAGGTTCAGCATGCCCGACACCAGCCCGCGCTGGTGCGGTGCGACGTCGTTCATGACCATCGTGTTGTTGGCCGCCTGGAACAGTGCGTAGCCGCAGGTCGTGATCATCAGCGGCAGCACGTATCCGATGACACCGGCGGTGGTGGGCAGCATCGCGAGCGAGGTCGTGCCGCCGATCACGGCGCCGAGCCCGACCACCACCATCGGCCCGGCGCCGAAGCGATCGGTGGCGCGCCCCGCGGGCACACCAGTTAGGGCGGACACCGCCGGACCCGCCGACATCACCAACCCGACAACGGCGGGCGCGAGATGCAGGGCACGGGCGAGATGGAAGGGGCCCACGACAAGGGTGGTCATGACGACTGTCGAGACCAAGGCGCTCGTCGCCAGACCGGCGGCGAGGACAGGGTCGCGGAACATGCCGAAGGTGAGCAGCGGGGCCTCCACCCGGCGCTCGGCCACGACGAACAGACCGAGACACACCGCGCACGCGCCGAGCAACCCGATACCGAGCGGGCCGAACCTCCCCTCGATCGTCATGGCCGCGGCGTAAGCGCCCAAAGTGAGAGCCAGCAACAACGTGCCCAGGACGTCGAAACGCGACCGCCCGGGTTTCTTCTCCGGCGCGGACGCGGGCAGCGCGCGCATCGACAGGACGATCGTGAGCAGCCCGAGCGGCACGATGACCAGGAAGATGGCGCGCCAGCCGAACGCGGCGACGAGGACTCCGCCGAGCGAGGGACCCAGCGCGGTGCCCACCGCCGACATCGTCCCGAGCAGACCCATGGCGCTGCCGGTGCGGTCCTTCGGGACGGTTTCGCCGACGAGGGCCATCGTCAGCGCCATCATGGACGCGGCGCCGGCTCCTTGCAGCGCCCGAGCGGCGACCAGGACGGCCGGATTCGGGGCGAGACCGCACAGCAGCGTCGCGCCGGTGAAGACGCCGATGCCGACGAGCAGCAGCCGTCGTCTACCTGTGATGTCACCGAGCCTGCCCGCGCCGACGATCAGCGACGTGGTGGCCAGCAGATAGGCGATCACCACCCACTGCACCTGGTGGAAGGAAGCGCCGAACGCCACCGCCATGGTGGGCAGCGCGACATTGGCGATGCTGATACTCAGCGACGGCAGCAGCATCGACAGCGAAAGCGCGAGCAGCGGCCGGGCCGAGGGTGCAGGGTGAACGGGCGATGTCCGCACGAGTGGTTGAGCTGGTTTCACGACGCTGACCTCTTCGATCGGGGGTGTCTCCCTGGACGCTAGGTCCCGCCCCCACCTGGCGGAAGGCGCACAAATGGAAAGCCGATTGTGCACCGAACGCCATGTCACGAACGAGCTTGTGCGATCGTGTGCGCATGGCTCGGCCCGATCTGAACTTGCTGATCACTCTGGATGTCCTGCTCGAGGAGGGCAGCGTCACCCGGGCGGGCGAACGGCTCGCGCTCAGCCCGTCGGCGATGAGCCGCCAGCTCGCGCGGTTGCGCCGGGCCACCGGTGACCCGCTGCTCGTGCGGGCGGGCCGCGGGCTGACGCCCACACCGCGCGCGGTGGAACTGCGCGACCGCGTACGCGACCTGGTCCGGGAGGCCGAAGCGGTGTTGCGGCCGGCCGGCACGCTGGACCTGGCCGGGCTGGCCAGGACCTTCACGGTGCGCAGCAGCGACGGTTTCGTGGAGCGGTTCGGCCCCGAATTGGTCGCCGAGGTCGGCCGCGCCGCGCCGGGCGTGCGGCTGCGCTTCGTGCAGAAGACGAAGAAGGACACCGGTCCCTTGCGCGATGGCGGCGTCGACTTGGAGGTCGGCGTGATCGAGCGCGCGCTGCCTCCGGACATCGCGAGCACGTTCCTGTTCGCCGACCGGTTCATCGGGGTGGTGCGCAGCGAGCATCCGCTGCGGGCCGGGATGATCACGACGGCCCGCTATGCCTCCGCGCGGCACGTGCACGTCTCACGGCGCGGACTGGACGAGGGATTGGTCGACGAGGCTTTGCACCCCACCGGACACCGGCGGGAGGTCGTGACGGTCGTGGACGGCTTCGGCGCCGCCTTGGCGCTGGCGAGATCCTCGGATCTGGTCGCGACGGTTCCGGAGCGCCACACCACGGTCCTGCGGCGTGGGATGCGCTCTTTCACCCTGCCCTTCCGCGCTCCCGAGGTGACGGTGTCGTTGCTATGGCACGTCCGGTTCGAGGCGGACGCGGCGCACCGATGGCTGCGCGACCGTGTGCTCGAGGTGTGCCGACGACCGGACGGCACGGGAGCGGAGAACGCAGTGCGCGAGGAATCCTCGTCCTGATCGTCGTCACAGACCTTCGTCGCGGGGGTATCGCGGGGCGAGCGCGGCCCGGTCGCCGAGACCGAAGTTCATGACGAGATCGTCGGCGACCCGGACCAGTACATCGCGCCCCTCGACCGCGGCCGCCCACTCCATCGGCAGTCCCGAGACGCCGTGCACGGCGCCGATCAGATTGCCCGCCACAGCACCGGTGGAATCGGAATCGCCGGAGTGGTTCACCGACAGCAGCAGCGCCGCGCGCACATCGCCGGTCCTGGCCGCGTGCAGAGCGCAATAGACCGCGATGGCCAGGCACTCCTCCGCGACCCACCCCTCACCGACCTGCTCCACCTGTTCGGCGGAGACCGCCCCCTCGGACAACTCGACCGCCCGGGACAGTGCTTCCACGGTTTCCGCGCTCGCGGGATGGGCCCGAAGCTGATCGACCGTCTCGCGCACCGCGATCGGCAACTCGATACCGGTCACCACGCGATCGATCAGTCCAGCGAACGCGCCCGCGGCCAGATATCCGGTGGGATGTCCGTGGGTCAGCTGCGCGGCCCGTGCCGCTGTGGTGAACGCCTGGTCCGGCCCCACACCGGCCAGCCCGAACGGCGCGGACCGCATCACCGTGCCACAGCCTTTCGAATGCGCGTTCACCGGACCGGGTTCGCCCAGCGGCGCTGGCGCGAGGTATCCCCGCGCTTGCTGGTTCAGACCGGACATACACGCGTTCCCCGGGGCGCGCGTCGCGTACAGGAAGGGCAGACTCGCCAGCCACCCGTCGACGTGCGGCGCGGGCTCCTCTTGACGCTGGGTCTGCAACCAGCGCAGATACGCTCGGCGCAGCGCGGGCACCGGATCGGCGCCCGGCTGCGACCGCAGCAATCCCTCCGCGGTGAACAGCGTCATCTGGGTGTCGTCGGTGATCTGCTGCGGTGCGTCCACGGCGTGCTGCGGCAGGAAGCCCGTCACCCCGTCGTCGCCGTAGCGCTGCCGAATCTGCTCCAGCCGCAGGAATTCGATGGGCCACCCCAGCGCGTCCCCCACCGCTCCGCCCAGCAGAGAACCGCGGACCCGATCGAAGATCATCGGCGCCCGGAAGGCGCGGACGGCAGGGACGCGCTGGTTGAAGAGCGGCATCCGCGACCGGCGTCCGCGAAGCTCGCGCGCTTCCCCGAGAATCGCTCGGCCGCAACGACATCCAGTCCTGACGGCACGGAACTCGGCCTTTCGGTCGGCGTGTTGTCGCCGATCAAGCGCTCACCGAATCCGCGCGACGTGCCGCGAAGATCCGCCGACCGAGCACGCCTTGACGGGGCGCGAACAGGTACACGGCCGTGAAGGACAGTCCTTGGACCACCACGACCATCCCGCCGGGAGCCGTGTCCAGGTGGTAGCTCAGGTACAGACCCGCCACCGCGCAGGTCACCGAGACGGTGGGGGCGATGATCAGCATCCGGCCGAAGCGGTCGGTGAGCAGGTACGCCGTCGCGCCCGGGATGATGAGCATGGCGACCACGAGGACCACGCCGACCGCTTGCAGGGCGACCACGGCGGTGAGGGCCAGCAGGCCGAGCAGTGCCGTGCCGAGCAGCCGGGGATTGAGGCCGATGGCGTGCGCGTGCGTGGGGTCGAAGGCGTACAGGGTGAAGTCACGACGTTTCAGGACGAGCGCGGCGAGGGTGATCGCGGCCAGGATCACCACCTGGATCAGCTCGGCGCGGCTCACACCCAGCAGGTTGCCGAACACGATGTGGTTCAGGTCGGTCTGGCTCGGCGTCACCGAGACGAGCACCAAACCGAACGCGAACAGCGTCGTGAAGACGATGCCGATGGCGGCGTCCTCCTTGATCCGGCTGGTGTCGCGCACCACGCCGATCAACGCCACCGCCAGGAACCCGAACACGATCGCGCCCACCGCGAACGGCAGCCCGAGGATGTAGGCCAGCACCACGCCGGGCAGCACGGCGTGCGAGACGGCGTCCCCCATCAGCGACCACCCGATCAGCACCAGCCAGCAGGACAGCACCGCGCACACCAGCGCCGCGGTCACGGTGGTGGCAAGCGCGCGCACCATGAACTCGTAACGCAAGGGGTCGATGAAGATTTCGGTGAAGCTCATGCGTCCGTCCCACACTCGGCCGGGCTCACACCCGGTTCATCACATCCAGGCCGAACGCCCTGGCCAGGTTCTCCGGGCGCAGCACCACATCGGGGCTGCCCTGGGCGAGCACCGTCCGCATCAGCAGCACCGCCTCGTCGGCGAGGCCGGGCAGGGCGTGCAGATCGTGCGTCGACACCAGGATGGTGGCGCCGTCGGCGGCGAGCTCGCGCAGCAGCGCGGTGATCGTGGCCTCCGAACGCTTGTCGACGCCCGCGAACGGCTCGTCGAGCAGCAGGACGGTCGCGCCCTGCGCCAGTCCGCGCGCCACGAAGGCGCGCTTGCGCTGCCCGCCGGACAACCGGCCGATCTGCCGGTCGGCGAGATCGGTCAGTTCCACCCGCTCCAGCGCCTGCGCGACGGCTTCCCGATCGGCCCTGCGCGCCCGACGGGTGATACCGAGCCGCCCGTATCGCCCGGTCATCACCACATCCCGCACCGAAAGCGGGAAAGTCCAATCGACGTCCTCGCTCTGCGGGACGTAACCGAGGATTCCCGCCCGCCGCGCCGTCACGGGGGCGCCACCGTCGATCCGCACCGTCCCCCGGTCGGGCCGGGCGAGACCCATGATCGTCTTGAACAAGGTGGATTTGCCGGAACCGTTCATCCCGATGAGACCGCACACCCGCCCCGCGTCCACGGTCAGATCCACATTCTCGAGCGCGGGGACCTCGCCGTAGCGGACGGTGACGCCGCGCACCTCGATCGCGGGCGTGCTCATGGACGGCGACCCGTCAGCGCGGAACCGATCGTCTGCGCGTCGTGCCTGATCAGCGCCAGGTAGGTCGGCACGGGTCCGTTTGCCTCCGACAGCGAATCGACGTACAGCACGCCACCGAACGCCGCGCCGGTGGCTTCGACCACCCGGCGCATCGGCGCGTCCGACACCGTGGACTCACAGAACACCGCAGGCACCCGCTGACCTCGGACGAAGTCGATGGCCGACGCGATCTGCTGGGGCGTGGCCTGCTGCTCGGCATTGACCGCCCAGATGTACTTCTCGGTGAGTCCGGCGTCGCGGGCCAGGTAGGAGAAAGCGCCCTCGCAGGTGACCAGAGCGCGCTCGTTCGGCGGTAAGGCGTTCAAGGTGCCGGTCAATTCGTCGTGCACCTTGCGCAGCTCGGACTTGTAGCGCTCCGCGTTGGCGCGGAAATCGGCCGCGTGGGCAGGGTCGAGTTCGCCGAACGCGCGCACCATGTTGTCGACGTAGATCTGAGCGTTGTGCGGCGACATCCACGCGTGCGGGTTCGGCTTGCCCTGGTAGGCGTCCTCGCGGATCGGCAGCGCGGCGACGCCCTCGCTCACCACGACGTGTTTCACCCGCAGGTCGGACACGAACTGGGCGAACCACGCCTCCAGATTCAGCCCGTTGTCCAGGACGAGATCCGCTTTGGACGCCTTCTTGATGTCGCCCGGTGTCGGCTCGTAGCCGTGGATCTCCGCACCCGCTTTGGTGATCGACTCCACGGTCAGGTGCTCGCCCGCCACGTTCCGGGCGATATCCGCCAGCACCGTGAACGTGGTGAGCACCACCGGCCGGTCGTCAGCGCCTGCCTCCGTCGCGGCGCAGGCGGTGAGTGCGCATGCCATGGCGCCCACCGCCATTGCCGCCACCCATCGACGCGGAGACCGAGCGAGCGCGCGCTGGAGCCGAACCTTCATGCACAGAGGATAAGTTCGGCGAGCCTAACTTACAAGTTCGAGCGAATGAAACACTCGCGCCGATCGCGTCCGGTTGTTTCCCGTCGCTCACAGCAGCGGCAGCGGCGAAGACTCCGGGAAGACGATCGGCAGAGCGGTCAGCGCTCGGTGGAACGGGCCCGGCCGCCAGGTCAGTTCCCCGGGCGGTACCGCGAGGCGGATCTCCGGCAGGGCGTCGAGCAGTTGATCGATCGCGTCCTGGGCGATCAGGTAGGCCAGCGAATTCGCCGGACACGCGTGCGGACCCCCGCCGAACGCGAGATGGGCACGGTTGCCCGCGAATCGTCCGGCGCGGATCGCGGGATCGGTATTGCAGGCGGCGATGCTGATCACGACCGGTTGATGGGCGGGCAACCAGACCTCGTCGATGAGGATCGGCTGCTTCGGGAAGCTGAAACAGAAGTTCGCCATCGGCGGATCGTTGAACAGCACCTCGTCCAGAGCGTCCCGGGTCGACAGGCTGCCGCCGAGCACACTGCCGCCGAACCGCTCGTCGGTGAGGATCAGCAGCAGCGTGTTGACGATCAGATTCTGCTGGGGCTCGATGCCCGCGCCGTACAGCGTGCCCAGCTGGTGCACCATTTCGGTGTCGCTCAGCCCGGCCGGGTGCCGGAGCATGCGCGTGGTGATGTCGTCCCCGGGTTCGGCGCGTTTCAGCAGGGTCAGCTCCCCCAGCGAGTCGATGAGCATCTTGTTCCCGCGCTCGGCCTCGACACCCTCGAAGATCGCGGCCATGCCGGTGGCGGCACGCTGGGCGATCTCGGCTGGGCAACCCAGCATGGCGTTCAGCACCGCGAAGGAGAGCGGAAACGCGTACTGGCGCACCACATCCGCGGACCCGTCCGCGCAGAACGAGTTGATCAGCGGCGTCGCCAGTTGCGCGACCGTGTCGCGCAAGCCGTACAGGTCGATCTTCTCCAGGCCCGCGAGGTTGGCCTGCCGGTAGCGGGCATGCTCGGCCCCGGCATTCCGCAACGCGTTCGGCCGCCACTGCATCATCGGCAGCACCGGGCAGTCGGCGGCGATGTCCTGCTGCCATGTGCGGGGGTCGGCCGGAAAGTGCTCCGGGTCGTTCACGATCCGCACGGCGGCGTGATAGCCGATCACCAAGGTCGCCGGAACATCCGGCGCCAGTTCCACGGGCGCCAGCGAGCCGTACCGCGCCCGCATCTCGCGATAAGCGGCGTGCGGGTCCGCGGCGAATTCAGCGGAGTACAAAGGGATCCGCGGGCCGTCGGTATCGATCGGCGAACCATGCGGCGCGTGGCTGTGCGCGGAGGACGGGGACATCGTCATCGAAAGGGCTCCAGGCGGTCGGACAACAAGATCCGAAGCGTAGGCAGCTTGCCGAGCGTCCGTACGGCAAATGGCGAGAGATGACCGGCCAGTGCAATTTGCTATAGAATTGCCTGAGATTCGACGCGTAGACCTGATCGAAGACGAATGCACCCGCTGTGCTGAGAGCTCCGGTCGAGCGCAGGTGACACGGCGGCCGTGCGCGCTACTGCGACACGAGGACGGCACGCCATGACAGACGTCGACTTTTGTGTAATCGGCGGAGGATTCGCGGGACTGACGGCCGCGCTGCGGCTGAAACAAACGGGCCGATCGGTGGCGCTGTTGGAAGCGCGCGACCGACTCGGGGGGCGCACGTTCACCCGAGTGCGTGACGATGGGTCGTGGATCGATCTCGGCGGCGCCTGGATCGGGCCGGGCCAAGACCGCGTCCGGGCACTGATGACCGAGTACGGGGTACCGAGCTACAAGCAGTACACCGACGGCGAGGCGATGATGGTCGTCGACGGCAAGCAGCACCGCTACACCGGCACGATCCCGTGGACCATGAGCCCGTGGGCGGCGATGAACCTCGGCGCGGTGTTCCTCGAACTGGGGCATATGTGCAAGTCGGTTCCCCTGGAAGCGCCGTGGTCGGCGAAGAAGGCCGACAAGTGGGATCAGGTCAGCTTGGCGCACTGGCTGGAAGGCAATGTGCTGTCCAAGCCCGCGCACGATCTGCTCGAGACGGCCATAGCCGGCTGCTACACGTCGGCGGCGTCGGAGGTGTCGCTGCTTTTCGTGCTGTACCAGATGGCATCCGGCGGCGGGCCGAGCTTCGTCCTCGGCGTCAAAGACGCGGCGCAGGATGCGCGGCCGGTCGGTGGCATGGGCGCGATCTACCGGCCGATGGCGGCCGAACTCGGCGATTCGATTCACCTGTCACAGCCGGTGCGCTGCATCCATCAGGACGACGAGGGAGTCACGGTCCGCGCGACCGATCTGACCGTGCGCGCGCGCCGGGCGATCGTGGCCGTCCCCCTCGCGATCGCAGGCCAGATCTCCTACCGGCCGATGTTGCCGGTAGACCGATCGTTCCTGCATCAGCGCATGCCGAGCGGCTCGATCATCAAGGTCTCCGCCGTGTACGACGAACCGTTCTGGCGCGACGACGGCCTGTCGGGACAGTCGGTCGCCCCGGGCTCGCCTGCCACGGTCACCATCGACGCGTGCACGGACACCGGACGTCCCGGGGTGCTGTGCGTGATCATCGAGGGGCCCATCGCACGACAGGTGGGCCGACTCGACGAAACCGAACGCAGAAGCGCCGTACTCGGCGCACTCGCCGAGCGGTTCGGCCGCAAGGCGGGCTCACCCGTCGACTACGTCGAACAGAACTGGAGCGCCGAGCGGTACTCCGGCGGCGGGATGCTCAGCCACGCGCCGACCGGCGTGCTCACGCAATTCGGCCATGCGCTGCGCGAGCCGTGCGGGCGCATCCACTGGGCGGGCACGGAGAGTTCCGCGGTGATGTGCGGCTGGATCGACGGGGCCATCCGCTCCGGCGAACGAGCGGCCAGCGAAGTCATGGAACACGAGACCGCCGCGGTGGGCTGACGGGAAGCGGGTGCGGCTATGCGAACCGATGGAGACGTCTGGGACATCGTCAGTAGCGTCGGGCTCACCGCGTTGGGTGTGGCGACGTTCCGCGCGCTGGAGGCGGCCTCTCCCGATCCTTTGATCCAGGACGAATTCGCGCCGCTGTTCGTGGCGGCGGCAGGTCATCCGCATTTCACCGGGCTGCTGGCCGACCCTTCCCGGCTCGCGGACACACCGCTGGTGCCCGGGTTCATGGGCGTGCGCACCAAGTTCTTCGACGAGTTCTTCCTGTCGGCCGTCGCGGACGGCGTTCGGCAAGCCGTGATCGTCGCGGCGGGATTGGACGCGCGAGCGCATCGCCTCGACTGGCCCCCAGCGACCACGGTGTTCGAGATCGATCAACCCAAGGTCCTGGAATTCAAGGAGAAGGTTCTCAGCGAGAACGGCGCACGACCGAAGGCCCAGCGGCGCACGGTATCGGTGGATCTGCGCGAGGACTGGCCTGCCGCCCTGCGCGGCGCGGGCTTCCACCCGGTTGAGCCCACCGCATGGTCGGCCGAGGGGCTGCTGCCCTATCTGCCCGGCGCGGCACAGGACAGGTTGTTCGAGCACATCGACGAGCTGTCCGCACCCGGCAGCCACCTCGCCGTGGAGAGCTTCGTGACGGGCGTCGACGTCAAACGCTTCGCGAGCGTCGAGACGAAGTATTTCGACCGCTGCAACCCGTTCGGGGACATCGACCCGGCCGAACTGTTCTACGACGACGAGCGGGCCGACCCCGCGCAGTGGCTGTCCGGCCACGGCTGGTCGGTGCGCTGCTTCAGTCCGAGTGAACTGGCCGCGTCCTACGGGCGGTCGGTCCCGGACCTCCCCGAGGAACTCGACAACCTGTGGCGGCAACCCCGACTGCTGACCGCGGTGCGTTGACCGGCCCTACATCTTGGCGCTGCGGGCCATGACGAAGCTGTAGAGCCCGTAGGTGATGATGCCCACCCCGGCGATGAGGAGCAGGGCCACGCCGAAGGGTTGTGCGCCGAGCGTCTTCAAGGCTCCGTCCAGCCCGGCGGACTTGTTCGGATCGTCTTTCGTCGCGGCGAGGATGACCAGCAACCCGACCGCGGCGACGGCGAGTCCCTTCGCGATGTATCCCACGGTGCCGAGCCGCCGCACGAAGGCGCCCTGGGTCCCTCGGAGGTCGTCGAGGAAGTTCCGGCTCGCTCCCTTGTACACGTGGTAGCCGCCCACCCCGATGATGATCAGCCCGCCCACGACCAGTGCGACCGTTCCCGCCGTGTGTTGCATCAGACGCGCGGTGAGCCCGACGCTCTGACTGCTGCTCGACTGTCCGCTCCCCCGCGCGAAACGGAAAGCGGTGATCGCGAACGCGAGGTAGACAACCGACAGCGAGAGCGCCTTGACCCGGTCGAACGCCTCGGACTTCAAGCTGCCGGAGCCCGGCTCGGACGCCTTGCCGAAGACCGCCTCCGCCAGCCGCCACAGCGCCATCAGCACAAACGCGACCACGCCGATCCAAAGGGTGACCACCCCACCCGGTTTGGCGGCCAGCTCGGCCATCGCCCCCGACTGATCAGCACTGCCCCCGCCACCGAGCGCGAGCCGGATGGCGATGTAGCCGATCAGCAGATGAACCAGGCCGGACATGACGTAGCCCGCGCGGGCGAACCGCGCGAACATGTCGTTCTGGGCGATCCGACCCGCGGTGGACGAGGCGTGCGAGAGATTCGTGTCAGTCATGATGCTTCTCCAACGGGTGCAGCGGCACGGGGGCCGGTCACAGAACATCGACCGGTTACCCAGATCCGCCGAGAAAGCACACGGCCACCGCTGCGACTCGACCAGCCTGGTTGCCTTGAACCTTGTATTCGGCCACTGCCTGCAAGTACTCGTTTCATACTCGCCGACCGGCCGAATCGACATCCGGCCGAACCTCGACGTAGAAGACCTCTTGCCACCCAACCTGGCCTTGCCACCCAACCTGGCCCTGAAGGTAATGAACATCGAGCACCGCAGCCTGCTCCGGGCCAGCGGCGGAAAGTTGGGCAACTCCTTCAGTGGCATACGCAGCGGTCGACATCGTCGACCCGCAAGACCTCGATTCCGCCGAACTCGTCGTACCTGACTGCCTTTGCCATGGTCTTGCTTCTCCTCCGATGCACGACGCCCGGCTGACCTCGCGGACGGGAATGGTGGGCGCCGGGGTGCCCGTCACCAGGGCACCGTTCCGGCGTCGTCGAAGAATCCGCCGGTCGGTCCGTCGTCGGGCAGGGTCGCGAGGCGAATCGCGATGGCCGCACCCTGTTGCGGTGTACGGACGCCGCGAAAGCCGTTGAGGTCGGTGGCGGTGAAACCGGGGCAGCCGGAGTTGATCAGGATGTTGGTGTCACCCAGTTCCTTGACGTATTGGATGGTGAGGGCGTTGAGGAAGGTCTTCGAGGCCAAGTAGGCGGCGGGAACCTGGCCCATGTCGATGCCGGGTGTGGTTTGCAGGGCGAGCGAGCCGACGCTGCTGGACATGTTGACGATCCGCGGTGAGGCCGAGGCGCGCAGCATCGGGAGCATCGCGTTGGTGACCCGGATGACCCCGATCACGTTGGTTTCCACGACAGCTCGCACGGTCGCGGGATCGACCGTGGTCGGTGTCTGCGGCATACCGCCGGTGATCGCGGCGTTGTTGACCAGAACATCGAGCCCTCCGGCATGGTCGGCGATCAATTCGGCCGCCGCGGCCACACTTGCGTCGTCGGTCACGTCGAGCGGCACACCGAACGCATCGGTCCCGGCCGCGAGCAGCTTCTCCACCGCGGTGTCGCGGCGTTGTCGATCGCGCGCGCCCACACCGATTCGCCAGCCGAGCGCGCCCAGGCCAGCGGCGATCTCGTATCCGATTCCCTTGTTCGCGCCGGTCACCAGCGCAATCGCCTGTTCACTCATACCGCCGATCCTGCTGCGGCTGCGGGTGCGGCGTCCAAGACCGATCGGGTCGGCGGCGATACCGCACGGGTATTGGTCGTGGTCATCGCCGGATACCATGACCTGGTGGAGACGCGGGAGATGCGATACTTCGTCGCCGTGGCCGAGGAGTTGCACTTCGGACGGGCGGCACAACGGCTCGCGATCGCGCAACCACCACTATCGCGAGCCATCCAGCAGCTCGAACGGCGGCTCGGAGTCGTCCTGCTGCACCGCACCGCTCGCGCCATCGCCTTGACCGAGGCCGGGGCGGTGCTGCTGCGGGAGGCCCGGATCGCGCTCGACGCGGTCGAAGCCGCCGAGCGGCGAACCCGCCGTGCCGCGACCGACCATCCCGGTGTGGTGCTGGCCACCAAGGCCGGAGCGTCCAGCGAACTGTTGTCGAAGCTGCTGCACGCCTACGCCGCCGAACCGGGCGCCGTGGCAGTCGAGGTGATGCTGTGCGGGCCGGGCCAGCCGGAAAGTCTGCTGCGCAACGGGCGTGCCGACGTTGCTCTGCTCCACCGGCCTTACGACACGACAGCCGGATTCGACACCGAGGATCTGCACACCGAACAGCAGGTCGTGGTCCTGCCTGCCGGGCATCCCCTCGCCAACCGGGCGCATGTGCCGTTGGCCGAGGTCAGCACCCTGACGAACCTGCCCCTGCCCCGCTGGCCTGGACGGGATGGCAGCTATCCGGACGGCCCCGGCCCGCAGGTGCGCGACCATACCCAACTATTCCAACTGATCGCGCTCGGACTGGCCTGCGCGGTCGTGCCCGAGTCGCTGCGAACCCAGCTGCGCGACGATCATGCCGTCGTGCCCGTGCCAGACGCACCGGCCGTCACGACCGTCATCGCTTGGCCACCACACAGCAGATCCAAAGCCGTTGCCGACCTCGTCCACACCGCGACGCGCCTCTAACCGACACACCGGGCCATCCGATACAAACCAGAATGCAAACTGTGGGGTTTCCGTGGGGTCGGGCCAAACAAAACAGGTCAGGCCCGGTTAGAAACCGGGCCTGACCTAGTGTTTTTGTGGAGCTAAGGGGACTCGAACCCCTGACCCCCACGTAGAGCGTCATGAGCTCATCGGGCCGGGGAGGATCGAAGTTCAACGTCCACACCAACGATCTCCTCCGATACTCGACAGATGTGGCCAGATCGATCGGCGTCAGTTGCAGCGAATTAGATTCAGCGACAGGGGATTACACTCCGAGTTGCAGACACTTCGGCCAGGACCGGGCAGTACGGCTTCCACTCGGGCCCCGTCGAGGGACCCCGCGCCGTGCATCTAACCCCAATGACCGGTAGCCAGAACGTCAAATTCCACCGACGGCACCGCAGCGTCCCTATCCACTACGACTGAGATTGGCAGCGACGCCAAAAGGGGGGCCTGATCAGGGGAACACGAGGCGTCGCCAATGTCGCTCAGATCCGCGGGCGGTCATCCATCGGCAGCACCAGACACCATCTCGGCGACGAAAGTGCGGGGTAATCGGGGGGCCAGCTCAAGTCTCCATCGGGACGGCCGAGATTGCTCCTCGAGATCGTCAGACTGCTGTCAGCACAGCCGAGCTGTCCGGCGAAGACGATCGCTGTCGATGTGCGGCTCCACGATGATCGGTGACATCCCGGGCCTCGGCGGATCGGGCGCCGTTCGCCGGGTCAGGCCCGAGGGTTCACGACGAGCGTCCGCCAACGCCGAGGTATCCGTCCAGGCGCGGTCAACACGTGTACACCGCGTGCCCTCTACGTCGTCGGGATCACATCGAAGTACTCAGCCCTGATCTTGTTGAACTGCCGTCGACCGTTATCCATAACCCGGCCGCCGACCTCGCCTTCCGCGATGAGCCGGCCTCGAAGACTGCCGGCATCGAGATCACGGACCGACACCTTCTCGCCAGCGATCACTGTCGGAAGCTCGTAGAGACCATCCGACTCCCGCGAGTCGCCCCACCCCTTCGAGTCCAGGTTGATCGCTCCCCACACCCAACGGCGCGCCGGCGGTCCGGTGACACCGATCAAGTACGCAGGCACCTCGGATGTAACGTCTTTCCACCGCTCTACGTATTCGCCCATCGCCCACCATCTACGGATCCGGTCATAAGTGTTGATGACCTTGCGACGCGCTCCCAGATCGGTCAGAGCCAGCCGGGGTGCCGATCCCTTGCGCGGCCCGAGGTTGGTGAAGTTCGCCGAGCTGATGTACACCGCGACAGCACCACCGGCGTCGGCCAGATCTTGAGGGGTGAGCGCTGGCTCGAACCGCCTCTTACTGAGGCTTTCAGGCAGACCCAGCGGGCCGAATTGTGGTCCCCTTTCGAACCGAAGATTGAGCAGACCGGTATCCCACAGAGCCGAGATCCGCTGGAAGGAACCTTCCTCGGTGGCTGCATTTTCTCCGGGCGCGCTGCCGGCCGGGCTGCCGCAGAAAGCTGATGAACCGGCCGATGGGCCCGTGCGGAACGGCCAGAAAATCAACTACGGCATCGATCGAGGTCAACAGTCGGCCCGAATAAAGACGATCTCGGTCGCACCATATCTGAACCTTGACTCGCACAGCTCACCATCACGAATGCAGCGGCGCTGACGTAGACGGTGACGCTGACCGTGGTTTTCTCGACGATCGCCATTCGTGGGTGCCGCAGGCGCTGAACCAGGGGCCGATGATGTTTCACGGCGCGGCGGAGTCCCCCGGAACAGCGACGACATGGGCGATATGACCGAGCTTTGCGGGGTTGAACACCCAGTAGAGCCGGTCGATCGTCTCGTCGTCGGCCGCACCGACCCCGAGCCAGGCGATGGGGGCTCCGTCGCGGCTGATCACTACCGACGCGCGACCGTTGGCGTCGACCCAGTCGATGGCGACCCCCGTCCAGAAGTGTGAGGCGAACGCGGCCACGTACTTCGCCACGCGCGTCCGTCCGAATACCGGAATGCGCGAGGCATTGCGCACCGCGCCGCCGCCGTCGGAGTAGCTGGCGACATCGGTGGCGAAAAGCGCCTCGAGTTCATCGAATTCACCGGCGCGCGCGGCATTCAAGAAGGCAGCGAGCAGACGACGCTGATGCACGGTGTCGACTGATACTTGCCGGTCGGACTCGATGGCCTGGCGTGCCCGGCTCACCAGCTTCCGCGCGGCTGGTTCCTTGATTTCGAGGACTTCGGCGATCCGGCCGTAGGGGTAGTCGAAAGCTTCCCGCAGGACGAACGCCGCCCGCTCGGTCGGCGTCATCTTCTCCAGGACGACCAGTACCGCGGTTTCCAATGCCGCGGCGCGCTCCGCGCCGAGCGAGGGATCAGCACTGGTGTCCACGGGCTCGGGCAGCCACGGGCCGATATAGGTTTCCCGGCGGACCCGCGCCGTCTGCGTGGCATTGATCGCCTGCCGGGTGGTCATGGTGACGAGGAACGCCTCCACATCACGCACGGAATCGCGGTCGGCGTAGGACTGCCACTTCACCCAGACGTCCTGGACGATGTCCTCGGCGTCGGCAACAGTGCCGAGCATTCGGTAGGCGATGCCGAACAGCCGGCCCTTGTGCGCGGAGAAATCGTCGACGGCTTTACCCAGGTCGGTACCCGCGGGTCCGCTCATCGCGCGGTCGTTCCGGCGCCACCGGCAATCGCGTGATTCATATCCCCCGCCTCGATTCGGACACCATCTGCCACGACATTACTCGCGCCAGCCGTACGCGGGTGGCGTGGCATACAGCAACCACGCTGAGCGAGCAGCACCGAACAGCGGGTGTCGAGTGCGCCCACACGACGCCGTCATTCGACCAATTTGCCTTCCGTCGATACATCTCGCATGAGCCGGGCGATATCGTCGGGGATCGCGGGGATCTCCTCGCGTTCGAGCTTGCCGGGACCGGACCACACGAGGTTCACCCGCAGCGCCGGATCCAGGTCAGGGTAATCGGACCGATTGTGGCAGCCACGGGTTTCGCGTCGCTCCAGCGCGGCTTCCAAGGTGGCGCGTGCCGCGAGCACCGAGGACTTCAGATCGAAGGCGTGCGCCAGATCCTGGAACCCGGCGGCGTCGGGGTGCACGCCGATATTCGTCATTCGATCCTCGACCTCGTCGAGTTCGGCCAAGCCTGCCCAAATCCCGGTCTCGTCGCGCACCACGCCGGCGTGCTCGGTCATGGTGTCGCGCACGGCGCGTTGCAGGGCCCGTACGTTCTCCTGCCCGTCGACCGCCAGCAGCTCATCGATCTCGGCGCGGGCCTCGACGAGCGCACTGTGGGACCGACGCTGTGCGACCAGCTCGGCCGAGTACCGCGCTGCCGCCTCGCCGACGATCCGGCCGTAGACGAGCAGTTCGATCAGCGAGTTGCCGCCGAGCCGGTTGGCGCCGTGCAGACCGCTCGATGCCTCGCCGATCGCATAGAGGCCCTCGACGCCGGTACCGTGATCTTCGGAGCGAACCCACACTCCGCCCATGGAATAGTGCGCCGTCGGCGCGATTTCGATCGGATCGCGAGTGATGTCGAGCATTTGCAGCTCCAACATCGTCTGGTAGACGCGCGGCAGTCGCTGCATGATCGTTTCGCGAGGCAGGTGCGAAACATCCAGCCAGACAGCATCGTTCGGGGTTCCTCGACCCTCCTTGATCTCGGTATAGGCGGCCAGTGCAACCCGGTCGCGGGTCGAGAGTTCCATGCGTTCCGCGTCGTAGCGCCGCATGAAGCGCTCTCCCGCGGCGTTGCGAAGAATGCCGCCTTCTCCCCGTGCGGCTTCCGATACCAGTGTCCCGGCCGCATTCTCGGGTTCGATGAGCCCGGACGGGTGGAACTGCACGAGCTCCGGGTCACGAATCCGGCCGCCCGCGAGGACTGCGAGCCGGAACGAATCACCGGTGTTCTCATCACGTCGGGAAGAGGTGCGACGCCAGATGCGGGTGTGCCCCCCGGCGGCGAGGATTACCGCGTCGGCTCGGAACACGTAGCGCTCGCCACTGTCGAGATCGAAACCGTAGGCGCCGAAAACCACGTTGTCACGCATCAGGATTCGGGTCACATAGCAGGTATCGATGATCTGGATGCCGAGCTGCGCGGCCCGGTTCACCAGGGTCCGCTGGATCTCGAGGCCGGTGTAATCACCGGCGAACGCGGTGCGCCGGTAGGTGTGCGCGCCGAAGAATCGCAGCGATATCCGTCCGTCGGATTCGCGAGCGAACGGCATGCCCCAGCGCTCGAGATCCTCGATTCCGCGCGCGGCGTTCTCGGCGACGACCTGGGCGGTATCGGGCCGCGCCAGTAGGTAGCTTTCGGTGATCGTGTCCGCCGCGTGCTGCTGCCAGCTGTCCTCGACGTCCATGGTCGACAGCGCGGCATTGATGCCGCCGGCAGCGAGGGTGGTGTGCGCGTCCGCCTTCGGCCGCTTTCCCACCACCAGGACGTCGATGCCGCGCTCGGCCAGTTCGATCGCCGCACGGAGGCCGGATCCGCCGGTGCCGACGACGAGCACCGACGTCGCGATCTGACGTTCGCCGGATGTGAGCATCGATTCGTTCCCTTCCGAAGGGGCAGTTCGCGCGGGCGGGCCGATTGCCGCCCGCGCGAACAGTTCAGTTGCTGGTCAGCCACTCCGACAGCCGCGTCTGCGCCAGTTGCGCATCGCTGCCGGGCAGCAGCTCGCGCTGCGGCACCGCCCCGAAATACCGGGCCTCGGGATCGGTGACCACCGTGCGCGCATCCGACCGCGCGCTCAGCACGGTGCGGATCCATTCGTCGAGGGCGATGACCTCCGGGCCCCCGATCTCGATGGTGCCGTTCTTCGGCTCGCCCGCCGCCGTACGGCCGACAGCGGCTGCCACATCGTCCGCGGCGATCGGCTGCACACTGGAACCCGGGAGCCGCACCTGACCGTCAACGGTCGCGGAATCCGCTATACCACCGGCGAATTCGAAGAACTGCGTGGCGCGCACGATCGAGTACGGCAGGCCCGATCCCTCGATCAACTCCTCCTGCGCCACCTTCGCCCGCAGATACCCGGAATCCGGCAACCGTTCCGAACCCACCACCGACAGCGCGACGTAATGCCCGACACCGGCCGCGGCGGCGGCCTCGAGCAGGTTCGTCGTGGAGGTCCGGAAGAACTCCATCACGTCGTTGTCGGCGAACGACGGAGAATTGGAAACGTCGATCACCACGTTCGCGTCCTGCAGTGCTTCTTTGACTCCCTCACCGGTGATGGAGTTCACGCCGGTATTGGGTGCAGCCGGAACCGCCTGGTGGCCGTGCTCACCGAGTCGTGCGACGAGCTTGGAGCCTATCAGGCCGGTACCGCCGATGACGACGATCTTCATGCTCATTCCTTTCGTTCGGACGTTGCCGCGGGGCCAGCGAAACTCCGCTATATCAAGGACAGGGCAGGCGGTGATTTTGTGACAGTGCTTGTGCCGAGGCCGTTCGATTACGCTCGATCCTGCGGCGCTACGTACTCGAAGGTCGGCCCCGCGGTGGTGCGGCCGTCACCGCTGGGCATCTTCATGAGCGCTTGGGCTTGGGACTTCAACGCGTACATCGCCCCCACCGCATCCCGCATCAGCGACGGGCTGCCGTTGAAGGTGTCCTCGAGTAGATACAACAGCAGGCAGTAGGTGTTGTTGAATTCCACCTGCGCGAGGCGGACCGCGCTGCCTTCCGGATAGTCGGCGGTGCGGGGGTTGGGGCGCATCGGCAGCACTTTGTTGGGGTCGAACAGGATCGGTTCACCAGTGGGCCCGGACTGCGGGGTGTCACCGAGCTGGAACCGCTTACCTTCCTTCAGTTCGAGGAAGCGATAGTAGTGGGCGACCTCGTCGCGATCGGGATGGAAGACGTCCTTCTCGCCGTCCCACACCTCGGTCCGCGCCGCGCCTTCGCCCTGCTCGACGATCTCGGCCAGCGCCGTCAGCGCCGACTTCAGATCGTGCACCGGAACGACCTGTCCGCCACCACTGTTGAAGTGCATCTCGTTGATCTGCCGACCGGGGTCGCCGCAGAAGACGGCATCCTCGCCGAGGGTGTCGACCAGCGAGATGAGACCGAGTTCGACGGCCGCGTAGAACTGCCCGATCGTGTGGTAGCCGTCGGATTCGGGTAGCGCGTCCGCCGAGGCGGGCCGTTCGATGTTCAAGAACAATTCGAGGGCTTCGGAACCGAACGGCGCGAGCTGTATTTGTACGGATCGATCGCCGTGCGGCAGCGGATGCGGATACGCGGGCAGCAATTCGGGCGCGTCGAGCTTGGGCTCGCCACCTACCGCATTGAGCAGATTCGCCGCCAGCGCCAAGTGCAGCATCTCCTCTACGAATACGCTGCTGATGACCTGTGCCGCTTCGGCATTGGCGCCCGGCTCCAGCGAATACAGCGCGCACATGTACGGCGGTATGGTCGCGTGCTCGAGCTCGATCGCCCACTGCAGATGGCGACGCAGATCGTCCATTGTCTCGATGGCGTGACCCGTGCTGATGTCCATAATCGAACCTCGTCTCGACAGGTGTTCATGTGGTGTCGACAACTAGGACAGTGCGTCCGGGAGAACTGTGACAAGAACTTGCGACTCGCCGTCGCAACACCGGGCCGAGCTCGCGGGGCTCGAACACGGCGATCGTTTTCGGGTCCGGCGGCGGGAGCAAGCCGCTGAAACACGACCCAACCAAAACGCGGGGTAACCGCGGGGCCAGACACAATGAAACAGGTCAGGCCCGGTCTTAGACCGGGCCTGACCTGCTATTTCTGTGGAGCTAAGGGGACTCGAACCCCTGACCCCCACACTGCCAGTGTGGTGCGCTACCAGCTGCGCCATAGCCCCTGGTTGGTTGCGCTCCGGCTTCCCGGCCGCGCTTGAATGAAGTTACACCAACGGTATGTCGGCGACCAAATCGCCTCGATTCGGGGGTGACAAGAGCGGGCGCATGGGCTTAGTATCGAACACATGTTCGAAACGATTCGATGAGGGTGAAGGGCGCTAGCCAGTCGGGCGCTCGGAACGGCCAGAGCGGATGGGGTTGCTGGTTTGTTCGTTTCGAGTGTCCGACTCCCCGACGGGGATCGAGCGGATGTGAGACACCTCGAGGTGCGGTCTAGGGACAGGGGGCCGGATCGCGCTGTCGAGTGCGCGGGCCGGGCAGCGGCAGGTGGAGCCGCTGCCCGGCCCCAGGCCACCTGAAAAACTCGGCGAGCGGCGATCTCGGGGGCTGGGGATGTCGGGTCGCGCCGTCGAGTGGGCCGGGGCGTCGATTTGGTGGAGTCGGCGTTCCGGCCCTTCCGTTCGCCGGAAAGCTGCCGGATCACGAGGAGGTCGACTACATTGCCGAGTCGGCATCCGGCGACGGAGCACGCCGGAAGGACAAGATCACCGGCCTTGCCGGGTACGAGCTGGGCGTGAGTCGGGTACCGCGCCTATGTCCTCTCCCCCATGGGCGGCCGAGGATGCCGCCGACACCCGTCGATGCAGCTGGTGAAGGTCCGCCGTGTCTGAGGTCGGGACGTGCTCGGCGGATGTCAGCTATACACTCGCGCGCAGCGACTACGGTCGCACTGAACCGGCGAGCGCGACCACCCAGTTCTCGTCGTTGGTGTCGACCTTGGTCGTGCCGTCGAACACCGCGGGGGTGGCCGCGGAGCCGCCCAGCGCTTCGCCGAGCGCCGCCGTCTGCGCCATCGCGGTGCTGCGCGCGGAGTCGACCTCGGCGCCGGTCGCGATGCATTGCCGCACGGGCTCGGCGGCTCCGGCGTCGCCCGCGATCGCGGCGAGTTCCTCGTTGCTCAGGTCTGCGCCGCCTTCGCTGGGACGCTTCGTGGTGAACAGTTCGGTGTGGAACTTGGAGTAGACCGGCCCCGAACCCGCTTCGGCCACACACTGGTTCGCGGCGACGGCGCGCGTCGAGTAGTCCTTGCTCCGAGAGCGGGCGTCGAGGAAGTTCACCAGGCGATAGCGCACGGCCAGCGCGCCCGCATCGATCTGCTGCGCGATCTCCTGGCCGTAGATGCGCTCCAGGCTGCCGCAGCCGGGGCACAGCGGGTCCTCGAAGATGTCGATGGTCTTCTTCGCGTCCGGGCGGCCGAGCAGGATCGAGCCGTTCAGCTCGAGCACCGAGTGCACCGCAGGGTCCCGTACCGAACCGTAGCCGTCGTTGCGGACGGCCGCGTCATCCCGCCCCCAGCGGATCGCAGCGATGACGATGAGCACGATCAGCACGAGAGCGACCGCGCCGAGCGCGTAGGTGGTCGCACTGGACATCGGCCGTGGAGTGTAGTTCGAACGCGATTCGCTCACATTGACACTCTGCCGCAACGAATCATCGTTCCCCCCGCCGGGCCACTGATCCGACGGCCGTCTACCGCGCGGCTACCGGAATACCTGCCAGGGAATTCCGGGCGGTTTCCGCGTAGCTCAGCGCCTGCGGCGGTCACGCCACTCCGGCCGCCGACGTCGGCCGCGAGACATCGGGCGCCCCGGCGGATATCCCGCCTCGTCCGAGTCGACGACCGCGGTGCCCGGCGCGGTCCGCACGGGTTTGGCGTCGGCTACCGCACCGCGGCGATCGCCGATCCCGGCCGGAGGACAGCCCGCCGGTCCGTCGGACTCCGCCGCCGTCCGGACACCGTCCGTCGCCGACTCGCGCCGATCAACCACGGTCCGCGGATCTGCCGCGCCCTCTCCCGGAACCGCCGCGGGCTCGGCCACCACGGGCACCGGACGGTCGGCGACCGGCGCGCCGGATACCTCGTTCAGCGCACGGTCGATCCGCGCCGATTGCCGCCCGGCGTCGTCCGCTCCTGGGGAGCGTTCGGACGGAATTTCCAGGTGAACGGGAACTCCCCGCCGCAGCGGCTCGGGCACGACAATCCAGACGAGCGCGGCAACAGCGAGCAGCGCGCCGGTCACGCCGAGCGCGAGCCCGTAGGACACCTGCTGGGCCAGGGCGCCGACGGCGACCGGCCCGATGACGGTGCCGAGGTCGGCGGCCATCTGGAAACCGGCCAGCACCGGCCCGCCGCGCGCCTTGGGGCCGATGATGTCGGCGACGGCCGCCTGCTGGGTGGGAGTGAACATGCCGGAACCGACCCCCGCCAGGAACGAGGTGGCGAGCAGCCAGGGAAGGTCGGTGGCCAGGCCGAGTCCCGCTGTGCCGACCGCACACACCAGCGAGCCGCTGATCACGAACGGTTTCCGTCCCCACCGGTCGGACAGCCGCCCCGCGGCGAACAGCACCGTGACGTTGCCCGCGGCGAACACTGTCAACGCGACGCCGGCCATCCCCGGCGCTTGGTGCAGCACCTCGACGACGAGCAGCGGCACCAAAGCCATCCGGACACCGAAAACGGCGGCTCCGTTGGCGAAGTTCGACAGCAGCACCGCCCGGTACTCCGGCCGCGCCCAGCCCTCGCGGAAGGACATCATGCGGGCGCCGCCGACCGGCTCCGGCGCGGCCAGCTCCGAATCGCGCAGGCTGAAGTACACCACCACGCTCACGACGAACAACGCCACAGCGTAGATCACGAACGGCCAGCGCAGCCCGAGCCCGGACAACCCGCCGCCCACCAGCGGCCCGCTCACCGAGCCGACCAGGAAGCTGGTCGACCACAATCCCGAGACCCGGCCGCGCTGTTCGGGCGGCGACATCCGGATGACCAGCGCCAACGACGACACGGTGAACATGGTCGATCCGATGCCGCCGAGCGACCGCAGCACCATGAGCTGCCAATAGCTCTGGGCCAGGGCGCTCGCGCCGGTGGACGCGGCGACGATCAGCAGCCCGCCGAGATAGACCGAGCGCTCCCCCAGCCGCTGCACCAGCCGCCCGCTCACCGGTGCGAACAGCAACCGCATCAGCGCGAACGCGGAGACGATGGCCGAGGCGGCCGCCACGCCGACGCCGAATCCACGGGCGAACTGCGGCAGCACCGGGGCGACCAGGCCGAACCCGATGGCGATGACGAACGCGCCCCCGACCAGCACCCAGATCTCGCTGGGCAGGGGCTTGGATCTACCGGTCACCGGACAGCGCCTGCCCCACCAATTCCTCCGCGGCCGTCTGCACCTCGGCGAGGTGTTCGGGCCCGTGGAACGACTCCGCGTAGATCTTGTACTTGTCCTCGGTGCCGGAGGGGCGCGCGGCGAACCACGCGTTCTCGGTGGTCACCTTCAGGCCGCCCAGCGGCGCGCCGTTGCCCCGCGCCCTGGTGAGCACGGCGGTGACGGGCTCCCCGGCGATCTCCTTCGTCGTGATCATGTCCGGAGTCAACTTCGCGAGCAGCTCTTTCTGTTCCGCGGTGGCGGGTGCGTCGATCCGCGCGTAGGCGGGGCTGCCGTAGCGGCGCTCGAGTTCGACGTAGCGCGCCGACGGGCTCTGGCCGGTGACCGCGGCGATCTCGCCGGCCAGCAGCGCGAGCAGGATGCCGTCCTTGTCGGTGGTCCAGACCGTGCCGTCCATCCGCAGGAACGACGCGCCGGCGCTCTCCTCCCCGCCGAATGCCAGGCTGCCGCTGAACAATCCGGGAACGAAGAACTTGAATCCGACGGGCACCTCGTGCACGTCGCGTCCGAGCACGGAGACGACACGGTCGATCATCGACGAGGTCACCGCGGTCTTGCCGATCTTGGTCAGCGCATCCCACCCCATCCGGTTGGCGACCAGGTATTCGATGGCCACCGCGAGAAAGTGGTTCGGATTCATCAACCCGCCGTCGGGCGTGACGATGCCGTGCCGGTCGGCGTCGGCGTCGTTGCCGGTGGAGATGTCGTAGTCGTCCTTGATCCCGATCAGCGAGGCCATCGCGTAGCGGGAGGACGGGTCCATCCGGATCTTGCCGTCGCTGTCGAGGGTCATGAACCGCCAGGTGGGATCCACGAACGGGTTGACCACCTCGAGCTCGAGATCGTAGCGCTGGCCGATCTCCTCCCAGTAGTCGACGCTGGCGCCGCCCATCGGGTCGGCGCCGAGGCGGATGCCCGCGCCGCGGATCGCGTCCAGGTTCAGCACGTTGGGCAGGTCGTCGATGTAGTAGTCGAGGTAGTCGTAACGTTCCACGCCGCTGGCCAGCGCGCGCTGCAACGTGGTGCGCTTGACCTCGGTGAGCCCGTCGCGCAGCAGTTCGTTCGCGCGCGCGGCGATGGCGTCGGTGGCCGTGTTGTCCGCCGGGCCGCCGTGCGGCGGGTTGTATTTGAAGCCGCCGTCGCGAGGCGGGTTGTGCGACGGGGTGACCACGATGCCGTCGGCCTGACGCTTGGCGCCGCCCCGATTGTGGCGCAGCACAGCGTGACTCAGCGCGGGCGTGGGGGTGTAGCGGTCGCGCGCATCGATCACCGCGGTGACGTCGTTGGCGGCGAGCACCTCGAGCGCGGTGGTCCAGGCGGGCTCGGACAGGGCGTGGGTATCCCTGGCGAGATAGACCGGGCCGGTGATGCCCCGGGTGGCGCGGTACTCCACGATCGACTGCGTGATCGCGAGGATGTGCGCCTCGTTGAAGGCGCCGTCCAGGCTGGAGCCGCGATGTCCCGACGTTCCGAACGCCACCCGCTGGGCCGGATCTCCCGCGTCCGGCACACGGCTGTAGTACGCCGTCACCAGGTGCGCGATATCTTCCAGATCGGTGGGACGTGCGGAACGCCCGGCTCGATCGTGGGCCATGCTCGGGTCTCCCTTCCGTATCGGCTGCGCCCGGCTCGTCATGAGGATCATGTCCACGACCGCCCGGTCACCGCCGACCCCACGGCCACGTCGTTCACGTCGGCCACCCGCCGGAACCTCTCGTAGCCGTACATGCTGAACGTGGTCGGCACGGTGCGGAAGCCCGCTTCCGCGGCGGCGAGCGGCCGACGGCCCGCCGACGCGCCGCTCAGATCGCCGAGCCGCGCCGAACCGACAATGGTAACGGCCGCCGCGTGGACCGGCAGCGGCGAGGTGAAACCCGCTGCGGCCACAGGGGCTACGGCGGATCCGGCGGGCTTGCCTCGCGGTCTGGTCATCGCTCGCCTTCCTGCCACTGGTCCACCGGCGCCAAGGTGACGTTGACCGAAGCGAACAGCTCGGCATTCCGCTCGACGAAGGCGCGCAGGCGCTCCGGCTCGTCGACCAGCATCAGCAGCAACGGAAGGTGGTCGGCGACGTCGAGGATCCGGGTGGTGTGCACGTGCGAGGACGCACCGTAGCCCTCGATGCCGCGCCACACGCTGGCGCCCGCCAGGCCGGTATCCCTGGCCCGGCGCACGATCTCGTGATACAGGGGCGTGTGCCGCCACTTGTCGTCCTCGTCGAGCAGCACGGTGAGCCGTGCGGCGGGCCGCCATCGTCCCGCCGTGGCAGCGCCCGTTTGCGAACCACTCATTGCCTGCCCCCTTCCGTCGTGCCGTTCCCGTCGATCGCCGAGCCGAACCAGGTAACCACCGTGCCATGCCCGCCGGGCTCCGCCGTCCCGGCCGCACCACCGCCACTCCCCGAGGCGGCCGAGCGCGGGGAGCGCCGCGCCCGGTCCGAGGAGTCTACGAACCCCGCGGGAGGGGTGGAGAGGGTGGTGCGACCGCCGGGTGCGCCGATGCCGAGAAGGGTGCGCAGCAGTCTCTTGGCTACCCACGCCGAAGCGGCTGGAATCCTCGCGAATTCCGATGTGCAGAGCATCCCATGACCTTCACCCCGTAGGTCGGAAACGGGACCGCGCACGGCAAAGCCCGCCACCTCTACTTACCCCGTATTTTGCACCGATAATGGTGATTCTGGAGCGCTTTGCCCTGCGCGGCGGACGAGCGGCGCGTGTCGTGCGCGACGCCGGGCGGCATTGTGGACAACCCTGATTCGGACGACGGCGGCGCACGGGAAGGTCGATCCTCGACACTGCACTCTCCCGCCGGGAGCAGCCGATTGGCAATCCCGGAGCACAGATTCGGCCCGAGTACGGCGGGTGCGTCTCGCCACGCTCGCCGACGAAGCGGATCGCGCGCCGCGCGGTTCGACGACGACGGCCGCCGCTCCTGCGACGAGGTCGCGGGAGCGGCGGCCGTGCGGTACGCAACCGGATAGGCGGTGGCGCACTCGGATCAGTGCGCGAGTACCGGCTCTCCCTCGGCGGGCACCGGCACCGTGCTCGGCATCAGCACCGCGGTGAGGATGCCGCCCGCCACGAAGATCGCCGTGGCCCACCAGAAACTGGTGGTGTAGCTCTCGATCGCGGACTGGGCGATGGACAGCGGGTCCGGCGCGCGGGTGGACAGGTAGTCGGTGGCCGCGGACGCCGCGATGGTGCTCAGCAGCGCCGTGCCGATCGAGCCGCCGACCTGCTGGCTGGTGTTGATCATGGCCGAGGCCACGCCCGCGTCCTCGTGCTGCACGCCCGAGGTGGCGCCCTGGAAGGCGGTCGACATCGCGCCGCCGAGGCCGAGACCCAGCAGGATCAGGGCGGGCAGGATGTGGCTGGCGTAGCCGGTGTCCAAGCCGATCCGGGTCAGCCAGGCCATGCCCGCCGCCGCGATCAGGAAGCCGCCGCTGACCACGATCTTCGGGCCGAACTTCGGCAGCAGCAGCGACGGCGCGGTGGTCGAGGAGGCCACCATCGCGGCGACCATCGGCAGGAACGCGACGCCGGTCATGATCGGCGAATAGCCCAGGGTGAGCTGCATGTAGTAGGTGAGGAACAGGAAGATCGCGAACATCCCGATGCCCATGACGAACACCGTCAGGTAGGAGGTGCCGCGCATCCGGTCGAGCACGATCCGCATCGGAAGCAGCGGGTGCGCGACCCGGGTCTCCAGCCAAGCGAACACCGCGATCAGCGCCGCGCCGCCGAGCAGGAACGCGAGGGTGACGCCATTGGTCCACCCGTCCGACTCCGCGTGCGAGAAGCCGTAGACGATGCCGAACAGACCGGCGGTGACCACCAGCGTGCCGGGGATGTCGAGCTTGGGCCGCTCGGTGCTCGCGTGCTTGGCCAGCAGCAACACCGCGCCGACCAGGGCGACGGCCGCGAACGCGAGGTTGACGAACATCACCCAGCGCCAGGAGGCCCATTCGGTGAGCGCGCCGCCGAGCAGCAGCCCGATCGCACCGCCGGTGCCCGCGACGGCGCCGAAGATGCCGAACGCCTTCGCCCGCTCGGACGGTTCGGTGAAGGTCACCGTGAGCAGCGAGAGAGCGGCGGGCGCCAGCAGCGCGCCGAAGACACCCTGCCCGACCCGGGCCGCGACCAGCATCTCGAAGCTGGTGGCCGCGCCACCGATGGCGGAGGCGACAGCGAAGCCGACCAGGCCGATGATGAAGGTGTTGCGCCTGCCGAACAGGTCGCTGAGGCGTCCGCCGAGCAGCAGCAGGCTGCCGAACGCCAGCGCGTAGCCGGTGACCACCCAGGAGCGGTCGCCGTCGCTGAAGCCGAGATCCGCCTGCGCGGCGGGCAGCGCGATGTTCACCACGGTCGCGTCGAGCACGACCATCAGCTGGGCGACACCGAGGACGGCGAGCACCCACCAGCGCAGGGCGTGCGAGCCGCGCCGCTCGCTTCCCGTCTGCTCCGGGGCCGGGGCCCCACGGTCGATGGCGGTAGTCATGTGTCCCCTTTGTCTCGAGACTTGATACGGAGGCGACTCCTCCGGTTACCTGAAGAAGGTATCACGATAACGGAGACAACGCCTCCGGTTAATCCCGGAGGTTGATAGAATGGCGGTGTGAATCACGCCACGGTCGCCTCTCCACCCCGGCGTCTGCGGGCCGATGCCGCACGCAACCAGCAGCGCATCATCGCCGCGGCGCGGGAATTGTTCGCCGACCACGGACTCGAGATCACGCTCGACGACGTGGCCGAACGCGCGGGCGTGGGTGTCGGCACGGTCTATCGCCGCTTCGCGAACAAGAAGGAACTGATCGTCGAGGTCTTCGACCAGAACCTGAACGATTTCGCCGACGCGGCCGACGCCGCCTACCGACATCCCGACCCATGGTTCGGACTCGTCGAATTCTTCGAATACGCGTGCAGACACATGGCCACCAATCGAGGCTTCAGCGAGGTGATGCTCGAACTCGAGGACGACGAGACCGACCGGTTCACCGTCGTGCGCGATCGCATCAAGCCCACCGTGACCGCGATCTGCGCTCGCGCGCGCGACGCGGGCGTGTTGGCCGACGGCATCGAGCCCTCGGACTTCTTCGCGCTCGTGCACATGGTCGACGGGCTCGCCGAGTTCGCCAAGCCGGTCAATCCCGATGTCTGGCAGCGGTATATGGCCATCATGCTGAACGGCTTGCGAGGCGACGGCACGCCGCGCAGGCATCTCGACATCCCACCGCTGACCGACGACGAGGTCGAGCAGGCCAAGCAGCACCTGACCTGCGGCTGGCGCAAGCGGTAGCGAAATTGCACCGTAAGTAGCGCAGGTCACGTTCACTCCCGTAAAGTTGGTCACATGACCAATTCGTGGGTGAACTGGGCAGGCGACCAGCAGTGCGCGCCCGCGATCATCGCCACGCCGCGCTCCATCGAGGAAGTGGCCGGCCTGCTGGCCGACGCCGAAGCCGCCGGCCGGACGGTGCGCGTCGCCGGGACCGGCCATTCGTTCACCGACGCCGTCCTCACCGACGGCACGCTGCTGAGCCTGGCGAAGCTGAACCGCGTCCTCGATGTCGACCGGGCGAGCGGCCTGGTGCGGGTGGAGGCGGGCATCAGCCTGAACGCGGCCAGCACCGCCCTGCACGAGCACGGCCTCGCCTTTCCGAACCTGGGCGACATCGACGTGCAGACCGTCGCGGGCGCCATCGCCACCGCCACCCACGGCACCGGCGCCACCTTGCAGAACCTCTCCGCCGCGGTGCATTCGCTGGAACTGATGCAGGCGGACGGCACCCGGGTGGAACTGAACGAGCACACCGATCCCGACGGCTGGCGGGCGGCGCGGGTCGGCATCGGAGCGCTGGGGGTCGTCACCGCCGTGACCCTGCGGATGGCGCCGTCGTTCGTCCTGGAGGGCGTCGAACGGCCGATCCCGGTGGAGGAGGTGCTCGCGGACCTGGATTCGTTCGTCGACGGCAACGACCATTTCGAGTTCTACATGTTCGCGCACAGTCCGCTGGCCATGACCAAGCGCAACAACCGCGTGACCCTGCCCGAGCAGCCGCGCCCCAAGGCGGTCGGCTGGTTCGCCGACATCCTGATGTCCAATCACTTGTTCGACACGCTGTGCAGACTGAGCCGCAGGCAACCGCGCCTGGTCCCCTTCATCCAGCGCAGCGCTGCCTACGCGGGCAGCTACCGGCGTCAGGTGGACCGCTCCTATCGGGTGTTCGCCTCGCCCCGCCTGGTCCGCTTCACCGAGATGGAGTACGCCATCCCGCGCGCGCATTCCGTCGACGCGATCCGCGAGATCAAGGAACTGACCACGCGCTTCGACACCCCGATGCCCATCGAGGTGCGGTGGGTCGCACCCGACGACGCGTTCCTGTCCCCGGCAGGCGGCCGGGACACCTGCTACATCGCGGTGCACCAATACCGGGGCATGGACTTCGAGCCGTACTTCCGCGCCTGCGAAGCGGTGTTCGACCGCTACCAGGGCCGCCCGCACTGGGGCAAACGCCACTTCCAGACCGCGGCGACCCTGCGGGACCGCTATCCCGACTGGGATCGGTTCGCCGAGGTGCGGCGGCGCTTCGACCCGAAAGGCCGTTTCGCCAATCCTTACCTCGACCGGGTGCTCGGCCCGGTCGGCTGAACCCGGCTCACGGGAAGCGCGCCGCCGCGGTCACGAGGCGAGCATCTCCGCGACCAGGCGGGGCACGGCGGTGCCGATGGGTTCGCGGATGATCTCGGTGGCCATGTGGTCGTAGGGCGTCGGCTCAGCGTTCACGATGACCAGATCCGCGCCGTTGTCCACCGCGATGGAGCACATCGACGCGGCGGGCTCGACCTGCAACGACGTTCCGACGGCCAGGAAAATGTCGCTCGTCTGCGCGGTGAGCGCGGCCTTGGTCAAGGTGCGGCGGTCCATCTGCTGACCGAACATCACGGTGGCCGACTTCAGGATGCCGCCGCAGCCGGGACACGGCGGGTCGGGCTCACCCGCGGCCACCCGTTCCAAGGTGGCGGACATCGAGGTCTGGTAGTCGCATTCGATGCAGACCACCTCGAACATGTTGCCGTGGATCTCGATCACCCGGTCCGGCGAAGACCCCGCCCGCTGATGGAGGCGATCGATGTTCTGGGTGATGATGGTGACCACCCGCCCGGCGCGCTCCAAGTCGGCGAGGGCGTTGTGCGCGGCGTTGGGTACGGCCTGCCAGGCCGGATTGTCCCGTCTGGCGAGCCAGGCGCGTTCCCGCAAGCCGGGGTCGGCCACATAGTTCTGATAGGTCGACAGCAATTCGGCGATCGGATCCTTCGTCCACACCCCACGCGGGCCGCGGAAATCGGGGATACCGGAATCGGTGGAGATGCCCGCTCCCGTGAGCACCCCGATCCGGCCGCTACGACTGCGCCACTCGGTCGTCATATCCGCACAGCTTAAGGGCAGCGCGGGGATCGCCGATCACGGATAGACGATGAGAGACTTGTAGGGTTATCATCTCATTGTATTGAGTTCGGCCGATCAAGGGAGATCACGATGACCGCGTCCGTCGCACGCGAATCCACCGGCGCGCGAACGCTGCCGCCCCGCCGCCCGATCGAACCGGGGACCCAGATGTGGGAGCAGACCGGTCTGGTCACCTTCTCCCTCACGGCGGGCTCGGCCTTCCTGCTCCAGACCATGGAGCCGACCATCTCCGCGGTGGTGGACGAGTACTCCACCTTCCGCACCGATCCGATGGGCCGCGCGATGCGCAGCCTGGCGTCGGTGATGATGTGGGTCTACGGCGGCGAGGAAGCGCTCGCCGAGGCCGACCGCCTGCGCGAACTGCACGCGTCGCTGAACACCACCGACGCCAATGGCGTCCGGCACACCGCGCTGTCCAGCGCACCGTGGGCCTGGGTGCTGCACACCGGAACCTTCGCCTTCACCGAGAGCGCCAAGTACTTCGCCAAGCGACCGCTCACCGCGGCGGACAAGGAGGCGTACTTCCAGGAGACGTTGCAGCTGCTGCGCAATTTCTCGGTGGCGCCCAAGGAGATCCCCGCGAACTACACCGAATTCGAGAAGTTCTTCGAAGACACCGTCGCCAACCACCTGGTCGCCACCGACACCGCGCGCGATTACCTGCGGGTCATCCGCTCCGTCGCTCCGCCGAAGCAGCTGCCGCGCGCGTTGCGTCCCGCGTGGAAGGCGGCGGTGGCGCCGATCGGCTGGCTCCAGTACTTCGTGACGGTCGGCACCACGCCCGAGGTCGCGCGGCGCAAGCTCGGACTGACCTGGACCGCGGCCGACGAACGCAAGCTGCGCGTGCTCGGCTGGCTGATCGCGCGACTGGTTCCGCTGCTGCCGGAGCGCCTGCGCTACTTCCCGATCGCCTACGAAGCACGCCGCCTGGAGCGCGACCGGCAGCGGCTGCGCAAGATGATCGACCTGCGCCCGATCTGACACGATCCCGGAAAACCAGTTTCCGGGTGACCACCGCCGGTGGGGTGGGGCGATCCGATCCCATTCGCCGACACTGCCCGTACCCCGGTCGACCCTCGTCGACCGGGGTACGCGTGTCGGCGGCGCGAACTCGCAGCCGGTCTTTCGCGATGCGATGTAGCGGTCGAACCGCGCCGCCCTGACAGCGCCGAACGCGCGACGCATTCCTCAGCAGCGGAGCGCGACGCGGCGATGCGGCGCCCTGTGCACGGCGTCATTCCTCGTAAGACAACCTCTTCGAATACGCGGGTACTGGTGGCGTACTGTCCGGTGACGTCTTGCCGTACGCCCTCGTCGCACTACCGTGCAGTCCACTCCGATGCTCCGGCGGCCCGAGGCACTGCCAACGCTGCGCGATAACGGATTCGGGCCTGTGACCTGCGGTCGCCGTATGCGCGCACCCGCGACAGCACGGCGCGCCGTAACGCCTCGCGGCGCGCTGGTATACGTATCTCGTACGCTACGAAAGCGTTTCGGTTCACCGCGGCCGGACGGCCAGCACACTTATGCTCCACTTTGCACATCGAAAGGCGTTCCCATGTCCCACAAGCCCAGTGTGCTGTTCGTCTGCGAGCACAACGCGGGCCGCTCGCAGATGGCTGCCGGGTTCCTCACCGCCCTGGCGGGTGACCGGTTCGACGTGCGATCGGCGGGCAGCGCGCCGGCCGAGGCCCTGAACGCCACGGTGGTGGACGCCATGGCCGAGATCGGCATCGACATCTCCGGCCATGCTCCCAAGCCGCTCACGATGGACGCGATCGGCATCTCCGACGTGGTGGTGACCATGGGCGCGGGCGACGCGTGCCCGTTCTTCCCCGGCATCAGCTACCGCGACTGGATGCTGCCGGACCCCGCCGACCAGTCCCTCGATGTGGTGCGCACGATCCGCGACCATATCCGCATCCTGGTGGAGAACCTGATCGCCGAATTGGTCCCCGCGCCCGCGCGCTAGGCGCTGTCCGATTCGTTCAAGACGCGCCCGCACGCCACTGCCTACGCTGCGGGTATGACACCACAACTCGACGTCATCGGCATCGTCGTCAGCGATATGGCCGCCTCGGTGGCCTTCTACCGCCGCCTCGGGCTCGCCTTCCCGGAGGGCTCCGAGCGGGAAGGGCACGCCGAGGCGGCGCTGCCCAACGGCATGCGGCTCACACTGGACACCGAAGCCGTCATCGAGTCGTTCCACACCGGGTGGAAACCCCCGACCGGCGCGGGCCGTATCGGAATCGCTTTTCGCTGCGAAGATCCGACAGAAGTCGACGCCGTGTACGCCGAACTCGTGGATGCCGGGTACCGCGGCGAGCTGAAACCGTGGGACGCGTTCTGGGGGCAGCGCTACGCGGTGGTGCAGGATCCGGATGGCAACGGCGTCGACCTGTACGCCGCTGTTCCGGCCATAAGCAGCTGAACCACCTCCACCCTCACGGCGCGAGACGGACCCGAGCACGCTTCCCGACGAAATCCGCTGCGTACGCCATCTCGACCGGTCCATCCGCCCCGGGAACGGGACCAGCCCACGCGCACATCGACGCGGTCAAGGCTTGGCGAGCAGGCGCCTCAACGGAATTCCCGCCAGCGCGCGCACCTCGCGGGACAGGTGCGCTTGGTCGGCGAATCCGGCCCGCATCGCGGTGTCGGCGAGCGGCACGCCGCTGCGTGCCGCTGCCAGCGCGCGTTGCAGACGTAACACCCTCGCAAGCATTTTCGGGCCGTAGCCGAAGGCGTCCAGGGAACGGCGGTGCAAGGTCCGTTCCTCCAGCCCGGCCGCGTCGGCGACCGCCGCCACCGGCCATCCGGCGTCGAGCGCGCCGACCACCTTCCGCATGAGCGGATCGGCCGGTTCGGTCGCGGCCGCGCGCCGCTGCACGATGCGTTCCAGCGCTGCCGCCTGATCGTCGGCGGCCGCGATCCGATCGACCAGCGGCCGGACCACAGCCGATGGCCACAGTTGAGCCAATTCGACCCGCCGGTTCCGCAACTCGCGCGCCGGAACGCCCAGCAACGCGGGCGCGGTACCCGGAAAGAACCGGACCCCGACGTACCGATCACCCGCGATTCCACCGGGGTGGTGGGCGCGGGTGTCCGGCCCCGCGACGACCAACCGGCCGTCCATCCAGATCAGATCCATGCAGCCGTCGGGCAGCACCGGCAGCGCCGCGCCACCGCCGTGGACGGTCTTGATCCACAGCACGGCGCCGTCGTACCACGATGGACGCTCGCGGTAGGCGACATCGTTCATGACACCGACGCTACTCCGGACCTGCGACCGCGCGTAGGCGGCGTCTCAAAAATATCGTCTCAAAATAAGTCGCTATTTAAGATACCGGTAGAGGGTCGCACGGGAGACACCCAGCTCCCGTGCGATTTCGGCGACGCCGCGACCCTCCACGTCGTGCTGCCGCCGTGCGAACTCGACCTGCTGTGGAGTCAGCGCCACCGGCCTTCCCCTGGACACGGTTGCCGGAGGAGTCCGGTCCGTGGGCGCCAGCAACAGGCGCACCCCTTCCAGCACCTCCGTACGCAACTGGTCGACCGGAGCCTCGGCGTACAGCACCACCGGGTCACTGAGCCCCGCCACCGCCTGGGTGGCGCGAACACGCTCGGCGAAGCTGGCGTCCGGTCCCGCGACCAGGATGTTCGCCTGCATCATGACCTTGCTGAATCGCTCGAAGATGCTGCCGGGAGCGGCCAGCGCCAAATCGCGGACGTTGAGCCGCAACAGGTAGCGATGAGCGAGGAAGACGTCGAGCAACCCTTCGATCACCCGGCGGCGCGCCTCGCACGGATCGGGATCGCCCGCCTCGGCGACGGTACGCTCCATCGCCGCGAGGAACGGCTCCGCCAAGCCCGCGAGGATGTCGTACTTGCTCGGGTAGTGGTAGAGCACCCCCGCCTTGGAAATGCCCAGTTGCTCGGCGATCGCGCGCACCGAGGTGCGGTGATAACCATGCGTGCCGAACAGGTCCATGGCCACCTCGAGGATGCGCGCGCGGGTCGTCGTGTCGTCGCTCACGCCTCGGATCCTACCCGTTGACTGACCGATGGTCAGTGCCTTACATTTCTGACTGACCAACGGTCAGTCGATACCACGGAGGCACCCATGGCGCACCAACCCCGCATTCTCATCTCCGGCGCGAGCATCGCCGGACCGACGCTCGCGTACTGGCTGGCGCGCAACGGCTTCCGGCCCACAGTGGTCGAGCGGAGCCCGGCACTGCGCCCGGGCGGCAACGGCGTCGACATCCGGGGGTCCTCGGTACGGCTCGCGGAGCGGATGGGCATACTGCCACGGTTGCGCGGGCTGGCCACCGACATCCGCGAGCTGACATTCGTCGACGCCACCGATCGCCGCGTCGCCGGGATGAGCACGCGCACCTTCAACGCCGACGGCGACATCGAGATCATGCGCGGCGACCTGGCCCAGGTGCTGTACGAGGCGACCGCCGACGACGTCGAGTTCGCGTTCGGCGATTCGATCGCCGCGATCACCCAGCGCCCGGACGCCGTCGAGGTGACCTTCGACAGCGGCAAGCAGGCCGAGTTCGATCTGGTCATCGGCGCCGACGGATTGCATTCGCGAACCAGGAATCTCGCCGTCACACCGGAGTCGGACGCACTGCATCACCTCGGCATGTACTTCGCCACCGCCCGCGTCGACGCAGGTCTCGGACGCCCGCGCTCGGTGACGCTCTACAACACGCCGGGAAAGGTGGCGGGCGTCTACCGATCGGGGGCGCACGACGGCGCCACGGCGTTCTTCGCCTTCCGGGAGACTCGCGTGCTCGATGTCGACCACCGCGACGAGAACGCCCAGAAAGCCCTGCTGCGCGCGTATTTCGACGACCGAGCCTGGCAGGTGCCCGCGTTGCTCGATCAGGCCACGGCCGACGACGGCTTCTACTTCGACGCGGTGAGCCAGGTCCGCCTGCCGGCCTGGTCGAGCGGACGGGTCGCCCTGGTCGGTGACGCCGGGTACTGCGCGACCCTGCTGTCCGGCGCGGGCGCGGCACTGGCCATCGAAGGCGCACACCTGCTCGCGACGGAACTCGCCGCCGCGGGCGGCGACCACCGGATCGCCTTCCGCCGCTATGAACAAGCCCTGCGTCCCACGGTGCTGCGGGCACAGCGCTCGGTACGGGCGAGCAGTTCCATGCTGATACCGGCCACCGGCGGCCACATCTGGTTGCGCAACCAGCTGACCCGCCTGATGGTGCTACAGACCCTGGCGTCCCGCGTCTACCGGCCGGTCGCCGTGCGCGCCGACTGAGCAGGTGGCCTGCGGGATCAGCGCTGCGGCGCAGCGATCGGGACGATCACGCGCGGCACGACGCGCAGGTACGGCTCACGATGGTCCGCGGCGATCTTCGATTCCGGGTCCCGGCAACCCACGGTGACGTCGCTGTTCGGCACCGAGGAGAACGTCCACACCGTCACCCACTCCGTCCCGCCGAACGTCTCGGTCTTCTTCGCGTCCGACGAGCGCAGATCTTCATTCCGCCCGGAACTGTCGGTCACCGTGCAGCGAATGCCGTTGGCAGCCTGTCCCCAAGCGGCTGGCGCTCGAATATCGAGCACCACATCGGTGGGCACCGGAACTTTCTTCGATTCGCCCAGCAATATTCGGATACCGCCGTCCGCCACTTCCTCGTCGCGCACCCCGGTCGTCGTCGCCGGAGCGTTCGGGGCGGCGGCGGCACTCGTCGCGGTCGCCGCCTCACTCGCCGAGGTGTCGTCGGAACATCCGGACACAGCGGCAGCGACCAGCGCGGGAATCGCCATCCAGCTCAGTTTCACAGTCGGACCTCTCGTCGCGCCCACTCATCAGGCGGTTGGTTCGGAGCAGCCAGGCACTGAGCATGTCAACGGAAAGGAGGAAAATCTCGGATACACGCCGATAAATCGGCAATTGGGCCGCAATTGCCCGAAAGCGCCCCGCAGAGAAGGAAATAGGGTTGAATTGCAGATTCCTTGAGATGACCTCTGCCGACATTCGGGCAATCGGCTCGCAGTCCAAACGTCCGTGGGCTACCCGGCGCGCGGCACGGCATCACCATGTACGACTCGACCGTTTCCCACGACGGGCCGACCCGCGACTCCACCGTGACCGTTCGCTCCCCCGGACCGATCACTTCGGCGACGAAGGAATAAACAAGATTCATCCGATGTTTGCCGTGCAGCGCCGTTGGTCTGTAACGCCTTGGTTCGTGCCGCCTACCGGCTGGTTTCGGAAAGGTGTTTCCCCTGGACCAAGGGGGCCGCATAGTGTGTTCGGTAGGCGATCATGTGGAGGGCCACCATGGCGAAGCTGTCGTGGGTAACGAAGCGCGAAGGCAGGGCGGAGTTCGGTCGTGCCTGACGGTCGGGGAACCTCCAGCTCGCGCGCCCTGCGCGCCACCACACTCGGCGGCTACCGGGCAGCCGCCTTCACCACCACCCCCGGAACGCGCGCCGCACTGATCACGGTGGCGCTGCTGATCGCGCTGATCCTGGCCTATGAGTCCAACCTGACCGCGCAAGAGGGGGCCGACCACGGCTGGTTCGTCGGGCTCGCGCTGTCCGGGGTCTTCGTCGCACGCGGACTGCACCTGCGCAGGCCGATCACGCTTCCGCACGTCACCGCCGCGGTCCTGGTGCTCGCCGTCGCGCATCTCGCCTACCGCGCCGAGCATGCCGATGCCGGATTCGTCCTGCTGGCCGCCACCGGTTTCGTCGTGGTGCTGCCGCGCGCCGGTAGACCGCAGCCCGGTGAGGTGTATCGAGTGGCCGAACTGATCGGCCGCACCGAGGGCGACCCGCTGGCTCCCTTCGCCCTGCACTCGTCCAAAGCCTATTTCTTCAACGCGTCCTCGACCGCCGCGATCGGCTATCGCACCCGCTTCGGCATCGCCGTCGTCGCGGGCGACCCGATCGGCGATCGCGCGGCATTCCCCGAACTGGTCGCGGCGTTCTCCGACTTCGCGGTCAACCATGGCTGGCGCGTCGCCGTGCTGGGCGCGAGCCCGGAACTGACCGAGCTGTGGCAGATGTGGGCACTGGCGCATCGCGGGCTGCGCGCGGTGCCGATCGGCCGCGACGTGGCGATCGACGTGGACGAGTTCAACCTCGTCGGACGCAAGTTCCGCAATCTGCGCCAAGCCGTGAGCCGCACCAGGAATTTCGGTGTCACCACCGAGGTGGTGTACGAGTCCGCCCTCACCCCGGCGCGGCGCGAGGAGTTGCTGGCCATCGTCGACGAATGGCGCCGCGGCAGGCAGACTCGCGGCTTCTCGATGATCCTCGACCATCTGCTCGACGGGCGGAATCCGAACATGCTGGTGGTCATCGCCAACGACGCGGACGGCAGTCCCGTGGGCTTCCAGCGCTACGGCATTTCCGGGCGCGGACGGGAGCTGAGCCTGGACGTCCCGTGGCGGCGCAAGGACGCGCCAAACGGCCTCGACGAACGCATGATCGTCGACTTGGTCGACTACGCCGCGGCGCATGACATCCATCGGATCTCCCTGGCGTTCGCCCCGTTCCCGGAATTGTTCGCCGAAAAGGACAAATCGCGCACGGCCACCCTGTTCTATGTGCTGGCGCACCTGGCCGATCCGCTGATCCGGCTGGAATCGCTCTACCGCTTCCTGCGGAAGTTCCACGCGCTGTCCGATCAGCGCTACGTCCTGGTCCGCTGGCGGGACGTGGTGATCGCGGCCGCCGCCCTGCTCACCCTGGAGTTCGTCCCGCATCGCCGCGAGTTCTGAGCGGCGGCGCACGACCATGTCCCGAGGAGCCGCGTGGAACTGACCCACAGCGACGTGAAGGCCGCCGCCGAACGGGTGAGCGGACTGGTCAGGCCGGTGGCGGTGGCGCAGGCCGACCAGGCGGGCGAACTGTGGTTCGCACTGGAGTTCCTCCAGCACACCGGGAGCTTCAAGGCCCGCGGCGCGCTCAACTTCTTGCTCGCGCATCGCGAGAACGGCACGCTCCCGCGGGTGGGCGTGACGATCGCCTCGGGCGGCAACGCCGGACTCGCCTGTGCGTGGGCTGCCCGCAGTCAGGGGATTCCGGCCACGGTGTTCCTGCCGACCACCGCCCCGCGGGTCAAGGTGGACCGGCTCAACTCCTACGGCGCCGACGTCCATCTGGTGGGGACGCAATACGCCGACGCGCTCGCGGCCAGTCGCGAATTCGCCGACACCACCGGCGCCCTGCTCTCCCACGCCTACGACCACCCGCTCATCGCCGCAGGCGCGGGCACGCTGATGACGGAGATCCGCGAGCGGATCCCGGATCTCGGGGCCGTCGTGGTCGCCGTCGGCGGCGGTGGGCTGTTCTCGGGTGTGGCCACCTCCGCCGATCACTATGGTGTCCGAACCGTCGCCGTGGAGCCCGCCCGTTGCCGCGCACTGCATGCCGCGATCGCGGCCGGGAAGGTCGTCGACGTGGAGGTCGACTCGGTGGCCGCCGACTCGCTCGGTGCCCGGCGGGCCTCGGAACTGGCGCTGGCGGCCGCGCGACACTACGACGTGGCGTCGGTGCTCGTGGAGGACGCCGCGATCGTCGCAGCGCGCCACGAGCTGTGGGAGGAACGCCGCATCGCCGTCGAGCACGGTGCGGCGACCGCCTTGGCGGCGATCCTCGGCGACGAGCCCGCGTTCCGGCCTCGCCCGGGCCAACGCGTATGCGTGGTGCTGTGCGGAGCGAACACCGATCCGTCCGATCTGACCGGTTCGGACGGCCGCCACGCCGACTGACGGCTCAGCGGCGTATTTCCGACGAATCGGACGACACGGGGTTAGGCTCCCGCTGTCCTCTGCGATCCCGACGGAAGGCACACCATGGCGCATACCTCACACATGGTCCCCATCGGCACAGCGCTACCCGACTTCTCGCTTCCCGACCTCGACCAGCGGATCTACTCCCGGGACGATTTCGCGGCCGGCCCCGGACTACTGGTCGTCTTCGCGTGTAACCACTGCCCCTACGTCAAGCACATCGAGGCGGCGCTCGGCGAACTGGTCGATTCCCTGCCGTCCATGCCCACCGTGGCGATCTGCACCAACGACGCGTCCGCCTACCCGGACGACGCACCGCTGCGGCTGCGCGACCAAGCGATCCGCGCGGGCTGGACCTTCCCCTATCTCGTCGACGAGCAGCAGCACGTGGGCCGGGCCTTTCGCGCCGCGTGCACTCCCGACTTCTTCCTCTACGACGCGAACCTCCGGCTCGCCTACCGCGGCGCCTTCGACGAATCGACGCCCGGAAACGGGAAGCCGCTGACCGGAAACGACTTGCGCACGGCGGTCGAAGCCGTGCTGGCAGGCGAGCCCGCCCCCGAACCGCACCGACCGAGCATGGGTTGCTCGATCAAGTGGCGGGACGCCTGAGCATCTTCCCGCGTGCGCGCACCCGACGGATCGCACTGCGCCACGCCAGCTGCGGCACGGCGGCCGACAATCTGGCGAATTCTCCGAAGTTCCCCGGTTCCACCACGGTCCGGGCCTGCTGGGCGGTGGCGGACAGCCGCACGGCGCGCGATGCTTTGCCGACGTGACCCGCGTCGTACGGCGGTTGCGGGTCGTACTCGATGATCAATTGAGCGGTTTGTGCCTGCTCGGCACCGAAGACTTCCCCCACCAGCCACAGCGCCAGATCGATGCCCGCGGATACCCCCGCGGCGGTGGCGATTCTTCCGTCCCGCAGACCGAGGTCGTCCACAAGGTGCCCTTGTGCGCTCGCCGCAGCCAGCTCAGCAACGCGTCAGCGACGGCAGCCGCCGCCGAGCCGGGGCCACCGGGAACCAGCAGATGTCGGGTGTGGGCGTCTCACCGAACGAATGGGTGGCGCCCAGCACCAGCACCCCGCTGTCGGTCATGATCGGCCCCGGCTCATGCCAGACGAAGCGAATTTCCGCGCCCGGCGCGAAACGCAGCACCTCGTACGGGCCGATCGCGTCGAACGCGGTCATCCCGGGAAAGGTCACGATCGCGATGCGCACCGTCTTGCCCGGGCCGCGCCCCTCCGATCTGGTCATCGTCGACCCTTCCGATGATGAGTCAAAGAAAGAATCAGCGTTTCATTGCATTGACCGTGTGTCGATCGACGCCGGGAGCGCCATGATGTGCGCGGTGGAGCGACCCTGCTTCCCGCTCGGCCGGCAGCTCGGGATCGGTCTCCCCCAACACTCGATCGCCGAACGTGTGCCGTTCGGTCTCGCCAATTCGATTGGGCCACTCGGCAAAGCGATTCCCAGGCGGCACCGGCCCGAAAGATGGCCCGTGCTGACGAGCAGGCCGCGATGAGGGACACTGTTCGGCGACACCGGGGATCGAAAGGGGTGGGGACATTGGCGACGATCGTCCTTGTACACGGCATCGCGCAGGAACAGGAATCGGCCGACACCTTGGAGGCGCGCTGGTTGCCCGGACTCGCGGGAGGCGTCCGCAATCACGGCGCGCCGGAGCTGGCGGACCGCTTGTGGCGCAACGGTTCTCCCGGCGACTTGTCGACCCGGATGGCCTTCTACGGCAATCGTTTCCTGGTCGAGGGCGCGCAGGGCGCGGGGATCGAACCCGACGACGCCCAGCTCGACCTGATGGAACAGCTCGCCGCCGAGTGGCTGGCGACGGCCGCCGCGCACGCGGGCGACGAGCGTGACCGGGCGACGGCCCGTCGCCTCGGCACTCTCCCGCCGCCGGACGCGGTGGCGCAGGGAGCGCAGGCGAGACTGCGGCCCGCGCTCAACGCGCTGATGCGGTTGCGCTGGTTCGCGCCGTTCGGTTTCGGATTGGCGCAGAAGTTCGTCATCCGCGCCCTGTCCCAGGTCGCCCGGTATTTCACCGACGACGACGTACGGGAATACGCCCAGCAGCAGGTGCTCGAGCAGGTCGGTCCCGACACCCGCCTGGTCATCGCGCACTCGCTGGGCAGCGTGGTGGCCTACGAGGCGCTGCACCGCACCGACCATCCGGTCACCCTGCTGACCATGGGCTCGCCGCTCGGGTTGCGCTCGGTCGTGTACGACCGCCTGCGCCCCCAGCCGAGCACCGTGCCGAAATCGGTGACGGAATGGCACAACTTGGTCGACGAGGACGACCTCGTAGCGGCGCACCTCGACCTCGCTTCATTCTTTCCGCCGTACCCCGGCAGCGCCGTCATCCCGGTCACCGAACAGCATTTCGACAACGGCGCGTCGCCACACGACTCGACCAGCTATCTCATCAAAGCCGTCACCGGGGGCATCGTCGCGAAAACGCTGGGACACTAGCGGTTCGCGCCACGGCCGCCGACACCCCCGGGCCGGACGACTGCGCCTACTGAACGCTTTGCGAAAGATGGGTTTTCGCGTCGTCGTAGGACGCGGTGGACGCGACCTCGTCGCGGGTGTAGACCAGATGCAGCACGCCGGTGGCGAAAGCCTCCGAGGACAGCAGGCGCAGCGGGACCGTGGCCGCGCCGTCCTGGAACAGGCGCTCGCCCTTCCCGACCGCGATCGGGTGCACCAGCAGGTGCAACTCGTCCAGCAAACCGGCGGCCAGGAGCTGACGGACGACCGAGACCGAGCCGCTCATGCCGATGTCGCCGCCCGGCTCATTCTTCAGCGCCGTCACCACGTCGATCAGATCGCCGTCGATCACTTCGGAGTTGCGCCACGTGAAGTCGAGATCCTGCCGGGTCACCACGATCTTGCGCGCGTCGCCCAATTTCTTCGCGAACGCGGCGTCCGGGCCGCCGGCCGCTTCGCGCTCCGGCCACGCGCCCGCGAAACTGTCGTAGGTCTTGCGGCCGAGCAACAGGGTGTCGGCGGCGCCGAGCTGGGCGTCGACCGCCGCGCCCATGGCGTCGTCGAAGTAGGGGAAGTGCCAGTCCTGCGGATCCTCGATGACGCCGTCGAGGGCGATGAACAGACCGGCGGTGATTTTCCTCATGTGCGTTGCTCCTGGATCGGTATTGCGATGTCGCTTGATCCGACGGGACGACGCGCGAGAACTCATCGGTCGGCGCGACCGCCGTCGCCGCGCCCCATCCGGGCCGCCCCCGCCCTAGCCGGACAGGTTCGCATCGGAGCCGTGAAACGCCGCGCGGTAGTTGTGCGGACTGGTGCCGACCACCCGCTTGAAGCGGTCGCGGAACGCGGTGGGCGACCCGAAGCCGACCTGGCCCGCGATCCGGTCGACCGGGTGGCTGGTGGCTTCGAGCAGATGCTGGGCCCGGCGGATTCGCGCACGCAGCAGCCACTGCAGGGGCGTGGTCCCGGTGTGCTCGCGGAACCGCCGGTTGAGCGTCCGAGTGCTCATTCCGGCCTGGGCGGCGATGTCGTCGAGGGTGAGATCCCGTGCGGAGTTGTCCTGGATCCACCGCAGCACCGGCTCCAGCGCCGAGCCGCGCGGCGTCGGCGGCTGGTCGTGCACGATGAACTGCGCCTGTCCTCCTTCCCGTTCCAGCGGGACGACCGACTTCCTGGCCGCGTCGGCCGCGACCGCCGAGCCGTAGTCCCGGCGGATCATGTGCAGGCACAGGTCGATTCCGGCCGCGGCGCCCGCCGAGGTGAGCAGCGAGCCGTTGTCCACGTACAGCACGTCGGGGTCCACGTCGATGTCCGGGTAGCGGGCCGCGAGGGCCGCGGCGGCGAGCCAATGCGTGGTCGCGCGGTGCCCGTCCAGCAATCCGGTCGCCGCCAGGATGAAGGCGCCGGAACAGATCGACGCGAGACGGGTGCCCGCGGCCGCGGCCCGGCGCAGCGCGTCGATCACCTCGTCCGGCACCGGAACGGCCGGGTCGGCACAGCCGGGCAGCACGATCGTGTCGGCTTCGTCCAGCGCGTCGAGCCCGCGCGGGGCTCGCATCGTGAACAGCCCGGCGTCGACCGTCGGGGTGCCCGCGCAGACCAGCACGCGATAGGCGGGCCTGCCATCAGGGAGACAGGTACGCCCGAACACTTCCACCGGCGTCGCCAGATCGAACGCGATCACCTGGTCCAGCGCGAGGACGACCACGGTGTGCATGGCGATAGTTTAGGCGTCCGGCTGATTCCAGCCAATGCGCTGAACTGGCTGCTGCCGAATATCCGCATTTCATCGCCCTGGCGAGAATCGAGCGGTATGTGGCACTTTCGCCAATTCCGCTGGCACCAGATCCTGGCTAGTGTCGACCGCCGTGACGAAGTTCCTCCTCTCGGTCCACGTGCTCGCCGTGATCATCGCCGTCGGCCCGGTGGCGGTGGCGGCCAGCATGTTTCCCGCCACCACCCGCCGCGCCCTCGCCGCCACCGCGACCGGGCACGACCCCGCCGTCCTCGGCACGCTGCATCGCATCTGCCGCGTCTATGCCCTGCTCGGCGTGGCAGTCCCGGCCTTCGGTGTGCTCACCGCGTTCGGTCTCGGCGTGCTCGGCGACACCTGGCTGGTGGTGTCGATCGGATTGACCGCGGCCGCGGCCGGCGTGCTGGCACTGCTCGTGCTGCCCGGGCAGCAGAAGGTCCTCGCCGACCTCACCGGGACCACTCCGGCGCTGACCCGCCGTCTCGCCATGGACACGGGAGTGTTCAACCTGCTGTGGGCGGCGGTCACCGTTCTGATGATCGTGCGGCCGGGCTCCACGACCGGAGCGTGACGCTCAGTCGGGCAGGTAGCGGACCGCCATCGAGACGTCGCGAACGATCATGATGGGGCAGGCCACCGACAACAGCAGTGCCTGACTGGTCGAACCGAACAGCATGCCGGCGAACCCGCCTCGACCGCGGCTGCCCACCACGAGCAACTGAGCCTGCCCGGAGCGTTCCAGCAGACAGCGCTCGGGCCGGTCGGTCACGATCTCGCGCCGGATCTCGACATCGGGAAAACGCTCCTGCCACCCGGCAAGGCTTTCCGCCAGCACGATCTGCTTCTCGGTATCCACCGCGAGTTCGGCGCTCACCGACGGCAGTTCGACCCCCGTCCACACGTGCAGGGCAAGCAGGGGCACACCCCGCGCCGAGGCCTCGTGCAGCGCCGCTTCGATCGCGGGTTCGCTGATCTCGGTGCCGTCTACGCCGACGACGATCAGCTTCTTCCTGGCTTCCGCGGTGAGCGGCGCGCCCTCCCGGACCACGACCACCGGGCAGCGCGCCCGGCGCGCCAGCGCCGCACTGACCGATCCCAGCAGAGCACGCTGTACGGTCCCGCGACCGCGGGTGCCGACCACCATCATCCGCGCTCCGCCGGTGCGGTCCAGCAGCGCCGGACCGACCGGCTCGTGCACCAGCTCGGTGCTGATCTCGATGCCGTGCAGCGCTCGGACCGCGATGCGCGCCTCCTCGGCCGCGGTGTCCAGCACCCAGCGACCGTGCCCCTCCAATCGGGCGTAGTCGGTGCTGGTGAGCGGTTCGGTGACCCCGGGCCCGTAGTCGGCGACCGGATCCACCACGTGCGCCAGACGCAACGGCGCCCGATGCTGCGCGGCGGCCTGCGCTCCCCACGCGACCGCCGCCGCCGACCCGGCGGACCCGTCCACACCGACGATGATCGGCCGGTTGTTTCGCATGCTCATTTCCTTCCCGCCGAAGAGATCGAGCTCGACCGCCGATCACCGGCGCGGCGGACCCGCGGACGGCGCCGTCAACCGCCGCGGACGACGCAGGCGTAGCCCAGGTGGACGCCTTCGCCGACCGGGAGGTCGATGCTCGCCACGTACGGCGCGTCCGGCTCCTGCACAGCACTGATGGTGTGCGGTCCCTGCGTGGCAGGCACCCACTCGATCAGCGCGACGCCGCCGGAAGGCCGGACCACGCCGAACGGAATGCCGTTGTCGTAGAACACCACCGGTGCGACGACGTCGGTCACGGCGGCTCGCGCGGTATAGGTGCAGCCCGTCCCGTAATTTGTCACCAACCCGAAATTGAGGCCGGGATACATCCCGACCTGGGTCACCGTGGCCCCAGCCCAGGGCGGTTCGGCCATCGTGACCGCCGCGACGGCTCCGATCGCCGCCGCTGTCGCACCGATTCGTCTTCGCATTCGGGTGGTCCTATCGGTCGTGAGTCGCTCCTCGTCGAACGAACGCCGGCCGCGCGCACCGACGCGATTACTAGATCCTCACTCCCGCGCGGCTTCGACGGGGTGCGAACCGCGGAATTCGGCTCGCACCGGCGCACCGAGATCCCGTCGTCGCATGTCCTCCTCGGTGGCCCCGCTCGGAGGGGCCGGTTCCGCCGTGTTCGACCCGGCGCCACCTCAGCCGCTCACCGCACCGGCGGCGTGCGGCCCGGCTCGGCGACGGGGTCTCGTGCCGACTGACGGTCGTGTCGTCCCCTCGTGGTTGTGTATCCGAGGGGCTTCCCCTGGAGCGACGGAGGTGCGGTGTGGTAGCGATCGACTTCGAGCGGATGGTGCGTGGCGCGAAGCCTGCACCCGTCCGGCGCAGGGTCGCCGCGCAGGGGCTCGGTGGCGTGCCGCCGACGGCGCTGGTGCTGGCGGGCATCGTCAGCGTGCAGGTGGGCGCGGCGGTGGCCACGCAGCTGTTCGCGGCGACCGGCGCGGCCGGGGCGGTCACGCTGCGGCTGGTCTTCGCCGGGATCGTCCTGCTGGTGATCTGGCGTTCGTCGCTACGGGTGGGGCGTGGTGCGCTGCCGGTCGTGCTCGGGTACGGGGGGGTCCTCGCGCTGATGAACCTCTCGTTCTATGAGGCGATCGACCGGATCCCCCTCGGTATGGCGGTGACCATCGAATTCCTCGGACCGCTCACCGTCGCGCTGGCCGGATCGCGGCGCTGGATCGACCCGCTGTGGGCGGCGCTGGCCGGGGCGGGGGTGCTGCTGCTCACCCGGGCGGATGGAGACGTGGACTGGGTCGGGGTGATGTTCGCGCTGGCCGCGGCGGCGTGCTGGGCGGGTTACATCTTGCTCAGCGCCGCCCTCGGCGAACGGACCAGCGGCGGGGGCGGACTGGCGCTCGCCATGGCATTCGGCGGGGTGGTGATGCTGCCGGTCGGCGTGATCGATGCGGGCGCCGCGCTGTTGCAGCCCGCCGTGCTCGCCGCGGGATTCGCGGTGGCGATGTTGTCATCGGTGTTGCCGTATTCGGTGGAGCTGGAAGCGCTGCGGCGGATTCCGCCCCGCGTGTTCGGTGTCCTGATGAGCCTGGAGCCCGCGGTCGCGGCGATCGCGGGCTTGGTCGTCCTCGGTCAGGTCATGAATCTGGGACAGTGGGCGGGCGTCGGGTGTGTGGTGGCGGCGTCGGCGGGGGCGACACGGACCGAAGCGAAGGATTGAGTCGGCCGATCGGGGACGGACTCGCTCAGCGCTGTGGCCGAGACGCACCGGCGTCACGGCGCTCGGCACCGGTCGTCTCCCCGTCGTCCGCGATCAAGCTGCCGAGCAGCGCCAGCGATCGCTCCGAGGGTGAACCCGGTTCCGCGTGGTAGGCGATGAGTATTTGGCCCGGCGCGCCGTTGACGCTGAACGTCTCGTAGGACAACGTGAGGTCCCCGACCATGGGGTTGCGGAAGTGTATGACGCCCGCGGTGTTCACCCGGACGTCGTGGCGCGCCCACAATTGCCGGAACTCCTCGCTCTTCAGCGACAGCTCCCCGACCAGCTCGGTCAATCGCGGATCGTCCAGGTCCGCGCCCGCGGTCGCCCGCAGGCTGGCGACGGTATCGGCCGCGATGGTCGGCCAGTCACCGTAGAGATCGCGCGCCTCGGGATCGAGAAAGACCATGCGCACCTGATTGACGCCCGGAACCGAGCACGAATTGACGGCCGCGGCCAGCGGATTCGCCGCCAGGACGTCCAAGTATCTGCCGAGCACCACCGCGGGCGTGTGCGGCCACGCCTCCATCAGGCGCAGTAGCCCCGGCGCCACCCAGCGCAAAGAGCACCTCAGAATTCCTCGCTCAGTCCCACCACCGAGCCGGTCAGCCGATCAAGGCTGCGCGGAGGCGGCATTGCCTGTGCCGGAGAGGCTGGCCGGTCGCGCGGTAGGCGGCAGAAGCGGATATTCAGCTTACGGCTTCACGTTCTGCCAGGAATCGATCGAGCAGGTCGAACAGAACCTCGAGGGTGTGGATTTCCTGCTCGGGACTGAGGTCTGTGACGAAGTCCCACTCGGGCAGCGCGATCTGCTTGACCAGACCGGGCCAGGCGAAGCTGCTTCGGCGGCGAAGGTGATTGGCAAGAAGCCAGTCGCGGAAGCCATCAAGGCCCGGACTGCCTGATCGCCGCGCGGCATAGTCGTAACCGTCGAGGAAGCACGTCACGCCACGAACGCTGGTGAAGCCGATGAACATGCCGGGCGCGCCGCGAACTGTCGGAGGTATTCACGCTCGGGAAGCCGGTTGGGGTCGATCGGCTTCAGCTCCATGTCTTGTGCTCGCCGGGCGAAATGAGTGTCGAGACCCATGGCTTTCTCCATCCGACGAGTCCATCATGCTGACCGCAACTATGAGTACGTGAGAGCCACGAAGGCCAGTCGCGCCGGAGGAAACGCACTGAAATCGGCATGTGCGGACGTGCATTCCATGGCTCGCAGTCACCCTGACGGAGGAAGCCACGGACCGCGCTGTTCACGTCAGCCACGGTTCGCCGCGGAGCGGTTGGTCGTTGCGGACTCGGGCTTCGTTGTCGCGGAATCGGGGCTCGTAGTGGGCGAAGAAGACCTTGCCGATGAGGTCGCGGCGGCTGTGGACGCCGGTCTTGCCGAAGATGCTTTTGAGGTGCTGCTGGACGGTGTAGGCGGAGACCACCAGGTCGGTGGCGATCTCGGAAGTCGACGCGCCTTGCAGGACCAGCCGGGTGACGTCCTTTTCGCGCTCGGTCAGGCCGTAGGCGGACATCAACAGCGGGTAGAGCCGACCCGGGGCGGCGGGCTCGATGATGATCGCGATGCGCCGGTGACCGGTTGAGTCGAGGCAGGCGCCGTGCAAGACGACCCAGGCGCCGCTGCGTGACAGCACCCGGGCCACGGTGATGTCGCCGCTACGCGGGTGCTCGGCCGCGCGCAGCGTTCGACCGGCCAGCGAGAGCACCGACGACGGTAGTCTGCCGGTGTCCGGATCGCCGTCCGGGAGTTCCGAAAGCCAATGTGCGACACCTGGTGTGGTGGATTCGATGTCTCCGGTGTGATCGAGAATCAGCAAACCCGGTGAATCGGCGAAGTCGGGTTGACGCGCCTGCCCCAGCAACAACGCCGCGCGGGCGCCCTCGGCGAGTGCGGGCGCCACAGATTGCACGAAGCCTTTCTCGTCCTCGGTGAACATCGGCGCCTTAGGTTCGCGATAGAGCGCGAGCGCACCCCAGACCTCACCGGAGCGGGTCCGCAGGCGGGTGACGAGCTCTTGGTCGCCGCCCATGGTCATGTTCCGATGCCACCGGGGGCTGCTCGACGGGTCGCCGCCGGTCAGCTCGTGCAGGGTGGAGATGCCCGACTTCGAGCGGGCCACGTCAGCGAGCTGGTTGACGTCGTCAGCGTAATACTCGCTGACCAGCCAATCGCTCGGGAACTCGTCGAGACCGTGATGGAAGTGGCTGGTCATCAGCAGTGAGGCCGGGTCCAGCGTGTAGAAGCACGGTGTCCAGAAGTGCGGGACGGCGCGTGCGAGGACTTCGGTCGACTCCTGCCAGAGCGACACCAGATCTCGAGGCTCGGTACACAGCCGGCTGATCTTGTCGGCTGCGCGCTGAAAGGTATCCGCGCTCATCAGCCAACAGTACGACCGGGCGTGTACGTCCCGAAATGCCAAGTTTGTGGTATTTCGAGGCGGCCGGCAGGTCCCTAGCGTCGTCGGTAACAAAGGAGTCAGCGATGACAACAACGACGACGCGGGTCCGATTGGCCCCGCCACCCCCGGCCCTCATGCGCATGATCAACCCACTCGTCCGGCGGGTTCTCACCAATCCGGTACTGGGGCGGCGCATCGCCCTGCAGGCCCTGTTGGAGTTCACCGGCCGACGCAGCGGCAAGGCGCTACGAGTACCGGTATGCCTGCACACGATCGACGGCGTGCCGACGGTTTTCACTGAACGGCCGTGGCGGCTGAACTTCACCGATTCCATACCGGTCGCGGTGACCCGGCAAGGACGCGTCCGGCACGGCCGGGCGGTCTTGGTGTCGTCTACGCCGCAGGAGCTGGGAACGGCTATGCGCAAGGCACTCGACAACGGCGCGTCACCATTCGAGCTCGGACTGAAGACCAGCCGCGGCTACGCCCCGACCGCCGAGGATCTGTCGACCATCGCGCGTTGGCGGATCCGGGTCGACTTCGATGACCAGGAGTGAACTGTCATGGACATCAACTGCATCGGTCGTGACATCAGCATCCTCAGCGATTATCAGCAGGTGCCCGGAATCGGGTTCGTCCCGGTCAACGCTTTCGTCCTGCACGCGGCCGAGCCGGTGGTCATCGACACCGGCCTGAGCCTGCCCGGCCGCGGCTTCATGGACACCCTCGGGTCGGTGCTGGACCCGGGGGATGTCGAGTGGATCTGGATCACCCACCCGGACCGAGACCACACCGGTGCGCTGCACGAACTGCTCGACGCCGCGCCGCGCGCCCGCCTGATCACCACGTTCCTCGGGATGGGCATCATGTCGATGGCTGCTCCGGTCCCGTTGGAGCGCGTCTACCTACTCAATCCGGGCCAATCACTCGACGTCGGCGACCGCCGGTTGACCGCCTTCCGTCCACCGCTGTTCGACAACCCGTCGACCACCGGCTGCTACGACGAACACACCGGCGCCTGCTTCACCTCGGACTGCTTCGGCGCTCCGATGCCCTCCGCGGACCTCGCCACCTGCCCCGACGTCGCCTACCTCGACAAGACCGACCTACGCGACCGCCAACTCCTCTGGGCCACCGTGGACAGTCCCTGGGTACACACCGTCGACCACGCCAAATACCTCGACACCCTCACCACGCTGCGATCATTCGACCCGCCCCTGCTCCTCGGCACCCATCTGCCACCCGCCATGGATCGCACCTCCCAGTTCCTCGACATGCTCGCCGCGGCACCCGACGCGGACCCCTTCATCGGCCCTGACCAGGCAGTCCTCGAGCACCTCCTCTTCAGTTTCGAGCCGCCCCGGGCCTGCCAGGGGAATCCGAGGACCGGGTATTCGTCCGCGGAGGCATCGCGGCAGTGACATCACTCCCAGCTGCCGTATTGCTGATGGCTGTCGGCGCGCTCTCGACTCCTCGGCTCCCGGTTCGACCACTGCCTAACCGATCCAACAGGATTCGTGCTCTTGCCGCGTCGAATCACGGGGCTGTGTAGGCAGAGGTGACATCGTCGCCTTTCCCGCACAATTTGAGGAGTGCGTAACCGAAATGTGACCCCCGCGAGCAGGCCGATCTCCTCCCTGCGCAGTCCGGCGACCCGCCGCTGACCACCACCGGACATCCCGAAATCCTCCGGCCGCACCAGCTCGCGGCGCGCACGCAGGAAAGCGCCCAGTCGATTGTCGGAGTCCATGATCCGAGCCTAGGTGAGCCGACGTGAGCCTGGGTGGCCCCGCGACTACCAGGAAGACCGCAGCCTGTCGGGCGGCCGCGCGGGCGCGCAACGTTGTGGACATGACAAACAACCTCACCGGCCGCGTCGCGGTCGTCACCGGAGCATCCAGTGGAATCGGCGCGGCCACCGCGCGACAGCTCGCGCGAGGCGGCGCGAAGGTCGCCCTGCTGGGCAGGCGCAAGGATCGCATCGAAGAACTCGCCGCCGAGATCGGCGCGGACGCGCTCGCGGTGCTCGCCGACGTCGGCGACCAGCAGTCCACGCGAGACGCCGCGGCCACCGTACGGGCGGCATTCGGTTCCGTCGACCTGGTCGTCGCGAACGCGGGCGTCATGCTCGCCGCACCGTTCGAGTCCGCGCTCACCGACGAGTGGGACCAGATGGTCGGCACCAACATCACCGGCCTGCTCTACACCGCGAGAGCGTTCATCGACGACCTGCTCGCGGCCGCGCAACGGGGCGGGCAAGCGGATCTGGTGCTGGTCGGCTCGATCGGCGGGCACACGGTCTTCCCCAACTACGCCGTGTACACCGCCACCAAGGCCGCGGTCGCGCACCTGACCCGCAACCTGCGGGCAGAATTCGGGCCGCGCGGCGTGCGGGTCAAGAACATCGAACCCGGCTTCGTCGGCACCGAACTCGGCGCGGGGATGCAGGACGAACAACAGCGCGCCGGGCTGGAACAGTGGCGCACGGCGATCGAGATCCTGGAACCCCGCGACATCGCCGACGCGATCGCCTACGCGGTCGGCGTGCCCGAGCACGTCAACATCGCCGAGCTCGTCGTCGTCCCTACTCAGCAGGGCTGATCACCGGCTCGCCGCTACCGCCCCGGCGGACGTTGCCCAGGTACTGCATCGCCCCTGGCCGGGGACGGGCACCTGGGCCACGTCCTCCCTGCCTGCCATCCGTTCGGAGACCACGGGTCGCGGCGTGGCGGGCGAGCTATTCGAGGGTCGCCCACTCGGGCCACGGCCGCATGCCCTCGTCGCCGCGGATGTATGCGAGGCGGCGCATCGCCTGCCGCTGATAGGCGGGGTCGACGGTGGCGGCGCGCATCGACTGCAAGGCCATCCGGAACTCCTGGATGTCGCGCAGCAGGTAGAAGCCGTCCCAGCGCATCACGTCGCGGCCGTACCCGGCGCAGAATTCGGCGTACTGCGAAGCGGTGAACTCGCCCGCGGTCCAGCACTCGATCGCCGTGTGCACCAGGTCCCACTCCGGCGGGCCGATCATCGCCTGCCCCAAGCCGACCAGGATGACGTCGCCGTCGTCGCCGACCACCACGCCGTCCTCCCAGCCGCCACCCTGGATCACCGACCACGGCAGCCCCTTCGGCAGCGCCTTCCAGCGGCCGCGCAGTTCCTCCAAGTGTTTGCCCAGCCAGCGCCGGTCATCCTCGGTCACCGTGTGCGCGGCGGCGATCTCCTCCTCCACCCGGGCCAGGGGCGACATCCGGCGTAGCTCGAACCCCGGCAGCGGCAACCGGTGCAGCTGTCCCAGCGCCCTGGCGACTTCGCCGGGCGTGCCGGAGTGATGCGGCGGCAGCTCCTGCCAGAAGGTCACCGGCCGGCCGTCCACCACTACCGGCTGCGGAATATTCGCGACCACGCGCGCCGCGGACACCCCGCAGGTCTCCAGCCATCGAGCGACCGCGACTTCCCGCCCGGTCGCGAGTTTCTGTCCCCGCTCGCCGATCCGCACGACGAGCCCGCCGCGCAACCGATAGGTCCCCTGTGACCCCACCGGTTCGGCATCGCTCGCATCTATCCCGACGCTCACACAGGCGGCACGCAGGATCGACCGCATCCCGTTACCCGCGATTCCCGCAGTCATGTCAGCCTCCCAAGCCCCCCGCTCCCATCTCGGGAGAAGTTGCGAATCTCGGCTTCGAGCTTCATGGCAGCCATCCAGATACCGGGGGGCAAACACCCCATTTTCCCTGCTCAGTGGACATTACTCCGGCAATTCCACCACAGTCAGCAACCAAACAGAATCCGCCCGTTTTCCCCGATTTGCCGTTTTCCGGTCAGCGGAAGGCGGGTGGGAGGCCCCGATAGAGAGGAAGTAGCCGGTCGCCGATGAGTTCTGCGAGCGGGCGGGGTCTACACCTACAGCCCTCGAGCTATGAACCCGGACAGGGAGGACCCTATGAGCACTCAAGCACTGCCGCCCGTCGTCGACGCCGATACCTGGCAGCGCGAACTCGAAGCGCTGCGCGTCCGGGAGAAGGCCGCGACCAGGGAACTCGATGCGATCGCCGCTCAGCGCCGCCGCCTGCCGATGGTCGAGATGCCCGGCTACACCCTCGAGGGCGAAGAGGGACCGGTCCAGCTGGCCGACCTCTTCGGCGGTATGTCGCAACTGATCGTCTACAACCACATGTGGTTTCCGGGCGAGCAGTGGCAGTGCGGGGGCTGCACCGGATTCACCTCGCAGTTCACCCGGCTGGAGTTCCTGAGCAATTACGACGCCCGGTTCGTCATCGTCACCCAAGGCCCGATTCAAGAGGCACTCGCCTACAAGCGGCGGGTCGGGAACAAGATGGCCTGGTATTCCACCGCGAACAGTTCCTTCGGCGCCGATGTCGGCGCACCGCCCGGCGCAGGGTTCGCGGTCAACGTATTCCTCCGCGACGGCGACACCGTCTACCGCACCTGGCACACCAACGGCCGCGGCACCGAACAGCTCAGCCACTCCTTCGCCCTGATCGACCTACTGCCCTACGGCAGGCAGGAGGAATGGCAGGACTCCCCCGACGGCTGGCCACAGTCGCCGACCTACAGCCGGTGGAGCAGTTCCCAGGACATCGGCGCAACCTACGGCGAGCCGAATGCGTGAACCCAGGGTTGACCAACCGCCTCCCACGACCTCCTCAGCAGTTCCAGCAGGAGCGGGTCGCAGCTCCGCAACTCCCAACGGCAGCTCGGGCACAAGACAGCCACGATGACGCTCGACAACTACGGGCACTTGTTCGAGCACGATCTCGACGACGTGGCCGATCGGATGAGCGAAGGTCTGCGCGCTGCCGCCGAGAAGTGGGCAAATGTGGGCACGGCCCGGGAAGAGACCGACGTAGCGGCATGAAAATGCCCCTCACCTGCGATGCAAGTGAGGGGCCTTGTCGTGGAGCTGCCGGGAATCGAACCCGGGTCCTCCGCCGCGTCTCCAGGGCTTCTCCGTGTGCAGTCCGCTATGCCTCTACTCGGATCTCCGGGTCCCGCGAACAAGCCCGGATGACGATCCCAGTCGCTGTTCGATGTCCCGTCCTACTCCGCGACCGAGTAGGACGGTTAGCCCTCTAGCTGATGCCGGCACCGGAGCCGAGGGCATGCCCCGGGCCGACAGAGACGCTTCGCTGGTTAGGCAGCGAGAGCGTACTCGCGCTGATGAGAATCGGCGCTTAATTGGTTGCAACGACGCTTACGGTGGTCTCTTGCCTGCACCGACACGCTTCCCCTAGATCTACGTACGCAGTCGAAACCGTTCAGCCCCGTACGTCCGGCGCCTTGCCGGGCTGTTCATATTAACACCGGCGAGAGGCCGGATCATCCCGATATCCGGTCGTGGCCATCCCCACACTCGACGGCGTCGGCCGGGGCCACCGACGCCAGTGAGGTGGGTGGGCACCGCGGGTCGGAGGAGGCATTCGGGGTCACCGCGTTCCCGGGCCGGAACCTCCTACCCTCGGGCGGTGTCGAGAACGCACCGTGTTCTCTGTTCCTCCGATATGGTCCGGGGGTCACGGCACGCAGCTCACCTGGATCCCCGTCACCGCCCGCTCGTAGACCCCATCCTTCCCGGATGCTGGTAGCCGGTTCTCCGGGCCCGGCGAGGAACCCGACTTACACTGCACGAGCCGTACGATCGGCTCTGAGCAGCGGATCTCGATTTCAGACTAAGGAAACACTTTGGCAGTTCGCACCATTCGGGACAGGTTGCTGCGCCTGTCCGCCCTCACCGTCATCGCCGGACTCGTCCTGACCGGGTGCTCCGCCCTGAGCGACAAGTCGGCCGCCGCGTCCGAACCCGGTGTCACCGCCGATCCGTGTCCGAACGCGATCGACTCCCGCAAGGGGTGTATCTACCTGGGCGTGCTCTCCGATCTCACGAGCGGGCCGTTCGCCGCGCTGGGCAAGGACATTCACAACGGCCAGCTGGCGTTCTGGAAGGCGGTGAACGAAGCGGGCGGCATCGGCGGCAAATACGAGGTGGACATCGCCACCTACACCGAGGACACGAACTACGATCTGCAGAAGCACGCCGAGGCGTACCGGCGAATCGAGCCGCACGTCCTCGCGCTCGCCATGAGCTTCGGCACCGTGCAGACGCAGAAGGTACTTCCCGAGATGGACGCGGCGAACATGATCGCCATTGCCGGAACCCTGTGGTCGGGTTGGCAATTCGAGAACAGCGACAAGGGCCTGTTGCTGGAGTCCGGCTACTCCTATTGTTCCGAGGCGATCATCGCCCTGGACTGGATCGCCGAGCACCAAGCGAAGCCGTCTTCGATCGTCACGGTCAGCTATCAGGGCGACTACGGCGGCGACTACGCCACCGGCGCCAAGAAATGGGCCTCCGCCAACCGCGTCGACATGGTGGCGCAGATCGACACCGAGCCGAACACCCAGATCGGCAACCAGGACGCCGCGGTCGCCAAGATCCTCAATGCCAGAGCCGATCTCGTGCTCCTGGCCACCGGGCCCGCCGAGGCGGGCGAGATCATGGGCAAAGCGGCGCTGGCCGGTTTCCCGGGCAGATTTCTCGGCTCGGGCCCGACCTGGAACGGCGGCCTGCTGAAAAGTCCTGCTGCGTCGGCGATCACGACGCGCTACAACATGACCTCGCCGCTGGACGGCTGGGACGGCATCAGCGCCGGCGCCAAGAAGGCCAGGGCCTCGGCGACTCGCGAGCCCTCTACCTGGGGTTACAGCGCCGGGTGGATGTTCTCCTATCCGATGAAGGCGCTACTCACCCGAGCGGTCAACGAAGGCAAGCTGACCCGCAAGGGCGTCCGTCAAGCCGTCCACGGCCTGCGCGTCGACTACGAGGGCGCGATACCCGAATACACCTACGGCGCGGCGAAACCCGACCTCACCCGGCAGCGAGCGGTCATCGAAGCGCCGGATCAGACCGCGCCGCTGGGCGCGAAGACCCTGGCGACCGACTATCACGGCCCGACCCAGGACCGCGTCACCCTCACCGAGCCCTGCGTGCAGCCGTAAGCGAGCGAGACATGCCTTTCCACCGTAATCTCCGTCGGCTGCTGCGTCTCGTGGCCGCCCCCCTCGCGCTCGGGCTCGTCCTGACCGGCGGCTGTTCGGCTTCCGAGCCCGCCGCCGCCCCCGGTGTCACCCGCGAGGCGTGCCCGCACGCGATCCACCGCGACAAGGGCTGTATCTATCTGGGTGTTCTGTCGGACCTGAACAACGGCCCCTTCGCTCCGCTCGGAAAGTCGCTGCAGGACGGACAACTCGCGTTCTGGAACGAGGTGAACAAGCAGGGTGGCATCGGCGGATACGAGATCGACATCGCGACCTACACCCGCGACACCGCCTACGATCCGCGCAGGCACGTAGCGGAATTCGAGAACATAGCCCCTCATGTGCTGGCCCTCGCGATGAGCTTCGGGACCGCGCAGACCCTGGCCGTCCTCGGCGAGATGGACGACGCGGACCTGGTCACCGGGGCAGGCACCCTCTGGTCCGGCTGGCAATACCGCTCCACCGACCGAGACCTGGTGCTGGACGACGGCTTCTCGTACTGCACGGAAGCCGTGCTGGGCCTGGACTGGTTCGCGCAGAACCACTACCAGCCGCGCACTCTCGGCGTGGTCGCCTACCGCGGCAACTACGGCGGTGACTACGCCAGCGGGGCGCTCAAGTGGGCACTGGACAACGGCGCGACCATCACCGCTCGGATCGACACCGGGCCCAACCCCGAAGTCGGCAACCAGGATTACCCGGTCGCCGAGATCATGGCCGATCCGCCCGACGTGGTCCTGCTGGCCACCGGACCGGCCGAAGCCGCCGAGATCGTCGGCAAACTGGCGAAATCCGGTTACACGGGCCGGTTCCTCGGATCGACCCCGACCTGGAACAGCGCGCTGCTCAAGACCCCGGCCGCGCCCGCGCTGATGTCGCTCTACAACTACACCTCTCCGTTCGACGGTTGGGACGGCATGAGCCTCGGCGCCCAACGGGCCAGGAACGCCGCGCCGAGCGAACCGACGAATTTCGGCTACAACCTGGGCTGGGCGATCTCCTATCCGATGAAGGCGCTGCTCACCAAGGCAGCCGAGACCGGCGGACTGGACCGGCCGACCCTGCGCAAGACCCTTGCCGGGCTCACCGTCGACTCCGAGGGAATGGCGGCGCAGCAGATCTACGGGCGGGACGAACCCGACGTCGCGGCGCAACGCGCGGTGGTCAACGTGCCCGATCCGTCCACGTCATTGGGGTCGCGCACCGTGGTCGCCGACTACCGCAGCCCGACCTTGAAACGGATATCGCTGCGCGAACCGTGCACGCGATGAGCCGCAACCGGTTTGTGGAAGGACGGAATTCGGGTTCCGGGGGGACGGGCCCTCGCGACCCGCGTTCTCCCGCACTCGGGCAGCGGCCTCCTTCGATCAGCCGCCGCCCGAGTCGGCCCGGCCTGCGCCGGACGTAGTCGGTCTGGGCGGTAGAACCGGTGCAGCCGCTCGGTGGGCTCAGGCCGCGGCGATGAGCGCGACCGAGGCCAACGCCAGGACCAGGCCAGCCTGCTGCTGCCGGTGGACCCGCTCGCCGAGCAGGACCATCGCCAGCAGCACGGTCACGGCCGGATAGAGCGAGCCGATGACGCTCACCAGCGACAGCAGCGAGCCGTGGAAGGCATACAGCAGCGCGGCGTTGCTGATGACGTCCAGCGCGCTGATATAGCAGGCCAGTCGTAGGGGCTCGCCCCGCAGCCGCCCGAAATCGCGGGCGGTCAGCGCGGTGAGCCACACCACCGCGGTGGCCGCGAGGCGCTGCATGAGCAGCGGCCACAGTCCGGACTGGGCCGATGTCTCGTGCAAGAAGACGAAGGCGAATCCGTACGCGACGCCTGATCCGATGGTCAGCGCGGCGACCTTGCGGGTGAACCGCAGTTCGCGTCCCCCGGTGATCTCCTCCGTCACCTCGTCCGGCGACTCCCGGCTCACCAGAAGTACCGCGACCAGCGCGAACACGATGCCCGCGAAGGCGAGCGGGCCGGGGCGCTCGCCGGTCACCAGCCCGGCGAGTACCGGAATGCCCGCGACCAGCACCGCCGTCAACGGTGAGACCACTGCCATCGGACCGCCTGCCAGCGCGGCGTAGAACCACCACACCGCGACACCGCTGGCGACACCCGCCGCGGCGCCCCACCACAGCGAGGCGGCGTCCGCGCTCCCGGACACGAACGGAAGCAGCGCGAGCACCAGCAGCACCGAGAACGGATAGGAATAGATGACGACGCGCAGTGCGGTCACCCGCCGCGACGCCACGCCACCGTAGAAATCGCTCACGCCGTAGCCCACCGCGGCTACCAGCGCGAGCAGGACGGCGGTCAACGCATGCCTTTGACCCGCCGTCCTAGTTCACGGGTGACCTCTCGCTCGGCCGTGCGCCGGGCCAAGTCCTGGCGCTTGTCGTAGTCCTGCTTACCCTTGGCCAGCGCCAGCTCGACCTTCACCTTGCCGTCGGAGAAGTACATCGACAGCGGCACCAGCGTCTGGTTGCCCTCTCGGGACTTGCCGACCAACCGCTCGATCTCACGCTTGTGCAGCAGCAGCTTGCGCACCCGGCGCGGCGCGTGGTTGGTCCAGGTGCCGTGGCTGAACTCGGGGATGTGCAGCCCACGCAGCCACACTTCGCCGTTGTCCACCGTCGCGAACGCGTCCACCAGCGATGCCTTGCCCTCACGCAGGCTCTTCACCTCGGTGCCGACCAGCGCGATTCCGGCCTCGTAGATGTCCAGAATCGTGTAGTTGTGCCGCGCCCGGCGGTTGGTCGCGATGACCTTGCGCCCCTTCTCCTTCATAACGGTCCACTCTAAGTGACTCGGCAACCGGTTTATTCCCGCAGGTCGCGCAGGCCCTAACCACCCTGATGCAGCACCGCGTAGAGCGTGAGGACGGCCAGGAACGCGACGAGCAGCGCCACCGTCGACATTCGCGGCAGGCCGGGGCGCGGTGGTGGTGGCCGGCGCCGCAGCCATACGTTCTCCACCGCCGGATCGGTTCTGCTGCGGACGTACGGCGGCGCGTCCGGAGTCTCACCCCCCACCGAGCCGGTAGAAATGTCATCGCCCACGTCACTGGAACCCTCACCCGGTGCCATAGCCAGAACGGTAGCCGCCACGACGGCGACCCGCCGCAATTCCCGCGCGGCGCAACCCAGTTGGAACTCAGGCCAGGCGTCGCCGGAACGCCTCGGGGGACGCGCCGGTCGTCAGGTCGACGGTGTGGACGCCCAGTTCGACCCCGTCCTCGGTGAGCTCGAGCACCATGAAGCCCAGCTCGTGATAGTTCTCGTACAGCGCATTGTGGCCCGCGCTCGCGGTGAGCCGCGGCTCGGCCCCGACCGTCTTGGCGGCCGCGCCGGACACGATCTGCCTGGTTCCCTTCGTTGCCGCCGTGGGTTCGAGCACCTGGAGGGAGTGGTCGTGACCGGACAGGATGAACTGGCAGCGGCCGATCACATGGTCTTCGATGAAACGCTTCACGTGCACGCCGTTGATCGGTTCCAGCGACAAGCCTTCGTAGCGGCCTGCGTCTCCGTGCGGGCCGTTGTTCAGATACGGGTGGTGGGTGCAGGCGATCTTCCAGGTGGCGGGCGATTCGGTGAGGGCGCGATCGAGCCACTCGCGCTGCTCGTTCATGAACTGTCCGTCGACCGCCCAATAGGGTGCGAAGACCGGCGGCAGGTAGGCGGCCAACGGGTTGACGTCGAGGACGAAGAATTCGACGACAGGGTTCGCCTCGGGAATCCGCACCGAGTAGTAGCGGCTCGGCATCCACCAGCGCCTGGAGACGGCGTGGTATTCCACCTCGGCGTTGCCGCGCAGCAGCCAGCCGCCGTCACCGCCGAGCACCGAGCTGTTGTCGTGGTTGCCCAACACCATCAGCCAAGGGAAATCCAATCCGGTATTGGGATTTTCGAACTTGCCGGCGAACTGTTGGTCGGCGGCGCCGTCGGGTCCGTGTTCGTAGATGTTGTCGCCGAGGCCGAGTGCCAGCGAGACGGGTTCGCGGCCGTGCAGCGCGCGCATGGCGTCGGCGACCGCCCACTGGGTGCGGGTACCGGTGCCCGCGTCGCCGGTCACCAGCACCCGCACCCGGCGCTCGGCCGGGAAGGGAAACTTCGTGACCCCCTCGGCGACGGGTACCGCGTGCGCCGGAGTGCGGCCGACCACCGTGGCCCCGGCCGCGAGAGTGGCCGCACCGGCGAGGAACTCCCGGCGCCCGATCGTCTCGCTCCGACTCACGCTGTCCTCCACAGTCCTCGACGGTCCCGTCCGGTCGCCATCCTCGCCCCTCGGTACCCCGTGTGACGGTAGCGGCTCATTCGGCGCCGAGCACTTCGAGCACCTGTTCGCCGTATTTGGCGAGTTTGTTCTCACCGACACCGTTGACGCCGCCGAGCTGCGCGAGGCTCGCGGGTTTGCGAGCCGCTATCTCGCGCAAGGTGGCGTCGTGGAAGACGACGTAGGCGGGCACGCCCTGCTCCTTCGCGATGGCCGCGCGCCATTCGCGCAGCTTCTCGAACAGCGGCAGGTCGGTGGGCGGCAGCTCGGCGGCGGCCGATTTGGCGGCCTTCGCGGCGCGCGCGGGCTTCGTCGCGCGTTCGGGCTCGCGGCGCAGCGGTACTTGCCGTCCGTCGAACAGCACCTCGCTGCTGGCCTCGGTCAGCGTCAGCACTCCGTAGTCACCGTGGACGGCCAGCAGCCCGTGGGCCAGCAGTTGCCGCACCACGCCGCGCCACTCCGTATCGCGCAGGTCGGTGCCGACGCCGAACACCTTCAGTTCGTGGTGGTCGTACTGCAGAACCTTCGGGTTCTTCTTGCCGAGCAGGATGTCGACGATGTGACCGGCGCCGAAGCTCTGGCCACGTTCCCGCTTGAGCCGCAGCACCGTGGACAGCAGCTTCTGCGCGGCCACCGTGCCGTCCCAGGATTGCGGTGGGGACAGGCAGGTGTCGCAATTGCCGCAGGGCAATCCGGGCTCGCCGAAGTAGGCCAGCAACTGGGTGCGCCTGCAGCCGACCGTCTCGCACAGCGCGAGCATCGCGTCCAGGTGCAGCTGGAGCTGGCGACGGTGGGCGGCGTCGCCCTCGGAGGAGTCGATCAGCTTGCGCTGCTGCACCACGTCGTTGAGGCCGTAGACCATCCACGCCGTGGAGGGCAGCCCGTCCCGGCCGGCGCGCCCGGTCTCCTGGTAGTACCCCTCGACCGATTTCGGCAGGTCGAGATGGGCGACGAAGCGCACATCGGGCTTGTCGATGCCCATGCCGAAGGCGATGGTCGCCACGACGACCAGTCCGTCTTCGCGCAGGAAGCGCGACTGGTTCGCCGCGCGGGTGCGATTGTCCAAGCCTGCGTGGTAGGGCACCGCGGCGATGCCGTTCTCGGTGAGGAACGCCGCGGTCTTCTCCACCGAGTTGCGGGACAGGCAGTAGACGATGCCCGCGTCTCCCGCATGCTCGTTGCGGATGAATTCCAGCAGCTGACGCTCGGGGCGGTTCTTCGGCTCGATCCGGTACTGGATGTTGGGACGGTCGAAGCTGGACACGAACCGGCGGGCGGTGCCGAGGTCGAGGCGCTGGATGATCTCGTCGCGCGTCTTCTCGGTGGCGGTCGCGGTCAGCGCGATCCGGGGTACGTCCGGCCAGCGCTCGTGCAGCATGGAAAGACCCAGGTAGTCGGGCCGGAAGTCGTGACCCCACTGGGAGACACAGTGCGCCTCGTCGATGGCGAACAGCGCGACCTTGCCGCGATCCAGCAGCTGCCCGGTGGAATCCAGGCGCAACCGCTCCGGCGCCAGGTACAGCAGATCGAGTTCGCCTGCGACGAATTGCGCCTCGACGGCCCGGCGCTCGTCGGGGTACTGCGTGGAGTTGAGGAAGCCGGCACGCACGCCCAATGCGCTGAGCGCGTCCACCTGATCCTGCATGAGGGCGATCAGCGGGGAGACCACCACCCCGACGCCGGGGCGCACCAGTGCGGGGACCTGATAGCAGAGCGACTTGCCTCCGCCGGTCGGCATGAGCACCAGCGCGTCACCACCGTCGATCACGTGCTGGACGATCGCCTGCTGATCGCCGCGGAAGCTGTCGTAACCGAAGACTCGGCGTAGGACCTGTTGCGCCGCAACGGATCCGGCGTCCGATCCGGACGCGACACCGGTCGCTACAGCCGCGAAATCATCGGGGGAAGTCACCCGGCCCATCCTACGAGCGCCAGGGCGGGGCGGTACCGGCACCGTTCGGCGTTCGCCCTGGTGGGCCACCGAGTTGTCCACATGTGGATAATCCCAGATCCGAAGCTCTCGCCGCGGTGCACCGACCTCGGGTTTCCTCCGCTCTGGCGGAAATCTCGAGTCTTACCGCTCGGTTCGGCGCTGTTATGTTGTCGCTCATGGCAAAAGGGACAGGGATCCGGGTGCGCGCCGCGGTACTGAGCGCCGTCGCCGTGGTCGCCGGGCTCACCACGGCGATGCCGGCGGCACAGGCGGAGACATTTCCCGCCATGTGCTCGGACGGCTGGGAGACCACGACCATCGTCGAAGGAGTCGGCAATCTCGAGAATCTCGATTCCGACGGACGCGGCGGTTTCTACCTCACCGGTCTGATGGACGGTTACCTGGCGCACGTCGACAGCGCCGGGCGAATGACGAAGCTGGTCACCGATCTGCACCGCCCTGCGGGGGTGCGAGTTGCCGGGCGCTATGTCTACTTCCTCACCGGGGACGGCCTCAGCGAGCCGCCGGGCACGCTCCAGCGCTACGACATCGAGACCGGCGCGGTGCACGTCCTGCTGACCGGGCTGAACGGGCCGAACGGCCTGTTGCTGCTGCCGGATGGCAGCCTGCTGTTCACCACCATCGGCCTGAGCGGTCCGAGCGGTATCTCCCGCTACTGGCCCGAGACGAACGACTACGAGCGGGATTGGGCGGCGCTGCCGCCGTCCAACGGCCTCGCGCTGGCCGCGGACGGCGAATCGATCTTCGTCGACACCATGACGCTGCAGATCCTGCGCGTGCGGCTCGACGATCCGGCGCATCCCACCGTCGTCTCCGGCATCCCGGACCTGGTCGCGCTGCCCGACGATATGGAGGCCACCCGGGCCGGTGCGCTGTTCGTCGCCGATCACATTCTCGGCGCCGTCTATCGGGTGGACACGACGACCGGCGCCACCTGCGCGATCATCACGGGTCTGATCAAGCCCGGCCCGGTGCGCAATCCGCCGGACGGCGCCACGTCGGTGCGCATCGACCGGGACGGGAATGCGTGGGCGCTGTTCGTCACCGGCATGGACGGCACCCTGCGCCGCCTGCGCCCACCGCCGGGGATCGATCTCACCCCGGCGAACCCGGCGCGGGCCGGATAGCTCGAGAGACCTCCGGCATGGGGAGGTCGCCGCGTTGTACACATCCGAGAGGAGGAAAGCCGTGGTCGAAGCGGCGTCCCCGCGAGAGGTGAGGCGACGGCAAACAACTCAGCCGCGCAGGCGGTCGAGGACCTTCTCGTGCAACAGGCCGTTGGTGGCGATCGCGTCGCCACCGTGCGGACCGGGTTCGCCGTCCAACGCGGAGAAACGCCCGCCCGCTTCGCGGACGAGAATGTCCAGGGCGGCCAGGTCCCACAGCGAGACCTCCGGTTCGGTGGCGATGTCGACGGCGCCTTCGGCGAGCAGGCAGTAGCTGAGGAAATCGCCGTAGCCGCGCACGCGCCACACGTCGTCGGTCAGGGAGATGAACTGTTCACGCAAGCCGCGCTCGCGCCAGCCGGACAGACTGGAGAACGCCAGGCTGGCCGAACCCAGCTCGCCGACGGCGGAGACCGAGATCGGCTCGGCCGCCTGCCCGTCGAAGCTCGACCACGCGCCCGCCCCCGCGGCCGCCCACCAGCGCCGTACCAGGGACGGCGCGCTCACCACGCCGACAACCGGTTCGCCGTTCTCCAGCAGCGCGATCAGCGTCGCCCAGATGGGCACCCCGCGCACGAAGTTCTTCGTGCCGTCGATCGGGTCGACCACCCATTGCCGCCCGTTGAATTCGGCGTCGCCGCCGAACTCCTCGCCGAGTACCGCGTCGTCCGGTCGTTGCTCGGACAACACCTGCCGGATCGCCTGCTCCACGGCCAGGTCGGCGTCCGACACCGGCGTCAGGTCCGGCTTCGCGTCGACCTTCAGGTCCAGCGCACCGAAGCGAGCCCGGGTGATCGCGTCGGCGGCGTCGGCCAGCCCCAGGGCCAGTTCGAGATCGGAGGAGTACACAGCCACGCTCCGCACCCTATCGGTTCGCCCCGGCTGCTCTCGTTCCCGTCCGGCGCTCACCCCACGGGTTCCAGCGACCGTGCCGCGGCCAACGCGCTCGCCCACCAGTGCAGCTGGTCGAGCATCGCCGTCGCGACGGCCGCGGGCTCTTCCGGCTCCCTCAACCGTCCCTCCTCGTCGAAAAGCAGGTAGTAGCGCGGGAAGGACACGTAGTGACGAATGGTGTGCGCGTTGAGTTCGTTGAAGATCTGCCGCAGGTGTTCGATGGCGAGCAGGCCACCGGAGGCTCCGCTGTAGCCGACGAAGCCGATCGCCTTCGCGTCCCACTGGGTGAAGTGCCAATCGATGACGGCCTTGAGGGAGGCGGGGATGCTGCGGTTGTAGTCGGGTGTGACGATGACGAAGGCGTCGGCCGCCGCGAGCCCGCGCGTGAGGTCGGTCATGCCTTCGGGCCGCGGCGGGTTCGGGTCCATCGCCGGAGGCACCGCGGGCAACTCCAGGGGAATGTGCGCCTCCGCCAGATCGATGACGTCCACCTCGAACCCACCGTGGCGCCACGCCTGCTCGCTGAACCAGGTAGCCACGACGGGGCCGAAGCGGCCCTCCCGGACGCTGCCGATGATCACCGCTAGCTTCAAGGGAGCGTTGGACATGCTGTTCCTCCTCGGATTTGAAGCGGCCCGGCTCGGGCCGCCCACTCAATCTGCCGCCCGGCGCGCGGAGCAGGGAGACCGTCGTAAGAGTGGTAGTGACAGGGACACCCTCCGGGCGGCGCGCCTTGTTAGCTTCGAGAGGTGAGCGACAACGAACTCGGGCTCTTCCTGCGCAGCCGCCGCGAAGCGGTGACGCCCGCGCAGGTCGGCCTGCCCACCGGCCCGCGGCGGCGCACCCCGGGCTTGCGGCGCTCCGAGCTGGCCACCTCGGCCGGGGTCAGCGTGGAATACGTCACGCGCCTCGAGCAGGGTCGTGACCGGCATCCCTCGCCACCGGTGCTTTCCGCGCTCGCGGACGCGTTGCGGTTGAGCCCCGCCGAGCGCATCCACCTGCACCGGTTGAGCAAGTCGGTGGACAGTGGGTTCACCTGCGTGGGCGACGCGCAGCCGCTGCGCGAGGTGCGGCCGACCGTGCGCGCGATCCTGGATCGGCTCGAACCCGCGCCCGCCGTAGTGGTCAACCGCCTCACCGAAGTGCTCGCCTACACCGCCGGTTACCACCGGCTGATGGCGCCGACCGGACTGTTCGACAGCCCGCATGCCCCGCCCAACCTGGCGCGTTTCGTCTTCCGCCTGCCCGGCGCCCGCAACATCTACCCGGACTGGGAGCACATCGCCGACGCGACGGTCGCCACATTGAAGCAAGGGCCGTTCCGAGCCGACCCGCATATCGCCGCCCTCGCCGACGAGCTCACCGTCACCGTGGGCCCGGCGTTCGCCGATCGGGTCGAGACGGTGCCGAGCCTGGCAGCCGCCACCGGCATCACCCGTCTCGCCCACCCCGGGGCCGGTTCGCTACGCCTGGCCTACGAATCCCTCGAACTCTCCGCCGACGACGACCAGCGGGTGATCGTCTACCTGCCCGCCGACGACGCCACGGCCGCCGCCCTCGACGCGCTCAACGGACGCCGTCCCGGCGGACTGCACGCGGTCTCGGGCTGAGCGGGCAGTACCCCGGCGCGGGCGGAGCACGAACTTCGACCACGGCCGGAATCAGTGGAGTTCGACACACCGCTCGGCCGGGCCCGGTCCGCCGGTCCGGCAAGACGACCGATCGGCCGCGACGGCATCTCGCCGTGCGAGAAAGCGGTCATCGACCCCACGAATTCCAATCACCAACTGCGCCAAGCGCGGTCGCCGTTTAGGGTGGAAACCCATGAGGCGTCCCTCACAGCAAACCCGCCCCGCGGGGAGCCGGGAACGTGCGTGTGACGTCCCGGCGACCCGACCGGCCGGCCCGCGCACGACGGTCCCCACCCCCGGCGACGCCGTCCCCGGTCATCCCGCGCGCACTCGTGTGCTGCCGCCGCAGAGGGGCAGCTAGGCTTGACGATCGTGCATCCTGACGTTTCCGCTGATCTCGCCGAACTCGACGCCACCCTGAAGACGGTCGAATCGGTCCTCGACATCGACGAGCTGCGCCGTCGTATCGACGAGCTCGAGCATCAGGCCGCCGACCCCGACCTGTGGAACGACCAGGACCACGCCCAGCAGGTCACCAGTGAGCTGTCACATGCCCAGGGCGAACTGCGCCGGGTGGAGGAGCTGCGCCAGCGGCTCGACGATCTGCCGGTGCTCTACGAACTGGCCGAGGGGGAAGAGGGCGAGGCCAGGACCAGCGCGCTCGCCGAGGCCGACGCCGAGCGGGTCGCGCTGCACAGCGACGTCGAGGCGATGGAGGTCCGCACGCTGCTGTCGGGCGAGTACGACAAGCGCGACGCGCTGGTGAACATCCGTTCCGGCGCCGGTGGCGTGGACGCCGCCGACTGGGCCGAGATGCTGATGCGCATGTACATCCGCTGGGCCGACCGGCACAAGTACGGGGTCGAGGTCTACGACACCTCCTACGCCGAGGAAGCGGGCATCAAGAGCGCCACCTTCGCGGTGAAGACGCCCTATGCCTACGGCACGCTGTCGGTCGAGATGGGCACCCACCGGCTGGTGCGGATCAGCCCGTTCGACAACCAGGGTCGCCGCCAGACCTCCTTCGCCGAGGTCGAGGTGCTACCCGTGGTCGAGACCACCGACCACATCGAGGTGCCGGAGACGGAGATCCGCGTCGACGTGTACCGCTCGTCGGGCCCGGGCGGCCAGAGCGTCAACACCACCGACTCCGCGGTCCGCATCACCCACCTGCCCACCGGCATCGTGGTCACCTGCCAGAACGAGAAATCGCAGCTACAGAACAAGATCTCGGCCATGCGCGTGCTGCAGGCCAAGCTCCTGGAGCGCAAGCGGCAGGAAGAGCGCGCCGAGATGGACGCGCTGAAGACCAACGAGGGTGCGTCCTGGGGCAATCAGATGCGCTCCTACGTACTGCACCCCTACCAGATGGTCAAGGACCTGCGGACGAACTACGAGGTCAACAATCCGTCGGCGGTGCTCGACGGCGACATCGACGGGTTCATCGAGTCGGGTATCCGCTGGCGAATGCGAGAGCAGGCGAGCTAGATGAATGTCGCGGGCATCCAGGCGATCGCTTCCACCGGTTTCACCACGTGGCTACGCGGCGCGGGCCTGGAGATCGTGCTGCTCATCCTCGGGGCCATCCTGTTCAGCCGGTTCGCCACCTACCTGAGGGACCGGGTAACCCGCCGGATCGACGCCGGATTCCACAGCAGCGACGCCCTGGTGCGCACCGAGGCGGCCAAGCATCGGCACGCGCTGGCCCAGGTGATCACCTGGGTGGTGCTGACCATCGTCTACGTCCTGATCACCATGGAGGTGCTGCGGCGCCTCGGCTTCGCCGTCACCGGCCTGGTGGCGCCCGCCGCGGTGCTCGGCGCCGCGCTCGGTTTCGGTGCGCAGCGCATCGTGCAGGACATTCTCGCCGGGTTCTTCCTGATCACCGAGCGGCAGTACGGGTTCGGCGATGTGGTCCGCATCGCGGTGACTGGAGCCGCGGAGCAGGCGGAAGGTACGGTCGAGGACGTCACGCTGCGGATCACCACGTTGCGCAACGCGGACGGTGAAGTGATCACGGTGCCCAACGGCCAGATCGTGAAGGTCACGAACCTGTCGAAGGACTGGGCACGCGCCGCGATCGACGTGCCGGTGGCCGCCAGCGCTGACATCACCAGGGTCAACGAGATCCTGCACGAGGTCGGTACAAAGGCGTACGAAGACGCTCGTCTGAAGCCGTTGCTGCTCGACGAGCCCACCGTCATGGGTGTGGAAGACCTCACCGTCGACCAGATGAACATCCGAATGGTTGCCCGGACGTTGCCGGGCAAACAGTTCGAAGTCGGCCGCGAGCTGCGCGTGCGAGTCGCCGCGGCGCTGCGCCGGGAGGGAATCAGTGAGACCACGTAGATCCACGGCGATCCTGATGGCAACCTGGGTCGCCACGTTCGTGCTGTACGTCTTCGTCAAACCCGACGAAACCACCACCCCTCCGGCCACCCTCGTCAACGCTGTTCCAGCAGCGGTGATCACGGAACCGCCGGGCCGCTGAGCCGAGCGCGACGGCCCGCCGCCACGCTGTCACCCATGGTTGACGACGCAGGCCGCGACCGGTTGCTGGTTACACTGGCTCCCCGTGATCACCATGCGGAACGTGACCAAGTCGTACAAGACCTCGACGCGACCCGCGCTGGACGACATCACCGTCGATGTGGGCAAGGGCGAGTTCGTCTTCATCATCGGACCGTCCGGCTCGGGCAAATCGACCTTCATGCGATTGCTGCTGAAGGAGGAGGCGCCGACGGCGGGCGAGATCAGAGTCGCCGATTTCCGGGTCGACCGGTTACCCGGCCGCAAGGTGCCCAAGTTGCGCCAGCGCATCGGATGCGTATTCCAGGACTTCCGGCTGCTGCAGCAGAAGACGGTGTACCAGAACGTCGCGTTCGCGCTGGAGGTGATCGGCAAGCGGCGCCAGTTCATCGACCGCACCGTTCCCGAGGTGCTCGACATGGTGGGGCTCGGCGGCAAGGCCGACCGGCTGCCGACTGAACTCTCCGGTGGTGAACAGCAGCGCGTCGCGATCGCGCGGGCGTTCGTGAACCGGCCGCTGGTCCTGCTGGCCGACGAACCGACCGGCAACCTCGATCCCGACACCAGCGCAGACATCATGATGCTGCTGGAGCGGATCAACCGCGTCGGCACCACGGTGGTGATGGCCACCCACGACAACCACATCGTCGACGCGATGCGAAGGCGGGTGGTGGAGCTAGATCACGGGCGCTTGGTGCGTGACGAGGCCACGGGCGTGTACGGGGTGGGCCGGTAATGCGCGCGAGCTTCCTGTTCGGCGAGGTCTTCGCGGGCCTGCGCCGCAATGTCACGATGACCATCGCGATGATCCTGACCACGGCGGTCTCGCTCACCATGCTCGGCGGCGGCCTGCTCGCGGTGCGCATCGCGGACAAGACCGAGCAGTACTTCCTGGACCGGCTGGAGGTGCGGCTGTACCTCACCGAGGACGTCTCGGCCAACGACCCGGACTGCTCGCAGGACCCGTGCCGGTCGCTCATGGCGGACCTGAAGGCCACCGGCGGCGTGGAGTCGGTCCAGTTCCTCAATCGGGAGGAGGCCGTCCGCGAGGCCAAGGAGAAGACCTTCAAAGACCAGCCCGAGCTGGCCAAATACGTCAGCGAGACGCCGCTGCCCGCGTCACTGCGGGTGAAGATGGAGGACGCGGAGCTCTATCCCACGATCTACGAGAAGTTCTACGATCGCCCCGGCGTCGGCATGGTGCGCAATGACAAGGACATCGTGGACCGGCTGGTCAGCCTGTTCGACGGGTTGCGCAACGCGGCCTTCGGTCTGGCCGTGCTGCAAGCGCTGGCCGCGGTGATGCTGATCGCCAACATGGTGCAGATCGCCGCGTTCACGCGGCGCACCGAGGTCGGCATCATGCGGTTGGTCGGTGCGACCCGCTGGTACACCCAGTTGCCGTTCCTGCTCGAGGCCATGGTCGCCGCGCTGGCCGGCTCGGTGCTCGCGGTGCTGGGTCTGCTCATCGCCCGCCCGCTGGTGATCGACCGCGCCCTCGGCGACCTGTTCGCCAGCAAGGTCTTCCCGCGCATCACCGGCGACGACATCGCGATGACCGCGCTGGTCATCGCCCCGGTCGGCATCGTCTTCGCGGCGATCACGGCCTACGCCACGCTGCGCTACTACGTGCGCGAGTGAGCGCCCGGAGCCGGTGGCCACCGCGCCACCGGCTCGTCCGTGCCCGGGGGCGAGCCCTCCCGCGAGGCGTAGCCCTCCCCCATGGGATGACGCATCGACTGCCACCGCGACCCGAATGCGCCCGCGGCCCACAGCGTCCACCCGAGTTCCGGCTTACCCGGTGAGGTGCACCGGGTAAGCCGGAGCCGGGCAGATTAATCCCCAAATCCCTGCTCGCTCAATGCGAAAGAGCGACAGCAAGCAGTATCCAAGATCAACTGAATCGGCATTCGCGACAGGATGCACATCTAAATAAATTACGAAAACTGTTGTACCGCAATATAAATCACTTGCGGCAAATGATCGTTACACGACCGCTGCTCGAACGAACAGAACCGGGCACGCTCTCCGCAAGGGCGATGTCACAATGCTTGAATTTCCATTGTTGGGAATATTAATAATATAATTCCATGGAAAACCTGACTCCTTGGAATAAAGCTGAAAACCAGAGTAGCCCGGCCGAAAATTCTGCCGATGAACCGACCGAGAAGGAAGGTGGGCTGCGTGTGGCCCTCAACGGGAACTGGGGTTACGTTTGGGCGGCAGTCGGCAGCCTGATCACCTTGGTCTTGCTGTTCCAGCCGTGGCTCACCGCGTCCGGACCCAACGGCAAAGCCGCGACCAACGCTTTCGGCCGCATCAACGCCTCTACCCGATACTTGACCGTCTGGTCGTCGACGAAACCAATGCCTTTAGCTCACATCACCGGTTTCTGGGCGCTCCTGACCACCGCCGCCATCATCGTCTGTGTGCTCACCGCGATGATCAATCTGCGGACCCGCAACAAGATACTCGAGCGCGTGACAGCGATATCCTCGGTGGCAGTAGCGATCTTCACGATCTGCACCCTGCTCTACATCAACAGCAAAGCGCCCGAACTCAAGGAAATGACCTCGCGCCGATGGGATTTGGGCGGGCAGCTCGGATCAGTGATGTCATGGGTTTTCGGCAACGACAAACTGCCGTTCCCCGGCATCAGCGAGACCCGATACTCCACCTCCAGCCTCACCCTCACGGCCCTACTTGCCTGCTTCACCTCTATCGGCTCGGCCCTGGCCGCCAGCATTCAGCATGTTTTCGCGGGCACCACCAAGCCTTTCCGCTTACTCTGGCGCCCTCCACCATCAGACCCCGACACCGACAGCACGTAGAGCACGCAGCCCGGATCATTTGCGCTCGCGGGCGGCCTCGGCGATGGCCACGGCGGCGGATACCGACGTCGCCCATCGGTGGATTCCGGCGATGGTTGGTCAACTCTGGCTGGACGGCCGGTGGCGGGGGTACCGCGCGGGGTACCACGCTCGCCAGGGCGATGAGCCCGATCGCCGACCACCCAGGTTCGGGCACTTGTCCAGCAAAGCGCGGATTCCCCGCGTATGCTGCACCTCGACGTCCTTCTTACTCCGGAGTAAGATAGCCTTACTCCAGAGTAAGATAGCTGGGAAGCACCGCACCGAATCCGTCCGAGAAAACAGGTGATGATGAGCACTCGAGACAGCGCAACGACGCGACGTCCAGACACGTCCGCGGTCGGCCTGACCCAACCCAAGCGGGATTGGATGGGCGCGGCGATGCGGGTCATGACGACCCTCACCGGGTCGGAACTCGCCGAGAAATACAACCTGCGCAAGCCGATCGAGCGCGTCACCTATGAGGGCACCAAGACCGGCTTCCGTACGCTCGGCGCGGCGACCCGCGCGTTCGCCAGGGTGGCGGGCAGCGGCGCGCCGAAGCGCCTGGCCACCAACGAGGCGAAGAACAAGGACTTCTTCGACCTGACGCCGTCCGACGAACAGCAGATGATCGTCGAGACGGTGCGGGAGTTCGCCGCCGAGATCCTGCGCCCGGCCGCCTACGAGGCCGACAACGCCGCCAACGCGCCCCGCGACCTGCTCGAGCGCGCCGCCGAACTCGGCATCACCCTGATCAACGTGCCCGAGGAACTCGAGGGTGCGGCCTCCGAGCGCGGTGCGGTGACCAACTCGCTGGTCGCCGAGGCGCTCGCGCACGGCGACATGGGCCTGGCCCTGCCCATCCTGGCGCCCAGCGGCGTCGCGGTCGCGCTCTCGCAGTGGGGCAGCGACGCGCAGCAGAAGACTTACCTGCCGTCCTTCACCGGTGAGAACGTGCCGCAGGCCTCCGTGGTGATCAGCGAGCCGCGCGCCCTGTTCGATCCGTTCGCCCTGGACACCAAGGCGGTGCGCTCGCCGAGCGGCTACCGCATCTCGGGCGTGAAGAGCCTGGTGCCCGCCGCGGCCGATGCCGAGCTGTTCCTCGTCGCCGCGGAGCTGGACGGCCGTCCCGCGCTGTTCATCGTCGAGTCGGACGCGCCGGGCCTGGTGGTGGAGGCCGATCCGAGCATGGGTCTGCGCGCCGCGGGCCTGGGCCGCCTGATCCTGGACAACGTCGCGGTCGGCACCGACGCCATCCTGGGCGATGGTGACGCGGCGACCCGCGCCGAGGAGTACGCCGACGCCGTGCGCCTGGCCCGCCTCGGCTGGGCTTCGCTGGCCGCGGGCACCGGTAAGGCCGTGCTGGACTACGTGATCCCGTACGTGAACGAGCGCGAAGCGTTCGGCGAGCCGATCTCGCACCGTCAGGCGGTCGCCTTCATGGTCGCCAACATCGCCATCGAACTCGACGGCCTGCGGCTGGTGACGCTGCGCGGCGCTTCGCGCGCGGAGCAGGGCCTGTCCTTCGGCCGCGAGGCGGCGCTGGCCCGCAAGCTCGCCACCGACAAGGGCATGCAGATCGGCCTCGACGGCGTGCAACTGCTCGGCGGTCACGGCTTCACCAAGGAACACCCGGTCGAGCGTTGGTACCGCGACCTGCGGGCCATCGGCATCGCCGAAGGTGTCGTGCTCATCTAACCGGCCCGTTCCGTTCTCCAGGAGACCTCACCCATGATCAATCTCGAACTCCCCAAGAAGCTGCGGGCCAGCGCGAACCAGGCGCACCAGGTCGCGCAGGAGATCTTCCGCCCGATCTCGCGCAAGTACGACCTCGCCGAGCACGACTACCCGGTCGAGCTGGACACCATGGCCGCCATGGTCGAGGGTCTGGCCGACTCCGGCACCCAGAAGATCGGCGGCGCCGCCGGTGGCCGTTCCGACGACAGCGACACCGACCGTCACGCTACCGAGCTGCTCGGGAACACCAACGGCGGCAACATGTCCGCGCTGCTGAACGCGCTGGAGACCTCCTGGGGCGACGTCGGCCTCATGCTGTCGATCCCCTACCAGGGCCTGGGCAACGCGGCCATCGCCGCCGTGGCCACCGACGAGCAGTTGAAGCGCTTCGGCAAGGTGTGGGCCTCGATGGCGATCACCGAGCCGTCGTTCGGCTCCGACTCCGCCGCCGTGTCCACCACCGCCGTGCTCGACGGCGACGAGTGGGTGCTCAACGGCGAGAAGATCTTCGTCACCGCGGGTCAGCGCTCGACCCACATCGTGGTCTGGGCGACGGTGGACAAGAGCCTCGGACGCGCGGCGATCAAGTCGTTCGTCGTGCCGCGCGACGCTCCCGGCCTCTCGGTGGCCCGGCTCGAGCACAAGCTCGGCATCAAGGCCTCCGACACCGCCGTGCTGCTGTTGCAGGACTGCCGGATTCCGAAGGACAACATCCTCGGCAGCCCGGAAGTCAACGTGGAGAAGGGTTTTGCCGGGGTCATGCAGACCTTCGACAACACCCGTCCGCTCGTCGCCGCGATGGCGATCGGCGTCGCCCGCGCCGCGCTCGAGGAGCTGCGCTCGATCCTGACCGGCGCCGGTGTGGAGATCTCCTACGACAGCCCGGCCAACAACCAGCACGCCGCCGCCGCCGAATTCCTGCGGATGGAAGCCGATTACGAGGCCGCCTACCTGCTCGCCCTGCGCGCCGCGTGGATGGCCGACAACAAGAAGCCCAACTCGCTCGAGGCGTCCATGTCCAAGGCGAAGGCGGGCCGCACCGGCACCGACGTCACCTTGAAGGCCGTCGAACTGGCCGGCGCCATCGGCTACTCCCAGCGCACCCTGCTGGAGAAGTGGGGCCGCGACTCGAAGATTCTCGACATCTTCGAAGGCACCCAGCAGATCCAGCAGCTCATCGTCGCCCGCCGCGTGCTGGGCAAGACCAGCGCCGAGCTGAAGTGATGCCGGCTTAGACGATCCGGTAACGAAATCCGGTGCGAGCTTCTCGGACTCGCACCGGATTTTTCGTTTCCAGTCCGTTGAGCAAAACGAATGACGTGTCCACCGAAGCGATTTGGCGATCAGGCAACTATGGCTTCCGGACCGGATGTTCCGTATCCTTCGCGCACATGTGGAGCATTGTTCTCATTTCGATTGTCAGTTGTTTCGTGATCGCCGCTGGATTCGCGTGGGGGCTGCCCGGCGACTGAGGCACCTCAGGACCTGGTTCGCTCGCCATGTCGGATGATGTCGCGGTGCGACGCTCCGACGAAGGATTCACGGTCGGCCACTTGTCCCGCTGCTTTCCGCATGCGTTCGTCGGCGATCCGGCGGTCGGTGTCGGCGAGGCATAGGAGGACCCGGGGCGTGCGGGTCGGCTCCTCGGTGACAGCGCTCACCCGCGCAGGTCGTTGACCTAACCATCCGACTGTTGAGCGGTTCGGTCCGGCGGGACGGGGGTCTGGCGCGCGAGCTGGGCGGCCGTGAGGTCGGCCGTCCAGAGGGGCTGGAGCATGTGCCAGTCGGCGGGGTGGGCGGCGATACCGGCGGCGAAGTGATCGGCCAGCGCCTGGGTGGTCTCGGCCACTCCACGGCTGGTGTCGAGCGGTGGATCCACGTGGACTCCCCACCCGTCCGGGGTGAACCAGCAGTGCACGGGAAGCAGTGGCGCGCCGGTGTCGATCGCCAGCCGGGCCGGACCGGCCGGTAGCCGAGCGGGCTCACCGAAGAAGGTGACTGGTACGCCCGTACCGGACAGGTCGCGTTCACCGAGCAGTCCGACTATTCGTCCCTGCCGGATCCTGGCGAGCAGCTGCGGGAACGGCGGCGTCGCGGTGCCGGTGAGCGGGATGATCTCGAAACCCAGACGTTCACGGAAACGGACGAAGCGCCGGAACAACGAATCCGGCGCGAGCCGCTCGGCGACCACAGTCGGCGAGCCGACGCGCTGCACCAGCCAGACTCCGGCCAGGTCCCAATTACCGCTGTGCGGCAGGGCGAGCACCGCGCCGGTGCCGCGGTCGACCGCCTGGTGGATGTGTTCCAGCCCGGACGCCGAGGATTCGATGGTGTCGGCCAGCCGCACCGGGTCCATCGACGGCAGCCGAAAGGCTTCCCGCCAGTACCGGGCATAGGAGCGCAGACTCGCCCGGACCAGCGCATGCGGCACCTCGTCCGGCGCGGTGCCCATGACACGGGAGAGATTGCGCCGCAATTGGTTCGGTCCACCGTCGCGGGCCGCGCGTTCGGCTCCCGCGTCGAAGAGGCGGACGGCCAGCGGTTCCGGCAGGGCGCGCACCAGCCGCCAGCCGGCGGCGTAACCCAGGTCCCAAACCCGGCCGGCCGGATGCACTAATCGCCGCCGGAGTCGACCGGTCCCGCTTCGTCGGTCGCCGCGGACGGCGTCGCGGCGACGACGTCGCTGAATACGGGCACGGGAACTCCGGCCGCAGGCGCGCCGACCTCGGCGGGCTCACTCGGATGGCTGAACAAAGGTGACCGGTTACTTCGATGCATTTTCTGGATTCTCCGCTCATTCGCGATCGATGACGCCCGATTGGGTGGCACACCGTACAGATACGGTCACCGCCGCCGCGGATTCGGCGGTCGCCTCGAAACCCACACTACCCTCGGCCAGACCATACGGAACGGTTTATCGAGGATGCGCCCACGCAGCCCCTGGTCGGCAGCCACATCGCTTGGCGCCATGATGTCGACCACGGAATGTCCCAACGCCGTCGGCGGCCCGTTTCGTAGGGCGGCGCGGGGCGCGGAAACCGTTGCGCCCCTAGGATCCATCGCGCTCGACCCGCTGACGGGCACGCCGCTGCGTCGATGAGTCAACGACACGATCACACCATTCGGCGTTCACCCCTGGACAGGTGGCGCACCGACCAGGCAGCCTATCGCCCTGAGTCGCTGGATCGACGAATCAGCGGACGTATTTTCACTCGAGCTGTACCAGAAAACTTCGAGGAGAACTGGTTATGCAACGACTGAGTCTTACGCGTCGCCTCGCTACCGCCTTCGCCGCCTCCGCGGTGTTGGTAGCGCCCTTCGCCGGGCACGCCGCCGCGCAGCCTGCCACAGTGGACTGGACTGCCGCCGCGCAGCAACTGCGTGCCGCCGCGGCCGGGAACGCGGCAGCCGAGCAGGCAATCGATCGGCTGATCGCCTCCGGGCAGCTGGCCGAGGCCGAGCAGGCGGCCTTGCCCGCGCAACCGTTCCAGATTCCCGCGCAGTCGGACATCGGACGCGGCGAGGGGCCTGGCGTCTACGGATCGGGCATCGCCCTCGGGGTCGACGGATTGCGCCTCGGGTTCTTCGGCGGGCCGGGCACCATCTCGCCGAACCAGGGCGGCGCGAAGCTCGAGGTGCTGTGGATCAACCTGGCCAACGGACGCAGCGGCACCGAACTCCTCTACGAGCACAACGATGTTCCGGTGGACACCACCATTCGCACCCGCGCCCTGGACACGGCGCGGGTCCGGTCGTCGCCGCGGTGTACGGATCGTTGTGGCACCGCTGGTCGGTGCCCGTGAGCGACGAGAACCCGGACGGATACGCCTACCGGCTGGGCACGATCTCGGTCCCGTCGTTCGGCGCCGTCTACAACTGAGATCCGCGGGCTCCGGCTCCCGCCGCCCGCGGGACCGGAGCCCTCGGTTTGTCGGAGAATACGTACTTCCGTAACTTTTGGATCCGTGAGTCTGGAAGACCGAGTCGCCGAGCTGGAGCGGCGGCTCAGCGCGCTGGAAGAGACAGTACGGCCGGAGAGCCTTCCTCCGGTCACCGCGGAGTGGGCGGTGGCTCGCCTGCGGGAGGAGTTCGCGGCGGCCGACGAGCCCAACGGCGGCGTCGTCTTCGCCGGGTCGGTCCGCCTGCCCAACGACCAGCAGCGCGCATGGCAGGCCAGGTTCACCACCGGTGACCTGATCGAGGACGACTGGGCCGAGACCGCCGAATGCCTTGCCGCATTGGGCAGCCCGGTCCGGCTGCGTCTGCTGCGCGAGATCATGGGCGGGCGCAGAACCGCGGCCGAACTCGCCGGAGTAGACGGCGTCGGCGACTCCGGCCAGATCTATCACCATCTGCGGCAGCTGGCCGCGGTGGGCTGGCTGCACACCGCGGGCCGTGGCCGGTTCGAGGTCCCGGCCGCCAGGGTGGTTCCGTTACTGGTCGCCCTCGCCAGCGCCAGGCGCTGATCCGGGCGCCGCAGCGGCGGCGACGTATCCGGCGGTGGCGAGCACCGCGCCCATCTGCTCGTAGGCCGCACGTTCCCGGGGCGCGACCGTGGCGAGGCCGTCGACGTAGCGGTTGAACATGCAGAACGCGGCCGCTACCAGCACCGCGTCGTGGATGTCCTCGTCTTTCGCGCCCGCCGCGCGCGCCTGCTCGACGTCCTCGGCAGTCACCGCCAGCCCCGACTGCCGCACCTTGTCCGCGATCCTCAGCAGCGCACGGAGTTTCGGATCTATCGCGGCGGACTCCACGTCTTCGATGACGGCATCGATCACGTCGCGACCGCCGTCCACCAACGCCGCCGCCGTCGCCGCGTGCGACTGTGTGCAGAAATAGGTCTCGTTGCGCGAGGACACGTACGCGGCGATCGTCTCGCGCTCCCCCGGCGTCAGCGGAGACAACCCACGCAACAAGGTTTGCGCGAATTCGCTCAGCGCCGCGCCGGTTTCGGGTTTGAACGCGAACAGACTCCGGATGCCGGGCAGATCGCCGGGAACATCGATGAACGGTTGGCGGTCCTGCGGAGCGGACATCGGCCGCATCTCCCTTCGAGCGGGATCGAGACGTTGCGAGGGTAGCGCTACTGACCGGTAGCCACTAGCCGAAACCCGGAATCGGGCCGCGCACCGCTCCTACCAGCGGCGGACGCTACCGATCCGAGACTGATTTGTCCGGTTCAATTGTGACCTGTCACACTCCGCACTGCTACGGTGGCAAGTCAACACGCCGTACCGGTTCGCTAGGTCGAGGACCGACGCGAGGGTTTTGTGGAGGTAATTCGACATGAACTTGGCCCACACGCTGGAGGCCGTGAAGGCGCTGGGTGTGCTGCGCTCCCGAGGTGTCACCGATCCCCGGAAGCCACTGGAGACGCTGCGGACGATGAAGGAGTCGCGCATCCTCGGCCCCCAGGCCACCTTGATCAGGCACTCCGCGCGGGTGGCGCCGGACGCGCCCGGCATCGTGGACGAGGCAGGCGCCCTGACCTACCGCGAACTGGACGACCGGTCCACGGCCGTCGCCCGCGGATTGCAGGCGGCGGGCATCACCGAGGGCATGGTGATCGGCCTGCTCGCGCGCGACCACCGCGGCCTGATCATCGCCATGGCCGCCGCGGGCAAGCTCGGCGTGCGGGTGGCGCTGATGAACACCGGGTTCGCCAAGCCGCAGTTCGCCGAGGTGTGCCAGCGCGAGAAGGTCAGGGCCGTGCTGCACGACAGCGAGTTCCTCGGCCTGCTCGACGCGCTGCCCACCGACCTGCCGCGCTACCTCACCTGGGTCGACGAGGGCACCGCACTGCCCGAGGGCGCGCAGACCATCGACGATCTGGTCGCCGCCAACTCCGCCGACCCGCTGCCCGCGCCGAGCAAGCCCGGCGGCTTCATCATCCTGACCAGTGGCACCACCGGCCTGCCGAAGGGTGCGCCGCGCACCAAGGTCACTCCGCTGTCCACCGCGCAGATGGTCGATCGCATCCCGTTCCCGCAGCGTGGCACCCAGGTGATCGTCTCGCCGATCTTCCACAGCACCGGCCTGGCCACCTGGCTGGTCGGCGCGGCCCTGTCCAACAAGGTGGTGGTGCGCCGCCGGTTCGACGCCGAGGCGACGCTCGCCCTGGTCGCCGAGCACAAGGCCGACATGCTCGTGGCGGTGCCCACGATGCTGCACCGGATGGTCGAGCTCGATCCGGCGATCCGGGCGAAGTACGACACGTCCTCCCTGAAGGCGATCGTGCTGGCCGGTTCGGCGCTGTCGCCCGAACTCACCATCAAGGCCACCGAGGCGTTCGGCCCGGTGCTCTACAACCTCTACGGCTCCACCGAGTGCGCCGTGGCGACCGTGGCGAATCCGGAGGATCTCGCCCTCGCGCCCGGCACCGTCGGGCGCGCCCCGATCACCTGCGAAGTGCGGCTCTATGACGACAACGACCAGCGCGTCACCGCGATCAACACCACGGGGCGGATCTTCATCCGCAGCGGCGCGCCGTTCGAGGGCTACACCGACGGCAGGCACAAGCAGATCATCGACGGCTACATGTCCAGCGGCGACGTCGGCCATTTCGACGACAACGGCCTGCTCATGGTGGACGGCCGCGACGACGACATGATCGTCTCCGGCGGCGAGAACGTCTTCCCGCAGGAGGTGGAGAACCTGCTGCTGGAACGGCCCGACGTCTTCGACGTGGCGGTGGTCGGCGTGGACGACGTGGAATTCGGAAAGCGCCTGCGCGCCTTCGTCGTCCCCGAGCCGGGCCAATCCCCCGACGGCGAGGAGATCAAGGCGTACGTGAAGAACAACCTGGCGCGGTACAAGGTGCCGCGCGAGGTGGTCTTCCTCGACGACCTGCCGCGCAACGCGACCGGCAAGCTGCTGCGCCGCGTGCTGGTGGACTACGAGGTCCAGGCCTGATCCGCAGCGGGCCGGGCTCCCGCGCCCGGCCCGCTACCAGCGGGTAGCACCCGCTGAGATACATGACACAGCCGGTTACACGAGCTTGCTACTGTTAGCGCCAGCACTGGGTATCGAAATTGCGGTCCGCACCACCCGGAGGACCACCGGGTGACACCGCCGGAAGGTTGTCGTCGATGTCTCTTTCCCTCCCCGCGCTGGGCGGCACCGCCCGCAAGGCGGGCGATCTGGCCCTTGGCGTGAACGTGATGGTCAAGCGGCGGCTGTTCAATCCGCTGCGCCCCGACCACGCGGCGCGGTCGGCGTTCAATATCTTGAAGTTCGGCCCGTTCGCCGGGGTCGTCATGCACGCCGCGCAGACCAGGCCGCATGCCGTGGCCATCGTCGACGAAGGCGGGGAGCTGACCTTCGGCCAGCTCAACGAGCAGTCGAACGCCCTCGCCCGCGGATTGCAGAACAAAGGCATCAATCCCGGTGACGTGGTGGCGATCCTGGCCCGCGACCACCGCGGCATGGTGCTGAGCCTGCTGGCCACCGGCAAGCTCGGCGTGCGCGGGGTGCTGATGAACACCGGGTTCGCCAAGCCGCAGTTCGCCGACGTGGCCGAGCGGGAGAACGTCAAGGCGGTGCTGCACGACAGCGAGTTCATCGACCTGATGAGCGCCATCCCCGCCGCGATCCCGCGCATCCTCACCTGGGTGGACGAGAAGGACAACGCCGATCCCGCGGTACCGACCATCGACTCGCTGATCACCGGGCAGTCCGGCGCCGCGCTGCCCGCGCCCGCCAAGCCGGGCGGCATAGTCATCCTGACCAGCGGGACGACCGGCACCCCCAAGGGCGCGCCACGCGACCGGGTCAGCCCCTTCGCCTCGGCTCAGTTCATCGACCGGGTGCCGCTGCCCAACAACGGCACCATGCTGATGGCGGCGCCGATCTTCCACGGCACCGGCCTGTCCCAGTTCACCCTCGGTCTCGCGCTGGGCAATCGGGTGGTCTTCCAGCAGCGCCGCTTCAATCCCGAGCAGACGCTGGCGAATATCCAGACCTACAAGGCGGATTCGCTGGTCGTGGTCCCGACCATGTTGCAACGCATCCTCGACCTGGATGCGGACGTGCTGGCGAAGTACGACGTCAGCAGCGTCAAGGTGATCTTCGCGGCGGGCTCGGCCATCGCGCCCGACGTGGTAACCCGCACGCTGGACCACTTCAACGACAGCCTCTACAACCTCTACGGCTCCACCGAGTGCGCCGTCATGACGGTCGCCACCCCCGAGGATCTGCGCAAGGCGCCGACCACCGCGGGCAAGGCGCCGGTCGGCATCCGGATCGTGCTGCTGGACGAGAACCGCAAGCCGATCACCGAGCCGAACGTCACCGGAACCATCTTCGTGGACAACGGCTTCGCCTTCACCGGCTACACCGACGGCCGTACCAAGGAGGTCGTCGACGGCATGATGTCCAGCGGCGACGTGGGACATTTCGACTCCGACGGCCTGCTCTACATCGACGGTCGCGACGACGACATGATCGTCTCCGGCGGCGAGAACGTCTTCCCGCTCGAGGTGGAGAACCTCATCGCGGGCCGCGACGACATCTTCGAAGCCGCTGTCGTCGGCGTGGACGACCGTGAGTTCGGCAAGCGGCTGCGTGCCTTCGTCGTCCCCGGCCCCGACTCCAAGCGCGACCCGCAGGAGATCAAGGACTACGTCAAGGCGAACCTCGCCCGCTACAAGGTTCCGCGCGAGGTGGTCTTCCTCGACGAGCTGCCCCGCAACGCGACCGGCAAGCTGCTACGCAAGCCGCTGATCGAGATGGAGGTCGAGGCGGGCTGACGGCGCGCGGACCGGGTCTTCCGGGGTGGCGTATGCCGCTCCCCGGAAGACCGACCTATTTCCACTCGGAAACCGCACGTCACGTCGCCTATCGGCGCCTGCCGACGCGGTCGAGCGCCTGCAATCGGTCGGCTATCATCAGCGGGTGAGTTATGAGTTCGACCGGTCTGCCGCGGGACGTCGCGGCGCCGTCGCGCGGCTGCGCGGTGGTTCGGCCGGTGCGATCTCGGGGGCCGTTTCCGTAGCGGCGCACGGCTGGGCTTCGGGCGGCATGTTGCCGGACACCACCGCGGTGGCGCTGCTCGCCGCCGCGTCCGCCGTGATCGGCGCGCTGGTGGCGAGCCTGGCCCCGTTGCGCGAGACGTCGTCCGGGCTGATCGCGGCGCTGGTCGCCGGGCAGCTGCTCGGGCACTTCACCATGGGGATCAGCTCGGGGCACCTGCACCACGGTGATGCCCAGCTGACTCCGGCCATGCTCGTCGCCCACCTGTGCGCGGCCTTCGCGGCGGCCATCGTGATCCGCGGCGCGGAGACCGCGTACCGGATCGGGACCGCGGTGCTGCGCCGCGTGCTCCCGCTGCGCCACACCCCGCCCCTCGTCACCGAGCGCGTCGCTCTGCGGACGCTCCACCGCGATCGGGTCGTCCTGCGCGTGTTCGCCGCGGAGGCGTTGCGCACGCGGGCTCCGCCCTTCGCGGTCGTTCTCTGATTTCCACCCCCCACCCGGTGCACGTGGCGCCGTGGCGCGAGTACTGCTCACCGTCATGGTCTTTCCCGTGCAGCACGCCTATCGCCGCGCACTCTCGTGCCCATACCTGAGCGTGCCGACGCGATGTGCCGTCCGGGTCGCGAACCATCCTTCCGAGCCGCGGTGCGATCACGCTTCCCCTGATGAGCGCGTTCACCGTCGGCCGAAAGGCCGCCGCTTCCGGTAGTTCGGCGACCAGCGTCCGCGAGGTACGCGCTGTCGCCGCAGTGGCCGCTTGTCCCCGGCCACCGGGAAGCGGTGTGCGCCCGTCCGGGGTTCCCGCCGTGAGAAACGAAACGACCGTGAGTACAACAGAAACCATCACTTCCGACGCCGACTTGCCGGAGACGTCGGACTCCCCCGCCGCCGCCCGCCGGACCACCGCGCGCAACAGCCTGTACGCGCTGGCCATGCGGCTGCACTTCTACGCAGGAGTGTTCGTCGGGCCGTTCATCCTCATAGCGGCCGTCACCGGCGCGCTCTACGCGATCTCGCCGACGCTCGAGTCGATCGCGTCGCGCGACCTGCTGACGGTCACCGAGAGCGGAACGCCGAAGCCGCTGGCGGACCAGGTCGGCGCGGCCGTCGCCACCCGGCCGGATCTGCCGCTCGTCGCCGTCGCCCCGGCGGCCGGCGCCGAAGACACCACTCGCGTGCTGTTCAGCGACCCGTCGCTGGGCGAATCCGAGCGGCGGGCGGTGTTCGTGAACCCCTACACCGCGCAGCCGGTGGGCGATGCCGTCGTGTACGGCAGCTCCGGTGCGCTGCCGATGCGCACCTGGATCGATCGGTTGCACCGAGACCTGCATCTGGGCGAGCCCGGCCGGCTCTACAGCGAACTCGCCGCGTCCTGGCTGTGGATCGTCGCGCTGGCCGGTCTTCTCATCTGGGTGCGCCGGGTGCGGGCCCGCCGGGCCCGCGACGGCTGGGGATGGCTCTGGGCGGTCGACCGGTCACAGCGCGCGCGGGGCCGCACCCTGAACTGGCACGGCGCGGTCGGGATGTGGGTGCTTGCGCTCGTGCTACTGCTGTCGGCCACCGGCATGACCTGGTCGACCTACGCGGGCGAGAACATCACCGAACTGCGTGAGCAGTTCAGCTGGACCACACCCGCGGTCAGCACCGCCTTGCCCGGAGCCGTTGCTTCCGAGCATGATTCGAGCTCCGACCACCATGGCGGCGGCCACGCGGAGCACGCACCCGCCGACCCGGCAGACCGGATCGCCCAGCTGGATCGGGTGTACGCGAGCGCCCGCGCAGAAGGCATCACGCAGGCGGCCGAGATCGCCGTCCCGGCCGCGCCGGGCAAGGCGTTCGCGGTGAAGGAACGCCGGATGTCCGGCGTCTACACCGTCGACTCGGTGGCCGTCGACGGCGCGACCGGCGCGGTCACCGATCGACTGCCCTATGCCGAGTGGCCGCTGATGGCCAAGCTCACCAACTGGGGCATCCAGTTCCACATGGGGCTGATGTTCGGGCTGCTCAATCAGTTGTTGCTGCTCGCGGCGATGATCGGCCTGACCACCGTGATCGTGCGCGGCTACCTGATGTGGTGGCGCCGACGGCCGACCCGGGATGCGGGCCGGTTCGCCCTCGGCCGGGCTCCGCGACGCGGCGCGCTGCGCAAGTCCTCGCTGCGGCTGGTCGTTCCACTGGCGGCCGCCGCGCTGGTGGTGGGGTCGTTCGTCCCGCTGGTCGGGTGGAGCCTGCTCGTCTTCCTCGCGATCGACGTGCTGATCGGCGTTGCCGGACGCAGGCGCGCCACCGCGTGACCACGGGCGAAAGCCCGTTCTTCCACGACCTACCGAACCTCACAAGGTATGGCCGTCGCTTCGCCATGCCTCCGAAACCAAGGATTTCCATGCACATCACGAAACTCGCCCTGGCCGCGGCATTCACGACCGCCGCCGTGTGCATCTGCGCGGGCACGAGTTCCGCCGCGCCCGCCGTTCCCGTCGACGCCGCGTCCGCGGAGGCCGCGTCTACCGAGACTGCCGCCGGGAGTGTCGGATTCACCGCACACGCCACCGAGACCTCCAGCATCATCACCACCGATTCCGGCTCGCTGGTGGTCGAGGACCAGGTGCTGAAGCTGAAGGCCGCCGACGGCACCGTCGTCGCGGGCGCGCCGTTGACCTTCCACCTCGACGAGTTCGAATTCCCCATCGCCGCCGAAATCTCCGAACGCACCGCGACGCTGACGCCACAGTTCGACCTGGCGCACGCGACCTATAAGCCGGTCGCCCTGCCGTTCGAGGACAAGGCGCCGTGGAAGACCGAGTACGACCGTGAGCAGGCCGCCTGGTCCCGTTTGACCAGCACCGTCTCCATGGGCGCCACCATCGGCACGCTGGTCGGCGGTATCGGCGGCGCCTCGGTCGGCTGCATCCTCGGCGGCATCGCCGGAGCGACCGTCGCCGCGGCCACCATCGTCGGCATGTTCGGCCCGTTCATCCCGGCCGCCGCCGTCGGCTGCCTCGGCGGCATCGTCGCCGTCGGCGCCCTCGGCACGGTGGCGGGCCAGATCCTGGTGACGGCCCCGGTCGCCATCGGCGCGGCGATCATGTACTTCAGCACGATCAATTCGCCCATGCCCAAGGCACCTGAACCCCAGAAGTAACCTTCTCGCCGAAGTCCCGGCACCGGTGCCGGGGCTTCGGCGTGAGCCGGGGAGGTACGGGAGTATTCATTTCCGACTCGGTCATCGGGCTGTTTTCTGGTCAAGAAGAATCACAGGGCTTGCGCGTGGTTAGAGCTTCGCCGATTCCATGCCACCGAGTAGCGACCCGGGAGTGCGGCAGCGTCGATCTTTAGGGGAAAAATCCGACCGCGAATACGAAAATTTCTCATACCCGACGCCTATCGACAGTGCTCAGGTTGAGGGTGAAAGATTATACGCGACGGTCACTGTCGCCCGTCCGGGGGAAATCCAACAACATCGTCCGATGATTGGACTTCCAATGTTTATCAAGAAATTGGTGGCTACCGCCCTGTTGGCCGTCGCGTCAACGGGCATAGCAATGGCCACAGCACACGGTGAGGGCACCCTGGCAGACCTCACGATGAACGGGGTGGATGGGCCTATCTCCTACACGACAACGCTCGCGGCGGATCACCGCACGGCTACGGTCGACCTGGCTTCGGGACGGTTCGAAGTCACACCGGCCGCGGTCAACGTGCTCTCCGACGAGGGCACGATCGTCGGCGCGATCCCGACGACACTGCGTATGGAGACCGGTCAGAACTTCAGCGTCATACCATCGGTCGACCCGTCGGCTAGGACACTGACGCTGACACCGGCGGCCGGTGTGCCGTCGCCCGGCGCGGTCGCACCCGAGGTGCAGGGCTTGATGCACGACGCCCTGTTCGGCGGCGCCGTGCTCGGCGCGGCGATCGGTTGCGCGATCGGCATTGCCATCGGCATCTGGTTCTTCATCGTCGGCGCCGTCATCGGTTGCGCGGTCGGCGCAGCCGTCGGCGCGTGGTTCGGCTTCTTCTTCACGCCGTTCTGATCGATACGGAGGACCGAATTCCAAGTATCTACACGAGCCGGGTGGGTCACGGACCCGCCCGGCTTTCTCTGTGAAAGCGCGCCGGGCGCGATATGCGCGGCCTACATCATGTCGTCGCTATCGCGAGGTCGGCGAGCAGGGTGCGTACATGTCGTTCGATCTGGTGGCGGATGGCACGCACGGTGTCGTGATCTTGCCCGGCGGGGTCGTCGAGTTTCCCGTCGAGATAACGGGGTTTTTCCCGGATAGTAGGGGCAAGCGTCACCGCCACCCGTGGTGATGACGGCATCGGAGGCTTCGACGGCTTCGGGGGTGAGAATCTTCAGCCGGCCGAATCAGTTGCAGCAGGTGGCGCCGGAGGCGACCGCCGCTTTCTTCGCGGTCGAGCCGCAGCACGCGCCTTCGGCGGCGGCTTCCTCGGCGGTGCCGCAGCAGGCCTGGACCGCTTCGGCGTCGGTGAGTTCGGCCGCACCGGCGGGGGCGGCGCCGAAGGTGTCGCTGTCGGCAAGGACGGTGTAGACCTCCCAGCGTTCGGCGTCCGGGGCGGCGACCCAGACCTTGTCCTGGGTGGCGAAGCAACAGGTGGTGGCGATCTGCTCTTCGGTGAACAATCCCGCTTCCGAGAGGCGCGCGATCTCGGCGTGCACCTGGCCGGAGGTCTCGACCTCGACACCGAGGTGGTTGACACTGCCGCCATGGCCGGGATTCTCGATCAGCACGAGCTTCAGCGGTGGTTCGTCGATGGCGAAGTTGGCATAGCCGGGCTTGCGCTTGGCGGGCTCGGCGGCGAAGAGGGTCGAGTAGAACTGCACGGCCCGGTCGATGTCGTCGACGTTGAGGGCGAGCTGGATGCGGGACATGACTACCTCCACTTGTGTGACATATATCGAAGAACTTCTTCAGTGCCGAGTCTGCCACCTTTTCGACATATGTCAACAGAGTCGGTAGTGTTGATCGCATGCCCAAGACGCTGCCCGTGATCGACATGTCCGCCCCGGTCTGCTGCCCGCCGGTCGCCGCCGGACCGGTCGACGACGCTGCCGCGCTGGAAGTGGCACTGCGCCTGAAGGCGATCGCCGACCCGGTGCGCGTGAAACTCTTGTCGCTGCTGCTGACCAGCCCGCCCGGCGAGGAGAACGGCGGCGACCTCGCCGCAGCCGTCGGAGTGTCGGAATCGACGGTCAGCCACCACCTCGGCCAACTTCGCAAAGCCGGTCTCGTGGACTCCGAACGCCGCGGCATGAACACCTTCCACCGCGCCCGCCGCGACGCTCTGGCAGCACTGTGCGTGGTCCTGGATCCCAACTGCTGCCGCTGATCTCGCGAGTGGCGTATCGCGGCTCGCCGGGCGATGTGCCACCCGTGCGATATCCAGGGAGGGCTGATCATTCCTACATGCGGCTGCCGAGGGAGGCATCGGGGCTGCGCTCCGGCAGGCGGGGGCGTCAGGAGGTGTGGCGGTCGATGAGGAGGGGGATCAAGAGGTCGAGCGGGGACAGGTCGGGTGCCGCGTTTTCGAGAGGGTGATCGAGAAGGGGGGCGGCGTAGAGGCGGCCGGTATCGGGTCCGGCCACCGTTCGGGCACTGTCGATCAACTCGTAGAGCACGATCGCGACCAGGTGAGCGCGCTGATCGCTGGGGCGGCGGCCCTCGCACGCGGCGACCGCCAGTGCGGCGTCGACAGCGACGATGACGTCGGTGAGAACGGCTATCTCGGCTTCGGCGCGTTGGTCGTAGATCATGCGGTCGCCTCTGGGTCGCGCTGGTGGCCGTCGACCGCGGCGGGACGACGGAGCGTCCCCATCAGGAATGTTCTGCACGGACAGGCCCCTCGCGATCGTCGGTCGAGCCGGGCCCAGAGACGCAACGCCACCAGCCACGATGTGTCGTGCACGATTCGGACGTCCCGCCGCACAGGGTTCGGTTGTGCGACAAGGTTTCCCGGTTCCAGGTACACAGGCCACAATGCCGGGGCAAAATGCCTGGTGGAAGGCAACGGACACGCAAGTTCGAGCAATCGGCAGCAACGACCGTTCAGCAGGGGCCGAGGGGGCACCGTGGCAGAGGTGACGATGTGGACCGGCGCGGATGTGAAGACGCTGCGCCACGCGTGCAGGTTGACGCAGAGCGACCTCGCGGACCTGCTGCGTTGCGGTCAACGGACGGTGAGCTTCTGGGAGAGCCGGCCGAACCGTCACATCGGTATCGGCCATCAAGCGCGGCTGGACACGGTGTTGAAAGATGCGGACCATGGTGCGCAGAAGCGTTTCCGGGCGTTGATCGGAGACCTGGACGTGAACCGGCGACACTTCATCGCCGCCACCGGCGCGGTCATCGGCGTGGCGACGATGGGCAGAAGCGGTGGTTGTCCGGCCGTCACGTCCGACGCGATCGGCCATCTGCGCAACACCGTGCACTCCGCGCAACTACTGGATGACCAGCTGGGGTCGGATGCGGCGCGACCGATCATCGAAGCACAAGCGCGGACATGCGTATCGCTGCTGCGCGACTGTCCGGCGAGTCTGCGCCCGGCACTGCAATCGCTGACCGCGGAGGCCATGGCCAGCAGCGCGTGGTCCGCGTGGGATCAGGGCGATCTGGCCGACGCGGACAAGCAGTTTCGAATCGCCTATCGGCACGCGGACGAATCCGGTGACCTTGATATCGCGACCGGCATCCTCTGTCACCGGACCCAACTGGCGGTCCACATGCGCGAATTCCGAACTGCCGCCGCCCTCGCGGACGGAATGCTGCGGCCGCGGGTGAAGGACGGTCGCGTCGACGACTTTCGCAAGCTGTGCGCCGCGCAGGCATTCGCCTCCGACGGACGCACCCTCGACGCGTGGCGACAGCTGCTTCGAGTACGCGACGAATTCACCGAGCAGACGACTCCGAACGCGTCCTACTGCTACTACCAGAGTGCGTGGACGACCGGCGCCATGACCGCCCGCTGCCTGGAAACGGGTGGCGAACTCGAAGCGGCGGCCGACACGATCGACGGAGTGCTGGGACTGATCCCGGCCCATGCGGCCCGCGACCGGGCCTTGTGGAATCTCAGCCTCGCGCAACTGACCGTGCCACGTGACGTCGACCGTGCGTGCGCAGCCGCCAGGCATGCCCTGGAGCTGGCCGCGCAGAACACCTCGCCGAGGCTGCGCCGGGCATACGCGCAAACCCGGGCGGAATTCGAACCGTGGGCCACGACACAACCGGTCCGGGACCTGGACTTCTACGCGGCGACCGTATTGGTGTAGACCTCGCCCTGTTTGTCCTCCCACCCCTCGGGTAAGCGATGAATGTCCCGAGTCGCCCCCAAGGGAGCGCTTGTCAACCGAAAGACGCCTGTCCACGCGATGGTGTGGGTGGGCGAGGAAAGGGGTAGCAAGTGAGCACAATGGCCGCCACGGTGGACGTCGAGGTTCCGGTTCGTACCGCCTACAACCAGTGGACGCAGTTCGAGTCGTTTCCGCATTTCATGGAGGGTGTCGAAGCGGTGAACCAGCTCGACGACCGGCACACGCACTGGCGTGTCCATGTCGGCCCGTCGACGCGTGAGTTCGACGCGACGATCACCGAGCAGCATCCCGACGAACGGATCGCCTGGAAGTCCGACAGCGGACCCAAACACGCGGGTGTCGTCACTTTCCATCGGCTCGACGACACCCACACCCGGGTGACCGCGCAGATGGACGTCGACCCCGAAGGGTTCGTGGAGAACGTCGCCGACAAGCTCGGGGTGCTGAAGCACCGCGTGAGCGGTGACCTCGAGCGCTTCAAGCACTTCGTCGAAGAACGAGGCCGCGAAACAGGCGCTTGGCGCGGTGATATTCCGCGACCGGGCGCCGCGGACACCGCCACGGAGCGCGGCGCGGCTGCGCGCCCCGGCGCCGGCCAGACCGGCACCCCTGGTGTCGGCGGGACCGGCGCGCCGGGAATGGGCGGAACCGGCACGCCGGGCGTCGGTGGTACGCCGGGCACCGGCGGAACCGGCACCTGGCCCGGCGGAACCACCCGCCCCTGACGCCTGATCCTTGCGACAACCAGTGCCCCCCGGGTTTTCCCGGGGGGCACCGTCGTGTCAGGCGGAGTCGCGCTCCTCATCGGCGTCGTCCGCCGGGCGCGGTTCGGGCGGCGCCTGGACCGGACGCAGCAGGACCCAAGCCACGAAGGCGAGCGCCACGGCCCCCATACCGAGCCCGGCCCAGAGGTTCACGTTGATCCCGCCGGTCTTGGCCTGCTCCGCCGCGGTGTCGTGCACCAGGCCGGTGACGACGAGAACGACCGCGTAGCAACCGAGCAACGCGCCGACGATGGTGCGGATATCGAAAAGCATTGTGGCGGCTCCTTATCCGACGACAACGTTGAGCGCGATGACGAGTGCGAGCGCGATGCCCGCCAGCAGGACCGGGCGCTGATACCAGGGCAGCGTGCCTGCCTCGGGATCGGTGCGGACCTCTTTGGGCGTCTCCGAGTACACCAGCCCGATCAGTTCGGACGCCGGCTTCGGCCGCGTCACCTGGGTGACGAGGACGCTGACCACGATGTCGACCACGAAGGCCACACCGGCGGCGACGAAACTCGCGCCTTGCCCGGACAACTCGAAGACGCCTGCCTTGTGCAGGAGGAAAACCAGGATGGCCGAACCGGTTCCGCTGACCAGCCCCATCCAGCCCGCGGTCGGCGTCATCCGTTTCCAGAACATGCCGAGGATGAACGTGGCGAACAGCGGCGCGTTGAAGAAGCTGAACAGGGTTTGCAGGTAGTCCATCATGTTGCTGAACCCGGAGGCGATGAACGCGGTGAAGATCGCCGCCACGGTCGCTCCGATGGTGGCCAACCGGCCCACGCCGAGGTAGTAGCCGTCCGGGCGGTCGCGGCGCACGTACTGCTGCCACAGGTCGTAGCTGAACACCGTGTTGAAGGCGGAGATGTTGGCCGCCATGCCCGCCATGAACGCCGCGAGCAGGCCGGCCAGCCCCACCCCGAGCAGGCCGTTGGGCAGCACGTCTTTCATCAGGTACAGCAGCGCCTGGTTGTAGGTGGTGTCGCTCTCGAAGTCCGGGTTCGCGGTCACCGCCGCCTTGTACTCCGACATCTGCGGCACCAGCACCGCGCTGATCATGCCGGGGATCACGACGATCAACGGGATGAACATCTTCGGGTAGGCGCCGATGATCGGGGTGCGCCGCGCCGCCGAGATGGAATGCGTCGCCATGGCGCGCTGCACTTCGACGAAGTTCGTGGTCCAGTATCCGAACGACAGCACGAAACCCAGTCCGAACACGATGCCGAGGATCGACAGGAAGTCGTTGCCGATCCCGCTGAGGGCGTTGCCCGGCCAGGATTCCCACTGCTGCGCTCCGCCCGGTGACGCGCCGATCTTGTCCCGCAGGCCGTCCCAGCCGCCGACCTTGTGCAGGCCGACCAGGGTGAGCGGCAGCAGCGCGGCCACGATCACGAAGAACTGGAGCACCTCGTTGTAGATCGCGGCCGACAGACCGCCGAGCGTGATATAGGACAGAACGATCACCGCGGCCACGATCACCGAGACCCACAGCGGCCAACCCAGCAGCACGTTCACGATGGACCCGAGCAGATACAGGTTGACCCCGGCGATGAGGATCTGCGCGACAGCGAAACTCAGCGCGTTCACCAGGTGGGCGCCGGTGCCGAAGCGGCGGCGCATGAATTCCGGCACGCTGCGCACCTTGGAGCCGTAGTAGAACGGCATCATCACCACGCCGAGGAACAGCATGGCCGGTACCGCGCCGATCCAGAAGTAGTGGAAGGTCGGGAACCCGTACTCCGCGCCGTTGGCGGACATGCCCATGATCTCCACCGCGCCGAGGTTGGCGGAGATGAACGCCAGACCGGTCACCCACGCGGGCAGCGAGCGCCCGGACAGGAAGAAGTCGATGCTGGAGGACACGCGCTGCCTGGCCAGCAGGCCGATGCCGAGCACGAACACGAAATACAGGGCGACCAGCGCGTAATCGACCGGCTGCGCGTCCAGCCGGAGGGTCTCGGCGGCTACCAGGTGCGGGGGTGAGGCGCCCGGGTGCAGGTCGGACACGATCGGCACGGCGGCGAGAACGGACGGATCGGCGAGCGGCACAGCGTTCCTCCTGGCGGTGAAACCGGGGCGGCGAGTGAGATCGTCCGTCGTGGCGAGTGCGTGCGTCGTGCTGGTCCTGCCCGGCGCCCGCGACCTCCTCGCCGCCCGCCGAATGGTGTCGGATGACACCACTCTGCGTGATCATGCCCTACGGGCGGTACATTCGCGCACAATCAGATCGGTCGCTCAGCCGGCCCGGTGCGCTCCGGCGGCGGGAACCACCACGAAGGTGCGCGGGGCGGCCAGACCCGCGTCGGCGAACCGCCGCCGCACCGCCGCCACCACCGCCTCCGTGCCCTCCCGGTCGACGAGCGCGATGGCGCTTCCGCCGAACCCGCCGCCGACCATCCGCCCGCCGTGCGCTCCCGCCGCCACCGCGGCCTCGACCGCCGTGTCGAGTGCCGGGGTGGACACCTCGAAGTCGTCCCGCAGCGATGCGTGCCCCGCGGTGAGTATCGGCCCGATTTCCCGGGGGTCCACGCCGTCCCGCAATTTCTCGGCAACCGCGAGCACCCTGGCGTTCTCCGTCACCACGTGCCTGGCGCGGCGGCGCAGCACGTCGTCGGCGATCCGGTCGACGTCTGCCGCCGCCACATCGCGCAAGGCGGTGACGCCCAGCGCCCCCGCCGCCGCGGCGCACTGGTCGCGACGCTCGGCGTAGCGGCCGTCCACGAGTTCGTGCGGCTGCCCGGTATCGATCACCAGCAGTTCGAGTCCGAACGCGGCGAGGTCGAAGGGGATCTGCTCGTGCCCGGTCCCGCGCGGCGTGGCCGTGTCGGCGGCGAAGGCCCGTACGTCCAGCAAGAGCGCGTGCCCTGCCGTGCACAGCAGCGCGGCCGACTGGTCGAGCAAGCCGGTCGGCGCGCCGACGTAGTCGTTCTCGGCGGCCCGGGCCATGTCGATCAACACCCGGTCGGTCAGGCGGGGCGCGAACAGGTCACGCAACGCGGCGGCCACCGCGCACGACAGCGCCGCCGAGGACGACAGCCCCGCACCGATCGGCACCGCGCCGTCGAGGTCGAGATCCACGCCGGGAATCCGGTGACCGCGCCGGGCGAACTCGGCGACCACCCCGAGCGGATAGCGCGCCCACCCGGGCACCCGTGCCCGCTGCCGGGCGAGATCGGACACCGCGACGAGCACCGGCTCGCCGGGCCGCTGCCGCGAGCCCAGCCGCACCAGCCCGTCCGTGCGCGCTGCCGCGGCGCACCGCACCACCAGCGGCAACGCGATCGGCAGGACGTAACCGTCGTTGTAGTCGGTGTGCTCACCGATGATGTTGACCCGCCCCGGCGCCACCCATGTCCGCAAGCTCGTCCCTCGCTGTCCTCGTCGGTCGTGTCAGGGTACGAGACGCGCCGCCCGTTGTTTTCGGCGCCGCTGACGATCGAGATCGGCGCCGCGACCAGGACGGGATCGACCGCCATGTCGGCGTCCGGCGCGGCGCCCGCGCGAGCTCGGCGTGGGCGAAGCCGACCTGATCCGGCGCGGGCCTGTTCGTCGAGCACGAGGCCGAGTATGTGGCGCACACGGCTTCACCTTGTTGCGCCAACTGGCCGCGAAGGGGCGGCATTCCATGCCATGATCAAATCAGTTGTCCAGGCATTGGTTGCCGAGCGCGCTGCGGTCGGTTGGGACATCTGCTCGTACAACAACACTCGGTTCTCGTTCGCCGGCAGCATCCGGGCAGTGCTCGACGAACAGGCGAACGTCGAAGTCGCGGTGGAGGATTCCAGATCGATTACGCGGCCCGGTTCACCGGGGATGGAGCGACCAAGGGGGGCTGATGACACCCAGTGAACAGCCACAGCCCGGCTGTCGGCGCGGTATCGGATCGGGCTGGTACGCGGTGCTTCTCGGGGGAGGCGGGGCCGCGATCGCGGTCCACCTGACGCTCGACTCGCAGGTGGTGGCGTTCGTGGCGATGGCCGTCATCGTCGGCGAGACCCTTGCCCTGATCGCCGTCGGCGTGCGCACCCACCGGCCCGCGCGCCCGTTGCCGTGGTATCTGCTGTCCGGCTCGGCGGTGTTGTTCGCCACCGGCACAACGCTGCGTGACATCGGCGACGATGCGCTGCATCCGCTCGACGACGCGTTCACCCTGCTCGGTAATCTCGGCGTCGGGCTCGCCGCGCTGATCTGGTTGTGGCCGCGCCACGTGCACGGCAACTACGACCTGCTGCTGGACTCGGCCCTCATCGGGCTCGGCGCGCTGCTGGCTTCCTGGACCTTCCTGATCTCCCCGATCCTGCAGGTCACCGAGACCGGACTCGACGCGGTGGTGGCGGCCACCTACCCGGTGCTCGACGCACTGCTGCTCACCTTGGTCGCGCACTCGATGGCCACCTCCACGCGCGCGGAGACCTCGCTGTGGCTGTTGCACGCCGGGCTGATCGCGGTGCTGCTCGGCGACCTGGGCTACAGCCTGGAGACCGCGGGCGCGACCGCGCTCGGGCGCGAAGCGCTGCTGGCTCCCTTGCTCGCCGCCTACGCCACCGTGGGCGTCGCGGCGCTGCACCCGACCATGGCCGCGCTCGGCATGCCGCGGCGCATCCACCCGCACCACTCCCGGCAGCGCGCCAGCCTCATCGCGATCGCGCTGATCGTGGCCTCGCTGGTGCCGGTGGTCGGGTCCAGCCTGCGCCCGCACGACCGCGTGGTGGTGTCGTCGCTGTTCGCGCTGTTGCTGATCGGGATGCTGGTGCGCAGCGAGCGCGCGATCGTGCGCAGTGCCCGCAGCGAGCGGCGCGCGCAGTACCAGGCCGACCACGACATGCTCACCGGATTGCTGAACCGGGCCGCGTTGCTGCGCGCGCTGCGGCAGCGCGGCGAACAGTGGGCCGAGCGACCGATCTGCCTGCTGTTCATCGACCTCGATGGCTTCAAGCGGGTCAACGACAGCTACGGCCATGCCGTCGGCGACGAGCTGATCGCTACGGCGGCGGGCCGGATCCGGCGGGTGGTGCGCCAGGAGGACGTGGTGACCCGCTACGGCGGCGACGAATTCGTCGTGCTCGCTCCGCTCCCCCGGTCCGAGGCCGCCGTGCTGGCCGAACGGCTGCTCGGCGCGTTCGTCCGGCCGTTCGGGCTGAGCGCGGGGGAGATCCCGATCACCGCGAGCGTGGGCGTGGCGTGCATGGGTCCGCGCAGCTCGGACACCGACGCGCACGGCCTGCTGCGGGACGCGGACGCGGCCATGTACCACGCGAAGCAGTACTCGCTCGGGTACGCGTTCCACGACGACGTGCGGCGCGCGACTCCCGGCGCCGAGCGCCGGATCTGGCGCGCGGCCGCCCGATCCGCCAGTCCCGCGGTGTGACTCAGTCGCTCAGCTCGTCCAAGAGGCGTTTGGCCTCCTCGAGCTCGGCCTGTAACTGCTGCACCTTGGCCTCCTGCACACCGCGCAACGCGTCCAGGACCCCGGCGACCACCTCGGCCACCTCGGGATGCAGGATCTTCGCCGCCTGCGCCACCGTGGAGCCGGCCACCGGCAGGCCGCGCAGGGTGCGCTTCTTCCCGCTGACCACGTCGATCGACCACTCGCCGTCGGCGGTGCCGGTGAGCGTCACGGTGACCTCGGGCGCCTTGGTCTTGCGGGCGGCGGCGGACGTCTTGGCGGGCTTCGGCGCCGTCGCCGCGGCTTGCTTGCCCGCGCTCTCGGCGCGGCTCCCCGCCGCGGTGGTCTCCGCGGGCTTCGGGCCCGCCGGCGGCTCGGGTGCGCTCGCCTGCGCTGGCTGGGTCGCGGTGCTCGTCGTGGTCGACGACTGGCTCACAGGGGTTTCCTTCCTAGGGGTCGACTTCGGCTGGGCGGTGGCGCCCGCCGCCCCTCGCGGCGGCTTGGTCAAGGTCACCTCGATGGGAGAGAAGGACAGTACATCCTTCGATCCGGTCGGCCGGACCTGCAGGAAGTCACCGTCGGCAGGGTCGCCGAGGGCGATCACCTTGCCCGAGCGCCCCTCCGGAACGCCGACCGCTGCGGCGGTGAACCACACCATGGGCGGGCGGCCACCGGCGATGTCCGTGGCGATCTGCTGAATCTCGCTGTCCGACAATGGTTGCGGCTTGGTTCGTGGGGAGGGCATGGTGACTCCGAGCGATTTCGTGGTTGGCTGCGTGCACAGATGATGCCCCACGCCGCCGACAGATTTGCGGGCCACCGTCGGATCGAGGCCGCGGATACTCCGGCCCGCGCAACCAGCGAATATCTGGCAACAGATCGGGAGCTCCGCCAGCGGTAACCCGGCAGTCGACTCCGACGCCTCCGGCACGACATGATCAGCTCCGGTGAATCGGTAAGCAGCACCGGCGAATCGGTATCCGGAAACGCGCGACATCAGCCATGCGCGGCATACGACGGCGCTCGCGGAGGCGCTACCGCACACCGGATTCCCCTCGGTGCGGTCAGCTCGACGCCGTCGGTGGGCGCAGCGCGGGGAACCAGATGTCGGTGAGCACCTCGACGGCTTGGTCCGCCGAGACGTCGATGGTGCCCTGCATCGCCCAGCGGGTGAAGAATCGTTCCAGTTGCGCGACAAGCAATTCCACCCGCAACCTCGCTTCGTCGCGCCGACCGGCGGGCCACCCGGCGAGGTATGCGGTCATCGCGTTGGGCAGCGCGAGGATGCCGTTGCGGGCGATCTCGCGGAACTCCGGCTCCAGTGCGGTCGCCTCGTCCCAGGCGAGCAGCATGTCCTTGTACTCGTGGAACCATTCGATCGCGCGGGTCATCCAGCCGGCGAACTCGGCGCGCGAACCGGTCTCGAGCACCCGGTCGAGGTCCTGATAGAAGTGCAGCGCGGTGGGCGCGGTGCCCTGCTCGGCGATCGCGCGCAGGATCTCCAGTTTGCCCGCGAAGTGCAGGTAGAACGTGGCGCGGCTGCACCCGACCGCGGCGGCGATCTCGTCCACCCGCACGGCCGCGTAGCCGCGGGTGGCGAACAGCTCCTTGGCGGCCTCCATCAGGCGGGCCCTGGTCTGCTGCTTCTGCTCGTCCCGCAGGTTCGTGTTCGCGTTCGTCCGCATGGTGAACCGGTACCTCGTCTCCGTAAAGCCGGGCTGACGTGCTGCTTCCGCTGACCGAGTCTACGCACGGACGGTCTTGATAGACAGCTCGTCACTTACTGGACGCAATGTCTAGCGAGTGTTATTTTGTTGCCTACGTCACTCCGGCGCCACCCCCGCCGGACGGTTCGGCCGTCATCGACGACGGCCCTCCAGCACGAGGACAGTGAATGACGTCAACCGCACTCCCGCGCGTCTGCGTGATCGGGGCGGGTCCCTCCGGGATCACCGCCGCCAAACGGCTGAACGACCACGGCATCCCCTTCGACTGCTACGAGGCATCCGACGAAGTCGGGGGCAACTGGTACTTCAAGAACCCCAACGGCATGTCGGCCTGCTATCAGAGCCTGCACATCGACACGTCCAAATTCCGCTTGGCTTTCGAGGACTATCCCGCGCCCGACCAGTGGCCGGACTTCCCGCATCATTCGCAGCTGTTCCAGTACTTCCGCGACTACGTCGACCATTTCGGCATCCGCGACCGGATCGTGTTCAACACGAGGGTGACCGCCGCCGAGCGTGGCGCGGACGGTCGCTGGCTGATCACGACGAGCGACGGGCACACCGAGGACTACGACGCGCTCGTCGTCTGCAACGGGCACCATTGGGATCCGCGCTTGCCGGACTACCCGGGAGAATTCGACGGCACGCTGCTGCACAGCCACGCCTACAACGACCCGTTCGACCCCGTCGACATGCGTGGCAAACGGGTCGTGGTGGTCGGCATGGGCAATTCGGGGCTGGATATCGCCTCCGAGCTGTCGCAGCGGTTCATCGCCGCGAAGCTCTACGTCTCCGCCCGGCGCGGGGTCTGGGTACTGCCGAAGTACGTCAACGGCAAGGTCGGCGACAAGCGCTCGATGCCACGGTGGATGCCGCCGAAGCTCGGTCTCAAGCTCAAGCAGCGATTCGTCCGGAAGTTCCGCGGCAATATGCGGGACTACGGCCTGCCCGAGCCGGACCATCTGCCGTTCGAGGCCCATCCCTCCGCGAGCGAGGAATTCCTGCACCGCGCGGGCTGCGGCGACATCGCCTTCAAGCCCGCGATCGCCGCGCTGGAAGGCTCGCGGGTGCGCTTCGCCGACGGCAGCGTCGAAGAGGTGGACGTGATCGTCTGCGCCACCGGCTACCGCATCTGCTTCCCGTTCTTCTCCGACCCCGAGCTGCTGCCCGACCGCGACAACCGTTTCCCGCTGTTCAAGCAGATGATCAAGCCCGGCATCGACAATCTGTTCTTCCTCGGGCTGGCCCAGCCGCTGCCCACGCTGGTGAACTTCGCCGAGCAGCAGAGCAAGCTGGTCGCCGCCTACCTCACCGGCCGTTACCACCTGCCGTCGGAGGAGGAGATGCGAGCGGCCATCCGGGCCGCGGAATCGGCCAGGACGGGCCGCTACTACGACTCGCCCCGGCACACCATCCAGATCGAATTCGAACCGTACGTGCGGGACTTGCGGCGGGAACTCGCGCGTGGCGCGAAACGCGCCACCGCCGCGGGAAACGCCTTGCCGGTGCAGGCCCGGGCACTCGAACAGGTGTGAGGCGGCGATGACCATTACCACGGGAACCGCCACATCGGGCTTCTGCGCCGAGCGATTCGCGCAGGTCCGAACGGAGCTGGAGACCCGGCTCGCTTCCGGTGACGAACTCGGCGCCTCGATCTGCGTCACCGTCGACGGCGAACCGGTCGTCGACCTCTGGGGCGGGTACCGCGACCCCGGCCGCACCGCGCCGTGGACCGAGGACACCTTGGTCAACGTCTTCTCCCTCACCAAGACCATGACGGCGCTGTGCGCCCTGCTGCTGGTCGAGCGCGGCGAGCTGGACGTGTACGCGAAGGTGGCCGAGTACTGGCCGGAGTTCGCGGCGAACGGCAAGGGCGACATCGAGATTCGTCATCTGCTGGCGCACACCTCGGGCGTCTCGGGGTGGCAGCCGCCGATCGAACTCGCCGAGATTTACGACGTGGAGGCGTCCGCCGCCCGCCTCGCGAGCCAACCGCCGTGGTGGGAGCCGGGCACCGCCTCGGGGTACCACGCGCTCGCCTACGGCCACCTGATCGGCGCGGTGATCCGCCGCGTCACCGGACGCTCGCTGGGCGAGTTCTTCGCCGCGGAACTAGCCGGGCCGCTGGGCGCGGACTTCCACATCGGCACCGCGCCCGAGCACCATGGGCGGATCGCCACCTTGGTCCCGCCCACCATGCCGGAATTCGACATGGCCGCGCTCGACCAGGACAGCGTGCTGGTCAAGACGCTCACCAGCCCGCTGCTCGACATCGCCGAGACGGCGAGCGCGGCATGGCGGCAAGCCGAGATCGGCGCGGTGAACGGTCACGGCAACGCGCGTTCGGTCGCGCGGGTGCAGTCGTTGGTCTCCTGCGGCGGCGAACTCGGCGGACGGCGGCTGCTGTCGGAGGACACGATCGAGCTGATCTTCCGGCAGCAGTCCGACGGCGTGGATCTCGCGCTCGCGACGCCGCTGCGGTTCGGCATCGGCTACGGTCTGCCGCAGCGCCAGACCGCCCCGGAGGTGCCCGACGGCCGGGTGTGCTGGTGGGCCGGGTACGGAGGCGCGATGGTGGTCAACGACCTCGAGCACCGCACCACGTTCGCCTACACCATGAACCGGATGGCGCCGGGCCTGATCGGCTCCGACCGTGCCGACGCCTATCTGCGCGCGACCTTCGCGGCGGTACGCGGATGATGCGGGCGTTGCAGCTGACCGAACCCGGTGTGCTGGAACTGCGCGAGGTGCCGATTCCGGAGATCGGCCCCACCGATCTACTGCTGCGCGTGGGCGCGGCGGGAATCTGCCATTCGGACCTGCACGTGCTGCACATCCCGTTCCGGATGCGCGAGGAGCCGTTGACCCTGGGCCACGAGATCGCGGGCACCATCGAGGCCGTCGGCGACGGGGTGGGCGGCCGCCGCGCCGGCGAGCGCGGCGTCGTGTATCTGTGCTGGTCGTGCGGGGTCTGCCGGGAGTGCGCCCGCGGCGACGAGAACGTCTGCCGCGCCGCGGGCCGCACCGCCATGCCGCCGTGCCCCGGTCTCGGGCCCGACGGCGGGATGGCCGACTACATCCGGGTGCCCGCGAGTTCGTTCGTGCCGATCGGCGACCTCGATTTCGCCCAGGCCGCGCCGCTGGCCGACGCGGCATTGTCGAGCTATCACGCCATCCGCGACGCTCGCGAGCAACTCGGCCCCGGGTCGGTGGCAGTGGTCATCGGGATCGGCGGGCTCGGTCACGTCGCAGTGCGGATCCTCGCCGCGACCACGGCCGCCCGGGTGCTGGCCGTGGACGTGAGCGCCGGCAAACTCGAACTCGCCGCGCGCTGCGGAGCGGCGGAGGGATTCGTCGCGGGCGACAACACCGCCGCAGAGATCCTCGACCGGACCGGAGGCCGCGGCGCGGACGCGGTGTTCGACTTCGTCGGCGTCGAGACCACCGCCCGGCTCGCGGTGGAGTCGGTGGCGCCCAACGGGGCATACCGCATGATCGGCCTCGGCGGCGGCGCGCCGGAGATCACCGCGGCGCCGGCCGACGGCACCGGTTGGCCGTGGGGCGCGTCGGTCCGGAAGACCTACGGCGGCACCAGATCCGACTTGATCGACTGCGTGGCACTGGCCACGTCGGGCAAGCTACGCGTCGAGGTGGAGCGCTACCCCCTTGCCGAGGGGCGCGCTGCCCTGGACCGGCTGGAACGCGGCCTGGTCACCGGCCGAGCGGTCCTGATCCCCGAGCCGTGACGAATCGACCCACGAGGAAGTACCCGATATGACAAAGCCCTTCGACCAGCAGGCGTTCGTGGCGGAGGCCGCGGGCCGGCTCACCGGACCCGGCGGTCGATTCGAGATGGTGGTCGAGGACGTGCTCGGCGCACCGATGCCGGTGGTACGCCACCGCAAGTCCTCGCTGCGCGAGGTACTCGTCGCCGGGTCGGCGCACGGTGACCACGACTACCTGGTCACCGCGGACCGCCGGATTTCGTTCACCGAGCACGCCGCCGCGGTCGCGGCACTGGCCACGGCCCTGCGCGACCGATTCGGCGTCGGAAAGGGCGACCGCGTCGGCATTCTCGCGGCGAACACACCCGAGTGGGTCCTCACCTTCTGGGCGGCCCAGACGCTCGGCGCGATCGCGGTGGGTTACAACGCGTGGTGGGCGCCGCGCGAGATCGCCTACGGCCTCGAGCACACCAGCCCCACCGTGCTCGTCGCCGACGCGAAGCGCGCCGCGACGGTGGCGGAATCGGACATCCGGATTCCCCTGCTCACCATGGAGCACGACGTACCCGCGCTCATCGCCGAACACCGGACCGACGAGCTGCCGCACGCCGAAATCGACGAAGACGACCCCGCGGTGATCCTCTACACCAGCGGCACCAGCGGACGCCCCAAGGGAGCGGTGCACTCGCACCGGAACCTGGTGGCCGTCACCGATTACCACCTCTTCAACGACGCGCTGGCCGCCGCGCTCACCGGCGCGAGCGAGCTGCCCAGCGGGCGACGCTTCCTGCTCACCTCGCCGCTGTTCCACATCGCCAGCCTGCACAACCTGGTGGTCCCCCGGCTGGTCACCGGCGACGCGGCGGTGATCCACCAAGGGTCGTTCGACGCCGACCGGGTACTGCGACTGATCGAGACCGAGCGGGTCACCAACTGGGGCGCCATGCCGACCATGGCCACCAGGATGCTGGAGCTCGACCTGTCCGGCTACGACCTGTCCTCGCTGGCCTCGTTCTCATTGAACTCGGCGCCGTCGTCGGCCGCGCTGCAGCAGAAGCTGCGCGATCAACTGGCCGTCGCCCGCAACGCGCTGGTGACCAGCTACGGGCTCACCGAATGCAGCACCGCCGCGACGCTGGCGAGTCCGGCCGAACTGGCGGCGTTCCCGGACACCGTGGGACGACCGGTCGTCGGGGTCACGCTGGAAATCCGGGACAGCGCGGGCAACGCGGTGCCCGACGGCACGGAAGGCGAGATCTGGGTGCGTAGCCCCTACGTGATGCTGGGGTACTGGCAGGACGAGACGGCGACCGCGGCGGCGATCACCGCGGATCGCTGGTTGCGCACCGGCGATATCGGGATCCTGGAGGACGGCAGGCTGCGGTTGTCCGGACGCCGTTCGGATCTCATCCTGCGCGGCGGGGAGAACGTCTATCCCACCGAGATCGAGCAATGCCTCGAGCAGCATCCCGCGGTGCGCGAATGCGCGGTCCTCGGCGTGCCCGACGCCGACCTGGGTCAGCAGGTCGCCGCCCTGGTCGTGGTCGAGAACAGCACGGCCACCAGCGAAGACGAGCTGCGTGCGTTCGCCACCGAGCGGCTCGCCTACTACAAAGTGCCCGCCCGCTGGCGGCTCACCACCACCGCACTCCCCCGCAATGCGACCGGCAAGGTCGTCCGCGCCCAACTCGAGGTGTGAATCCATGTACGACACCATCATCGCGAACGGCCGCTGGTTCGACGGCACCGGCGCGCCCTCGGCGATCAGGCACCTCGGCATCCACGACGGGCGGATCGCGACCATCTCGGCCGAGCCGATCGACGACCCGGCCTGCCCGAATGTCGTGGACGCCACCGGGAAATGGGTGATCCCGGGGATGCTCGACATCCACACCCATTACGACGTGGAGGTGCTCCAGCATCCGGCGCTGACCGAATCTCTGCGGCACGGCATCACCACGGTGCTGCTGGGCTCGTGTTCGTTGTCGACCGTGCACGTCGATGCCTCCGACGCGGGCGACCTGTTCGCCCGGGTCGAGGCGATTCCGCGCAAGCACGTCGTCGCGGCGGTGGGCGAGCACAAGACCTGGCGCTCGGCGCACGAGTACGCGGCCGCCCTGGACCGGCTGCCGTTGGGCCCGAATGTCGCCGCGTTCATCGGGCATTCGGATATTCGCGCCGCCGAACTCGGTCTGGAGCGCGCGACCCGCAAGGACGTCCGGCCCGATGCCGCCGAACTGGCCGGGATGGAGGCGAAACTGACCGAGGCGCTGGACGCGGGATTCGTCGGCATGTCCTCTCAGCAGTTGTTGTTCGACAAACTCGACGGCGAGGTGTGCCGGTCGCGCACGCTGCCCTCCACCTATGCGACGCTGCGGGAACGGCACCGGCTCAACACCGTGCTGCGACGGCGCGGCGGGGCGCTGCAGGGCGGCCCGGATGTGTCCCGGCCGCACAGCCTGATCACCATGGCGGCCAGTAGCCTCGGCCTGTTGCGCAGGCCGCTGAAGGTCAGCCTGCTCTCGGCCGCCGACATCAAGGCGATTCCCGCTGTCGTGCACCTGTTTCCGCTGATCGCGCGGGTGCTGAACAAGCTGGGCGGCAATTTTCGCTGGCAGCACCTTCCGGTGCCCTTCGAAGTCTACGCCGACGGCATCGACCTGGTGGTGTTCGAGGAGTTCGGTTCCGGCGCCGAAGCGCTGCACCTGGCCGATCAGGTGGACAAACGACGGGAGCTGCTGCGCGACGAGAACTATCGGCGCCGCTTCCGCGCGGACTACGACAAGAAGTTCGGTCCACGAGTTTGGCACCGCGACTTCTTCGACGCGCAGATCGTCGAATGCCCCGACCCCACCGTGATCGGCAAGACCTTCGGCCAGGTGGGCTCCGAGCGCGGCGGCGTGCATCCGGTGGACGCGTTCCTCGACCTCGTGGTGGAGCACGGCAACAAGGTGCGCTGGCGCACGACGATCTCCAATCATCGGCCGGAGGTGCTCGATCGGCTCGCCGCCGACCCCGGCGTCCAACTGGGCTTCTCCGATGCGGGTGCGCATCTGCGCAACATGGCGTTCTACAACTTCGGGCTCCGCTTCCTGCGCCGCGTGCGGGACGCCGCGGACGGCGGCCGCCCGTTCTTGTCGGTGGAACAGGCGGTGCATCGGCTCACCGGCGAACTCGCGGACTGGTACGGCTTGGACGCCGGGCACCTGAGGGCGGGCGACCGCGCCGATGTCGTCGTCCTCGATCCAGCCCGCCTGGACGATTCGCTCGACGCCTACCAGGAATCGCCGATCGCCCCGTTCGACAACCTGCCGCGCATGGTGAACCGCAACGACGACACGGTCACCGCGGTGTTCGTCGGAGGCGTGCGGGTCTTCGGTGACGGCGCTCCCGCTGCGATCCTCGGCACCCGCCGGACCGGCCGGTTCCTGCGGGCGACGACCGCCGTCCGGTGATCGGAGCGCCCCCGCGCGGCCGTGCCCGCCGGTAGAATCGCGGGGACCGGCGGCTCGGTCGCCGGTCGTTGGTAGGGGGTCGGCGTGGACATTTTCGAGCATCGGGGCAGGGCCGTCGTCTACGACCGCGTGGGCAACGGGTCCGCGATCGTGTTCCTGCACAACGCGGGCACGCAACGCCGGATCTGGGACGACCAGGTCGCGGCGCTGCGCGAGGAGCACGAGGTCTTCGCGCTCGATCTCCCCGGCTACGGGCAATCCGACCAGCCCGCCACGGGCTACCGCCTCACCGATTACGTCGACATGCTCACGGCGTTCCTGGACGCCCACCGGCGCACCGACGTGGTGCTGATCGGCAACTGCCTCGGCAGCGCCACCTCGCTGCGCTACACCATGGGTCATCCGGAGCGGGTGCGCGCGCTCGTGCTGATGAATCCGCTCACCCTGGACACCGTCAGTTCGGGACAATCGGCGGGCCTGGCCTGGCTCGACGCACGGCTGCCGCTGGCGCCACTGGCCCGCCGGATCAGTCTGCCGGACCCGGTTGTGTCGCTGATCGTCGGCAATCAGCTCGGCCCCCGCGGCCGAGGCCGAAACCTCCGGCACGAGCCGCGCGTGCGGGCGCATTGGACGGATCGGGGCAGGCTGCTGGCCCTGCACGGCTTGGTCCAGGATTTCCCGTCCTACCGCGCGCTGGACACCTTCGATGCACCTGCCGGCTTCCCGCCGATCTGCACGATCTGGGGGCGGCGCAATCGCATTCTGTCGGCGAAGGCGGGCGGGCGGCTCAACCACAGGCTGCGCCCGCACACGTCGGTGGAGCTACCCGACTGTGGTCATCTCCCCATGGTGGAGTCCCCGGAGCAGGTGACTTCGATCATCACCGGCTTCCTCGCCGATACCGGCGCGCGGGAGCGTGCGGGCGAGCGCTGAGCCGCGCTCAGAGCGGAGCCGCGGTCGGGCAGAGTTCGGCGAAACTGTCGGAGTGCACGCCGCATCCGGCGCATTCGAACACCATGCCGATATCCAGCATCCAATGGATGCGGGTATGGCAGGTCTCGCACAAGAAATCCACACCCGCCGGGTGGCAGCAGGACCGTTTACGGATGAACCATTCCGCGCGATGACGACACGGGACGGAGTCGAAGCGGAACGTGCACCTCGGTGCAGCGGGCAACTCGGCGACGACGGCTTCGAAAGCCGTTGTGGCCGTGTGGGTGTTCACAGCGGATACCTTCCAGCGGAGCAGGGCGGGAGGCGGGAGCGTGAGCCGCGGCGCCTTTCCCCCTGAATCGATCTCTCTCGATTAGCTGTTACCCGGATGAGGCGGCATTCACACGGCGGCGGACCGGCTTGTTTGGTGACGAAGCGCGCGGGAATCCGAATCGTGACTACATCAAGGGAAGGGGTTCTGTCATGTTGTTGCGCCGACTCGCCCGGCCGCTACTGGCCACCGCGTTCGTAGTAGACGGGGTCGATACGCTGCGGCGCCCGGATGAGCGGGTCAAGGCCGCGAACGCACTGCTCGAACGGGGGCAGCGGCAGCTGCCCGAAGAAATTGCCACAAAATTGCCGTCCAACCCGACGACGGTCGTTCAGGTCAACGCCCTCGCCCAAGTGAGCGGCGGCGTGCTGCTGGCGCTGGGCAAGGCGCCGCGACTGGCCGCCCTGGTGCTCGCGGCGACGGTCGTGCCCGCGGCCGTTACCGAGCAGGACTTCTGGAACGAGCAGGATCCGGCCCGCAAATCGGCGAAGCGGACCGCGTTCCTCAAGGACCTCGGACTCCTCGGGGGGCTGATGATCACCGCGGCCGACACCGAGGGCAAACCCTCGCTGGGCTGGCGCGGCCGCCGAGCCGCCCGCGACGCC
>NZ_BDBB01000003.1 GCF_001612765.1 Nocardia arthritidis NBRC 100137
GGCGAGCGGCCGCGGCGCCGACGAACGCGGCCGCCCCGCCGATGTCCGCGGCGGTGAACAGCGCGCCCGCGTGCACGGTGCCCATGTGGTTGCGGACCGTGCCGACGGCGGGGATCTCGACGACGGCGCGTTCCGGACCGATCTCGGTGATCAGCGTGCCGACGTGACGGCCGAACGGGACCATCTCCTGCGACACCGCCCGCAGGTATTCGTAATCGACGGTGTCGCAATCGAGTTCGGGATAGGCAGCCGCGAAGCCGGCGATCTCACGCGTGGTCATGACGTCTCCTTCAGCGTTTGGTGCGCAGGGCGCGGCGGGCGATGGACCAGCGCAGGACTTCCGAGGGACCTTCGTAGATCCGGAAGGCCCTGGCTTCGACCAGGAAGCGAGCGACCAGGTGGTCCTCGCAGACACCGAGCCCGCCGTGCAACTGGACCGCGCGATCGAGGACCCGCCAGACCGCCTCGGAGACGAACGTCTTGGCGATCGACGCTTCGTGCCGCGCCTGTGAGGAGGTCGGCCCTTGCGCGTCGATGGTCTCGGCGGCGGTGCGGATCACGCCGCGGGCGGCGGCGATGTCGATCTCGTTGTCGGCGATGAGCCCTTGGGCCATGCCGTGTTCGGCGATCGGGACGCCGAACGAGGTGCGGGTGCCGATGTGTTCGATGGTCAGCCGATGCGCCCGCACCGCCAGCCCGAGCCAGTTCATGCAGAACACCAGCCGTGAGGGCGCCAGCCGGACCTGGGCGAGTGCCAGTCCCTGGCCGACCTGGCCCAGCACGGCGGATTCGGGTACCTCGCAGTTGTCGAAGGTCACCTCGCAGTGGCCGCCGGGCGCGCTGGTGTGGTCGAGCGTCGGCATGCGGCGGCCCACCCGCAATCCGGGGTTGTCCTGGTCGACCAGGAACATGGTCGGGCCGTCGCCGGTGCGCGCCACGCAGATGGTGAACGCCGCGCCCTGCGCGCCCGTGGTGAAGTGCTTGGCGCCGTTGATGACCCAGCCGGAATCGGTCTCCTCGGCGACGGTCAGCAGCATGCCGGGATCGGATCCGGCGCCGGGGCCGGGCTCGGTCATAGCGATCGCGGAGCGAACGTCGCCCGCGGCCAGCGGTGCGAGGTAGCGCTGCTTCTGCTCCTCGTTCGCGACGTGCGCGAGCAGGTGGATGTTGCCGTCGTCCGGCGCCCACGCGTTCACCGCGATGGGGCCGAGCAGGCTGGCGCCCGCGGCTTCGAGCACCTGGGCCTGGGCTCGGGTGTCGAGGCCGAGGCCGCCGTACCGCGGATCCGACAGCGGGCCGAAGACGCCGGCGTCCTTGGCCTTCTTCTGCAGCTCGAGCCGCAGCGCGTCGTCCATCACCCGCCCGTCCACGACGACCTCGCGTTCCACCGGAACGACCTGGTCCCGAATGAATTGGGTGGTCTTGTCCACCAATTGCGCCACAGTGGTCATGGCGTCAGTCTCGGGGCGGCGCGAGTCCGGGGGAGCGGGCGATAGTCAACGTCGATTGTGCGAATCGACTGCCCATTCGCCCGCTGCGGTGGCGGCGTATCTCGGCGACGGTGATCGCGGAGACGTTGCCGGGCTAGGGGACGGATATGACTGACAGAGCGGTGCGAGTCTGGCGCCGCCGCGACGAGGCCGAGGGCGTGTTCTCGCTCGAGCTGGCCCCCGTCGACGGCGGAGAGTTGCCGTCGTGGACACCGGGAGCCCACATCGATGTCGCGGTCGGCGCCGCCGGTGTGCGGCAGTACTCGCTGTGCGGCGATCCCGACGATAGGGAGCGCTGGCGCGTCGCGGTGCTGCACGAACCAGACGGGCGCGGCGGCTCGGCCTATCTGCACCGCGCCGCGCAACCGGGCTCGGTGCTGCGAGTGTCCATGCCGCGCAACAACTTCGAACTTCGCGGCGCCAACCGGTATGTCTTCCTCGCCGGAGGCATCGGGATCACGCCGATCCTGCCGATGATGGGCGCCGCGGAAGCGGCGGGTGCGCGCTGGTCGCTGTATTACGGCGGGCGCAGCAGGGGCCACATGGCGTTCGCCGACGCCATCGCGGAGCGTTACCCGCGGGCGAATCTGCTGCCGCAGGACGAGCACGGGTTGCTCCCACTGGGCGAGATCTTCGCCGACCTCGCCGAAACCCTCGTGTACTGCTGCGGGCCGGAGCCGCTGCTGGCCGCCGCCGAGGAGGAGGGCGCGCGCCGCGGGGTGCCGGTGCACGTCGAGCGTTTCGTGCCGCGCCAATTGCAGTTCGCTCCGAACGAGCCGTTCGAGGTGCGCTTGGCGGCGAGCGGGCAGACCTTCCGGATCGGTGCGAACCAGTCCATCGCCGACGTCCTGGAGTCCGCGGGCATCGGCATCGTCACTTCCTGCCGCGAAGGCACCTGCGGCAGCTGCGAGACCGCGGTGCTGTCCGGCGACATCGAGCACCGGGACGAGCTGCTCACCGAGGAGGAGCGGGAGCGGGGCGACACGATGATGCTGTGCGTCTCGCGGGCCAGATCGGGCCCGATCGTCCTCGACCTCTGACCTGCCCGCCGTAACCGCGGCGGGTGTGTGCGGCGCGCCCGGCGTAGCCGCTTCCTGTGAGAAACCGAGAGGAAAGAACCAAGGATGAGGAAAATCGTTGCGGTGGCCGCGGGGCTGGTCGCCGCAGTCGGGATCGCCTCCGGCTCGGCCGGTGCGCAGCCCGACAGCGACGACGCCGTCGACTTCACCGCCTACGCCACCGATACCCAGTCCATCGTCACGACCGATGCCGGCTCGATGGTCGTCGAGGACGGTGTGTTCAAGGTCAAGGCCGTCAACGGCACCGTGCTCACCGGCATGCCGCTGACCTTCCGGGTCGATGACTTCGAGTTCCCGATCGTGGCCGACATCGCCGGTCGCTCCGCGACACTGACCCCGCAGTTCGACATGGCGCACGCGACCTACAAGCCGGTCGCCCTGCCGTTCGAGGACAAGGCGCCGTGGAAGAACGAATACGACCGTGAGCAGGCCGCCTGGTCGCGCATGACCAGCACCATCGCCATGGGCGCCACCATCGGCACCCTGGTCGGCGGCATCGGCGGCGGCGCCGTCGGTTGTGTGCTCGGCGGCATCGCGGGCGCTACCGTCGCCTCGGCGGCGATCGTCGGCCTGTTCGGCGCGTTCATCCCGGCCGCGGCCATCGGCTGCCTCGGCGGCATCATCGCGATCGGCGCTCTGGGCACCATCGCGGGCCAGATACTGGTCACCGCCCCGGTCGCCATCGGCGCCGCCATCCAGTACTTCACCACTATCAACCAGCCCCCTGTTCAGGCGAAGTAGATAGCGGCGAAGAACCCGACGTCTCGTTCGTTGGGGGACACTCGACCCCGTCCGGCCTCATCGCCGGGCGGGGTCTTTCGCGACGTCATCGGTCGGTCATGACTTCCAGCGACCGCCGAGTTTCGGTCGATCTGCGAATCTTGGTGGGGTGCGGGCTATTCTCAGCTGCGCGTCGAAGGCTATCTGGCGAACGAGATTCCGCCGTGGGGGATGCTGGGATCGCCGGTGGAGGCGATCGTGAAAGATCCCGCGCGACTGCCGGTTTGCGTAGCGTCGACGGATTCGCTTCTGGCGCGGGTGTTGCACGAGCAGTGGTCGCATGAAGTCGTGTTGGGTTCGATTCACTGAACAACGGGCAGCCCTGGTCCCGCTACATACGCGAGGTGGCTGACGACGCTGTGCGTTCGGCTTCGATCGGTCAAGGCTGCACTGTCATCAACACCGCTTCGATCGGCGCGATGGTCGACCCGGCCCGCGCTGCGGCCGCGGCCGTCGTCGCTGTGCTGATGAATCCTAGATCTAGTGACACTAGATGGTATAGCAATGCTAAAATCGGCCTATGACGACCCAGACGCGGCGAGAACGGGAACGTGCCGAACGGCACCGGCTGATCATCGACACCGCCCGGGAACTGGCCGAGTCGCAGGGCTGGGACGCGGTGACTGTGCGCAGACTGGCGGAACGGATCGAATACAGCCAGCCTGTGTTGTATTCACACTTCGCGGGCAAGGACGAGATCGTCACGGCGGTCGCCGAGGAAGGGATCGCGGAGATGGCCGCGTGGAGCCGCGCGGCGCTGGAGTCCGCGGGCGGCGAGCCGCGCGCGGCGTTGGCGGCGGTAGCGCGGGCCTACCTCGACTTCGCGACCGCGCGGCCCGCGCTCTACGACGCGATGTTTCTGATGAAGGTGAACCTCGCGTTCGGCGAGAATGCCTCGCAGCCACTGCGGGACGCGTTCGCCGTCATGTTCGCGGCCTTCTCGCCGTTCGCGGGCGAGCATGATCCGGAGACCTTCACCGAGGTCGGCTGGAGCACCCTGCACGGCATGGCGACCCTGGACCGCGGTGGACGTCTGCGGCCGGCGCAGCGGGACGCCCGCCTGGCAGTGTTGCTCGACCAATGGACCCGATAGGCCTCTGCCGAGGCCACGGGCCCCAGCCGATGGCGCGGCTGGTCGACCGCATGGGCGCGGATGCTTGTCGCCACCAGCCGCGCCGTGTCGGACTGCACCCCTCGAACACCATCGGGCCGCCGCCGCGCAGCAGTGTCACTGTCAGCCTGATAGCGCGGTAGCCCGTCGTCGGACACCTCACGTACTTCGCGAGGCTGTGCACCGAGATATGCCCCGACAGCTTCATGGGCAACGGGGTCGACGCGCCGTCCTCCCCGGTGCATGAGCCGGGGAGGACGCAGCGTGCGGGAGCGCGTGCTGCGGCGCGCGGTTGAAATCTAGCAAGGCTAGACAACATAGCGGACGACTGCTACCGTTGCTCCAGTTTCTAACGTTGCTAGAAAAGGAAGTCGAAATGCTCATTCTCACCGGCCAGGTCATCGCCGCCGCCGCCGTTCTCTCCAATGCCATCGTCTATGGCACCGATGTCAGCGTGGCCGTGATCACCCGGTCGGTGTACCGCAAGCTCGATGACGCGACTGTGACCGTGAGTGCGGGCTGGGGTCACTACTACGGCGACAAGCGCATGCCGATTGTCGGTGCGGGCGGCGTGGTCACCGCCGTGCTCACACTGCTGATCGCACTGTTGGCCGGGCAGGTCGGCGCCGCGATCGCGGCCGGGATCACGGTGGCGGCACTGTTCACCTGGCTCGCCTTCTACGTCCGCGTCGCCAAACCGATCAATTCCCAACAGACCGCCGCTGCGCAGAGCGGCATCATCCCGGCGAATGCCCGTGCGCTGCAGGACAAGTGGGACAGCATTCTGAAGTATCGGGTCACCCTGCAGTTCATTGCCATTGCCGGACTGTGCGCCGCGCTGATTCTGTTCTGATCTCAGAACACGGGGAAGGCAGTGTCGCGCGGAGTAGGCAGCTTGCCTCCTCCACCCGACACCTTCCGGCTGATCGCCGGGGCACCAGATATCGAATCACCAAGGAGTAACTGACATGACCTTCACTATCAATGAACAGCGGTTTCTCGCGGAGGCCGGGATCGGTCGGCTGGCCACGGTGTCGCCCGAAGGCGTTGTGCAGAACAACCCGACCAGCTATCGGATGAACGCCGACGGCACGATCGACATCGGGGGCATGGGGATGCGTGCCAGTCGAAAGTACCGCAATGTCGAGGCGGGTAGCCGGGTGTCGTTCGTGATCGACCAACAGGTTTCATTGGAGCCATATGTGATTCGCGGCATCGAGGTACGTGGCACAGCCGAGGCGCTCGATGACGAGGAGCCACCGTTCCCACCCCAGGAACGCGCGGTCATCCGAATTCACCCCGAACGGATCATCTCCTGGGGCATCGACGGCGGATCCTTCGACTTCACCAGTCGCGGCGCCGAATAGTCAGGCCCCATGGTGATCCCACACACGGAAGGCCGTCACCGGCCGGAAGACGCAACCTGGTCGTGGCGGCCGACTGCCGAGGCCGACGCTGGACCTCGGCGACTGACCTGTTGTCGCCCAGCTGGCCGCCGGAATCGACCGCCACGTCCTGCCCCGTTGGAGCGCTTTCGCGCAGTACCGGATCGAAGCGTGCCTTGGAACACGCCGCTGCTGGGTTCGAAGTGCGCATATCGGCCCGACACGGACGCCTGCGTCTCGAGCAAGCAGAACACAACCTCCATGCCACACCCACCAGCGTCTACCTGAAGCCCGCTCATGTTCAGGTGTTAAGACGGTGGCGGAGGTTGTCATTACCGTCGGTGCCGAATGCGTGGACGACAGGCTGACGTTCGTCACGCCTTCATGCCGCGGCCCGCGTCGCCGAAGAAATATGCTCGGCAACCGCAATCCGGATCAGAAACCGGAGGTAACACAACGAACCGTGGTTTGTGCTCGGCGGTGAGATCAGCAGGCGGTATCGCGCGTCGTCCGATCGGGCAGGATCCCGGATCGGACGAGTTCCTCGTAGATTCGCTGCTGCTCATCATCGAGATTCGAGTACAGCATGTCGTACGCCAGATCTTCCTCGGCGAGCACCGTGACCGGATCCCAGTCGTCCCCCAGTGCCGCGAGGACGGCGCTGCGCCGTCGTGCCTCGTCCAGCGTGAGGTCGTAAGCGAAATTGTGGTCGGTCATTCGGGATCTCCAACGAGGTTCTTTCCGAAACGAATCGCTGACAATGCCCAACCGTGCCTTTCTCGGGCAATGGCCTGCATCACATTCCATGGCCGAACTTCGTCACATTTGATGCCGCTGCGCGGAAGCGACCCCCGCGTAGGCATCTGACCTGCATATTCGAGCGGCGTAAGTGGCGTCGAGGCCCAGCCGTGCCGAGCATCGGCGCAGCCTCGCCGACCGGGCTCAAACGACTCCGGGCCGTCCGGTGGCTGAGATGACTCCACTGTCGGCCGAATCGCCCGTCAGCCCGGCGGGGCCGAGCCATCAGATTCGTCAGCCCAGCTGACGCCGTGTTCGGGCTGGTCGTGGAGCCAGCGGAATGAAGCGTGGCGCCGGTAGGCCGGCACGGCGATCGTCCGGTCGGTGGCGCCGGTCCATTGTGTCCGCGATTCCCGGTAGCGATGGATTCGATTTCGCCACCGGTCCCGCAGTTGGTGTTCAAGGAAGCCCCGCGCTCATAGCGTGAAGGCGCTATCTCCTTGGCAGGCAAATGTAATCGCCGGGGTTCATTCGCCGTGGCTACGCTGGCACGTCGAATGAATATTAGAAATCTGGCAAATACACTGCAATGGTACGTGTATCGCTGATGCGCAGCGTGGCGGTGAGAAGAAATGCCGGTCCCGAGCGGTGGCTCGGAGGAAGTGGTGAGCTACCGGGGCCGGATCAGGCGGCGGGCTGGGGCTGGTTCAGGTCCCGGACGCCGGTGATCGCATCGATGATGTTGACGATCGCGGAGGTGCCGCCGTCGAGTGCCGAGCTGCCGGAGTCGAGCATGGCGGAACCGGAGGACGAACCGGCGGAACCGGTGGACGAGCCGCCGTCGGCCGAACCCGAGGCGGAACCGGTGGCAGCGGAGCCGGTGGCAGCGGAACCGGCGCCGGTTCCGGCGGCGGAGGCCACCGCGACAGGGCCGAAGAACAGGGCGGCGGCGGAGATGCTGCTGGCGGCGATCAGGGCCTTGCGAGAGAACATGTACGAAGCTTCCTTTCACAGTTGGATAACAACGCCATATGGCGTGCACCAGCAACGTTAGGAAAAAGAGATCTATAAATCCACTTCCGTTATTGTGGCGATAATCACCGTTAATAGTTGGCTAACGATATATTGTGCCGAGGTAACACCATTTGATCTTCACTTCGGATACAAATTCATGATCGAATCAGTCGATTTCTCCCACGGTGTCGCGTATCGCCGTGCGGCGGAGCCGATCTCGTAGCGGGGCCCGGCTCGGCGCAACCGGGCTGTCGGTCGTCCTGCGCGCCCTCCCGGAGGCGGCGTGCGCAAACCGCGGCCACTGCTCCTCCGCTGCTACACAGGTGGGCCTGACGAACACCGCCTGCCGGTCGGCTTCCGTCGGTGTCGACTCCCGGTGTTGTCCGATCGTCGAGGATCGCCGGTGGGCGAGATCCGGACGAGCGACCGGCCGCCGGTCACTGCACTACGCCGAACCGTATCTACACGCGGACTGCGCAGACCGCGACACCACACTCATTCCCTGCCGCGCGCGCGACGCTCCACGCCCGCCCGACGACCCCGTGCCTCCCGCCCCGCGGCGCGATCCGCTGGAGACCGCTGAGCCCCCGCTGATCGGGCCGTTGTCCATCCCCACTCCCTACTGCGGCCCCTCCGCCCCTGTCGCGGTCCCGCGATGACCCACAGTGCGGCGAGTCGAGGACGCCGACCTCCTCAGACGCAATCGGCGGCGATCCTGGTCGTCCGCAAGGCGCGGGCCACCACCGCGAGGTCTTCGAACTCGCGCGATACCCGGGGTCGACCTCAGCCCGTCGGCCGCCCGCGCCGACCTACTCGGACCGATTTCCCGCCGACCTTCAGGGGATGGTGATGACGCGATTCCAACCTTTGGGTAACCATGTTACCGTTCCGTGGGTCGCATGCTGTGACGTAGTTCATGTCAATCGGCTATTGCGACGTAGGACACCCGGCGACGGTGCCGGGTGGAGTTCACGGAGAGTTGATCGATGCAACGACAGCATGGGCGTTCCCGGTGGGGTCGGCGCTGGGCCGCTCCGGTGGCGGGGGTGGTGGCCGCGGTGTGCGTCACCGTGGTGACTGTGGTGGGAGTCGACACGCGGGAGGCGGCAGCCGCGCCGGTCGGAGATTTCTACCTTCCGCCCGCGCAGATCCCGTCGGAACGAGGCGCGATCATCAAGACCGCGCCGATGGCGCTGTTCGCGACGCTGCCCACGGACAAGGGGTGGCCGGGCAAGGCGCAGCACGTCATGTACACCTCGCGGTTGCAGGACGGGTCGCCGGTGGCGGTGTCCGGGACGTTCATCGATGCGACGGGACCGTGGCAGGGGCCGGGTCCGCGTCCGACGGTGGTGATCGGTCCGGGTACGTCGGGGCAAGGCGATCGCTGTGCGATGTCGGTGGCGTTCTCCACCGGGTTGACGGTGTTCGCGGATCCTTCGCCGGGGTTGTCGGCGAATCAGGAATTTCCGGCTTCGGCGGTGTGGAGCGGGCTGGGTGCGCGGGTGCTGGTGACCGATTACATCGGTCTGGGCACGCCGGGGATTCACACCTACGCCAACCGGATCGAGGCGGGGCACGCGGTGCTCGACGGGGTGCGCGCGGCTCATAATCTGGCGGGTGTGGGACCGGAGACCCCGGTGGTGCTGTGGGGTTACTCGCAAGGCGGCGGAGCGACCGCCGCGGCGGCGGAGATGCAACCGGACTACGCGCCGGAACTCGACCTCAAGGGCACTTGGGCAGGCGGGCCGGTGGCGGACCTGGCGGCGATCCTGGAACGTATCGATGGCGCGTTGATCGGTGGTGCCATCGGGTTCGCGATCAACGGTCTGCTCGCGCGGTACCCGGATTTGAACAAGGCTGTCGATCGGATCACCACGCCCGCGGGGCGGGCGATGTTGGAGACGCTCAGCGATGAATGCATCGGCGACATCATCATCCGTCACCCGTTTCTGAAGACCAGTTCGCTGACCAACGACGGCCGTTCGCTGAGCGAGCATCTGGCGGCGATTCCCGAGGCCGGGCCCGCGCTGGCCGAGTTGCGTATCGGTAATCTCACCCCGGCGTCGCCGGTGTTGATCACCAGCGGTTTGAACGACGACACCGTCCCTTACGGTCAAGCGCGTCAGCTGGCCGAGGATTGGTGTGCGAAGGGCGCCACGGTGACTTTCCGCACCAATGATCTGCCGCCGATCCTTCCCGGGGCCACTATCCCGAATCATTTCGGGCCGGAGATGATCGATGGCTTCGGGCCGGACAACGCGATCACCTACCTGCTCGATCGCCTTGCGGACAAACCCGTCACCGGCTGCGCTTTCGACTGACCGCCCCTCGCGCCGGGCTCGAATCGGCGCTGACCGAGGTCTCCGACCGCCCGAGTCGGCCTCACCCGGCTTGCGGCGGAGATCGCCTTGCCACGCGCACCACCTGATCCGGCAGTCGGAACCCGGCTCGCACGACGCTCAGGACGTGGTTCGACATGTATTTGCCACCGAAGGATCTGTAATGCCAGTAATTTCGCGCCGGTCACTGTTGACCGGTATCGCCGCGACCGGTGCCGCTGCCTTGGCCGCCCGCACACCCGTCCCCGCCGCCGCACAGGTGAACAACGTCGCGCTGACCCACGAGGAGCACCGCGTGGTGGTGGTCGGCTCCGGTTTCGGTGGCGGAGTCAGTGCCCTGCGCCTGGCGCAAGCGGGCGTCCCCGTGACCGTGCTCGAGCGCGGCATGCGCTGGACCACCGGACCGAATGCCGAGACGTTCCCCCGCGCCTCGTCACCGGACAAGCGATTGCTGTGGTGTCGCTCCAGCCCGAATCTGTTCGGGCGGCCGATGGTGTTCGAGCCCTACACCGGCCTGGTCGAAGCGGTGCCGGGAGTGAACATGACCGCCCTGTGCGCGTCGGGCGTCGGTGGCGGTTCCCTTGTCTACCAGGGAATGTCGCTACAGCCAACGCAGGAGGTGTTCGACACCCACTTCCCCGCGGAACTGGACTGGGCACTGATGAACAAGGTTCACTATCCGCGAGTGGCCCGGATGCTGGGCTTGGCCGAGGCGCCCGACGAGCTGATCGCCAGCGACAACTACCGGGCCGCGCGAGTTTTCGCCGATCGTGTCCGGCGGGCGGGGATGCCGTTGTCGAAGATCCCGATGCCCATCGACTGGGATTTCGCGCTGGCCGAGTTGCGCGGGGAGATGAAGCCGTCCTACACCAACGGTGACGGCGCGATGGGCGTCAACAACGGCGGCAAGCACTCGGTCGATGTCACCTATATCGCCGCCGCCGAGGCCACCGGATCGGTGCGGGTGGAAACCCTGCACGAGGTGACCGACGTCGAACGCGCATCCGACGGCCGGTGGATCGTGCATGTGCAGCGCCTGGATACCACCGGCACGGTGGTCGAGAACAAGATCCTCACCACCGGCGCGTTGATCTTGGCGGCGGGCAGTCTCAACACCACCCGCCTGCTGGTGCGCGCGGGCGCCAAGGGGCTCATCCGCGATCTGCCGGACGGGTTGGGCCAGGGCTGGGGTACCAACGCCGACCGCATCTACGTCTGGACCGATCCCTCCGCCGAATTCGGCGCTCCCCAGGGCGGACCGGTGGTCTACGGCAGCAAGAACTGGGACGATCCGCATGCCGCCCACACGGTGATCCAGGCATCCATCCCGCCTTTGTCGCTGGACCCTCGCAGCACCATGATGGTCGGATACGGCGTCAGCGACGGACGCGGCGCGTTCACCTACGATTCCGCACGCGACGAGGCGATCCTGCACTGGCCCACCGACGGTGACAGCTACATCCAGGACAATCACATCGGCCCCGCCGTACAACGGATCGCCGGTCCTGACGGCATGCTGCTCGATACCAATGCCCTGTTCCCGTCGACCTGGCATCCCTTGGGCGGGGCGGGTATGGGCGTGGTCTGCGACCTCGACGGCCGCGTGCACGACCAACCGGGACTCTACGTCCTCGACGGAGCGTTGATGCCGGGCAACACCGCGGCGTGCAACCCGTCGATGACCATCGCCGCGGTCGCCGAACGCGCAATGGACAATATCGTCGCCCGCGACATCGGCACCCGGATCTGACTCGCGACCATTCATCGACGGAGTGGTCATCATCGTGAGATCTTCTGCCCTGGCTTCTGCGACTTCGGCCGCGAGGCTCTGGCGGGGTACCGACCGAAAGCCGACGAGGACCATCGCGTAGCGCATTGTCGACGCCGATGCGTTGTCTTGCTGCCTGAAGCAGATCGAGCGGGTAGAGCGCCTTGTCGCGGGTAGCTTCGCCGTGTGGAGATCGTGTCTGTGTCGCCCCAGCTTTCGGCGCTGCGGTTTGCCGAGGTCAACGACCTCAACGTCTATGTGTGGAACGACGGCGCGGAGGTGACGCCGATCGACTGTGCGCTGCCCGGCGCGGCCGAAGAGATCGAAAAAGGTCTCGATGCGTTGGGCTTCACCGCTGACTGCGTACGGCGCGTGATTCTCACCCATGCCCACGACGATCACATCGGATCGGCGGCCGACCTGGCCGAGTGGGGAGCGGAGATCTGGGTCCATCACGCCGATGCCGATATCGTGCGGGGCGAACGCCCGCAACCGGCGCCAGTGCTGCGCGACTGGGAACGTCCGATCGCCGAGGCCCTGGAACTGGGCCCGACGTCGCGCCCGTCCCCTGTGCATCGCGAATTGCGCGATGGTGAGGTACTCGACTTCGGCGGTGGGGCGGAAGTATTGGCCGTCCCCGGCCACACCGAGGGCAGTGTGGCGTTGCGTCTACCGCGTCATCACACGTTCAAGTCCCGATCGAAGGGGACGGAAACATTCGATCGCAGTAGTCGGTGATCTCTGCGCGTGCCGATCGCTGGATGCGGTGGGCGTCAGTATGTGACGCGGTCGCGTCTCAGCCGCGCCAGGTTTCGAGCACTTGGTCGACGGTGGGCCGAATTCGGACCCTGGCCTCCGGACGGGGGATGCCGGTCATGAGGAGGTGGTCGTAGTCGGTGTCGCGGTGGCGGATGGAGGCTATGACGGCGAGGGTGAGCGCTTCGGGGGAGAGAAGTTTGGCTGCGGCGGTGCGGCCTACCCGGCCGCTGCCGCGGGCGGCGGCATGTTCGGCGATCTCGGTGGCCCGATCGGTGGGGCAGCCGGGGAACAGCCGGCGGATTTCGTCGGACATGCGGGCGCAGTATTCGACGTCCTGGGCGGCGCGGCGGACGCGGTCGCGCTCGCGGCGGCGGGCGCGGGCGTCGTCGTCGGCCAGGCATTGCTGTTCGGCGCGGGTCAGGGCGGCCTCCTCGACAAGGACGCCGAGCCGTTCGTAGCGCTTACGTCGCTGGTTGAAGCGGACCACGACGGCCGCGAGGGTGCTCTCCTTCTTAGCGCGCCGGCTCAGCGCCGCGTTCCCGGCGGGCAGGAACTCCAGATGGTCGAGATCCGAACAGGTCAGGCACAGCGGTCCGGCGGCGGAGGTGATCAGATACGGGCCGGTTTCGGCGCATTCGGCGCAGGTCCACGGCTCAGCGGCCTCGACCACCGTCAGATCCGGGGCACGGTTGTGGCGTTGGACGACCTGTTCGCGCTGCGCCGGGGTGAGCTTCCCCGACAGCCAGTGCACCCGGAACATCTCGTCCTCGCCGTTGTCGACGAACCGCAGCGCCTCGCGATCGCGCCCGCCCGACAGATACGCCGCTGTACTCGCGGTGAGGTCGTGCTCGCGCGCCCATTCGCTCAACAGTCGCGCCGCGTCGTGCATCCGCCGCCCGTCCACCGCCGTGACTTGCTCCAACGACCGCACCTGCCCCTGCCGCCAGCGGTCGACATGACTGGATCGCACCCACCCCAGAACGGCGAATACATCGACCGCCGACACGTATTTGCGCTGGGCCAGAGCCGCTTCCGCAGCCTCGGCCACGCGCCGCCGCAGCTTGGACACGGGTTCGAACCCTAGCGCACGCCGCGGGTGAGTTCGGCGTTGTGTCGTGATCTTCCTCGTGTGGTTGTGGCTGACCAACATCGCGCTGTTGCTGGGAGCCGAGATCAACGCCGAACTCGATCACGGCAAAGCCATCGCCCAGGGATTGCCGGAGGACATGCAGCCCTTCGCCGAACCGCGGGACACCCGCAAGCTCGACGAGGCGGAAAAGGACGCGGCGCAGGCCGCGAAGTCCGCTCGGCGCGAGTGATACGCGGTCGTACCAGGTGACGCGGACGGCCCTTCGCCGTTGCCGCATCCGAGGCCGGATGCGCACGCCCGAGTTCGGCGGTGGCTTTTCGGGGTCGCCCCTGCCGGGGTCGGCTGCCCGACGGCCCGCTCATCCCACGGGTGAGAAGTCCGGTGGGGTTCGTGCGCATGTCAGCCCGGAGCCGTTCTCGCCGAGCGGGTTCGGCAATCGCATCGGCGGAAGGGCGTTTCGAGAGCATGGGTTACTGTCCTGCGGGCCCGTGCGCCAGGCATCCAGTCGCCCGGGCGGTCGAGTCGAATCCCGGAATCGAGGCAAGCGAATGAACCACAAGCTCTGGCTGCTCGGACGGTCTGTCACGGTCGGTGCTCACATCATGGGCGAGAAGATCTTCCGGCCGAAGGCCCGGGATGTCGACGACGTCCCGGTGTCCGGCGAAACGGTGACACCGCGGTGGCTGACGGCCGTCCTGTGCCGCGATGTCCCCGGGGCCGAGGTGCTCTCGTTCGAGACCTCCAACGGCAGCCGCGGAACCTCCACTCGCGTAGCGATACGCGTGGAGTACAACGACGCGGGCAAGCGGGCGAATTTGCCGACCGATCTCTTCGCGAAGACGACAACAGCCTTCTCGCAGCGGATTCTGCTCGGCGGCGGGAAAATGATCGACGGCGAGACCCGTTTCTTCAGGGACTTTCGGCCTCAGGTCGATATGGAGGCCCCTTTCGGCTATTGGGGCGCCGCCGACGCCGGATCGTGGCGTTCGATTGCTCTGATGGAAGACATCGCCTCGACCCGCGGTGCGCGGTTCATCGAGCCGAACGCACCGATCGCCCGCGATCAGATCGAAGATCTGGTGCGCAATCTCGCTCGGCTGCACCGCACCTTTTGGATGCACCCCTCGATCACGGACCTCAAAACCACGACCGAAGCGCTGCAGGCATATCTCGCCGCCATCGACATGAAGAAGCGTTGCGAGGTCGGACTGCGCCGGGCCGAGGAAGTGGTGCCCGAGGCGCTGCACGGCCAGGCGGATCGGCTGTGGGCCGGTGTCGAGCGAGCGATCGACAAGGCGACGAACGAGCTGCCCCAGACCCTGCTGCACGGTGACCCGCACATCGGCCAGACCTACCGAACCGGTTCCGGGCGAATGGGATTCGTCGACTGGCAGGTGGTGATGCGGGGTGGCTGGGCGCACGACTTCGCCTACACCGTGAACTCGGGATGCGAGCCGGAGGATCGCCGGGCGTGGGACCGCGAACTGCTGGCGGCCTACCTCGACGAACTCGGCCCCCTCGACGGCCGGGCCCCGGCGTTCGACGACGCATGGCTGGCCTACCGGCAACAGTCGATGTTCGCCTACGCCGCGTGGGCGTTCACGATCGGCAGGGCGGTGTATCAGCCCGAGATGCAACCGGTGGAGACGTGCCTGACGCTGCTGAAGCGAATCACCACGGCCATCGACGATCACGATTCGCTGGACGCGCTCGGAGTCTGATACAACTCTGTTCCGCTGCCCATCGCTGTGTAGCGGCCGGACGAGAGTCCGGCCGCGCGGGACCGAAAAACATTCTGGTCAGCACGTTTCGTGCGCTGACGAGCCCGATGCGTGCGCGCTATACCATCGACCGGTTCCGACGTAACCCCGGCGACCCGTTCCTCGCTCGAGCGGTGAGCCGTATATCAGCAATCGTGCAGTGCATACCGACAGTTTGGGAGTTTGCTTCTTGAGTACGCCGCAGTCCGAGGTTCCAGCGCCGTCGTGCCCGGTCGTGCACGGTTCGCCGATCGATTCGGACGACACACGGGTGCCCCTGTATTCACCCGAGTTCGCCGCCGAGCCCCACCGTGCCTACCGCGAAATGCGACGGCAGTACGGGTCTTTGGCGCCGGTGGAGTTGGCGCCCGGGGTACCCGCCACCTTGGTGATCGGCTATGGCACCGCGGTGCGAATCCTCAACGATCCCGAGCATTTCCCCGCCGACCCGCGCGCTTGGCAGAAGAACATCCCAGCCGACTGCCCCATCCTCCCGCTCCTGGAGTGGCGGCCCATGGCCAGTCGCAGCACCGGGTCCGACTTCACCCGCTACCGAGGGGCGATCACCGCGAGCATCGACGAGGTCGATCTGTATGCCCTCCACGCCGTCGTCGAGGGACTGGCCGTTCCGCTGATCAACTCCTTCTGCCAGGACGGCCATGCCGACCTGATCCGCCAGTATGTGTTCCCGCTCGTATTCGAAGTCGTGAACTATCTGCTGGGCTGCCCGCCTGATATCGGCGGGCAGGTCGCCGCCGGTACCGCTGCCCTCCTCGAGGGTGTCGACGCCGAGAAGGGCAATCAGATGCTGGGGGAGGCGCTGATGCGATTGGTGACACTCAAACGCGCCGAACCGCAACGCGACATCACCTCGGTCCTGCTCCAGCATCCCGCCCGGCTGGACGACGTGGAGGCGTCCCATCATGTGTCCCAGGTTTACGGCTCCGGGATCGAATTCGAGCTCAATTTGATCACCAACACCCTGCTGCTGATCCTCACCGACGAGCGCTTCGGCGACAGCTTCCTCGGCGGCAACCTGTCGTCTCGCGATGCCCTCGACGAGGTCTTGTTCAACGACCCGCCCCTGGCGAACCTGCTGATCACCTATCCCCGCCACCCGATTCTCATCGACGGCGTCTGGCTGCCCGCGCACCAGCCCGTCGTCATCAGCATGGCCGCGTGCAACAACGATCCCGCGATCCGGACCGGTGACCTGACCGGCAATCGCTCCCACCTGGCCTGGGGCCTCGGCCCGCACGCTTGCCCGGCGCGACCCCTGGCCTATCTCATCGCGCAAGAGGCGATCGACCAACTCCTCGACGCACTGCCGGAGATCGAACTGAACCTGCCGGACCAGACACCGAACTGGCGGCCGGGGCCCTTCCATCGGGCACTGACCGAGTTGCCGGTCACCTTCCCGCCCACCGCTCCGCTGAACACCTGACAACGACACCACTACGGTCGTGCCGATCGAGTCTGCCGGGGCGGGGCTGCGGCCGGGGTTGGTCGACTCCGATGGCGACTACGTTCGATTCGATGAGCAGCACCGGGCTGCGATGACCTAGAGAGGCGAGTGATGCTTACCGACAGCAGCGCGTTCAGTGGATTCTCGGTGGACGATATCGAGGCGGCCAAGAGGTTCTACGCCGAGACGCTCGGGATACGAGTCTCCGAGGAGAACGGGATGCTCCAGCTACACCTCGGCGGCGGGGGCACGGTCCTGGTGTACCCGAAGCCGGGCCACACGCCCGCGACCTTCACCGTATTGAACTTTCCCGTCCCCGATATCGAAGCGGCCGTCGATGAACTCACGCGCCGCAACGTGCGCTTCGAACGGTACGAATTCGCCGAGCAGGACGAGAAAGGCATCGACAGGGGTGCTACGAACGGTTCACCGAGATCTCGCCCTGGTCGCTGACGATCTCGACCCGGACCTCCTTCGAATGGAGGTAACTCCAGACCTGGCACTCGAACTGCTTACCCACCTCGACCACCACAGAACCAGGACAGGTCACCCGCCCGGCGGGATCGTCACCCACGCCCTACACGAGGTTCGCCACCTGCTGCTCGAGCGCTGTCTGGTCCAACACCCGCGGTCGGGCGGCAAGGACCGGCCGGTCAGGCGCCGCGGCCGGTGCGCTGCTGCAACTTGCCGATCAGCTGCGACGCCTCCGCCTTGGTCAAGCCCTCGGGCACCTCCTCACCCGCTTCCTGGACCAGGGTGCGCAGGTAGGAGTCTTGGGGGCCGGTCATCGGTACTCAGGGCGTGGCAGCGCGCGGTAGACCTGGGCAGAGTTCGGTATATGGGATCGCCTTCGCCACGAAGTCGTCCCATTCCTCGGGACTCGGGTTCACCGTGAGCTTGGCGCATATCCTCGCCGGATCGGCGGAGTACACCGGCGTCAGCTTGATCGTGCCGTCGACACCGCTCGTGGCGATGGTCTTGCCGTCGGGCAGGAAGACGACGTCGGTGATCGCGGCGGTGTGGCCGGTGAGCGGTGCCGCGAGGGGCTGCCCGCTCGGGATGTCCCAGAGCCGGATGGTCCGGTCGAGACCGACCGATGCGAGGACGCGCCCGTCGGGGCTGAAGGCTACCTTCGACACGGCCTCGGTGTGCCCTTGAAATATGGCTGATTGTTTCGCGGAGGCTGCGTCCCACATGATGATTCGACTGTCGGCGGTGGAGGCAATCGTCTTTCCGTCCGGACTGAACGCCGCGCTCTGCACGCTTCCGGTGGTACCCATGGACAGCAAGCTCGACCGTATACCGGTCGCGACATCGAACAGCAGCACCGAAGGGACTTGATCGCTGCCTGCGGCCAAAAGACGGCCGTCGGGGCTGACAGTGACGGCGGTACCCATCAGCGCATCCCCGATCGCCGGGGGCGAGTCGAGGGGCTGTCCGCTTTCGACATCCCACCAGCGCCACCTACGTTCGCCGCTGGTCACAAGGCGCACGCCGTCGGGGCTGAAGGCAACACCCGACAGCACTCCACGGGGGCCCACGAGTGGGCCGCCGAAAAGCTTTCCCGTATCGGCGTTCCACAACCGTGCGGTGCCGTCGACACTCGCGGAGGCGATCCGCCTTCCGTCGGGGCTGAAGGCTACCTGAGTCACCGCGCCGGTGTGCCCGGTCATCGGCCTGCCGATCGGCTGTGCGGAACGAACATCCCACAACTGGACGACGCCGTCTTCGCTACCGGACACGATCCGGCTACCATCCGGGCTCACCGCCAGCGCGTCGAACGCCGAACTCTGGTACGCGAGCGCGATGCTCGCCACATCCCAGATCCGCACCGAGCCATCGCGGCCGCCGGAGACGACCTCGGTGCCGTCCGCGCTGAACACCACGTCGGCAACCAGATCGGTATGGCCGGTCAGCGCCGTTCCGATCGGTCGGCCGGTGGTGGTATCCCACAGCCGCACCGCGTGATTGGAGTCCGCGCTGACGACACGTTTGCCGTCGGGACTGAAGGACACCGCGACCACCGCGCTGCCACCGTCGCCGTTCCAGGGCACACCGATCTGCTCTCCGGTGGTCGTGTCCCGCAGCCGTAGCGCGCCGTCGGCGTCGCCGAAGATCATCCGGCTCCCGTCCGGGCTGAACGCGATGTCGCGCACTCCATTGCCATCTCCGGTCAGCGCGGGGCCGATCTGCCGGGCGGTCGCGGCTTCGCGCAGCCGTATGACGCCGTTACTACGGACAGCGGCGATCGGTTGCAGCGGATCGCGGTCGGCCGCAACACCGGCACTCGTTGAACACGTAGGTCCGCATACCGTCGAGCTGGGGCGCGTTCTGCAACTGTTCGTAGCGATCGGTGCGAATGGTGAGCACCGCGATGATCGGCGGCTGTCGCACGGCCTCGTCTTGCGGCGCGACGAGCAACCGGCCGAGCAGGGCAAGGAATTGCTCACCCTGGACACCGGCGTCCGCGACGAACAACTCCTCTGCTTGATCGATCGGCAGCAGAAGCGTGGGAGGGGGTGCGGCCCCGTCGTCGAGCTGCCTGTCTCGCGCGGCATGCTGCATTTCGAGCAGCCAATCACGGATCCGATCGGTGTCTGCGGGCAAGGCGGCCTTGATGTCTCCGAGCGCAGGCGCGGTCAGACCCAGCCGGACCCGGGTGGCGTGGATCGCAGCGGCCAAGCCGTGCGCACCGGTGAGCGCGTGCCTTTCCGGCCGCACCAGCCCCAGCACCAGGAACTGCCGGTCCTCACGCACCAACCGCGGCAACAACCCAGCGCGTAGGAACGACGACTTCCCGGTACCCGACGGGCCCACCACGGCGAACAACGACTCCGACTCGGCCGCTCGAATCCCACGCAGGCGATCCAAGCCCTGCCTGATCTGCGCGTCGCGACCGAAATACACCGCGGCATCCACCGCGTCGAACGGTTGCCAGCCGCGATACGGCGACCTGTCCGGCTCATTCGCGGGCGGCCACGGGAAATTCTCGGCGCCGATTCCGGCATCGCCCAACCCGGCCAGCAACCGGCGCAAGCCCTCGGTACGGAAACGCACCGGTTCGGGAGAGCCGTCGACCGGAATCTCCGTGACGGGACCGTCGCCGAACAGATCACAGCGTTGCCACGCGCGGGTGGCATCGAGATCGGTCACCGGTTCCAGTGCCGCGCAGTAGATGCGCTTGCCCAGGTTCTCCGCTGTCAGATATTCCGCTACACACTCGGTGGACGCATGCCAATCCCGGGAAGTCAAGCAGATCACCGCTTCACAGCGAGTGATGACGCGACGCAGCGCATCCCGCCAGCGCACGCCCGGGGGGATCCCCGCCTTCTCGTCCGAGTCCAGGAAGATATTTCCCGCCAGCCCTGGCCGCTGCTCGCCCAGCCAACGCACGAGGGCGACGGCTCGTATGTTGTCCCGACTCGAATGACTCAGGAAGACCCGCGTCATCCCACCTCCACCACGGAGAATCATTGGCCGTCAACATTATCCAGGCCGCGCGGTTACCCTACCGGCTCGGTTTGCGTACAGCAGGCACCGGTCGAGCGCGGGTCGGGCAGTTCCACGGGGCCGTGGGCGGTCGCGCGATCACACCGCTGCCGTTGCTGCCCGGTTGTCGTTGTTTGGTCTCTTCTGACCAGGGAAAGTAATGGGAGATAACCGGTTCCGTAGCCGGGGGTCGAGTAAGGGAGGTCGCTAATGCCCATCAAGTACCGTCAGCGTAGATCCTTCGGGCCGCTGAAACTCAATTTCACCCAATCGGGTCTGTCCTCGTGGAGTATCAAGATCGGCCCGTGGTCGTGGAACTCCCGCAGCAAGAAGAACAGTGTCGACCTGCCGGGTCCGCTGAGCTGGCGCCAGCGCTGAGGGGATCGGCGAAAGCCGTTTACGGCTCACCGGTTCGAACCGGCCGAAGCCGCACCGAGACGAGACGCTCCACGCAACCATGTTGGGCGGCCGTGCGCGGTCGGCGGCGTGAAACTCCGGCCTCGGTGCCGGTCGCGATCGCCGTTGGCGACATCCTCGAGCGGCGAGGTTGTCTCCGGACGTGAGCCGCAAGCGCGCTGCCGAGCGGCGCGGCCTCGACCCCTGGCGGAGGCACGGTGCCCCTCCCGCGGCCGGGGTTCGCGCCGGCTCGACCGGTTCCCGCTGAGCTGCTGATCGCCCCGCGCCTCCCGCGCTTGACCTTGACACTGTGACATGGTCTTCACTGGGTGCAGGAGGTGGTCCCCATCAACTCGGCACACAGGAATTCACACGACACGCGGCTGCTCGAAGCATTGTCCGCCGGAGACTCGTCGACGCGGCTCCAGGCGGCGCTGGCGGTCGGCACGCACCCCGACAACGGCTTCGTCGACGCGCTCGTGGCACGGTGCGCGATCGAGCCCGATTTCTTCGTGCGCGACATGCTCACCTGGGCGTTGACGCGCTTCCCATCGGAGATCACGGTGCCCAGACTCCGCGCGGAGCTGCGGTCCGAACGCTCCCAGGCCCGAAGCCAGGCGTTGCATACGCTGTCGAAGATCGGGGACCGGGATTCGTGGCCCGCGATCACCCGGTCGTTGCTGCACGACGCCGACGACGAGGTCGCGCGAAGTGCGTGGCGTGCGGCCGTCGTCCTCGTCCCCGCGGGGGAAGAGGAAGGTCTGGTCGCGGAACTGGCCGGACAACTCGGTCGCGGTGACCGGAATGTGCAACGGAGCCTCAGCCGGGCACTCATCGCGCTCGGAGACGTGATCGAGCCCGCCCTGCGGACCGCGCGGGCGAGTGCGGACCCGGCGGTGCGTGCTCATGCCCGCGCCACCCAGCAGCTCCTGCACGACCCGGATGCGGGTTTCGACCCGGCCGTCGACGAGGCGAAACGGATCGTCGCGCTCGGCCCGGAACGGGTCGAGGGAACAGCGTGCTGATCGGCGAGGTGGCGCGCCGTTCCGGAGTGAGTACCCGGATGCTCAGGCACTACGACTCCCTCGGACTGGTGCGGCCGACCGGCCGCACCGTGGGGGGCTACCGCGAGTACTCCGCCGAGGACATCCGCCGGATCTTCCACGTGGAAAGTCTGCGGTCCCTGGGATTGTCGCTGCGGCAGATCGGATCCGCCCTGGAGGATCCCGCCTTCACACCGTCCGCGCTGGTCGGTGACCTCATCCGGCGGACCGAGGAGCGATTGCGGCGTGAGCAGGAGTTGCTCGAGCGACTGCGTGCCGTCGACGCCTCGGCGCCCACCGGCTGGCAGGGCGTCCTGCGCATCGTCGAACTCCTGCACGGCCTCCACTCGCCCAGCGCTGCGCGCCGCCAGCAAACCGTCCTGGCCCCGCCCGAGGACGTTCCGGTTCCCCTCGAGTTGCTGGCTGAGGCGGTGCTCGCCGAATCCGATCCGAACGTCGCCGGCGCTCTGCGGTGGGCCCTGGCGCGGGCGGGCGGTGACGGTGTGGCGAGCGTGGCATCCGGCGTGTACTCCGAGAACGTCGACATCCGGCGGCGCGCGGTGCAGGCGATCGCCGAGATGCCCGGCGACGAAGCGACCTCGCTGCTCGCGGACGCCCTCGGGGACACCGACGCGACAGTGCGCGGGCACGCGGCTCTGGCATTGGGTACACGTGGCGTGACCGCAGCCGTGCCCGCGCTGGTCGGCATGGTGGTCGAGGGTGCGAACGACGTCGAGGCGGCGGAGGTGCTCGGCGCACTGGCACTGGATCCGGAGTGCGCGGACCGGATCATGAGCGCGCTGGCCGATGAACTCGCCGCACCCACCGCGGACTCCGCTGTGCGGATACGCCTGACTCAGGCACTCGCCGAGATGCCGGGGACCATCGCGCTGGGCATCCTGCGGCGAACGGCCCAGGACGATGATCGAGCGGTCGCCATGATCGCCTCGGCCCTCGCCGGAGTGATCGAGAAGCGGGCCACGAGCGGACCTGAGGCGTAGCCGATTGCCGACCGCTCGCTGTTGCCCGCCGCCGCAGCACCGTGGCGCAGACCCACGGACGGCACGTCGTGTGGCTGCCCCGGGGTACACCTCTCGCCGGAGACTCGAGAGGTCGGCGCGGACGTGCGCGATGTCGCGGTAGGCGACTTCGTGGTCGGGTCGTTCTTCGCTGCCTCGTTCCCGTCGCGGGAGAGCCGAACGCCGCGCAGATCCCGCATCCGCTGGCCGCCTGCCACCGCCGACCACCAAGGCGCCCGCGCGGATGCGCACCGGCGAGGTCTGGTTCGACACCCTCTACCGCGCCGAGGAATCCTGACCTCAGGCCAGAGTCCGGGTCGGAACGCTCGGTATATCGATCATCGCCGAGCGGCGGTATGTCCCCGGCGCCACGCCGTAAGCGCGCTTGAACGCCTTGGCGAAGGCGAATTCGGAGCTGTAGCCGACCTGCGCGGCCACATTCCTGAGCGGAGCGTCGGATTCGCGGAGCGTGCGGCCTGCGCTGGTCATCCGCCACCAGGTCAGATACGACACCGGAGGTTCGCCCACCAGTGCGGTGAACCGCTGGGCGAACACCGAACGGGACAGTCCGTTTCGCGCCGCCAGTTGTTCCACTGTCCAGGGGGCGGCCGGGTGGGTGTGCATATCGCGCAAAGCCTGGCCGACCGCCCGGTCGGCGAGCGCCCGCGCCCATCCCGGCGCATCGGTGCGCTGGTCGGCCCAGGTGCGCAGGATGTAAAGCAGCATCGCGTCGACCAGCGGGGGAACGATGCCATCCCGGCCGGGCCGATCCTGGTCGAATTCGGTCGCCAGCAGGCCGACGAGATGACCGAGCTCCGCGTTCCCGGCGGGTAGGTGCAGGAACACGGGCAATTCCCTCATCAGCGGATGCGGCCGCGTTCGATCGAGCTGGTATGCGCCACAGAGCAGAATCGACCGCGCTCCCGTGCCGTCCACGCGTACATGACCGATCGGCGAATCCGGTTCCGAGCGCTCGGGAGCGAATTCGATCAGCGGCGTGTGCGGGCTGTTCGCGAGAGCGTGCGAGTTCCCGGTGCGGAGGAAAACCACATCGCCCGGGCTCAGCGCGAGGGGCTGGGTTCCGTCGGCCAGCAGCCAGCACGTGCCGCTGAGCACGACGTGGAAGGTCGTGCCGGTGACGGCCGAAAAGCGCAGGCCCCACGGCGCTCGTACGTCGGTGCGGGCAAAGCCGGTTTGGACGAACGCTCGATCATCTGGCAACTGGCCCTGTTCCGGTTGATCCGCGACGGCGGCAATGCCGTGGTGACCGATACGGTCGAACGGATCACCGGCCACCCTGCACGGGATCTGAAGTCCTACGCCCGCGAGAACGCCGCCACATGGAGGTGATCACGCCCGGTATCGACCGACGGTGACCCTGTGGTCGGTTGCGAAATTCAATCCAGGCCGGCCCGGGTGGCGATCTGTGTCGCCCCCGCACCGGGCTCCCAGCCAGGAGGTCCGAAGGTGTAGCCGAGCCAGTCGCGCACGCGCCGCGTGGAGCGGAGGTCGCGCCACAGCGCACCGAATTGGTAGTACTGGAGTGTGAGGATATCGGTGCTCTCGATGTTCTTGGTGAGTCCGTAGGTCGGACGGAACGTTTCGGCGCGGAAGCTGCCGAACACGCGGTCCCAGAGGATGAGGATTCCGCCGTAGTTCTTGTCGAGGTATTCCGGATCGCTGGCGTGGTGCACGCGGTGGTGGGAGGGAGTGTTGAACACGAACTCGAACCACCGCGGCAGTTTCCCGATGGTCTCGGTGTGCACCCAGAACTGGTAGACGAGGTTGAACGACCAGGACGTGAACACCATCCACGGCGGTACGCCCAGCAGGGGCAGCGGCGTCCAGAAGAGCAGTTCGAACCACGGATTCCACTTCTGCCGCAGCGCTGTCGCGTAGTTGAAGTACCGGCTGTTGTGGTGCACCTGATGCGCGGCCCAGACCAGCCGTACGCGGTGTGAGACCCGGTGGTAGAGATACCAGAGCAGGTCCACGCCGACCATGACCGCGACCCACGCGAGCGGATTGCGCGGATCGAGCTGCCACGGTGCGCGCACGTACAGCGCCGCGTAGGCGATCAGTGCGGCGAATTTCGCCGCGCCACTGATGAATACGGATACCGCCCCCATGATCAGGCTGGTGCGGGCATCGACCTTCGCATAGCCGGCCAGGTCGTCGTGCCCGCGCAGGGCGGCGATCTCGAGCGCCATGGCCAGGACGAAGAACGGGATGGCGTAGGTGACCGGTTGATTGATCTGTTGCCACAGGGACATGGCCTGGTTCCTCCGACACCTTTGATATGACCTTACGGTCACTTCCGTTGAAGTGACCGTAAGGTAAGTTCGAGGCCATGTCAACGGCCGCGGGTCTGGGAACCAAGGGCATGCCCTCCGACGATCGACGCCAAGAGATTCTGGCGGCCGCCTTGCGGGAGTTCGCCGAGCACGGATTCGCGGGAGTTTCGATGGTCTCCATCGCGGCGCGCGCGGGTATCTCCAAAGCGCTGGTGTATCAGCACTTCGTCTCGAAGGAGCAGCTGTACGCCGAATGCCTGACCATCGTGGGCGAGCCGCTGCTCGAGCGCCTGGATCTCGAAATGGGCGGCGAGGCGGAGTTTTTCGCCGTACCGGCGAACGCGCTGCGCGGCATCTTCGACACTCTCGGCCCGGACCGCACCGCCTGGCGCATCATTCACGACCCCACCGCTCCCGATGCCGGTGGCGCGGGAGAATCGGCCCACGCCTACCGGGAACGGATCGCGAACCACGCGGCCTCGGGAGTACGCCGGTTCCTGCACGAACTCGGCGACACCGACGAGAAGGACATCGACGCGCTCGCCCGGATCTGGACAGCCGCGGTGGACGCGATCATGGCTTGGGCTCGGGAGCATCCGGAGGAGTCGGCCGAGAGGCTCACCCGCCGGTTCGGCCGGCTCATCGACACGGTGTTCTCTATCGGCTCCAGCCGGGGGTGACCGTGGGCGGGTCTGTCGCATCGTGGTCACCTCGCCCTGCGGCGTGAATTCTCGGTGACCGCATCGTGTTCTGGTCGCGGATTACGTGTCGGGGTCTTCATCTCGGTCGCTGTTGGGGCCTGGGCCCGCCAGGTTGCCGGACGCCTCGGATCGGCCCTCGAGAATGCTCTTTTCTCGGGCATCCGAGGTTTCGTGCGAGTCTGCCTCGTGGGCGGTGTCGCGGGGTTGATTCATGGGTGGTTTCTCCTGAGGCGTTGGATCGTCGCTATCGCGACCATTGCCTACCCCTTGATATGCAGACAAACCGAGGGAGTCGTCCAGCGGCGATCTCGGAGTGCCGACGGCCGATCAGTATCGCTTGCACCGCCGGGCTGGTCCCGAGGCCTCCGGAGTCGGAGTCGGTCGATCACCCACCACCGGAGACCTCGCGCGTCAGAAACTCTGCCCGTGAACCTTATTCATGCGCTCGGCCGCGCTTCCGAACGGGAGCCGGGTGCGGTTCATTGGGGCCCTGCGACGCACGGACTCGGAAGCGCGGACATCGTGGCCAGGTCGCAGATTCCGCTGGTCAGTATCTGCAAAGGGGCGGCGACCATCAGCACGAGAATTCCGATGATGTCGCCGCGCTCGAGGTAGTACAAGCCCGTGCGCGCCGCCGCCGATCCGGAGTCCGCCGCCGACGAGCCGGTTCCGGCCGCGACGGTGGTCACCGGGGCGGAGCTGATCGGTTCGGCCGTCGCACCGGCCGCGGTGACGACGAGAGTCGCCGCTGCGGCCGAGGCGGCGGCGAGCCGAAGGGGGGTACGCATCATTGCGCTCCTCTGTTCGTGAATCATTGTTCACATACTAACGTGCTTACGTGCCGTCCCGTATGTGAAATCGCAAAGCTACCGGCCCCGGAGGCGGCGGGCGCGGCTCATAGCGACGAGTAGAGGACAGGCTCTAAGCAGCGCATATGGTGAGTTCGCCGCATGTCGAAGCTGCGATGCGTCAGAGTGGAAGAATCTACAGCGTCATCGTATCGCCAATGGGCCGACGCCCCTTACGTTGCGCGAATATTCAGTCACATAGCGTCGGGTCGTTCCCGGATCGCGTTGGTGTCGATGGTGTCCCGGAACGCCTGGGGGTGATCTTGTCCCATGCGGCCGGGATACAGATGCCCGCATTGGCGATCACGATGTCGAGTCTGCCCCCTTGACCTGCCGCACGGTCTCGTCCAGATCGTCGGGGGTGGGCGAGTCGTTGGGCACGCCGGGCAGTGGCCCGGCCAGGTCGATCGCGATGACGTCGGCGCCCTCGGTTCCTGGTCGGCGACGAATCGAAGTACATCACCGCGGTGCCGCTGTCCATCGACGGCGGCGCCGCGCACTTCTGAGGCAGACCCGCCGCGTGCGAGCAGCGCGCGCGGCGGGGCGGGCGGTCAGATGCCGCGGTTCTCCGACTTGATCATCCACGCCAGCTTCTCCAGCGAGGCGATGACCTGATGCAGCAGATCGCTGGTGCTGGGGTCCTCGGCGTCCACGGCGTCGTGCACGTCGCGGATGGTGTCGATCGCCGCGCAGGTCCGCGTCGTGATCAAATCGACGACGTCGGTGGTGTTCACCTCTTGGGCGGGAAAGGGCGGCAGGCTCGTCGTCGCGGCGACGGTGTCGGAACGCCCGTCGGGCACGGCGTCGAGGGCTCGCATCCGCTCGGCGATGGTGTCGCTGCTCTCGCGGGCGGCGTCGACGAGTTCGTCGAGCTGGAGGTGCAGGTCGCGGAAGTTGGTCCCGACGACGTTCCAGTGCGCCTGCTTGCCTTGCAGATGTAGTTCGATGAGATCGATGAGCACGCGCTGTAGGCCTGCGGCCAGCCGGGGGGAAGCGGTGAAATTCCGGACATCGTCGGCGAGGCGGCGATTGGTCCGCTGCTCGGTCCGAGGTGCGGCAGTCATGATTGTACTCCTTTCGGAAGGGTCGGAGGGTTTTTCGCTGGTCAACCGTCGTCCGCCGATCAGCGACAACGGCCGGCCTGGGCGCGCCGGACTCGAGCAGGTGGAAGCCCGTTGCGAAACGGTGGGTTTCGTCCGAGCGCGGCTATCGGCCGCGGCCGGCCCACGGGCCGAGCGGAGTTGGGTAGGGGGCAGCGGCGTGTCCGGTCCGGCCCTACACTCGACGCACACACACGCTTTCGACGGAGGTGATCGGCGGTTGAATCCCATGGATCCGCGCGACCAGCACACCGCACGTTACGAAGCCGGTTATCAGCCGGGAAATTACCGTGAGCCCGGGTACGGCCAAGATCACGGGTACAACCAAAGCCTCGGACAGGGCCGGGATCCCGGATATGGCCAGGGGGCCGGGTACGGACGGGAGCCCGACTACAACGCGCATCAGCAGTCCGATCATCCGGACCAGCAGCGATCCCGCCCCCAGCAGGGGCCGGAGGTCAACATCGGCATGTTCACCGGCGGTGTGATCGCGGCGGCGGTGGTGACCGCGCTGGCGGCCTGGCTGTGCGCCTGGATCATCGAGATCATTGCCACCAGGGTGAGCGAGAGCGGCAATTTCGGGGTGTGGAATCCGATGGCCCAGGACGCCTACTGGTTCGCGGTGGTGGCCTTCATCTGCGCGCTGCTGGGCGGGGTGCTCTGGTATCTGCTTCGCCTGGGCACTCCGTCACCGGAACTGTTCTTCAGCTGGATCGTGGGAATCCTCACCGCCGCGGCGGTGATCATTCCACTGGCACTGTCCAGCGACCTGTGGGTGGGTATCTCGACGGGGATCGAGCATTTGGTGATCGGACTGCCGATCTTCAGCCTGGTGCGCATGGTGGGCGCGAAGAGCATCGTGTATCCGTGACGAACAAATCGGCCGTGTAGGCACAACTACGACGTTCCGCTGTTCCCACCCGGTTCGGCATCGATGCGGTTGACGGGCCGATCAGTTCGCGGCGCCGGTTCCGGCACCGGGCAGGCGCACGGTGAATTCGGTGTGGCCGGGTTCGCTGGCCACCGAGATGTCACCGCCGTGCGCCTTGACGACGGCCGCGACGATCGCCAGGCCGAGACCGGTGCTGCCGGCCCGCCGCGAGCGCGAGGTGTCGCCGCGCGCGAAGCGGTGAAAGACCGTGGGCTGCAGCGCCTCCGGTATGCCCGGACCGTCGTCGGTCACCTGTAGGACGGCTCCTCCGTCGCCGTGGAAGTCCAGCGAGGTGAGCACCGTTGTGCCGGGGCCGGTATGGACCCGGGCATTGGTCAGCAGATTCGCCAGCACCTGATGCAGCCGGGCAGCGTCACCGGTGGTCACCACCGGCTCGTCTGGTAGCTCCAGATCCCAGCGATGCTCGGGCCCCGCGATGTGGGCGTCGCTCACCGCGTCCACCGTGAGCTGGGTCAGATCCACCGGCTCGTGTTCGAGTCCGCGGCCGGAATCCAGCCGCGCGAGCAGCAGCATATCCTCCACCAAATCCGTCATCCGCCGGGATTCGGACTCCACCCGGGCCATCGCGTTGGCCACCTCGCCGGGCACCTCCGCGCGTTTGCGTTGCGCCAGTTCGGCATAACCGCGAATGGCGGCCAGCGGGGTGCGCAGTTCGTGGCTGGCATCGGCGAGGAATTGCCGGACCCGCGTCTCGCTGTCGTGGCGCGCGGACAACGCGCTGGTGATGTGATCGAGCATCCGGTTGACCGCCGAGCCGAGCTGGCCGACCTCGGTGCGCGGATCGGCGTCGGCGGCCGGAACCCGCACGGGCAGCACCACTTCCCCGCGACCGAGTTCGAGGCCGGCCACCCGCGCGGCCGTCGCCGCGACCCGGTCCAGCGGCGCGAGTGCGTGCCGGATCAGCCAGATGCCGACCAGTATGGCGACGATCGACACGACCGCCGTGACGATTCCCAGGATCAGCAGGACGCGCAGCAACGTCGCGTCGACGGTGGTCAGCGGCAAACCGGTGACGACGACCTCGCCCGACCAGGTCTTGTCCGCGACCACTCGATACCGGCCCTGGCCGCCGAGAGCGACATCCACCGGCCTGCCGGTGACCGCCACCGCGGCGAGTTGCTGTTGCGCGCCCCGCGACAGCGACCCCTGCGTGCCATCGGCGCCTATGCGGCCCGCTTTGGTGACGCTTCCTTCGCGCACGATGGCGCCGATCATGCCGGGCTGGATGCCGCGACGGTCGAGGAAGTCCGGTCCCGGACCGGTGCCAGGGGGTGGGGGAGGAGGTGGTGGGGGTGGCGGCTGCCCGCTGGGGGGCGGCGCGAGACCGGGACCGCCGCCGACGTCGCCGAGCGAGCGCTTCTGCACGTCGATCAGTTCGGTGTCCAGTTGGTTCACGAGGAACTGCCGCAGCGCGAACTCGGTTGCGGCGCCGATCCCGACGACGACGATCACCAGCAGCAGCATCTGACCGACCAGCAGGCGGGCCCGCAACGACCAGCGCCGTGGCCGAAGCGCCCGGCGCGCCGCCTCAGCCCGCGGGCTTGAGGACATACCCGGCACCGCGCAGCGTGTGGATCATCGGTGCGCGTCCATTGTCGATCTTCTTGCGCAGATAGGAGACATACAGCTCGACGATGTTGGACCGGCCGCCGAAGTCGTAACTCCACACCCGGTCCAAGATCTGCGCTTTGCTCAAGACCCGCTTCGGATTGCGCATGAAGAACCGCAGCAATTCGAATTCGGTGGAGGTCAGGACGATCACCTCACCGGCACGGGTGACCTCGTGGCTGTCTTCGTCGAGCACGAGATCACCGACCACCAGCTGCGCGTCGCTGTCCTCGGTGGCCACGCCGGTGCGGCGCAGGAGCGAACGCAGCCGCAGCACGACCTCTTCGATGCTGAAGGGTTTGGTGACGTAGTCGTCGCCACCCGCGGTCAGCCCGGCGATGCGATCCTCCACCGAATCCTTGGCGGTCAGCAGGAGCACCGGCAGGGACGGAAGCTGCGAGCGTAGTTTTCCGAGTACTTCGAGGCCGGTCATATCCGGCAGCATCACATCGAGCACCACCACGTCCGGGCGGGCCTCGCGAGTCTTGGCGATGGCGGTCCGGCCGTCACCCGCGGTCGTGACCTCCCACCCCTCGTACCGCAGCGCCATCGACATCATCTCGGCCAGCACGGGCTCGTCGTCGACCACCAGGACGGTGATCGGGCTGCCGTCGACGCGGCGCAGGACAACTCGTTCGGCCGGGCCGTTCCCGGTGGTCGTCGCGGACATCGTCCAACCATGGCCAGGAACGCTTGGGGTTCGCTGTGCCGTACCTATGTGTCCGCTGTGAGCGCGGGCTTCGCGGAACCGGGACGGCACGGTGGTTCACAGTCGGCACATAGCTTCCGCCAACGAAGGACAAATGTTGACGCTCAACGATTCTCGGGTCGGCCGCGAGCAGCGGCCGACGGCTTCGGACCTGATCCGACAACAGGAGGAACGCAGATGAGTTTCACATCGAAGCTGGCAATGACCGCCGTGACCGGGGCCCTCGCGCTCGGTGCGCTCGGCATCGGGGCCGGTGTGGCCAGCGCCGCCGCTCCCCAGGGGCCGGTGCCAGGACAGCAGTGCCAGCCTCCTGGTGATCACCCGCAGGGCCCGCCGCCCGGTGATCACCCGGACGGCCCGCCGCCGGGTGAGCGCCCGGACGGCCCGCCGCCCGGTGATCACCCCGATGGCCCGCCGCCCGGCGAGCGCCCGGACGGCCCGCCGCCGCAGTGCCAACCCGGACAGCAATCTGCCGCATCCGTGACCTATCCGGACTACGACTGAGCGGATCGAGCGAGGCGGTGGCCCCGACTGTGCACCGCCTCGGCTCACAAGGTGAATCGCCGTCCCTTCGCGGCCCATTCGCCGCGGCCGCGCTGCGTGATGGTCCAGCGGCCGCGGTGGTGGCAGTCCATGATCAAACCGCGCGACTGCAGCCGCAGCAATGCGCTGCGTACCGACCATGCGGTCAGTCGCGCCTGCTGAGCCAGTTGCTCGACGGTGAGCAATCCGCCTGGCGCCAGCACACCCAGCACCGCGAAATCGGCGGCAGTCCTGGGTCGTCTCATCATGTCGGAGCCCTTTCCCTCGGGGGAGAAGGCAGCCCGGGATCGACGTCGGCGCCGTGGCCCCGAGTTGCCGAATCGACGGTAGAAGCCACACCGGCACCGCCGCCACGACTTTGCGCGACTTTGCGAAGTGCGTTGACCCGCAGAGCCTCCGGTAGGGACGATTGCACGACATCGTCCGCCGCTCTCGCAAAGGATCAGCTATGAACCTGCGACTTCTCGGATCCGGATCCGATCATGGAGCTTGTCCCGCCGTGTACGCCACCGACACCGGCGTGCTCGTGGTGCAGGGCGATGCCACCGACCGCACCGGGACGGTCCTGGTGCCGCACCAACTGCTGGACTGGCTGGAGCCGGGTATGTGGCTACGGGTGGAGGCGAGCGGAACCTGTGGTTCGGTGCTGGTGGCCGGGGAACCGGTCACCGATCCCGAATTGCTCGCCCAGCTGACTCTCGAATGTCACGAAACCGCTGTGGTGGTGCGCTGATGCTGCACGTCGACGGCGACCGCTGCTACGAGCCGCTGTTCCGGGCGGCTCGGTTCCGCGCGTTCCATCTGGAGGTTCGCGACCAGTACCTGATGGACGATGAGCAGGAGGCGTTGCGCCGCTTCGATGCCGGAGTAGCGTACGAGCGAGAGGAACAGCCCGAGTCGTGGAAAGCCTGGGATGCTCTGATGGTCGAGTCAGCCGGTCGCGGGGTCGCGCTCGAACGACTACGCGTCGTGACGGTCCCGCACACGGGCTACACCCGGTGGCTGTTGTCGGCGACCGACGACAACATCGTCACCGGCGAGGCGGTGCGCTGGCTGCCGCGGCATCTGATCGATCCCGTCGATCTGCCCTATGACGATTACTGGCTGTTCGACACGAACACAGTCGCCTTCAACACCTTCGCCGAGGACGGGGCGTTCACGGGGTTGTCGATCACTACCGACCCGGCACTGGTCGCCCGCTACTTGCGGGTACGGGAGCGGCTGTGGCCCAAGGGGATCGACCATCAACGATATTGCGAGAGTGAGCACGTAGGCGAGTGAACGGTGTGTCGGACGCACGCGAGGTGCTGGGCGCGCGCCTGCGTGAACTACGTCGTGCCGCCCACCTCACCGGTTTGGAGCTGGCCGCCAGGTGCGGCTGGCATTCGAGCAAGGTCTCCCGGATCGAGGGTGGCAAGCAGACGCCTTCGGAGGCGGACCTGGCCGCGTGGTGCGAGGCGTGCGGCAATACCGCCGTGCTGGACGATCTGGTCGCCAACGCGCGCAATCTGCAGTCGATGTATCTGGAGTGGCAGCGCACCGTCGCCTCCGGACACGCGCGTAGGCAACGGCAGTCGATCGACTTGGAGGCGCAGACCACGCAGATCCGCTGGTACGCGCCGGACACGTTGCCGGGTCTGCTGCAAACCGAGGGCTACGCGCGGGCGATCCTGACCGCCTGCATCGCCGTCACCGGCGGACGCGACGACCTGGAGGACGCGGTGGCCGCGCGCATGGCCCGCAAGCAAGTGCTCTTCCGGGCCAAACACCGGTTCCACTTCGTGGTCAACCAGGCCGCGCTGTGGCGCACGGTCGGTGACGCCGCCACCATGGCCGAGCAACTCGCCCACCTGCTCGCGGTGATGGCCAATCCGAGGGTCCGACTGGGCATCATCCCGATCTGCGCCGACTACCGCGCCCCCGCGACGAACTTCGTCATCTACGACCGCGCGCAGGTGCTCACCGAGACGGTCTCGGCCGAACTGACCATCACCCGGCCGTCTGAGATCGCCCTGCACGAGCGAACTTTCGCGATCCTCGCCGACCAAGCCGAGTACGGCGATCGCGCCCGGGCTTTGATCGCGAAGGCCCTGGAACGCCGGCGCGGCTCCTGAGCGCACCGAAGCGCGAAAACGGCAATGCCGCCGCTGTCACCCAGCGACGGCATCGCAGCGGCCGAGGCCACGTCAGCGGACGAATGTCGCCGCCTGATCGGCGAGGTCGAGCAGCGGCTGCGGGAACACGCCGAGCGCGAACGTGACCGCCGCGGTGATCGCCACGATCGTCGTCGTCATCGGCGGGGCGACCAGCACCGGAGCGTCGGCGGGCGGGTCGGTGAAGAACATCAGCACGATGACCCGCAGATAGAAGAACGCCGCGATGGCACTGCAGATCACGCCGACGACGACCAGTGCTGCCGCGCCGCCCGACGCGGCGGCCTCGAACACGGCGAACTTGCTGACGAAACCGCTGGTGAGTGGCAGCCCGGCGAAGGAAAGCAGGAACAGTGCGAAAACGGTGGCCAGCCACGGGGAGCGACGGCCCAGTCCCGCCCACCGGGGCAGGCCGGTGGCCTCGTCGCCGTCCGGTTCGCGGACCAGGCTGACCACGGCGAACGCGCCGAGCGTGCCGATGCCGTAGGCCGCCAGGTAGAACAGCACCGCCGCGACACCGCGGTCGTTCGCCGCCACCGGGCCGGTGAGCAGGAAACCGGCATGTGCCACCGAGGAATACGCGAGCATCCGTTTGACGTCGGTCTGCGTGATCGCCATGACCGCGCCCAGGGCCATGGTGGCGATCGCGACGGTCGCGAGGATCGGGCGCCAGTCGTCGCGCAGGCCGGGCACCGCGACCTGCAGCACCCGCACCAGCGCGCCGACCGCCGCGATCTTGGTAGCCGCCGCCATGAAACCGGTGATCGCGGTGGGAGCGCCCTGGTACACGTCCGGCACCCAGGACTGGAACGGCACCGCGCCGATCTTGAACAGCAGACCGACGGCGAGCATCGCGACCCCGAGCACCGCCAGCGTCGCGTTCTCCGGATGCTGGGCGATCGCGTCCGCGATGCCGCCCAGCCGCACTGTGCCCGCCTGGCCGTACAACAGCGCGACGCCGTAGAGGAAGAACGCCGAGGAGAACGCGCCGAGCAGGAAGTACTTCAGCGCCGCCTCCTGGGAGAGCAAACGCTTGTGCCGGGCAAGTCCGCACAGCAGATACAACGGCAGCGACAGCACTTCGAGCGCGACGAACATGGTCAGCAGGTCATTGGACGCCGGGAAAAGCATCAGCCCGCCGACGGCGAGCAGTGTCAAGGGGAACACCTCGGTGGTCGCCACGCCCGCGCGCAGCGCCGCCGTTTCGGCCGCGCTGCCGGGCACCGCCGAAGCCTGTGGCGTGAACGCGTCCACACCTCGCTCGCGGGTGGCGGCGGCCCGGCTCCAGGTTCCCGGCCCGGACCGCGCCTGCTGACGAGGCTCGGCGCCGCGCTCGGCGATGAACAGGATGGCGAGGATCGACACGACCAGGATCGTGCCCTGCAGGAACAGCGTCACGCCGTCGATCGCGACCGCCCCGGCGACGGCGGTGGATTCGGTGCCCGCCAACGCCACCACGGCGATCAGCGCGGCGGCCGAGCCCGCCACGCTCAGCACCAGGTGAACGGTATAGCGGTAGTTCCGGGCGACGAACGCTTCGGCCAGTACGCCGAGCACGGCGGCGCCGAACACGATGAGCATGGGAGACAAGGCGCCGTATTCGATGCTCGGCGCGGGGACGCTCGCGGCGAGTGTCGTAGCGGAGGCGAGGTCGTTCACTTGTGGGCACCTCCGGGATGGTGGGCCGAGCCGGCCTCGGGCAGTGGGGGCGTCGAGGGCGCGGGATCGTTGCGGCCGATCGTGGTCAAGGTCTGGCTCACCGCGGGATTGATGAAGTCGGTGAGGACTTTCGGATAGATGCCGAGGAACAACAGCGCGGCGATCAACGGGACCACCACGACGACTTCGCGCGGCGCCAGATCATAGATCCGCTCGTTACCCTCCTTCACCGGTCCGGTCATCATCCGCTGGTAGAGCCACAGCACGTAGAGGGCCGCGAGTACCAGCGCACTGGCCGCGATCACGGCGGCGAACCCGTAGCGGGTGAATGTACCGATCAGCACCAGGAATTCGCTGACGAACGGGGCGAGCCCGGGGAGCGACAGCGTCGCCAGACCGGCGATGAAGAACGTGCCTGCCAGCACCGGGGCCACCTTTTGCACCCCGCCGTACTCGGCGATGAGCCGAGTCCCCCGCCGCGAGACCAGGAAACCGGCCACCAGGAACAGCGCGGCGGTGGAGATGCCGTGGTTGACCATGTACAGCGTGGCGCCGGTCTGGCTTTGGCTGGTCATGGCGAAGACACCCAGGATGATGAAGCCGAAGTGGGAAATCGAAGTGTAGGCGATCAGCCGCATCACGTCGGTCTGCCCGATGGCGAGCAGGGCGCCGTACACGATGCCGATCACCGCGAGCGTGATCACCAGCGGCGCATAGGTGTCCGACGCGTCGGGGAACAGCAGCAGGCAGTAGCGCAACATACCGAAGGTGCCCACCTTGTCCACCACCGCCATCATCAGCACCGCGCTGGACGGCGTGGCCGCGACGGCGGCGTCGGGCAGCCAGGTGTGCAGCGGCCACAGCGGCGCCTTGACCGCGAAGGCGAACATGAAGCCGAGGAACAGGGCATTGAGCATTGCGGGTCCGGCGCCGAGCTGCCCGGCGTTGGCGGCGGCGACCACCGTGCGGAAGTCGAACGTGCCCGACGATCCCTCCCCCATGCCTTCCCGGGCGGTGAGCACGTACAACCCGATGACCGCGGCCAGCATGATCAGCCCGCCGAACAGGTTGTAGAGCAGGAATTTCACCGCCGCGCGGGAACGCTGCCTGCGCAGCAGCGCGTCTCCGGCGCGCGGCCCGAACCCGCCGATGAGGAAGTACATCGGGATGAGCATCGCCTCGAAGAACACGTAGAACAGCAGGATGTCCAGGGCGAGGAAGGAGATCAGCACCATCGCCTCGACGAGCAGGGTGAGCGCGACGTAGGTGTGGGCCACCCGTCTACCGCTGCCGACTTCGCGATCGTCGTGCCAGCCCGCCAGGATCAGCAATGGCACCAGAGCCGCGGTCAGTAGCACCAATACCAGCGCGATGCCGTCCAGACCGAGGGTGTAGCCGGCGCCGAATGCCGGGATCCACCGATGGGATTCGACGAACTGGTATTGCGCGCCCGCGGTGTCGAAGCGCACGGCGAGCCCGATGCCGATTCCCAGCACCAGCACCGAGAAGCCCAGCGCCACCGCACGAGCGAGGGTGCGCCGCGCGGCGGGCAGCGCGAGCACGATCGCCGCACCGACGATGGGGGCCAGCCACAGCGTCGTCAACCAGGGAAACTCGTTCACCACAACCTCACCGCCAGCAGGGCGGCGGCCACAAGGGCCGCGCCGGTGAACATGGACAGGGCATAGGAGCGTACGAATCCGGACTGCACTCGCCGGGCCCGCGCGGACAACCCGCCGATCAGCGCCGCCGTGCCGTTCACGACGCCGTCGATGCCGCGGTTGTCGAGGAAGACCAGCGCCCGGGTCAGGTGCTGCCCGGGCCGCATTAACCCGGCTTCGTTGACCGCGTCACCGTATAGATCGCGCCGCGCCGCGACGGTCAGCGCGGAGACGGATTCGGGTGCGGTCTCGGGGATCTCGCGCTGCGCGTACTGCGAGTAGGCGACCGCCACACCGACGGCGACCACGCCCAGCGCGAGTATCGTGACCAGCGCGGCCGGAACGGTCTCGGCGCCGTGGTGGGCGCCGACGACCGGTTCGAGCCAGTTCTGCAGCGAGGAGCCGAAGACGAACGCGGCACCGGCTCCGATCGAGCCGAGGGCGAGCAGGATCATCGGACCGGTCATCACCGCGGGGGATTCGTGCGGGTGGGTGTCCGGTTTCCAGCGGCGCTCGCCGAAGAACGTCATCAGCATGACCCGCGTCATGTAGAACGCGGTCAGCCCCGCGCCGAGCAGCGCCGCCAGTCCCAGCGCGATTCCGCCCGGGCCGCCCTGGTTGAACGCCGCCTCGATGATCCGGTCCTTGGAGAAGAACCCGGCGAACGGCGGCACCCCGATGATGGCGAGGTAGCCGAGGCCGAAGGTGACGTAGGTGATCGGCAGCAGAGTGCGCAATCCGCCGTAGCGGCGCATGTCGGTTTCGTCGTCCATCGCGTGCATCACCGAACCGGCGCCGAGGAACAGCCCGGCTTTGAAGAACCCGTGGGTGAGCAGATGCATGATGGCGAAGGCGTATCCGGCGGGCCCGAGTCCGGCCGCGAGCACCATGTAGCCGATCTGGCTCATCGTGGAGGCGGCGAGCGCCTTCTTGATGTCGTCCTTGGCGCAGCCGATGATCGCGCCGAACAGCAGGGTGACCGCGCCGACCAGCACCACGCCGAGGCGCGCGTTCGGTGCGAGATCGAAGATCGCGTTGGAGCGGGTGATCAGGTATACGCCCGCGGTGACCATGGTGGCCGCGTGGATGAGCGCCGACACCGGGGTGGGGCCCTCCATCGCGTCGCCCAGCCAGGACTGCAGCGGCACCTGGGCGGACTTGCCGCATGCGGCCAGCAGCAGCAACAGGCCGATCGCGGTGAGCGTGCCCTCGCTCGCACCGGGCGCGGCGCCGAACACGACGCCGAAGTCGACCGACCCGAACGTCGCGAACATCACCATCATCGCGATCGCCAAGCCCATGTCACCGACCCGGTTCACGACGAACGCCTTCTTGGCGGCCGTCGCCGCCGAGGGCTTTTCGTGCCAGAACCCGATGAGCAGGTACGAGGCCAGGCCGACGCCCTCCCAGCCGAGGTAGAGCACAAGGTAGTTGTTCGCCAGGACCAGCAGCAGCATGGCCGCGAGGAACAGGTTCAGGTAGGCGAAGAACCGACGCCGCGCCGGATCGTGGCTCATATAGCCGATCGAGTAGACGTGGATCAGCGAACCGACGCCGGTGATCAGCAGCGCGAAGCACATCGACAGCTGGTCCAGTTGCAGCGCGAAATCGACCTGGAGGCCGGTCACCGGGACCCAGCTGAACAGGTCCTCGCGCACCGCGCGGTCGGCGGTGTCGCGCCCTAGCATCTCGGCGAAGGCGAACACCGCGACCCCGAACGAGGCCAGCGCCGTGACGGTGCCGAGTAGATGACCCCACTTGTCGGCGTAGCGTCCGGTCAGCAGCAGGACGATCGCGCCCGCCAGGGGGAGGGCGGGCAGCAGCCACAGCGTTGCGGTGTCCACGTCAGAACTTCAACAGGTTGGCGTCGTCGACCGAGGTCGAGCGGCGGGCACGGAAAATGGTCATGATGATGGCCAGGCCGACGACGACCTCGGCCGCGGCGACCACCATCGTGAAGAACGCGAACACCTGACCGTCCAGGTCGGCGTGCATCCGGGCGAAGGTGACGAACGCGAGGTTCACCGCGTTGAGCATGAGTTCGATGCACATGAACACGACGATGGCATTGCGCCGCAGCAGCACTCCGGCCGCGCCGATCGTGAACAGCAGGGCGGACAGGAACAGGTAGTTCTCGGGATTCACCGGTTGCCTTCCTCGTCGCTGGGGTTGTCGGTCCCGTCCGCTGTGGGCGTGGTGCCGACCGAGATGACGGCCGCTTCGGTGAGCGCCCTGGTGCGGCGGTGCCGCAGGATGGTGCTGACCGACAGTTCCTCGAACGACCCGTCGGGCAGCCGCGCGGGGACGTCCACCGCGTTGTGCCTGGCGTAGACGCCGGGGGTGGGCAGCGGGGTCGCGCGGTGTCCTTTCTCGCGGAACCGGCGACGCGACAACTCGCGCTGATCGGTACGAGGCCCGAACTGCTCGCGGTGGGCCAGCACCATGGCGCCGATGGTGGCGGTGATCAGCAGAGCTCCGGTGAGTTCGAAGGCCCACACGTAGCGCAGGAAGATCAGCTCGGCCAGTTCGGCGATCACGTTGCGGCCGGGAAATCCGGTGGCGGGAAAGGTGATCCCGGATTCGCGCACGCCGTGGGCGATGCCGCCGCTGAGCAGCAGCCCGAAGCCGGCGCCGACCGCTGCGGCGGCCAGCCGCTGGCCCCGGATGGTTTCCCGCAGTGATTCGGCGGAGTCGACGCCGACGAGCATCAGCACGAACAGGAACAGCATCATGACCGCGCCGGTGTAGACCACGATCTGCACGACGCCGAGGAACAGTGCGTCCTGGGCGATGTAGAACGCGGCCAGCGCGATCATCGTGGCGGCCAGGCACAGCGCGGAGTGCACCGCTCGGGATGCGAACACCATACCGAGGGCGCCGAGTACGGCCAGCGGGGCGAGGATCCAGAATTGGACGGTCTCGCCGGTGGAGGCGCGGGTCAACGGCTCCGCCGCCAGGATCAAGTCGGTCACCGTGTCGCTCCTTCCGCGGCCGCCGCGGCCGGTTGCCGCGGTGTCTCGCCCGGCCGGGGGACCGCCGTGGCGCCGTTGGGGGCCGGCGCGTCGCCGGGTACCCGGCCGAGGTAGTAGTCCGCTTCGTCGGCGCCGGGGTGCATGGCGTGCGGCGGCGCGCTCATCCCGGGCTGCAGCGGCGCCAGCAACCGATCCTTCTCGTAGATCAGGTCGGCCCGGTTGTCGTCGGTCATCTCGTAGTCGTTGGTCATCGTGAGCGCCCGGGTCGGGCAGGCCTCGATGCACAATCCGCAGCCGATGCAGCGCAGGTAGTTGATCTGGTAGACCCGGCCGTACCGTTCACCGGGCGAAAACCGTTCGGTCTCGGTGTTGTCGGCGCCTTCGACATAGATCGCGTCGGCGGGGCAGGCCCACGCGCACAGCTCGCAGCCGATGCACTTCTCCAAGCCGTCGGGATGCCGGTTGAGCTGATGCCTGCCGTGGTAGCGCGGCGCGGTCGGCGTCTTCTGCTCCGGATAGAACTCGGTGTTCGGCTTCTTGAACATGGTCGCGGCGGTGACCGCGAACCCTGCCAGCGGGTCGAGCAGACCGGCCTTGGTGCGGGTGGCGTCGCGCGCGTGCGCGTCGGCGGGCAGCGGCGGCACCGGGAACCCGAGGAAGACCGTCGAATCGGTGGGATCCGCGGCCACGGGTTCCTCGACCGGCGGCGGTGTTCCCATGGCCCGGCCCGCCCGCAGGAACTGCAGCACCAGCAAGCCGGTGACCACCAAGCCGCCGATCACCAGGATCGGAGTCTGCACCGGGTACCCCTCGGCCTGCAGCACCCGTGCGGTGGCCACCACCATGACCCAGGCCAGCGAGGTCGGGATCAGCAGTTTCCAGCCGAGATTCATGAACTGGTCGTAGCGCAGCCGGGGCAGTGTGCCGCGCAGCCAGATGAATACGAACAGGAACGTCCAGACCTTGGCGGTGAACCACAGCACCGGCCACCAGCCGGAGTTCGCGCCGTCCCACATGTTCAGCGGCCACGGTGCGTGCCAGCCGCCCAGGAACAGGGTGGTGGCCAGCGCGGAAACCGTTCCCATGTTGACGTATTCGGCCAGCATGAACATGGCGAACTTGAGCGAGGAGTACTCGGTGTGGAAGCCGCCGACCAGCTCGCCCTCGGCCTCGGGCAGGTCGAACGGCGCCCGGTTGGTCTCGCCGACCATCGAGACGCAGTAGATCAGGAACGACGGCAGCAGCAGGAACACATACCAGGTGCCCTCCTGCGCGGACACGATGCCGGAGGTGGCCATGGTGCCGCCGAGCAGGAACACGGTCGCGAAGCACAGCGCCATCGCGATCTCGTAGGAGATCACCTGCGCAGTCGAGCGCAACCCGCCCAGCAGCGGATAGGTGGAGCCCGACGACCAGCCGGCCAGCACGATGCCGTAGACGCCGATGGAGGTGATCGCGAGGATGTACAACACCGCCACCGGCAGATCGGTGAGCTGCAGCGGGGTGGTGACGCCGAAGAACGACACCTCGGGTCCGAGCGGGATCACCGCGAACGCCATGAACGCCGGCACCACCGCGATGACCGGTGCCAAGATGTAGATCGGCTTGTCCACGATCGCCGGGACGATGTCCTCCTTGAGGGCCATCTTCACGCCATCGGCGATGCTCTGCAGCGACCCGAAGGGGCCGGTCCGGTTCGGGCCGATCCGCATCTGCATGCGTGCCACGATCTTGCGCTCCGCGAGCACCGCGATCAGCGGAATCAACATCAGATAGACGAAGATGGCCAGGGCCTTGACGATCACCAGCCACAACGGGTCGTGTCCGAAGCCCGCGGGAGTGTACGGATCGGAGGCAGCGGCGTGCGTGACCGTCGACGCGGTGACGAGCGTGGCGAGCTCACTCATGACGGTGCTCCTTCATCCTCTCGTCGGCGTGCCGCAGATGCACGATCGCGCCGGGCTGGACGGCGAGCTGCTCGGCGATGGAGCAGCCGGGCGAGTGCTGCGGCAGCCACACCACGCGGTCGGGCAGGTCGCTGATCATCAGGGGGAGCGTGACCGCGCCGCGGCTGGAGGCGACGGTGACCGGATCGTCGGGTTGGACGCCGAGTTCGGCGGCGGTGGCGGCCGACAGGCGCACCATGGGCGGCCGGGCGATGCCCGCCAGATTCGGTTCGCCGTCCTGCATGCGTCCCGCGTCCAGCAGCATGCGCCAACTGGCGAGCACCGCGGTGCCGGGTTCGGGCCGCGGCAGCGGATGCGGCTCGTGCGTGGGCGCGGTGACGGGCGCGCCGTCCCACGCGCCGAGTTCGTCGATTTCGGCGCGCGCGGACTCGACGTCGGGCAGGCCCAGACGCACCGACATCTCCTCGGCGATGGCGTGCAGCACACGTTGATCCGACAGCGGCGCGGACCGGCGCCGCACCATGTCCTCGCCGAGCGCGGCGGCGAACGGGCGAGGCCTGCCCTCCCAGGTGCGGAAGGTGCCGGATTTCTCCATGGCCGCCGCCACCGGGAACACCACGTCGGCGCGCTCGGTGACCGGGCTGCGGCGCAGCTCCAGGCTCACCACGAACCTGGCCGCGTCGATCGCGGCCAGCGCGGCGGCCGGGTCGGGCAGGTCGGCGACATCGACCCCGCCGATGACCAGTGCGCCGAGGCCGGACGCGGCCTCCAGGATGGCCGTTGTGTCGCGGCCTGCGCCGACGGGCAGTTCCGGAACGTTCCAGACGGCTCGAACCTGTTGGCGGGCACGGGGATCGGCGACCGGCCTGCCCCCGGGGAGCAGGCCGGGCAGGGTGCCCGCTTCGACCGCGCCGCGTTCGCCTGCCCGGCGCGGCACCCAGGCGAGGGCGGCTCCGGTCTCGTCGGCGAGGCGCACGGCGGCCGACAGTGCGCCCGCGACCCCCGCCATCCGCTCACCGACCATGATCACCGCGCCGGGTTCGCGCAGCAGCCGCGCCAGATCGGCCAGCTGGGCGGGATCCGCCCCCGGCGTGGTGATCTCGCCGGCTCGGATGGCGTCGAGCAGATGCGGTTCGGCGCCGGGCACGGCGCGCATCAGCCGCCCGGACATGCGCTCGAGCCCGCGCGAGGAGTACGGCGCCAGCGAGTAGATCGGCAGGCGGCGCTTACGCGCGGCCTTACGCAATCGGAGGTAGACGATCGGCGACTCTTCTTCGGGTTCGAATCCGACGAGCAGGACGACCGGTGCGGCCTCCATGCTGTCGTAGGTCACCGTGGCGGACCGGCCCGCGACGCGGGCGGCGAGGAAGTCGGCCTCCTCCGCCGAATGCGCGCGGGAACGGAAGTCGATGTCGTTGGTGCCGAGGGCGACTCGTGCAAACTTGCCGTAGGCATAGGCGTCCTCTTCGGTGACCCGGCCGCCGACGAGCACGCCGGCGTTGCCGAACGACGCGGCCAGTCCCTCGGCGGCCGCGGCCAGCGCCTCCGACCAGGAGGCCGGGGCGAGCGCGCCGTCCCAGCCGCGCACCAGCGGGGTGGTAAGCCGGTCGGGTTCGGTGGCGTAGGCGAACGCCCAGCGGCCTTTGTCGCAGTTCCACTCCTCGTTGACCTGCGGGTCGTCCCCGGCCAGCCGGCGCAGCACCTTGCCGCGCCGGTGGTCGGTGCGCTGCGCGCAACCGGAGGCGCAGTGCTCGCAGACGTTCGGGCTGGACACCAGGTCGAACGGACGCGCGCGGAATCGGTAGGCGGTGCCGGTGAGGGCGCCCACCGGGCAGATCTGCACGGTGTTGCCGGAGAAGTAGGAGTCCAATGGTTCGGCCTGCGCGGTGCCGACTTGTTGCAGCGCGCCGCGGTCCATCAGCTCGATGAACGGATCGCCCGCGATCTGCTGGGAGAAACGGGTGCAGCGGGCGCACAGCACGCAGCGTTCCCGGTCCAGCAGCACGGCTGTCGACAGCGGAATCGGTTTCGGATAGGTGCGTTTGCGTCCGTCGAACCGGGATTCGGGGCGGCCGGTGGACATCGCCTGGTTCTGCAGTGGGCACTCGCCGCCCTTGTCGCATACCGGGCAATCGAGCGGATGGTTGATCAGCAGTAGCTCCATCACGCCCTCCTGCGCCTTGTCGGCCGCGGGAGAGGTGAGCTGGGTGCGCACCACCATGCCGTCGGTGACGGCCATGGTGCAGGAGGCGACCGGTTTGCGCTGTCCCTCGACTTCGACCAGGCATTGACGGCAGGCGCCGACCGGGTCGAGCAGCGGATGGTCGCAGAAGCGGGGGATCTGGATACCGATCAGTTCGGCGGCCCGGATCAGCAGCGTGCCGGGCGGCACGCTGACGGCGGTGTCGTCGATCGTCACGGTCACCAGGTCGGCGGGCGCAGCCCCGCCGGTGCGGTCGCCCACCGTGGCAGGCCCACTCGTCGCCCGGCCGCCACCCCTGATCGAATCGCTGCGCGATACCGGTTTCATCGGACCTCTTCTCCTGACTCGGCCCACGCGGTGGAGCGCGCCGGGTCGAATGGGCATCCGCCGAGCCGCAGGTGTTCGGCGTACTCCTCGCGGAAGTACTTCAGCGAGGAGATGATCGGGCTGGCCGCGCCGTCGCCGAGGGCGCAGAACGACTTGCCGTTGATGGTGTCGCTGATGTCGAGCAGCTTGTCCAGATCGGAGGTGACGCCCGCGCCCGCTTCGATCCGTTGCAGCAGCTGCACCAGCCAGTAGGTGCCCTCCCGGCACGGGGTGCACTTGCCGCAGGATTCATGGGCGTAGAACTCCGTCCAGCGCAGCACGGCGCGCACCACGCAGGTGGTGTCGTCGAAGATCTGCAGGGCCTTGGTGCCGAGCATGGATCCCGCGCCCGCGACGCCTTCGTAGTCCAGCGGCACGTCGAGGTGTTCCTCGGTGAACAGCGGCGTGGACGAGCCGCCCGGTGTCCAGAACTTCACCCGGTGCCCGGCACGCACGCCGCCCGCATAACCGAGCAGTTCGCGCAGCGTGACGCCCAGCGGCGCCTCGTACTGCCCCGGCCGGGCCACGTGCCCGGACAGTGAGTAGAGGGTGAATCCGGGCGACCTCTCGCTGCCCATCGAGCGGAACCACGCGATGCCGTTGCGGATGATGGGCGGCACGCTGGCGATGGATTCCACGTTGTTCACTACGGTCGGGCAGGCGTAGAGACCGGCGACAGCGGGAAACGGCGGGCGCAGGCGAGGCTGGCCGCGGCGGCCTTCCAGCGAGTCCAGCAGCGCGGTCTCCTCGCCGCAGATGTAGGCGCCCGCCCCGGCGTGCACGATCAGTTCGAGGTCGTAACCCGAGCCGAGGATGTCGTGCCCGAGGAAGCCCGCCTCGTAGGCCTGCGCCACCGCGGCCTGCAGCCGTCGCAGCACCGGCACCACCTCGCCGCGCACGTAGATGAACGCGTGCGCCGCGCGGATGGCGTAGGCGGCGATGACCACGCCTTCGATCAGCGCGTGCGGCGAGGCGAGCATGAGCGGAATGTCCTTGCAGGTGCCGGGTTCCGACTCGTCGGCGTTCACCACCAGGTAGTGCGGTTTCGTGACGCCGTCGGGCCCGGGGCCCTGCGGGATGAAGCTCCACTTCATGCCGGTGGGGAAGCCCGCGCCGCCGCGGCCACGCAGGCCCGCGTCCTTGACGGTCTGGATGATCTGGTCCGGTTCCATCCGCAGAGCGGTGCGTAGCGCCTGGTAGCCGTCGTGGCGCAGATAGGCGTCCATCGTCCAGGACCGCGGATCGTCCCAGTGGGTAGTCAATACCGGTGTGAGCGTCATCGCGGGCCCTCCGGATCCGCTTGCGGCACAGGGGCTTGCATGCCCTGTTCGCGGGCGATCCGCAGACCGGCGAGCGTGGCCTCGCCCGCGGCGCCGTCGAGCGCGCCGGGGCGCTCGTCCGGGAACCCGGCCAGGATGCGCGCGGTCTGCTTGAACGTGCACAGCGGCGCGCCCCTGGTCGGGGTGACCTGCTCGCCGGCGCGCAGCGCGTCCACCAGGGCGCGCGCGGATTCGGGGGTCTGGTTGTCGAAGAACTCCCAGTTGACCATCACCACCGGCGCGAAATCGCAGGCCGCGTTGCACTCGACGTGCTCGAGCGTGATCGATCCGTCTGCCGTGGTCTCGCCGTGCCCGATGCCGAGATGGTGCTCGAGCGTGGCGAGGATGGCATCGCCGCCCATCACCGCGCAGAGCGTGTTGGTGCACACTCCGACGTGGTAGTCGCCGGTGGGTGTGCGCCGGAACATCGAGTAGAAGGTGGCCACGGCGGTGACTTCGGCGCCGGTCAGGCCCAATTGCTCGGCACAGAACTCGATCCCGGTGCCGGTGACGTAACCCTCCTCGGACTGCACCAGGTGCAGCAGGGGCAACAGCGCCGAGCGCGGATGCGGATAGCGCGCGATGATCTCCTTGGCGTCGGTCTCGAGTCGTTCGCGCACGAAGGGCTGATAGGGCTCGGGCCGGGTGCCGAGCTTCAGCAGGACTTGCGTCCCGCCCGGCACGCGGCCACCGCCGTCGGTGGATTCGCTGTTCGATGTCGGGTTCATCGGTCCACTCCGCCCATGACCGGGTCGATACTGGCGACCGAGGCGATGACGTCGGCGACCATGCCGCCCTCGCACATCGCCGCGACCGCTTGCAGATTGGTGAACGAGGGGTCGCGATAGTGCACCCGGTAGGGCCGGGTGCCACCGTCGCTGACCATGTGCACGCCCAGCTCGCCGCGCGGCGACTCCACCGCCGTGTACACCTGGCCCGCGGGGACGCGGATGCCTTCGGTGACGAGCTTGAAGTGGTGGATCAGCCCCTCCATGGAGGTGCCCATGATCTTGCCGATGTGCCGGGGCGAGTTGCCGAGTCCGTCCGCCCCGACCTGGAGGTCGGCAGGCCAGGCGATCTTCTTGTCATCGATCATGACCGGGCCGGGCCGCAGCCGGTCCAGGCACTGCTCGACGATCTTCAGCGACTCCTTCATCTCCTCCACCCGGATGACGTAGCGGCCGTAGCAGTCGCACCCGCTGGTGGTGGGGACGTCGAATTCGTAGTTCTCGTAGCCGCAGTAGGGCTGGGCTTTGCGGATATCGTGCGGCAGACCGGTGGCGCGCAGCACCGGTCCGGTGATGCCGAGGGCCATGCACCCCTGCAGGTCGAGATAGCCGATGTTCTGGGTGCGCGCCTTCCAGATCGGGTTGGCGGTGAGCAGGTGTTCCATGTCGCGCAGCCGTTTGGGCAGCAGTGCGAGCAGTTCGCGTACCTTGGTGACCCCGTTGTCGGGCAGGTCCTGGGCCAAGCCGCCGGGGCGGATGTACGCGTGGTTCATGCGCAGTCCGGTGATCGTCTCGAACACGTCGAGGATCAGCTCGCGTTCGCGGAAGCCGAACAGCATCGGAGTCAGCGCGCCGAGCTCCATGCCGCCGGTGGCCAGGGCGACCAGATGCGAGGAGATGCGGTTGAGTTCCATCAGCAGCACGCGGACGATCGTGGCGCGCTCCGGGATCTGCTCGGTGATGTCGAGCAGTTTCTCCACGCCCAAGCAGTAGGCCGTCTCGTTGTAGAACGGCGACAGGTAGTCCATGCGGGTGACGAAGGTGACGCCCTGGGTCCAGTTGCGGAATTCGAGATTCTTCTCGATCCCGGTGTGCAGGTAGCCGATTCCGCAGCGGGCCTCGGTGACCGTTTCGCCTTCGATCTCCAGGATCAGGCGCAGCACACCGTGCGTGGACGGGTGCTGCGGGCCCATGTTGACGACGATGCGTTCCTCGCCCGCGCCCGCCAGCGTCTCGGCCACCTGGTCCCAGTCCTGCCCGGCCACGGTGACCGTGACGGGCTCGGGTGCGACGCCCTCGGCGACGCCGGGCGCGGTGTCGGTGTCGTTCATCAGCTGTAAGCCCTCCGCTCGTCGGGCGGCGGGATGCGCGCGCCCTTGTATTCGACCGGGATCCCGCCGAGCGGGTAGTCCTTGCGCTGGGGATGGCCGCGCCAGTCGTCCGGCATGGTGATCCGGGTCAGCGAGGGGTGCCCGTCGAACAAGATGCCGAAGAAGTCGTAGGTCTCGCGCTCGTGCCAGTCGGTGGTCGGGTACACCTCGTAGAGCGAGGGAATATGCGGGTCCGCGTCCGGTGCGGAGACCTCCACCCGCACGCGGCGGTTGTGCGTGATCGACATGAGGTGATAGACGGCGTGCAGTTCACGGCCGGAATCCTCCGGGTAGTGCACCCCGTTGACGCCGAGGCAGAGTTCGAAACGCAGTGCGGGATCGTCGCGCAGCGCGCGCGCCACCGGCAGCAGCTGCTCCCGGTGCACGTGCAGGGTGAGCTCGCCGCGGAAGACGATCACCTTCTCCAGCGCCGCGTCCGAGCGGGTGCCGGCGGCGGTGAGGGCGGCGCGCAGCGCGTCGACCACTTGGTCGAAGTACCCGCCGTAGGGGGCGGGCGTGCTGCCGGGCAGAGTGACCGGGCGGACCAGGCCGCCGTAACCGGAGGTGTCGCCGGTGCCTGTGACGCCGAACATGCCGCGGCGCACCCCGATCACGTCGGCTCCGCTCTGCGCGGAATCCTCTTCCGGCAAAGTGCCTTCGGGGCCCGCTGTGGCCGCGGCGTCGATCGCGTCGTGCGCGGGCGGGATGTCGGTGTCGTCGGGGGTGTCGAAGGTCATCGCAGCAGACCCTCCATTCGGATGGTCGGCGTCGAGGCGAGCGCGGCCTGTTCGGCGGCGCGGATGGCCTCTTCGCGGTTGACGCCGAGCGGCATCTGCTGAATCTTGGCGTGCAGTGCCAGGATCGCGTTCAGCAGCATCTCCGGCCGGGGCGGGCAGCCGGGCAGGTAGATGTCGACCGGCACCACATGATCGACGCCCTGCACGATGGCGTAGTTGTTGAACATCCCGCCCGACGAGGCGCAGACGCCCATCGCCAGCACCCATTTCGGTTCGGTCATCTGGTCGTAGACCTGGCGCAGGACCGGGGCCATCTTCTGGCTCACCCGGCCCGCGACGATCATCAGATCCGCCTGCCGCGGTGAGGCGCGGAATGCTTCCATGCCGAAGCGGGCGATATCGAAGCGGCCCCCGCCGGTGGCCATCATTTCGATGGCGCAGCAGGCCAGCCCGAAGGTGGCCGGCCATAGGGAGCCCTTGCGCAGGTATCCGGCGAAATCCTCGACCGTGCTCAGCAGGAAGCCGCTGGGCAGTTTTTCCTCGAGACCCATGTTCTACTGACTCGCTTCCACTCGTCTGCTACGAATTCGGTTGCGCGGCACTCAGTCCCAACTGAGACCGCCGCGCTTCCACTCGTAGGCGTAGGCCACCGAGACGTTGACGATGAACAACGCCATCGCGGCGAGACCGAAGAGACCGAGCGCATCGAAGTGGACTGCCCACGGGTAGAGGAACACGATCTCGATGTCGAAGATGATGAACAACATCGCGGTGAGGTAGTACTTCACCGGAAAGCGTTGTCCCGTAACGTTTCCGGGACCCCCGGCCACGGCATGCGGGGTGGGTTCGATCCCGCATTCGTACGGTTCCAGCTTCGCCCGATTACGCCGCTTCGGCCCGACCAGGGCCGATAGGGCGATGGAGAACAGCGCGAACGCCGCCGCGATCGCGCCGAGTACGAGCGTCGGCACCTCGATATTCACGACTGCACTTCCCCTCTTGCGAGCTGCAGCTGATAACAGCGTCCGAGGCGGGCTGACGTCGGTGTCCGCCTCGGACGGACTCGCCCCTCGGCTCCACTCGGAACCGGTCATTCCTGGATCCGGTTCCATGTGAGGTAGGGCACAGCCTACAACCGAACGGTCGCTCCGCAGCGGGTTTGGGCCCGCCGTTTGATCGAATTCAGTACAAGCATTTATGACCGAAACGGTGGTAATCCGCGCGAGCGCTCCCGACGTTGGGTGAACGGTCAGTTGGCTGGTGGCCGATCGCGGATACCGCGACGTCGAATGTGGTCCCGAGCGGGCTCAGAGTCGGCGACGGCGACAGATGCGCGGTGTCCGGGAGTGCTACCGGGGGGAACTCGGGAACGGGTTTTCTCCGCGCCGAAGTGTGCTCGGGGAAGGTCCGTGACTAATTCATGATCGCTATGAATTGCACGAGGCGGGGCCTCGGTGTTCAGGCCGTGGAACGGCTACGCAGCAGCGCGACAACGGCCTCGGTCAGCCGGAGCGGATCGATGGGATGCGCCACCGCGGCCTCCGCGCGGGACCAGTTGGCCAGCCACGCGTCGTCCGGCCGCCCGGTCAGCACCAGAATCGGCGGACACGCGTCCACTTCGTCCTTCAATTGCTTGGCGATGCCGAGTCCGCCGGTCGGGCTCGCCTCACCGTCGAGAACGGCCAGGTCTATGCCGCCGGCATCCATCTGCGCGATCACCACCGCACCGGTGGCGACCTCGAGGTACTCGAACTCCGGTAACTCCGGGCTGGGACGCTTGCCCAAGGCCTGGATCACTTGGCGCCTGGTGTCGGCGTCGTTGCTGTATACGAGAACCCGCAGAGGGGTGGAACGAGGGGAATCGGCCACGAACGGCATGGTACGTCCGCGAGGGCGGACCGCGTGGCAGGTTCGGCGCAGATCGTTGCGCGCGCGTCGTGCACCGCGCGTCAGCAGCGGCATCGTCAGCCGAAAGCCGATGACAAGCAGTTGATAGGAATCTGCCGGTAGAGTCCGGCCGATGCGGGGAGATATCACGCAGGCCCTCGTCGACACCGACGTGTGGACCGACGAAATGCTGGGCAGCGCCGGGATTCCGGTGATCGACGTGCCGTTCGTGACCATCGGCAGCGGAATCGGATCGTTCGTCACCTACGACACGCTCCGGATCTTCGGCGTGCCCGCCGAGGCGATGGCGGTGCTCGGACCGCAGGAGCACCCCTGGGCCTCCTACGAGTACCTGACCCGGGTCTCGCAGATTCCGCGCGGCGAGCGCCTGCGCAGCGACTCGGCCTCGATGCCGGACAACATCTGGGGCTTCCCCTCCTACGCGGTGCGGGAGGCCATCGCGGACAAGTCGATCAAACCGCTGTGGAACGTCTTCGTGGAGCCCATCTTCGCCAATTACTACACCCCGCGCGCGGGCCAGGCGTTCGCCGCCATGGAGCGGGAGTTCCACCGCATCGGCTACGCCCGCTCCCTGCATCGCGGCCAGGTACGCATGGTCCGCAAGCGCCACGGTGGCGGATACTTCACCATCCTCACCCCGCCGGCGGGTGCGGCGCCGACCAAGCGGGTCGCCTTCCGCAGCACTTATGTCCATGTGGCGGTGGGGTATCCGGGTCTGAAGCTGCTGCCGGATCTGCAGGAGTATCGCGAAACCCATCGTGACCCGACGCGGGTGGTCAACGCCTACGAGCCGCACGAGCACGTCTACCAGGCGCTGCAGCGGCGGCCGGGTACCGTGCTGATCCGCGGCAGCGGGATCGTGGCCAGCCGCGTCCTGCAACGGCTCATCGACGACCGGGACAAGTACCGGCTCGACACCCGCATCCTGCACCTGTTCCGCACGTATGTCGCCGGCCCGCACGGCAAGAACGTCTTCAGTAGGCGCAAGGGCGGCGACGGATGGGCCTATCAGGGGTTCAACTACCCGAAGTCGGTGTGGGGCGGTCAGTTGAAGCAAAAAGTGCGCAACCTGCAAGGCGAGGAACGGGCGCGGGCGTACAAGGAGATCTCCGGCACCAATACCCCGATCCGGGACAACTGGCAGGAACAGTTGCGCCGGGGCCGCCGGGAGGGGTGGTATCAGGTGATGGCGGGCACGATGCGGGCTCCGCGCCCGGCCGAGGGACGCCAAGGCGTGGTCGCGACGATTCTTCCGGATGCCACTGCGCCGCTGCCGTTTCCGCCGCCGACGCAACCGCTCGACACGACCGTCGACTACATCGTCGACTGTACCGGGCTGGAAGCCGACATCCGCGAGCACCGTCTGCTTGCCGACCTACTCGACCATGCCGGTGCCGGGCGCAATCCGCTGGGCAGGCTCGACGTGGACACCTCGTTCGAGCTGATCGGCACTCGCAGCGGCACCGGACGGATGTACGCCTCCGGCAGCGCCACGCTCGGCGGGCCGTTCGCCGGCGTGGACACCTTCCTCGGGCTGCAGATCGCCGCGCAGGAGATCGCCGACGATCTGGCCGCGGTCGGGTTCTGCCGCAGGATGGGTCCGCTGCGCTCGACGCGGCAATGGTGGCTGTGGGTTACGAACGAGAAGATCTGAGCACATGCTTCCTACCTTGAACGGGCGAATCCAGACCCGTCTTCTCGCGCTGAGTGTGATCGGCTTGGTCGTCGCGCTGATCATCACTCCGTTTCTGCCGACCGGCTCGTCGAGCATCGGTCAGGCGTACCGGGTGACGTTGTCGGTCCTGCTGGCTACCGTTCTGGTGGGTGTGCTGTGGGAATTGCTCTACCATTTCCTCCAGCAATTCCGCTGGGAGAAAGACTGGCCGACTTTGTTCGGTCTGGTCACCATCGTCAACGAGGGGGCGCTGATGTGGATCCTCGTGCGCCACACCACGGTGGTGTTGCCCGAGCATCTGCGTCCGTCGGCCGCGGCGTTCGGCATCCAATTCGTCCTCACGTGGATCGTCTTCTGGCTCATCGTCAACGGGCCGATGCGGGTGGTGTTCCACCGGTGGCGGTTCCAGGGCGGCCGGTTCCTGTGAGCGCGCAGATCGAGGTGCTGCCCGGCGCCCATCTGGTGGCGAGTGCGAGCGGCGTGGTCGTGGTCGTCGCGCACCGGGGCGACAGCGCCGTCACGGCGGAGACGGTGGCGGCCCGGACGATGACGGCGCTGCTGGACATCGTGCGTGAAGCCGTCGCGCGCGACCGGCGCCGCAGCGGGCGCGCGGTGGCGCGGCTGGCCACGACGTGGCTGATGAGCCTATCCAACGGTGAGGAGGACGAGGTCGAATTCGGGGTGATCACGCCGGTGGACGACGGTCTCGCGGTGTTCCTGCACGGTGGGGTCACCGCGGTCCTCGCCGGTCCCGGCGACCCGGAGGTGCTCCGCGGCCGGGACGCCGGATTCACCGTCGACCGCATGGTGACGCCCGCGCCTGTCGATGGCGCGGGGTTGTTCGTGGACGAGGCGGGCTGGGCCGCGGAATCCCTGCCGGGGCGCGGGATCTTCGCGCTCGGCGAGGGGACCGCCCCGGGGTCGGGCGCGGTGCGGTGGCCGGGTGCGATCGACGGCGAACCGGATAGCCAGGGCGTCTTCGGGTCCATGCGGCAACCTCGATCGGCGCACGAGCCGCCCCCCGCCGAGCCCCGGGCGACCTGCGCGCGGGAGCGCGGCCCGGCACCCCGCCGAACGGCGCAGCCGCAGCCCCTGGAAGTACGAGCAGCGGCCGAACCGCCAGTCGTCCCGGAGCCGCCCTTGGTCGTGGCGCCGCAACCGCACCCTGCCACGGGACCGCAAATCGCGCAGCAACCGCATCGTCCGGCGACCCAGCCGGGTGCCGAGCAGGTGTCCGGAACATCGCCACAGCGGGCGCCGAGCCTGCGCAAAGGCGAGGAATCCGGGGACGCCGCAACAGAAGTCGATCTCCAGGCGGCGCCGCGGCGGGCAGCGCCACGCGAAGGCACGACACCTCCGGTCGCACAGCCGGTACCGCCGGGTTCCGAGCAGGGGCCGGCGCGGCCCGCCCATCGCACCGATCGGGAGTACGCGATCGCCAACGACGCGAATCTCGCCGAGACGATGGTGCCCTCCTCCGAGGCCGTCGCGGACGCGCTCGGCTCGACCGGCTCGAACCCGCTGGGGCGCCGGGTGATCGTGCACGGCTTCCAGTGCGCACGGCATCATCACAACGATCCGCGAGTGTCGTTCTGCGCGGTGTGCGGCATCCGGATGGATCAGCTCACCTGTGTGCTCAGCGAAGGGGTGCGCCCACCGCTGGGTGTGCTGCTACTCGACGACGGCACGTCGTTCGTGCTGGACAACGATTGCGTTCTCGGTCGCGAGCCGGAGTATTCGGCGGCGGTCGCGCGTGGCGCCCGCCCGATACGGCTGGAGGACAGCTCCGGCGGGATGTCGCGAGCACACGCGGAGATCCGTCTCGTCGACTGGGACGTCACGGTCGTGGACGGCGGTTCGACCAACGGCACCCACATTCGTCATCCCGGTCGTCAGGATTGGGTCCGGGCGGCCCCCGGCCTGCCGGTAACCCTCGCACCCGGCGCCCAGATCCAACTGGGCGGTCGCGTTCTGACCTTCGACTCCCAGCACGGCCAGCTGTAACGGCGGGCCGCAGCGTCGATCGGCACGGCTGCGGCCGCGGTCAGGCGTGGCGGAAGCGGATGATGCCCGACCAGGGGTTGCGCATGGGTTTGCGGGCGTCGGGCTGGGGCAGATAGGTGAACGGGCGTAGGTACCAAGGTGCACGGCGGAACTTGCGGGCGTGTACCACCAGGTTCTCCAACTCGATCGGTTGCCAGCCGAGGTCTTCGAAGAAGCGGACACCGTTGGGCGGCTCGAACTTCATCGGCGCGTTGGCGAAGGTGTCCCCGGAACGCATCTTCTTCATGCCCAGGCTCAGGTCGAGCAGCCACCACGCGATCTCCGGACGGGTCAGGGCATCCGCCAGCTCGGTGACCGTAGGCGGATCGAGGTACATCAGTAGCCCCTCGGTGAGCACCAGGGCCTTCGACGCACGGGCGGTGACCGGGCCGATCGCGCCGAGCGCCTCGTCGAGGAACTTCCCGCGGGCGTCGGGGTCGGCCAGATCGACCGCTCGGCGCACGAGCACGCAGTGCGGCGTCTCACCGGCGAGCGCGTCGTTCTTCTCGGCCACGATCTCGGGCAGGTCCGCCTCGATCCAGAGCAGCTCGGCCGGGAGCTCGAGCCGATAGGGGCGGGTGTCCAGGCCGGCGGCGAGGTTGAGCACACGGTCGCATCCCTCGGCGATCGCTTTCGCGACGAGGTCGTCGATCAGCTTGGTCCTGGTGACGATCGGCCACCCGTCCCGCATCATGGGAGGTGCGCTGTCGGCGATGGCATGGCCGCGTTCTCCGGCCAGCCGGTCGGCGAGCGGATCGCGGAACAGCGCGTCCCGGCGCGTCGTTTCGCGCGCACGGTAGGCCGCGACCCAGCGCGCGGTGTCGGACACGTTGGACGGTACGTCCCCTCGGGTCATGGCAGCCAGTCTGTCACATCCATCCGGCGATTCTGCGCGCCCGCTCGTCCCGCCCAGGAGAGGGATCAACCGGAGTGGAAGGCGTCGGAGCCGACCTCGGACGGGTCGAGCAGATGGGTGAGGAACAGCCGGGTGGTCGGCGTCGGGGTGCGGGTGGTGATGGCATGCCACGGACGGTCCAGCGGGGTGCCCTCGACCGGCAGCACGCGCAGGACACCGTTCTCCAGATCCTGGGAGATGGCATCGCTGTGGATCAGCGTGACGCCCAACCCTTCTCGAGCGGCGGCCAGGACGGCGCCGTGCGAACCGAGGGTCAGCGTGGCCGGTTCGATCCGGAGCTGGTCGAGCAGACCGAGTGTGGCCTCGCGGGTGCCCGAGCCGCGCCCGCGCAGCAGCCAGGTGGCGTGCAGCGGATCGAATTCCGGCAGGCCGACCACGACCAGGCTGCTCGGCCTCCGGGCGCGCACCACCAGCCCGGTGTCGCGCGGTGGGCGGCCCGCGATGACGAGATCCGTTTCGTGATGCTGCAATTCGAGGAAAAGCGCGTCGCGCGGATGCACCGACAGGCTCAGTTCGATGTCGGGGAACCGGCGGCGGAACGACGCGAGCGGCCGCAGCAGAACGTATTCACCCGCGGTGGCGACCACGCCGATCCGCAGGCGCCCGGTCTCGGCGCGGCGCACGGCGGCCTGCGCCTCCTTCATCAGCCCGAGGATGCCGCGGCAGTATTCGGCGTAGACGCGGCCTGCCTCGGTGAGCGTGATGCCGCGCCCGGACTTCGCGATCAGCTTGGCCCCCAGCTGTTTCTCGATATGCGCGACAGCCGCGGAGACGGCGGCTTCGGTGATGTGCAGTTGCGCCGCGGCGCGGCGAATGCCGCCGTGGCGGGCGACGGCCAGGAAGGTTTCCATCCGTGCCGCGCTCACCGTACCCATCGAACGACGGTAACAAACTCGAAGAAAACGTTGAGTATCCCGAGAAACAATCAAATTGTTTGTCGGGATCCGGCCCGTCATCCTGGAAATCCCAAGGCACGCCCGTTCGCCCGGGTGCGGGTGTTCCGCAGTGGCACAGCAGGAGGAACGATGGCCGAAGAAATCGAACGCGACCGCTGGGATCCGGGTGTCCAAACCTATGCCTCGATGGGGTATTACGCGCCCGACTACCAGCCGACGGAGACCGACGTGCTCGCCGTGTTCCGGGTGACCCCGCAGCGCGGCGTCGATCCGATCGAGGCGGCCGCCGCGGTGGCGGGTGAATCCTCCACGGCGACCTGGACGGTGGTGTGGACCGACCGGCTCACCGCGCACTCGCGCTATCAGGCGAAGTGCTACCGCATCGACGAGGTCCCCGGGCGGCCGGGCGAGTACTTCGCCTACATCGCCTACGATCTCGACCTGTTCGAGGAAGGATCGATCACCAACCTGACCTCGTCGATCATCGGCAACGTGTTCGGTTTCAAGCCGCTGCTGGCGCTGCGGCTGGAGGACATGCGCATTCCGGTGGCATACGTGAAGACGTTCCAGGGGCCGCCGCACGGCACGGTGATGGAACGGGAATATCTCAACAAATACGGTAGGCCCCTGCTCGGTGCGACGGTGAAACCGAAACTCGGGCTATCCGCGCGCAATTACGGGCGGGTGATCTACGAGGCGTGCAAAGGCGGTCTGGATTTCACCAAGGACGACGAGAACATCAACTCCCAGCCGTTCATGCGCTGGCGCGACCGATACCTGTTCGCGATGGAGGGCGTCAACCGCGCGATGGCCGAGACCGGCGAGATCAAAGGCCACTACCTCAATGTGACCGCGGCGTCGATGGAGCAGATGTACGAGCGCGCGGAGTTCGCCAAGGAGCTCGGCAGCGTTGTCATCATGATGGACCTCACCGTCGGATTCACCGCGATGCAGTCGATGTCGCACTGGGCGCGGCGCAACGGGGTGCTGCTGCACCTGCATCGCGCCGGGCATTCCACCTACACCCGGCAGAAGACGCACGGTGTCAGCTTCCGGGTGCTGGCCAAGTGGTGCAGGCTGATCGGCGTCGATCATCTGCACGCGGGCACCGTGGTAGGCAAGCTGGAGGGCGATCCCGCGACGACCAAAGGGTTCTACGACACTTTGCGGGACAACCACATTCGGACCGAACCGGCCAACGGGATCTTCTTCGACCAGTACTGGGCGAGTCTGCCCGGCGTGATGCCGGTGGCCTCGGGCGGCATCCATGCCGGGCAGATGCATCAGTTGCTCGACCTGTTCGGCGACGACGTGGTGTTGCAGTTCGGCGGCGGCACGATCGGACATCCGCTCGGCATCGCCGCGGGCGCGGAGGCGAACCGAGTCGCGCTGGAGGCGGTCGTACAGGCCCGCAACGAGGGTCGTGACCTGCTGAAGGAGGGGCCCGAGGTGTTGCGCAAGGCGGCCGAGATCTGCCGCCCGCTCGACGTCGCGCTCGCTACCTGGGGCGATGTCACCTTCGATTACACCTCCACCGACGCGCCGGACGCCGTACCGACGGCCAGCCGCTGATCATCCCGGAAGGACGAGCCGATGTATCTACGGCACGGAACATTCTGCTACCTGCCGCCGCTGACCGATGAGCAGATCGCCGCCCAGGTGCGCTACGCGCTGCTCAACAGCTGGCCGGTATCCATCGAATACACCGACGATCCGCATCCACGCAACGCCTACTGGGAGATGTGGGGACTGCCGCTGTTCGACCTGGACGAGCCCGACGGTGTACTGGCCGAGATCAATGCCTGCCGAGCTACTTTCCCGCGGCATTACGTGCGGGTGCTGGCCTACGACGCACGCTACACCAGGCAGACGACAGCGCTGAGTTTCCTGGTGCAGCGGCCGCCCGACGAGCCCGGCTTCGTGCTGACCCGCACCGAGGGCCCGGACCGCAGGCAGACCTACGGCCTGCACTCGTATGCCACTACCGTGCGCCCGGGAGACCGGTATGGCGGCTGAGCACAACGGCTCCGGATTCCGTCTGCACCGGCCGGGGACCGACGCCCCCGGCGCGGTGCGGACGGCGCCCGCCGATTCGGAGGCGCCGGAGATCCTGGGCGAGGACGCGATGCTGGATCTGGCGGCCGACATCGCAGGCCACGACGTCGAGGAGACGTTGCGCAGACTGGACGCGGAACTGATCGGCCTGGCCCCGGTGAAGCGGCGGGTGCGCGAGATCGCGGCGCTGCTGCTGATCGACCGGGCGCGGCAGCGATTCGGGCTGACTTCGTCGCGGCCGACCATGCACATGAGCTTCACCGGCGGTCCGGGCACGGGCAAGACGACGGTGGCGTTGCGGATGGCGCAGATGCTGCATGCCCTCGGCTACATCCGCAAACCCAAGGTGCACACCGTCACTCGTGACGATCTGGTGGGCCAGTTCATCGGGCACACCGCCCCTAAGACGAAGGAGGCGCTGGCCAAGGCGGCGGGCGGCGTGCTGTTCATCGACGAGGCCTACTACCTGTTCCGGCCGGAGAACGAACGCGACTACGGGCAGGAGGTGATCGAGATCCTGTTGCAGGAGATGGAGAACGAGCGCGCCAGCCTGGTGGTGATCTTCGCGGGATACCCGGACCGGATGGACCGCTTCTTCTCCGCCAACCCGGGCCTGTCCTCGCGGGTGGCCCACCACTTGGAGTTCGCCGACTACACCCATGCCGAGCTGCTGGGCATCGCCGCACTCATGGTGGCCGCGGAGAACTTCCACTTCGACGACGCGGCGCGCAGCGCTTTCGGGGAGTACCTGGAACGCCGGATGGCCCGTCCGCGCTTCTCCAACGCGCGCAGCGTCCGCAACGCGCTGGACCGCTGCCGGTTGCGGCAGGCCAAGCGGCTCGTCGAACTGCGCAGACCGCTGACCAAGACCGATTTGATCACGCTCACCGATCAGGATGTCTACGGCAGCAGCGTGTTCACCGACCCCGGGCCCACCGCGCGAGCCCCCCGGTGACGAGATCGAGGCGCTATGCCAGAAGGACTGAAGACCCTCACCCGCTACACCATCGAGCAGGAGCATCGGCATCCCGGATCGTCCGGTGAGTTCTCCGCCCTGGTGAACGTGATCGCGACCGCGACGAAGATCGTCGCCAATCAGGTCACCCGCGGCGCGATCGTCGGATCGCTCGGCGGCCCCTCCGAGCCGGGCAACCCGCCGGCGAAGGTGCACCGCGAACCGGACGCGATCGCCAACGACATCATGGTCGCCGAAACCCAGTGGACCGGCCATCTTTCGGCGTTGCTCTCCGAACAGATCAGCGAGATCCATCCGGTGCCCGCCACGCATCGGCGCGGAAAATACCTGCTGGCGTTCGATCCCCTGGACGGTTCGTCGAACATCGACGTGAACCTTCCGGTGGGCACGATCTTCAGCGTGCTGCGCGCGCCCGTGCGGGACACGGGGTCGCAGGACGGCCCGGCCGCGGACGACTTCCTGCAGCCCGGTGTCGAGCAGGTGTGCGCGGGGTTCACCCTGTACGGGCCCGCGACCATGCTGGTGCTGACCACCGGCAGCGGCGTGGACGGGTTCACCTTGGACCGGGAGATCGGCGCGTTCGTGCTGACCCACCCGCGGATGCGCATTCCCGAGGACACCTCCGGTTTCGCGATCAACGCGGCCAACGAGCGCTTCTGGGAGCGACCGGTGCGCCGCTATGTGCACGAGTGCCTGGACGGCGTGGACGGGCCGCGCGAGCGGGATTTCAACATGCGCTGGGTGGCATCGCTGGTCGCCGACACCTTCCACATCCTCACGCGCGGCGGGGTGTACCTGTATCCGCGCGACACCCGCCCGCCCGCGCGTCCGGGGCGGGTGGCGTTGCTCTACGGCGCCAACCCCATCGCGTTCATCGTCGAACAGGCCGGTGGCGCGGCGACCACCGGCAGCGAGCGGGTGCTGGAAGTGCTGCCCGGCGAGGTCCACCAGCGGGTGCCGCTGATCTTCGGCTCCCGCAACGAAGTGGAGCGCATCGAGCGGTATCACCGTCAACCCGACGAGGGGCCCAGCTTCGACAGTTCGCTGTTCGGCAGGCGGTCGCTGTTTCGTCCGGCCCAGCGCTGAAGAGGAGAACCATGTCGGTCAAGCACCCGGTCGTCGCGATCACCGGATCCTCCGGGGCGGGGACCTCCAGCGTGACCCGGACCTTCCAGGAGATCTTCCGCCGCGAGGGGATCAATGCGGCCGTCGTCGAGGGCGACGCGTTCCACCGTTACGACCGCAACGAGATGAAACTGGCCATGGCCGAGGCCGAGCAGACCCGCAATCTGCGGTTCTCGCATTTCGGTGAGGAAGCCAACCTGCTGAAGGAATTGGAGACGCTGTTCCGCGACTACGGCGAGACCGGCGTCGGGACCGTGCGTCGTTATTTGCACGACGAGGCCGAGGCCAAACCCTACGGTCAACCGCCGGGGACCTTCACACCGTGGGAGGAATTGACGCCGGGCAGCGACCTGCTGTTCTACGAGGGCCTGCACGGCGCGGCGGTCACCTCCACCGTCGATGTGGCCCGGTACACCGATCTGCTGGTCGGCGTCGTGCCGATCATCAATCTGGAGTGGATTCAGAAAGTGATCCGGGACAAGACCGAGCGCGGCTACTCCAGTGAGGCCGTGATCGATACGATCCTGCGGCGGATGCCGGACTACGTCACCTACATCTGCCCGCAATTCTCCCGCACCTACGTCAACTTCCAGCGCGTGCCGACGGTGGACACATCCAATCCGTTCATCGCGCGCACCATTCCGACGGCGGACGAGAGTTTCGTGGTGATCCGGTTCGCCGACCCGAAGGTGATCGACTTCCCCTATCTACTGTCGATGCTGCACGACTCGTTCATGTCGCGGTCGAATTGCATCGTGGTGCCCGGCGGCAAGATGGAGCTGGCCATGCAGCTGATCTTCACGCCGCTGATCCTTCGGTTGATGGACAAGCGGCCGAAACGGTCGTACTGAGGGATGCCGCGGCCGCCGTTCGGTATCGCGAGCGCTGTGGGTCAGTCGGGGAGGAGGGGGGCCGAGAGGCCCTCGCCCCGGTGGAGGAGGGCGGCGCGGGTGACGGCGGCGGAGCCGAAGCGCTTGCGCAAGTCGTCGAGGGTCGCGTCGAGGGTGTTGCTGGCGCGGGCCTCGAAGGGCAGCGAGAGTTGGACGGTGTCGGCGTCGTCGAGGTTGGTCAGCGCCAGGCCGATCAGGGTGAGGCCGCGTTCCTGGATGAGCGGCATCGCGCCGGTGAGCAGAGCGCGGGCCGCGAACAGGATCGTCTCGGTGTGGTCGGTGGCCTCGGCGAGGGTGTGGGAGCGGGTGGCCCGGGTGAAATCGTCGAAACGTAGCCGCAGCACCACCGTTCGGCACACCCGGTCGGCGGCGCGCAGCCGCCTGCCCAGCCGATCGGTGAGCCCGTGCAGGTAGGCCTCGATCTCGTCGGAAGGACGGCGCTTGCGCCCGAGGGCGCGCTGGGCGCCGATCGAGCGCCGCCGCCTGCCGGTCTCGACGCGTCGGGGATCACGCGCCCAGGACAGGGCATAGAGGTGGCGTGCCGCGGCGGGACCGAGTATCGCCCGCAGCGGGCGCTCGCCGAGTTCGGCCAGCTGACCGACCCGGGTGATGCCGTGCTCGTGCAGCGTGCGCGCGGTGACGTCGCCGACACCCCAGAGTCTCTCCACCGGCAGCGGATGCAGGAACTCCAGTTCGCCGTCCGGCGGGACCAGCCGCAACCCGTCGGGCTTGGCGACGGCGCTGGCCACCTTGGCGAGGAACTTGGTGCGGGCGATGCCCACGGAGATGGGCAAGCCGACCCGGTCGCGGACCTGCGCGCGCAGTTGCGTCGCGATGGCTACCGGCTCGCCCGCGATCCGGCGCAGCCCGCCGACATCGAGAAAGGCCTCGTCGATGGATATGCCCTCCACCACGGGCGTGGTGTCGCGGAAGATCTCGAAGACGTCCTTGCTCGCCTCGGCGTAGGCGGACATCCGCGGCGGCACCACGATCGCGTGCGGGCACAACCGGCGCGCCTGCCCGCCGTTCATCGGCGTGCGCACCCCGAACGCCTTCGCCTCGTAGCTCGCCGCCAGGACCACGCCGCCGCCGACGATCACCGGCTTGCCGCGCAGTCGCGGGTCGTCACGCTGCTCGACCGAGGCGTAGAACGAGTCGAGGTCGGCATGCAGGATCGATGCCTCCGGCCGCGCGAGTATCCGGGGCCTGCGGGGGACGGACGCATCGGACACGAACATATGTTCGCATAAGCCACCGTCTGACGTGTCGACCCTGGGCTGCTCGGATTGCCCGCCGAGGCGCCCGTAGCGGGACTCAGAGGTGGGGTCGAAGGCTACCTACCAGTACTGATGCCGCTTTCCGTCGGTGTCGGCGACGAAGATGACCGCATCCGCGCCGTCCAGGTCGGCCGGGTCGAGCGGGATGTGGCCGGGCACGAAAGGTGTGCTCGCGCCGATCGACGGGGCGAGCGCGGCGCGCAGGGCCTGGACCGGGAACAGGGCACGACGGGAGGTCGCCTCGGCCAACACGCGCTGGAGGGTGCCCGGCTCACTGTCAGGACTGGCGTCGGTTGCCACGAACATGTAGCGCTCGCCGAGGGTGAGTTCGATGAGCGCGCCGGCGCTGCACCAGTTCGCCTCGTCCCGGCCGATCGGCGTATGGGACTGCGCGCGCCGCAAGTGCGCGTTGTGTGCGAACACCAGGCTCGGTCCGCGTCGCTGCTCCTGCGCGATGATCGCGAGCAGGTTCTCGGCCATCATCTCGGCGCGCACGCTGAGCAGGGTCGCGATGCGATCGGGTGTGCGACCGGCCATCGCCGCGTGATAGCGCAGCAGGCCCTGGCCGGTGCGCGCGTGCGCGACGGCGTGGTCGTAGCCGGTCGGGTCGGCGCGACGCAGGCCGGGCGCCGCGCGGTGCAGCGCGCAGGCGAGGTCGTCGGCGACGACGCGCAGGGCACGAGCGCGGTCGGAGTCGCCGATGGACGCCGACGGGTCGAACATGGCCGCCTGGTTCGTCCAGTCCGCGTCCTCGCCGAGCAGTGCGTCGAGGTCGCGGACCGATCCGGGCCGCAGCGCCGCGGGCAGGTAGTCGGTGACCGACGACAGTGCGCGTCGCGGACTCGGCGCGCCGGAGTGCTCCAGCGGTGCGTCGAAGCCGTGGAAGCGCACCCGGTCCGCCGGCGCGCGGCCTGCGTTGTGCGTGCGGAGCCATTCGACGAGTTCGCGGTTGCCCGGCACCGCGCCGAACCCGTGGCTGAACCCGGTCGCGAGCACCGTGTCGATGTCCGCGGTGGCCCCCGTCACGTAGTCGTCGACAACGGACGCGGCGAAGACATCGGTCTCCAGCACGATCGACCGGTACCCCTGTTCGACGAGGTGACAGAGGATCTCGTTGCGTAACAACGGGAACGCCTCGACGCCGTGCGTCGGCTCGCCGAGCGCCAGGAGGGCCGTCGGCTCGGTTCGTGCGGCGAGCAGTTCATCGAGGGCGCGGCCCAGGCTTGCCGGGTCGTCGAGTTGGCGGCCGATGGCGCGCAGTGATGCGGCAGTGGACATGGACACCCCTTTCCGGAAGGACTGCCCTCGACAGTATCGTTGAACATTCGAGTGAAACTTTCGCGACCTATCCCTGATATTCAGAGACAAAACCCTCAATCGGAGGTGTGAGCTGCGGCCCATCGACCTCGCCCGGGAACACGGGTTGTCCGCACAGGCGATCCGCAACTACGACGACGCGGGCATCCTCCCGCCGACCGAGCGCAGCCAGACCGGTTACCGGCGCTACACGGCCTTGCACGCGCAGGCGCTGCGCGCCTTCCTCGCCTTGCGCGCCGGCCACGGGCACCGGCCGGCAACGGACATCATGCGCGCGACCAACCGCGGCGACTCCGAGGCCGCCTACCGGCTCATCGACGCCGCGCACGTCGCGCTGCTCACCGAACGCGACACCCGCATCGAGGTCGCGAGGGCCCTGGGCGGCCTGTCCGCCACGATGCCTCCCCCTGTCCCCGGTCGGCCGCTGACCGTCGGCGAACTCGCGCGCCGGCTCGGCGTGCACGCCGCGACACTGCGCATGTGGGAGGCCCATGGCATCCTGCGTCCCGCACGCGACCGGACGACGGGTTACCGCCACTACGGACCGGACTGCGTACGCGACGCCGAGATCGCACGACAGCTACGCCGGGGCGGCTACCGGCTGTCCCAGGTCGCGCAGTTCGTCGAGTCGCTGCGCGCGGCGGGCGGAGCGGACGCGTTGAGCGCCTTTCTCGACTCCTGGCAAGACCGGCTGACCATGCGCAGCCGCAATCTTCTCGCCGGCGCGGCCCAACTCGACACTTACCTCGCCATGCTCGATCGGACGCCGCGCGCCACGGCGTAAGGGCACGGCCCCAGTCGTGCAAAGCATCCGGCAGCCCTGATCGGCGCGGCCGGATCTACTGGTTGCCTCCGTAGTAACCGGCCGTAACCGGTACCCTGTTCCCACGACGGGGCACAGCTCGGATGAGGGAGTCGGTACGGTGCGTGGATTCGGGGATCTGGAGGCGGTGATCATGGACCGCATCTGGGATCAGGACGCAGAGGACACAACGGTGCGTGAGATCTTCGACGAACTGTCGGCTCGGCGAGACATCGCCTATACGACGGTGATGTCGACCATGGACAACCTGCATCGCAAGGGCTGGCTGGCACGCGAACGCGCCGGTAAAGCCTACCGATATTGGCCGACGCTCACCAGGGAGGAGCACAGCGCCCGGCTCATGCTCGAAGCGCTGGGTTCCGGCGGCCGATCCGACCTGGTGCTCAGTCATTTCGTCGATCGGATCAGCGCCGAGGAGTCGGCCGGGCTGCGTGCCGCGCTGCGCAGACTCGCGGCGCGCAAGTCACCAGAAGTCCCGTGAACCTGGCCATCGCTCTGACGCTGTACGGCAGCGTCGTGGCGACTTTCGGTCCGCCCGTGCTGCGCAGTCTGACTCATCGCGGCATCGCGCCGCGGCTGGGCGTGATCGCCTGGGTGGTCGCGATCGTCGGGGCCCTGAGCGCCTGGGGGATCGCCGCGACGGTGGTGACCATCGAATTCGCCACCTACTGGGGACATCCGAAGGACGCGCTGCGCTCCTGCGTGTCGTTCCTGTGGACGCCGATGCACGTGCACGGGGCCGCGGCCACCCGGGCAGCCACGTTCGCCGTGGCGGCGCTGGTGGCCACCGGCACGGTGGCGCTCATCGCGCGCGCGGTGGGTGTCGTGGTGGACATGCGCAGGCGCACCAGCGTCCACGCGCGGGCCGTCCGCCTGGTCGGCAGGCCGGTGCCGGGTATCGGGGCGGTCGCGCTCGACTCGCCGGAGCGGCAGGTGTATTGCGTGCCGGGACGGCCCGACACCATCGTCGTCACCACCGCCGCGCTGGACGTGCTGGACGACGACCAGCTCGCCGCGGTGCTCGCGCACGAGCGCGCGCACCTGTCCGGCAGGCACGCGGCGTTGTCGGCGGTGCTGCGCGCGGTGGCCACCACGCTGCCGGGCCTGCGCTTGTTCACCGTCGGTGCGGCGGAGACCGCCCGGCTGCTGGAGATGTGCGCCGACGACAAGGCCGCCGACCAGCACGGTTCGCTGCCGTTGCTGGGCGGGTTGCTGGCGATCGTCGGCATCGTCGAGCCCGCGCCCCCGGGTGCGCTGGCCGCGGCGGGCACAGCTGTCCTGGCCCGTGCCGAGCGGCTGGCCGACCCGGTCGGCGCGATCCGGCGCGCCACCACCCGCACCGCTCTGCTCGGCGTGATCGCGATGACAGTGACCGGGTCGGCACTGGCGGCCGCGACGGTGGCCGGCGTCGGCGCGCTGCTGAGCTGAGTGGGAGAAGGAGCACGCGTGCGGGCCACCTGGGATCAGGTTTTCGCCTGGCGGCTGGATCGTCAGTATGTCCGGTCCCGTGCCGACGAGGGCGCGGTAGCCATCGCCGGGCGTCTGTTCGGCGTGCAGGCCCAGGTCGCCTCCGCGGCGGAACTGGCGGTCGGGCTGCGCAGCACGAAACCGGAACCGGGTGGGCTGGTTCGCGCGCTCGGGGATGGCACGTTGATGAAGACCTGGGCGATGCGCGGCACGTTGCACGCGCTCACCCCGGAGCCGGCCGCCGCCTGTCTTGCGCTCATCGGCTCGGCACGCACCTGGGAGAAGCCCGCCTGGCAGAAGAACTTCGGCGCCTCGCCCGCGGAGGTGGCCGCGCTGGCCGAGGCGGTCGCCGAGGTGCTCGACGGCGCGGTGCTCACCCGCGAGGAACTCGTCGAGGCACTGCTGTCCGAGTCGGGTTTCCACCGGCTCGGCGAGGAATTGCGCTCCGGCTGGGGCGCGCTGCTCAAACCCTTGGCCTGGCAAGGGGTGCTCTGCCACGGTCCGTCGCGGGGCGCCAAGGTGACGTTCGCCCGTCCCGCCCAGCTGGTGCGCGACTGGCCCGGCCTGCCCGAGCCGGAAGCCGCGGCGCCTGCGGCGATCCTCGGCTATCTCGGCGCCTACGGCCCGGCGACGCCGGAGACCTTCGACGCCTGGCTCAGCCGTAACAGTCTGCGCAAGTCCACGGTGCGGCGCTGGTTCGCCGAGTTGGGCGACCTGCTCACCGAAGTCGACGTGGAGGGCCGCCGCGGCTTCCTGCCGACCGATCAGGTCGACGCGCTGGCGGCCGCAGCGCCGAGCGCGACAGTGCACCTGCTCGGCGCCTTCGACCAGTACGTGCTGGGGCCGGGCACCGGTGACACCGTCGCGCTGCCTGCCGCCCACCGCGCGAAGGTGAGCCGGACCGCGGGCTGGATCTCACCGATCGTCGTGGTGGGCGGACGTATCGCGGGTACCTGGGAACTCACCGAGGACGCCGTCGAGATCACCATGTTCGACGATGCGCCGTTGCCGAAGCGGGGGCTGGACGCCGCCGTCGCGCACGTGGCGCTGACCGCCGGGCGCGAAAGCCTTACGGTGCGGGCCGGGTAGCGATGTAGCGGTGCGTAATTCCTCGTCGTGCCCCAGCTGATGCCGGACCAGCTGGGCTTCCTCGCGGCGTGGACCGTGGCGGCGAACCCGTGCGCTGTCCGGTACGCCGGTCCGCGGCGGGGATCCCTGGCTGGAGCAGCACTCGTCGCCGACGGCCGTGGTGCGGGCCGCTCATCACCGCGGTCATCCTGCCGCTCGCGGACCGGCGATTCCAGCGCCTGAGCCGCTGATCCGTCACCGCACGCAGACCCGGCGCCGGTCGGTGCGGCGGATCAGGCGACGGCCGGCTCGGTGACCGATTCCGGTTGCACGGCGGCGGGTTTCGGCATGCGGGCGACTACGCCGACCACACCGGCGAGAACCGCGACCACGGCCGTCACATACCACCCGCGCCGAAACGCCTCCAGTGTCGCTTCCGGATCGGTGGGCGAGCCGAGCACCGCGACCAGGACCGCGACGCCGACCGCGAGACCGATCTGGCGCGCCATGCTCAACACGGCCGACCCGGTGGCGAACCGCTGTGGCGGCAGTCCGCTGGTGCCCGCGGCGAAGGCGGTCGGCAGGGTGAGGCCGACACCGATGCCGCTGACCACCATGCCGCCGAGCAAGCCGCCGACGTAGTCCGGCGTCAGGGTGATCGCCCGCGCCCACCACAGCATGCCCGCGCCGAAGACGATCCCGCCCGCGGCGATGACCGGCCCGGCGCCGATCCGCCCGATCAGCCGCCCCGCCAGGACGGCGATCACCGGCACCATCAGCGGGCCGGGCGCGACGGCCAAACCGGTGCGTATCGCCGACCAGCCCCACACATTCTGCGCCCACAGCACCACCGACAGCAGCATCGCGCCGAAGGCGACGTTGAACAAAACGGCGTTGCCGGTCATCCAGGCGAAGTTGGGCGCGCGCAGCAGTGCCGGATCCACCACCGGGCTGTGATGCCGGGCCGAGGAGACCGCGAAGGCCACCGTCAACAGCGCCGCCACCGCGAACGCGGTGAGCACGCCCGCCGACGACCACCCCCAGTCCGTACCCTTCACCAGTCCGAGCACCAGCCCGGCGATCGCGCCGACCAACAGCGCCGCGCCGAACAGGTCGGGCATCCGCCCGCCGTCGCCTTCGGGATCGGGCAGCATCCGCACGCCGACAACCACCGCGATCAAGCCGAACGGCACGTTGACCAGAAACACCCAGCGCCAGCCGAATTCGACGAGCAGCCCGCCCAGCACCGGGCCGAGTGCCGCGCCGAGGCCGCCGAAGGCGACCCACAGCCGCACCGCCGCCGCACGGCGCTGCGGCGGGGCGGCCGCGAGCACCAAGCCGAGTGAGGCGGGCGTCAGCAACGCGCCGCCGACGGCCTGCAGGACGCGGAACAGCACCAGCGACCCGACGTCCCAGGCGGTCGCGCACAGTGCCGACCCGGCGACGAATATCACCAACCCCAGCAGGAAGGTGGTTCGAATGCTGCGGCGGTCGCCGAGTCGTCCTGCCGGGACCAGTAGTGCGGCGAACACGATCGCGTAGGCGTTGAGCACCCAGGACAGCCCGGAGATCCGCGCTCCGCCGAGATCGGCGGACATGTCCGGAAGGGCGACGTTGACTATGAACAGATCCAGGCTCGACAGCAGTACGCCGATCGAGACGACGGCGAGCACGACCCGGAAGTCGGCGGCGGCCCGGTTCGGCGCCGCGGTAGGGGATGGCATGGTCTTCTCCGTTTCAGCCGAGCACGCGGCGGGTCTGGCGGGCAGAGGCGAGCAGCAGGCCGCTCCGGTGCCAGATCGAGGTGTCGTCTACCGACCAGCCGCCGCCGGTAGAGGCGTTCTCCGTGCGAACCAGCACCGGCAGGCCACCGGTGGGCGCGCTGTGCACGTGCATCGACAGCGCCACCGTGGGGATCGCGACGGGCGTGCGCAGCGTGGGGAATATGGCGGGTGGCAGAGCGTCGGCGAGGATCGCGAGGGCCGCCGCGTCCGCGGGCAGTTCGGGGAGGAGTGTGATCCAGGCGCACATCATCGGTTCGTCCGCGCCGGTGAGCGGCAGCGGTCCCGCCGCGGGGCGGATGTCGAAATGGGCTCCCGCAGGCACGAGCTCGGGTGGGAGGGCGAACCGCGCACAGGATTCGGCATCGGGTACCCGCGGTGCCGGTGTGCCCGCGTATTTCGCGATGCCCGATTCCACGGTGCGACCGAGCGTGACGGACGCCGCCGCGACCGGGCTGCCGTCCTGCTCGGCGTGCACGTCCAGCACTACGGTGCTGCGACCGGCCGTGTGCTCGGTCGCCCGAAAGGTGAGGACATCTTCGGTGGGGCGGCCCAGGAACCGGAGGTCTACGGCCCGCACCGGCAATGGTTCGGCAGCCGCCGCGCGAGCCACCTCGATGAGCAGAGCCGCGATCACGCCGCCGTGCGGTCCGGTCCATCCCCGCCAGGACCGGTCGACCCGCGCCTGCCACCGGCCCGCGCCGGTGTCGGTGAGCGCGAATTGCTCGGCGAGCGTCCGCGTAGTGAGTTGCTTCATGCAACGCACCATAGGATAGTGAGTTCTATCAAGCAACTGACTATGCTGACGGATATGCGCAGGACGAGCTTCGAGGACATGAACTGCTCGCTGGCCCAGTGCCTCGAGGTGGTGGGGGAATGGTGGACGCTGCTGATCGTGCGCGACGCCCTGTTCGGCGTGACGCGCTTCGACGACTTCCACGCCCGGCTCGGCATCGCCCGCAATGTCCTCACCCAGCGTCTCGAGCATCTGGTGGAGCACGGCGTGCTGACCAGGGAGCCCTATCAGGACAATCCGGTTCGCTACGACTACCGGCTCACCACGAAAGGCCGCTCGCTGTGGCTGGTCGTCACCGCGATGCGGCAGTGGGGTGACGAATGGGCCGCGCCGGACGGCCCGCCGGTGCAGACGACGCACGCCGCGTGCGGGAATCTCGCGACCGTCGAGCCGGTGTGCTCGGAGTGCGGTGAGCGCATCGCGCCGCGCGACCTGCGTCCCGTTCTCGGCCCAGGCGCCAAGGACCCTTCCCTCATTCCGGCCGGGTGAGGCGGGCGCTGCCCATTCCACGTTCGTCGTCGCGCGGCGATAGGCTGCGGCGGTGGCGGACGGGCGAGTGCGGCAGTTGATCGACACGGTGGCATGGGTGCGAATCGAGGACGGACGGATCCTGTGTGCCAGACCGCGCGGCAAGGACGTCTTCTACATCCCGGGCGGCAAGCGCGAAGGCGCCGAGACCGATCTGCAGACGCTGCTGCGCGAGATCGAGGAAGAACTCACCGTCGCGCTGCTGCCGGAGACCGCCGCGCACGTCGGCATCTATGAGGCACCGCACGGTCCGGCGGATGGGGCGGTGGTGCGGATGAGTTGCTACACCGCGGATTACCGCGGAACGCTCGCCGCGAGCAGCGAGATCGAAGAGGTCGCGTGGTTCTCCTATGCCGACCGCCCCCTCGTCCCTCCGGTCGACCAGATGCTGTTCGACGATCTGGTGCACGCGGGCCTGCTACGGTGAATCGCGGGCCGAACAGCGCTACCGTCGGCGGTATGTCGTGGTTTCGGGCACTCCTGCGTTACGCCGCCTACGCGCTCTGGGCGCTCCCGCTGGCGGTGCGGCGAATTCCGACCCGACTGCGCGTGCCGCGGCGATTGCTCGGTGAATCCGTTCTGCCGCACAAATTCTCGGTCACCCGGTCGGTCTCGCACTCGGTGCTCAGCGGCGCGGTCGGCCTGACGGCCTGGTTTCTGGCCTTCCTGGCGATCGTCGCCGCGTTCCGCGGGATCTTGTTTCCGGTCGTCGCGAGCGACAATCTCGAAGGATCGTGGGGCGGTCCCACTTCGGCGGGTGCATGGGCGGTGCACGCGGCGCTCGGCGTCGGGCTGCTGCCGATCTGGCTGCTGGTCCTCGCCGGGCTCGGCGCGTTCCAATTGCGGCTCACCCGCGGCCTGCTCGGCCGGAACGGGCCGCGGTGGCCTGCTCCGGCCGCGGTAGTGCTGGCCGCGGGTGGCGCGCTGCTTTTCGTGGCCTGGCTGCGGCAGACGTGAGGGTTCACAGGTCCCGACCGCCGCGCAGCCGCAGCGCCCTCAGGTGGTGGCGTGTGCGCGTTGTGCCCGCTGGATGAGGTGTTCGACGAGGGTGAGCAGGACATCCTTGCATGACCCTCGGTCGCGCGCGTCGCAGAGCATGACGGGGGTGGCCGAGTCGAGGTCGAGGGCGTCGCGTACTTCGTCGTTGGTGTAGCGCGGTGCGCCGTCGAAGCAGTTGACGCCCACCATGAACGGCAGACCGCGGCGCTCGAAGAAGTCCACGGACGCGAAAGAGTTGCCGAGCCTGCGGGTATCGGCCAGGACGACGGCGCCGAGCGCGCCGCGCGCCAGTTCGTCCCACAGGAACCAGAACCGGTCCTGGCCCGGTGTACCGAACAGGTAGAGCACCAAATCGCGGTCGATGGTGAGCCTGCCGAAGTCCAGCGCGACCGTGGTCGTGGACTTCTGCTCGACGCCGGACAGATCGTCGATTCCGGTGCTCACCTCGGTGATCAGTTCCTCGGTGCGCAGTGGCGCGACTTCGCTGATCGCCGAGACCATGGTGGTCTTGCCGACGCCGAACCCGCCGGCGACGAGGATCTTGACCGACGCGGCCAGTTGCGGTGTGCCGCTCGGGTCAAAGTTTTCGGATTCCATCCAGTACCGCTCGCAATATGTTGAGGTCATCGGGTCCGGCCTCCGTCGGAACGGGAGCGCGGAAGATCAGTTGCCCGTCGCCGATCAGGTCACCGACGAGGATCTTCGTCACCGCCAGCGGCAAACGCAACTGCGCGGAGACTTCTGCGACGGTCTGCGAAACCCGGCACAGGCGAAGGATATCGGCGTACTCGGGTTCGCTGCGTCGCAGTGTGGCCGCGGAGGTGTCCGCGATCACGGTGGTGAGCATATCCAGTTCGGGTCCGGCGCCGCTGGTGCGCCCGCGCGTGACCGCGTAGGGACGCACCAGAGGGCCGGCCGCCTCGTCGAACCAGGGCTCACGCGGATGGGTCATGGCAGGTCTTACTCGGCATGTCCGACGAGGTCTTGGCGTGCGGTGGTGGACAGATAGCTGCCGACGCGCTGGACCGTCAGATTCATCTCGTAGGCCACCATGCCGAGATTGGCCGACTCGGCGGCTTGCAGTGCCAGGCAGGCGTTGTCGCCCGCGGAGGTCACGAACAGCACCGCGCGGTCGAGTTCGATGACCGCCTGCCGGACGCCGCCGCCGTCGAACCGGTTGCCCGCGCTGCGCGCCAGCCCGTAGAGCGCCGAGGACATCGCGCCGAAGTGTTCGGCGTCCTCGCGGTTCATACCGCTGGAGCGGCCGAGTAGTAGCCCGTCGGTGGACAGCACCACCGCGTGGCGCACGCCGGCCAGCCGGTCGACGAGATCGTCGAGCAGCCAATTGAGATCACCTGCGGGAGAAGCGGACACCCCTAGCCTTCCTGTTCGTCGGGGATGATGGTGGCACGGCGGCCCTGCCTGGTTCCGTTCTCGATGGCGGACATCAGATCACGGGCCTGCTCGGCGGAGCGGGGAGCCTGCGCGGAGGCGGCTTGCTGCTCCTGGGCCGACTGCGCCAATTGCGGTGCGAGATTGGTCTGTCGGTGTCGCCGCGGCAACGGCGGGCGACCGTCGGAGCCCGGTTGCATCGGAGCCTCGGTGTACGGGCGAGGGGCGTAGCGCGGCGGCGCGGCGGATTCGACCGGCAGGGTCGCGACCGACGACGACGGGGTCTGCGCGGAATTCGCCGTCTCCGTCGCGATCGCGGGCGTGGTGATGAGCTTGCGGCGACTGCCGGGATCGGTGAGTTCCGCCGGTGTCTGCGGCACGCCCGAATCGGCCGCGATGAGGGCGGACGGAACGAGCACGATGGCCTTGATGCCGCCGTAGTCGGAGTCCGACAGCCGCACCGCGATTCCGTGGCGCGCCGCCAGCTGCGCGACCACGAACAATCCCAACCGGGAGTCGGCCGACAGGGTCGCCACGCCGAAATCCGGTGGATTGCGCAGCGTCTCGTTCATCTTGGCCAGGTCGGCTTCGGACATGCCCATGCCCTGGTCGCCGATTTCTACTACGACCCCCTTGCCCACCACATTGCCGGTCACCTCGACACGCGACTGCGGCGGCGAGAAGGAGGTGGCGTTGTCCACCAGTTCGGCGAGCAGGTGGATGAGGTCGGCGACCACCGCGCCGAGCACGTGGACTTCGGGCAGCCGGGACACCCGCACCCGGGCGTAGTCGAGAGTTTCGCCGACGGCGCTGCGCACCAGGTCGACCAGCGGAACCGGGTTGCGCCACTGCCTGCCCGGCTTGCCACCGCCCAGGATGGTGAGGTTCTCGGCGTTGCGCCGCTCCCGGGTCGCGAGGTGATCGAGACGGAACAAGGTGTCGAGCAGGACGGGGTCTTCCTGCCGCTGCTCGGCTTCGTCGAGGATTTCCAGCTGCCGGTGCACCACGATCTGGCTGCGGTGCGCGATGTTCAGGAACACCGCTTTCACGCCCTCCCGGGTGCGAGCCTCGGCCACCGCCGCGGAGACGGCCGCGGAATGGGCGTGCTGGAATGCCTTGGCCACTTGGCCGATCTCGTCGCTGCCGTAGTCCAGGTTCGGGGACTCGGCGGCGGGATCGACAGCTTCGCCGTCGCGCAGCCTGCGCATCATGTCGGGCAGCCGCTCGTCGGCCAGCGCGAGCGTTTCTCCCCGCAATCGCTTCAGCCTGCGAATGACGCGGTTGGCCAAGGCGACCGCGACGACGAGCACCAGAACGCCGATCACGAGCAGGCCGCCACCCGTCACGCCGGATCTGGTCGCCGCCGCGGCGGCCTTGTCTTCGGCGGCCTCCTGGACATCCCGGTTGTACACCGACCAGGCGTCGAGCAGCCCGCGGCTGACCTCGGCTGCCGCACGGCGCCATTCGTCGGTGCTCAGCGGAAGCGGAGGCAAGTTCGATTGCCGTGTGCCGGTGCTCGCGCTCGCCGCGGGGGGCGATGGGGTGGCGGTAGCCGTCGCGGCGCTGACGCGCTGGATGATGGCATTCTCCATCGCGGTCAGCTGTTGCCACGCCGTGCCGGTGGACAGCGCCTGCAGGCGGGCCTTGATCGGGCCGTCCAATTCGGTGATGAGCATGGCGATTTCGGCGTGGTAGAAGCCGGTCTGGCGGGTGTACTCATCGATCGGGATGGGTGGGGGAGTGGCGCCGTTGACGTAGACCGCGCCGAGGGCGTTGCTGCGTGACATCGCCTCGCTCACGTAGAACAAGCGGATGCCGGCCACGGTGCCCACGGCGATCTCGCTCTCCGGCGCGGTCCGCACGGTGGACTGGGCGCCTGCGGAGATCGGATCGAGCAACCGGTTGTAGAACATGTACGCGTCCGGAATCGGCAGTGCGCCCGCGTCGGCGGCCGAGCGCACCGTCGTCAGGCTCTGCGTCAGCATGACGAGGTCGGCGTCCTTCTCGGTGATCTTCGAGTCGTCGACGTCGCGCAGGTTCGCGGAAGTCGCGAGCAGGTTGCGCACCGCCGCGTCCACGCGCATGCGCGCGGGCCCGAGCGCGGACGCGAGAGTGTCGTCGCCGGACAGCTGGGCGAGGGTGAGGTAGCGTTCCTGCTCGATAGCGTCCATGACCTCGCTGGTCACCGCGATGGCCTTCTGGCTCGCCGCGGCCCAGTCCTTCGCTTTGGTTCCTTCGGCCACCAGGTAGCCCGCGGCGCCCATGCCTGCCAACAGCAGAGTCAAACTCGGAATGAGCGCGATAGCCAGAATCCGGGTGCGGACCCCGAGCCTCGCTCTGAACATCGGCATAACGTAAACCACGACCCGGCGATACGGACAGCCGGTCCCGGTGAGTGGGACTCGAATTGACTCCACTGGGAAAACTGTGGGCTAACGGGGGATCGTCATCCGGGCGACGCCCCGAACCAAGAGGTATTCGGCGCCGAGGCGGCCATGGACGGCGTGTTGCGCAATCCGTCCGCAGCGGGTTCATGACGGGCGATATCGGGCGTAGATTGTGTGTATCTCAAAGTTACTCACAAGTAGGAGGCCAACGATGCCCGCGCCGGAAGCCGATGTATTCGACCGCCTCAGCGCGCTGGCCGCGATCGAGGCGTCCGCGGACCGTCCGCGTAGGACGATCGCCGAGACGTTCACCGGAAAGCCCCTGGGCAGCGTCCCGGTCGGTACGGCGGCCGACGTCACCGCCGCCTTCGACAAGGCCAGGGTCGCGCAGCAGCGCTGGGCGGCCCGTCCGGTGGCCGAACGGGCTGCCGTGCTGGACCGTTACCGCGCGCTGGTGGTGGAGCACCGCGAGTTCCTGATGGACGTGGTGCAGGCCGAGACCGGCAAAGCCCGATGGGCCGCCCAAGAGGAAATCATGGGCCTGATGTTCGCGGCCCGCTATTTCGCCAAGATCGCCCCGAGCGTGCTGGGCACCCACCGGGTAGCGGGCGCTTTCCCCGTGCTCAACCGCGCCTCGGTCCGGTATCAGCCCAAGGGCGTGGTCGGCGTCATCGCCCCGTGGAACTACCCGCTGCTGCTGTCGATCGGTGATTCCATTCCGGCGCTCATCGCGGGCAACGCCGTGGTGGTCAAGCCCGACAGCCAGACCCCGTTCTCCACGCTGGCCGGCGCGGAGCTGCTCTACCGGGCCGGTCTACCGCGCGAGCTGCTCGCGGTCGTCCCCGGCCCGGGCGGCGTGGTCGGCACCGCGATCGTCGAGGACTGCGACTACCTGATGTTCACCGGTTCCTCGGCGACCGGCCGCACCCTGGCCGAGCAGTGCGGTCGCAGGCTGATCGGCTTCTCCGCCGAACTGGGCGGCAAGAACCCGATGATCGTCGCCGCGGGCGCCGACCTGGACAAGGCCGCCAAGGCGGCCGTGCGCGCCTGCTTCTCCAATGCCGGGCAGCTGTGCATCTCCATCGAGCGGCTCTATGTCGAGCGGCCGGTCGCCGCGGCGTTCACGGAGAAGTTCGTCGCCGCCGTACACGCCGCGAAACTCGGCGCCGCCTACGACTATTCGGCCGACATCGGCAGCCTCATCTCCGAAGCGCAACTGGAAACGGTGTCCAAGCACGTCGCGGACGCCACCTCGAAGGGAGCGAAGGTACTCACCGGCGGCAAGGCCCGCCCGGACCTGGGTCCGCTGTTCTTCGAGCCGACCGTGCTCGGCGACGTGACCGACGAGATGGAATGCGGTCGCAACGAGACCTTCGGCCCGCTGGTATCGATCTATCCGGTCGACAGCGTCGAGGAGGCGGTGCGCCTGGCCAACGACACCGACTACGGCCTCAATGCCTCGGTGTGGGCGGCGAGCAAGTCCGAAGGCGAGCGGATCGCGGCGCGGCTACACGCGGGCACGGTCTGTGTGGACGAGGGCTACGCGCCGGCGTGGGGCACCACCGGCGCCCCGATGGGCGGAATGGGCATCTCCGGTGTGGGGCGCCGTCACGGGCCCGACGGCCTGCTCAAGTTCACCGAACCGCAGTCGATCGTGGTCACCCGTTTCATGAATCTGGATGCGCCGAAGCTGTTCCCGAAGGACAAGTGGCAGCCGTTCCTGATGACCGTAGCGCGCAGCCTGCGTTTCCTGCCCGGGCGCTGACACACGACGTCCGTCCGGGTGGTCGTGCCCACCCGGACGGACGACCCGCCGGTTCGGTCGTGCAGGGGTCACGCCAACCGGTCGGCTCCGGTGCGCGGCGGCCCTCCGGCCGCCAGCGCCGCTGCTTCCTCGTCGGTGAGCAGTCGTGATCTGATGACGAAACGCGTCTGCTCGAGAGTGTCCGAAGCCCGGCCGCCGGCTGCCTCGGCCACATCCACGGTGAGGTGGGTGTGCTTCCAGTGCTCGTACTGCTCGCCGCTGATCCACACTTCGGTGTGCCAGGGCAGATTGCCCAGCAGGACGTCGGCGCGGTCGATCCTGGACTCCCGGATGGGCAGGCACCGTGGCGAGTCGCTGTCGCGGTGCCCGGCGGACTGGTGCAGCAGCACCGCTCCGTGCTGATCGATCACGCTGCGCAAGACGGCCCTGGCGCGGTCGGTGATGTCCACCCGATGCGTTCGATGCGTCCCCGTGCCGTTCGACCGGCGTGGAGGACGTGGCCGGGCTGCGTCGGGTAGTCGGCGATGCCGCAGTCCCGCCCCCGGTCTGGTGTAGCTCATGATTCCTCGCAGATATCTCGGACCGATCCACTATGGTCCGCGGAGGTTGGTGCGAGGTTGGTGTGAATGCGTCAGTCGCGCAACGCCGTATGCAACCGAGCCGCGACCACCGCGCGGCGCACGTCGTAGGACGGGAGTAATCGCAGCGCGTGCTCGTGTACCGCGACATCACGGGGCGCGCGTTCGCCGAACGCCACCGCGTGCTCGGCTCGGTCACCGGCGAGCACGGCGGTCCGCACGCCGACGTCGAAGTAGTCGCGCCACTGCAGCACGCCGGGCGCCTCCGATCCGGGCAGCAGCGGTCCCCGGTACAGCCACACCGCCGAGGTGGTGTCACCCGCGGTGATGGCGGCGAACAGGTCGACGGCGTCGCAGGACACCGGACCGGTCAGCGCGTAACGGCGATTGCTGATCGCACCGCCGATCGCGCGGCGCAGATGCGAGACATCGGCTTTGAGCGTGCTGCTGGACACCGAACGGTCGCCGTACAGGGCGGCGTGCAATTGCTCCGGGGTGAAACCGTCCGGCTGCAGCGCCAGCAGGGCGAGGATCTCCAGCTGCCGAGGCGGCAGCGGCAGCGGCGCCCCGTCGCGTACCAGCCGTGCGGCGCCAAGGCACTCCAGCCGGATCCCCGGCTCGGGCGCGGGCTCGGCGGTGCGCAACATCGTCTCCACGGCCGTCACCAGCGCGCGCACCGAGGTGAGCACCGCGGGATGCGAGCGGTCCCAGGAACTCGACAGATCCAGCGCGCCGACCTGCCTGCCGTCGGGTCCGTGGATCGGCGCGGAATAGCAGACCCAGCCGTGCAGTGCGGCGATCAGGTGCTCGGCGGAGAACACCGAGGCGGGGCGGTCGGTGTGCAGCGCGAGGGCCAAGCCGGTGGTGCCCATATGGCTTTCGTCCCAGCATCCGCCCGGCGCGAGGTTGACCTGCTCGGCCTGCCTGCGCAGCATGCGGTCACCGCAGGACCACAACACGGTGCCCGCGCTGTCGGTGACCACCGCCAGATACCCGGAATCCTCGGTGATGGCACGCAGTTCACCCGCCAGCGCCGTCACCGGTCCGCGCAGCGGCGACGCGGCCCAGCGATCACCGATGTCGTCCACCCCCGGCGCGATCGTGCGACCGGGATCGACAGTGTGCAGCGAGCGCCGCCAGGATTGAGCTACGTCGTTGCGCAGGACGGTGTTCCGGGGGCGGGGTACCGCCCGCGGAGCCGTCGCCCAACGCTCCCATTCTCTTTCCAGTTCGACCCGCTGCTGTGTGAGGGCGCGGAACTGTGCCACGTGGAAGACCCGTCGTCGTGTGAGCTCGAATTCTCCGTCTCATTCTGGCGTACGCCGACCGGCGTGGCGAGCGTCCGGAGCCCTACCGGCCGGTCGCCTGCGCTTTCGAGCGAAGTGGGCCACGACGCCCTAGGCTGCTCGCATGGCGACCGGTTTCCAGCGGGCACGCCTCGCCGATGTGCACGAGGTGGCCTCGGGCATGCCCCATGTGACACGCGCCGACGGACCGCGCGGTAACCCGGTCTATCAGGTCGGGGGCAAGTCGTTCGTGTTCTTCCGCACTCCCCGTCCGGATGCCGTGGACCCGGTGACCGGCGAGCGCTACGCCGATGTGATCGTGATCTGGGTGCCGTCGGAGTCCGACAAACAGGCGCTGGTGCAGGACCCGGCCTCGCCGTTCTTCACCACGCGGCATTTCGACGGCCATCCCTCGGTCCTGGTCCGCGCCGCCCGCCTCGGCGCACTGAGCCGTCGAGAACTCACCGAGGTCATCCAGGACGCCTGGCTGTCGCGCGCCTCGCGCAAGCGCGCGGCGGACTGGCTGGCCGCCCATCCGCCGCGCTGAGCGGTCACTTCCGGATGAAGATCCCGGCCACGTCGGCGTTCTTGATGGGGGTGTCGGTGTTGGCCTGGGCGCCGCACAGCAAGTCGACCGACACCATCGTCGCGTCCACCGCGGTCCCGGCGGGCTCGCGGTCGTCCTGGCTCTGCTGCTTGACGAACTTGGTGATCGTCGTGCGCTTGGTGTCCTGATCCTGCTTGACGTACTCGCTGCACGGAGTGTCGCCGCCGCGGTTGAGGGCGCGTTCGATGTCGGTGCAACCGGTGAGGGCCATGGCGACCATCGCGAACCCGAGGCCGGCCCGGCCGGTCCGTGACAGCGTGGCATTCATGGGCTCCTCCTGAAGGGTCGGCGGCGACACCCGCCGCGATCGGACTCCAGACTAGAGCGCTGTTCACCGGAGGCGGGCGCTAGGCACGGAAGACACACAGCGGCACCTCCACTTCCGCCGGCGTGAGCGAACCGTGTTGCCCGACCAGCGACGACTGCAATGGTTCGACGCCGCTGCGGATGACACCACGCCGCCCCCGCGCGAGCACGACGAGATCGCCGATGCGCTGGGCGATCGCGGGGTCGACGGTGGGGCCGAACCAGCCTCGGGCCACGGTCTCCTCCTTGCCGAGCACCTCGAAGTCCGCGCCGAGCACGGCCTGCCAGGCCGCCGCGACGTCGGATTCGGCGCCCGGCGCGGTGTAGACGTGCCGGGCCCGCGCTTCCCCGCCGAGCGCCCGGACGCCTTCTCGCAGGACGGGGGTGGTGTCGAAATCGATGCTGTCGTCCATCTGCACCATGCCGTGGTCGGCGGTGACCAGCAGCGCCGCGCCCGCGGGCAGCTCGGCGGCGAGCGCTGCGGCGAGCCGGTCGGTGTTGGCCAGTTCCAATTCCCAGGCCCGCGACGAAGGGCCGCGCACATGTCCGGTCAGGTCGAGATCGCCGTGGTAGGTGTAGACCAGCGAGCGCGGGCCGGCCCGTAACGCCTCGCTCACACCTGCGACGAGATCGCCGAACGACAGCTGGGGGAGGAATCGGCAACCGCGCAGCACCGCCTCGGTCAGTCCCGATCCGGCCTGATCGCGCGGCGACACCTGTGCGACCGCGACGCCGTCGGCGACGGCACGCTGGAAAACGGTTGTGCGGGGCTGGAACTCCGCCGGGATCAATTCCTTGCGCAGATCGGACTTCGGCACGCCGTGCAGCCGCCAGGACAACGGGGTGAACAGCCGGTCGTAGCCGGGGACGTGGAACAGATAGCCGACGATCCCGTGCTCGCCCGGCGGAACGCCCACCCCGAGCGAGGCGAGGCTGGTCGCCGTCGTCGTGGGGAAACCGGCCGTGAGCCGGACCGGCGCGAGGCCGGACAGAAACGGCGCCGCAGTGGGATTCGCGACGAGATCCTGGTAGCCGAGCCCGTCCACCAGCAGGACGCAGACCTGGTCGGCATTCAGGCCAAGCCCTAGGCGGTCTTCCTCGCCCGGCACGCCGAGACCGGCGAGGACGGAGGGGAACACATCGGCCAGGGAACCGGTACCGTAACGCGGCGCGACGAACACGAAGGTCAGAATGTCAATGTCGGCGGCTGCCTGGCAAGGGTATTCACGCCTGTCCGGTCTCGAAACGGCTCACCTTGCCATCGCGCAGGACGAATCGCCAGGTGGTCCGCATCGAGCCCCATCGCGAATTGGTGTAGTCGGCAACGAGTTCGGTGCCGTCGTCGCCGATGGACTCGATCCGCATGCGGGCGTTGCTGTCGAAGATCTCCGCTCCGGTCCACTGCGCGAGGTCGCGCTCCACACCGTCGTCGGACATGGTGGCATCGTCGGTGAGTACCGCGTAGAACCGGTCCTGATCGTTGGCGTTGAGCGCGTCGACGAACTCCTGCACCGTCGGATCCAGCTGCGCGGTCATCCGTGTCGTCCTCTCGGATCGGTGTGAGAAGCATCGGACAGCAAATGTCTGGCATCTACTCTAGGTCAGCGGCTACTCTAGGCCGGCGGCGTCGCGCTCGGCTCGATCAGAGTTGCGAAGGTTCGCATGACATCGTCTACCAACGCCGCGGCGTTCGTGCCGAACTGTCCCGCGCGTTTCTCCAGTTGGCCGTCCAGCCACAGCGAGGCCAGCCCGTGGCCGAGCCCCCAGAACATGACCGCCAACGTGTCGGCCTTGTCGGCGGGCAGCGCTCCCGCGCGGACACACTCCGCGATCGCGTCGGCCAGGACGCCGAACGCCGCGTCGCCCGCCGCCATCGTGTCGGGATGCTTGTCGGGCTGGGACAGTTCGGGCCGGAACATCAAGCGGAAGTACGCCGGGTTCTCGCGGGAGAACCGCACGTAGGCGTTCGCCAGCGCGGTCAGGGCGGCCATGGGCGTTTCCGCCTCGGCCCGGGCCGCCGCCAGTTGCGTCCCGAGTAACTGGAAGCCCCGGGTGGACAGCGTTGCGAGCAGGGCGGCCCGGTCGGGGAAATGGTGGTACGGAGCCGCCGTGCTCACCCCTGCCTCGCGCGCCACGCGGCGCAGGCTGACCGCCGCGAGTCCTTCCGTCTCGATCAATCGCAGGCAGGCCGCCAGCAGCGCGTCGCGCAAGGCGCCGTGGTGGTAACTGGTCCGCGTCACCATCCGAGCGTATGCGACGCGTCCTGGACAACCTAACTATGCGGTGCTTAGATTATCTGAGCGGCGCTCAGATGCTGGCCGCGGTAGCCACTCGACGAGAGGGATGAGCACATGAGCACACGGGTAACAGTCACCGGCGCAACGGGATTCGTCGCAGGCCACGTCATCGCCGAGTTGCTGGAGCACGGGTACGCCGTGCGCGCGACGGTCCGCGACCTCGCCGACGTCGGTAAACGAGCGCACCTGGTGGAATTGGCCCGCCGCACCGGTGGCGCACTGGAGTTCGCGCAAGCCGATCTGAACGGCGACGACGGCTGGGCGGCCGCCGTGGCGGGCAGCGCCGGGGTATTGCACGTAGCCTCTCCGTTCCCCACCACCCCGCCCGAGGACGAGCGCGAACTCATCGACACCGCGGTCGAGGGAACTCTGCGGGTGCTGCGCGCCTGCGCTGCCGCGGGCACCGTCCGCCGTGTGGTGCTCACCTCCTCGATCGCCGCGATCGCCTACGGTCACACCGAGGACGCCCTGCGCACCGAGGCCGACTGGACGGTGGTCGAGCGCAGCCCGGCCTACCAGAAGAGTAAGACGCTGGCCGAGCGGGCGGCCTGGGATTTCGTCGCGCAACTCCCGGCCGCCGAGCGATTCGAACTGGTCGTCGTCAATCCGGGCATGGTGCTCGGACCGTTGCTGTCCGTGGCGACGAGCACCTCGCACGAGCCCGTGCGGCGGTTGCTGGCCGGAGACGTACCCGGCGCGCCGCGGGTCGGCTGGGCGCCGGTGGACGTGCGTGATCTCGCCGCGGCGCACCGGCTCGTGCTGGAGACCCCGGCAGCCGCGGGCAACCGTTACATCTGCGCGGGCGAGCACCTGTGGATGGAGGATATGGCGCGCATCCTCGCCGAGGAATACGGACCGCGCGGGTTTCGCGTGCCCACCAGACGACTGCCGAACTGGGTAGTGCGTTGCGTCGCGCTTTTCGACAAGGGCGTCCGGCTGACACTGCCGAGCTTGGGGCGCACCGAGTCGCTCAGCGCCGGCAAAGCCAGGCACGAACTGGGCTGGACCATGCGTCCGGTGCGGGAATCGGTGGTGGACACCGCGGAAAGCCTGCTGCAGCGCGGGATCGTCGCGACGCCGCGGCGCAAGTCCGCCGCGCCGGCCGCCGCGCGCGTCTGAGGGGGCGGGCATGCTGATCGCGACATTGATCATCGCCACGGTCGCGATGACGCGGCGCTGGTTCGCCCGCCGGTCCCCGCGCGGGAAGTCCGACCGGCGCGACACCCCCGGTTCGGGCCGGCGGGGGTGGCGCCGGCCGCTGCCGGTGACCGCCACCCTCCTCGCGCTGCTCGGGGTCGCGGTGGTGTCGGGCACGCCGGCCCAGTGCTGAACCGGCCCCGGCGTCCGGCCTTCCGGCGTGATTCGCTAGACAGAACACGTGACTGCGCAGCGCTCCTTCCGGTTCGGTGTCAACATGGTGGTCCCCGAGTCCCGGTCGAATTGGATCGAAAAGTGCCGCCGGGCAGAAGAACTCGGCTTCGATGTGGTCGGCGTTCCCGATCATCTCGGCCTGCCCGCGCCGTTCCCCGCGATGATCCTGGCCGCCGAGGCGACCGAACGGGTGCGGTTGAACACATTCGTGCTCAACACCGCGTTCTACAACCCGGTCCTGCTGGCCCGCGACGTGGCCGGCGCCGATCAGTTCACCGACGGGCGCGTCGAACTCGGGCTCGGCGCCGGCTACGTGCAGGCGGAATTCGAGGCCGCGGGCATCCCGTTCGAAAGCGGGAGCAAGCGCGTCGAGCACCTGGAGCAGACGGTGATCACGCTGCGCCGCCTGTTCTCCGACCCGGAGTATCAGCCGCAGCCCGCGCAACCGTCGGGTCCGCCCGTGCTCATCGGCGGATGGGGCGATCGGTTGCTCGCCGTCGCCGCGCGGCACGCGGACATCATCGCCTTCACCGGGGCCGCGGCCGCGCGCAACGGCGGACCGCTGCAGATGGCCGGGCTCGCCGAGATCGAGGAGCGCGTCGCCTACGTGCGGGAACTGCTCGGTGCGCGGCTGGACAAGGTCGAGTTCAACATCCTGGTGCAGCGGGTTGTCCCGCCGGAGGAACGCGCGGGCGTCCTGGAGGTCTTCGGCCCGGCGCTGCCGCCGGACGTCGCGGACTCCCCGGAGGAGCACCCGATCCTGCTTATGGGCACCCCCGAGGAGATGGCCGACCGCCTGCGCGAGCGGCGCGACCGTTACGGCATCAGCTACGTCACCGTCCTCGAGGACAGCATGGAGAAGTTCGCCGAGGTCATCCCGTTGCTGCGCTGATCCGCCGCTCGCGCTTCACGGCAGCCGATCGACGATGACGCGCGGATCGATTTGCCGCAGGCCTCTCGGCCTGCTGGTCAGGAATGGCCACATGCGTGCGACCGCCTCGCGGGTGACATGGCCGGCAGCGACCATGGCGTCAGTGGCAGCGCCGGCACCGGCCGGGTTCGCGGTGCGGTTCAACGCCGGGACCACGGTGTTCGGCGGGCCGACCAGCACGGCGGGGATGTCGAGCCGGTCGGGCGGGAGACCGCTCACGCGGGCTTGCGCCACGTCAGGGTGTAGTGCCATGAGCCGTCGTCGCATGCGCGACCTGGGCGGGAGTTCGGCTGTGGCCGAGCGGATCTCGGCATAACCGTCCACGGGGTCACGCATCGGCACGCTGGGCCCGTCGAGCCGGTGCACGCGGTCTGTCACCCGGATCGCGGGCGCCGGAATCAGGTAAGAAAATCCTTGCGCAACATCATGTTCCAAACACATTTCGAGAACGCGGAAATGTGATTTACGTCACATTCGCCGGAGCATTTCGTCGGTCCCTGATGGCAAGGTGTGCCATATGTCTTCCGCCGAATCCACCGCTTCGCTCGACGCCATCCGGGTCCTCGGAGCCAGTGAGCACAATCTGCGCGACGTGTCGCTCGAGATCCCGAAGAACAAGATCACCGTCTTCACCGGCGTCTCCGGCTCGGGCAAATCGTCGATCGTCTTCGACACCATCGCCGTCGAATCGCAGCGCCAGCTCTACGCCACGTTCCCGGCGTTCATCCTCAATTTCCTGCCCCGCTACGAACGCCCGCACGCCGAGGCCATCGAGAATCTCACCGCGCCGGTGATCATCGATCAGCAGCCGGTGGGCGGTGGGCCGCGCTCCACGGTCGGCACCATGACCGACATCTTCTCGATGGTGCGGGCGATGTTCGCCCGATTCGGTTCGCCCTCGGCCGGATTCGTCTACAACTATTCCTTCAATGTGCCGCAGGGCATGTGCCCGGACTGCGACGGTCTCGGGGTCACCGTACGCGCCGACCCCGATCGGTTGCTCGACCGGACGAAGTCGCTGAACGAAGGCGCGATACTGCTGCCGGGTTACGGCGTGGGCAGCGGGGATTGGCAACTCTATGGCAAGTCCGGCCGCTTCGACCCGGACAAGAAGCTGACCGACTACACCGGCGATGAACTCCACGACCTGCTCTACGGCACCGGCGGCAAGGTCGAGCTGACCTTCAGCAAAGGCACCTGGAAGGCGAATTACGAGGGTCTGGCAACGAAATTCACGCGGACCCGGCTGCAGCGCGATACCTCCACGCTGAGCGAGAAGACCCGCGAGCAGATGCGGCGATTCCTCACCGAGGGCGTCTGCGGAACCTGCGCGGGCGCCCGGTTGAACCAGGCGGCCTTGGCCACGAAGATCCACGGGCGCACCATCGCGGACTGGGCGCGCTTGCAGATCACCGATCTGATCGAGGTGCTCGACGAGATCACCGATCCGGCTGCCGTCGGCTTGGCCCGCGCCATCCGCACCGGCCTGCGGCGAGTGGCCGACATCGGGCTGGGCTATCTGAGCCTGGACCGGCCGACCTCGACCCTCTCCGGCGGCGAAGGGCAGCGGCTGAAGATGATCAAGCATCTGTCCAGCACGCTGATCGGACTGACCTACATCTTCGACGAACCCAGCGTCGGGCTGCACCCACGGGATGTGGGCCGGTTGAACGACCTACTGAAGGCGCTGCGGGACAAGGGGAACACGGTGATCGTGGTGGAACACGATCCGGATGTCATCCAGATCGCCGACCATATCGTCGACGTCGGGCCGCGCGCGGGCGTGCACGGCGGGCAAGTGGTGTTCCAAGGCAGTTTCGCCGACCTGCGGACCGCCGACACTCCGACCGGCGCCGGTCTGCGCAGGCCCTTCCGGGTGAAGGACTCCTTCCGCACGGGTACGGGCGAACTGCTCATCGAGCGCGCGGCGGTGCACAATCTGAAGAACGTCACCGTCGGGATCCCGACCGGCATCTTGACCTGCGTCACCGGCGTCGCGGGCTCGGGCAAGAGCAGCCTCATCCGGGACGTGTTCGTCAAGGAGTATCCCGAGGCGATCTTCGTGGACCAGTCGCCCATCGCGGCGTCGTCCCGGTCCACTCCCGCGACCTATCTCGGGTTGATGGACCCCATTCGCAAGTTGTTCGCCAAGGCGACGGGGGAGTCCGCGGCCCTGTTCAGCTTCAATTCGGCGGGCGCGTGCGAGCAGTGTGAGGGCCGCGGCGTGATCATCACCGAGATCGCCTACATGGACCCCGTGACCACCCATTGCGACGCCTGCGACGGACGGCGCTTCTCCGATGAGGTGCTCGCCCTGACGCTGCGCGGTAAATCCATCGCCGACGTGCTGGAGATGTCGGCCGAGGAGGCGCTCGGATTCTTCGCCGAGAAGGCGCTGCACACCAAGCTGCGCACCATGAACGAGGTGGGCCTGGACTATCTCAGCCTGGGACAGGCGATGAGTACGCTCTCCGGCGGAGAGCGGCAGCGGATCAAATTGGCGACCCAGTTGCAGAACACTGGCAGCGTCTACGTGCTCGACGAACCAACCACCGGCCTGCACATGTCCGACGTCGACACGCTGCTCGGGCTGATGGACGGTCTGGTCGACCGCGGCAACACCGTCGTGGTGATCGAGCACAATCTCGACGTGGTCGCCCACTCGGACTGGGTGATCGATCTCGGGCCCGACGGCGGCAAGGGCGGCGGCGAGATCGTCTGCACCGGGACGCCCGCCGAGTTGCTCGCGCATCCGTCCTCGCTCACCGGCGAATACCTGCGCCGCTACAAGGCGGCTAGCTAGCCGCCGGGCTCCGGCGCTGTGAACTGCTGAGTCCCCGTCACCCGCAGCAGTTCCAGCGCCGAGGCCTCCCGGCTGCCGGCCGCCGCCGAGTAGACCACGACCGCCTGGTCGGTGTCCGGGACCAATAAGGTGTCGCAGTCCAGCCGCAGCGCGCCGAGATCCGGGTGTTCGATCGTCTTGGTCGCGCTGCGCCACTGCCCGGATCGCCGTGCGGTCCACAGCTGCTCGAATCGTGGACTGCGGGCGCGGAGTTCGGAGACCAAGCGCAGGAGGCCGGGATCGTCGGGATAGCGGGCGCGGGCGCTGCGCAGACTGGCGACGGAGAACGACGCCGCGTTCTCGGCCTCGGCGGGCGTCATCGCGACTCGTCCCGGCTCGGTGCCGAGAAAGCGCTGCCAGATGATGTTGCGCTGGGCGGGCGGCCATGCCGAGAAATCACCGAGCAGCGCGGTCGCCATCGGATTCCAGGCCAGCACATCGGCTTTGGCAGAGAGCACCAGTGCGGGCAGATCCGCCATCCGGTCCAGCAGCCGCAAGACGCTCGGGCGCACCACCATGTCGATGCGGCCTTCCTGCGGTGGCGCCGCGCCCGCGAGCTGGAACAGCAGCGTGCGGTCCTCGTCGTTGAGCCGCAGTGCGCGGGCGAGCGCGGCCAGCACCGCGGTGGACGGACGTGGTCCGCGCCCTTGCTCCAGGCGAACCACATAGTCCACGCTGACGCCGGCGAGTTGGGCGACCTCCTCGCGGCGCAACCCCCGCACCTGCCTACGGGCGCCCGCGGGCAGCCCGACATCGCCCGGACGCACGTGGTCGCGCGCCTGCCTGAGCAACGCGGCCAGCTCGGTTCGATCCACCTGTCGATCATGCCGCAGCCGGTGGTCGCCGGGGTAGGACCGCTGCTCCCAGGTGGTAGCGGCCCTGCTGGACCGGCGCCGTGGTGAGCCGCGGTGCCTGCGGTGACCTCGCCGCAGCGGGGCGCTACCGGATTTCCGCGCTCGGTGCCCAGCGAGAACACGGTACCCAGCGAGAACACCGAGGGAGTTCTGCCGCGCGCATCGTCGGCCTTTCGACACGGCTGCGGGCGCCGCCGGAGGGGCTGACCCCTAGCGACGCCGCATTAGGCGGTGACCGCGCCGAACTCCGTCGCGAGCCAGGCGGGGAACTCGGTGAGATCGGTGAGGACCACATCCGCGCCCGCCGCCCGCAGTTCGTCGGCCGAGCACGGTCCGGTGCTGACGCCGACGGCGAAGACATCCGCGGCCCGCGCGCCGTTCATGTCGCCGACGTGGTCGCCGACGAAGAGGTCGGCGCCTTGCTCGCGCAGTGTCGCCGCCTTGCCCGCCGACCAGAGGTCGCCCGCGAGGTGGTCGATGCGCCAACCGAGTTCGGCGATGTGCAGCTGCGCCAGCGGGGCATGCTTGCCGGTGACCACGAGTACCCGTCCGTTGCGGGCCTCCACGGCGGCCAGCGCGGACTGCGCGCCGGGCATCGGGGGGATTGTCGACACGAGCGTCGGATACAGCGCCCGGTAGCGGGTCACCAGCGCTGGGACGAGTTCCTCCGGCGCGCCCGCCTCGACGAGCAGGGTGGCCAGCGGTGGGCCGAGCCGATCGGCGAACGTCGTCCCACACAGCGGCAGGTCGAACTCCGCGCCGAGCAGGTCGATGGCCCGCGCGACGCCGGGCCGCGAGTCGATCAGCGTCATGTCGAGGTCGAAGCCGACGGTCCAGGTCACTTGATCGACCCTAATCGCCCGCGTGGCGGCGTGCCGGTCGGGCTGCTGTGATTCACAACTCCGCCGCACCCGGGGTGTGTGTGCGGTGGGGCGGTCCGGACGGTGTGGTGGTGCGGCCATGCTTCACGTGGAACCGCCGATGCACTCGATGTCACGTAACCGGCTGTGCGATCGAATATTTCGGCGTCGGACGCAAACCTGCGTCAGGTGCGGATCGGTGGCGCGGTGCGTTTGGCGTAGCCGCTGATCGGGCTGATCTCCATGCGATCTATCCCGCTCAGGGCCCCGATTCGCTCGGTTGTGTAGCGGAAGAGGGCATCGGTGTCGCGGCAGACAGTGCACACCAGCAGATTGTGCGGGCCGGTGATGGCGCCGACGAACGCCGCCTCCGGATCGGCGCCGAGCGTGGCAGCGACGGTGACCAGGTTCGCGGGAGTCACGGTGAGCCAGAGCAGGCTTTGCGCCGTGAACCCGAACAGGGCGGGATCGATCTCGACATCGAATCCGAGCACCCGGGCGTGACGCAGTTCCTCCACCCGACGCCGCACCGCGGATTCCGACCACCCGACAACGCGCGCGAGCCGTGGATAGGCTGCCCGCCCGTCGGCGGCCAGCGCGGGCAGCAGACGCTGATCCAGTTCGCTCGGCGCCACGGGCGCGGGCCGGTCCGCGCGAGGCGCACCGATGGCCGCGCTCTGCTCGGTGGACAGCGCCGACATCCGTTCCCGCCAGCGGTGTCGCATGACGTGCCGCAAGACGCGCTGGGCGTCCACCGCCTGGACGGCCGGATGGCGGGCCAGCTCGGGCAGCGGGGCGTCGCCGGGGACACGAAAAAGGCAGGTCAGTTCTGTTCCGCCGGCGATGACCGTCACCCAGGCGGTATCGGCGCGGCGCGCCAGCGCGCGGGCCAGCGCGACGGTGGCATCCGGCCGGACCCGCAGTCGGACCAGCCACTCGGCGTGGCCCACGTGCCCGATATCGGCGACCCCGGTCACCCGTAGCCCGCCCGTGTCGAGTAGCCGCCGGTAGCGGCGGGCCAGCGTGCGCTCGGAGACCTCCAGAACGGGCGCGAGCCTGCTGAACGGCGCGCGGCCGTCGAGCTGCAAGGCGTGTAGCAGCCTTCGGTCGACGTCGTCCAAAATGACCGAATCCACCACGTCAGCGTAGGGCAGCGCCGGATTCCGCCGAATCGTCCTCGGTGACGGGCGGCGCGGCGCCGGCGGGACCAGCATCGTCCGTGTGCAGAAACCGATCGACGCCATCCACCACACCGGAATCCTGACCCGCGATCTGGACGGCCTGGAACGCCGCTATCTCGATCTCGGGTTCACGCTGAGTCCCCGCTCGCGGCACCTGCTGAGCGCGCGCCCGGGCGAACCCCCCACGCCCGGTTGCACGGCCAACCGGTGCGCGTTGTTCGGCGGGGCCTACCTCGAACTGCTCGGCATCGTGGACGAATCCGCGCCGGATCCATGGCACACCAAGGCGATGGCCGACGAGTACGAGGGCTTCCGCCTGCTCAACCTCGAGACCGGTGACGCCGAGTCGGCGCGGCGGCAGCTCGCGGCGGCGGGCGTGCCCGCCTCCGGCGTGCTGGACCTGGAGCGCGAGGTCGAGACCGAGGACGGCATTCGTGTGGTGCGCGCGCGGGCCGTGCACGTGGACCCGCGTTCGACGCCGGAGGCGCTGCTGGGCGTGGCCCAGCATCTGACCCGTGAATATGTACACCAGCCGCGCTACCTGTCGCACCCGAACGGCGCCCGCGCCATCGCCGCTGTGCTCATCGTCGGGGCCGACGCCGAGTTCGACGCGATCGTCGAACGCTACAGCCGCGTCTTGGCTGTGGCCGCTGTTCGCAAGGGACCGCTGACCGTGTTGGAGATGGGCGCGGGGCGGCTGGAGTTGGTGCGCGCGTCCGAGGCCCCCGCCGTGCTGCCGGGCGAACCGGCGCCCGCGCCGTCGTACCTGGCCGCCATGACCATCGCGGTGCACGATCCTGCCGTCGCACGCGACATCGTCGGGAACGCGGGTGTACCGGTTCGGGAGACGGACGAGGGTTTCTTCGTCTCCGCACGGGATGCCTACGGCGCGGGCCTGTTCTTCGTGGCGGGCTGAGTCAGGCCCCAGCCGGCGGGCCTGCGGTGGGTCGTGGCTCGGCGAGGGTGGAGCGGTTGCGTCCGTATCCGAGGTAGACCGCGATGCCGACCAGGACCCACACGCCGAACCGCACCCAGGTCAGCGCCTCGAGGGTGGTCGCGAGCAGGACGCAGCCGAACAGCGCGAGCAACGGAACCACCGGCACCAGCGGGGTGCGGAACGGGCGCTCGCGCTCGGGCTCCGCCCGGCGCAGCACCAGCACGCCCACGCACACCACGGCGAACGCCGACAGCGCGCCGATGTTCACCAATTCGACCACGATGTCGATCGGCAGCAGTCCCGCGATCACCGCGCCCAGCACGCCCAGCAGCAGCGTCAGCCGCACCGGGGTGGAACGCTTCCCGGTGGCCGCGAGGCGGTAGGGCAGCAGCCGGTCGCGGCACATCGCGAACATCAATCGCACCTGCGCGTAGACGATCAGCAGCAGTCCCTTGGTGAGTGCGATGATCGAGGCGATCACGATGACATCGCCGATCCATCCGATCCGCACCGCGCCGAACGCGGTGGCGATCGGCGCGCCGTTGTTCAGCGTGGCGAACGGCACCATGCCGGTGAGCACGGCGCTGACCAGCGCGTAGAGCACAGTGGCGATGAGTACCGTGCCGATGATGGCGAACGGTACGTCGCGGCGTGGGTTGCGGGCCTCCTCCGCCGACGCGGCGACCACGTCGAAGCCGAGGAAGGCGAAGAACGCTATCGCCGCGCCGCCGATGATGCCGCCGATCCCGAACGGCGCGAACGGGGTCCAGTTGTCCACGCTCGCGTGCGGGGCGCCGACGGCGACCACCAGCACGAGCACGCCGATGGTCACCCCGACCAGCGCCTTGGTGATGCGCGCGGTGAATGTCACCTCGCCGACCAGCACCGCGACGACGGCGGCGACGATCAGGACGGCGGGCAGGTTCACCACGCCGCCTTCGGCGGGCCCCGCGACGAGTGCGTGCGGGATGGTGATGCCGAACAGGGAGTCCAGCGCGGAGACCGTGGTCCCGGACCAGCCGATCGCCACCGCGGCGCCCGCGATGACGAACTCCAGCAGCAGGTTCCAGCCGACCAGGAACGCTGGTGCTTCACCGAGAGTCGCGTAGGTGTAGGTGTACGCGCTGCCGGAGACCGGCACCATCGCCGCGAGTTCGCTGTAGCACAGCGCCACCAGTGCGCACACCGCTCCGGCCAGGACGAACGACAGCACGATGGCTGGGCCGGCCTTCTCCGCGGCGGCGACGCCGGTGATGACGAAGATGCCCGCGCCGACGATGGTGCCGACGCCCATGGCGGTGAGATCGAGTCGGCCGAGCCTGCGCGCGAGCGTGGGAGCGCCCGCCTGGGTCGTGGTGTCGGGCAGTCGGCGGCGCCATCGCCGGGCGGATGCGGTGGTCATGACTCCCTTACGAGAACAGTCCGTCGGTCACGGCCGGTGTGCCGAACCGATAGCCATTCTCGCCGCGCGGCCCCGCCTGGGAATAACTGGGGTGTTGCGCTCAGCTACCGGAGGACGCGGCGAAGGGCGTGGCGGCGGCGACGCGGGCGGTGCGGTGCGGATGCCGCCACAAGCCCTCGCGTTCCAGGATCGGGAGCACGCCTTCACCGAACCAGTACGCCTCTTCGAGGTGGGGGTAGCCGGAGAGGATGAAGTGCTTGATGCCGAGCCGCGCGTATTCGGCCAGCCGATCGGCGACTTCGGCGTGCGAGCCGACCAGGGCGGTGCCGGCGCCACCGCGGACCAGGCCGACTCCCGCCCAGAGGTTGGGCGCGATCTCCAGCCGCTCGGTGCTGCCGCCGTGCAGTTCCGACATGCGCCGCTGGCCCTCGGATTCGCTGCGCGCCAGATTGGCCTGCACCCGCTCGATGTCGGCGGGGTCGATGCCGGCCAGCAGGCGGTCGGCCTCGTCCCACGCCTGCTCGGAGGTGTCGCGGCTGATCACGTGGACGCGCAGGCCATAGTCCAGGACGCGTCCGTGATCCACCGCCAGACCGCGGATCCACTCCAGCTTCCTGCTCACCGCGGGCAGCGGCTCGCCCCAGGTCAGATAGGCGTCGCTGTAACGGGCCGCGATCGGGCCCGCCGGTTCGGAGGAACCGCCGAAGAACACCGGCGGCACCGGATCGGGCCGGTTGCTCAGCAACGCCTGGTGGACCCGGATGTGCTCACCGTCGAACGTCACGGGCTCGGTGGAGGTCCACAGTTCCCGCACCACGTGCAGGAATTCGCCGGTGCGGGCGTAGCGCTGGGTCTTGTCCAGGAAGTCGCCGTAGGCCCGCTGCTCGTGTGGCTCGCCGCCGGTCACCACGTTGAGCAGCAGCCTTCCCCGGGAGTGCCGCTGGAAGGTGGCCGCCATCTGCGCCGCGAGCGTCGGGCTGACCAGGCCGGGGCGGAAGGCCACCAGGAACTTCAGCGTCTCGGTGGTGTCGACCATCATCGCGGTGGTCAGCCAGGCGTCCTCGCACCACGCGCCGGTGGGGGTGAGCACGGCCTCGAAGCCGTTGTCCTCGGCCGCGGCGCCGATCTGGTTCAGATACCGCAGGTCGGCCGGGCGGTCACCGGACATGAAAGTGCCGTGCCCGCCCGCGACCAGTCCACGGGAATCGCCGTAGGTGGGGAGGAACCAGTGGAACGACAGACTCATGTGAGCCAACTTCCTTCGGGAGACCGCGGCCGAGCCGGTAACGGGCAGATCGAGGCGGTGCGCGTGGTGGGCGCCGCAGTGATCCATGCTGGGCGCTCGCCCGGCCCGGGTCACGGTTTGGAACCAGCCCGGTTTTAATCCCGGGGTCCGCACTTGTCACGATTCGTGACTAGACGTAACCATGAATAACACGTAATCTGGCTTCAGCACGCACCCTCGGGTGTGCGAGGCGGAGCGGACGAAACGAGTACCTCAATGACGCGGCATGTCGACGTATTGATCATCGGCGCTGGGCTGTCCGGAATCGGCATGGCCTGCCATCTCACCAGGGAGCGGACCGGACGCAGTTACGCGATCCTGGAGCGCCGGACGGCCATCGGCGGCACATGGGACCTGTTCCGCTATCCGGGCATTCGCTCCGATTCCGACATGTACACCTTCGGCTACGGCTTCCGTCCGTGGAACGGCACCAAGGTGCTCGCCGACGGTCCGCACATCCGGCAATACATCGAGGAGACCGCCGCCGAGTACGGCGTCGCCGAGCACATCCGGTTCGGGCGGAAGGTGACCACCGCGCGCTGGTCCGGCGAGACGGCCACCTGGACGGTCGAGGCGCTCGATGAGCAGACCGGCGAGACCGAGGTCTTCACCAGTAGCTTCCTGGTCGGCTGCACCGGCTACTACGACTACGACAATGGTTACCGACCGACCTTCCCCGGCGAGGAGAACTTCGGCGGGCAGATCGTGCACCCGCAGCACTGGCCCGACGATCTCGACTACACCGGTAAGCGGGTTGTCGTGATCGGCTCCGGCGCCACGGCGATCACCCTGATCCCGGCGATGAGCGACGCGGCCGCGCACGTCACCATGTTGCAGCGCTCACCGACCTACATCACCGCGCTACCCGCCGACGACCCGGTCGCGGTGGGGATGAAAGCCGCCAAGGTGCCCGAGAAGCTCGCTTACCGGATCGGGCGGGCGCGCAACATCGCCTTGCAACGCGCGAGCTTCCAACTCTCCCGCACCAACCCGGAGGCGGCCAAGAAGCTGCTGCTGGCCGCCGTGCGGATACAGGTCGGCCCGGGTATCGACATGCGGCATTTCACCCCGAGCTACAACCCGTGGGACCAGCGGCTGTGCGTGGTGCCCAACGGCGACCTGTTCAAGGCGCTGCGCAGCGGCAAGGCGTCCATCGTCACCGACCGCATCGAGACCTTCACCGAGACCGGCATCCGCCTGGTCTCCGGCGAGGAACTGCCCGCCGACCTGGTGATCAGCGCCACCGGCCTGAGCGTGCAGATGCTGGGCGGTATGAGCCTGGAAGTAGACGGCGAGCCGGTGGTCACCCGTGACCGGGTGGTCTACAAGGGCGCCATGCTCGACGGCGTGCCGAACGCGGTGATGGTGCTCGGCTACACCAACGCGTCCTGGACGCTGAAGGCGGACTTGGCCGCCGAGTACTTCTGCCGCGTGCTCAACCACATGAAGAACAATGGTTTCACCCGGGTCGAGGCCGTCGCCACCGACCGTGACCGGGGCGTCGATTCGGTGATGGGCGGGGCGCTGACCTCCGGCTACATCCAGCGCGGCGACGCGGTGATGCCGCGTCAGGGCACCAACGGTCCGTGGCAAGTGATCAACAACTACTTCCGCGACCGCAAGCTGCTGCGCAAGGGCGCGCTCGAGGACGGGGTGCTGACCTTCGGCCGGGCCGAGCAGACGCCGACCGCCGCGCGCCCGCTGGAAGGCACGCGCAGCGCCTGAGCGCCGCCGCGGTGGGCACGGTCTGGTCATCCGTGCGGCATCCTTCGCCGGCGCTGCCGTCGGGCAGCGAGTCGACTCTCGCGCGTCGTCGTCGCCTACAGACCCAGCAGGGTTTCGGCGACTCTACCCATGGCGGCGCAATACTCGGCGCGGCCGGTCTCGTCGGCGGTCCGTCGGGCGAGGATGCCCGCGGTGAGGGTGTAGCCGATGGTCTCCGCGATCACCCGCGGGGCCGCAACCGGCGCGATGCGGCCCGCGTCGAGCTGACGCTGGAGATACCGGGTGAAGCGGCGGATCGGGCGCTCGGTGATCTCCTCGGCCAGCGTGCCCACCTTCGGGTCCACCGCCCCGCGCTCGTCGATCAGGCGCACCAAGGGCCCGGCCGTGGCGACCGCCGTGGCGAAGGATTCGATGGTGGCGCGCAACATCGTTCGCGGATCGTCGTCCTCGATGCCCGGCTCCTGGGCGGCGAGGAAGTCGTCGCGAACCCGTTCGGCGAGCGCGAGGAAGATCTCCTCTTTCGAGGCGAAGTAGACGTACATCGTCGCGCGGGAGACGCCCGCCGCCGCGGTGATCGCGGCGACCGTGGTGTTGTCGTAGCCGCGTTCGGCGAACACCCGGGCCGCGGCGTCGAGCAGGGCGCGGTGCCGGGAGGTGTGCGAGCGCTCGCGCGCAGCGCGCACCGACCAGGTGGACTGGGTCACACCGGTCATCGTGCCCCATATTGACGTTGACGTCAATGTCAACGAGACTGAGCGGCATGCAGGTCGTTGTGGTCAACAGGGGAGAAGTAGCGGTTCGCGTCTTGCGCACCGCCAGGGAACAGGGCTGGCGGACCGTGGCGGTGCACACCGCCGAGGAACAAGACGCGCTGCATGTCCGGTTGGCCGACGACGCCGTGCCGTTGCCGGGCGCCGCAGCCGCCGCCTACCTCGACGTGACGGCGGTCGTCGCCGCGGCCAGGAAGGCGGGGCCGGGAGCGCTGGTGCACCCGGGCTACGGATTTCTCAGCGAGAGCGCGGAATTCGCGCGCGCGTGCGCGGCGGCGGACCTCGTGTTCGTCGGTCCGTCGCCCGAAGCGCTCGAGGTCTTCGGCGACAAGACCGCGGCGCGCGGGGCGGCCGAGCGCGCGGGTGTCCCGGTGATCCCGGCGACAGTGCGCGGCGCGGACATCGCCGCGGTCGAGACCCTGCTCGCCGCGCATCCCGACGGCGTGATGGTGAAGGCCGCCGCGGGGGGTGGAGGCCGTGGTATGCGCGCCGTCCGGGATGCGGCTCACCTTCCGGAGGTGATCGAACGCTGCCGTGCGGAGGCTCTGGCCGGATTCGGCGACTCCGGGATCTACGCGGAGGCGCTGGTCACCGGCGCACGCCACATCGAAGTCCAGATCGTCGCCGACGGCCGCGGCGCGGCGGCCGTCGGCGATCGCGATTGCAGCGTGCAGCGCAGGCAGCAGAAACTGCTCGAGGTGGCGCCTGCGCCCGAACTTTCCGCCACGGTGCGCGAGCGATTGCACGGCTGGGCTGTCCGGATCGCCGAATCCGTCGGTTGCCGCGGGGTTCTCACCGTCGAGTTCCTCGTGCGCGGCGACGAGGCATGGTTTCTCGAGGTCAACCCGCGATTGCAGGTCGAGCACACCGTCACCGAAGCGGTCATGGGGATCGACCTGGTCGCGATGCAATGCGATCTGGCCCGCGGCGCCGCGCTGGCCGATCTCGCGCTGCCCGCTCCCGCTGCCGCACGCGGCTTCGCGGTACAGGCACGCCTGAACGCCGAGACCGTCACCTCGGGCGGCGACGTGCTGCCCGGCGCGGGCACGCTGACCCGGTTCGCGCCCCCGACCGGTGCCGCGGTGCGGGTCGACACCGCCGCGTTCGCCGGGATGCGGCAGGACGCGCGCTTCGACTCTCTGCTGGCGAAGATCGTCGCGAGTGGTCCGTCCTATCCGGCCGCACTGCGCCGGTGCGCGGACGCCCTCGCCGAGACCGTCGTGACCGGAGTGGACACCAATCTCGCCGTGCTGCGCGCGGTCCTGGCGGAGTTGTCGCGGGGCCGCGTCGTCTCGACCACGTGGTTCGAGCAGCACGTCGGCGAATTGGTACGGCGCGCTGAGGATTTCGCTCTCGCCTTGCCCGCCGCGCCGGTCGCAGAGCCGGTCGCGGCGGCCGAGGTGACGCCGGCCGGTGACGAGCAAGCGGTGCGTTCGCCGATGGGCGGCACGGTGGTCGCGCTCCCGGAGCCCGGCGCCGTCGTCGCGGCGGGCGGCGAGGTCGCGGTACTGGAAGCGATGAAGATGCAGCACGTGGTGCGCGCCGAACGGGACTTGCGCGTGTGCCGTCACGTCGTCGCGCTCGGGGCCGTCGTCGATCCGCATGCGCCGCTGCTGACCTTCGTCGCCGCCGACTACGACGGCGCGGCCGTGGAGCACGGTGCGGTCGACCTGGATTCGGTGCGCGCCGATCTTGCCGAAGTCCACGCTCGCCACCGCGCCGTCCTCGACGAATCCCGCCCGGAAGCGGTCGCGAAACGCCATCGACTCGGGCGGCGCACCGCCCGGGAGAACATCGCCGACCTGGTCGATGCGGACAGCTTCGTGGAATACGGCGCGCTCGCGGTCGCCGCGCAGCGCTTGCGTCGCAGCCAGGAGGACCTGATCGCGAACACGCCCGCCGACGGGCTGGTCGCGGGCGTCGCCACGGTCGGCGCCGAGCGATTCGGCCCCGATCGCTCCCGCGTGGTGGTGCTGTCCTACGACTACACGGTACTGGCGGGCACCCAGGGGATGCGCAACCACGTCAAGACCGACCGCATGCTGGAACTCGCTCGTGAGCAACGGCTTCCGGTGATCTTCTGCACCGAGGGCGGTGGCGGCAGGCCAGGCGATACCGACTACCCCGGCATCTCCGGCCTGGACGTCACCACCTTCCGCGCGATGGGTGCGCTCTCCGGGCGCGTGCCGCTGATCGGGATCGTGTCCGGACGCTGCTTCGCGGGCAACGCGGCCCTGCTAGGCATGTGCGACGTCGTGATAGCCACCCCCGACGCGAATATCGGCATGGGCGGTCCGGCCATGATCGAGGGCGGCGGACTGGGTGTGTACGCACCGGAGGACATCGGGCCGGTCGAGGTGCAGTGCCGCAACGGCGTCGTGCACATCGTCGCCGCCGACGAGGCCGAGGCGGTCGCCGCCGCACGTCGCTATCTCGCCTACTTCCAAGGCGACACCGAGGACTGGACCGCGCCGGATCCGCGCCTGGCGCGGCATGTGGTCCCGGAGAATCGCCTGCGCGCGTTCGACATCCGCGCCGCCATCGAAGCCGTCGCGGACGTCGGGTCGGTGCTGGAGTTGCGGCGCGATTGGGCGGTCGGGATCGTCACCGCGTTGATCCGGGTCGAGGGACGGCCCTTCGGGTTGATCGCCAACAACTGCCACCATCACGGCGGGGCGATCGACGCTCCCGCCGCGGACAAGCTCGCCATGTTCCTGCGCTTGTGCGACGCGCACGGCCTGCCGATCGTCTCCTTGTGCGACACACCGGGTTTCATGGTGGGCCCGGACGCGGAGAAGGACGCCACGGTGACGAAGTTCAGCCGCCTGTTCATCGACTCCGCCGCGCTCTCGGTGCCGCTGGGCACCGTCATCGTCCGCAAGGGTTACGGTCTGGGCGCTCAGGCCATGGCGGCCGGCTCGTTCCGTGCGCCCCGGTTCGTCGTCGCGTGGCCGACCGGGGAGATCGGCGGCATGGGCCTCGAGGGCGCGGTCCGCCTCGGGTTCGCCAAGGAACTGGCCGCGATCGATGATCCGGTCGAACGTCAGGAGGCTTTCGACAATCTGGTCCAGCTCGCCTACGCCAACGGTAAGGCACTCACCGCGGCCACCGTGCTCGAGGTCGACGACGTCATCGACCCCGCCGACACCCGCCGCTGGCTGCGCACATTGCGCTGATGTGCGGCGAACGTAACGGATAGCGCCGCGCTCGGGGTCTGTCGACGTGCGCGCCGTCGTGCGCTGAGCAGGTGTCTCGGCGGCCACGCCGGACCCGGCATTCACCACCGCGCCGCGGCGGGCGCCCTGGGCTCATCGGCCGGGCCGGCCGCTCGGCGACGGTGCGGAGCCGTCAGCGCACCCCGTTCAGCGCGTCGACCAGGTTGCGGGCGCGCAGGTCCAGCGCGCCTTCGACGATGTGGTTGGTGACATAGGCGAAGGCGAGGCGGCGATCGGGGTCGGCGAAGGCGAGACTGCCGCCACGGCCCGGATGGCCGAACGAAGCGCCGCCGCCGAGCGGCAGCTCCGGGGTGGGCAGCATGTACCCGGAGGCGTACCGGCCGGGCAGCATCAGCACCCGATCGGTGCCCGCCACCTGCTCGCGAGTGGCCGCCGCGACTGTCTCGTCGGTGAGCAGGCGCCGGCCATTGACCTCGCCGACGAGCGCCGCATACAGCCGGGCCAGGCCGCGGGCGGTGCCGATGCCGTTGCTCGCGGGCAGCTCCGCGGCCTGGACCGCCGGGGAATCGAAGTCGATGTCGGCGGGGTCGGTGATCTGGAAGGCCCGATTGACCAGCGCCTGCGGGTCGCGCATCGCGGCGAGCAGTGGCCGCAGTGACTCGGGAACGTTCTCCTCGGGCACCTCGGACAGATCGGGTGCCGGAGCGAACACCAATCGGCTCACCCGGTGCTGTGCCGCCGGCGGTAGCCCGATGAAGAAGTCGATATCGAGTGGACCCGCGATCTCCTCGGCCAGGAACCGGCCCGGCGTACGGCCGGACACGCGGCGGATCACTTCCCCGATCAGCCAGCCGTAGGTGCGCCCGTGGTAGCCGAACGCGGTACCGGGCTGCCAGTTCGGCGCCTGCGCGGCCAGCGCCTCGACCATCGGCGTCCAGGCCAGGGCATCGTCCAACGGAACGGGCTTGTCCAGCGCCGCCACGCCCGCTCGGTGCGTGAGCAGCCACCGTACCGGGATGCCGGCCTTGCCCCCCGCCGCGAACTCCGGCCAGTAGCGCGCGACGGGAGCGTCGAGGTCGAGTTCGCCCCGCTGCGCCAGCAGGTGCGCGATCGTCGCGACGACGCCTTTCGTCGCCGAGTAGACCAACTGCAGCGTGTCGCGCTGCCACGGCCGCCCGGCGCCGGGATCGGCCGATCCGCCCCACAGATCGACCACCGGCTGCCCGTCCCGGTACACGCAGACCGCGGCGCCGACCTCGCCGTGTCCGGTGAAGTTCGCCGCGAACGCCTCCCGCACGGCCTGGTAGCCGGCGGCGACGGTTCCTTCAACTGTCATGCGGCACAGCATGTCACGACGCGGCCGAGCGAACACCCGCCCGATCTCGTGGCGAACCGCTGCCGACGCCCTCCGACCATGCCCCGGCCACCGCTCGGAATCGATCCTTGTGTCCGGTCACCCGCTCGGCGAAAGTTCGGGGTATCGCCGACGACCGGCCTACGGCGGTCGGCCGGTTATGCGGCGATGGCGCGATCAGTGTGCCGCCGCGGCCCGCGGCCTGCGGTCAGGGGCCGGCCGAACGCGACGCGCAGTGCTGTCACAGCCATCTCGAGCAAGCCGCGCACTCCAGGCGTCATGGTCGCGACGGAACGTACCGTGCGGGTGCCTGCGGGCGGCAGCTGGTCGCCTGCGAATCGGTCGGCAAGCCATCGCAGGCTGATCGGCGTCGAGAGTGGCAGGAGTGTGAAGTGGTCGCTGCACCGGTCGCGCAGGTAGGTGACGTGCACACCCACGCGGCGGTAACTGTCGACTTGTGCGTCGATTCCCGCGATGTGGACGATCTTGTCGCGCACGGGCTGAACGACCAGCAGCGGGCACCGGGGAGCGGATCCGCCCAGGCGCAGATCGTCCAGCATGCCCTGCAGTTCCGGCTCGGCCATGATTTGTTCCAAGGGTTTGTGCAGGTAGTCGTCGAATTTCTGGTTGGCCAGCCGCAGCAGCGCGGCGATGGGCGGCAGCCTCCGCGCGCGATCCAGTAGGCGGTGGCCTTCGGGAGTGAGGTTGGCCTCGATGACGCGGTCGAGGATCGGGTACAGCGGCCGGAGCGCGGCGATGACGATGGCGGGGAAGCCGGCGTAGCGGCCGCCGTTGAGCCGGATGAACACCTGCCCGGGATCGCCGACGGGTGAGCCGAGGACGGCGCCCACGATGTCGAGTTCGGGGGCATAGGTCGGCGCCATCTCGACGAGCCAGGAGCTGGCCATGCCGCCACCGGAGTAACCCCAGACGCCGATCATGGTGTCCGCGTGCAGATGCAGTGGCCCGAACTGCAGGGCGGCCCGGATGCCGTCCAAGGCGCGGTAGCCGGGCTCGCGGGGAGCGCCGAAATTGCCTGCGCGGCCACCGTGGTCGGCGATGCTCACCGCCCAGCCGCGTCGCAGGGCGCCGGCGACCAGCAACCATTCCGCCTGCGTGATGGACCCGCGGGCACGGGCGCCGCGCTGCAGGACATAGGAGGGGTCGCAGCGCTCGGTGACGGCATCGATCGCCGATTGGAACGCCAGCAACGGCCGGTCGGGATCGGGTACGGCCCCCGCGGGCAGGAGCACGGTCGTGACCGCGGCCTCCGCCCGGCCGTGCAGATCGCTACTGCGATACAGCAGTTGCCATGCCGAAACCTTTTGCGGCACAACCGCGAACAGTGCCACCTCGACGGGACGGCTCCGCACGATCGCGCCCGGCCTGTGCGCGGCCAGATCGGCCGGTGGTCGGTAGAAGGGATCCTGCGAGGGTAGGAGCGGGTTGTGCTCGGCCTTCCGCCGACCATCGATATTCGAACGCCTTGTCATCACAACCTCTTGCTTCTTCCGTCGGAGGATCGACGAAGCCAGGCGCTCGGCGACGGCGCGATCGGTGGAGCACACCGTATGCCCCGAGCGAGCAGGCGTTTCCCCGCGCCGGCTGCCGGAATCGGCGTGGACGACGGTTGCTTGCGTTCGGCATCAGTTGACTCGGTCTGCGTATCCGGGCGGCAACTCGTCCGGTGCGCAGGCGATGACGGTGTCGTCGTTCTCGCCTACATGTTCATACCACGTGATGGTGGCGAGCTCGCTGACCACATCGATCGGGTAGGTCGGGCCCTGGTCGCGATAGGAGGCCATCCGGTCGAGGAATTCGTTTTGGAACAGCACTGTTCGCTCGGGGTGCTCGTGTACCCAGCGCGGGAAGAAGATGACCCCGTGCAGAAGTCGCTGCGGGGGCAGGATGTCCACGGCGACGCACGTGCCGGTCGGTTCGGTCCAGGAGACCTTGAAGTGGTCGGTAGTGATGCGGACGGCGTCGACATGCTGATCTTTGACCCAGCGTCCACCGACCATGCCCGAGTGGATGCGGTAGTCGATGGTGTGGCTGTTTTTCACGTACATCTCGTACCGCCAACCATTGTCGTAGCGGTAGATGAACCGGTGGCCCACCAGCCCGGCCAATTCGGCCATCGGCGGCTCGTTGTCCTCGGTGCGACGTGGGACGCTCATCGGATGGCTCCTGTGCGGGATGGCCGGGGCGGCGTGCGCCCGGTGCGGCTAATGCTTTTGTTACAAAAATAATGGCGAGTACCGTCCACCGCAAGTGCACAATGAGTCCGTGGATGCCATCACCGTCCGGGCTCGAGCGACGCCGGAGCCCGATGTCGAGGCTCGGCTCAGCGCCCTGCTGGGGCCGCTGCGGCGTGCGGTGCTCAACCGCACGCGCGCCGCCGAGGGGTTGCCGGACTTGCCGGAACCTCAGATCGAATTGCTGCGATTGCTGGTGGCCACCGGCGGCGTGACGCCCACCCGTGCCGCGAGCGAACTCCGAATGGCGCCCTCGACGATCAGCAACCTGGTCAAGGCGATGGCCGAGGCGGAGTTGGTCGATCGCACGCCGCTGCCTTCCGACCGGCGCGGCGCGATGCTGGTGGCCTCGCTGCGGGCGCGGCATTTGCTCGATCGGTATGACCAGGCCAGCGCCGCGATGCTGCGCGAAGCCCTCGGGTCCCTTCCCGCCTCCGACCGTACGTCGATCGAATCCGCCCTGCCCGCGCTGCAGCGGTTGCTGACCATCCTGGCGAGTGGTCCCGACATCTAGTAGCGGCCCGCGATCTGATTCGTCCAATTCCTCCCGTCCGCGACGAGACCCCTGTAACTTGCTTTTGTCACAAAAGCAAATTTCCAGGTCGGTGCGGCGATGCGTCAGGCGCTGACCCCAGGTGTGCAGGAGTGTTCTCATGCCGGTCGACGTCGGAATATCTCAGCGTATGCGCCCGCTACGGTGGTTGGTCGTGGTCGTGGTCCTGGTCATCGGGGCGTTCGGCTTGCCCGCTGCCGGGCCGGCAGGCGCCGACGAGGGGCCGGCTACGAGTGTTTCCGGTGGGATGATCCGGGGTGCGCGCGTCAACGGGGTGGTCCAGTATCTGGGCGTTCCGTTCGCGGCCTCCACCGGGGGTGTCAACCGTTTCGCGCCGCCGCGGCCCGCCCCGTCATGGACGGGTGTCCGCGCGGCCACCGCGCATGGTCCGCAGTGCCCACAATCATCTCCGTTGCCGTGGGCCCCAGCGCTGCAGCCCTCGAGCGAGGACTGCCTCGCCATCGACGTCTACGTGCCGGAACATCCTGCCGGAACCGAACTTCCGATCATGGTGTGGTTCTACGGCGGCGCATTCGTCCTCGGTTCCAACGCCCAGTACGACTCACCCGCCCGGCTCGTGCGGGATGGCCAGGTCATCGTCGCGGTACCCAACTACCGACTCGGCCCGTTCGGTTTCCTGGCGCTGCCCGAACTCGCTGCGGCCGAAGGCGGGGTGACCGGAACCTACGGCACCCTCGACCAGCAAGCAGCACTGCGCTGGATCCGCGACAACGCCGCGGCCTTCGGTGGAAACCCGCACAACCTCACCTTGTTCGGCGAATCCGCGGGCGGCATGAGCGTCTGCACGCAACTGGCCTCACCGACCGCCCGCGGTCTCTACGCCAAAGCCATCATCGAAAGCGGTTCCTGCGCACGCAGCCCCCTCGCACCCGCCTCGAAAGAACAGGCTTATCAGCGATCAGCCGAATACGCCGCCGGTCTCGGCTGCGCCGAAGCCGCGACTCGCCTGGCGTGCCTGCGCGCGCTACCGGCCGACCGGATGCTGGATTCGCCCACGACGACTCTGCACACGATGGCCGTCACCTGGACCCCGGTGCGCGACGACGTCGTCGTCGCCACCTCGCCGGAGAACGCCTTGGCCGACGGGGCCGTGCGCGATATTCCGCTCGTCGTCGGCAGCAACGCCGACGAAGGGGCGACCTTCCTCGCGCTGCTCGACTTCGCTCGCGCCACCGTGCCGGGCTCGGCGGACTACGTGAGTTGGGCGCGGGAAATCTTCACCGGCAACGCCGATCGCGTTCTGCAGCGATACCCCGTCTCCGCCTTCCCGAGCCCGGTCGAGGCCAAGCAGCACGTGATCACCGACGGTTTCTTCGCTTGTCCAGCGTTGTTCACGACCCGAGCCGCTCGTCGCGGCGGCGCTCAGGTGTGGCAATACCAGTTCAACGATGCGCCCCTGGGCCGCAACCCGATCCTGCCCGGAGCATTTCACGGTGCCGAAGTGCCTTACGTCTTCTCCGGATTGCTGGGCGTGCCCATCCCGCTGCCACCTGCGGCGGACCGTCTCTCCCAGCGGATCCAGCAGAGCTGGGCACAATTCGCGCACACCGGGAACCCGGAAACGCCGGCCTTCACCCCGTGGCCGTCGGCCTCGGACACGACCCGAACCCTCGAACTCGGCAGCGACGACATCACCGTCGCGGACTCCTTCGCCCGACAACATCACTGCGACCTCTGGTCGGACATCGGCCACATCGGCTAGCGGCACGTTCGGTCACCGCGTGAGCGCACCTCCGGCCGGCAGCGCACGACCGGTCGGATCGGCGGCGAACTTGTCGTGGGTCACCGGAATACTCGGCGCCGACCGATCATCGTGACGAACTGGAGGAGTGCATGGCGCGCGAACTCGACGACCTGCCTTACGCGCGGTACCTCACGGCCCCGGACGGCGACCTCGAGGCGGAAGGCGACTACGACTGCGTCCGGCTGGACGGCGGTGAGCTCGACGATCCCGATGTGCGGCACGCGCGGTTCAACGAGTCGGCGTTCACGTCGATCACCTTCACCAGGGGAAGTCTGCGCTACAGCCGGTTCACCGATGTGTGGCTGCGTCACGTCCGCTGGGTGGGCACCGAACTGGCCGACACGGGATGGCTCGACGGGGAGGTGGTGTCGGGCGCGATGTCCGGCGTCGATTTCGCGGGCGCGAACCTGCGGCGGGTGCGGTTCGAAGGCTGCAAGTTCGACTCGGTCAACTTCCGCGGCGCCCACTTGCGCGAGGTGTCCTTCGTCGACTGTGTACTGCGCGACTGCGACTTCGCCGAGGCCGCGCTCACCGACGTCACGGTGCCCGGCTCGGCGCTCGTCCGGCTGTCGTTGCGCAAGACGCGGCTGGCGAAAGTGGATCTGCGCGGTGCGACCGCCCTCGAGTTCACCGAGGGGCTCGACAGCCTGCGTGGAGCGACGGTCACCGGTCTGCAGCTGATCGACCTGGCGCCCGCTTTCGCGCGTTCCATCGGCATCACCGTGCGGGATTGAGCGCGTGCGAGCACCGGACCGCTGTTCGGGCGACGAAAAATGACGAAAAATACAGTGCGCCAGCGGGTGGCGCACCAGCATTTCGGCGAACCACCGATGCGTGCGACACCCGATTGATACATTGCGCCGATACCGCGTAGTACCGCTCATCGAGGATGCGAGCCATGGTCGATCCGGATTCTCTCCGCAGTGCCGCGGGCGTGCGCGCTCTCGTACACATCGCCGGTGAGCGGGGCATGGCGCCTGCCGAGTGCCTGGCCGGTACGGCGTTGGGGCCCGCCGAGCTGGACGATCCCGCCGCCGAGATCACCGCGCACGACGAACTGCGGGTAGTGCGCGCGGTGCTCGGTCGCTTCGGTGACGAGCCCGGGCTCGGCCTCGCGGCCGCGGTCCGGCACCGGCTGCGGTCGCGCGGGCCGTGGGGGCTCGCGCTGCTGGGCAGCCGGACGCTGCGCGAGCTGATCGAAGTGGGGTTGTGCTGCGTCGGTCGTACGGTGCCGTTCGGGCGATTGACCGTCGAGGAAGCCGGCGGCGAAGCGCGGCTGGTGTTCGAGGACTCGACCATTCCGCCCGGGATGCGGGCATTCTTCGCCGAGGCGAGCCTGGCCGGATTGCCCGCCTTCGATCGTGAGCTGTTCTCCGTCGGTGTGCCGGTACGGCAGGTCAGTTTCCGGCATGCTTTTCCGCGCGACATCAGGCGGTATCGCGACATCTTCGGCGTCGCGCCGATATTCGGCGCGCCGGTGAGCGCGGTGGTCTTCGACCGCGGTGTGCTGGACCGGCCGTTGCCTCCGGCGAACGACGCCGCGCGGGACAATTGCGGGCAACTGTGCCGCGATCTGCTCGACCGGTACCGGACGCGCACCGGCGTCGCGGGGTCGGTACGCGACCGCCTGGTCCGCACTCCGGGTGAGATCCCCGATCAGTCGACGGTCGCGCTCGGGCTGTATATGAGCTCGCGGACGCTGTCTCGGCGGCTGCACGAGGAAGGCACGTCGTTCCGGGCACTGCTGGACGAGGTGCGCCGGACCATGTCAGAGGTGCTGCTCGCGCACACCGATATGACCACCGAACAGGTCGCCGCACGGCTCGGCTACGCGGAGGCGGCCTCCTTCATACGCGCCTTCCGCCGCTGGCAGGGCTGTCCTCCGCAGACGTTCCGCTCGCGGGGGCGGCGCTCGCATCGCGCGCCCGAGTTGGTCTGAGCTTCAGCGGCCCCCGCCGGGCCGGCTATCCGGTGGAGTAGGCGGTGGCGCGCGGGCGCGGGCAGACCGTCGGCTATCGTGCCGCCCGGCAGCGGGCGGTCGCTCCAGCACTGGGACGGAAGCCCGCGTCGCTCCCGTACTATCGCGATCGGAGTCGGCCTGCCGGGGAGATGAAGGAGGACGGTGTGGGAGTTCGCACCAGCAACGAGCCACTGTGGTTACGGTTGGGCCAACGACTTCCGGAGCATGCCGGGTCCGCGGCATCGTCGGCCGGGGGAGCGAAACGATGACCGATGAAGGTGCCGACCTACGCTGCGCGGGATGCTCGGCTGTCGGATTGGACAGCAGGCGGTGCCCGTCCTGTGGTCTGGAACTCGGTTACCGGTACGTCGCGCTGCCCGGTGACGATCCGACGCCGTGCGTCGATTGCGGGGGAGACCGCTTCGACGCGGAGGGGCGCTGCGCGCAATGCGGCCGGGCGCGCACGGCGCCGGATCGCTTCGACGCCGATCTCGGCGCGGTCGCGGTGCTCACCGATCGAGGCATCGTCCATGCGCGCAACGAGGACGCCGTCGCGGCCGGGGTGCTCGAAAGTGTCGCGCCCGCAGCGGCCGCATCCGTCGTGATCGCGGTCAGTGACGGAGTGTCGACCTCGTCGCGCCCGCAGGTGGCTTCGGGTGCGGCGGTCCGCTCCGGCGTCGGGGCCACCGCCGCCGCGCTCGCCACCGGAGCGCCCGCGGCGGAGGCGATCATGGCCGGATTGACGGCCGCGGTGCAGGCGGTCCGCGACGTCGATGTTCCCGACGGCCCCGCGCCCTCGTGCACCTACGTGTCCGCCGTCGTCGCCCACCACGGCACGGAAACCGAGATCACAGTGGCCAATGTCGGTGACAGCCGCGCCTATTGGTTGCCTACCGACCGAGACGGCCGACCGGCCGACGAGCAGGCCCAACGGTTGACCGTCGACGACTCGTGGGCTCAGGCGCTGGTCGACGCGGGCGCGATGGACGAGCGTGCGGCGATGGCCGATCCCCGGGCGCACACGTTGATCCGCTGGCTGGGCGCGGACAGCCCGCCGAAGCCGTGGGCGGACAACTGCGTACGGACGGTCCGTGTCTCGGGGCCCGGCCTGCTGTTGCTGTGCTCCGACGGAATGTGGAACTACGCTCCCTCCCCGTCCGCGCTGGCCGAGCAGGTGGCGGGCGCGTCGCCCGCGGCGGCGGCCCGCGCGCTGGCGGAGTTCGCGTTGCGCTGCGGCGGCGGGGACAACATCACGGTCGCGCTGGCGCCTGTTCCGTGGGAGAGCCGTCCGGCCGTTCCATAGACAGCAATGTTCATGGTTGCGTATGGTCGTCCACTATGACGAAGTTCGCCGGCAAAATCTGCCTGATCACCGGGGCGGCCAGTGGTCTCGGTCGCAGCGCGGCGCTCGCGGCGGCGGCCAAGGGCGCCGCGCTCGTGCTGACCGATATCGCCACGGAGGGGCTGGCGCGGACCGCCGCGGACGCGCGCGCCGCCGGTGCGACCGTGCACCTGGCCGAGACGGCCGATGTCAGTGACTACGATCAGGTCGTCGCGCTGGCGGCGCGGGTGCACGAGGCGGTGGGCAGCGTCGACATCGTCATGAACGTGGCGGGCATCGCCACCTGGGGCACCGTCGACCGGCTGACGCACAGCCAATGGCGGCGCACCATCGACATCGACCTGATGGGCCCGATCCACGTGATCGAAGCGTTCGTCCCGCCGATGATCGCGGCCGGGCGCGGCGGCCACCTGGTGAACGTGTCGTCGGCGGCGGGGTTGTTCGGCCTGCCCTGGCATGCGCCGTACAGCGCGAGCAAGTTCGGCCTGCGCGGGGTGTCGGAGGTGCTGCGCTTCGACCTGGCGCGCCACCGCATCGGCGTGAGCCTGGTGTGTCCGGGTGCGATGGCGACACCCATGGTGGACAGCGTCGATATCGCGGGTGTCGATCGCACGGCCGAAGCGGTGCAGCGGGGAATGGCGCTGTTCATGCGGCACGCGGTGACGCCGGAAGCGGCGGCGCGGTCGATCGTGCGCGGCGTCGAGCGCAACCGCTACCTGGTCTTCACCTCACCCGACATTCGGGTGGGCTTCTGGGCGCAGCGCTACTTCCCGCCCGGATACAACGTCGCGATGCGCGGGTTGAACTGGGCGATGAACCGCTATGTCGAACAGAAGGCAGCCGCCGCCGCCAACTGAACACGGCAGGGCGCCCGCCGACGGTCGGGCCGGATTCGCCATGATCGTCGTCATGACATCGGCTGTCTATCTGATCACCGGGATCCAGGCGGCGGGCAAATCCACCGTGGCCCAGGCATTGGCCGAACGGCTGCCGCGCTCGGCGCACGTGCGAGGCGACGTGTTCCGCCGCTTCGTCGTGCGCGGGCGGGTGGAGATGAGCGCCGATCCATCGCCCGAGGCGCTGGCCCAGCTGCGGTTGCGCTACCGCCTCGCCGCCGCTACCGCCGACGCCTATGCCGAATCCGGGCTCACGACCGTCCTGCAAGACGTCGTGCTCGGCGACTTCCTGCCCTGGCTGGCGGATCTCATCGTCACGCGCCCGCTCTATGTCGTGGTGCTCGCGCCGCGCCCGGAGGTGGTCGCCGCGCGGGAGGCCGGGCGGGGCAAGGTCGCCTACGACGAATTCACCGTGGCGGAGCTGGACACGCTGCTGCGCGAGAGCACGCCCCGGATCGGACTCTGGCTGGACACCTCGGAGTCGACGGTCGAGCAGACGGTCGACCGAATCCTGACCGAGGCCAGGCCGCTGACGGACCGACGCGGGGCGTTCGATCCGGATCCGGCGGACCGTCCGCTCAGGGGGTGTCCCGCGGCACGCGCAGGGGAGTGAGCGAACTGGTGGCCGGTCCTTCGATCAGCGTGCCGTCCGCGGCGAAACGCGACCCGTGCAGCGGGCAGTCCCAGGTGCGTTCGGCGTCGTTCCAGTTGACGATGCCGTACAGGTGCGGGCACACCGCCGAGACCCGGTTGGTGACGCCGTCCACCGTGCACACGGCGGTCGGGTGCAGGCCCTCGCGCAGTACCGTGCCGCAGCCTTCGTCCGGAGCGGCGCCGTCGTGGTGGGTCGCGACCCGCAGCCAGCCCGCGGAGAGTTTCTGTGCCACAGCACTGTTGATCTTCGTGGCCGCCGGTAGCGCCTTGAGTTCGTCCGGGCGCCAGCTCGCCAGGGCGCCCGCCCACCGGGGCGGCGTGCCGGTGAGCCGTCCGGCCAGCGCGATGGCCGCGGCCACACCATTGGTCAGACCCCATTTGGCGTAGCCGGTGGCCAGCTGTATGTCGTTCTGACCGGGCAGCACCGGACCCACGTAGGGAAGTTCACCGATGGGGGAGTAGTCCTGAGCGGACCATCGGTGCGTCGGTTCGGCGCCGGGGAACCAGGTTCGCGCCCAGCTCACCAGATCCTCCACTTTCTCGCGGGTCGATCCGCCGCGGCCGACGACATGGCCGTTGCCGCCGACCAGCAGGAGCTCACCGTCCGGTCCCTGCGCGCGACGCAGGGACCTGGTCGGGCTGCCGGCGCTGATGTACATGTCGCGCGGAGCGGGCCGCTCCAGGCGGAGGGCCGTCAGATAGGAGCGCTGCGGAGTCAGACGGGCGAAGAACCCGCCGCGATCGAGGATCGGCGTCCCGGTGGCCAGCACCACCCGGCGTGCGCCGAGGTCACCGTGCTCGGTGGAGACGACGAGTTCGCCGCGGGCGCCGTGGTGCACGCCGCGAACCGAGGTGGATTCGTAGATCGGCGCGCCGTGCGACTCCACGTCGGCCGCGAGCGCCGCCAGCAGCGCCATCGGGTCGAGTTGTGCCTGATCGGCCAGGCGGACCGCGCCGTGCGCGGGGAAGGGGGTATCCAGCTCGAAGAGTAGTTCAGTGGGCAGACCGGCCTTCTGCGTCGCGGCGTATTCCGCTCGCACGGCGGACATCTCGTCCTCGGTCTGCGCGTAGGTCAACGCCGCGGCCCGCTCGACGGTGACGTCGTGGGCGGCGCAGAAACGCAGCAGCCATTCCTGGCCTTCGCGGTTGGCCGCCACGTAGTCGCGCAGGACGTCATCGGAGTGGTGCTTGGCGATCTGCTGGGCACGGGTCCCCTGTAGCAGGCTGACTTTCCCGGTGGTCGCGCCGGTCGTTCCCGCACCGACGCGCTTGCCCTCGACCACGGCCACCTCGACGCCGTTCTCGACGAGCAGCAGTGCGGTCACCAGTCCGGTGAGCCCGCCGCCGATCACCACCGTGTCGAAGTGCGATCCCGGCGTCAACCGCAACCGCGCCGGAACCTGCGCGCCGTGCAACCATAGGGACGTCATAAGCCCGAGATAGCCGGTCTCGGCGGCCTGAAACGCCCGCGTCGCTTCCTCGTCACACCCGGACCTGACTGCTGAGCTGCCGATCCGCCGCGGCGAGCACCTCGGCGGCGCTGATCATCGCCAACCCGGGCGCCGGCGCGTCCGACCGGGGATCGCCGACGTGTCCGGCCCACAAGGCGACATGGGCCATCCGTTCCGGCGGCGGTCCCCACACCGCGGGCGAATCCGGGCCGAAGACGAGCACCGACGGCGTGCCGAACGCCGTAGCCAGATGCCCCACACCGGTGTCACCACTGAGTACGAGGGCGGCGTCGGCCACCGTGACGGCCAGCTGCCGCAGTGTGAGTTCGCCTGCCAGCACGCTGGTTTCGGGCAATCCGGCTGCTTCGGCCACGGCGCGCGCGAGCGGACGGTCGGCAGCGCTGCCGACGATACGCACCGGATACCCCCACTCGCGCAGGCCGGCCGACACCGTCGCGAACCGCTCGGCGGGCCAGCGCCGAGCAGGCGCTCCGCCTGGATAGACGACGATCCAGCGGCGCTCACCGGTGCTCTCCGGCGGCGGTGTGAGGTCGAGCCGCGCCGGGTCGGCCGCGATACCCGCCCATTCCAGCAGTCGGCACCACCGCACGGTCTCGTGCAGGCCAGGGTCGCACAGCGAACCCGGCAACTGCGGAAAGTCCTTGTGCCGGAAAGTGATCGTCTGGCCGGGATCGGTCGCCAGCAGCGCGCGTATGCTGTCGGCCCCGGCGTCGTGCAGATTGACCGCGAAGGCAGGCGGCGGAGCGTTCCAGCGCAGTCCGCCCGCCATCGGGGTCGCATGGAGTTCGTCGACGCAATCGGCCAGTTCTACGACGGGACGCAGCCATCCCGGCGCGGCGAGTACGAGCCGGTGTCGGGGGCGGACGTCGTGCAAGGCGCGCAGCGCGGGAACCGCGGTCAGCAGCTCCCGCAACCCGTGCGCGCGCAGCGCGAGCAACACAGTCACGGAAAAAGCCTCCACTTCGGCGCGAAGGGCACGGCCCCGCCGCCCGGGCCGACGTCGTCGGCGGCCCGGGGCGGGTGTGCCACATAGCTTCGAGTCGTTCGAGAAAAGGCCGGGAAACGGGGCTCGAAGCCCACCGCCGGTGTACGGACCTCGACGCCGTTGTCGAGGGGGGAACGCACGGATGACGGTGGTACTCCCGAGGAGGTCGGCACCTGGACACCCACGCGGGAGCGGCATTCGGAAATCGGACGAGCGGTCCTTGCTACATCCGGAGATGCCCGATCTGCCTGATTCGAAACCCTCGCTATTTCGGCACGAAGATGCCGGTGAGGTCGGCCTTGCGGATCGGAGTATCCGGATTGGCCTGTGCCGCGCACATCAGCTTGATCGCCGCGATCGAGGCATCGACGGTCCTGGCGTCGGGCGTGCCATCACCTTCGCGTTCCTGCTCGAGGAACTTCTCGGTGGTGATGCGCTGCTTGTCGCTGTCCTGGGCGACGAATTCGTTGCACGGCGTGTCACCGCCCTTGTTCACGATCTTCTCCGGCTCGTCGCCGCATCCGCCTGCGCAGAGTGCCAGCGCGGCGAGCGCGGCGATTCCCATGCGGCCCGCGGCGCTCATCGGCCGAACCCCGCCAGAGCCGAGGCCAGGTCGGGCACGTCCAGCGCCTGCACCGCCTGCTCGCGGACATCGGGGCAATTCTGCGTGGTGATGGCGTCGATCGTGCCCCGGTCGGTGACGACCACGTCGTTGAGACCGCCGTTGCGGGCGGCCCAGTTGTGCACTGTGCCGTTGAACGTCACTTTGGCGACCGTCGCGCCCTGGCCACGCCAGGTGTCGATGTCGGCGCGCATCATGTCGCACAGCTGCTCGGCCGCCGCCGGGGTGATCTCGTCGGTATTCGGCACCTGCGAGCTGGACGGCCCCGGCATGGTGATCGAGACGGTCGCGGGTGCGGGCGTGTCCGCGGCCGGATCACCGTCGTCGGCCGAACACGCCGTGAGCACCGAGCCCGCCGCCAGCGCGCCCATGAGCAGCGCGAAGCGGCCCAAGGGCCGGTTGGGCTGGTTTGTCATTCTTTCTTTCTCCTGAATGTCGAAGCCGCGTCTTCCGGGCGGCGTCACGGGCGGGCTGGCGATCAGTGCCCGGCGGCGTCGCGCAGCCGCTTGCCTTCTCGCGCCTTGATCCGGCGATGTTCGGCGATGATCACGAGGACGCCCGCGATGAGGCACACGCCGCAGACGACACCCGCGATCACCGCCCAGCCCGCGAATCCGTACCCGGCGGCGGTGAGCGTGAGCGCCATGGCCACGATGCCTATCGCGACCAGGATGATGCCCGGCCAGTTACGGGTGTCCTCGATGGATTCACCGGCGTGTGTGCGGTTGGTGCGGGTGTCGTCGGGAAACGTGTGGGTCCGGGGTGCGTGCTGCTCTCCGGCGCCGGATCCCGCGTTCGGCTCGTTCGGTGCTGGCAGCATCGGATGTCCTTTCTGCTGAGCGGCAACGTCTTCGGTGCACGGACGGCCCACGGCTCGAGCGTTCGAGCCGGGCCCGTCCGGAGCGGCCGTACCGGTCGGATGCCCGCGTTAACGGATCCGAAACGGGGGTACGACGTCAGCGAGCAGCCCGATTCGGGCCGCTCTTACCGGTAGAGAAGTCCCAGGAGGGATCCCGATGACAACAGCACGGGACATCATGACCGTGAATGTGGAATGCATCCGGTCCAGCGACACCGTGGTCGCCGCCGCGCAGCGCATGGCGGAGTTGAATGTCGGCGCCTTGCCCATCTGCGGCGAGGACGACAAGCTGAAGGGAATGCTCACCGACCGCGACATCGTGGTCAAAGTGATCGCTCAGCGCAAGGACCCGCTCGGCGTCGACGCGGGCGAACTCGGAGGCGGGGAGCTGTTCACCGTCGAAGCCGACGACGACGTGCGCAAGGTCATGTCGGTCATGTCGCAGCATCAGGTACGCCGTGTACCAGTGTTGGAGCAGGGCAGGCTGGTCGGCATCATCGCGCAGGCCGACGTCGCCACCGCCGTCGACAACACCCAATCGGGCAGCACGGTGGAGGCGATCTCGACCGACTTCTGAGCTGGGCGTTTCCTCAGACCGTGGCCGGGTGCATGTCGTAGACCGCGTACGCCGCTCGGATCACCGGCTGGGCGACATTGCGCACCCGGATGCCGCCCGGAGTGGTGCCGCGCTCGGTCCCGGCGTGCGCGTGACCGTGCAATGCCAGGTCGGCGCCGTTTTCGTCGATCGCCTCGCCGAGCAGGTACGAACCGAGGAATGGGTAGATCTCCCTCGGTTCGCCGTGCAGCGTGTCGCTGATCGGGGAGTAGTGCGTGAGCGCGATGGTGATGTCGGTGCGCAGCGCGGCGAGCGCTTCGCCGAGCGCGGCGGCCACGTCCACGGTGTGCGCGGCGAATTCGCGCATCAAAGGTTCGCCGAAGACGCTCGCGCACTTGCCCGCGAACCCGCCGCCGAAACCTTTCGTGCCCGCGACCCCGAGCGTGCTCCCGTCGACGTTCAACGTCACCGAGGTTCCTTCCAGAACGGTGATGCCGTGGTCGGTCAGCGCGGACGCGATCTCGCGTTCGGCGTCGCCGTGATAGTCGTGATTGCCCAGGACGGCCACGACCGGCAGGCCCAGGTCGGCGAACTCCGCCGCGACCACCCGGCCTTCGTCGGCGCTGCCGTGGCGTGTCAGGTCGCCCGCCAGCAGCAGCACATCGGCTCGCTCGGACAGGCCCTCCAGGGCGGGTCGCCATTGCCCGCGCGAATCCACGCCGAGATGTACATCACCGACGGCGGCTATCCGCATGCGGCTCAACTCCTTTCGGGTGCGTCCGGCTGCAGCGTCTCGGTCTCGACGGGTGCCGTGGGACGGTTGACATGGACGTCGTTGTGGATCCGCGCGTGCGGAAGCTGCTCGTGCACGACGGTTTCCATCTGCTGCTTGCAGCTCTCGCTGCTCACCTCACCGCCGAGTGCCACGACGTCGCCACGAATGGTCACCTGCACGCCGAGCTCGGCGGTGCGGGGATCCTCGGCCAGCGCCCGGCGCAACCGTGCGACCAGGTATTGCGGCTGCTCCATCTATTCCACCTTTCCGGTGCGGGTGATGCCGAGATCGTCGAGCAGGCCCATGAAGGCTCGCGCGTAGGGCGAGGCCTTGGTCTGTTCGCGCACCGCCTCCCAGTCCACCTGCTCGCGCAGGTCGCGCGCGATGTGCAGAATCGGGCTGAGATCCAGGCGGTGCGCGTCGAAGACGAGCATCTTGTCCACCATCAGATCGGTGCCGCTGATCACCGGTGCCTTCGCAGGACCGATTCGCATCTCGGTGGCCCGGTCGAGCAATTCGTCGGTCACGTCGCGATCATTCGGGCGGTGGATGACATCGACGAGAATGTCGTCGGAGTAGACCTTGCGCAACCAGTTCTCCGGCGGGTCGCACACCCGCAGGCCCGCGCGGGCCAGCGTGTGGATCGCTCGCCCGCTGTCCTCTGGTTTGACGAAGATGTCGACGTCGTGCTGGGAGGTGGGGCCGCCACGGGCATAGACCGCGCAGCCGCCCGCCACCGCGAATCGGATATCTGTCGCCGCCAACGCGTTCACCGTGCGGGTGAGCGCATGCAGCAGCTGATCGGTGGTAACGGCCATGCAGCGGTGGTACCCGGCGGATACCGGGTTAATCGGCGTTTCACCGGGTATGCGTCCGGATATCCGGAGGGCCCACGCGGCGGCGCACCCGGGCTTTCGCACCACTCCGGACCACCGGCCTCGGAACGGGAGAGGAGCGATTATGCCCAAGACGACAGCACGCGGCGACGTCGAGCAGTCGGAGTTGCCGAGCACGCTGCAGCGGTCGGAGGAGAAGGCTCAGCGCACCTTCGCCGAGGCGCACGACGCCGCGCTCCAACAGTACGACGGCGACGAGCAGCGCGCCTACCGCGTCGCCTACGCCGCACTGAAGTCCAAGGAGCACCTGCTCGACATCGCCCGGCGACTGGACATCGCCGGTCGCTCGCGGATGACCACGGACGAACTCGTCGAGGCGCTCGAGAAACGCAATCGCCGGGAGTCGGCGCGTGCCCGAGGATGAGGACGACGCCTGGGCGCGTCGCGCCCGTGGCGAGACCGAACTCGAACGACTGGACCGGAACTGGGGCAGCCTGATCCAGGAGTTGCGTGTCGTGCAGACCGGCGTGCAGTTCCTCTTCGGTGCGTTGCTGGTCCTGCCGTTCCAGGCGTCGTTCGGCACACTGTCACCGGGTATGCGAGCGCTCTATATGGCCACCTTGGCCGCGGTGCTGGGGGCTACGGTGTTCCTGATCGCCCCGGTGTCCTGGCATCGCATCCTGTTCCGCCGTCACCGCTTGGGCAATGTCGTCGCGGCGGCGCACCGGTGCGCGATGGCGGGCGTAGCACTGCTGGGTCTCGCGTTGATCGGCGCGGTGATCCTCGTGGTCGACTACGTGACGGGGACGGCCGCGGCAGTGGGGGCCGGCGTCGTCGCCGTCGCGTTGTTCGTGGTGACGTGGCTCATCGCGCCGTGGCGCTGGCGCAGCGGCTCCGAGGATGTCCGCGCCGACCACTCTTGACGCGAACACTCCCGAGTCAGCGAGCCCAGGAGACCACTTCTCCCGCGTGGGCGGGGGCGCCGCGGTGATAGGCGCTGAGCGTCTCGGTCGCCACCCGATCCCAGGAATTCCGGCTCGCGGCCCGCTGATAGCCTGCGGCGCCCCAGGTTTCGCGGAGCGTCGAGTCCATGAGCAAGGGACGCACGGCCCGGACGATCGCGTCGGGTTCGGGCGGGGCGACGAATCGTCCGGTGACGCCGTCGACCACCGTGTCCAGCAGACCGCCGACGGGCGTGGCGATCACCGGCTTGCCGCAGGCCATCGCTTCCAGGGCCACCCGGCCGAACGGCTCGTACCAGGGCGTGCAGAGCACCGCGTCCGCGGAGCGGTACAGCCGCGGCAACGTCTGCCGCGTCACCGTTCCGGCCAGCCGGAGACGCTCGCGCACACCGTGATCCGAGGCGAGGCGGCGCAGCCGGCGACCTTCGGCGTCGTCTTCGTCGTCGGCGGCGGGGGCTCCCACGATCACCAGTTCGGTGTCCGGGAGGTCCTGCAGCGCTCGGATCACCGGGTCGAATCCGCTGCGCCGCACCAACTCTCCGGACGCGAGCAATCGGTGTGTGGCGTGCCGATCGGCGACCGCGCCCTCCGGGGTGAACGCGGTGAGGTCGACGCCGTGCGGTACGATCGTGGTCCGGAACCGCGGCACACCCATCCGGGCCAGCTCCGCGACCTCGTCGGAGCAGGTCGCCACCACGTGCGCGGCCCGCGTCGCGATGAGCCGCTCGAATCGGATCCGCGAGCGCGGACTCGGGTCGGCGAGTCCTTCGCAGCGCCGCTGCACGGTGCCGAGGCCGTGGAAGGTCAGCACCACCGGGATGCCGTGGGCGCGCGAGGCCAGCTCGGCGGCGAGTCCCGATTTCCAGTAGTGCGCGTGCACGATATCCGGTCGTTCGGCGGCCCAGTGCCGCCGCAGGACCGTGCCGAAATCCCCGAGGTAGGGCAATGTCCGATCGCTCGGCAGCGGGGTGGGCGGTCCCGCTGCGACGTGCACCACGCGATAGCCGCCCTCGGCGAGCAGCTCGGCGGGGGCCCGCGGACCGATGCGCCGGGTATAGACCGTCACCTCGTGCCCGCGGCGCGCGTAGGCCGCCGACAATTCGGCCACGTACGCACCGCGGCCGCCCCCGTCGGCAGGGCTCCCGTCGGCGAGGGGGCTGGCGTCTTCGGAAACGATGGCAATCTTCACCGGGTGCTCCGTTCTCGTCGCGGGCGCCGTGCGGACGCGCTCATCCGCGCGCTTGCCCTACGACCGGCATCGCGTGACGTTCGGGAATATGTCGAGGTATGCCCGGAGACGCGCCGATGAAACCCCACGTCAGCGGGCAGATCGCGAGCCGAACGGTCGGTTTTTCCCGGTTTCGGGACCACCGGCGACGGGTCACGTTCTCCTACCGAACGCTGTCGGGAACGTGTCGACCGTGCCACACTGTAGGAAGGTTGAGATCACAGCCGACCCCGGTTCGACGCATTCGGCGCAGCCGGTCGATGGGACGGCACGGCAACCGATTCGCCCTCGTCCCGGCCGCCGCGGAGGACTGGAAACCCCCTACACGGGAGGTTCGACTTGTCTGCCATTTCTCTGCTACGAGAGCATGCCGAGGGCGTGCATCTCAATGGTTCGGGACCGGGACGTCGTCGGGACAACCGGTTGTGGGCACAGCGGGTGGATCGCCGCCGCGAATGCGTGGTGGTCCGAGTCGAAGGCGAGTTGGACGCCGCCGTGTCGGCCGAGTTCTTCGAGACGGTCGACCGGGCCTTGCAGTCACCGTGTGATGCGGTGGTGATCGATCTGCGCGCGGCGAGGTTTTTGAGCCTGCGCGCGGCCGCGCGGCTCGGCACGCTGCGCAGGGACGTGATGGGGCGTCCGGATCTGCGGATCGTCGCGGGCGGACCGGGAGTGGAGCGAGCACTCGAGGTGACCGGCGTGCGATCGTTGTTCCCCCGTTACTCGTCCATGCGGACAGCACTGGACGCCTGAGCCGGAGGCCGCCTCGAAGCCCGTGCCCGCGGTGTGACCCCCCCGATCCGGTCACACCGGGTGCATTGGCATCGGATACTTCTGCGGTGAGTGAAAGCAGGTCGGTCCAGCCCGAGGAGGCGCTCGCGCTGGATCGGGTGATCGGTACGGGAACGCCGCAGAGCGTCGGCGGTTTCCGTTTCTGGTTCGCCGACCAGCGATGGGAGTGGTCGGACGAGGTCGCGTCGATGCACGGCTACCGACCGGGGTCGGTGACGCCGACGACGGAGTTGTTGCTGACGCACAAACACCCCGACGACCGCGAGGCGGTGGCCAGCGCCTTGGCGCGATCGATCGCCGACGCGGAACCGTTCTCCAGCAGGCATCGCATCATCGATACCGCAGGCGCGGTGCATCACGTGATCCTGGTCGCCGATCGGATGACCGACGAGGGGGGCCGGGTGGTCGGCACTTCGGGCTATTACATCGACGTCACCGGCACCCTCGCCGAACACCGGCAGGAGGCGCTGGACGACGCCCTGCCCGAGCTGTACGCCGCCCGATCGGTGATCGAACAGGCGAAGGGCGCGCTCATGCTGATCTACGGCATCGGTCCCGAGCAGGCTTTCCGGGTGCTGAGCTGGCGATCGCAGGAAACCAACGTCAAGCTGCGGATACTGGCCGCCCGGCTGGTCGCCGATCTGCCCGGTCTGACCGGTGTCCCGCCCGGGCTGCGCACCGAGTTCGACCATTTGCTGCTCACCGCTCACGAGCGCAGCGCCGCCGACTGACCCGCGTTTCGATCCGGTCGCGGCGGGTACGTCCTCGACGAGGAACGCGGCGGTATTTCTGCTCCACAGTCCGCGGCGCCTGCGGTGTTCCGGTGGTCGAGGAAAACCGCAGCGGTACGCAGGCCACGGTGGAGTGGCTGTGAGGACAAGGTGGTGATGGGCAAATGGGGGAGTGGACTTCCCGATCCTTTACCGACACAACGACTATCGGTGTACGGGTGCCCGCCCGGCTGGAGCAGCTGACCATGCTGCGCGCGCTCGCCGAGACCGTTGCCCTCATCGCCGACTTCGCCCTGGACGAGGTGACCGACATCCGCCTGGCGCTCGACGAAGTGGCGACTTCCCTCATTCTCGACGCTGCGGCGGGCTCGACGATCGACTGCGAGTTCACCTACGACACCGACAAGATGTTCGTGCACGTCTCGTCGGTCGCGGTGACCGAGTCGGTGATGGGTCATGCCGGCCTGGGCTGGCACATCGTGCGCACGCTGAGCGACTCGATCGCCGCCGCGCAGGGGTCCTACGACAGCGTTCGCGGGGGATATCCGACAGTGATCGATTTCAGCTGGGTGCGGGGTGCCCGCAATGGCGGGTGAATCGAGGTCGCGTGGGGACACCTACGACAACATCGAGCCGCTGTTCGAGAAGATCGCCGCATTGGAACCCGGCGACGCGCGGCGCGAGGCCATGCGCTTGGAGCTGATCGAACGATGCCTGCCCCTCGCCGAACACATCGCGCGGAAGTTCTCCGGGCGCGGCGAGAACTTCGATGACCTGCTGCAAGTGGCGCGGCTGGGGCTGGTGCAGGCAGCCGACCGTTTCGATGTGTCGCGCGGGTCGCCGTTCCTGTCCTTCGCGGTCCCCACCATCATGGGCGAGGTCCGGCGGCATTTCCGGGACAACACCTGGGCCGTGCGGGTGCCGCGCCGGACCAAGGAGATCCAGCTGAGCATCGGGCCCACGGTCGAGACGCTGTCGCAGCGATTGGGCCGGATGCCGCGGGCCAGGGAGATCGCGGCGGAGCTGGAGGTCGATCTCGTCGAGGTGACCCAAGCGCTGATCGCGGGCAACGCCTACCAGTCGGCGTCCATCGACGCGGTCGCCGGTGAGGACGCCGAGAGCGCTCCGCAGCCGCTGCTGGACAGCCTCGGCATCGAAGAGCCCACCTACCACCTCGTCGAGGACGTCATGGCCGTCCAGCCGCTGCTCGGTGAGCTCCCCGAACGTGAGCGTCAGGTGCTGATCATGCGATTCTTCGAATCGTTGACGCAGAATCAGATCGCCGAGCGGCTCGGGGTCTCGCAGATGCACGTCTCGCGCATTCTGTCCCGGACCTTGAATTCGCTGCGCGAACAGGCGATGCGGGACTGACCCAGGGTCGGCTGCATCGGATTCGGCCTACACCGGATTCGGCGGAGCCGGGTCCGGCGACGGCCCGGGCAGGCCGGGGTCCGGCGAGGGGCGGCCGGGGTCCGGTATCGGAGGCGTCGGCGCGGGGCCGGGTGCGGGTGGCCGTGGCGCGGGACCGGGCACCGGCGGCAGCGGATTCGGATCGGGTTCCGGCGGAACGGGATTCGGATCCGGAATGGGGTCCGGCTCGGGAATCGGCGGTACCGGGTCCGGCTCCGGGATGGGCGGCACCGAATCCGGATCGGGTGTGGGCGGGACCGGCTGTGCCGCGGTGTGACTGGACATGCCAACTCCTTCTCGTACGGGCGAACATCGGCCGGTTACCCATCGGCCGCCGGACGAACCGGTCTGCCCCTCGCGTCACCCGCGGTCCGGCCGACCAGTTTGCGGAAGTTCGCGGACGGGTATCAAGACAGGAACCGGACAACAGATGCCGATGGCTCGAGGAGCTCGTCATGACCGACCAGCGCCGCCCAGGCACCCGGAATCCGCGGTTCGGACCGGGTGGGCCAGGGTTGTCGCCCCATGCTCGCGGTATTTCCGTCACGAGGAACCACGACGTTATCCGCCGCTGGGCCGAGCAGCGCGGCGCACGGCCTGCGACTGTGCCGGGCAGCGAGTACGACGGACGGCTCGGGGTGCTGCGTTTCGACTTTCCCGGGTACGGAGGAGCGGTGCTGCGCCGGGTGGACTGGGACGAGTGGTTCGCCACCTTCGATGCCCGTAGATTGCGCTTCTGGTATCAAGAGCCCGGCGCCGGCCGTCCGCCGAGCAACTTCAACCGTTTGGAGCCGCCGCGATAGCCGGTGGGCCGCTGGCACTGCCGTGAGACCGATCACCTGCGAGCCTCCGCGATCGTCGTAGCCGGAGTGTGTGACACACGGCACGCTGTCCTGGCGGGCTTCGCACTCGGTCCTGCGCGCCGCACAGGTTGCGGCTCGTTCGATCGTTCGAGCTAAATAACCTGCTACCAAGGTCCTTTCGGGGACGGAGACCTCTTTTGCGCACTGCACGCGGCGCGCGAGAGCCGCGCTGCGCCACCGCCCCGCTGTCCGGCGAGCCGGGCGGGCGTATAGCGTCGATGGAAGGACGAGGAAGCCCCGCGTCGGTCTGCCGGACGTTTACCGGCGGGGCACCGGGGTACTCGAAATCGAGCAAAGGTTGCTCGAAAAGCGGAAGGTCGCGTCGGTATGGGGATGCGGTTGTCCGCATCGTGACGCGCTTGCGCATGTCTGCAAGGGATAGGGTCTTGAGCGCAAACCTGATGATCGTGGAAGACGACGACCGGGTCCGTGGTGCGTTGCGGCTCGCTATGGAAGACGAAGGGTACGACGTCGACGAGGCGGAAGAAGCCGAGGACGCGCTCACTCATCTGCGCAGCAATGGTGTTCCCGATGTGATGATCGTCGATCTGATGCTCGGCGGCATGGACGGCTTCGAATGTATCCGCGAGATCCGCCGCGACCACGACGTCCCGATCATCGTGGTCAGCGCCCGCGACGACACCCACGACGTGGTGGCCGCGCTGGAGGCAGGCGCCGACGATTTCGTCACCAAGCCGTTCGAGATCAAGGAGATCACCGCCCGCATGCGCGCGGTGCGCCGCCGGTCCCGGCTTTCCTCCGAACGGGAGACGCCCCAGGAGATGGTGCTCGAGGCCGACGACACGGCCCCGCTGGTCCTCGCTCAGGACAGCGGTGTGGTGCGCCGCGGCGACGAGGAGATCCGGCTCACGCTCACCGAGTTCCGTTTGCTCTGTGAGCTGGCCGAATCTCCGGGCCGTGTGCTCAGCCGCACGGTGCTGCTCGAACGCGTGTGGGACCGTGGATTCTTCGGCGACGAGCGAATCGTGGACGTGCACATGCGCCGGTTGCGCACGAAGATCGAACGGGATCCGTCCGATCCACGCATCGTGGTGACGGTGCGCGGGCTCGGCTACCGCCTCGATGTGCGGCGCTGAACGCTGTCTCGACGCCGAACGCTGGAGTCCGAACGCTTGGAGTCTGCGCGCCCGGGTGACCGCCGTCTTCGCGACGATTGCCGCGCTGATGTCGCTGGTGCTGGTCGTCTCGGTGTTCGTGATCAGCCGTGGCTATCTGGAAGCGCAGCGGCCGCACGCGGGCAGCGAATCGCCGGGAGACCTCAACGCCGATCTCGATCTGCTGCGCAATGTGCTGATCGGCTGCGCCGTGGTGGTCACCCTGATCGGCGCCGCGGTGGGCTGGTGGGCGAGCAGGCGAGTGCTGACCCCGCTGCACCAGCTGGCGGGCACGGCCGCGCGGATCGCCTCCGGCGACCTCGACCAGCGGTTGCCCGCGACCGACGACCAGGACCTGGCGATCACCGTCGAGGCGTTCAACACCATGGTGGACTCGCTGCAACGGCGCATCGAGCGGGAGCACCGGCTCTTCGGTGACGTCAGCCACGAGCTGCGTACGCCGCTGACCACCTTGATGGCCGGTGTCGACGTGCTCAACCGGCATCGCGGCGATCTGCCGGAACGTTCGCAGCGGGCGCTCGGCCTGGTCACCGCCGAAGTCGAGCATCTGCGCAAGCTGCTGGACGATCTGCTCGCCCTGGCGCGGGTGGAGGCGCGGATGCACCACGGCGACGCCGAACCCCTGTCGGTGCGCGACCTGCTGGTCCATACCCTGGCCGATCGCCGCTACCCGGGCGAGCTGCTCTCGGTACGCCAAGACGTCACCGTGCGCGGCCGCAAGGTGGAGCTGGAGCGGGCAGTGGCCAATCTGCTGCACAACGCCGACCGGCACGGCGGCGGTGTGGTCGCGGTCACCGTCGACCGCGATGGCACCGAAGCCGTGCTCACCGTCGACGACGCGGGCCCCGGAGTACCGGCCGTGGATCGCGACCGGATATTCGAACGCTTCGCGACCGCCCGCAGTGGCCGCCGCTCGCCCGACGGGACCGGCATCGGCCTGGCGCTGGTCGCCGAGACGGTCGCCACACACGGCGGACGGGTGCATTGCACAGACCGCCCTGGCGGGGGCGCGCGATTCGTCGTGCGGTTGCCCCGGCTCGGTGACATCCAACCGTAATACGACCGTAAAGAAGTCGACTGGTTCACCTCAAAGTCGCTTCGTAAGCCTGGATAAGTACTGCTGATCGACGAGGGAGTTGTATGTCAGTGCCAACCCTGTCCCCAGCGGAGATCGAGCGATCGCGCGTCGGCAACGCCGCTGCCGCTCTCGGGGCCACCCCGTCTCGGAAGGACACCGGACCCGCCGTGGTCCTGCGCACGCCCCGCCTGGGTGACGGCGCTCCGATGTGGCGCATCGCGAAGGATTCCGCGGTGCTCGACCTCAATTCGAGCTACGCGTACCTGATGTGGTGCCGCGATTTCGCCGGAACGTCGGTGGTCGCCGAACTGGACGGCCGCGTCGTCGGCTACGTGATCGGGTTCGTCCGCCCGCAGGCGCCCGACACCGTCTTCGTCTGGCAGATCGCGGTGGACCGCTCGCAGCGAGGACGCGGGATCGGTGCCGAGCTGCTCCACACGTTGCTGAACAGTGTTGCGGCGCAGGGCGTTTCAGTGCTCGAAACGACCATCTCACCGGACAACGCAGGCTCTATCGCCCTGTTCACGTCGGTGGCGGCGGCCCGGGGCGCGGATCTGACCAAGCGCCCCCTGTTCGACGCCGGCGTCTTCCCCGACAGCCATGCACCCGAAGACCTGTATCACATCGCCCCGACCGCCCGCACCACCGAGGAGGATCACCGATGATCAACGCCGACACCACCGTTTTCGAAAGCCTGGAGTCGAACGTGCGCGGTTATTGCCGTGCCTGGCCCACCGTGTTCACCACGGCGAAGGGCAGCTGGCTGCGCGACGAGGAAGGCAAGGAGTACCTGGACTTCTTCGCGGGCGCAGGCGCACTGAACTACGGCCACAACAATGACGTGCTCAAGCGCTCGCTGCTGGACTACATCGCGAGCGACGGCATCACCCATGGCCTGGACATGTCGACCGCGGCCAAACGCGAACTGCTGGAGACGTTGCGCGACACTCTGTTCACCCCGCGCGGGCTCGACTACAAGGTCCAGTTCCCCGGCCCCACCGGCGCCAACGCGGTCGAGGCCGCGCTCAAGCTGGCGCGCAAGGTCACCGGTCGCGAGACCATCGTCAGCTTCACCAACGCATTCCACGGCATGACCCTCGGCGCGCTGTCGGTCACCGGCAACGCCGCCAAACGCGCCGGCGCCGGTGTGCCGTTGGTGCACGCCGCGCACATGCCCTACGACGGCTACTTCGACGGCACCACCGCCGACTTCCAGTGGATGGAGAAGGTGCTCGACGACACGTCGTCCGGCTTCGACCGCCCGGCCGCGGTGATCGTGGAAACAGTGCAGGGTGAAGGTGGCGTCAACGTCGCCCGCGCGGAGTGGCTGCGGCACCTCGCCGGCCTGTGCGCGGAGCGGGAGATCCTGCTGATCGTCGACGACGTGCAGATGGGCTGCGGCCGCACCGGGCCGTTCTTCTCCTTCGAGATCGCGGGCATCACGCCCGATATCGTCACGCTGTCGAAGTCGATCGGCGGCTACGGCCTGCCGATGGCGCTGGTGCTGTTCAAGCCGGAACTCGACGAGTGGTCCCCGGGCGAGCACAACGGAACGTTCCGCGGCAACAACCCCGCGTTCGTCACCGCGACGACCGCACTGCGCCACTACTGGTCCGACGACGCCCTGCAGAAGGCGACCGAGGTCAAGGGCGAGAAGATCGCGCGCACCCTCGGTGAGCTCGCTGGATACTTCCCCGGGGTCTCGACCCGTGGCCGCGGATTGGTGCAAGGCGTGGTGTTCGACGATCCCTCGCAGGCGGGCAAGGTCTGCCAGATCGCCTTCGAGCGCGGGCTTCTGGTGGAGACCTCCGGTTCCACCGACGAGGTGGTGAAGCTGCTGCCGCCGCTGACGCTCACCGACCAGGAACTCGACCAGGGTTTGCAGATCCTCACCGGCGCCGTCGAGTCGGTGTGCGGCGGAATGGGGGCGATGGCATGATCGTGCGCAGCACCGCGGAGATCACCGGCACCGAGCGCGATGTGGCGGGCGAGGGCTGGCGCAGCAAGCGCATCATCCTCGGCGGCGACGGCGTCGGCTTCTCCTTCCACGAGACCACCATTGACGCGGGGACGGTGCACGAGTTCCACTATGTGCATCACGTGGAAGCCGTGTGGCTCGTCGAGGGCGAGGGCACGCTGACCGATCTGGACAACGGCGTCACCTACGAGCTCGCACCCGGTTCGATGTACCTGCTCGACGGACACGAGCGGCACCGCTTGGAAGTGCGCACCACGATGCGGATGATGTGCGTGTTCAATCCGCCGGTCACCGGGCAGGAGGTTCACGACAGCAACGGCGTCTACCCGCTGGTCGCCGCGAACATCGGAGGTTGAGAACACCCATGGTTCTGCAGCACACCGAAACCCGGCCCGAGACGGCCCGCTACGATCGCTACCCGACCCGTCTCGGCACGCCCGCTCCGCATCTGGAGCGCGCCGACCCCGCGGTGTGGGGAGAGATCGAGAGCCCGGAGCTCGCCTCGTTCGACGCCGACGGGTTCGCCATCATGGACCAGCTGCTCACGCCCGACGAAGTGGCCGAGTTCAGCGGCGAGATCAGCAGGCTCGCGAACGATCCGGCCCTGCGCGACGACGACCGGGTCATCGTGGAGAAGTCCTCGAACCGGGTGCGCTCGGTCTTCGAAGTGCACGAGCTGAGCGAGGCGATCGCGGAACTGGTGCGGCAGCCGCGGGTGCTCCGGCTCGCCGAGCAGGTGCTGGGGTCGCCGGTGTACGTGCACCAGAGCCGGGTGAACTACATGCCCGGCTTCCGCGGCACCGGCTTCTACTGGCACTCCGATTTCGAGACCTGGCACGCCGAGGACGGCATGCCCGCGCCGCGTGCGGTGAGCCTGTCGATCGCGCTGACCGACAACTACCCGATCAACGGCAGCCTCATGGTGATGCCGGGCTCGCACCACACCTTCGTGCCGTGCCTGGGCAGCACCCCGGCCGAGCACTATCGGGAGTCGTTGCAGGAGCAGGAGATCGGCGTGCCGACGACCGACGACATCACCGCGCTGGCGAACCGCTACGGGATCAGTCAGTTCACCGGCCGGGCGGGCTCGGCGCTGCTGTTCGACTCCAATCTCATGCACGGGTCGTCGAACAACATCACGCCGTTTCCGCGATCGAACATCTTCGTGGTGTTCAACAGCGTGCACAACACGCTCGTCGAACCGTTCGCCGCGCCCGCGCCGCGACCGGGCTACATCGGCAGCCGCGACTTCACGCCGCTGTCGGCCTGAGCCGGAGCCGCCCCGCGCGTGCGGCCCGCCCAACCGCTGGGCGGGCCGCACGCGCGGGGCGTTTCGCACGGCAGCCGCCGATCTCGCGCACGCACGGGTCAGGTAAGCCGTCGGATCGCTTCCGGACCCAGATCCGCGATCGTCGGGTACCCGTCCACCGCCATCAGCAGATCCGCCTCGGCGAGCAGCGAACGCACCACGTGCACGAGGCCGTCGACGCCGCCGAGGGCGAGTCCGTACGGGTAGGGACGGCCGATCCCGACGGCCGTCGCACCGAGCGCCAGCGCTTTGACGATGTCGGCGCCGGTGCGGACGCCGGAGTCGAACAGCACGGGCAGACCGTCGGCCGCCGCCGCCACCTCGGGCAGATGCTCGATCGCCGGGATACCTCCGTTGGCTTGCCTGCCGCCGTGATTGGAGCAGTAGAGGCCGTCCACGCCCGCGTCCTTGGCTCGCCGCGCGTCGTCGGGATGACAGATGCCCTTCAGCACGAGCGGCAGCTTCGTCAGCGACCGAAGCCATGCCAGGTCATCCCAGGTCAACGCGTTGCCGAAGAGCGAGATCCAGGTCAGGATGGCGGTCTTCGGATCTTGCTCGGGTGGACTGGACAGCAAGCCGCGGAACACCGGATCGCTGAAGTAGTTGGCCAGGCAGTGCCCCCGCAACTGCGGGAAGTTGGATATCGCCAGATCGCGCGGGCGCCAGCCGGGCACCCAGGTGTCCAAGGTGACCACGATGGCCTTGAAGCCTGCCGCCTCGGCCCGCTGGACCAGGCTCTGCGCGAGGTCCCGGTTGGTTGGGGTGTAGAGCTGGAACATTCCGGGGGTGTCACCGAACTCCGCCGCCACCTGTTCGAGTGGATCCACGGCGAGGGTGGAGGCGACCATCGGGACGCCGGTGCGCGCCGCGGCCTCAGCGGTGGCGATGTCGCCGTGCCCGTCCTGGGCGCACAATCCGATCACCCCGACCGGGGCCAAGAAGACCGGCGTAGGCAGCGTCATGCCGAACAGCTCGATCGAGAGGTCTCGCGTCTTGTTCGCGCGCAGCATGCGAGGGACCAGGCCCAGTTTCTCGAAAGCCACCACGTTGGCACGCTGGGTGAGTTCGTCGCCGGCTCCGCCCGCCACATACGACCAGATGCCTGGCGGTAGCGCCGCCTGGGCCTTCGCTTCCAGCTCGGCGTAGGTCATCGGGAAATCGGGCAGCACACCTGCGAGGCCCTGGAAATAGATCTCGTTCTGATAGTCGCCGAAGTTGGTCACGCCGCTCCTGTCCTCGTCTCGATGCATGAATGTATCCGATACGTTCCTGTAGCGAGCCCGGTTCACGCGCGCAGTGCGCTGTACAGGATCAGCCAGCGATCGGGTGAGACCAGCCCGACCGGCTGTTCGAGCGAGATCCCGGCTGCCCGGCAGGCACTGTGCACCGCGCGAGCGGGGAACTCCCGGCGCAACGACGCGGCCACACTGCCCCCGACCCCCGAGAAGCCCAGCTCGACCAGCCTGCGGTACTCGCCGATCCGTTCGCGCGGCAGCAGCGGAGCCGGCCGGGTGCGCAACCGCAGGATGGCGGCATCTACCCGCGGAACCGGATGGAAGCTGAGCCTGCCGACGCGCGCACCCAGCTCGATCGCCGTCGTCGGCCAGTGGCCGACGGTGAGCTTGGTCCATCGCCCGTAGTCGCCGGAGTGCTTGCGGGCGAATTCGAGCTGGGTGAGCAGGGTGGCCGAGGTGAGTCCTCGGGCGGCCAGACACCAGCGCACGATGTCGGTCGTGCGGCCGAACGGCACGTTGGCCACTACCGCGAACGGCTGACGCGGCGGGCGCACCGTGCGGAAATCGCGGTGGTACAACCGAATTCGCGGATCGTCGGCGTATCGGCGGCGTAGCAGTGCCGCATAGCGCGGATCCTTCTCGTATGCCTGGACACGGCCGCCCGCCTTCAGCAATTGCCTGGTCAGCATGCCGTCGCCGGGTCCGACTTCGAGGACGAGGTCGTCGGCGGTGATGCCGGAGGCGCGCACGATCAGCCGGGCGGCGCCGGCATCGGTGAGGAAATTCTGCGACAGCAGTTTTCGCGTGTTCGAGGCGACGGCCGCACTGCCGCGGGCACGCGAGAGGGAACGATGGTGGGACATGGGTGTCCTCCGAACGGAGTGGTCGAATCGGGAAGGTCGATTCGCCCGGACCCATGCCGGGGCACGAAGAACCCGGCGGCCGCTACCGGCCGCCGATGCGGATACCGCTCGAACGGATCAGGAGATCGGAGCGATACGGTGCGCCGGCAGAACCCGGGCCTCCGTACGCAGCCGGATGTGATACGCGCCGACCGCGTACGCTCCGTTCACGCCAGGACTGCCACACATGTCCCGCAACGTACGACATCCGCGCATCCCGGTGCCACTTCTTTCCCGCGGGGTCGGGGGTGGGATTCAGGGGGATGTCGGCTGACCCACCACGTCCGCGTCTTGTAGCTCGGCGGCGAATGTCCGCCAGGACTTGGCCTCCGCGTGTTTGCCGAGCTGGTCGAGCAGATCGGCGAGTTCGGCGATGGCCCGCGGCTCGCGGCGGTCGGCGGCGGTGCGCCACCAGGACTCGGCTCCGACGGGATCGCCGCGCCGTAGTCGAACCATGCCGAGTTCGTATGCGGCGCCGGCATGCCCGGCCTCGGAGGCCTGCGCCCACAATCCGCACGCCTGGTCCTCCTCGCCCCGGCGGTACATCGCTACGCCCAGGTCGTAGAGCGCACCACGATATCCGGGATCGCCGGACTGCTTTTCCTCGCTCGCCCGCGGCGGCGCATCGACCGGGGCGGGGTGTTCGGCGAGTCGTGGTAGCCCGTCCGAAGCCTGCGGGGCGTCGGGTTGGATGCCGGGCGCGGCGATCGGCGTACTCGCCGCGGGAGGAGTGCTCGTCACCAGCGGGCCGATCACTCCGGCGGGTGTATTCGCTGCGGGCGGCGCCGTCTGCGACACCGGTTGGCCGGAGAATTCCGACACGTCCGGTGCGGGATTCGGCTTCGCGGCGCCGGGATCGGCGAGCGGAGTGTCTGCCACGGGCTGCGGGTGGGTGCCGATGGGGTCGAATGCGCGATAGGGGTCCGCTGCGGTCCGGGGGTCCGCGACCGGCGAGCCGGAATCAGTGTGTGGCCCTTTCGCCGCCGATCGAGAGGTGGCAGAGCCGGGGGAGGGTTCGGCGGGATGCGGGTCCTCCTGCGGAGGCGCAGACGCAGGAGGCGAAATCTCCGCCTGGGACCTGGTGTGCCCGCCGTTGCGGGCGAACGCGCGAAAGGGGTCCGGTGCGCTCCAGGGGTTCGCGACCAGCGGGCTGGAGCCGGTGCGCGGTCCGTCGGCCCCGGGGCGAGGGATGGGCGGGAATTCCGGTGCGGGTGGCGTATTGCCGATCAGTGGGGCGGCTACCGGGCGTGCCGGGTCTTCTGGCGGATGCGTATGCGCGACCGGGGGGCCGAAGGCGCCGTACGAGTCCGCCGTGGATCTCTCGGTGCGAGGACGGATGTAGAAACCTTGCGCGGGTAGTTCGGCATGCGTCTGCGGATTCCGCCAGACGCCATTCACTTCGGACCGGCTGTCGGCGGTGCGTGGATCGGGACCACTGTGTGCGACGTCCGTCGCGGATTGCCCGGCGAACAGGCTCGGCGCCGCTTGCGGGTTGTCCGGGCTTGGGGAGCCGGAAGCAGAGTGTGGAGCTTCCGGAGTGGATCGTGCGGCGCGCGACGACTGCAGGTTCGGAAAAAGGCTGCCCGCTCGCCGGGGCCGCGTGCTCTGCGACGCTTGCCCGTTCCCGCCACCCACGGCCGCGGATGGATCGGCGGCAAGCCACTCGACCGCGGCCGCGGGTTCGAGCGAGGCCGCGGTCGCGTCGATCCGCGGAACCGGCATGGTCGGCGCGGTGGGCGGACCCGCCGAAGAAGCGGAAAGCGAGGGGGTCGGGCTCATGCCGATCGGAGTCGTCGCGGGTGTGGCGGCCGCCGACGGCTCCGGGGCGAGGGGTGTGGGAGCGGTAGAGACTTCCACCACCAGGTTCGCGAAGTTCGGCGGTCCCTCGCCGATGCTGCACCACAAAACGACGCGACCGTTGGGCTGGTGCTCGACAACGATGCCGTAGTTGCCCGCCCAGGACTTCTGCGTGCCGAATTCGTCCACCCAGACCGGTGTCAGGGTCACCAGGGTCACCGGCGCGGCGGGCGTGACGTCGAAGCTGACACCCGCCGCGAGCGCGTCGCTCCACGCGTCGACGCCGGCGAGTGAACGTCCGTGCAGGTCCAGGTGCCCGTCGACGACCGAGAGTCCCATCCCGAGCCCGCGCAGTCCGGCGGGTGGGGCCGCCGAGATCATCGTCAAGGTGACGGTGGTGGGTGCTGGGCCGACCTGTTCGGTGTACATCGGGTAGACCATGCTGCCGTGCCACCGAATCGGGTCCGCGCTCTGGTAGCGCGCGGCCAGCGGCAGCTCTTCGGGCGTATTCCGGGCAGCCCACGACGAATACCGCTCGTTCACTGTCGCGCGCCTGCCTTTCCACCCGATCCCGACCGCCGCCCCCGCGCCGGGCGGCGGGGTATACCGTACTCGCCGCGAACCACGACTGCTTTGCAATCCCCTGCCCGTAGGAAATGCCCCGAGCCCCAACGCTACCGGGGGGTTCGTCTCATTTCCCAATGGTGCGCAACGCCCCATGGTCAGCACCCGGCCATCTGGACAGCGGGGTCGCGCAGTGCTGTACTCGGCCACCCGGCAGCGTGGGCGACCGGCTCCGGAAGCGCTTCCGCGGAACGGCGAACAGTCGACCAAGCGCTTGCTACGCTCGATTGATGATCTGCACGGTGGTCTGGGGGACCGGCAATGTCGGCCGGGCGGCCATCCGGGCCGTCGAGGCCCACCCGGCGCTGCGTTTGACCGGGGTGCTCGTGCACGATCCGGCGAAGATCGGCCGCGACGCGGGTGAACTCGGTGGGCTCGGCCATGATCTCGGCGTCCCGGCCACCGACGACGTCGGCGGCGTTCTCGACGCGCACCCGGACGCGGTGGTCTACGCGGCTTCCGGCGATATCCGTCCCGACGACGCGCTGGCCGATATCCTGCGCGCACTCCGCGCGGGCGCGGTGGTCGTCACCCCGGCCCTCTACGCCCTCTACGATCCGCGCAACGCACCGCCGGAGGTCCGCGACCCGGTGCTGGCCGCGATCGCCGAGGGCGGCGGCTCGCTGTTCGTCTCCGGCATCGACCCCGGTTGGGGCAACGATGTGCTGCCCCTGCTGATCAGCGGGCTGGGCAGCACCGTGGAGACGATCCGCTGTCAGGAGATCTTCGACTACTCCACCTACGACCAGCCGGACTCGGTGCGCTACCTGGTCGGCATGGGCCAGCCGATGGACTATCAGCCGCCGATGCTCGCGCCGTCGGTGCCTACCATGGTGTGGGGCGGGCAGATCCGGCTCATGGCACGGGCGCTCGGCGCCGAACTCGACGAGATCCGCGAGACGCTGGACCGGCGTGCCCTGGATGCCACCGTCATCACGGCATCCATGGGCGAGTTCGCGGCGGGCACGCAGGGCGCCGTGCGATTCGAAGTCCAGGGCATCGTCGAAGGGCGGCCGCGTCTGATCATCGAGCACGTCACTCGCATCCATCCCTCCTGCGCGCCCGATTGGCCCACACCGGCCGACGGCGGCGCGGGTGCGCACCGGGTGATCATCGAGGGTCACCCGCGCATCGAGGTGACCGTCGAGGCCACCGACGAAGACGGCAACCGCTCCGCGGGCGGGAACGCCACGGCCGTCGGCCGCCTGGTCGGCGCCATCGACTGGCTGATGGCCGCGCGACCCGGACTCTACGACGCACTGGACATCCCGCTGCGGCCCGCGGCCGGCAAACTCGGAAGGAAGCACCCATGATCATCGATGTCCCCGAGGGGAAGGATCCGATCGGCTACGTCTGGGGCGAAATGGTTCCCGGCATCGGCGTCGCGGCCTCGAACTTCTCGCTGTCGGTGTACTCGCACAGCACGCTCGGCCTGCGCGAATTCGAGGCGGCCCGACTGCGCATCGCCCAGATCAACGGGTGCCTGTTCTGCATGGACTGGCGCACCGAACGGGACGGCGCCAAAGTCGAGCCGGAATTCGCCGACGCGGTCACGCGGTGGCGCACCACCGACGCCTTCGACGAACGCACCAGGCTCGCCGCCGAATACGCCGAACGCTACGCCACCGACCACCACAATCTCGACGAAGAGTTCTGGAACCGGATGTTCGCCCACTACACCCAGGCGGAAGTGGTGGAGCTGAGCATGAGCATCGGCTCGTGGCTCGCTTTCGGCCGGCTGAATCATGTGCTCGGCCTCGATTCGGTCTGCGTACTGCCCGATCATTCCGCCGGTCGATGAATCGGCGCCGGAGAAGCTAAGCCGGAATTCTCGACACCCAGGCGGGCTGCCCGTCGACCAGGCCCAATTCGAACTCCTCGGGAGCATCCAGCACGGCGCCGAGTTGACGGAGCGCTCGCTGCGCCGAGATCTCCGCCGGAAAACGGATGTATTCGAGGGTCGCGCCGGATATCCGGGCTCGGAATCGGTACCGGAATTCGACGTGACCCGCGTAGGTCAGCGCGATGCGGCCCTGCCAGTCGATGTCGTGCCTGCCGTCGGGACGCCGGGTGAAGAACACCTCCTGGTCGGCGACCGAGTCGTGCCCGAGCAGATAGATGTTGAACGCCAGGCATTCGACGTCGTCGGCGTGCGCGAGGGGCAGTGGATCGACCGTGAGACGTTGCGGCTGTTCGGACCTCAGCAGGAAAGGACGGCCGGGGGCTGCGGCGCGCAGCCCGGTGGCGTCGTCTTCGCCCCAATACGTGGACGACAGCGTGCAGCTGTGATAGTTCTGCCAGGTGATCGGCGACATCCAGCTCTCGCCGTTGTCCTCGTCGTCAGCGGCGTCGCGTTCGGCGTTGTACGCCGCGGAGCGCAGATGCAGATCGAACCACAGGCTGCCGGCCTGGTCCATGCGGCCGGTCCACGCGAACTCTTCGATCGCGTGCCCTTCCGGCCACGGATTTCCCGGGAACACAATTCTCCCGGCGGGCGAGAAACGCACCAGGTCGGTCCTTTCCATGCCGACACACCCTAGCGACCGAGACCGACAAACTCGACATGCCAGAACCGGGAAGCCGCGCCGTGCCGGGTTCCGCCTCAGGCGTTGGCCGGTGTCTCCTCCTCCGGTTGAGCGGCCGGAGGCTCGTCCACCGTCCGCTTCGGCCCGGTGAACCAGGTCCGGGCCGACACCAGCCACCAGATGCCGATCGCGCCCACCACGCCCACCAGGGTGATCGGGGCGTAATTCACGCTGCTCCAGGTGAATTCACTGTGCCAGGGATACCCGCGGGCGTCGGTCGGCAGGATGAACAGCACGCTGATCAGCGCGATCCAGATCAGCGCGACCGATCCGACCGGGCGGTACCACGACCCCAGTTGCCATGGACCGGTGCGGAATCGAGCACCGTGGCGCTGCCGCAGCAGGATCGGGATGCCGTAGGCGATATAGAGCCCGATGGTCGCGATCGAGGTGGCCGCGGCGTAGGCGGTCGGTGCGTTCGCCGGGGGTACCAGCATCGAGGGAATCAGCAGCACGAACGCGAAGAACGAGATGAACAGCACGGCGTGCACCGGCACCTTCCGCGGGGAAAGCCTCGACCAGAACTTCGACCCGGGCACCGCGCCGTCGCGGGCGAACGCGAACAGCATCCGGGAGGCGGAGGTCACCGAGGCATATCCGCAGAACAATTGCGCGATCGCCGCGATGATCAGCAGCAGTCCCGACCAGAACCCGCTCAGCGAGTTCTCCAGGATATAGATGACGGGGTAGCCGCTGTTCTTCTCCGGGTCCAGCGCATCGTCGAGATTCGGAATGGCGAACGTCACCGCCATGATGAGCAGATATCCGGCGATCGCCGACACGACGATCGTGTTGATGATGCCTTTGGCGGCCATCCGGGACGCGTCGTGCGTTTCCTCCGACATATGCGCCGAAGCGTCGTAGCCGGTGAATGTGTACTGCGCGTGCAGCAGGCCGAGCAGGAAGCTGAACGCGACCCCGCCGAATCCGATCGCGCTGTTGTCGACGGCCTCGGTGAAGACCCATCCGGCGCTTCGGTGGTGTTGCGCCCCGAAACCGAGGACGACTACGAAAATCGCCACGCCACCGACATGCCACCACGCGGACACATTGTTGATCACCGCCGACAGATGCGGGCCGAGCGCGTTCAAGACCGCGTGCAAGACCAGAATGGCGGCGAACACCAGGAAGATCGCGGTGCGGTCGGTGCCGATCTCGATCCCGACGACGTTCAGCACGACGGTGGTGAAGATGGCCGCGCCGTAATCGATCGCCGCGGTGACCGCGATCTGTCCGATCAGGTTGAACCACCCGGTGAACCACCCCCACACCGGTCCGCCCAGTTCGGCGGCCCACCAGTACAGCCCGCCCGAGGTGGGGTAGGCGGAAGCCAATTCCGCCATGGCGAGCCCCACGAACAGCACCATGATCGAGACCAGTGGCCATCCCCAGGACATGGTGATCGGGCCGCCGTTCGCCAAACCGATGCCGTAGCTGGCCAACCCGCCGGTCAGGATGGACACGATGGTGAAGCTGATGGCGAAATTGGAGAAGCCCGACCAGGATCTGGCGAGTTCTTGTTTGTAGCCCAGTTCGGCGAGCCGACGTTCGTCGTCGGAAGGGGGTCGGGTGTCGGTCATATCGTGCTCCCGGGTGAAAACGCTGCCCTCATATCGCGTTTGCCAGAAGATCAGTGTGCGGTACCGACCGGTCGACCGCAGGGCAACCAGCCAATTCGCGAAACGGCGGCCCCGGCGCCCGCCCAGGGGACGCCGAACGTAGCGTGAGGGCCATGAGCGAGCGACTGGTGGTCATCGGCGGTGACGCGACGGGCATGTCGGCGGCCTCCCAGGCACGCCGGATGAAGGACGCGAGCGCGCTGGAGATCGTCGTCTTCGAACGCGGCGGGTTCACCTCGTACTCGGCCTGCGGCATTCCCTACTGGGTCGGCGGGCACGTCGCCGAGCGGGACGCCCTGATCGCCCGCACACCCGACGAACACCGCTCCCGCGACATCGACCTGCGGCTGTACACCGAGGTGACCGAGATCGACGTCGACGCGGGCCGGGTGCGCTACCGCGACCGGCAGACCGGCGCCTCGGCGTGGATGCCCTACGACCACCTGGTGATCGGCACCGGCGCGCGCCCGGTCCGGCCACCGCTGCCCGGTATCGACGCGCAGGGTGTGCACGGAGTGCAGACCCTCGACGACGGGCAGGCGCTGCTCGGGACGCTGGAGCAAGCGCGCGGTAACCGCGCCGTCGTGGTGGGCGCGGGCTACATCGGCGTGGAGATGGCGGAGGCGCTCATCCGGCGTGGTTACGACGTCACCATGGTCAACCGCGGTCCCGAACCGATGTCCACGCTCGATCCCGATATGGGCGCGCTGGTGCGCGAGGCGATGTGCGGGATGGGCATCAAGGTCGTCGGCGACGCGGACGTGGCCGGGCTGCGGACCGCCGAGGACGGCCGGGTCGCCGCGGTCGTCACCGATGCCGCGGAATATCCGGCGGACATCGTGGTGCTGGGCATCGGCGTGCACCCGGAGACCGAACTGGCCCGCGCAGCCGGACTTCCGCTGGGGCAGCACGGCGGGCTGCGGACCGATCTCGCCATGCGGGTGCGCGGGCAGGAGAACATCTGGGCCGGCGGCGACTGCGTCGAGGTGCTGGATCTGGTCTCGGGCCGGGAACGCCACATTCCGCTCGGCACCCACGCCAACAAACACGGTCAGATCATCGGCGCGAACATCGGCGGGGGATACGCGATCTTTCCCGGCGTCGTGGGCACCGCGGTCAGCAAGGTCTGCGAACTCGAGGTGGCCCGAACGGGCCTGCGCGAGAAGGACGCCCAGGCGGCCGGTCTGCAATTCGTGACCGTCACGGTGGAGGCCACCAACCGGGCGGGCTATTACCCGGACGCGGCGCCGATGACGGTGAAGATGCTCGCCGAGCGTTTCACCGGCCGTCTGCTCGGCGCGCAGATCGTGGGTCGCGAGGGCGCGGGCAAACGCGTCGACATCGCGGCGGTCGCGCTGACCGCCCGGATGACCGTCGAGCAGATGACGATGCTCGACCTCGGCTACGCGCCGCCGTTCTCCCCGGTGTGGGACCCGGTTCTGGTGGCCGCGCGCAAAGCCGTCACCGCCGTGCGCGAGCGCCGGTAGCGCGCTCAGGCGCCGAAGAGTTCGAGCAGTTCGTTCTTGCCGAACATGACCGCGGCGTCGCGGGCCGACGGAGTGCCCGCGTCGGGGTCGGCTCCGGCCGCTGTGAGGCGCCGGACGATCTCGGTCTCGCCCTTGAAAACCGCCCCCGCCAGCGGAGTTCGGCCTTTGTCGTTCGCGCGGTTCGGATCGGCCGACCGCTCCAGCAGCGCCGCCACGGCCTCGGTGTGTCCGTGGTAGGCGGCGAGCATGAGCAGCGTGTCGCCCGCGTCGTTGGTGAGGTCGACCGGCACGCCCGCGTCCACATAGGCGGCCAGCCGCGCGGAGTCACCTCGGCGAGCGAAGTCGAACACCTTGCCGGCCAACTCGAGCAGTTCCGGATCGATCTCCTCGGCGCTCATCCGCTCACTCCTCTCCCGGTCAGCGCGTCGCCGCAGGCTTTCCCAGTTGTTCCCGCACAATGCGCAGATCGGCGACGAACGCATCGTAGGCCGCGGTGCGGTCGTGCGCGCGCAGCACCGACGACGGGTGCACCGTGGCGATCGCGCGGAACTCCGCTGTCTCGACGACCTCGCCGCGGCGTTCGCTGACCTTGAACGAAGGGCCCAGCAGCGCCTGCGCGGCGATCGCCCCGAGACACACCACCAATCGCGGACGCAGCAGACCGAGTTCGGCGTCGAGCCATGCCGAACAGGCGACCACCTCGGTGCGGCCGGGTGGCTTGTGGATCCGCCGTTTGCCGCGCTCGACGAACTTGAAGTGTTTCACCGCATTGGTCACGTAGACCGCGTCGCGATCGATGCCGACGTCCGCCAGCGCCCGGTCGAGTAGCCGTCCCGCCGGTCCGACGAACGGCTGCCCCGCCACGTCCTCCTGATCGCCGGGTTGCTCGCCGATCAGCACGACATCCGCGTCCGGAGGACCCGCACCGAAGACGGTCTGCGTGGCGTGGCGGTAGAGATCGCAGCCACGGCAATCGCACGCCGCCTTGCGCAGCCGCGCCAGGTCCGCGTCCTCGGGGACGAACATCGCGGCGCCGGGCGCCTTCATCGCTGTTGGCCTCCTGCCCTCCGCGGGGCTGCGACCGCCATTCGCCGACCTCCTCTGCCCACCGGTGCTGTCGGCGGCTTACCCGTTTGCACGGGCCTCACGCGCCGGTCGCGAATCTCCCCTCCCACGTGCTGAACGACCGGGCATGGGTCGGTATAGTCGCCGCGGATGAGTAGTGTCACCGCCACCGCCGGAACGCCGATGTCCCAGAACCGTCGACTCTGGCGTGTGCTTCGGCTGGCGCCGGTCCTCTCGATCGCGTTCTCCGCGTTCTGTCTGCTGACACCGGTCTGGCCGTTCCACAAGATCACCGGCGGGTTCATCGATCTGCAGGTGTATCGACTGGGCGTGGACGCCATGCGGCACGGCGCCGACATGTACGGGCAACTGCCGCAGACCACCATCGGGGCGGGTCTGCCGTTCATCTACCCGCCGTTCGCCTCGCTCGCGCTCGGCCCGTTCGCGATGCTGCCCTGGGACGTGGCCGCACCGAGCTTCTTCTTCTCCTCGGTGGCCGCGCTCGCTCTCACGCTCTATCTGGTGGCGCGGCGGGTTTGGCCGCACGAGTCGCAGCGCGGGCTCGCCGTCTGGGCCACCGCGTGCGCGACTCCGTTGGGACTGTTGCTGGAGCCGATCCACTCCACGCTGGACTTCGGTCAGGTCAACCTGCTGCTGATGGCCTTGGTCGCCGCCGATTGCCTCACCCACAAGCCGCGCTGGCCCCGGGGCATGCTGATCGGCATCGCCGCCGCGATCAAGCTGACGCCCGCGGCGTTCGTGCTCTACTTCCTGGTCCGCCGGGACTACCGTGCGGCCGCGACCGCCGCGGTCACCGGTGCGGCCGCGACGGCGCTGGGCTTCGCGATCCTGCCCAAGGAATCCGTCAAGTATTGGTTCGGCGGTCTCGGCAACGTGTCCGGGCTGAGCGGCTCGGCATTCCACACCAATCAGTCGATTCAAGCGGTGTTCGCTCGGTTCGAAGTGCCGGAGCCCGCCTTCACCGCGATCTGGTTGGTCCTCGGTGCCATGGTGCTCGCGCTGGTCGTCACCGCGATGCGCCGGGCCGCCGACCTGCCCGCGCTCGCGCTGGCCCTCAACGCCGTCTTCACGCTGCTGGTCTCGCCGATCTCTTGGTCGCACCACTGGGTGTGGATCGCGCCCGCGTTGTTCGCCGTCGTCGGGTACGCGACCCGCCTGCCCGTCCGGCGGGCGATCGGTTGGTGGGTGACGTTCGTGGTCACCGCCGCGGTGTTCGTCATCGGCCCGCACAACTGGCTGCCCGACGGCGAGCACCGGGAGACCGCGTGGACGCCCTGGCAGCACTTCATCGGCAACACCTACGTCTGGTTCAGCGTGGTGCTCGTCGTGCTGTTCCTGATCAGCAGCAGGCGTAGCGTCGCGAGGGTCGCGAACCCGTTGCCGGACGAACCGGTTCACGCGTCCGATGCCACGCCCTCGGCGCTGACCGCACGCTGAGGCGGGGAACGGCGGCTACCTCTTGCCGCGTCAGCCCATGCCTGGCGCGGACGGCGCGACGAAAAGGAAGCTCTTCTCCTCGACGCGCTTTTTGATACGCCACTGGCCGTCTGCGCGGACGAACGTGTCCATGTACCACAGTCCGCACAGCATCATCGTCGGCGGCCCGTCACCGCCGGATACCAGCATCGGGTTGTGGCACATCGTCCGCCCGGTTGCCGTGTCACCGTCGACCGCGATGGACGAGTTGCTGATCAGATGTTGAAAGGCCGGGAAGTTCGGGAGGACGGAGGCGAGGAATTCTTTCGTTGCCGCCAGATCGCCTACCGAGCCGCCCATGGCCGAGTAGTCGATGTGCGCGTCGGGGGTGAATACCTCATCCAGCAGGTCCCACTGCCGAGTGTCGACCGCGTGCGAATACCGCACCATCAGGTCTTCGATCTCGAGTCGATCCGAAATCTCCTGCAACGACAGCATGCCTGCCTCCGATTGACGTCGATACCCGGTAGATGCCACCAGGATTCGGCGTGCGAGGCAAGGGCCGTGTGGTTACGCCCTGTGCGGCAGGATGTTCAGTACCAGCGTGAGCCCCGCCACAATGCTCACGCACGCCACCAGGGTGGTGAACGCGGATTGGGTGATCGTCGCGATGCCGATGGAAAAGGCAAGGCACGTGGCTGAAGCGAGCGCGCCGGTTCCCGGTTCCACACCGGCGATGCGGGTTGGTCGGTGATCCGTCATAGCTATGTATTACCCAGAGCGGGCCGTTACGAAACCGTGATGGACAGTCGGCTTCCTGCCCGCGCGTGTTCGCTGGTCAGGGTCTTCTCCGCGCCTCCGGCAGGACCGAGCCACGAGTCGCAGCACCGGCCCTCCACGCTGAGGGCGGCATACGGGCCGCTCTCTCGCGTACTTCTGCCTTTCGTACTCCTGAGCGACAGGCGGGCGTACAGTACGTACGTACGGTTTGGTAGAGCGTCTCGGAGTGGCCGATGTGGGATCCCCAGCAGTACCTCGCGTTCGACGACCACCGGTCCCGGCCCTTCTTCGACCTGCTGTCCCGGGTCACAGCGGCCCGGCCGCGGGAAGTGGTGGATCTGGGCTGCGGTCCGGGGCATCTCACGGCCGTTCTCGCACGGCGCTGGCCCGAGGCGATCGTGCGAGCACTCGACTCCTCGCCGGAGATGGTCGCGGCCGCGCGTGAGCGCGGCATCGATACGACGCTCGGCGCGGTGGAAGAGTGGCAGCCGGGCCCGGAGACCGATGTCGTCGTGTGCAACGCCGTCCTCCACTGGGTGCCCGGTCATCCCGACCTGCTGGTGCAGTGGATGCGCGCGCTGTCCCCGGGTGCGTTCCTGGCCGTTCAGGTGCCCGGCAACTTCGACGCGCCCTCCCATCGGGCGATCCGTCGCGTGGCCGCCCGCGACGAGTGGCGCGACAGTCTCGGCCGAGCGGGCCTGCTCGAACCGCGAGCGGTGCTCGATCCCGCCGGATACGCCGACCTGCTCGCCGCGGGTGCGGCGGTCGACGCCTGGGAAACGACGTACGTGCAGCGCCTGACCGGTGACGATCCGGTGCTCGAGTGGGTCTCCGGCACGGCGCTGCGACCCGTGCGCGGCGCGCTCGACGACTCGCGATGGCGAGAGTTCACCGCGCAACTGGCCCCGCTGCTGCGCAGCGCCTACCCCCGGCGCGCCGACGGCACGACCTGGCTCCCGTTCCGACGGGTCTTCGTCGTCGCCCAGAAGCGGTAGCCGACGCGTCGGCGGCTGCGGACGAGGCCGGACAATCAGGTGTCCGCGTCCGGCGTTCGAGCTGTTCGCCGCGTCGGCCCGGCCGTCGATGCTCTCGCCGGTTCGCCGGCCGTCAAGTGGCTTGCTCGTGCGCCGTGGACAGCAGCCGGTCGACGCGGTCGCGTAGTGCGCCGGACACGGCGGGAACGCCGATCGACGGTAGCTCGGCGGCCACGTTGGCGGCGAGAACCCGCAGCTTGGTGTTGGTTTCCTGGGATCGAACGCGCAGAATGGCGAACGCTTCGTCGGCATCGAGGCCGTAGACCAGCATCACCGCGCCCTTGGCTTGTTCGATCACCGCGCGCGCGGCTACCGGATCGAGATCCCCGGCTGCTGGGCCGTCGCCGTCGTCGCTCACAGTGACGCACTACCCGCCCGCGGTGGTCTGACACGGCCTCACGGCGGGAGAAACGGCGACGCCGCGGATGTCCTCGGCCCCGGGGGAGGGTTGACGCGGGCCGCGTGGATCGCGATACTTCGAACGTCATATCGATTGCGTATAACTCGTCCTGCGGAAACGCGATGGAGACAGATCAATGATGATCCATACGGCAGTCGAAGCATTTCTCCTGGCTCAGGTGGACGACCCGGTCCCCGAAGCTCCCCCGAACTCGGAAAAAATCCTCCAGCTGTTCCGGTATTTCACCTGGTTCGTGATTCTCTCGGGCGTCACCGGAATCGCCTACGCAGGCGGAAGATTTGCCTGGGAGAAGTGGAACGGCGGTCCGCTCGCATCGGCGAAAATGGTCGCGGGCGGCATGCTCGGCGGCGTCATCGCGACCAGTGCGGGAACTATCATGAACGCGCTGATCGGGTGAGCCGGCCGGTGTGGCGGGAGCGGTAACCCGTCCGTGGCCGCGGTTAGTCGGTAACCTCCAGTTCCACCAATTGACCTGGCGTGAAAGACTTCTCGCGCCGATTGGTCTCCACGCCGAAAACCGCGACCACGAGGTCGCCGCCCGGCTGGACCACGCCCGCTTGGGTGAGGGTGCCGTACCCGACGACGGATTCGCCGACATGGTCGGCGAGTTCCGCTGCGGGAATTCGAATTGTCCTGCTCACGGGGCACCTCTATCGAGTCGAAGTGTCACTGGCTGCTGTGTCACTGTTCGCAGGAATCGATCCTAATCCGAGAAAGCGGGCGCAGAACCCTTCGGTCGCCACCGATGCGCGGAGCGCGGGCCGCACGGGCGCAAACTCCGTCGTCGAAGCGGAATTCGGTGCGCCATAACGATTTACCCTCGCGGCCTTGACCGGTTCGTGACCAGAGCGAGCGCCTCGGCGACCTCGGCCTGGAAGTGCGGGCATTCGCGAAAGTCCTCGACGGCGCAATTGAGAGCGTGCGAGACGGTATCCAGCGCGGCGGTGGCCGCGGCGATGCGACGGACGAGCCGATCGCGGTGCGCACGCAACAGATCGCGGCGAGCGGCCTGGTCGGAGGCCTCGGTGAACAGCGCGGCGAGTTCCTCCAGTGACAAACCCGCTTGCTTGCCGAGCAGGATCATCGCCACGGTCTCCGCGTCGTCGTGGTGATATCGACGTCGGCCCGCGCTGTCGCGCCGCGGCGCGAGCAATCCCACCTCCTCCCAGTGCCGCAGTACATGGGTGGCCAGGGCGAAGCGCGCCGCGAGCTCACCGATGGACATGTCGCCGCCCGCCATACCCGCACTCTAGGCGGCGCGGGCGGTGAGCCGCATGTACAGCCCGATCGGATGCCACCGCGGACGTATCTGCTCTCGCCGTACCGTCGCGGCCTCGAACGACCGGCGCAACGCGCTCTGCGCGGCCGCCGAGCGCACGAACCGGAAGTCGTAGATCGCCGCGGTGCCGCCGGGGCGCAGCACGCGCGCCAGCTCGGTGCTCGCGCGGTCGACCTCCGGCCACTCGTGCATGCTCAGGCTCGAGACGACCAAATCGAAGCTGTCGTCGGGGTAGGGCAGCGCGGCGACGTCACCCACCGAGAGTTCCACCGCGTCACCGGAAAGCGCCGCATCGGCGAGATCGATCATGTGCGGCGACAGGTCCACGCCGTGCAGCCGCAGGTCCGGTCGTCGAGCATGGAGCTGCGCCAGCAATTTTCCCGGCCCGGTCCCGACGTCGAGTATCCCCGCGCCCGGTTGCGCCGCGGCGTCGATGTCGGCGGCGATCCGCCGGTACAGACCCCCGAGCAGGCGAGAAGCTCGCTGGTCGTAGTCTCGGCTCTGCTTTTCTCCGAACGTTGTCATGTTTCCCTCTCCTCGCAGTGCGTTCAGCTTGCGAGTTGAGGTCGACCTGAAGTCAAGGGAAAGCGAGCCCGCGCTCCGCGCACAGGTTACGGCTGTGCCGGGTATTTCTGCTCGAGCCATTGCTCGAAAGTGGGCCCGGCGAGGATCGCGCCCGGTCCGGCCAAGAGTGCGCCACCGGCCTGCAATTCGTGATCCGGGTCGCCGGTGTCGACGATCTCTTCCACCCGAGCCGGTTCGCCCCGTCGAGCGGCCACCTCGGCCACGGCAGCGGCGAGGTCGAACTCCTCCGGCCCGGCGATCTCGACGCGCTCGGGCGCCGTCTGCGCGATGGCCAGTTGCGCCAAATGCTCGGCGACAGTTCGGGCGGCGACGAGCTGAGCCCGGTACTTCGGGACATAAGCGGTGTCGCCGCGAGTGGTCCAGTCGAGCATCATCTCGGTGAATTCGTGGAACTGGGCCGCGCGCAGGATCCGCACGGGCACCGGGCCTTCGCGGTAGGCGTTCTCCTGGGCCAGTTTTCCGGCGTAGTGCCCGGCGGTGAAGGAATCGATGCCGATGATGGAGACCACCGCGATCCGGCGCACCCCGGCGGCGGCCGCCGCACGTTGCACGTTGCGCGCGACGGTGCGGAAGAAGTCGGTCACCGCATGGGTCTCGGTGGTCATGGCGTTCACCGCGTCGATCACCACATCCACCCCGGTCAGCGCCTCCGCCAAACCATCTGCGGTGTAGACGTCCACGCCGGTCGATCGGCTGATCCGCACGACCTCATGACCCTGGTTCGCCAGGACGTCGATGACGTCCCGGCCGATCCGCCCGCTTGCACCGATGACCGCTATCCGCATCGCCTACTCCTCAGGTCTCGTTGGTTCATCGAGTGGACGAAGCGGCGAGGCGGAGTGTGACACAAGGGGCGCGCGTCATAGTGCCGCCGCGACGGTCGATCCACGTGCGGCGGCAACTACTGTGCTGCACCTCCCTCGGTCCGTGGGCGCGAGCCCCGGCGGAATGCCGCGCATGCCGCCGGAGTGCGACCCGCCTCGGATCGGCGCGGTCGCACACCCGGTCCTGTCAGATGCACCAGACGGCGCTGCCGAGAGGGAGGCAGAGCACGACGGAGCCCCAGACCGGCGTCGCCAGATCCGACGGCGTCGTTTCGGCGGAAGCGGCGGGAGCCGCGAGGACACCCACGGAAACGGCCATTGCGGTCGCGGCGAGAACTTTCGTGATTCTGGTGGACATTACGCATCCTTCGACTCGAGTGAAATTTATCTCTGACTCACGGATTTCATGCTTCACCTTAAGGGCAGTGAACACCAGGCAAAGAAATGTCAAGGTCCCCGGCGTTGCGTAACAGGAAGATCACCATTGGTGCGTTTTTCGGGGCAGTGGACCTGAATGTCGGTCCGAAACATACCGAAAGATTTCTAGGTCCCCACCTCGTGCCCTAATTGCGCATATCCATGAACCCAGGCGGATGTTTGCGCAATGGAGACCGGCGCTGCCAGGTAGTGGCGTGTGCGCGACGGTCTACGGTAGGTGCGGCTGCTGCGGTCGGCGTCGGTGGACAGCTGATCGGCGATGGGGCGACGCACGATAACGGGGATCGTTACCTGACCGATGCGGCCCGCGTCCGCTTCCGTACCGTTTCAGCCCTGGGTCCGCCCCGGTTCGACGCCGTCGACACCAGAAGCCGGAACTCTCGGTCGGGGGGTCGTCGGCGCGCATTGCGCCACTTCCCACTGGCGGTGAGTCGTGCCCGAAATCGGGCGGTCGCGCGACCCTAAACTGAGACAATGGTGCAGCCAACGCCCTGGCAGTCGAAGGAAACTCCAGACGGCCAGCCCGCCAAGCAGAACTGGGCGGAGAGGGGCGCCGTACCGGCAAAGGCGATTTCGGTCGCGCTGCGCGGGTATTGGGGCTATGTTTGGGCTGCGGTCGGAAGCCTCGTGACGCTGATTTTGCTGTTCCAGCCGTGGATGACCGCGCGCGGCGCGGATGGCAGCGTCAGCACCAATGCGTTCGGCCGGATGCAGATCACCACACGGTTCATGAACGTCTGGTCCCGCTCGGGCCCGCGTCCTGCCCAGATCACCGGTTTCTGGGCACTGCTCGCCTGTGCCGCCATCGTCATAACGATCTTGGTGGTCGTGATCAACCTGCGTCTGCGCATCACCGCCCTCAGTCGGCTTGCGACGCTGTCCTCGCTGGTCTCCGCGCTGCTGGTGTTGTTCACCGTGCTCTACATCAACAGCAAGGGCGGTGACCTGAAGGCCATGGTCGGGCGCCGTACGGATCTCGGTGGCCAGATCGGATCGCTGATGAGCTGGGCGTTCGGCAACGGCAGACTCGTCGTGCCGGGAATCGGGCAGGTCGCGTACTCGTCCGCGGGTCTGACGCCGTGGGCGTTGATCGCCGGCGCGACGTCGCTCAGCTCGGCGGTAGCCGCGCTCGCCCAGTGGATCCGCAACAGATCCGGCGGTCTGTTCACTGTCCCGTGGCGTGTCCAGGTCATTTCATCGAAGCCATCGGCCGAACCCGAAGACACGGACTAACCGTCGGCTTTCGGCCGTAACCGAGCCGTCCTGCGATTCCTGCTCTTGCGTACGACGGGCCCGTGGAGTACCCCGGATACCAGGAGGTGTTCGATGCCGTCCGCACCCCGGTTCCCGACGCGGACAGAAGAAGTCATCGTGCCGTCGGAATACGCCCGACCGGCCGGGATACTGGCCGTGCCACCGGACTGCACCGCCCTGATCGCCTTCGCGCACGGCAGCGGCAGCGGCAGGCGAAGTCCGCGAAACCGGTTCGTCGCCGAGGAACTGAACCGGGCGGGGTTCGCGACGATGCTGGTCGATCTGCTGACCGCCGAGGAGGAGGGCGACCGCGCGCGCGTCTTCGACATCCCGCTGCTGGCACATCGCCTTGTCGAGGTGACCCACTGGTTACGGACGCGGGCGGACGTCGGCGGCCTGCCGACCGGATACTTCGGAGCGAGCACCGGCGCGGGCGCCGCACTGTGGGCGGCGACGGAACCCGGGACCGAGATCGCCGCGGTCGTCTCCCGGGGCGGTCGACCGGACCTGGCGGGTCCGCGCCTGGGGTCGGTCCGCGCACCGACGCTGCTCATCGTGGGCGGTGACGACAAGTGGGTGCTGGAGGTCAACCGGCAGGCCCAGCTACGGATGCCGTGTCCGAGCGAGCTGGACATCGTCCCTGGCGCGACACATCTGTTCGAGGAGCCCGGCGCACTCGAACAAGTCGCCGACCTGGCGGTCCAGTGGTTCCACCGCCATCTCACCGTCGTGCTGCACTGAACACCACCGGCAGACCGTCGGATCGGGGTGCTACGCGGGTGCCGAAGCCACGGCTGATGTCCTCGATCTTCTCGCACAACCAGCGGGATTCGCTGCGCGGAGCCCATTCCAGGCGCATATGCCGCACGCGCAGCGGAATCAGCCGGACCTCCGCCGAGCCGGAATCGAGTGATACCAGATACAACGGATGCAGGTCGGCGTGATATCGCTCGTGGCCGCGGATGCCTTCGTAGTCGTCGATGACGTCGCCGCATCCGTACAGGATCGGTTTGCCGCGGTAGATCTCGATCGGACGCGGATGATGGGCGGAGTGCCCGTGCACCACGTCGACTCCGGCGTCGATCAGTCGATGCGCGAACTGTATTTCGGTTCGCGTTACTTCGTAACCCCAGTTCGGTCCCCAATGCACCGAGACGACGCCGATATCGTTGTCGCGCTTGTGTGCCGCCACCTCGACCGCGACATCCTCGGCGGCCGCGGCCCCGGGAGAGTAGCCCACTCGCCACAGCCCCGGCCGCTTGTCGCGTGCCGACCAGGATTCCGGCACCCCGCTCGAACCGGCGGCGACCGAGACGATCACCACGCGGCGACCATCGGTGAGTTCCACCGTAGCGGGCGCACGGGCGCCCGCCAGGTCCGCCCCGGCGCCGGCATGGCCGATATTCGCGGCGTCGAGCGCCGCGAGGGTGTCGGCCAGCCCGGGAATTCCGAAATCGAGGACGTGATTGTTCGCCAGCGCGCAGACCACCGGTGCGATCGCGGTCAACGCGGGCATGTTGTCCGGATGCATCCGGTAATGGATGCCTTTCGCGGGGGCGAACGCGCCGTCCGCGGTGATCGAGGTCTCCAGATTCAGCAACCGCACCTCGGGGGCGATCTGGGCGAGGATGGGCAGGACATCACCCCACAGTTGCCCGTAGTCGACCGGATGGGTGAACTCGCCGTAGGCGCGTTCGGCCAACTCGACGTAGGTTCGCGCGTCGTCGACATACCGTTCGCGCAGCATCGGGTTGCCGGGGTGTGGCAAGATCTGGTCCACACCCCGCCCCAGCATCACGTCGCCGCCCAGCAGCACGGTCGCCATGAAGACCATTCTCGATCATCGCGATGGCGATGTGAACGCGTGCTCGTCGACTTTCACGAGCCGGTTCCGGCTGCCGAAGGGTGCCGCGACTTTTGTAGACGAACGCGTGCGGTGTCGTCTTCGGATCTTCCGAGCCGGGATGGCCGGGCGGATCACCTGCTGGACATCGAGAGCAGCTGTTGCGGGTCCTCGGCGTAGACGGTGGCGATGACGTTCGCTCGCGCGGCGAGATCCCGGGCGAGGTCACGGATCTCGTCCGAGGCGTCCGGGGTGGTGTCGATCCGGGCCAGCAGATCACGGGTGTGGATCGCCGTTGTCTGCGCGCAGCGCCGTAGGCGGGCTTTCGCGACGGTATCCAGCGCGACGGGACTGAGGTAGCGCTGAATATGCTCACCACGGTCGGTGATCTGGTTGACGACCGGTTCGGTCGCCGCGTCGGTGAGCCATCGCTCCGCGTCGGCGGTGATCTCGAAGACGAGATCGTGGTCTCGGATGTCGGTGGGATTCGCGGACGTGGTCAGCAGGGTCATGCTCGCTCGCCCGATCGCCAGGAACCCGCTCATCGCGTGCGCGAGCAGGACGTGCGGGTTTGCGGTGGGCAACTGATGTAGACGTTGCCCGACGACGGTGACCCAGCAGGCGAGGTGTTCGGCTCCGGTGTCGATCGACGTCGCAGTCGGCATAGCGCGACAATACGCCGTTACCCGGGTGAGACATACGAAGAAACGCTGGAAGTTCGCCAGGTGTCGTGAATCGCCTTCCTGAAAAGGTGCGGCCGACCGCTGAGTCCGCTTGCTGCGCGGCGGAACCAGCGTCTGGCCCGACCCCCGGTTCGGGCCTCCGCTGGACAGCGGCCCAGCGAGTTCCGCGGTGTGGCAGGGGAGTGCCGGAGCGGTCGCGGGCGCTCGCGGCGAAGCGATGGCAGTGTTCCGCGAACGGGGTTAACTGCGATTGTGCCCGTACCCGTCTGCCGAAAGAGTCGGCCGCTGTTCGCGAATCGACATATGCACGTGCATTCGGAAACGAGTTCGTCTGCCGTTCGCGGCACTTCGACGTATGACCTGAGGCCGGACCGTCGCCGAGTTGGGTTGTGCGGTGCGTGCGGGGTGTCCAGATGCCGCACGCGACGGCCGCCGAGATCGATCACCTCGCCGTCGGACAACCGGCGGGGCAGCCGGTCGGCCAGATCGTCGAGCGAGACGAGGCATCCGACCAGGCCGTGGGCCACGTGGGCGTGCGGTGCGGCGGTGAGGAAGAGGTTCATCGCGCCGCGCTCGTCGGCTTCCACGTGCCCGAAGGTGATCCAGCGCAACCGCTCCACCGGCATGATCCGCGTGATCTCCGTGGACACCACGGGGAACAGCGCGCGCATGCCGCAGTGGAACAGCAACGGCTCCTCGCCCATTGTCGTGCATCGCCCGGACGCCGTGCGGCGAATCCTGGTTCTCCGGGGCGGCCGGAGCGGCAGCCGTGATGTCGTCGCAGATCCGATCGTCCGAACGCCGGAGCGGCGGCCGGACTGTGCGGGGACGCTCGATCGACATGCGCGCCCGCGATGGCACTCGGAAGCCAGCTGCTAGCTGATGGGGGCTTACAGGGTCGGGTCGGGCAGAGTGCATCGGCAGGCGACGTTTCAGCCGAGCTTCAGCGCATTTCCCGCTATTTGAGACTCATCCTATGTTTGTAAAAAGGATAGTAGTACTCTAAACCATCTACCTGCAGTTTCACTATGTGAGATTCGGGCGTCCTCCGGGCGAGGCTCGAATCTATCCAGCGAGGGAGTGTCGCGTGCTGGAAATCGACCACTTCAGCCACGGGTGGCTCACACCCATCGTCGCCTATGTCATGTCGTTCACCGGTTCATTGCTGGGACTGCGATGCATGGTCAGATCCCGCAGCGGTTCCGCCCGCGACGGCTGGTTGCTCGCCGCGGCTATCGCGATCGGCGGCACCGGGATCTGGGTCATGCACTTCATCGCGATGCTCGGTTTCGCCATCGACGGGGCATCGATCCGGTATGACGTCCCGATCACCCTGATCAGCGCGCTGATCGCGATCGCGGTGGTCTGGATCGGACTGCGCATCGCCCATCAGCGGGCGCTGGGGCGGTTGGCGCTGTTCTCCGGCGGCGCGGTCACCGGTCTCGGCGTCGGCGCGATGCACTACGCGGGCATGTACGCGATGAAATCCGACGCGATGATCGGTTACGACGGACGGATCGTCGCGTTGTCCATGGTGATCGCCGTTGTCGCGGCGACCGCCGCGTTGTGGTTCACACTGCACGTCCGCGGTACGGCCGCCACCATCGGCGCGGCGTTGGTGATGGGTGTCGCGGTGTCGGGCATGCATTACACGGGCATGTTCGCGATGCATGCCCACGAAACCCAGCACATGCATCCGCCCTCCGGGGCCGGCGCGACGCAGTTGCTCACTCCGCTCATTGTGAGCATCAGCCTGGTGACCGTGCTGCTACTGCTCCACCTCGGTGTGACCGAGGTCGAGGACGAGAACACTTATGTCCCGCAGGGCAGGCACGCCGCCAGTTATTGGCCGACTCGCGACTGAACGAACCGTACGGTCTCCTGTCGTCGGTCCGGACCGTGGTCGGGTGACGCGGTGGCTGCCGCCAGGAGCGGACCCCGCGCACGGTGCGGCGAAGTTTTCGCTGCCGGATCCCGGGTAAGCGCGCCGAGAGCCGGTTCCTGAGATGACCGGCCGCTCCCAGCCGAAGCAGGAGGTGGCGATGCGCATCGGGTACAAACTGGCGGCCGAGGCTTTCGGCCCGAACGAGCTTGTCCGCCAAGCCGTCAGGGCGGAAGAGGCCGGGTTCGACTTCGTCGAGATCAGCGACCACTTCCATCCCTGGCTGGACAACCAGGGGCATTCGCCGTTCGCCTGGACCGTGCTCGGAGCCATCGCGGCCCGGACCGAGCGGATCGAACTCGCGACCGGCGTGACCTGCCCCATCCTGCGCTACCACCCCGCGATCATCGCGCAGGCGGCAGCCACTCTGGCGATCGTGTCCGACAACCGTTTCACCCTCGGCGTCGGTTCGGGCGAACGTCTCAACGAGCACGTCGTCGGCCGTGAGTTCCCGCCCGTGCGTATCCGGCAGCGGATGCTGCGCGAAGCCCTCGAGATCATCCGCTTGCTCTGGAGCGGCGGCTACCAATCCTATGACGGGGAGTTCCTGACCGTCTCCGACGCTCGTGTCTTCGACCTGCCCGAGACGCTCCCGCCGATCGCCGTCGCCGGTGGCGGGCCGGACGCGGCCCGCATCGCGGCCGAACTCGGTGACGGCCTGTTCGCCACCGAACCGAAGCCCGAACTCGTCGACAGTTATCGCGCGGCGGGCGGCGCGGGCCCCCGATACGCGGAGGTCGGCATGGCGTGGGCTCACGACGAAGAGACGGCCGCGAAGGCGGTGCTCGATACGACGCGCTGGGCGGTGACGGGATGGAAGGTGATGAGCGAGTTGCCGAACCCGGTCAATTTCGCCGCCGCGACGACCACCGTCCGCTTGGAGGACATTCTCGACAACTTCGCCTGCGGTCCGGACCCGGCCCGGTACCTCGAGGCCGCGAAGCAGTACACCGACGCGGGCTTCGACCACCTCGTGATGCAGAACGCGGGCCCCGACCCGGATGGCTTCCTGGACTTCTATCGTCGGGAACTCGACAAGCCGCTCCGGGCTCTGACGCCGAGCGCCTGAGCCCGAGAGGTCCGGCCGCGTTGCTCGCGGCATCGACGCTGCGGCGCGGGGTGTGTAGCCAGCTCGCGCGGCGCTCCTCGGTGCCCGGTCTACTCACGGGCCTCCGGTGCGGGCAGGCGATGGACCGGGTCGATCAGGACGCCGGGATTGAGTATTCCGGCGGGATCGAGCGCCGATTTGGCCGCCCGCAGAGCCGCGGCGAAAGGCTCGGGCCGCTGGCGGTCGTACCAGGGGCGGTGGTCGCGGCCGACGGCATGGTGGTGGGTGATGGTCGCACCGCTGACGTGGAGTGCCTCCGAGACGGCGGTCTTGATCTCGTCCCATTGCTCGACTGTCCGGCCCCAGCGGCCCGCGGCGTAGATGCCGAAGTAGGGCGCGGGCCCGTCCGGGTAGACATGGGTGAACCGGCAGGTCAGCACGCCGGTAACCCCGGCGGATCGGAACGCGGCCGCGGTCGCTTCCTGCACTGCCGCGCGCAGGGCCTCGTAACGATCCCAGGTGCAGGCGGTCTCGAAGGTCTCCACGATCACGGACTGGGCCGCGAGCGCGTCGCGCTGGTATGGCATGCGGAGGAACGACGAGCGCCATGTGTCGGCCGCGCCCGCGCGTGCCGGTTCTCGCGCCGAGTCGGTGGTGCGGATCCCGTCCGGAATGGCGCCGCCGTGCTCGCGGCAGATCTGCGCTGCCCGGCGCATCGGTTCGTCCACGGGGTGGTCCGCGGACTCGAATCCGAGGACCAGCACTCCGCCGGCCGCCTCGACGCCCGCATTGATGAACGCCTCCACCGGATCGAGCAGCCGGCAGTTCGCCGGATACAGCGCGGACTGGGCGATGACGCGCGTCGCGGCCACGGCCGCGCCGTAGTCGTCGAACACCACCGAGGCTCTGGACCGCAGGCGCGGACGATCCTGCACGCGCATCCACGCCTCGGTGATGACCCCGAGGACGCCCTCCGACCCGAGGAACATCCGGTCCGGCGAGGGGCCCGCGCCCGACGCGGGCAGCCTGCGCGATTCGCTGATCCCGGCCGGTGTCACCACCCGCATCGATTCCACCATGTCGTCGATGTGGGTGTAGACGGTGGCGTAGTGGCCGCCCGCCCGGGTGGCCAGCCAGCCGCCGAGCGTCGAGAACTCGAACGACTGCGGGAAGTGCCGAAGTGTCAGGCCATCCGGCCGCAATCCCGCTTCCAGCGCCGGACCGAGAATGCCCGCTTGGATCCGCGCCGCCCGGCTGGTGCGGTCGAGTTCCACGATCCGGTTCATGCGGCCGGTGTCGAGCGCCACGGACCCGGCGTAGGCGTCGGCGCATCGGGCTTCGACACCACCCACCACCGATGTCCCGCCGCCGAACGGCACCACGGCGACGTCCGCGCTCGCACACCAGTCCAGGATGTCGACCACGTCCTGCTCGGTCCGCGGCCGCAATACGTGATCGGGTACGTGGTCGACTCGGCCGAGCAGATTGCGCACCACGTCGCGAAACGCCTGCCCGTTGCCGTGCGCGACGCGATCGCCGAGGTCTTCGGAGGCCAGCGCGGCCAGGGAATCCGGCACCCGGACGCGGGACGCGGGCACCTCCAGCGACGTCGGGTCCGGCGCGTCGTGCACTGTCGGATCGGCGGTCGGGAGCAGGGCCGCCACGCGCTTGGTCAGCGCCTCTCGTTCGCGGCCGGTCACCGCGTCTTCCCGGTTGCCCCATCCCCACCATGACCTCGTGGCCATCTCGGCTCCATTCGCAGAACGCGCGGCCTCGGCTACGGGGCGAGCGCGTTGTTCCGGGTGACGATCAACGGGTCGGTGGGAGTGAAGGGCAGGTCTGGGAGTGCGTCGAGGGCGACGCCGAAGGTCGCGGCGAGCACCTTGCGGGAGTAGGCGCTCATCGAGGCACGGTAGCCGATGTCGGCGGGCGTGGGTTGGTCGAAGAAGATCAGCAGGTGGATCTCCGGTGCGTCCACGACCTCGATGTGATGCGGATAGGCCCGGGGGACGAAGTACACCTCGCCTTCGTGCACGGTGTAGGTGTCCAAGGCGCCGTCCGGATCCATGATCGTCATCCGTGCCGAGCCTCGGTGGACGTAGCCCATCTCGGCGGTCACGGGGTGCCAGTGCGGTTCGCGCATACCGTCTTCCCGGACCCGTAACGAGTACATCGATATGTCGTGCAGTGCCGGCCAGAACTGTGCGCGGGCGGTGCGCGCAGAGCCGACCGGCGAGGCCACCGGCGCGGGCATCGCCTCGAGTGCGAAGTGGTGCGGGTCGCCGAAGTGGGCGGTGGAGGGAATGTCCGGGTCACCGTCGCGTTTCACGACGAACTTCGCGGTGGTGTCGCGCCGGATCTGGGCGAAGTCCTCGGCGGGCAGGTCGTAGGTATTGCCGAGAACCGAATCGGTCATCGCGCCGAGGGCGGCGCCGAAGCCGAAGTCCTCCGGGCGTTCGTGGCGGAAGGCCAGGATGAACTCCGCCTCGGTGTCGCCGACGTTCTCCACATGATGCAGCGCGCCGGAATCGATGTGGAACATCTCGCCCGCGCGCACCAGAAACGAGGAGAATCGGCTGCCGTCGTCCAAAACCGAAACCAGTGCCCGTCCCGCGGTGCAATAGGTGAGTTCGGTGGCGTTGGCGTGCCAGTGCGGTTCGCGGATCGCGCCCGGTGCGAGCGTCAGGCGTTTGATCGACAGCCCGCTGAGGATCGGGAAGCTGTCGGCGGTGAGCCGCGTGAGTGAGCCGAGTTCGCTGCGGTAGATCTCTTCGCCCTTGCGGAGAGAGGCGACATGAAGGGATGGACTTCGCACGGTTCCTCCTCGCTCGCGGTCAAAGGATCGTTCCGGTTCGATCATGCCGGTCTCGGCTCGTGAGGTCTCCGGGAAACCCGGAGTCCGAAGGCAGAAATCCGCGTTCACGTGAGGTGATTTAGATCACATTTGTTACGTACAGAGATGAATGTACTTCACATCACACCATGTCGTAGCCCAAAGTGTGCCGGGGTACTCCTGTTGCCTTTCCCAACCTGGGCGCGCCGATCCGCACGGAGTTCGCTAAGGTCCGATCCGCACGCTCGGGTCATGGTTCACGCATTTGAGGCACTGCTTCTGGCTCCATCGCCAGAGCGGACAGTGATCGACCAGAGAGTGAACTCGCCGCCGTATGACCACGACACGCCGTTCCGCACGTCGCGCCCCACATTCACGAGCACGCAATCTCCTTTTCCCTCAACTGCTTACCGCTGCGGTCGATACGGCGTTCGATTCCGCGGCCATCCGGTACAATCCGACGGGCGATTCCGCGGATCAGCGTGAGCTCAGCTATCGGGAGCTGGACGAGACGTCCTCGCGATGGGCCCGCTACCTGATCGGGTTCGGTGTGGGGCCGGGAGACTTCGTCGTGGTGGCGATCACCCGCTCGGTCGAGTCGGTGCTGGCGGTCTGGGCGGTCGCGAAGACCGGCGCCGCCTACGTGCCCATCGACCCGTCGTATCCGGCGGAGCGAATCGCGCACATGATCGCGGATTCCGGCGCGGTCGTCGGCCTCACCACCTCGGCGCACCGGGCCGCACTCACCGCGCCCGGGATGGAGTGGATCGAACTCGACTCCGCGGTCCACCGGCAGCGGGCTGCCGCCGAGCCCGGTCATTCGGTCTGCTATCTGGACCGGTCGCGTGCCCTGACCGAACAGCACCTCGCCTACGTGATCTACACCTCCGGCTCGACGGGCAAGCCGAAAGGCGTCGCGGTCACCCATGCCGGCCTCGCGAGCTTGGTCGAGCACGAGATCGCCGCGCGGGCGGTGACCAGCCGATCGCGTGTCTCGCACCTGTGCACGCCCAGCTTCGACTTCTCGGTGATCGAGATGCTGCTCGCCTTCTCGGCGGGCGCGACTCTGGTCGTGGCGCCGCCCACCGTGTTCGGCGGGGTCGAGCTGGCCGATCTGTTGCGGCGCGAGCGCGTGACGCATCTGTGCATCACCCCGGGAGCGCTCGAATCCATCGAGCCGGCCGGACTCGGCGATCTGAAGGCCATCTTGTGCGGTGGGGAGCGGGTGAGCCCCGAACTGGCCGCCCGGTGGGCGACCGGCGACCGGTCCTTCTACATCGTCTACGGCCCCACCGAGACCACCATCTTCGCGACCGGCACCGAGGCGCTGTGCGCGGGCGGCGCGACCCATATCGGTACTCCGGTGCCGGCGCTGGGCGTCCATGTTCTCGACGCGCGGCTACGGATGGTGCCCACGGGCGTGGTCGGGGAGCTGTATCTGTCCGGTCCCGCGCTGGCAGAGGGCTACCTCGGCCGACCCGCGCCGACCGCCGACCGGTTCGTCGCCAATCCGTTCGCGGCGGTACCCGGCGCTCGCATGTATCGCACCGGTGATCTGGTACGGCGCACCGCGGCAGGACTTCTCGAACATCACGGCCGGGTGGACTTCCAGGTCAAGATCCGGGGGCTGCGGATCGAGCTCGGTGAGATCGACAACGCGCTGACCGCCCACCCCGACATCGACTACGCCGCGACCCTGGGCACCACGCTGCCGTCCGGTGGCGCGGCGCTGGTGTCCTACGTGCTGCCACGGGTGGAGTCCACTGCGTGCGGTAGCGGCCGGGTGGCGCTGGATACCGCCGAACTCATCGGTCTGCTCGCGAAAACCCTTCCCGCCTATATGGTTCCGGCCGCGATCACGGTACTCGACGAGCTTCCCCTGACCCCGGTCGGCAAGCTGGATCGCGCCGCGCTGCCGGAGCCCGTACTCACCGCCAGGCAGTTCCGGGCGCCCGGTACGCCGGCCGAGCGGGTGGTGGCCGAAGTCTTCGCCGCGCTGCTCCTGCCGCCGGGCGACGCCGAGCCCGGCCGCATCGGAGCGAACGACGACTTCTTCGAGCTCGGTGGCAATTCGCTGATCGCGACGCAGGCGGCCGCGCGGCTGGGCGCCGCGCTGGGCGTCCGCGTTCCGGTCGCGCTGCTGTTCGAGGCGTCGGTGGTGGCGAAATTGGCCGAACGCCTGGACGAACTGGGCCCCGGGTCGCATTCCGTGCCGCGACCGATGGCTCGACCGGAGCGGGTGCCGCTGTCGTTCGCGCAGCGGCGGATGTGGTTCCTCAACCGATTCGACCCGGCCGGAGCGAGCCACAACATCCCGCTGGCGGTGCGGTTGAGCGGGCAGCTGGACGTGGACGCGCTGCGGGCCGCGATCCGGGACCTGGTGCAGCGGCACGAGGTACTACGGACCAGCTACCCCGAGCACGAGGGGATGGGCAGCCAACGGGTGCACCCGATGACGGATCCGGTCGCGGTACCCGAGCTGCCGGTGCTCGACGTCGCCGAAGCCGAGATCCCCGAGCGTACGGTCGCCGCGGTGGTCGAGGGCTTCGATGTCACGGCGGCGCCGCCGATCCGGTTGCGCTTGCTGCGCTCCAACGAGACCGAGCACGTCCTGGTGGGCGTGGTCCACCACATCGCCGCGGACGGCTCCTCCATGGGCCCCCTGACCGCCGACCTGATGACCGCGTACTCGGCCAGGGCCGCAGGCCGCGCTCCCGCCTGGACGCCGCTGCCCTTGCAGTACGCGGATTACACGCTGTGGCAATGCGAAATGCTCGGCGCGCAGAGCGATCCGAATTCCCTCTTCGCCCGTCAGCTCGGGTTCTGGCGGGAGCGGCTGGCCGAGCTGCCGCAACGGCTGGACCTGCCCGCCGACCGCCCGCGCCCGGCGGTGTTCTCGGGCCGGGGCGCCACGCACGAATTCAAGATCGACGCGACGGTGCACGCGGCGCTGAACCGGCTGGCGCACCGAAACGACGCGACGTTGTTCATGGTCGTGCACGCCGCGTACACCGTCCTGCTGGCCCGGCTGTCGAACACCCGGGACATCACCGTGGGCACGCCGGTGGCCGGCCGCGGCGAAGCCGCGGTGGACGGCCTGATCGGCATGTTCGTCAACACCCTCGCGCTGCGTACCGAGATCGATCCTGGCCACACCTTCGCCGAGCTGCTCGAGCGGGTGCGTACCCGCGACCTCGAGGCGTTCGGGCAGGCCGACGTGCCGTTCGAACGCCTGGTGGAGGTGCTGGACCCGGTGCGGTCGAGCGCCCATCACCCGCTGTTCCAGACGATGCTGACCTTCCAGAATTTCGCGCAGGCGACGCTGGAGCTGCCCGCGCTCCTGGTCTCCGCGCTGGACTTCACGCTGCCGCTGACGAAATTCGATCTCGAACTGACCATGGTGCCGCACGAGGACGAGCGGACGCCGCTGGGGATCTCGGCGGCGTTCACCTATTCCACCGAGCTGTTCGACGAGGCGACGGTGGCGGGGTTCGCCCGGCGGCTGTGCGGGATTCTCACGGCCGTGGCCGATTCGGCCGATCACGTGGTCGGGGAGATCGAACTGCTCGACGCCGCGGAGCGCACCGAGATCCTGGTCAAGTGGAACGACACCCGCCACCAGATCCCCGCCGGTCTGGTGCTCGACGGGTACCGGCGTGCGGTGCAACGGCATCCGGACGATGTGGCGGTCGTCTACCTGGACCGGCAACTGACCTATCGCGAGTTCGACGAGCGGGTCAACCGGCTCGCCCGGGTACTGGTCGACCACGGTGTCGGCGCGGAAACCTTGGTGGGGCTGGCGGTTCGGCGTTCGCTGGATCTCGTGGTCGGCATGTACGCGATTCTCACCGCCGGTGGCGCGTACGTGCCGCTGGACCCCGACCATCCCGCCGAGCGGATCGCGCACGTGCTCGACGTCGCCCGCCCCGTCTGTGTGCTCACCACATCCGCCGACGCGGTGCCGATGCCCGGCCACGTCGCCGTCCTGCAGTTGGACGCCCTCGGAGCCGATCGGCGTTCGGGCGCTCCACTGCGTTCCGAGGAACTGGCGCGCACGGTGCTGCCGGAGCACCCGGCGTATGTCATCTTCACGTCGGGCTCGACCGGACGCCCGAAAGGCGTGGCGGTCTCGCACAAGGCGATCGGCAACCAGATCGAGTGGATGCTCGCCCAGTACCCCCTCGGACCTGGGGATGCGTACCTGCAGAAGACCGCTGCCACCTTCGACGTCTCGCTGTGGGGCTACCTGATGCCGCTGCGGTCGGGCGCGAAGCTCGTCGTCGCCGAACACGACGGGCACCGCGACCCGGCCTATCTCGCCGCGACCATCGCCGAGCACGGCATCACCGTCACCGATTTCGTGCCTTCGATGGCGACCGCGTTCGCCGCGCACGCGGCGGCGGAAAGTCTTGTGACACTGCGGTATCTGTTCCTCATCGGCGAAGCTCTGCCGCCGGAGACCGTGCGCGCGATCCGGTCGGTCACCGGTGCGCAGGTGCACAACCTGTACGGCCCCACCGAGGCCGCGGTGTCGGTGACATACCAGCCCGCCGGGACGGGCGACGCGACGACGGTGCCGATCGGCAGGCCGCAGTGGAATACCCAGGTCTACGTGCTCGATTCGCGCCTGCGGCCGGTGCCGCCCGGGGTTCCGGGCGAGCTGTACCTCGCCGGTGACCAGCTCGCCCGTGGATATGTGCGCCAGGCGGCACAGACCTCGGGCCGTTTCGTCGCGAACCCGTTCGGCCGCGGCACCAGGATGTACCGAACGGGCGACCTGGCCCTCTGGCACGCACCCGCCCCGGACGAGCCCCAGCGACTGGAATACCTCGGGCGCACCGATTTCCAGGTGAAGTTCCGCGGACAGCGGATCGAGCTCGGTGAGATCGAGACCGCGCTGCTCGCACAACCGTCGGTGAGCCAAGCGGTCGCGGCCGTGATGCCTTCGGCGTCGGGGGAGCGGCTGGCGGCGTACGTGGTCGCGTGCCCCGGGCAGGTCATCGACCGCGACGAACTCACGGCCGCGATCGCGACGGTCCTCCCCGCGTACATGATGCCGTCCGCACTGGTGGAACTCTCCGCCCTGCCGCTGAACGCCAGCGGCAAACTCGATCGCAAGGCGCTGCCCGCGCCGGCGGTCGAGGTCAGGGAGTTCCGGGCAGCTCGCAACCCCGTGGAACAGGCCGTGGCGCAGGTGTTGGCCGATCTGCTCGGCGTCGAGCGAGTGGGCATCGACGACGACTTCTTCGCCCTCGGCGGCAATTCGCTGCTCGCGACCCGAGCCGTCGCGCGGGTCAACGAGGCGCTGCGATCGCAGGTCACCGTGCGCGACCTGTTCGAGGCGCCCCTGGTCGCGGCGCTTGCCGCGAGGGTCGAGGCCGGTGGCGCGGGCACTGCTCGTCCGCCTTTGGCGCGGTCGCGGCGGCCGGATCGCATCCCACTCTCGCTCGCGCAGCAGCGGATGTGGTTGCTCAACCGCATGGACCCGGACTCGCCCGCCTACCACCTGCCCTTCGCCGTCCGGCTGACCGGCGTCCTCGACCCGACCGCGCTGGGTCGCGCGGTCGCCGATGTGATCGAACGGCACGAGGTGCTGCGCACCCGCTACCCGGTCGACGCCGACGGACAGCCGTATCAGGAGATTCTTTCCGCGGGCGCGGTACTACCCGCAGGCCTCGCGGTCGAGCACGGCGTCGCCGATGTCGCGGACAGGGTGAACGAGCTGATGTCCGCGGGCTTCGACGTGACTGCGGCCGCACCCATTCGGCTCCGGCTGTTCAGCTCGGACCGCGATCACCTGCTCGTCATCGTGACCCACCACATCGCGGCGGACGGCTCGTCGCTCGCGCCGCTGGCCCGCGACCTGGTGACCGCCTACACGTCCCGTCTCGCGGGCGCTGCGCCGGACTGGCCGCCCCTGCCGGTGCAGTACGCCGATTTCGCGATCTGGCAGCGCGCCGTCGTGGGATCCGAGAAGGGCGGCGATTCCATAGCAGCACAACAAATGTCGTATTGGCGAGACCAGCTTGCCGGGTTCGCGGGGCCGCTGGAGTTGCCGACCGATCACCCGCGCCTCTCGACGGCATCGACCCGCGGCGCGTCGATCGGCCGCACCATCCCGGCGCGGATCCACGAGCAGCTGACCGGGATCGCGCGCGACCACAACGCGACGCTGTTCATGGTGGTGCACGCGGCGCTCGCCACACTGGTCGGACGCCTGTGCGGCGCCACGGATGTCGTGATCGGTACCCCGGTCGCCGGGCGCGGCGACCGCGCACTCGACGACCTGGTCGGGATGTTCGTCAATACGTTGGCGCTGCGTGTCGAGGTCGATCCCAGCGCGACCTTCGACGATCTCGTCGACCGGACCCGGGAAACGGCTCTGTCGGCGTTCGCCAACCGCGACGTGCCGTTCGAGCGTGTGATCGAGGAAGCCGCCCCCGCGCGCACCGGAGCCCACAACTCGCTGTTGCCGGTGGTGCTGTCGTTCCAGAACATCGAGCAACCCACTCTGGAACTGCCGGACCTGACGATCACCGCTGTCGGCAACGGCGAGACCACGGCCAAATTCGATCTGCACGTCGCCGTCGAGCCACGGCTTCGCGACGACGGCCGGTCGGAACTGGCCGTGACCTTCACCTACGCCACCGAACTCTTCGGCGAGCCGACCGTCCGCGCCTTCGCCCGCCGGTTCGAGCGCATCGTGTCCGCCGTCGCGGAAGATCCCTCGGCACGGGTGTGGGACATCGACATTCTCGACGAGGACGAAGGCTTTCCGCCGATAGCGCGATCGTGCGAGGCAGAGAATGCGCCGACAGCGACACTGCCCGAGCTGATCGGTGCGCAGGCCGGGCGCAGGCCCGGGGCGACGGCGGTCCGATTCGGTGCCGCCACGCTGAGCTTCGGGGCGCTGCGGCGGCGCGCGAATCGCATCGCCCGCGCGCTGATCGCGGCCGGAGCGGGCCCCGAAACCGTTGTGGCCGTTGCGGTGCCGCGTACCGAAAACCTGCCGGTCGCGCTGCTCGGTGTGCTCATGGCCGGCGCCGCGTACCTGCCCATCGACCTCACCTATCCGGCGCAGCGCCTGGCCTTCGTCCTCGCAGACGCGGCGCCGGTGTGCGTGCTGACCACCGCTGCGGAGCGCCCGGCGCTCCCGGACGCCGAACTGCGCACCGTCTTGCTCGAGCAGACAGCGGAGTTCGCCGACGATCCGATCACCGATGCCGACCGGACGGCGCCGCTGCTTCCGGACAACCTGGCCTACATCATCTACACCTCGGGCTCGACGGGCATGCCGAAGGGTGTCGGCGTGACGCACCGCAATGCGGTGCGGCTGTTCACCGGGGCGCAGCCGCTGTTCGCCTTCGGCGAGCGTGACGTCTGGACGCTGTTCCACTCCTTCGCCTTCGACTTCTCGGTGTGGGAGCTGTGGTGCGCGCTCGTGACCGGCGGCACGGTCGTCGTGGTCGACTATGCGACATCGCGCTCACCGGAGCTGTTCCGCGAACTGCTCATTCGCGAGCGGGTGACGGTGTTGAACCAGACGCCGTCGGCGTTCCGCCAACTCGTCGAAGCCGACCGTGACGCCTCGCCCGCCTCCGGCGAATTCTCCCTGCGGTATGTGATATTCGGCGGCGAGGCGCTGGATCTGCGGCACCTGCGACGCTGGTCCGAGCGCCATTCGGGGGACACGCCGCGATTGGTCAACATGTACGGCATCACCGAAACCACCGTGCACGTCTCCTTCCTCGAGGTGGGTGCGCACCTGATGGACAGTCCGGTCAGCCTGATCGGCCGGCCGCTGCCCGGGCTGAACACCCACGTGCTGGACCTCCGCCTGCGCCCGGCGCCGTTCGGTACTCCCGGTGAGATCTATGTCGCGGGCGCTCAGCTGTCCCGTGGTTACTCGGGGCGGCCCGGGCTCACCGCGACGCGGTTCGTCGCGAATCCGTTCGGCCCGCCCGGATCCCGGATGTACCGGTCGGGCGACCTCGCGCGCTGGGGCCGATTCGGCGACGACGCCGGGCTCGCCTACGCAGGTCGCGGCGACCAGCAGGTGCAGTTGCGCGGCTTCCGGATCGAGCTGGGCGAGATCGAAGCGGCGCTGCTGCGTTGTCCCGGCGTGTGCCAGGCCGTCGCACTGGTCCGGACCGATCCCGCCCTCGGTGATCAGCTCGTGGGCTACGTGCTACCCGAGCCGGGCGCGCGGCTGGACCCGGCCGAATTGCGCGGTCGGGTGGCCGAATACCTGACCGGTTACATGGTTCCCGCCGGGATCGTCGTGATCGATGCCATCCCGCTGACCCCGAACGGCAAGCTCGACCGGCGGGCCCTTCCCGCGCCCGCATTCCGGACGCGTGGATTCCGCGCGGCCGCCACCCCTGCCGAGGCGACCGTCGCCGCCGCCTTCGCCGCGGTGCTCGGCGCCGAGCGCTTCGGCATGGACGACAACTTCTTCGAACACGGCGGAAACTCCATGCTCGCCGCGAAGCTGACGCTTCGGCTGTCGACCGCGCTCGGCACGCGGATTCCGGTGATGCGGGTGTTCACCGCACCCACGCCGGCGCAGCTGGTCGCCGACCTGGCCCGCCGTGCGAGCGGCACGGTGGAGACCGAAGCGGCCTTCGACATGCTGCTGCCGCTGCGCCCCGCGGGTGCGGCCGCGCCGCTGTTCTGCGTGCACCCCGTCTCGGGAATCTCCTGGTCGTATGCCGGCCTCGCCGCCTACCTCGACCCCGAGCGACCCCTCTACGGTCTGCAGACGCCCGTGCTCGCGACCGACGAGATGATGCCGGCTTCGATCGAGGAATGGGCCCACCGCTATATCCGGCTGATCCGCTCGAAACAACCGGCCGGTCCCTACCATCTGCTCGGCTGGTCTTTCGGTGGCGTCATCGCGCACGAGATGGCCGTGCAATTGCAACGCGAAGGCGAGCAGGTCGCGTTGCTCGCGGTGATGGACAGCTACATGGCGGACCCACCGGGCACCCCGCCCGGCGACGCCGGCAAGGTGCCGGTGGCCGAGCTGATCGGCGGTTTGCTCGGTGAGCAGGCCGGCGACCTCGGCAATGTCGCGGATGTGGACTGGGCCGCGCTTCCCCAGAAGATGGCCGAACTCCCCGAGCCGTTCGCGTCGTTCGGCTCCGATCGCGTCACCCGGATCCTCGACGCGGCGGTGCACTCGGTGGCGCTGCGCAGCGCCTATGACCCGCCCGTGTACCGGGGCGACGTCGTCTACTTCACCGCCGCGCTCGACGATCCGACCGGGGCTGTCGGCGCGTCGATCTGGAGCGAGGTCATCGACGGCCGAGTGCACAACCACGCCGTGCCGACGACGCATTGGCGGATGACCACGGCATCGGGTCTGGCCCGGATCGCCGAAGTGCTGACACGGGCGTGGCATGCGGGCGAACCGGAGGGGGAACACCCGGCCCGCCGGTGAATCAGCGGCGCGGCCGGGCTTCGGCGGCGGCCTTCGGCCGGTTCCACCGACGGCGCGCAGAACCGTGCGACCGGCGCGGTACCGCGGAGGAAGCCGGAGTGCCCTGCTTTCGGTGACCTTCGGCCATCATCTCGCCCGGCGCTTTGCGCCATGCTGAGAGGACGAACCGGAATGAGCATGCCCATGACAGAACTGCAGCCCCTCGATTCGGGCTTCATGGAACTAGAGGACTCCGACCGGCATATCAGTCTCGGAATCGGCGCGGTAGCGATCATCTCCGGTGCTCCGCCAGACAGGAGCGAGTTCGGCGGCATCCTCGCCAGGGGAGTGGAACAGAACGCACGCCTGCGCCAGAAGGTGCGGCGGGCGCCGCTCGACCTGGCCACGCCGGTGTGGGAGGACGACCCGAATTTCGACCTCGCACACCACATCCGCTGGACCGCGCTGCCCACGCCGGGTGACGAGCGCGGGCTGTGTGAACTGGTGGCCACGGAACTGGAGGAGCGGCTCGATCGCGACCATCCGCTGTGGCAATGCGTCGTCGTCGAACATCTCGCGGGGGACCGCTGGGCACTGCTGGTCAAAGCGCATCACAGCCTGGTGGACGGCGTGTCAGGTCTCTCGGTGTTGCGGAGTCTCTGCGACGCCGTACCGGGAGAGGCCGAGAACGCCGCGCCCGAGCCGCGAAGTCGCACCGAGATGCGGTGGCTCGACGTGGTGCGAGGTGTGACGCGGCTGCCCGTCGTCGTGCCGCGCTCAGTGGCCGCCATGACGCGCGGTCTGACCCCCCTGGTGTCCGCCGTCGTGTCCCCCGCCGCGGAATGTTCGCTCAACGGACCGATCGGACGCCAGCGCCGGTACGTCGTGGCCCGGGCCGCTCTGTCGGACATCCACGAGATCCGCGCGGCGTTCGACGTCACGGTCAACGATGTTGTCCTGGCCGTGGTCGCCGCCGCTTATCGCGACCTGCTGGTCGGCCGTGCCGAGCGGCCTGCACCGGACAAACTGCGCGTTCTCGTCCCGGTGTCGATGCGATCCGAGCAGGCGAAATCCACGCTCGACAATCGTGTTTCGGCGATGCTGCCATTCCTGCCTATCGATGTCGCCGACCCGGTGGAGCGGCTGGACGCTATTCGGCGGCGGATGACCGGACACAAGTCGCGAGGTGAAGCGCAAGCGGAGAACTCGGTGCTCGCGTTGGCGGGCCGGCTCCCGTTCGCGCCCATCGCGTGGAGTCTGCGTCTGCTGGCGCGGTTTCCGCAGCGAACCGTCGCCGCGCTGGTGACGAACGTGCCCGGCCCACGCGAGCGGTTGACCGTGCGGGGGCAGGCGGTAACCGAACTGCTGCCGGCCACGCCCATCGCCATGCGGTTGCGCACCGCGATCGCGGTGCTCAGCTATGCGGGGCAACTGACGTTCGGGATCACCGGGGATTACGACAGCGCGCCCGATATCGCGGTGCTCGCCGAGGGCATCGAGCGGGAGATCCGGCGGCTGCGGGAGCGTGCGGGGATCCGGCGACCGTCCCGGCCGGAGGCGACCGGGCCGTGAGGAGTGTCGGTCGGCGGGTGGCTCGGGCCGCCGTCGCGCCTGCCGGAAGAGGACCGATCGGGGACTTTCTGCCCTGTCCGGCAGTGGGACCCGGTGATGGTATGGGAGGCCGTGGTGTCGAGTGAAGACCGGAAAGCGAGGTCGTTGCCAGGTGGGAGCACGCACGATGTGCCTGAGCACGAGGTCATGATCGCCTCCGGCGGCCGCGTCGCGGACAGCGGCATCCTCGGCCGCGCGATGGTCGAGATCGACCGATACGAGGCGCTGCGGCTGCTGGCCGGTGTGGCCTACGGGCGTGTGGTGTTCACCCGCGATGCCCTCCCGGCGATCCGCCCGGTCAACCATTTCGTCGACGGTGGTGCGGTCATCGTGCGTACGCGGGTCACGTCGCGGCTCACCGACACCGTCCGTACCGATCCCTCCGTCGTCGTGGCCTATGAGGCCGACGACATCGACGCGGTGAGCCATGTGGGCTGGTCGGTCGTCGTGACCGGCCTGGCCCGGACGGTCACCGATCCCGCTCGGGTCGCGCGCTATACGCGGCTGCTGCGCCCGTGGGCCGAGGGGATGATGGATACGGTCATCGCGATCGAACCCACCATCGTCACCGGCTTCCGGCTCGTCGAGCAACAGCGTTAGGCCGCAGCGGGAGAGAGTAGTTCGGATTTACCGAACCATCATCCCGAGAATTCTTTGTGGGCATATCCGGCGAGGTCCTGCGCGGGTTCGGCCCCGACGTGCGAGTTCGTTGCGGGAATAGCGCACTCCATGGCGGGTGGGCATGCTCGGCGTAGCCGCGGTGGGCGTTTGTACCGACCGGACGCCGCCCTCGCGCGTGCGGCCTCGCGCCGATCGGCGGCGTCGATTCGCGGTCTGACCGGCCGGATACCTCTCGGCGGCCTTCCGCCGACCGGCGCCCGCCGCCGGTCCGCGCGCCGAACCGTGCGAAACGTAAGCGCTGAAACGCCCGTGTTCGGCGGCATCCTTTCGGAAAGACTCCGGCTCCCGACGCGGAATTCGAAAGAACACGTACCTGATTCCAGGCGGAACTATGTATCGAGAATTCGTATAACGAGATTCCTTTGGGGTTGAGTTGCATGGACTGGTATTCGGAAAATTGCATGACGGATCCGAATGGAAATTGATGCGGGGGCGCTCTCGCGATGAGTGATTGCCGATATATTGCTATCGGTGATGCAGATTCCCTTGTGGTGCAATCTCCCGAGCGGCAGATCGGCTGTCGGTGGACGCTGTCCGCTGCGTGGATGACGATGGCCTCCCGGCTTGATTCCCGCCCCTGCCCGGGATGTACGATGCCCGATCGCGGGTGTTCCTGTCTGGATCCGCCCGCTTGCACCAGGCACTTCCAGGAGCGATACGTGCGCGCGGCGGCTCCATCGCGCGGGCGGCGTCACGGTCGCATTGCTCGAAACGAGATTCGAAACGCCCGGCCTCCGTGCGGAGCTGGGAGGTTTGATACCACTAGACTGACCCGAGCTGCTGTCAGATAGCTTGTCCCGCCAGAGTGTCGATGCTTCACGGTAGATTCAAAAGTTCTGTTTTCAGATTTTGAGACGACTGAAATACCGACAAACGGGAGGTGTGGAAGTCGCCGAGAATGTCCGGTTCATGCCGGACACCGGCGGATCGAGCTACCCGCGAAACCTGAACGGCGCGGCGCGGAGCAGGGGTGGCGCCGCTGCGAAGTAGATGAAGTGCATACAAGAGCCAGATCTCGGATGCGGTGGGCCGACGTCCTTCCGTCGTGCCTTCGCGCGTCCGGGTATTAATAAGGGGTCATGCGATGAATCTGAAGTCAGACGGAACTGCCGACGGCGATCAGGGGCTGATTCCGCTCTCGAGTGCGCAGTACGGTATGTGGCTCGCGGACCATATGCCCGGTGGACCGGCTGTCAACATCGCACACTGCGTCGAGATCAAGGGCCCGGTGGACTACGAAGTGTTCACGCGGGCGGTGAACGACGGCGGGCACGAAACCGAGTCCCTTGTGGTGCGTGTGGTCGAATCCGACGGTCGGCCGTATCAATTCGTCGACCGAAGCATCATCTACGACGCGCCGGTGCTGGACTTCAGCGATGCGGAGGATCCCGTCGCGGCGGCGATGGAATGGATGCGCCGCGACTACAACACCAAGGCGGTCGACCTCAGCCGTGACCGGCTCACCGAGACGCGGCTCATCCGGGTCGGTGCAGACCACTACTTCTGGTACGGCCGCGCGCACCATCTGGTGATCGACGGGTACGGCGCCTTCAACAGCTTGACCCGGATGGCCGAGCACTACAACGCGCTGCTGGAGGGCAGGGCTCCGACGCGACTGGACGCGGCGAGCCTGCGCGACATCGTCGAAGCGGAGCACGCCTATCGCACCAGTTCACGCTACGAGGCGGACAAGACATTCTGGCTGAACAAGGTTTCCGACCTGCCCACGCCGGTCAGCTTGTCCGGCCGCACGGCCCGTTTCGGCAAGGTCGACCGCGTGGCCGGTTTGCAGTTGCCCGCCCACCTGTCCGACCGGCTCGACCGCTTCGCCGACGAGGTGAACGCGTCGGCCGCGCAGGTGGTGATCGCCGCGTTCGCCGCCTTCCTCGCCAGGATGACCGGCACCGAGGACGTCGCGCTGTCTCTGCCCGTGACCGCCCGTGTGACCAAGCGCCTGCGCAACGCCGCCGCGATGCTGGCGAACATGGTGCCGATTCGTTTCGCCGTGCACCACTCGACCACGGTCGAGGAACTGGTCCGCGCCTCGGTGTCCGAGCTCGTCTCGGCGATGCGCCACCAGCTGTACCGGTTCGAGGATCTGCGCCGCGACTCGGCCGCGATCGACTCGGCCGCGAATTCGTTCGGCCCGATCGTGAACATCCTGTTCTTCGACTCCGAGATTCGGCTCGGCTCGGCCGTGGGCCGCTATCGCGCACTGACCTCCGGCGCGCTCGACGATCTGCAGCTCAACCTGTACCGCTCGGGCGCGGACGCCCCGCTGCTCATCGAGCTGCACGGCAACCCGAACCTCTATGGGCAGGACGAACTCGAGTCGCACGCCGACCGGTTCCTCGATTTCCTGCACCGGATGATGGACTCGCCCCTGGACACCCGCATCGGCGACCTCCAGCTCGTCGGACCCGCCGAAGAACTGCGCATCGTCGAGGAGCTCGCGGGCCACGACGGTGAATCCCCCTCCGCCACCTTGGTGGAACTGCTGACCTCACAGGCGGAGGCCACGCCGGCGGCGGTGGCGGTGACCTCGGAGGCCACCACGCTCACCTACCGCGAACTCGACGAACGATCCAATCGGTTCGCCCGCGGGCTCATCGCACTCGGCGCGGGGCCGGAATCGTTGGTGGCCATCGCGATGCCACGGGATGCGGATCTGATCGTCGCCGTGCTCGGGGTGCTGAAGTCGGGCGCCGGGTACCTCCCGCTGGACACAGCCCATCCGGCCGACCGGCTCGAATACGTGCTGGGCGACGCGAACCCGATCGCGGTGGTGACGAAGCGAAGCATGCGCGAGCACGTACCGGGCGATCCCGGCCGCGTCGTGCTGTTCGACGACCTTCTCGCCGGGGAGCGGGCCGCGGACCCGATCACCGATTCCGATCGGAATGGCTTGCTGCGCCCCGACCACCTCGCGTACGTCATCTACACGTCCGGATCGACCGGCCGGCCGAAGGGCGTCTCGATCACCCACCGCGCCGTGTCCACCTATCTGGTGAACTCGTGCGCCGAAATCGGCATCCGGTCCGACGATGTCTGGACGTTGTTCCACTCCTTCGCCTTCGACTACTCGGTCTGGGAGATCTTCGGTGCGCTGAGCACCGGCGGCCGGATCGTCGTCGTGGACAGCCTCACCACCCGATCGCCGGACGACGTGGTGCGTCTCGCGGCGCGCGAACGGGTCACGGTCTTCAGCCAGACGCCGTCGGCGTTCTACCAGTTCGCGGCCGCACGACAGCGCTACGCGCACGCCGGGGAGCCCGAAGGTGCGCTGTCGCTGCGGCTGGTCGTCCTCTCGGGTGAAGCTCTCGATCCCGCCGCGCTGGCCGACTGGTACGAGCACAACCCGAATCTTCCGGTCCTGGCCAACAGCTATGGAATCACCGAAACCACCGTGTTCGTCACCTACACCGACCTCACGCCGGACATCGCCGTTCCGGGAGCGCCGAGCACGGTCGGCCCGGCGTTGCCGGGCTTGCGAACATATGTCCTTGACGAGCGCTTGCGTCCGTGCCCGCTGGGCGCCTGGGGCGAGATCTACGTCGCGGGCGCCCAACTCGCTCGCGGCTACCTGCGGCGACCGGCGCTGAGCGCGGGACGTTTCGTCGCGAATCCGTTCGGGCTGCCGGGGGAGCGCCTCTACCGCAGCGGGGACGTGGCGCGCTGGAATCACAAGGGCGAGCTGGAATACCGCGGCCGCGCCGACCAGCAGGTGCAGTTGCGCGGGTTCCGGATCGAGCTGGACGAGATCCGCAACGCGCTGCTGAGCCATGACAGCGTCGCCACAGCCGTCGTCGTCGTGCATCTGGCCGGCACGGAGGCCGCCCGGCTGGTCGGCTACGTCGTGCCCGCCGTCGGCGCGAGCTGCGAGCCGGACGCCCTGCGTACGCACGTCGCCGGAATGCTGCCGGAATACATGGTGCCGTCGAGCGTCGTCGTGCTCGAGGCGGTGCCCCTGACGGTGAACGGCAAGGTGGACTACCGGGCGCTGCCCGAGCCGGTCTTCGATTCGGCCGCCGCCTACGTCGCGCCACGCACGGTGGTCGAGGAGTCGATCGCGGACGTGTTCGCGGAGGTTCTCGGCACCGACCGGGTGGGCGTGTTCGACAGCTTCTTCGAACTCGGCGGCAACTCGATCACCGCGACCAGCGCGGCCGTGCGCATCGCGGAGGTGACCCGGTGCGACGTGTCGGTCCGCGACCTGTTCGTCAAGCAGACCGTCGCCGAACTCGCCGCGCACCTCGAGGACGGTGGCCGCTCCGGCAGGCCCGTGCTGCGCGCGGCAGCCAGGCCCGAGCCCATTCCGCTGGCGCCGGCGCAGAACAGGATGTGGCTGGTCAACCAGACCGACCCGGCCTCGGCCGCCTACAACATCCCGCTGATCGTGCAACTGACCGGACGTCTCGACACCGCGGCGCTGCGCGTCGCGCTGACCGACGTGATCGATCGGCACGAATCGCTGCGCACCGTCTACCCCGCCGTGAACGGCGAGGGGACCCAGGTCGTGCTGCCCGCCGAAGAGGTCGCCGCCGGTCTCGACCTGACCCCGCAGCCGACCGATCCGGACGACATCGCGCACCGGATCCGCGAGCTGGCATCGGTCGGGACCGATCTGCGCGAACGTGCCCCGATCCAGGTGGCGCTGCTGGCCACGACCGACCGCTCGCGACATGTGCTGGCTGTGATCCTGCACCACATCTGCTGTGACGGATCCTCGCTGCGGCCGCTCGCGGTCGATGTCGCCGTCGCCTACGAGGCGAGGGTGCAGGGGAAGCGTCCGGACTGGGAGCCGTTGAGCGTCCAATACGCCGACTACAGCGTCTGGCATCACAGCCTGCTCGGCGATCCGGACGATCCGGAGTCGCGAGCCGCCCAGCAGCTGCGGTATTGGTCGCAGCGATTGGCGGGCATGCCGCCGGTCCTGGAGCTGCCCGCCGACCGTCCGCGCCCGGCCCGCCAATCCATGCGCGGCGACGTCGCGGACACCGTGATCCCCGCCGAGACCTTCGCCGGAATCGAGCGGCTGGCCCGCGCGGCCAACGTCACGACGTTCATGGTGGTCCACGCCGCGCTGGCCGTGCTGCTGGCGCGGATGTCGGGTTCGGCGGACATCACCATCGGCACGCCGGTCGCCGGCCGCGGCGAGCGTGCGCTCGAGCCCCTCATCGGCATGTTCGTCAACACCGTGCCGCTGCGCACCGAGGTGTCCTTCGAGGAGTCGTTCACCGAGTTCCTGGCGCGGGTCAAGGACATCGACGTCGATGCCTTCGCCAACAGCGACCTGCCCTACGAGCGTGTCGTGGACGAACTGCATCCGAAGCGGTCCATGGCGTACGCGCCGCTGTGCCAGGTGTATCTTGCGTTCGAGAACATGGACCGGGCGAGCCTGGAGCTGTCCGAACTCACCGTCGAGCTGCTGGATCCAGGTGCCGAACCGGCGAAGGTGGACGTCATCGTCACCGTCGCCGAGAACACCGCGGCGGGCGGCGATGTCGCGCTGCGCATCAACTACGCCACGGACCTCTTCGACCGGGAGACCGTCGAAGAACTCGCCGAGCGGCTGAACCGGATGCTCGACGCGTTCGTGTCGAATCCCCGGGCCCGGGTCGGCGAAGTGGATCTGTTGTCCGGTGTCGAGCGGCTGGGGTTGGTCCCGGCCTCCGGCGGTCGCGCCGAGAAGCCCCGGGTGCTGGCGGATGTGCTGCTGGTCGGCGATCGCACCGCGCCGGCCGTGGTGGCGGGCGCTCGGGTGCTCTCCTACGGGGAGCTGGACGAGTGGTCGAATCGTCTCGCGCGAGTGCTGATCGACTGGGGCGTCGGGCCGGGGGACCAGGTCGCGCTGGCGATGGGGCGGTCGGTGGAGTTCGTGGTCGCTGTGTGGGCGGTGGCGCGTGCCGGTGCCGCGTTCGTCCCGGTGGACCCGCGCTACCCCGGCGAGCGGGTGGCGCACATGGTCGCGGACTCGAATGTGGAGGTCGCGCTCACCGTCGAGGCCTCGAGCACCCTGCTTCCCGGGCATGTCCGGCAACTGATCCTCGACCATCCGGGCACCCAGGCGTTCGTCGCCACGCAGTCCGCGGCCGCGGTGACCGACGCGGACCGCGTGCGCGCCTGCCGGGTGGCCGACGCGGCCTACGTGGTGTACACCTCGGGCTCGACCGGCAAGCCGAAGGGCGTGGCGGTCACGCACGAGGGCTTGGCGAATTTCGCGATCGAGCAGCGTGAGCGCTATCGCGTCGATCGCAGGTCACGTGTGTTGCAGGTGGCCGCGCCTGGCTTCGACGCGGTGATGCTGGAGCTGCTGATGGCGCACGCGAACGGCGCGCTGCTGGTCGTGTCGCCGCCTGAGGTGTTCGCCGGGGCGCAGCTGGCGGAATTGATACGCGCCCAGGAGGTCTCGCACGCGTTCGTGACGCCCAGTGTGCTGGCGACGATGTCGCCCGCCGGTCTCGATTCGCTGCAGGTGCTGGTGGCGGGCGGGGAAGCGGTGTCGGCCGAGACGGTCGCGGTGTGGGCTCCGGGGCGACGGCTGCACAACGGGTATGGGCCCACCGAGACCACCATCATGGTCGCGATCAGCGATCCGCTGTGCGTCGGCGACCCGGTCACCATCGGTGGCCCGATCCGCGGCGTCGACGCGGTGGTGCTGGACGAACGGCTGCGACCCGTCCCGGTCGGGGTGACCGGTCAGCTGTACGTCTCGGGCGTGCAGCTGTCGCGCGGGTACCTCAACCGGCCCGCGTCCACGGCCGCAACGTTCGTGGCCAACCCGTACGGCCCCGCGGGCACCCGCATGTACGGCACCGGCGACCTGGCGCGCTGGACCGCCGATCACACTCTGGAATACCTGGGGCGCACCGACTTCCAGGTGAAGATCCGCGGCCAGCGCATCGAACTCGGCGAGATCGAAGCCGTCCTCGCCGGGCATCCGAGCGTCGCGGCAGCGGTCGTGGTGGGCGTGCACGCCGAGAGCGGATCACGGCTGGCGGCGTACGTGGTGCCCGCCGGCGGCGCCGTCGAGACCGCGGAGTTGACGAAGTACGCGGCACAACGCCTGCCGTCGCACATGGTTCCGGACACCGTCATGGTGCTCGACACCCTCCCGCTGTCGTCGGTGGGCAAGGTCGACCGCGCCGCGCTGCCGGAACCGGAATTCGCGCCCGCCGTGGAGTTCGTCGCGCCGCGCAACGCGACCGAGCAGATCGTCGCCGACATCTGCGCGGGCGTGCTGGGCATCGACCGCGTCGGCGTGCTCGACAGCTTCTTCGATCTCGGCGGCAACTCGCTGTCGGCCACCCGCGCGGCGGCGCAACTCAGCGGCGCGTTCGGTGTCGAGGTGCCCCTGCGCGCCATCTTCGAGACGCCGACCATCGGTGCGCTGGCCGAGCGCCTGCGCAGTGCCGACGCGGCGACCCGGGTGCCGCTGGCGCCGCAGGAGCGCCCGGAGCGGATCCCGCTGTCGCCCGCTCAGGCCCGCATGTGGTTCCTCAACCAGTTCGACACGAGCTCGCCGGTCTACAACATTCCGCTGGTCGTGCGGATGTCGGGTGACCTCGACGTGGCCGCGATGCACGCGGCCGTCGCGGACGTGCTGGAACGGCACGAGGCGCTGCGCACCGTCTACCCGGACAGCGACAGCGGGCCGCATCAGGTGATCGTCCCGGTGGAAACGGCGCTGCCCCCGCTGGCGCCGGTACCGGTCGCGGCCGACGAGGTCGAGGCGCGCGTCGCCACCGAGGTCACGGTGGGCTTCGACGTCACCATCGAGGTTCCGTTCCGGGTCGCGTTGCTGCGCAGCGCTCCCGGCGACCATGCTTTGGTGCTCGTCGTCCATCACATCAGCTTCGACGGGTCCTCGCTCGCGCCGCTGGCCGCCGACCTGATGACCGCGTACCGGGCTCGGGTCCGCCGCCAGGCGCCGCAATGGGCGCCGTTGCCGGTGCAGTACGCCGATTACGCGCTGTGGCAACGGAAGATGCTGGGCACCGAGGACGATCCGCACAGCCCGACCGTCGCCCAGACACGGTACTGGCTCGCGGCCCTCGCCGACCTGCCCGAGGTGCTGGATCTGCCCACCGACCGTCCGCGGCCGGCGAAGCAGTCGTTCCGCGGCGCGACCGTCTCGGCCGTCCTGCCCGCGGATCTGCACCGTGCGGTGGTCGCCTTGGCCCGCCGTCACGACGCGACGGTCTTCATGGTGATGCACGCGGCCTACGCGGCGCTGCTGGCGCGGCTGTCCGGTACCGGGGACATCGCGGTCGGCACACCGATCGCCGGTCGTGGCGAGCCGGGGTTGGACGGTTTGGTCGGCATGTTCGTCAACACGCTGGTGTTGCGGAACTACATCGCGCCCGGCGCGTCCTTCGTCCGGATCCTGGATCAGGTCAGAGCCACCGACCTGGCCGCGTTCGAGAACGCCGACATCCCGTTCGAGCGTCTGGTCGAGGTGCTCAATCCGCCGCGCTCGACGGCACACGCGCCGCTGACCCAGGTGGGATTCTCGTTCCAGAACATCGAGATCCCCACGGTGCGGTTCGAGGGCTTGACGGTCTCGGCGCAGATGGCCGATCCGAGCGTGGCGAAGTACGACTTGCACCTGAACCTGGTCGACGCCTTGGAGCCGGATGGCGAACCGGGTGACATGGCAGTCGAATTCGGCTATGCGACAGATCTTTTCGACGAGGCGACGGTCGCGGCGATGTTCGACCGCTACCTGCTGTTGCTGCGCGCGATCGTCCTCGATCCCACCCGCGCCATCGGCGACATCGATCTGCTGACCGAGCAGGAGGCACGGCGGATCGCGCTGCGGTCGAGCGGTGCGGACACGCGGGCGCCGGCGGTGACGGTCGCGGACTTGTTCGCCGTGCAAGTCGCACTGACTCCGGAATACCCGGCGGTGATCGACGCCGTGAGCGGGGCGCGGATGGACTACCAGCAATTCGGTGCGCGGGTGAATTCCCTGGCCCGTGCGCTGATCCGGCGCGGAGCCGGCCCGGAAACCGTGGTGGCGGTGGCGATGCGCCGCTCGGTGGATCTGCTGGCCACGCTGTACGCCATCCATGCGGCGGGGGCGGCCTATTTGCCGCTGGATCCGGACCACCCGGCCGACCGGGTGCTTGCCGTCCTCTCCGACGCGCGGCCGGTCGCGGTGCTCACCCGTCCGGACGACCGGGCGAATCTGCCCACCGGCGTGCCGGTCTGGGCGCTCGGCGACCTCGAGGCCGAGCACCTGGACGGATCGGCGCTGACCGATGCCGACCGGACGCGGCCGCTGCGCCCGGAGGATCTGGCGTACGTCATCTACACCTCCGGTTCGACGGGTGTGCCCAAGGGCGTGGCCGTCCCGCACGCCGCGGTGGTGAACCAGTTGCGCTGGATGCGTGAGCACTACCGTCTCGGCGGCGACGACGTCATGCTGCTGCGCACACCCGTGACGTTCGACCTGTCGGTCTGGGAGTTGTTCTCCGCCCTCACCTGTGGCGCGGCGCTGGTGGTCGCAGGTCCCGACGCGCAGAGCGATCCGCGTGAGGTTGCTCGGTTGCTGGCCGAGTACCGAGTGACCACGGTGGATTTCGTGCCATCGTTGCTCTCGGCGTTCCTCGAGGTTGCTGCCTCCCGGCAGTTCCCGGCCCTGCGGCGTGTGTTGTGCATCGGGGAGGCGCTGCCGGCCGAAACGGTCCGCCGTTTCCGGGAATTCAGCGATGCCCGCATCGACAACCTGTACGGTCCGACGGAGGCGGCGGTGAGCGTCACCGCGCATCGGATCGACGCGGTCGAGGGCGTGGCCGTACCGATCGGCGTGCCCGAGGCGAATGTGACCGTGCACGTGCTGGATTCGCGGTTGCATCCGGTGCCGGTGGGCGTCACCGGTGAGCTGTACCTCGGCGGCGTCCAGCTGGCTCGCGGATACCACGACCGTCCGGGCCTGACCGCGGCGACGTTCGTCGCCGATCCCTTCGGCGGCGCGGACGGTGCGCGCCTCTACCGCACCGGCGACCTCGTTCGCTGGGAGGAGGCCGGCGAGCTGCGCTACGTCGGCCGCGCCGACACCCAGGTGAAGGTGCGCGGTCTGCGCATCGAACTCGGCGACATCGAAGCCGCGCTGATCGCGCACGAGCAGGTGCACGCGGCCGTCGCACAGGTACGCGCCGACGGCGGCGAGCAGCGGCTGGTCGTCTACGTGGTCGCGGACGCGGCGCTGGACGTACGGCAGATCCGGGGCTTCCTGCTGGATCGGCTGCCTGCCTACATGGTGCCGTCGTCGGTGACCCTGGTCGACTCGATTCCGCTCAACGCCAACGGCAAGGTGGACTACCGGGCGTTGCCCGAGCCGGACCCGGGTGTTCAGGAGTCGGAGTTCCGTGCCCCCCGGGGTCTGGTGGAACAGGCGATCGCCGCGGTCTTCGCGGAACTGTTCGACCGGCCCGAGATCGGCGCGGACGACAATTTCTTCGAGCTGGGCGGCAACTCGCTGGTCGCGACGCGCGCGCTGAGCAGGATCGGCGACGTCGTGGACGTGACCATTCCGGTGCGCGCGATCTTCGAGGCCCCGACCGTGGCCGGTCTGGCCGAGCGGATCACCCGGTTGCGCGCGGTCCCGAGTCTTCCGGCGCCGACCGCGGCCCCGCGGCCGGACCGTATCCCGCTGTCGCACGCGCAGACCCGGATGTGGTTCCTCAATCAGTTCGATCCGTCCGCCCCCGGATACATTGTGCCGCTGGCGATTCGATTGGAGGGCGAACTCGATCCGGCGGCCCTGACGGCCGCTGTCGGCGATGTCGTCGAGCGGCACGAGAGCCTGCGCACCATGTACCCGGCGGTCGACGGTACGCCCACCCAGGTCGTGCTGAACGCCGAGGACGTGCTGGCGACGTGCGACCTCACCCCGCAGGCGGTCGGGGAGCGGGAACTGCCGCACCGGCTGGCCGAGTTCTGCGGCGCCGGATTCGACGTCGCCGTGGGCGTGCCGCTGCGCGTGGCGCTGTACCAGCTGTCGGATCAAGCGTGGACGCTCGCGCTGGCCGCCCACCACATCGCCTGCGACGGCTTCTCGGTGGCTCCGCTGGCCGCCGACCTGGTGACCGCGTATCGAGCGCGCTCCGGTGGCGCCGCGCCGGACTGGGCGCCGCTGCCCGTGCAATTCGCCGACTACGCCCTGTGGCAGCGTGCGGTCCTCGGCTCCGCGGACGACCCGGACTCGTACGTGGCCCGTGACATCGCCTACTGGCGAACACAACTCGCGGGTGTGCCCGATCTGCTCGAGTTGCCGACCGACCGGCCGAGGCCGCTCGAACAGTCCCAGCGCGGCGCGGTGATCCAAGTCCCCATCACCGGGGAACTGCAAGGTCGGGTGGAAGCGCTCGCGCGGCGATCCGGGGCCACCACGTTCATGGTGGTGCACGCGGCCCTGGCGGTGCTGCTGTCGCGGCTGTCCGGCAGCGACGACGTCACCGTCGGCGTGCCGCACGCGGGACGCGGCGACCGTTCGTTGGACGGCCTGGTCGGAATGTTCGTCAATACCTTGGTGATGCGGACGCCGATCACGCTCGACCAGAGCTTCTCGAGCCTGCTCGACCAGGTACGGCGCACCGACATCGAGGCGTTCGACCACGCCACCGTGCCGTTCGAGCAACTGGTGGACGCGCTGAACCCGGTGCGCTCGACCGCGCACACGCCGCTGTTCCAGGTGCTGTTGGCCTATCAGAACATGGCGCGGGCTCGCGTCGAGCTGCCGGGGCTCACCGTGGAGAACGTGGACCCCGGCGACAGCGCGGCGATCTACGACCTGCTGCTGATGGTGAGCGAGAGCCACGGCACGCACAACGAGCCGACGGGTATGACGCTGCGCCTGACCTACGCCACGGACCTCTTCGACGAGGACACCGTGCGGCGCTTCGCCGACCGATTCGTCGGGGTGCTCGACGCCGCGGCCCGCGACGCCGAGGCCACCGTCGGCGAGATCGGGTTGCTCGACGAGGCTGAGCGGTCCCGGGTACTGGAACGGTGGAACGACACGGGGGGCTCTGCCGCACCCGGCCGCACGCTCGTCGATGTCTTCGACGAACAGATCGCGCGCACCCCGGACAACACGGCGTTGCGACTTCCGGATGGAAGCACCTCGACCTACCGGGAGTTCGACGCACGGGTCAATCAGCTGGCCCGATGGCTCATCGCACGCGGCGCAGGGCCGGAAACGATCGTGGCGGTGGCCATCCGCCGGTCGGCCGAACTGGTCACGGCTGTCTACGCGGTGGTGAAGGCGGGCGCGGCGTTCCTGCCGATCGACCCTGATCACCCGAGCGCACGGATCGCGCACGTGCTGGGCGCGGCCCGTCCACTGCTGGTGCTGACGACCGCGGCCGATGGCGGCGATCTGCCGGAGGGTTTCGAGTACGCGCCGATCGACCGGCTCGACGTGACCGATCTGTCCGGCGACCGCATCACCGACGCGCAGCGGCGCACACCGCTGCGGCCGAACCATCTGGCCTATGTGCTGTTCACCTCCGGGTCCACCGGCGTCCCGAAGGGCGTGGCCTTGACCCATGCCGCCACCGTGAGCCAGTTGGCGTGGGCGCAACGGCAGTGGCCGCACGGAACGTCCGACGCCGTGCTGTACAAGACGCCGATCACGTTCGACATCGCCGTGTGGGAGCTGTTCTGGCCGTTGCAGACCGGTGCGCACATCGTCGTCGCCGAGCCGGACGGACATCGCGACCCCGCGTACCTGGCGGACGTCATCGCGCGGCACGAGATCACCACCGTTCACTTCGTGCCGTCGATGCTCGATGTCCTGCTCGAATCCGCGGGCGTCGCCGAGCTGCCTTCGGTCCGCCGGGTGTTCGTCGCGGGTGAGGCGCTGGCGCAACGCACGGTCGACGCCGCGGCGCGTGTCTTCACGCAGGCGGAGGTGGTGAACTGGTACGGGCCCGCGGAGGCGGAGGTGGTCACCGCCCAGCGGTGCGCGCAGCGGGAGACGACTGCCGCGACGGTGCCGATCGGAGCGCCTGCCGCGGGCATGAAGGTCTACGTCCTGGATTCACGGTTGCGGCCGGTGCCCGCCGGCGTGGTCGGTGAGCTGTACGTCGCGGGCGTCCAGTTGGCGCGCGGCTACCACGCGCGTGCCGGACTCACCTGCGCCGCCTTCGTCGCGAACCCGTTCGGCGCGGCGGGGGAGCGGCTGTACCGGACCGGCGACCTGGTTCGCTGGCGCAAGACCGGGGAGTTGGAGTATCTGGGCCGCGGTGACTTCCAGGTGAAGGTGCGCGGTCAGCGGGTGGAGCCCGGTGACATCGAAGCCGCGCTGCGCGCGATTCCGCAGGTGGCGCGCGCGGTGGCCATCGTGACCACCGAACGCATCGTCGGATACGTGACATCGGCTCCCGGCGCGGTGACCGACGGCCGCGCGATCCGCGAACAGCTGACCCGCGCACTGCCGTCCTACTTGGTGCCGGACAGTGTGCAGGTGCTGGAGGCGATGCCGCTCACCGCCAACGGCAAGCTCGACCGGTCGGCGCTGCCCCGGCCGGTGTTCGACGACGGCGAAACCTTCGTCTCGCCGCGCACCGACGCCGAGGCGGCGCTGGCGCGCTTGGTCACCGAACTCACCGGAGCCGACCGCGTGAGCGTGACGGCGAACTTCTTCGAGATCGGCGTCAACTCGCTGTCTGCCGCCCAGCTCGCGGCGCGGGCCCAGGCCGCAGTCGGTGTCGACGTCGGCATCCGGGACGTGTTCGACGCACCGACGATAGCCGCTCTGGCGGAACGGATTTCGATGCGGACCCGGTCCACCGTTGCTCCGCTGACCGCGCGGCAACGTCTCGGTGCGGTCCCGTTGGCGGCGGCGCAACGGCGGATCTGGTTCCTCAACCAGTTCGACACCGCCTCGGCGGCCTACAACATCTGCTTCGCGGCCCGGCTGACCGGCTCGCTGGACACCGATGCGCTGCGGGCCGCATTCCTCGACGTGGTGACCAGGCACGAGCCGTTGCGGACGGTGTATCCGCTCGTGGACGGCGAACCCTGCCAGGTCGTGCGGGATGTCACGGCGATCGGCGCGGACGTGACGTTCGCACCGGAGCCGGTCGACGGCGAGACGGAACTGGCCGACCGGATCCGGGAAGCCGTCGAAGTGGGATTCGACATCACGGACTCGGCGCCGGTGCGGGCGCGGCTGTATCGCACCGCCCCCGACGCGCACGTGCTGGTGGTCGTGGTCCATCACATCGCGGCCGACGGCGCGTCGATGGCTCCGCTGGCCCGCGACGTGTTCGCCGCCTACCGGGCGCGGGTGAGCGGCCACGCGCCGCGATGGGAACCGCTGGAGGTGCAGTACGCCGACTACGCGATGTGGCAGCAGGAGTTGCTCGGTTCGGAGGACGACCCGTCGTCGCTGATCGCGCGCCAGATCGACTACTGGACCGACGCTCTCGACGGTTCCCCGGAGCTGCTGGCCCTGCCGACGGACCGGCCGCGCCCGGCCACCATCTCCACCGCCGGCGGTACCATCCGGTTCGAGATGCCCGCGCGGCTGCACGACGAGATCGTGCGGCTGGCCCACCGCGAGGGCGTCACCGTGTTCGTCGTCCTGCACGCGGCGCTGGCGATCCTGCTGGCGCGCAGCGCGCACAGCGACGACATCTCGGTCGGCACCCCGGTCGCCGGTCGCGGCAGGCCGGAACTCGACGATCTGGTCGGCATGTTCGTGAACACGGTGGTGCTGCGCACGAGGGTCGATGACGACCGGTCGTTCCGGGAACTCCTCGCCGAGGTGCGCGACGTGGACCTGGGAGCGCTCGCCCACGCCGACCTGCCCTACGAACGGCTGGTCGACGTGATCGGCCGTCCGCGTTCCACGGCGTATTCGCCGCTGTTCCAAGTGATGTTCGGGTTGCAGAACACCCGGGCGGCCCGGTTCGAACTGCCCGGCATCGGTGTCGAGGTTCTCGACCCCGGTATCGCGCAGGCCAAGGCCGACCTCACCGTGCTGGTGACCGAACGCCGCGAGGGCGATCGGCCCGCCGGGATCGACGGTGAGATCATCTACGCCACCGATCTTTTCGTCGAGTCGACAGCGCATTCGCTGGCCGAGAGGTTCGTCCGGGTCCTCGAGGCGGTCACTTCCGAGCCGGCGCGGCCGATCGGCCGGATAGGTCTGCTGGGCGCCGCCGACACCGAACGCCTGGTGCCTGCGCGCGGCGGCGACGACACGCGGCCTTGCTTGCTGCCGGACCTGCTGGCCACGGCCGTTGCCACGGCGCCGTCGGCGGTGGCCCTGATCGGGGACACCGGAACCCTCACCTACGCCGAACTCGACCGCAGGGCCAACCGGCTCGCCCGCCATCTGATCAGCCGAGGCGCGGGGCCGGGAGTGTTCGTGGCGCTGGCGGTGCCCCGATCGATCGACTATCACGTCGCCATGTGGGCGATCGCGAAGACCGGTGCCACTTTCGTTCCGGTGGATCTGCGCTACCCCGTCGAGCGGATCGCGCACATGGTGGGTGATTCCGGTGTAGCCATCGGCATCACGCTCGCGGCCGCGCGCGCGTCGCTGCCGGACGGCGTGCGCTGGTCGACGCTCGACGATTCCCGCACGGCCGACGAGATCGCCGCCCAGTCCGACCGGTCGGTGACCGACGTGGATCGCGGACGTGCTCTGCGGACCGAGGATGCCGCCTACCTGATCTACACGTCCGGTTCGACCGGAACGCCGAAGGGTGTGATGGTCACGCATGCGGGGTTGGCGAACTTCGCGGCCGAGCAGCGTGATCGCTATCGGGTCGACGGGTCCTCCCGCGTTCTGCAGGTAGCGGCGCCCGCCTTCGACGCGGTGCTGCTGGAAGCGTTGATGGCGCACGCGGCATGCGCGACGTTGGTCGTCTCGCCGCCGGAGGTGTTCGGCGGCCCGGATCTGGCCGAGTTGATCCGCACGCATCGGGTGACGCACGCCTTCCTGACGCCGAGCGTGCTGGCGACCATGTCACCCGCCGGTCTCGAGTCGGTGCGGATGCTCGCGGTCGGCGGGGAGATGGTGCCCGCGGAGTTGATCGCCACCTGGGCGCCCGGACGGCGGTTGCACAACATCTACGGCCCCACCGAGACCACGATCGTGATCACGATGAGCGATCCGGTGCGGCCCGGCGATCCGATCGCGATCGGCGGCCCGATCCGGGGCGCGGAGGCACTGGTGCTGGACGCGCGATTGCGCCCGGTGCCGGTCGGGGTCGCGGGGGAGCTGTACCTTGCGGGGGCGCAGCTGGCGCGCGGCTACCTCGACCGGCGCGCCGTGACGGCCGGCGCGTTCGTCGCGAATCCCTACAGCGGGCCGGGCGCGCGGATGTACCGCACCGGCGACATCGTCCGCTGGACGGCGCAGTGCACCCTGGAGTACGTCGGCCGCAGCGATTTCCAGATCAAGATCCGTGGCCAGCGCATCGAACTCGGTGAGATCGACGCCGCGCTGCTCACGCATCCCGAGGTGGCCGCGGCGGTCACGGTCAGCCGTACGGGGCCGAGCGGACAGCCGCTGCTGGCCGCGTACATCGTGACCGAGGCCGCGCGGGTCCTCGACCCGGACACCGTGCTCGATCACGTCGCGTCGGTATTGCCCGCGCACATGGTGCCGTCGGTGGTCACCGTGCTCGACCGCATGCCGATCACCTCGACGGGCAAGGTGGACCGGAAAGCTCTGCCGGAACCGGTTTTCCGAGCTGCCGGGGACGACGCGGCAGAGGCGACGACGGAGGTGGAGCGCACCGTCGCGGCCGCGTTCGCGGACGTTCTCGGGATCGAGTCGGTCGGCGTCACCACCTCGTTCTTCACCCTGGGCGGTGATTCCATCCTGTCGATCCAGCTGGCTTCGCGGTTGAAGTCGGCGGGTGTCATCGTGACGGCGCGCGACATCTTCGAGCACAAGACCGTCCGGGGGCTGGCGCGGGTCGCCGCGGCCGCCGAACGGGTCTCGCTCGCGGAGTTGCCGGGCGGCGGCGTGGGCGAGGTCCCGTTCACGCCGGTGGTCTCCTGGTTCACCGAACGCCTCGGCGCCGCCCCGCGGTTCGCTCAGTCGATGCTGGTGCGCTTGCCGCGCGACGCGCGAGTCGACGACGTGACCGCGACGGTACGAGCAGTGCTCGAACAGCACGACATGCTGCGCGCGCGGCTGCGCGAACAGTGCCTGGAGGTGCCGCCGCCGAGCGCTGCGGACGCGGCGAGCGCGGTGTTCACGCGCACCTTCCGCGCCGAGGAGCCGCCGGGCAGCGAAGGTTTCACCGCGGTGGTGGAAGCGGCGCTGGGAGAGGCGTCCGACCGTCTCGACCCGGCGGCGGGCCGGATGGTGCAGGTGGTGTGCCTGCTGCCCGAACCCGGTGTCGACGCCGAAGCGCGCGCCCTCGTCGTCGTCCATCACCTGGCGGTCGACGGTGTGTCGTGGCGGATCCTGATTCCCGACTTCGCGACCGCCTGGCAGCAGGTCACGCAGGGACGCGCGGTGGAATTGCCCGCACAGGGCACCTCCATGCGCCGGTGGGCGCACGCGGTGGCCGACGCCGCAGCGGCCCGCGCCGAGGAGCTCGAGCTGTGGCGCCGGATGGGCGCGGCCCCCGATCCGCTGCTCGGCAGCGCGGTGCTCGATCCCGCCCTCGACACCCACTCGACCGTGCGGCATCTGACGGTGTCCCTCCCGGCGGAGGTGACCGCGGCGTTGCTCGACGCGGTACCCAGGGCCGCGCACGGCAGCGTCGACGACGCGTTGCTGGCCGGTCTGGCGATGGCGACGACACGCTGGCGGCACCGACGCGGTATCGCGCACGCGGGTGTGAAAGTTCTGCTGGAAGGGCACGGCCGTGCGGAGCAGATCGCCGAGGGCGCGGATGTCTCCCGCACGGTCGGGTGGTTCACCAACACCTACCCGGTGGCGCTCGACCTGAGCGGCGTCGAACCGGACGATCCGCGCGCCGCGGTGAAGTCCGTGAAAGACCAGTTGCGCCGAATCCCGGACAAGGGCATCGGCTACGGTCTGCTGCGCTACCTGCACGCGGGCACGTCCGACCTGCTCGCGGCACTGCCGGAGCCGCAGATCAGCTTCAACAACCTCGGACGGGTCGGCGTCGATCTGACGACGCTGTCGGACCTCGCGTGGATTCCGACCGACGAGCCGTTCGACCGGCGGGGCGCCTTCGATCCGGACATGCCCGCGGCCGCGGCAATCACGATCGATGTGAACATCGTGGACACCGAGGCGGGACCTCGACTGTCGGCGCATATCGGCTACGCGTCCCGGCTGCTCGAGGACGCCGACGTGGCCGAACTCGTCGACGCGTGGGTAGACGCGGTGACCGGGATCGCCCTGGCGGCCCGCGCCGACGAGGACTGGGGCTTCTCACCCGCCGACGTTCCGCTCGTCGCGGTCACGCAGTCGGACCTGGACACCTTCGCCGGGCGCTACGGATCCCTCGGCGATGTCTGGTCGCTGGCTCCGCTGCAGGCGGGCCTGCTGTTCCACGCCGAACTCGCCGCCGGCGATCTCGACGTCTATACGGCCCAATCGACACTGGCCCTCGCCGGCGTGATCGACGAGGATCGGCTCGAGCGGTCCGCGGCGGCCTTGCTGGAGCGTCATCCCAACCTGCGCGCCGCCTTCGTCCGAACGGCCGACGGCGTTCCGGCGCAGGTGATTCCGGCGGCCGCGGCGGTGCGCTGGCGACGGGTGGATCTGCGCGACGGCACGACCACACCGGAGGAATTGATCGAGGCCGAGCGTGCGGTCCCGTTCGATCCCGCTGATCCTCCGCTGCTGCGGTTCCTGCTCATCGCCGTGGCGCCGCAGGACTTCCGGCTCGTGCTGACGGCACACCACCTGCTGCTGGACGGTTGGTCGTTGCCGTTGCTGTGGCGCGAGCTGATCGGCCTCTACGCGGTGAGCGCGCGCGCCGAACTGTTGCCCGCCGCGGCCTCGTACCGCAGCTACCTGGAATGGCTGGATCGGCGCGAACCATCCGCCGGTGTCGAGGTGTGGCGCGAAGCCCTCGGTGAGTTCACCGAACCCACGGTGGTCGCCGATGCGCGCACGCACACGACGGTCGGCATCCCGGTCGACCTGGCGGTCGTCCTGGATCACGCCGCCACCACCGAGCTGGTGGAATTCGCCCGGACGCGGGCGGTGACCATGGCGACGATCGTGCAGTTCGCCTGGGCGGTGGTCCTGGGCAACCTGCTCGGCGTCGAGCGCGTGGTGTTCGGCAGCACGGTCTCCGGACGTCCCGCCGACCTCCCCGGCGTGGAATCGATGATCGGTTTGTTCATCAACACGATTCCGGTGCCCGTGCACGTCCCGCGGGCTTCGACCATCGAGGACGCGTTGCGGCGGCTGCAGGCCGACAACACCCGCCTGCTCGATCATCACGACATCGAGCTGTCCCGGATCCTGTCGGCCGCCGGCGCTGCCCAGCTGTTCGACACCCTGGTCGTCTTCGAGTCGTACCCGGTCGACAGCAGCGGCCTGGGCGACGCGGACATCGACGGCATGCGGGTGGTCGCGGCGGACGGCAGCGATGCCGCGCACTACCCGATCACCGTGCAGGCCCACCAGACCGACCGGCTGCACATCATGATCCGCTACCAGCAGGCACGCGTGGACGACCGGACGGCCGCGGGTCTGGCCGCCCGCCTGGAGACCGTGCTGCGCGCCATCACGAGCGATCCGCGGGCGCGGCTGGACGGGCTCGACCTGTTGTCCGCGGCCGAGCGCCGTGATCTGGTGCCCGCCAGCGGCGGCCGCGCCGAATCGCCCCGAGTGCTGGCGGAGTTGCTGTCCGCCGGTGTGGCGGTGGAACCGGCCGCGACGGCGGTGGTCTCGAACGAGGGCACGATGTCCTATGCCGAGCTGGACGCCTGGTCGAACCGTGTCGCGCGCGAGCTGATCGACTGGGGTGTCGGCCCGGGTGACCAGGTGGCGTTGGCGATGGCGCGCTCGGTGGATTTCGTGGCAGGCATGTGGGCGGTCGCCAAGACCGGGGCCGCGTTCCTGCCCGTGGATCCACGGAATCCGGCAGAACGCGTGGCGCACATGGTCGCCGACTCGCGGGTGCGGGTCGCGCTCACGGTGGTTGCGTCGCGAGGGTTGGTACCCGACCCGGTCCGGCGGCTTGTGCTCGACGATCCCGAAACCCGGAAGGCGATCGAGGCGCGGTCCTCGGCCGGGGTGACCGACCGGGACAGGGTGCGCAAGCCGCGTCATCGCGACACGGCCTACGTGCTGTACACCTCGGGCTCGACCGGCACACCGAAGGGCGTCGCCGTCACCCACGAGGGACTGGCCAATTTCGCCGCCGTGCAACGTGATCAATTCGGCGTGGACAACCGGTCGCGGGTACTGAACGCGTCCGCTCCCGGTTTCGACGTGGTGGTCCTCGAGCTGCTGCTGGCCCATGCCAACGGCGCGGTGCTCGTGGTGCCGCCGCCGGACGTTTTCGGCGGCCCGGAACTGGCCGAATTCATTCGTGCGCAACGTGTCTCGCACTCGTTCATGACGCCGAGCGTGCTGTCGACGATGGACCCGAAGGGGCTGGATTCCCTCCGAGTGCTGATGGCGGGCGGTGAGGCGGTGACACCGGAGATCGTCACGCAGTGGTCGCCGGGACGGCGACTGCTGAACGGCTACGGACCGACCGAGGCGACAATCCTGGCCGGCATCAGTGATCCGCTGTATCCCGGCGAGACCGTCACGATCGGAGGCCCGATCCGCGGCGTCGAGGCCGTCGTGCTGGACGCGTGGCTGCGACCGGTGCCGGTCGGCGTGGTCGGTGAGTTGTATCTCGCCGGAGTGCAACTGGCCCGCGAATACGTGAACCGGCCGGTGGCGACGTCGGGCGCGTTCGTGGCGAATCCGTTCGGCGCGCCGGGATCACGCATGTACCGCACCGGCGACCTGGCTCGCTGGACCCCGGAACACACCGTGGAATACCTCGGCCGCGGCGACTTCCAGGTCAAGATCCGCGGTCAACGCATCGAGCTCGGTGAGATCGAAGCGGTTCTCGCCGGACAACCCGGTGTGGAACACGCGGTGGTCGTGCTGCGCAAAGACGAGCGCGGCGTCGGCAGGCTCGTCGGCTACCTGGTCGGCTCCGAGGACCTGGATCCGGAGGATGTCCGGGCCGCCGCGCGGCTGCGGCTGCCCGCGCACATGGTGCCCGATCTGTGCATGGTGCTCGCCGAATTCCCGCTCACCCGAACCGGGAAACTCGATCGCCTGGCGCTTCCCGCACCGGAGTTCTCGGCGCGGGCCTGGACCGCTCCGCGTACGGAAACCGAACGGCATGTCGCGGAGGTCTTCGGCAACGTCCTGGGCATCGACCGGGTCGGAGCCACCGACAGCTTCTTCGACCTCGGCGGCAACTCGCTGTCGGCGACGCGGGTGACCGCCCAGTTGGGTACCGCACTCGGAGTGAGCGTCGGCGTGCGCGACCTGTTCGAAGCGCCGACGGTCGCCGAACTCGCCGCCCGCCTGGACAACTCCGAGCGGACGGTCCGTGTACCGCTGGTAGCGCGCACCCGCCCGGCACTGGTGCCGTTGTCGCTGGCACAGCAGCGGATGTGGTTCCTCAACCAGCTCGACACCTCCGTCGGCGCCTACAACATCCCGCTGGCGATCCGGCTGACGGGCGAACTCGACATCGACGCGCTGCGCCGTGCGTGCGAGCTGGTCATCGATCGGCACGAGTCCCTGCGGACCAAGTTCCCGATGACCGACGGGACGCCACACCAGGTCGCGGTCCCCGCCCAGGAGGTCCCGGCCGGGCTGAGCGCCGTCCCGGTCGAGGCGGAGCGGCTGATGGAGCGGGTGCTCGCTACCGTTTCGGCGAGCTTCGACGTGACGCAGGCGCCGCCACTGCGCATGGAATTGCTCCGACTCGGCGAACACGAGCACGTCCTGGTGATCGCGGTGCACCACATCTGCGCCGACGGGCAGTCCATGCTGCCACTCGCGCGGGACGTGGCGCTGGCCTATCAGGCGAGCAAGCAAGGGACGGAACCGATCTGGCCGCCCCTCGCGGTCCAGTACGCGGACTACACGCTGTGGCAGCGCGACGTACTGGGTGACGAGCGCGATCCCGGCTCGATCATGTCCCGGCAGCTGCGCTTCTGGAAGGACACCCTCGGTGGGCTGCCCGAACTGCTCGAGCTGCCCACCGACCTGCCGCGCCCGCCGGTGGCGTCCATGCGCGGCCGGACAGTGGATTTCGAGATCTCCGCCTCGCTGCGGGAGCGCATCGGCGCGGTCGCGCGCACGGCGAACGCGACGGTCTTCATGGTGATGCACGCCGCGCTGACCGTCCTGCTGTCGCGGCTGGCCGGAGCCGGCGACGTCGCGGTGGGCACCCCGGTGGCCGGACGCGGGGAGCGCGAACTCGATGATCTGATCGGCATGTTCGTCAACACCCTCGTGCTCCGGTCGCGGGTGTCGTCGCACCAGTCGTTCGCCGATCTGCTCGCGGCGACCCGCGACACCGACCTGGCGGCGTTCGCGCACGCCGACGTGCCCTTCGAGCAAGTGGTGGAGGCGCTCAATCCACCCCGGTCCACCGCGCATTTGCCGCTGTACCAGGTGACGCTCGATGTCCAGAACCTGAGCAAGGCCGTGCTGGAGCTGCCCGGCCTCACCGTCGAACCGGTCGAGAACGGATTCGAACCGGCGCAGGCCGACCTGAATCTGAACCTGGTCGAACGCGCAGCCGACCACGGGCAGCCGGACGGCATGCGGGGACGCCTGACCTACGCCACCGATCTGTTCGGCGAGGAGACGATGACCCGGTTCGCGCAGGCCTACGTGCGGATCCTGGAGGAGGTGACCGCTGATCCCGCGATCGCGGTCGGAGACATCGACCTCGCGGGCCCGGCGCAGCGCCGCGAGCTGCTCGACGCGGCCGGTAGCGCCGGCGCCGCGGTGGCGGACACGACACTCACCGAGCTGTTCACCGCCCAGGCCGCCGCGCGACCGGACGCGATCGCGGTGACCGACGGGGCGTCGCAGCTGACCTACGCGGAGCTGGATCGGCGCGCCGCCGCGGTGGCCGCCCGGCTGGCCGAGCACGGAGTGGGTCCGGAATCGCTGGTGGCCGTGGCCTTGCCACGCACGGTCGACCTGGTGATCGGCCTGCTCGGCGTCCTGCGCTCCGGCGCGGGATATCTGCCGCTGGATGTGGCGTATCCGCCGGAGCGCCTGCGATTCATGCTCGACGACGCTCGTCCGGCTGCGGTTCTCACTTCGGCGGGCATGTCCGTGGCGGTGCCGGAGTGCGCCGCACCGGTACTGCTCGTAGAGGACTGCGCGGACGCTTCCGGTCCGGCGGTGGCATCGGGTGCGCGGCCGGGCAACGTCGCCTACGTGATCTACACGTCGGGATCGACGGGCCGCCCGAAGGGCGTGACGGTCAGCCATCGGGAAGCGGTCACCCTGTTCACCAACGCGGCCGAGCGATTCGACCTCGGGCCCGATGACGTGTGGACGATGTTCCATTCCTACGCCTTCGATTTCGCGGTGTGGGAGATCTGGGGCGCGCTGCTGTCCGGCGGCAAGGTGGTCGTGGTGGATTACGACACCTCCAGGTCGCCGGAGACGTTCGTGGAGGTCGTGGCCCGGGAGGGAGTGACAGTGCTGAGCCAAACCCCCTCGGCGTTCTACGGATTCGTCGAGGCCGAGCGCCGATATCGCGAATCGAATTGTCCCGCAGGGGATCTCGCTCTGCGGTATGTCGTCTTCGGTGGCGAGGCGCTGGACGCCGCCCGGCTGGACGATTGGTTCGCCGCGCATGCGCCGGGATCGCCGCGGCTGGTCAACATGTACGGCATCACCGAGACGACCGTGCACGTGACGTTCTCCGAGGTCACGCGGACGAGCGCGGCCGGAATCGGCGCCCCGCTCCCCGGGTTGCGGGTGTACGTCCTCGACGACCGGCTGCGTCCGGCGCCGATCGGCGTCGCCGGCGAGATCTACGTGGCCGGTGGCCAGCTCTCGCGAGGTTATCTGGGAGCAGCGGCGCTGACCGCGGGCCGATTCGTGGCCAACCCGTTCGGTCGGGACGGCGCCCGGCTCTACCGTTCCGGGGACGTGGGGAGGTGGCGGAAGTCCGCGAGCGGGCTGGAATTGGTCTACGCGGGCCGGGCCGACGCGCAGGTCCAGTTGCGCGGCTTCCGCATCGAACTCGGCGAGGTGGAAGCGGCGCTGCTGCGCCACCCGCTCGTCACCCAGGCCGCGGTCACGGTGCACCGGCACGATCGCGGCGTGGACCAGCTGATCGGCTACGTCGTTGGCGTGGACGGCGAGCGGATCGATCCGGCCGAGGTCCGGGAGACCGCCGCCCGGGTGCTGACCGGCTACATGGTGCCCGCGACGATCATGGTGTTGCCCGCGTTGCCCTTGACGGTCAACGGCAAGCTCGATCGAAAGGCGTTGCCCGCTCCCGAGTTCGAGGAATCGACGACCGCGTTCGTGGCGCCGCGGACCCACACGGAGAAAGTGATCGGCGAGGTCTACGCACAGGTCCTGGGTGTCCAGCGGGTCGGGGTCACCGATGGTTTCTTCGATCTCGGCGGCAACTCGCTGCTGGCGACGATGGTGGTGACCGAATTGCGCACCCGCGGCGTGACGATCCAGCTGCCGTGGATGTTCGACGACGCGACGCCGCGAGGATTGGCGGCCAGGGCCGACGGCACGGCAGGCGGCTCGGGCCTGCAAGTGTTGCTCCCGCTGCGCGCGCACGGCCGCAAGCCCGCGGTGTTCGCGGTACACCCCGCGGGCGGGCTGGCCTGGTTCTACGGCGGCGTGGTCGAACATCTGCACAAGGACCGGCCGGTCTATGGCTTGCAGGATCCGCACGTCGTAGCGGGCGAACGTTGTGCGCAGTCCGTCGATGAACTGGCGGAACGCTATGTGGCCGAGATACGCCGAGTGCAACCGAGCGGGCCGTATCACCTGCTCGGATGGTCACTGGGCGGCGCGATCGCGCATGCCGTCGCGGTCCGGCTCCAGCGCGCGGGTCAGCAGGTCGGCATGTTGGCCATGATGGACAGCGCCGTGGGCGACTCCGAGGCGCTGGCCGCGTCGATGAGCGCCACCGCGAACGAGCCCGCGCCGGGTGAGTTGATGGCCGATCTGCTCGGTGGCTGGCGTGAGTTGTTCGATCTCGGCGCCGAGGTGGCAGCGGACACCCATGAGCAGGCCTGGGCGGTGATCCGTGCGCAGGTGACCGCCACCGGGATGTTCACCGCCGAACAGGTCGACCGGGTGATGGAGAGTTTCCAGACCGCCACCGCGATCGCCCAGGAGTACCGGCCGGACGTCTTCGACGGCGACCTGGTCTTCTTCACCGCAGGCAAGGACCGCGCCGACCACGACGCCGCCGTGCGGACGTGGCGGCCGTTCGTCACCGGCGACCTGCGCAATACGGTCGTCGACGCACGACATCTCGAATTGACTCACCCGCCCGCCTTGGCCGTTATCGGCCCGATCCTCGAAAGGTTCTTGAACGAATGCTGAAGACTCTCGACGGCCTGCAGCAACTGCGGCTCGAGGACGGCAGGACGGTGGCCTGCGCCAGTCCGGCCGAGGCGCGGATGTTGTGGAGCGAGATGTCGACCGCCGGTTTCTATCGGCTGACCGCCGCGCTCCTGCGACCGGGGGACATCGTCCGGCAGGACCCGAGCCTGCGCGGAACGGAATTGCCCGAGATCTGAGCCATCCGGCCGGAGGACCGTCTGACGCGTTCCCCGACCGGCGCGCCGCGACCGTGCCACCGCATCGAAGATGTTCGACCCGGCACGGGAACAAGCCGGAACTTTCCGGACTGTTCCCGTGCCGGTCTGCTCTCCCGGCGCGGTCTTCCGGGACCGCACTCCGCTGCTGAGCCGTCGTTCCGGCGACGCGCCCCGGGCCCCTTCGCGGGTCCGGCCCGGGTCAGAACGCGGCTTCGTCGAGATCCATGACGCTGATGTCGACGTCGGAGATCACCGACCATTCCGCGCTCAAGTGCGGCAGGACCGTCTTGGCGAAGAACGACGCGACGGCGACTTTGCCTTCGTAGAAGGCGCGGTCCTGCTCGCCGGGGCCGGCGTCGAGTGCGGCCGAGGCGATCTCGGCGGCGACGATCAGCCGCCAGGCGACGAGGAGGTCACCGACGGAGAGCAGGAAGCGAACGGAGTTCAGCCCGATCTTGTACAACTCGGTGGGCTGTTGCTGGGCGGCGAGCAGGTGCTGGGTGAAGCGGCCCGCCATGTCCTGGACGTCTTCGAGCGCGGTGGCGAGCAGGATCTTCTCCGCCTTGAGCCGGCCGTTGCCGTCGGTGGATTGCGCCGTGTCGCGGATCTTGCCCGCGAGGTGGGCGAGTGCGACGCCGCGGTCGCGGGCGATCTTGCGGAAGAAGAAGTCCTGCGCCTGGATGGCGGTGGTGCCTTCGTAGAGCGAGTCGATCTTCGCGTCGCGGATGTACTGCTCGATCGGGTAGTCCTGGAGGAAGCCGGAACCACCGAGGGTCTGCAGCGATTCGGTCAGGTACTGGTAGGCCCGCTCCGAGCCGACGCCCTTGACGATCGGCAGCAGCAGGTCGTTGACCCGAGCGGCCAGATCGGCGTCGGCACCCGAGATGTGTTGCGCGACGACGTCGTTCTGATGGCCTGCGGTGTAGAGATAGATCGCGCGCAGCCCCTCGGCGTACGCCTTCTGCATCATCAGCGACCGGCGCACGTCGGGGTGCCGGGTGATGGTCACCTTCGGCGCGGCCTTGTCCGCCATCCGGGTCAGATCACTGCCTTGCACGCGTGTCTTCGCGTATTCGAGGGCGTTGAGGTAGCCGGTGGACAAGGTCGCGATGGCTTTGGTGCCCACCATCATCCGCGCTTCCTCGATGACTTGGAACATCTGCGCGATGCCGTTGTGTACCTCGCCGACCAGCCAGCCCTTGGCGGGGATGCCGTGGCCGCCGAAGGTGACCTCACAGGTGGCGGAGGCCTTCAGGCCCATCTTGTGCTCGACGTTGGTGACGAAGACGCCGTTGCGCTCGCCCAGCTCGCCGGTCTCGTGATCGAAGTGGAATTTC
>NZ_BDBB01000004.1 GCF_001612765.1 Nocardia arthritidis NBRC 100137
GAACATCTGCGCGATGCCGTTGTGTACCTCGCCGACCAGCCAGCCCTTGGCGGGGATGCCGTGGCCGCCGAAGGTGACCTCACAGGTGGCGGAGGCCTTCAGGCCCATCTTGTGCTCGACGTTGGTGACGAAGACGCCGTTGCGCTCGCCCAGCTCGCCGGTCTCGTGATCGAAGTGGAATTTCGGCACGAAGAACAGCGACAGGCCCTTGGTGCCCGGTCCGGCGCCCTCGGGACGGGCCAGCACCAGGTGCATGATGTTTCCGAACAGGTCGTCGGAGTCGGCGGAGGTGATGAACCGCTTGACGCCCTCGATGTGCCAGGTGCCGTCTTCCTGCTCGATCGCCTTGGTGCGGCCCGCACCGACATCGGAACCGGCGTCGGGCTCGGTGAGCACCATGGTGGCGCCCCAGTTGCGTTCGGTCATGAACTGAGCCCAGCGCCGCTGCTGCTCGGTGCCGATGCCGTAAGTGATGTGGGCCATCATCGGTCCGGTCAGGTACATGTAAGCCGCGGGCTGCGCCCCGAGGACGAATTCGGTGATCGCCCAGCTGACCATCGAAGGGGCGGGCACGCCCCCCACACCCTCGGCCTTGCCGACGCGCCACCATTCGGCGTCGTACCAGGCGCGCACCGCCTTCTTGAACGACTCCGGCAGACTGACCGAGTGGGTGGCCGGATCGAAAACCGGCGGGTTGCGGTCGGTCTCGGCGTACGGTTCGGCGACCGGTCCTTCGGCCAAGCGCGCGGCCTCCGCCAGCATCGACCGCACGGTGTCGCCGTCCAGGTCGCCGAATGCTCCGGTCCGCAGGATGTCGTCGAGTCCGTACACCTCGAACAGATTGAACTCGAGGTCGCGCACGTTGCTCTTGTAATGGCTCACGGGCCAATGCCTTTCGAGAAACGGCCGGTGTACCGGCAAGGGATTCGGCGGGTGCGCACAGCGGTGATCACCCACGGCACACTGTGCGGCACCGATGGCCCGAAAGCAATCTGATGTTAATGACCACTAAGTAGATGGTCGAATGACCGATAGCGTTCTATCCGCTGCTAGCGCGCAATTGACGGAAATAAGTTAATGAGCGCTAAGTGGCATAAATCACTGTGCGGAAACTCGGCCATGCATTCCGGCCGTTTCGATCCGCTCTCCGATGGCCACGAGAACGTCGACGAGATCGGCCCTGCGCCCCAAGCGCGGGTTGCGGACGGCATCGATGACGACGGTGGTGACAGCTCGGCTCAGCACCCGCGCGGCCGGAGCGGGCAAGTCCGGCCGCACGGCCTGCAGCATGCGGGCCCACTGGGCGATGCCGTCCAAGCGCACCCTCCGATAGCGCTGCACCGCGTCTCCCGGAAGGTGCCGTGTCTCGCTGACGGTGATCGCCAGCAGATCGGGCTCGTCCACCCCCAGTTGCGCGAAGCTTCGCATGAGTGAGCGCATCGATTCCTCGGCGCTGCGTCCCTCGGCGATCGCCCGGGCGAGCAGCAGCCGAAGCCACTCGTCCTGGCGCCGGACGATTTGGTCCAGCAACTCCGCCTTGCTCGAAAAGTGGTGATACAACGCGGGCCCGGTGACCCCGACGGCCGCACCGATGTCTTCGATTCCCACCGCGGCATAGCCGCGGGTGCTGAACAATCGCGCCGCCTCGGCAAGCATCCGCTCCGAGCGCAGCGCTCGATCCAGCGCGGTGTTGCCGGTCTCCGTGCGCGGTGGCCGGTTCGGGGCGGGGCCGGCCGGGTGCTCGGGCATTTCGGTGGCGATCACCGCCGCGACGGCGGCGTCGAGCACCTGTGCGGCAACCGGCGCGGGTAGCTCGGCGCGGTGATAGGAGGGACTGACCGCGATCGAGAGCACGCACCAGCTCAGCAGTTCGACATCCGCGCCGCTGAGCTCCGGTCGGCGCGTGCCGATGGTGTGCCGCAGATAGCGGGTGATCCGCGAGGCGCGGACCAGCACCGCGGTCTTGTCGGCGGCGGTCAGGTTGCGGAACTCCAATTGCCACAGTCGCGGCAGCCCGCGCAGTTCCAGAGCCACCCGGACCAGTTCGGCGGGCACGGCGTCACCGGAATCGTCGGTGCGATACGCGGCGTCGAGCCGGTTCAAGGTGTCGTCGAGCCCCACCAGCAGGCACTGCCCCAAAAGCTGCTGCTTGTTGCGGAAGTGCCGATACAACGCCGTCGCCGAGATGCCGACCGCTGCGGCGATGTCGGCCATCGTGGTGCCGTAATAGCCTCCGTGCGTGAAGGCGTCGACCGCGGCGCGCAGGATCGTCTCGCGCCGATGAGGTGGTCTCCGCCGTTGCTGTGCGCTGTTCGCCTGTGTGCCCATCGCGGTCAGTGTCGCGTATCGAACGGTCCGCGGCGGTGCCGGGCCGCCTCCTCGCGCGATCCGTTCGCCGGTATGCCACGAGAGATCCGGCGCGGCCACCCACATGTATGACGATTTCGTCATAGGCGACGTAGAGGTTCTACTGTCGAGTAGGCTTCCCGCAGCTATCACCAGACCGTGGATCGTTGTCGATCAGGTAAGCAGAGGGAGCCCGCCCGTGAGCGCTGACACCGCGGACGCCACAGCACTGTCGAGCATGGCGGCCCGCCTGCGCATCGCGTCGACCGTGATTCTGCGGCGCGCCCGGAGGGATCCTGATGAACGGCGGCTGTCGGCGACGCAGTGGGCGGTGCTGGGACGTCTGCACCGATATGGCGCCTTGGCCGCGGTCGACCTGGCGCGGCTGGAGATGTTGCGGCCGCAGACCATGCGCAACGTGGTCGACGGGCTGCGCGATCAGGGCCTGATCGTCGGCGTGCGCGATCCGGACGACGGGCGCCGGGTGAATCTGACCCTCACCGACGAAGGCCGGGCGTGGGTGTGCGGACACCAGGCGTCCGCGAACGACGCTCTGGCGCAGGCGTTGTCCGAGAGCCTGCGGTCCGGCGAGCTGCACAAGGTCGGCGAGGTCCTGGATCTGCTCGAGCGCATCGCCTACGGTGATCGGGGCCCGGAGGCGTTGATCGGCGGCGGGCCCGGCCTCGACGGCGAGCCCTCTCGCGCGGACTGCCCCCTATGACCCGGCCGCCGGGCGAGCGTGGGCGGCCGGCGGAGTGAGCGCTCGGGTCCACCGGTCGACGATGGCTCGGCCGCGCTCGTCGGCGGTGTGGCCGGCCGGTGGATCGAGCACCGCGCCGTGGATCTGCGCCTCCACCACCTGAACGAGCAACAAGGCCGGTCAACGCCGGGTCCGCACCGCCGACGTCGAGGCGGCGCAGGTGGAATTCCACTTCGCCCGCGAGACCTCTTCGAGTTGCCGCGGGCGTGCGACGCGTTGGGTGTGCGCGGCGCCTGCCGGCATGGTCGACGCGCTCGCGGCCACCTGTCTGCTCGACCCACGGCTGCCGCAGGTTCGCGCGGCGGTCGCCCGTCGCCGCGCCCAAGCGCCTGGTCGTACTGGACGCGGCGGGGCGCTACCCCGTCGAGACGACGGGCATCCACCAGTTGGCGAGCGCGTTTGCCGAGATTCGCGACCGGCTCACCTCCGACCCTGTATCGGCCGGTGGGTAACGCCACGCCACCGGGCGGGCACATGACCGCGATGAATGGCTCGCGCTGCCCTCCGTGCCCGCTGCAGCCGGGCGGGTAAGTAAGGTCTGAAGCGTCGTGGAACGGACGCCACGATGCAGCCGCCGAACAGTTCCGCGCGGCCGCGCCGCCCTGTCGAACGAAGAGAGCTGATTGATGCCGACCTCTACAGCGCGCGCACAGATCGGGGTCACCGGTCTGGCGGTCATGGGTAGCAACATCGCACGGAACTTCGCCAGGAACGGCTACACCGTCGCGCTGCACAACCGCACCGTCGCCAAGACCGACGCACTGCTGGAGGCGCACGGCGACGACGGCGACTTCGTGCGGACCGAAACGATCGAGGAGTTCGTCGCCGCGCTGGAGAAGCCGCGCCGGGTGCTGATCATGGTCAAGGCAGGCGCCCCGACCGACGCGGTCATCGAGGAACTGGCGGCCGCGATGGAGCCGGGCGACATCATCATCGACGGCGGGAACGCCCTCTACACCGACACCATTCGGCGGGAAGCCGCGATGCGCGAGCGCGGGCTGAACTTCGTCGGCGCAGGCATCTCCGGTGGCGAGGAGGGCGCCCTCAACGGCCCCGCGATCATGCCGGGCGGGCCCAAGGAGTCCTACGACTCGCTGGGGCCGCTGCTGGAATCCATCGCGGCGAAGGTCGACGGCACGCCCTGCTGCACCCATATCGGCCCCGACGGCTCAGGGCATTTCGTCAAGATGGTGCACAACGGCATCGAGTACGCCGACATGCAGCTGATCGGCGAGGCCTACCACCTGTTCCGCGACGCGCTCGGCTTCGATGCGAAGCAGATCGCCGATGTCTTCACCCAATGGAACTCCGGTGACCTGGAGAGCTACCTCGTCGAGATCACCGCCGAGGTCCTGAATCAGGTCGACGCGAAGACCGGCAAGCCGCTGGTCGATGTGATCGTCGACGCGGCGGAGCAGAAGGGCACCGGACGCTGGACGGTGAAGTCCGCGCTCGACCTCGGTGTGCCGGTGACCGGCATCGCCGAAGCGGTATTCGCCCGGGCACTGTCGGGCTCCCGTGCGCAGCGCAAGGCCGCGCAGGGTCTCGCCTCCGGCCGGTTGGCCGACAAGCCCACCGACGTCGAGCAATTCACCGAAGACATCCGGCAGGCGCTCTACGCCTCGAAGGTTGTCGCCTACGCCCAGGGCTTCGACCAGATCGCCGCGGGCAGTGCGGAATACGACTGGAATCTGCGCCCCGGCGACCTCGCGACGATCTGGCGCGGCGGCTGCATCATCCGCGCCCGTTTCCTGAACCGGATCAAGGAAGCCTATGACGAGAACCCGGCGCTGCCGAGCTTGATCCTCGCGCCGTACTTCCGTGCGGCGATCGAGACCGCCATCGACAGCTGGCGCCGTGTCGTGGCCACCGCGACCCTGCTCGGCATTCCGGTGCCCGCGTTCGCGTCGTCGCTGTCCTACTACGACGCCCTGCGTGCCGAGCGCCTTCCTGCCGCGCTCACCCAAGGGCAGCGTGACTTCTTCGGCGCGCATACCTACGAACGCGTCGACGCCGAAGGCAAATTCCACACGCTCTGGAGCGAGGACCGCAGCGAGGTTCGTGCCGACTAGCCGGTAGCGCTGCCGCGGTGCGGAAATCGTTTCCGCACTGCGGCCTCCGAGCGGGGCCGGTGTCGATCCGGTGTCCTGGCAGCTCGTTCCCACGCCGTCCGGCGGAGCAGGCGTAATCCGTTGAGCCCGACGAGGACGGTGGAGCCCTCGTGCCCGGCGACGCCGAGCGGGAGCGGCAGGGTCCCGGCGAGGTCCCAGACGACCAGCACGCCGATGAAGGTGGCGGCGATGGCCAGGTTGGCGATCACCACCCGCCGGGCCTGCCGGGACAACGCGATCACCGCCGGGATCGTCGTCAAATCGTCGCGCACGACGACGGCGTCCGCGGTCTGCAAGGTCAGATCGGATCCGTCCCCGCCCATGGCGATGCCGACCTCGGCCGCGGCGAGGGCCGGGGCATCGTTGATGCCGTCGCCGACCACGGTCACCTTCCGTCCGTCGGCCTGGAGCCGGCGCACCGCGGTCACCTTGTCGTCGGGCAGGAGTTCGGCTCGCACGTCGGTGATGCCGATCCGGGCGGCGAGACGGTCGGCGGTGGCGGCGTTGTCGCGGGGTCAGCAATACCGGCATGGTCCCGGTGATCTCGGTGGTCGCCCGCACCGCCGCCGCCGCTTCCGGCCGCGGCTGGTCGGTCAGGGCGAATACCCCGATCGGGTGGTGCTCGCAGGTGACGACCACGGCCGTGCAGCCACTCGCCTGGAGCGCTTCGACGGTCGTTCGCAGGCCGGGGGCGAGTTCCGACGCGGTGGGGGAGGCGACGCCGATGAGGTGGTCGCCGACGCGGGCGGTAACGCCGCGACCAGGGTTCGCGGTGAACTCGGTGACCTCGGGCAGTCGCAGATCCCGGGCACCGGCCGCGCGCACGATCGCCGCCGCCAAAGGGTGCTCGCTCGGGTGCTCGGCCGCGGCGGCCAGTCGGAGCAACTCGTCGTCGGTGAATCGTTTGTCCAGGCAGCGGATTTCGGCTAGTTCGGGAATGCCGCGGGTCAGCGTGCCCGTCTTGTCGAAGGCGACGTGCGTGGTGGCGCCGAGCCTTTCCATGACCACCGCGGATTTGACCAGGACGCCGTGGCGCCCGGCGTTGGCGATGGCCGCCAGCAGCGGTGGCATGGTGGCCAGCACCACCGCGCAGGGGGAGGCGACGATCATGAACGTCATCGCCCGCAGCAGCGCCCGCCGCAGCGTGTCGCCGAACAATAGCGGAATGACGAACACCGCGACGGTGACCAGAACCATGCCGATCGAGTAGCGCTGCTCCACCTTCTCGATGAAAAGCTGTGCGCGCGCCTTGGTTCGGGCCGCTTGCTCGACGAGGGCCGCGATCCGCGCGACCACGGAGTCCTGCGCGCGCCGATCCACCCGGATCCGCAGCACTCCGGTGCCGTTGAGAGTGCCCGCGAACACCTCGTCGCCCGCGGCTTTGCCCACCGGCAGCGGTTCGCCGGTAATGGTGGCCTGATCGACCTCGCCGCCGCCGGAGACCACCGTCGCGTCGGCGGCTATCCGCTCACCGGGACGCACCACCAGAAGATCACCGACGCGCAGGTCGGCGGCGTGCACCGTCTCCTCCTCGCCGCCCGCGATCCGGGTCGCGGTTTCCGGCGTGAGGTCGAGCAGTCCGCGCACCGAGTCCTCGGTCCGGGCGGTGGCCAGCGCTTCCAGGGCGCCCGAGGTGGCGAAGATGACGATCAGCAAGGCGCCGTCGGTGATCTGGCCGATGGCCGCCGCGCCGATCGCCGCGGCGACCATGAGTAAATCGACATCGAGCGTTCTGTCGCGTAACGCCCGCAGCCCGGCCCACCCCGGTTCCCATCCGCCCGCGGCGTAGCAGGCCAGGTACAAACCCCACCACACCCCCTGCGGGCCGGCGGTCAGCTGTGTCGCCAGACCGGCGAGGAAGAATACGACAGCCACTGCGGCCCACCGCACTTCCGGCAGGGCGAACAGCCGGGTCCGGTGCGTAGGCACGCGACCGATCGGCGAAGTCGGACGGGTCGGCGCGAGGGTCGGCGCAGCCACGGGGCACCTCCAGGACAGCAGCGAACAGACTGCCAGACCATATCAGAAAGCATGAACATATCTTCATTTGTTCCTAGGGTATGCTGTTCAGTCATGGGACACGGTGTCGAAGGCAGGGATCGCCCTGCCGCGCGCCTGGATCCGGAATCGGCCAACCATGTGGCGACCACGTTGCAGGCGCTGGCCACCCCGAGCCGCTTGATGATTCTCACGCAGCTGCGCCAGGGGCCACTGTCGGTGAGTGCGCTGGCCGACGCGATCGGCATGGAGCAGTCCGCCGTCTCCCACCAGCTTCGCCTGCTGCGCAATCTGGGGCTGGTCACGGGTGCTCGCACCGGCCGCAGCATTGTCTACAGCCTCTACGACAACCACGTCGCCCAGCTGCTGGACGAGGCGATCTACCACAGCGAACATCTGCGCCTCGGATTGTCCGACCGTCCCGAAACCGCCGGCTGACCGCTCTGCCCTGATTCGCTTGCTTGACCTGGAGCGCACTCCAGCCCTTAGTGTGCGCTCGTACCCGGTTGACCAGCAGAAGGGACCGTTTCATGGAGCTCGGTTTTCACGTACCCGTCTTCGATATCGACGGTGGAACGACCGCTATCGCCGGTGAGCTGGCGCGGGTGGGCGCGGCCGCGGAGGCGTCCGGGGCGGCCTGGTTGTCGTTCATGGACCACTACTTCCAGATCGAGCCGACCGGCCTGCCGGCGGAGGCGGCCATGCTGGAGGGCTACACCACCCTCGGCTATCTGGCCGCGCACACCTCGCGCGTCGACCTCGGCCTGCTCGTCACCGGCGTGACCTATCGCCACCCCGGATTGCTCGCCAAGATCGTCACCACGCTCGACGTCCTGTCGGGTGGCCGGGCGGTCCTGGGCATCGGCGCCGCCTGGTTCGAGCGCGAACACCGTGGGCTCGGCGTGGCGTTTCCCTCGACCGCCGAACGCTTCGAGCGGCTGGAAGAGACGTTGCGCATCTGCCGCCAGATGTGGGACCCGCAGGACAACGGGGCATTCGACGGGAAGTACTACCAGCTGGCCGAGACGCTGTGCTCGCCGCAACCCATCGACCGGCCGAAGGTGCTCATCGGCGGCGGGGGAGAGCGCAAGACGCTGCGCTTGGTCGCGCAATACGGCGACGCCTGCAACCTGTTCGGCTCCTCGCCCGCGGACGTCGAGCACAAGCTCGATGTGCTGCGACGGCATTGCGACGACGTCGGCCGCGACTATGACGAGATCCGCAAGACGATCATCGCCAACAATCCGCGGCCGAGCCCGGAGAACCGGGACGATTTCGTCCGGCAGATGGCCGACTACGCGAAACTCGGCATCGACACCGCCATCGTCACTCCGACCACCGGCTCGCCGGCGGCTTGGATCGATGGCATGGCGCCCGCCGTGGCGCAACTGGCGGAACTCGGCTGAGGCCCGGCGGCGGAACGCGCTGTGCAGGCGGGTTGCGGATGAGGTGTCGCGGTAGGGGATTGCGGACTTGGGATGAACATGTCGCGGTCGGCGGCCTGGAAGGTCGCCGACCGCGGTACTACAGTTTGTAGCCGATCTGGCGCAAGAGCTGCCTACGGGCTGCCTGGTCGTCTGCATTCTCCACGCCGAGCGGCGCCGAACCGTCGATCACGCCGATGATCCCTCTGCCGAGTTCCGTTTCGGCGATCAGAACATCGACGGGATTGGCTGTGGCGCAGAAGATCCCGCAGACCTCCGGGACCTGCCGCACGGCATTGAGCACGTTGACGGGGTAACCCTCACGCAGAAAGACGATGAACGAGTGCCCGGCCCCGAGGTCGGCCGCGTTCTTGATGGCGAGCTCGACGAGCGAGTCGTCGTTGCCCGAGTGGCGGACCAGGCGCGGGCCGGAGGCCTCGCAGAACGCCAGCCCGAAGCGCAGGTGCTGACTTACCCCGACCAGCGCTTCGTGCAGGTCTTCCACGGTTTTGATGAAGTGGGACTGTCCGATGATGACATTGAGTTCGTCCGGTTTGTCGATGCGTACGGCTGTCAACTCCACAGCGACATCCTGCGCCCCAGCGATGTCGATTCATAGCATTTCGACATTTCTTTCGTGCGCGTCGCGGGGGCCCCGCGGTGATTCTCGAGCCGGTAGCGAGACCTAATCGTCGGCAGTGTGGGCAGGGAGGTCCACCACCAGCGCGGTGGCATTGTCCCTCCCCCCGGCCAGGATGGCGGCGTCGACCAATGAGTTGGCGATCGCGTGGGCCGCGTCGCCGTCCGCCAGAAGGGCCTTGACGGCGGCGATACCGAGTGGTTTGTGCACTCCGTCGGTGCTCAGCAGCAGTCTGCCCGTACTCGATCCGGTGGCGGCGTACCCGATCTCGTCCGGCCGGACGGTGCGGGCCGAGGTGGTGACCAGATGGCTCATTCGCGGGGTGACCGCCAGCCCGCGGGCTCGATACGACTCGGCCACGGTGTGGTCGGTGGTGATCTGGTGCAGCACCCGCCCGTTCCAGCGATACGCCCGGCAGTCGCCGACCCATGCCACCTCGCAGGGCCCATCGGGTCGACCGGCGGCCGGCAGCACCGCAACCACGAGCACGCTGTCGGCGGAGGGTTCCGGGACTTCGCGCAGCAATTCTTCTTGCGCCGCGAGAATCCCCGCTCGCGCACCGTCCCGGGCCCCGGCCCGTGCCGCGGCCGCGGCAACCGTGCGTGCCGCCCGGGCGCCGAGGAGATGGTCTCCTACACCATCGGCGACCGCGAACGCTGTCGCTCCGCTCATCGCATCGGTCTCGATCGCGACCGCGTCGGCGTTGATCGACCGTGACGCACGCCGACTGGCCGAGGCGCCCATTGCCGCGCCCAGCCACGGCATCTCGATCCGCGGCAGGCTTGCAGTAGTGCCGGTGTACATGAGCTGGTCTCCTCCGGGCTGGTCTCCGAGTGCTGCCGACCAGCACCCTCCAAGCAGACCGCACCGGTATTTGGACTTGTCGAGAGTTCGTTGTGGGGACACTGAGAATTCGCTCTCGATACGGTCACGGCCGGCATCCCGAGTCCACTCCGGCAAGCATCGGTGTGCTTGACGTCTCATATTCCGCGGATGCCGACCGCGTGTGTATGCAGCGGCGCAATTCGATCATGGTTCCGTGCCGAACTCCCCATTTCGCAACATTGCTTCCGGATTCCGGCAATCAATCGGCTCACTGTCGGGTGCTGGGCGGTATCAACCTTCTGGTCTGTGCGGGCAGGGACGCACGCAGCGTGTAACCGGTGTTCGGTGTCATGATGAGCCACGAGCCCGCGGTGGCCCCGGGCAGCGGACCGCTCTAGCTCGGCAGCAGATGCGGGCGGCGCAGTAGCCGGGTATCGGCTCGGCGGCCCTGGCGTGCGCCGGGTCGGCGCGCGCTCCGTGCGGTAAGGCCGACTCGGGCGGTAATGTTCGGTGTCCCGAATTGGTGGTGTCCAGCACCGTAGACACGGTCGCGGAAATTTTCGGATGTCGGCCTCGGCCACGTCTTTCCGTCGCCGGGGGCGACAGACATCTTGACTAGGCAAAACGCATTCGGCGCGCAAGATTTCGATAGATCGTGAAGTTGTCGGTGACGTAGACAACAGACGAAACTCCGTGAAATTCCCCGCCCTACCGGCGGGTACGTGATCGAATGCTCTGCAACTGACGTCTCGAACCCGCCGTGTTGCGCCGTGGGTCCAGAAATCCAGGAGGTTGTGGCTGTGGTCGACGCAAGCGTGCCTACGCTGCGTCCGTCCGAGCTGGAAAGATTGGCCCAGCTCGACGAACACAACGAACTTTCTGCCGAACGGATGCGATCGACCTCGCAGCGACTGGGCGTGCCGGAGGAGGACCTGCGGCGGTGGCTGGCGGACCGCCGCGCCGCCAGCGCGCCCACCCGGCGCATCGATGTCCCCGAGACCGCTTCCCCGCGCGTCGATGTTCCCGACGCACCGACTACGCGGATCGATGCCCCCGAGGCAGCGACCACGCAGACGGATGCCCCCGAGGCAGCGACCACGCAGACGGATGCCCCCGAGGCAGCGACCACGCAGATCGATGGCCCTGAAGCGGCGACGACGCGCATCGGTGTGCCCGAGCCGCCCACTACGCGCATCGATGGCTTCGAGCCGCCGACCCGACAGGTGGGGTATGGGCAGGTCAGCCCCCGGCCGTCGCGCATCATCACGCTGTCGGAAGCAGCCGGAGGCGGACTGCTGCCGCAGATTTCCGACGGCGATGTCACCACCTTCCTGGCCGATGCCTACCGAAGCCTGCCGGCGGGAGAGTTCGCGCGCATCGACGCCGTCTACACCGAGGGGATTCAGACGACCTGCCGGTGGCTGGCCGAACACACGGGCAGGCAGTGCCGTCACGACCTGAACCAGAACGGCGTCGGAAGCTGGCTGGGCCCCCGCGGGGCCGGTCTGGCCGAATACATGCTCTCGGTGCTGCAACCTCGGCTCAGTTCACCGAATCGCTTCCACCCGGGCCCTGGCGCGGGTGTGGTCGACGAATGGAACGACATCCTGAGCCTGTACCGATTCCTCGGCAGCTTGGTGGCCGACAGTCCCAGTCGCGGGCACACCATCACGCGCCTGCGCGGCGCCCAGGCCGCGTTCCTGCTGCACGGTTTGCGGCTGGATCTGCCGCCGGATCTGGCCTACTCGGTCGGGCCCGGGCTGAGCACGGTCCCGATCGACCACGATGTCATCGCCCGTGTCCGCGCCAGGACCGCCGATCCGGTGGACGGCGCGGCGATCGTCACCGCACTCTTCACCGGCGCCACCGCGATGGAACTCAACGCCATTCCCTGTGTCGCGCTGACCGCCGACGCGCTGATCTTCAACGGCCCGATCGGCTACACCCACGCTCCCGATCTGTACGTGTGGGTGATACCGCCACCTGCGCGCACCTTGCTCTACGACGCCCGCGTCTATCAGGAATCGCGACCCACCCCGAACAGCAAACTATTCACCGGGGCCATCGGCGGAGCGGGCTTCCGCCTTCGCAGGCTCGCCGCGGCATGCGAGGTGAGCCTTCCGGACCTGTACCACTGGCACCACAGCTGGATCCGCCAGGCCGGACTCCTCCGGATGTCCGAACAACCGGCGCCGGTCCGCAATACCGATCTGCTGTTCGGCCTGAAACTCGCGCCCCGGCCACGCCGCCGCCGCGCACGCTGAAGCGGGTGCCGCGAGCAGGTCACCCAGCGCCGTCGAGGAGATGCCGGGGTGCGGCCTGCCGCCACGAGTCGAGCACGATGGCCTCCAGTTCGGCCCGGTCGTCGAGGGCGGTCAGACGCGCGCGGACCCAGGCGTTGTTCGCTTCGTGCGCGGCGATCCAGAACTTGCCCGGTTCGGCGACGACCAGTTCGTCGCGATCGGCGATGGGGCAGCGGACCGCCATCGAGGTCTCCGCCTCCGGAAGGGTGAGAAACAGCTTGCCCGCGACCCGGAAGGTCGGCATCCCCCAGGTGAACTGTTCGGATGTCTCCGGTAGCGACAGCGCGAAGGACCGGACATCGTCCCCGGTGAAACTCATGCACCGAATCCTTCCAGGCCGGAATGGAACTCCCCGTGTGTGGTCCGCGCCTCTGCCGAGAAATCCGTCGCGGGGCCGGTCGGATCAATAGGGCGCGGTGCCAACGCGATGGCCGGCGCGTTGTGAAGTGCCCAGTAATCGTCTCGTGACCTCAGCGCTCGTCGTCCAGCCCCCTATCGTTCGGCGCAGTTGTCGGTGAGGTCGAGAGGGCAGTATCCGAATGGTCGGCGCGCGCGAGAAGTTGGAGCGATTGCGGGACACCCTCGCGATCGCCGAGGAACCGGCCGGTGCGTCCGGTGTCGCCAAACGGCAGAGCAAGGGCATCCCGAGTGCTCGTGAGCGCGTGCGATCGTTGCTGGATCCCGGAACGTTCGTCGAGATCGGCGCACTCGCGCGCACACCGGGAGCCCCGGACGCGAAGTACGGCGACGGAGTGGTCACCGGTCACGGCCGCATCGACGGCAGGCCGGTCGTGGTCATCGCGCACGACCAGACGGTCTACGGTGGCTCGGTCGGCGAGATGTTCGGCCGGAAGGTCGCGCACATTCTGAAGTTCGCGTACGAGAAGGCGTGCCCGGTGGTGGCGATCAACGATTCCGGCGGCGCCCGGATCCAGGACGCGGTCACCTCGCTGGCCTGGTTCGCCCACATGAGCCGACGCCAGGAGCGGTTGTCCGGATTCGTCCCGCAGGTCTCCATCATGCTCGGCAAGTGCGCCGCGGGTTCGGTGTACGGCCCGGTGAACACCGACGTTCTGGTCGCGACCGAGAACTCCTACATGTTCGTCACCGGTCCCGAGGTCATCAAGACGGTGACCGGCGAAGACGTGACCGCGGAGGAACTGGGCGGCGCTCATGTGCAGGCCCGCAACGGCACCATCCACCACGTGACCGCGACCGAACAGGAGGCATTCGACTGGGCCCGCAAGTACCTGAGCTACCTGCCGTCGAGCTGCCTGGAGCAGGCGCCGCTGGTGAACCCCGGTCTCGAGCCGGAGATCACCGCGACCGACCTCGAGCTCGAGTCGATCATCCCGGACTCCGATCGCGAGGGATACGACATGCACGAGATCCTGCTGCGCATCTTCGACGACGGTGATTTCCACGAGATCCGCTCCGCCACCGCGGCCAATCTGATCACCGGCTTCACGCGCGTGGACGGACGCAGCGTCGGGGTCGTCGCCAATCAGCCGTTGGTGCTCGGGGGAGCGGTCGACGCGAAATGCTCCGACAAGGCAACGCACTTCATCCGGCTGTGCAACGCCTTCGGCATCCCCTTGGTGTTCGTCGTGGACACTCCCGGCGTGCTTCCCGGCGTCGAAGAGGAACGCAACGGTGTCATCGTCCGCGGCGGACGCGTGTTCCGCGCGATCATCGAGGCGACCGTGCCCATCATCAACGTCGTGGTGCGCAAGTCCTATGGCGGCGCCTACGGCTTCATGGCATGCAAGCAGCTCGGCGCCGACATCAGCCTGGCTTGGCCGACCGCCCGCATCGCGGTGATCGGCGCGGAGAGCGCGGTCGATATCGCGGGGCGGCGCCAGCTGCTCCAGGTGCCGGAAGAACAGCGCGCGGCGGTGCGGGATTTCATGATCGACCAGTACAACGCCACCGTCGCCACTCCGTGGATCGCGGCCGAGCGCGGCTACATCGATGCGGTGATCGAACCATCCCGTACCCGGCTGGAGATACGGCATGCGCTCCAGCTGCTGCGGGACAAGGAAGCAGCCGCCGAGCACAACCCGCGCAAGCACAGCCTGTACCCGATGTAGTGCCGGGTTTTCCCGCTGCCGGGCTGGGTATGCGGCGGTGTGGGGGCGAAGGTCCGCGGTCGGAGGAGTTGCGGGCATGGACTGGTTCACCGCATCCGAATACTGGTTGAGCAGGCAGGTGCTGACGCGCGGCGTCGCGGCCGTCTATCTGATCGCCTTCCTGGTCGCCGCACGGCAGTTCCGGGCGCTGATCGGTGAGTACGGCATGCTTCCGGTGCCGCGCTTGCTGGCCCGGCGGTCCTTCCGGCGGGTGCCGAGCATCTTCCACGTGCACTATTCCGATCGTTTCTTCGCCGCCGTCTCCTGGTTCGGTGCGGCGCTGTCCGCGGCGCTGGTCGCCGGTGCGGCCGACCTGGTGCCGCTGTGGGCGGCGATGCTGCTGTGGGCGACGTTGTGGGTGCTCTACCTGTCGATCGTCAACGTGGGGCAGGAATGGTATGCGTTCGGCTGGGAGTCACTGCTGCTGGAATGCGGATTTCTGGTGATCTTCCTCGGCAACGACCGCACCGCGCCGCCGGTACTGGTGCTCCTGCTCGCCCGCTGGTTGCTGTTCCGGGTGGAGTTCGGCGCCGGACTGATCAAACTGCGCGGTGACCGGTGCTGGCGCGATCTGACCTGCCTGTACTACCACCACGAGACCCAGCCGATGCCCGGACCGCTGAGCTGGTTCTTCCACCACCTGCCCAAGCCGTTGCACCGGGCCGAAGTGGTGGGCAACCATATCGCGCAGCTCGTGGTGCCCTTCGGCCTGTTCGCGCCGCAGCCGGTGGCGAGCATTGCCGCGGCCGTCATCGTGATCACCCAGCTGTGGTTGGTGGTGTCGGGCAATTTCGCCTGGCTGAACTGGCTGACGATCGTCCTCGCGTGCGGCGCCATCAGTGGGTCCGCGGTGACGGCTGTGCTCCCGGCGCCCGCCCCGCCTCCTTTGCCCGGGCCGCCGCCGTGGTTCGTGGGCCTGGTCATCGCGTTCACCGCGCTGGTGGTCTTCCTGAGCTACCGCCCGGCGCGCAACCTGATCTCCAGTCATCAGGCCATGAACCGATCGTTCGACCCCTATCACCTGGTCAACACCTACGGAGCGTTCGGCAGCATCGGTCGCACCCGCTACGAGGTGGTCGTCGAAGGCACCGAGGAGTCGACCGTCACCGACCGGACGCAGTGGAAGGAATACGAGTTCAAGGGCAAACCCGGCGATCCGCGGCGGCTGCCACGCCAATGGGCCCCTTACCACCTGCGCCTGGACTGGCTCATGTGGTTCGCCGCGACCTCACCACGGTACGCGCAGTCGTGGCTGGCCGCCTTCCTGGCGCGGCTGCTGGAAAACGACCCGGCCACGCTGCGCCTGCTGCGGCACAATCCATTCCCGGATGCCGCGCCGCGTTTCGTGCGCGTGCAACTGTATCTGTATCGCTTCACCACACCGCGCGAATTGGCGCACACCCGAGCATGGTGGCACCGCGCCCTGGTCAGCCGCTACGTTCCGCCCCTTTCCTTGGACGACCTGCGCTACCACAGCCACCCCGGCCGTCGCTGAACTCGAGAACCCTTGCCCGGCAACGGCTTGCGCCGGAGGTCAGAGGATCGGGGTGGTATTCGCCACAGTGCGTCGGCGACGATCGGCGGCGAAAGCGGGTATGCGCCTGGATGACGCAACCGACCGAAGGAGGATGTCATGTCCATTTCGGCCTCGCGCTCGCAGTATCGCGCCGCCCGACACAGCGACGGCGGTTATCCCGGCTCCGAGGGCCCCATCGAATGGACCGTCGCGGCATGGGTTCTGGTATTGACAGTGCTGAGTATCGCGCTGGCGCTGCTGTAAGAACACCACCTTGGCCGACGAAGGCCCGGCGAGCAACGACGACGATTCGAACGCCGTTGCGCCAGCGCCGGAACGAAAGCATTCCACTCACGTGTACAGGAGCCGAGCAGCACCAGGTGCTCGACGTTCCTCGCATCCCGTTGCCAGAAAAACCTTGCGGCGCAACGGGATCGAGTGGACGAGGAGAAGGAGTTCGCTCTGTTGGAGGAAGTACTACGGCCGCTCGTCGTGGTGTTCGGCACGGTGGCGATCACCGTGACGGCCGGGCTGCTGATCGACCGATTATTGCGTTACGTCGCCGGGAAGCGTCCGGACACCCAACTCCCCACACTGTTGCGCCGGGTGCAACTGCCCGTGCAGGTGTTGCTGGGCACGCTGGCGTTGCACGCCACCTATCCGCTGGCGCACCTCGATCTGCGCCAGGACACGATGATCCGGACCATCCTGGCCTCCGCGGCGATCATGGCGGCGGCCTGGGTGGTCATCCGTGCCGCCGACGCGGTCGCGGAGAACATGCTGCGTTCTTATGCCCGGCGTACCCAGGACATCACGCGGGTACGGCAATTGCGTACCCAGCTCGGCCTGGTGCGCCGGATCGTCACCTCGGTCCTGGTGGTCACGACCGCCGCTGTGGCGATCCTGCTGCTGGTGCCGAGTCTGCGGACCCTGGGCACCTCACTGCTGGCTTCGGCGGGGGTGATCGGCATCATCGCCGGTGTCGCGGCGCAGTCGACCTTGAGCAATCTGATCGCCGGTCTGCAGATCGCCTTCGGCGACTCGGTCAAGATCGGCGACACCGTCGTCGTGGAGGGGGAGTGGGGCATCGTCGAGGAGATCACCCTCGCGTTCCTCACCGTGCGGATCTGGGACGACCGAAGGCTGACCATGCCGGTCTCCTACTTCAACAACAAGCCGTACGAGAACTGGTCACGTGGCGGCCCGCAGATCACCGGCACCGTCTACTTGTATCTCGATCACAGCACACCGGTGCCGCTGCTGCGCGAGCATCTGCAGGAGTATCTGCGCACGCGCGCGGATTGGGACCGTCGCGACTGGGGTCTGCAGGTCACCGACAGCACGCCGACGAATATCGTGGTGCGCGCGACGATGTCGGCGGCCAATGCCGACGACGTGTGGAACCTGCGCTGCGCGGTGCGCGAGGAAATGCTCGACTGGCTCGGCCGCAACCATCCCTACGCGCTGCCGAAGATCTCCACCGTCATCACCGACTCCTCTACCGACGACCGCCATCTGGCGCTGGCCGGCGACCGGGGCGACGGTTTCGGTGGTGACTGACCCGGACGGCTACGATCGATCTTCGTCTGACCGTCGGACGAGTCGCGGGTTCGGAAGTCAGTGCTTCGGGAGGGTATGCAGAGTCACCCGGCTCAGGCGGCCGGACTGTATCCGCGCCGTGAGATAGGTGTGCTCCGGTTGACGGCGCCGATCTGTCGGCGAACCGGGATTGAGCAAGCGCAACCCGGTGTCGGTGACGCTGTCCCAGGGGATGTGGCTGTGCCCGAAGACGAGCACGTCGGTGTCCGGGAAATTCCGGGCGCAGCGTTCCTCCCTGCCTTTCGCGGGTCCGGTCTCGTGCGCCACCGCCAGCCTGAGTCCTCCGACGTCGGCACGCGCGATCTCGGGCAGCCGTGCACGCAAGTCCGGCCCGTCGTTGTTGCCGTAGACGCCGATGAGGCGTGCGCTGCGCGTTTCGAGCCGGTCCAGCAGCGCCACCTCCACCCAGTCGCCCGCGTGCACGATCACATCGGCCGCCTCGACCTCGCGCCAGAGCGGCTCCGGCAGATCACGCGCGCGCCTGGGCACGTGCGTATCGGACATGATGAGCAACCGCATGGTGACCGGTGTACCACGCCGGGATGTGGACCGGCCGATCCGCGGATGAGCGGTTTCGGCGGCGCCGTATTATCCCGGTCGACTCGTAGGCCGCGTGGTGCATTTCTCGGGTGAGATCTATCACATCCCCTCGGTGGTCTCGACGAGATTGGACCTCCGAGCGTGGGTATGTCCGGGCGTGACGGTGACGCAGCGCGGCGCACCGGTGCGACAGATTCCATCGCGTTGTCCGGGAGGGCTTGTGTCTTCGATGCTTTCATTTCTCATGCTGATGCTGATGCTGCCGGGGATGGCGACCGTCGCTGCGTATGCGACGGTGGCGGTCAGCGTGTGGCTCGAGGAGCGTCGCGACGCCGCCGACTCCGCGATGCGTGTCGAAGCGCGCCAGTCGTAAGCGCCGACCGCTCAGCCGTGGAGCCGGTGCCACCAGCGCGTCTTCTCCCGGCGTCGGGGTCCGGCGTTCCAGTCGATGCCCGCGGCAGCCGCGAAGGCCGCCGCATCGGCGAACGTCGTCGTCTTCGGGTGCGTGCGAGCCCACGCCGTGAAGCGTGCGGTGAAGTCGCCCTCACACGCGTGCGCCAGCAGCGGGAAACGACGCGCCACCTCACCGGCGCGCTTGTAGAGCAAGGCGTCCGCCGCCGCGCCGACGGCATCCGCATCGAATCCCGCGGGTACCGCCGCCCCCGCCACCAGTGCCCGCACCAGCGCCGCTTGCCGCTCGGCGAGAGTTGGGTGCTCCGGCAGGGAAGTCACGCCGGTTCCGCTCTGGCGCCGGTTGTGACCGGCGGCCGCGCGACGGCTGCGGCGATGGCGTCCAGTTCGTCGAGCAACTCGGCGGCGGGTGGATAGTTGCCGTCGCGCTCCAACATCATCGGCGCCGGATGCCGGGCGGTGAATTCCGCGACCAGCGCGAGAACTTCGGCGGGCAGCGGATCGGTGTGCGTGTCGTGGTAGCGGCCGCCGGATTCGTGACCGCCCGCGACGTGGCAGTAGGCCACGTGTTCGGCGGGCAGGCGCAGGAGCTCGGTGAGGGGGTCGCGACCCCGGTTGCGGGCGTTCGCGTAGACATTGGCCAGATCCAGCAGCAGCAACACGCCGGTACGGTCGACGAGTTCGGCCAGGAATTCCCCTTCGGAGTACTCGTCGTCGGGCCAGTCGAACAGTGCGGCGATGTTCTCCAGGGCGAGGGGGACCTCCAGCGCCGCCCGGGTGCGGGCGATATTGCCGGTGAGTGCGTCGAGCGCTTCCCTGGTACGCGGTATCGGCAGGAGATGGCCGGCTTCCAGCCCGCCCGCGCGGACGAACGCGACGTGCTCACTCACCAGCGGAGCCTCGACGGCCGCCGCGCAGGCCGCCAAGTGCTCGACGCGATGGCCTGCCACCGGTTCGGCGCCACCGAGCGACAGCGAAATGCCGTGCGGCACCACGGCGACGCCTCGCGCGCGCAGAGCGGCCAGCTCCTCGGGCACGGCCGGCTGCCCGGCGCGGTGGCGGTCCCGGGGCAACGATTCGGCGATGACCTCGCAGAACCCGAGCCCCGTCAAGGTGGCTATGACCCCGCAGATCTCCGGCCGCCAGCCGATACCGAGCGCCCCCGGCGGCAGCGGTCCGGACTCATCCACCGCAACCGCCGCAGCCCCCGCCACACCCGCTTCCGCAGCCGCCCCCGTCTCCGCCGCCGCTGTCGCCGCCCCCGTCACCGCCGCCGGACGCGCTGGGCGGCACGACTGCCTGGGCAAGGCCGGGATCCAGCGCGATCAGCGCGCCGATACCGAAAACGGCGGCCGCGAGCGCCGCGCTCTCGGCGCCATAGGTCGCGTAGGACGGTGAATAGCTCGGCCCCAGGTGCCGGTTGCGCTCGGCCGCGGCGTCCCTGGCGCGGATACCGAGCGCGGTCAGCCGAGGCTTTCGTACCACCAGCCAGTAACCGAATGCCTGCGCGATCACCAGCACCACCAGCACGCCGACCGGGTTTGCGTGCGATGCGCCCGCGATGACTCGCACCACACCGAGTGCGCCGGTGACCAGGAGCGGCATACCCGCGTCGCGCAGCCCGTGACGCACGGCGGGCCCAGGGAAGTAGCCGAGGTCCACCATCCTGGCGCGCAGCGCGTCGAGGGCGGCGGGCGATCCGCCCACAATCGCCCCCACGTTCTTGCGCGCACCCGTCGCCAGCCGGTCGTACACCGACACGGTGAACGGATCCAGCTGCGCCCGCTCCTGCGCCGTGAGGGCGCGGACGGTCGCGGCCCCCGAATCGATCGCGTCGAGAGCGCGCAGTCGCGCCATCGCCGCCAATGCGGCGTTCTGGTCGCCGAACAGCAGCCCCACCTCGGGTGAGGCCAACTCCGCGCCCGGCGCGGCGATCGCGTCGGCGTCCGGATCCGCGCCCGTGACCCGTGACCGCAGCCAGATCCCGGCGATCACCGCGATCAGCACCAGCGGCAAGTAGATGGCCAGGAACTGCGGCCCGGAGATCCCCCAGGTATCACCGGCCGCGACGAGCCCGTCCGAGTCCACCCCGATTACATTCATCTTCCACCTCGGAATCGGTCCAACCTGCACTCAGTATCGGGCCGCGGGGGTCCGCACGCCATGGCGAATCGCCGTGGCGCGCATATGTCGCCGAGTATCGCCTCGGCGCTCCCCTGGATGATTCGCGAGGGGAGCGGGCGGGACCCGGCTCACTTCCTACGGGCGAGGCCGAGTTGCTCGGAGACCATCAGGGCGACTTCGGTCTCCAGCCGGTTCACCGTCAGGGGGTGGCCGAGTACTTCTTCGGCCTTGCGTATCCGGTAGTGAACGGTGTTCTTGTGGACGTGCATGCGCGCGGCGGCGTCGGTGAGGCTGCCGCGGGCTTCCAGATAGGTCTGCACCGTCTCGCGAAGCCGCGCGGTAGTCTCGTCGTCGCCCATGAGGTCACCGAGCACCCGGTGCACCCACGCTCGCGTATCGGGCAGCCGGTCGATCAGCAAACTCGCCAGCGCCACTCGGGAATGCAAGGTCAGCGGGCGGGCGGGATCGGCGATCAACGCGAGGTTGCGCGCGCGCTGGGCATCGCGGAAGGTCTGGCGGAAGCCGGCCAGTCCAGCGCCGGAGTCGCCGATCGCGACGCGAAGACCCGGCCTCCGGCGCAGGTCTCGCTCCAGCCGTTCGGCATCGAGTGACGGTTTGCCGACGGACGATATCCATGCCCAGCAGTTCTGCTCGTCGACCAGGACCGTCAGCGGGTGCTTCCCGGTCGCGGCGGTGAGCATCTCGGCTCCCGCGCGCAGCAAGTCGATCGCTGACCCGACGGGCTCGCGCACCCAGACGATGGCGGCCATATGCCATCCCCGCAACGACGCGGCGAGCATTTGCTCGGCGGAGGCCAAGTCGAGATCCTCGGTGTCGAGCACGGCGCGGATCTGTGCCGCGCGCGTGCTGTCCGTGCGTGCGTCCCAGCGCCGGCGTTCGCTCTCGTAGATATCGATGACACCCTCGATGACCTGGTCGATATAACTGTTGACCAGCATGCCGATCCGGCCGGTGGTCTCCAGGGCGAGATCGGCCGAGGCTTCGGAGCGCCGAAGTGCGGCGATGGTCCGCTGCATGAACATGTGCTCGCCGAGGCGGTACGCCCGCAGCAGGGCCTCCAAGGACATCCCGTGCTGGGCGAAGCGCCGGGCGTACTCGGCGGCGGCGGGCGGCACGGTGATGTCGTCGCGGGAGATGCTCAGCGTGAGCATGTCGAGGATCGCGGTGAGGTTGGACGCGGTGCTGGCGACCATCAGGCGCCGCACTTCGTCGTCGTGGCGGAATTCCGGGATCACCTCGCTGAACATCGCGGTCATCTCGGCGGTCAGGCGGTCGACCTCGGCTTTGACGCGTCCGGCGACATCGCGGATGGTTTCGTCCACGTCAACGCTCATGCCGGGACCGTACCGGAACTCGCGCGGCGGTTCCGACGCATTCCGCATCCTTTTGTGCCGCCGGTACAAAGCCGGACGGAAACACTGGGATGCGGGCCCGTAGCCGGGTGCGGGCACCGCACCTACCTTGGAAATGTAATTCCCGTCACACCTGATCATCTGGGGAAATAGTGCAGCACGTCGTAGAAATGCCGGAGGTCCGGGCGACATGGAATCCGTCCGGTCCCTGCGTCGCGGACGACCGCGAACAACTGGACAATCAGACTTTCGCGAATCGGGTATGCGCGGCCGCCGCTGCGCTGTCCGCGAACGGAGTCGGCGAAGGCGATGTGGTGGCCCTCGTCTTGCCTAATCGTGTCGAATTCGTCGTCATTCTGTTCGCGGCGTGGCGGCTCGGCGCCGCGGTCACGCCGGTGAAGCCGGATTCCACTTTCGAGGAGGCGCGCTATCAGATCGAGGACTGCCGGGCGAAGGTGGTCGTCACCGAAGGCGGGCGCGGAGTGGGAACGCTCGATGTCGCCGAGGTGGCCGGCCCGGGCCGCGAGGTCACCGTGGCCGAACCGGCGTCCGTCGACCCGGGTGCTCCTGCGCTGATCATCTACACCAGCGGCACCACCGGCCAGCCGAAGGGGGTGGTTCTCGACCACGCCAACATCGCCGCGATGTGCGAGATGCTCGTCGAGGCACTGGCATTGGACGACACCGACCACAGCCTGCTGACCTTGCCGCTGTTCCACGTCAACGGAATCGTCGTCGGCATCCTGTCGCCGCTGCTCGCAGGCGGCCGCGCCACGATCGCGGGCCGCTTCTCCGCCTCGGCGTTCTTCGGCATCGTGAAAAGCGTTCGGCCCACGTATTTTTCGGCCGTACCCGCCATCTACGCGATGCTGGTCGCACAGCCGGCGAACTCGACGCCGGACACCTCGTCGTTGCGCCGCGTGATCTGCGGGGCCGCGCCCATGCCCGCGGAATTGATCGCGCGATTCGAAACCCGTTTCGGTGTACCGATCGTCGAAGGCTACGGATTGTCGGAAGGCACCTGTGCCTCGACACTGAATCCGCCGGGCGGGCCGCGCAAACCGGGAACGGTGGGGCTGCCGCTGCCGGGGCAGACCGTCGCGATCATGGACGCCGAAGGAGCGATCGTGGCCGCCGGCACGAGCGGGGAAGTGGTCATCCGCGGCGCCAACGTGATGCGCGGCTATCTCGGCAGGCCGGAGGCGACCGCCCGGACGGTGGTCGACGGCTGGCTGCACACCGGGGATGTCGGCTACTTCGACGAGGACGGATACCTGATCCTGGTCGACCGGATCAAGGACATGATCATCCGGGGCGGCGAGAACATCTACCCCAAAGAGGTCGAAAACGTCCTGCACGCCCATCCCGCGGTCTTGGAGGCCGCCGTGGTCGGCGCTCCCGATCCGGTCCTCGGGGAAGTCCCGGTCGCCCATGTGGTGACGATGCCCGGCGAGCGGGTCGGTGCCGAACATCTCCTCGAGCACTGCCGCAGGTCCCTGGCGCGCGCGAAGGTACCGGTGTCGATCGAACTCACCGAGGAACTACCTCGGAATCCGGTCGGAAAAATCGACAAACGCAAACTCCGCGCGCTCGTCGCCGACACGATCGCCACCACATAGACATTCTCCGCTCGGTGCCGAGCGGAAATCCATGATCCGAAACGAAATCGTCCGGGTCCTCGTATGCGCTCGATTCATCGGATGAGAAAGGCCGAACAATGGGATTCAAAACAGCGGATTTTCCGCCCGTCGATGTGACGACATTCCTCGACCAACCGTTGCGGGAGCGGATGCGAACGCTCGCCCTGCACTGGGCCGAATACGGCTTCGGCACGCCGAAGATGATCCATACGATCTATCTGCTCAAGGTGCTGCTGGTCTCGGTGCTGGGCGGGGTCGCCGTGGCCACCTGGAGTTCCGGCGTCGGGCCGTTCTGGGATGTCTCGGCATGGTGGAACGAGCCGGTCGTCTATCAGAAGCTCGTGCTGTGGACCGTCCTGATCGAAGCGATCGGCATCGCCGGGTCGTGGGGGCCGCTCGCGGGCAAGTTCAAGCCCATGACCGGAGGCATCCTGTTCTACGCGCGCCCCGGCACGATCCGCCTGCGGCCGTGGCGGCGGGTGCCGTTCACCAGTGGTGACACCCGCACGGTGATCGACGTGCTGCTGTACCTGGCGTTCCTGGCGACGTTGCTGGCAGCGATCGTGCTGCCCGGCGTACCGAGCGCTTCGCTCAGCGCGGTGCTGCCCGAGAACACCTCCGGCTTGGTGAATCCCGCGCTGCTGATCGCTCCGATCGCGCTGTACGTGCTTTGCGGCCTGCGGGACAAGACGATCTTCCTCGCTGCCCGCGGCGAGCAGTACCTGCCCGCCCTGGTGTTCTTCGCGGCGTTGCCGTTCGTCGACATGATCATCGCCGCCAAGCTGCTGATCTGCGCGGTATGGATCGGCGCGGGTGTGTCGAAGTTCGGGCGGCACTTCAGCAACGTGGTACCGCCGATGGTCTCCAACAGTCCCGGCGTGCCCGCCAAGTGGGTCAAGCGGCTGCACTACCGTGACTTCCCCCGGGACATCCGTCCTTCCAAACTCGCCTCGTTCCTGGCCCATGTCGGCGGCACGACCGTCGAGATCGTCACGCCGCTGGTGCTGCTGTTCTCCACCGACCACCGGCTGACGCTGGCCGGTGTGGTGCTGATGGTGGTCTTCCACGCGTTCATCACCTCGACGTTCCCGCTGGCGGTGCCGTTGGAGTGGAACGTCCTGTTCGCCTACCTGACCGTGTTCCTGTTTCTGGGCTTCCCCAACGGCGGCGGGTACGGCCTCGCTGACATCTCGTCCCCGTGGCTGGCCGTGGTGATCGTCGCGGCGCTGGTGTTCTTCCCGATCCTCGGGAATCTGCGGCCGGATCTGGTGTCGTTCCTGCCGTCGATGCGCCAGTACGCCGGCAACTGGGCGTCCGCCTTGTGGGCCTTCGCGCCCGGCGCGGAGGAGAAGCTCAACAGCATCGGGCACCGTCCCACGCTGAATCAGATCGACCAGTTGAAGGCCATGGGCTACCCGCCCGAGGTCGCGGAGATCACCATGCAGCAGACCATCGCGTGGCGCTCGATGCACAGCCAAGGGCGTGGACTGTTCTCGCTGCTGTACAAGCACATTCCCGCGATCGACCGGTGGACCGTCCGGGAAGCGGAGTTCGGCTGCAATTCGCTGATCGGCTTCAACTTCGGCGACGGCCACCTGCACAACCTGGATCTGATCAAGGCCGTGCAGTCCCGGGTCGGCTTCGCGCCGGGCGAGTGGATCGTGGTGTGGGTGGAGTCGCAGCCCATCCACCGGGGTATCCAGCGGTATCAGGTCATCGACGCGGCGCTCGGCGTCGTCGAACGCGGCACCTGGCGAGTGCGCGACGCCGCCGAGACGCAGCCGTGGCTGCCCGACGGCCCGATCCCGCACGAGGTGACCTGGCGGCGCGCGGATTACACGGTGCCGATGCCGCCGGACGACCCGACTCGGGTCCTCGCGCCGCAGCCGGTCGGCTGAGGCCCTCGCACGGACAGGAGAGCGATATATGAGCACCGCAGTCGTGGTCGGCAGCGGCCCCAACGGCTTGGCCGCGGCCATCACGTTGGCCAGGGTCGGACTGGACGTCACCGTGCTGGAGGCCGCCGACGAGATCGGGGGCGGCACCCGCACCAGCGAGGCGCTCGTGCCCGGGCTGCTGCACGACCACTGCTCGGCCATCCACCCGATGGCGGTCGGCTCTCCCTTCCTGCGCGGCCTGGACCTGGAACGCTACGGATTGTCCTGGGCATGGCCGGAGATCGACTGCGTTCATCCGCTCGACGACGGCAGCGCGGGCGTGCTGCTGCGCTCGGTCACCCAGACCGCCGCCGGTCTCGGCGGGGACGGCCGGGCGTGGCGGGTGCTGTTCGAACGGCCGGTGGCAGGCTACGACCGGATGAGCGCCGACATCATGCGGCCACTGCTGCGCCTGCCGCGCCATCCGATCCGGCTGGCCCGCTTCGGGATTCCTGCCCTGGCACCGGCCACGCTGCTGGCCGGGCTGTTCCGTACCGAGCAGGCCAGGGGACTGTTCGGCGGCGTCGCCGCGCATGCCTTCCACCCGCTGCATCGGCCGCTCAGCGCCAGCATCGGCCTGGGCATCCTCACCGCGGGCCACGCTTACGGCTGGGCGGTCGCCGCCGGTGGATCGCAACGCATCACCGAAGCCATGGCCGCGGTGCTGAGTGACCTCGGCGGGAAGATCGAAACGGGTGTCCACGTGCGGTCGGTGTCCGATCTGCCGTCGGCGGCACTGACGATGTGGGATCTGACGCCGACCGCGGTCGCGGACATCCTCGGTGAGCGCCTGCCCCCTCGGGTCGGGAAGTCCTACCGCGCGTTCCGATACGGACCGGGCGCGTTCAAGGTCGACTTCGCCGTGCACGATGGCGTGCCGTGGACGGCGGAGGCGGCTCGACAGGCGGGAACGGTGCATCTCGGCGGCACGTTCGCCGAGATCGCCGCCACCGAACGTGAGATCCACGCCGGACGCATGCCCGAGCGCCCGTTCGTTCTGGTAGGCCAGCAGTACCTTGCCGATCCGCAACGGTCGGTCGGCGACATCCATCCGATCTGGGCATATGCCCACGTGCCGCACGGCTATTCCGGCGACGCGACAGCGGCGATCACCGCCCAGATCGAACGCTTCGCCCCGGGTTTCCGTGACCGCGTAGCCGGGATCAGCGTGCGCAGCGCGGCGGGATTCGCCGAATACAACCCCAACTACGTGGGCGGCAACATCATGACCGGGGCGAAAGACATTCCGCAGTTGCTGTTCGGTCCTCGAAAGACTCTGCAACCCTATGACGTCGGCCTGCCGGGTCACTATCTCTGCTCCGCGGCCACACCGCCGGGCCCCGGCGCGCACGGCATGTGCGGGGCGAACGCCGCCCGTCGCGCTCTCCGGCAAGCGGGCATTCCAGAGCCGTCCTAGCGTCGCGCGCGCCGGGCGGGTCGAAGCGGGCGGTACCGCCGGCCGGTCACTCTGTGGCCGGCCGGTTCCCTGTGGGAACGCCAGGGCACTCGATCATCATGGATGCTGACGACACGACGCCGAGCAACGCATCTGATTCCTGTCGGGAGCACCATAGATCGGCATGGACATCGAACCGCCCTCCACACTCGCACCGGGCGTCGGACCACCGCAACGCATCGAAGTGGAAGAACTGCTGTTGCGGCGGTGGCAGCCGGAGGATCTGCTGCCGCGGCTCGAGGCGATCAACGCGTCGTTCGACGAGATCCACCTCTGGATGGACTGGCTGCCCGAACCGGCAACGCTGGAGAGCCAACGCGCTTTCGGCCGGGAAACGGACGCGAGCTGGCCGAGCGCCGCCGGAGGGTTCAACTTCGGCATCTTCGACGCCGACGGCAACGTACTCGGCGCGATCGGTCTGCACGACCGGCTCGGTTCAGGAGCCGTCGAGATCGGTTACTGGTGTCACACCGCGCACTCCGGCCGGGGAGTGATCACGCGGAGCGCGGCCGCCCTGACCCGTATCGCGTTGGCCCTGCCCGGTGTCGACCGTGTCGAGATCCATTGCGACGAGGCCAATATCCGCAGTGCCGCGGTCGCCCGGCGGCTCGGCTACCGGCTGGATCGGATCGAGCCACGGGAAAGGACTGCGCCCGCGGAGTCCGGTCGCGGAATGTACTGGGTCATGCGGCGGTGATCACCCGCCGGGTCTCAACCCGTTGTCAGCGCTGAATCCGCCCCCGTGGCGCCAGGTGCGCTGGGTTCGTGGACAGCGGAACCGCCGTCGGCGTCGTTGCCGAGCGCTCCGACGAACCCGCCGCGCGGTCACGCGCTCAGCGACGGAGCGCTCCGATGTGGCGTGGGTAGCCGGGCCCGGGGCCTCGTGCGCGGGTCGGTGGGAAGCCGACCTGTCCTCCCGCCTGGAACGATGCGGATCTACGCCTTTTCCGCTGGATAGCGAAAGGGGTGCTGTTCGGCGTTGCATATCGAGGAACGAACTGTGTGCCGCAGGTTGTCGAGCGGCTGTGGACGGGTCGCCGGGCATCGTCCCGCTGGTCGTGTCACGAAGCCTTTTGCGGTGGGGCCGCACACTTCTGGCTGCCTTGGGAGACCGAACACACAGCTCGATGATCTTGCCATCCACAGCGCTTCAGCCAACGAAGAGTTCAGGTAGCTCAATGTTGACTATGCGCTGTGAAGGAGGAGGGGTGGCAAACGCGATGACCTGCGAGGTGGCCGTCGTCGGTGCGGGGTTCGGCGGCATCGGGATGGGAGTCGGGTTGCGACGGGCCGGGATCACCGATTTCGTGATCTTCGAGCGGGGCGGCGATGTGGGCGGGGTCTGGCGGGACAACACCTACCCGGGGTGCTCCTGTGATGTGCCGTCCCACTTGTATTCGTTCTCGTTCGCCCCCTACCGCAGTCGGCGCACCCGGTTTCCGCGCCAGGCGGAGATCCTGGAGTACCTGCGCCAGGTCACCGCGGACCACGGTTTGGCGCCGCACCTGAGATTGGGCACCGGTATCAGCGAGGCCACCTATCTGGAAGACCAGGGCAGCTGGGAACTGACCACCTGCGATGGACAGCGCGTGCTCGCCGGCGTGGTGATCTTCGCCGTCGGACAGTTGCACCGGCCGAACATTCCCGACATCGCCGGACGGGCGGATTTCGCCGGGCCGTCCTTCCACTCCGCGCGATGGGATCACGGCCAGAACCTGACCGGGGTGGACGTGGCGGTGATCGGCACGGGCTCGAGCGCGGCACAGATGCTGCCGACCTTGGCCGCAGCCGCCCGCAACGTCCGCGTCTTCCAGCGCACGCCGCACTGGGTACTGCCCAAACCCTCGGCCGATTTCGGACCGCTCGCCCGAACGGTGCTGCGACTGCCCGGCGCTCACCATCTCTACCGCCGCGCCCTGTACTACGGTGCCGACGTCGTGCTCGCGCCGATCATGCGCCGGGGTTGGTCGGCGCGTCCCGCCGAATGGGCTGCCCGGCGGTATCTGCACAGCCGGATCCAGGACCCGCGGCTGCGCGCGAAACTCACACCCGACTATCCGCTCGGCGGTAAGCGCATCATCTTCGACAGCGACTACTACTCGACGCTGACCCGGAAGAACGTCGAGCTGGTCACCGCCCCGATCGCCCGGATCACCCCCGACGGACTGCTCACCACCGACGGCGCGCACCATCGGGCCGACGTGATCATCTACGCCACCGGCTTCCGCGCCCCGGAATTCCTGGTTCCGATCACCGTGCGCGGACGCGGGGGAGTCCTCCTGCACGACCAATGGCGCTCGGGCGCGACAGCGCTGCTGGGAGTGGCGGTTCCGGGGTTTCCGAACGCCTTCCTGATCGCCGGACCCAACAGCTTCAACCCCGCGGGAAGTAACCCGGAGATGAAAGAATGCCAGATCGACTACATCATTCGTTGCCTGCGCTGGCGCGACCGGATCGGCGCCGCCACGATCGAAGTCCGCGCGTCCGCGATGCGGACGCACCAAGAGTGGATCGAGCGAGCTGTCGCGAAGACGGTGTGGCCCGCCATGGGACCGTGTTGGTATAAGCACGACAGTGGGCGCGTCACCAACCCGTGGCCTGCCTCGGCCCGCACCTTCGACCGCGCCATGCGGCGACCGCCGTCCGAATCATTCCGCACCGTTCCGTCCGATCCGGCCACGCCGGGTCGGAAGCGCCCGAAACGAGCGAAGCGGATGAGGAAGTCCGCGCGTCACGGCTGGGGAGTGATCGGTTCGTAGAGCGCGATGTGCCAGACGGAACCGGGTGTCGGCCGTACGACGGCGCGGCGCTCGTGCGGTCCCGTGACCGGTTGCGCTACCTCGAAACCTTCGGTGCGCAACCGGCGCAGCGCGAGATCCAGATCGTTCACCTTGATCGCGAGGAACGGGGTGTCGTCGTCGCGGTCGGTGCCCGCGAGCATGACCCGGACGCCGTTGCTGTCGAACTGGGCCCAGCGGTCGCCGTCCATCATGGTGGGCCCGGCGCCGAAGACGGCGGTCAGCAGTGCCACGGTGGTGGGCAAGTCGTCGGTGGGGTAGGCGGGGCCGATTCGCTGGATCGTCATCCGTGCTCCGTAACAGTGTGTGTAGCTCGTTCAGGGACCGCCGCTGGCGTAGGCGGAACGAACGGCCGAGTATGCGGCGGTGTTGGCCAGTACCGCCTCGGGCAGGGGGTCGGCCATGCTCATGAAGCCGTGGAACATCCCGTCGTATCGCCGGATCTCGGCCTCGACACCGGCTCGCCTCAGCCGTTGCCCGTACTCTTCGCCCTCATCGCGCAGTGGATCGAATTCGGCGGTGACGATGTGCGCGGGCGGGAGTCCGGACAGGTCGGCGTCGAGCGGGTTGGCGTACGGGTCGGCGCCGTCGTGCGAGCCCAGGTACTGTCGCCAGTACCAGCGCAGGTGCGCGGCGGTGGTGAAATAGCCCTCGGCGTTCTCCCGGTAGGACGCGGTGGCGCAGGCCGGGTCGAGCATGGGATACAGCAGCAGCTGTAGGGCGATCTCGGGGCCGCCGCGATCTCGTGCCATCAATGCCGTCACGCCGGAGAGGTTGCCGCCCGCGCTGTCCCCCGCCACCACGAGGCGGGCGGGATCGCCGCCCAGCGACGCGATGTGGTCGGCGACCCAGCACAACGCCGCGTACGCGTCCTCGGCCGCCGCGGGAAACCGGTGTTCGGGCGCCTGCCGGTAGTCCACCGACACCACGACCGCGTCGGCTCCGACGGCCATGGCCCGGCAGAACCGGTCATGGCTGTCGAGGCCGCAGATCACGAACCCACCGCCGTGGCAGAAGACCACCGTCGGAGCCGGCGCCACGGCGCTCGCGGGCCGATAGATCCGGGCGCGGACCTCGGGTGCGCGCGGTGGACCGGGGATCCGCCGCTCCCACACCTGGGCGACCGGGATCGGCTCCGCGGCCGGTGCGGCACGCGCGGCGAGCAGCCGCCGTGCCTCGGCGGCGTCGAGCACTTCGGTGCCCAACGCAGGGAACGCGGCGCTCGCGGCATCGACGATCACCTGTGCTTCGGGTGTCAGCGGCATCCGGCTCGCTCCTTCGCTACTGCTGTGCGTCCGGTGGCAGGAACTTGCCCGCCGCCAAGCCGCCGTCGATCGTCACCTCGGCGCCGGTGATGTAGGCCGCGGCGTCGGAGGCCAGGAACGCGACCAGTTCGGCGACCTCTTCCGGCACGCCGGTGCGTTGCAGCGGCAAGGACGGGAAGCTGCCCGGCCCGGTGGTCAGGTACGGGACCATCGGCGTCGCGATCGGGCCGGGGTGCACCGAGTTGACCCGGATCGCGGCCGGGCCCAGCTCGAGCGCGGCGGTCTTGGTCAGGCCGCGCAGTCCCCATTTCGAGGAGCCGTAGGCGGCGTGACCCATCAGCCCTTCCAGGCCCGCTTGCGAGGAGATGTTGACGATCGAGCCTCCGCCCGCCCGCGTCATCGGACCGACCGATGCCCGGATGCCGCGGAACGCTCCGATCAGGTTCACGCGCAGAATGCGCTCGAATTCCTCCGGCGTGGTCTCGGCCAGCGGCTTCGCGGTGTAGATGGCGGCGTTGTTCACCAGCACATCCAGCTTGCCGAACGCCGAAACCGCCTCGGCCACGGCGGCTTCCCAGTCCTCGCCGCTGCCGACGTCGTGCCGCACGAAACGCGCTGCGGCGCCGAGTGATTCGGCCAGCCGGGTGCCTTCTTCTTCCAGAACGTCGGTGATCACCACGCGGGCGCCGCGCTGCACGAACAGCCGCGCCTCGGCGGCGCCCTGTCCCCGGGCCGCACCGGTGATCAGGGCGACCTTCCCACTCAGGTCAACCATGTCGAACTCCTCGATGTCGTCGGCGATCGCCGTGATCAGCTGTTGCGGAAGTGGGGGATGACCTTCTCGCCCCAGTGCCGGATGGTCTCCAGGCAGGCCTCCTGCGGCACCGTGCCCATCTGAATCAGGCAGAGGATCTCGTCCGCGCCCGCGGCTTGCAGACGCTCGACGTAGGCGATGGCGTCCTCGGGGCTGCCGTAGGCGTGGTCGGCGTTGAAGACCGAGGTGGCGCCGGTTTGCACCGGAATCTTGGCCTCGTGCAGGTAGGCGACGTGGTCGTCGGCGGCCTGCTTGATCGCGGCGAGCTCGTCGGCGTTCGGGTCGACGGCCTCGTCGGGCGCCGGGCCCGCGCCGTAGTAGTGCTTGATGGATTGCGCGAAGAAGCGCTGCCCTCGGGCGCCGATCTGCTGGGCCTTCTCCCGGTCGTCGAGAACGATGGTCGGGCACAGCGCCGCGAAATGATCGTTCACCACGGTCGAGACGAAACGCTCACCCGTGCGCGCGGTGATCGCCTCGTCGTAGGTGCGCCGCAGTTCCGCGATCTCCTCCACGCCCGCGAAACCCAGCACCAGCGCACCGATTCCGTAGTCGGCGGCCATCTTCAGCGTGTCCTTCTTGGTGCAGGCCATGAACAGCGGCGGATGGGGCAACTGCTCCGGCCGCGGCAGCAGTGAATGCGGCGAGACCTGCAACAGTTCGCCGTTGTACTCGAATTCGGCTTCCGGATCCTGCCACGCTTTGCCGATCATCCGCAGCGACTCCTCGACCTCCTGGTAGGTGCGCTCGGGGTCGACACCGCACATGGAGGTCTCCACCGGGGTCGCGCCGCGGCCCGCGCCGAGGTTGAGCCGTCCGCCGGACAGCACGTCGAGCATCGCGGCGCGTTCGGCCGCGCGCACCGGGTGGTTGAAGTTGAACGGCATGCACACCACGCCGTGCCCGATCCGGATCCGCTCGGTCTTGGCGGCCACCCAGGTCAGGAAGACCTCCGGGGCGCTCATGTGGGCGTACCACTTCAGCCCGTGGTGTTCGACCGCCCACACGGTGTCGAACCCCATCTCGTCGGCGAGCACCGCCTGCTCGACGCAGTCGCGCAGCACTTGGTGCTCGTGCTCGCGCGACGGGTCGGCCATCTGGGCTTCGAAGATCATCGAGAACTTCATCCGGTCTCCTTATCGAGCGCCCGATCGGGCGTTTTCGGGTTTCGTCGGGTGTCTGGTCCCGGTGCGGGACAGCCGGCAGCGGTATGCCTAATCGAAATATGTCCGGCGGAATTTCTCAGGTCAGGCCCTAGTCCCGGTGGCCGGGACGGTCCGGTGCCGCGCCTCGATGGGCGACCTAGCGTCGATGAGCAAGCGACGGTGAGAGGACGGAATTCGGTGGGACAACTCGACGGCAAGGTGGCGCTGGTCACCGGCGGGGCGCGCGGGATGGGCGCCGAACACGTGCGGCGGTTCGTGGCCGAGGGCGCGCGAGTGGTGTTCGGTGACGTGCTCGACCACGAGGGAACGGCGCTGGCCGCGGAACTGGGTTCCGCGGTGCGATACCTGCACCACGACGTGACCAGTGAAGCGGATTGGTCCGCGGCGGTGTCCGAGGCGGTCACCCACTACGGGCGGCTCGACGCGGTGGTCAACAACGCGGGCATCCTGCGGTTCGTCCCGATCGCCGAGATGGCCTTGGCGGACTTCACCACGATAATGAACGTCAACGTGACCGGCACCTGGCTCGGCATCAAGACCGCCGCGCCCGCGCTGGCCGAAACCGGAGGCGGATCGGTCGTGAACGTCTCCTCGGTGGAAGGGTTCGTCGGCGCGGCCGGTCTGTCCGCCTACAGCGCGAGCAAGTTCGCCATCCGCGGCATCACCAAGTCGGCCGCTCGCGAGTTGGGGCACTTGGGTATCCGGGTCAACTCGCTGCACCCGGGTGGCATCGCCACACCCATGACCGCCGCGGTGTCCGGAGCCTCCGGCGTCGACGGCGACGGCTTCTTCGCGAGCCTGCCGATCCCGCGCTGGGGACAGCCCGTCGAGGTCTCCCACGTGGCGGTGTTCCTGGCCTCGGACGCGGCCAGTTACTGCACCGGAGGCGAATTCGTCGTCGACGGCGGCATGCTGACCGGTTGCGGCTACTGACGGAAGCGACGCGATGACTCAGGAATTCGAATTCGATGTGGTGGTCGTCGGCTCCGGCGCCGCGGGCATGACGGCCGCTCTGACGGCCGCCTACCGCGGACTGTCGGTGACGCTGATCGAGAAGAGCAGATCCTTCGGCGGCTCCACGGCACGCTCGGGCGGCGGTATCTGGATCCCGAACAACCCGGTGTTGCGGCGCGAAGGCGTGCCCGACAGCCCGGAGTTGGCCCGCACCTATCTGAAGGCGGTGGTGGGCGATCGGGTTCCGGAGGCCAAACAGCGGGCTTTCCTCGATCGCGGCCCCGAGATGATGCGCTACCTCGGCGCGCGCAGCGAATACTGGGAATTCGTCTACGACCGCGGCTATTGCGACTACCATCCGGAGTTCCCCGGCGGCCTGGCACAGGGACGCAGCATCGAACCCGCGCCACTGGACGGACGGCTGCTCGGCGGCGATCTGCACAAGATCAATCAGCCGACCATGTCGGGCCCCAAGGGAATCGCGTTCACCGTCAGCGACTTCCACGATCTGAACATGATCGCCCGCACCTGGGCCGGGAAGCGCACCGCGATCAGGGTCGGTATGCAGGCGGTGGCCAACAAGCTGCGCGGACGGCTGCCGCTGAGCCTGGGCAAGGCGCTCGCCGCCCGGCTGTGGCTGTCGCTGCGTGACGCCGGGGTGCCGGTGTGGCTGAACACGCCGCTGACCGACCTGATCACAGAGGCGGAGGCGGTGGTCGGCGTGCGCGCCGAGCACAACGGCACGCCGGTGGTGATCAAGGCGCGCCGCGGTGTGGTCCTGGCGGCGGGCGGTTTCGAGCACAACCTGCGGATGCGCGAGCAGTACATGAGCGGCCCACAGTCCACCGAGTGGACGGTGGGCGCCACCGAGAACGTGGGTGAAGGCATCGTCGCGGGTCAGAAGGCCGGTGGCGCGGTGGATCTCATGGGCGACGCCTGGTGGGGCCCGTCCGTGCGCAATCCCGACGGGCCGCCGTTCTTCTGCCTGGCCGAGCGTTCCCAGCCCGGCGGCATCATGGTCAACCACGCGGGCGAACGGTTCGTCAACGAATCGGCCCCGTATGTGAACGTGGTGCACAAGATGTACGAGCAGGAAGCGACGGGTGTCGGGCACATTCCGGCGTACTTCATCATGGATCAGCGCTTCCGGGACCGGTACCTGTTCCTGGGGAATTTCCCCAAACGTCCGCTCCCGCGGAAGTACGCGGATGCCGGGATCATCGACCAGGCCGAGACCTTGGCCGAACTGGCGGCGAAGATCGGTGTGCCGCCTGCGGCGCTGACCGCCACGGTGGAGCGTTTCAACCGCTTCGCGCGCGCCGGTCGCGACGAGGACTTCCGGCGCGGCGATTCCGCCTACGACCGCTATTACGGCGACCCGACCGTGCGGCCGAATCCGTGCCTGGCCCCGATCGAACAGGGCCCCTTCTACGCCGTGGAGATGGTGCCGGGCGATCTGGGCACCAAGGGCGGTCTGGTCACCGACGAGCACGCTCGCGTTCTCGATTCCGACGACCGGCCGATCCCGGGCCTGTACGCGGCGGGGAACAACTCCGCCTCGGTGATGGGCAACGACTACGCGGGTGCGGGCGCGACCATCGGTCCCGCCATGGTGTTCGGCTACATCGCGGCCGTTCACCTCGCCGACAACCAGCCTGGCGCGACCGCGCGGCACGCAGTGGAAGGAGAGCGTTGATGGGACGGATCGACGGTAAGAACGTCATCGTCACCGGCGGCGCACGGGGGATGGGCGCGGCCTTCGCGCGGCGGCTGGTCGCCGAGGGCGCCACGGTGGTGATCACCGATGTACTGGTGGACGAAGGCGTGACGCTGGCCGCCGAGCTGGGCGACGCCGTGACCTTCCTGCCGCTGGATGTCACCGACGAGTCGGCCTGGAACGACGTGATCGCCTACACCGAGAAGGTTTTCGGGCCGGTCTCCGGTCTGGTCAACAACGCGGGCATCGTGCATGTCGATCCGATCGAGAAGTTGTCGGAAGCCGACTTCCGCAAGGTGATCGACGTCAACCAGGTCGGAGTGTTCCTCGGCATGAAGGCCGTGCTGGGGTCGATGCGCCGGGCAGGCGGCGGCTCCATCGTGAACATCTCCTCGATCGGCGGCATCATCGCCTTCTCCGACATCCTCGGTTACACCGCGTCCAAATGGGCCGTGCGCGGTATGACCAAGACCGCCGCGCAGGAGTTCGCCGCCGACGGAATCCGGGTCAACTCGGTGCATCCCGGTGTGGTGGCCACGGAGATGACCGCCGATTCCACCCGCTCGCAGGGCATGTCGGGCAATCAGCCGATGCGCAGGGCCGGGCGGCCGGAGGAACTGGCGAACCTGGTGCTGTTCCTGATCAGTGACGAGTCGAGCTTCAGCACCGGCTCGGAATTCGTCGCCGACGGCGGCTACACGTCCCTGTGACGACGTCCGGCAGGACAATCCGGCGGACCGACCGCCGAGCGAGACAAGGAAATCAACCGTGAAGAACTTCGAGGGCAGAACCGCCGTGATCACCGGTGCGGGCGCGGGCATCGGCCGGGCACTGGCGATCGAGCTCGCCCGCCGCGGCGCCCGCCTGGCACTGTCGGGTCGTAACGTGGAGAACGTCGCCGAGACCGCTGCGCTGTGCGGCAAGGAGGGTGCGCAAGCCCGCGCCTACAAGCTGGATGTGACCGACCGGGAGGCGGTCTATCGCCACGCCGACGAGGTGGCCGAGGACTTCGGCCGGATCAATCTGGTCGTCAACAACGCCGGAGTCTCGCTCACCGCGAACGTGGAAGAACTCGGCTGGGCGGACTTCGAATGGATCGTCGGCATCAACTTCTGGGGCGTCGCCTACGGCACCAAGGCGTTCCTGCCCCATGTCATCGCCTCCGGTGACGGGCACATCGCGAACGTGTCGAGCATGTTCGGTCTGGCCGCGTGCCCCAGCCAAGGCGCCTACAGCGCCACGAAATTCGCCATCCGCGCCTTCACCGACGCGCTACGGCAGGAGATGAACATCGCCGGCCACGCGGTCGGCGTCAGCAGCGTGCACCCCGGCATGATCAAGACCGAGATCGCCTGGAAAGCGCGCGCGGGCGGTGATCGCGACCGCGACGCCCTTGCCGCCAACTTCGACCGCCTGGCCAAGACGACCCCCGAGCACGCCGCTCGCGTCATCGTCAACGGCATCCGCAAGAACAAGGCGAAGATCCTGATCGGGACGGACGCCCACGTGATCGACTGGCTGCCGAGAATTTTCGGCGCGGGTTACCAGAAGATCCTCACCGCTCAGATGAAGAACGAAGTCGCCTGACAGTGCGGCCGGCGGGTGGTCGGAGAGTTTGTTCGGTCGTCTCCATCTGACACTGGACCGAATTGCACGCCATGCCGGGAATTCAGCGCCGCGACTCGAACTGGTCGAATCCGCGGCGGGCCGCTCACCATAGCCTATCCGCTAATCGACCGACTTTCGGCAGAGGCTGCCGCTCTCGCGATGAAATCGGAAGCGACGATGGAAGGGTTGCTGTGACAGTTGCACAGGTCGCAATGGTGGCCCTGGAACGCCATCTGGCCGGTACGCGGGGCGATCCTCATGTGGCGCAGCTCGAGCACCGCTCAGGGTTGTGCCCGATGTGAGCGCAGGACGCGTTTGAGCACCTTGCCGCCGGCGTTCCGGGGTAGGTCCGCTACGACCTCGAAGTGACGCGGGATCTTGTACCCGGCCATTCGGGTCCGGGTCCACGTGATGATCTCCGTAGTGTCGATGTCGGCGGGTGCGGCCGGGACGACGAAGGCGAAGCCGACTTCGCCGAGCCGGGAGTCGGGGACGCCGACAACGGCGGCGTCTTCTATGCCTGGATGCGCGCGCAGGATCTGCTCGATTTCAGCGGGATAGACGTTGAAACCGCCCACGATGAACATGTCCGCGTGGCGGTCGGTGACGCGCAGGTAGCCGTTGGCGTCCATGGTGCCGATGTCCCCGGTGTGCAGCCAACCGCCGGGGTCTATCGCGGCCGCTGTTGCTTGCGGGTCGTCGAGGTAACCGTGCATCACGTTCGGGCCGCGAACCACGATTTCGCCGGGCTCCTCGACCGGCACGGTCCGCCCGGATCTATCCACGACACGAATCCGCGTACCCGGCAGTGCTTTTCCCGCAGTGACGGCGATGACGTGCATGGGTGCGTCGGGTGAGCAGATTGTGGCGACGCCGGTCGATTCGGTCAGTCCGTATCCGGTGAAGACCTTGTCGATACTCAGTTCACGGCGGATGCGCTCCACCAATCCGGTCGGCACACTCGCACCACCTGTACCCGCCAGTCGCAGTGAGCTCAGATCATGGGCCGCACGCCAGTTGTGGGCGAGCAGGTCGTGGAAGAGGGTCGGAGGTCCCGTCAGCACGGTGATCCGCTCGCGCTCGATGACGCTGAGCGCCTGTCCCGGATCGAATCGTTCCACCGGCACCATGGCGGCGCCGCGCAAGAGGCACGCGATGATCCCCGCCTTGAAGCCGAAGGTATGGGAGAACGGGTTGACCAGGAGATATCTGTCGTCGCCGCAGAGAGTGACCGCATCGGCCCAACCGGTGAACGACTCGACGGTCTGCCGATGGGTGACCGGCACACCTTTCGGCACACCCGTGGTGCCGGACGTGAACAGGATGTCGGAGACCGATTCCGGGTCCACGGAAGAACTCCGCGCATCGGCCGCCGCGACGGGCACTTCGCCTCCGAGGGCGAGAAACCGAGTCCACGAGAGATCATCGTCCTCGGCGGTGTCGTCGAGCTTCACGGTGGTCTGTAACTGCGGAAGCGTACGTCCTGACTTCCGCAGCATCCCCGCGTAGTCGTTGCCGAGGAATTCGCCTACGGTGAGCAGCATGCGGCACCGGCCGCGCGCGAGGATGTCGGCGGCCTCCGCACCGCGTAACCGCGTACTGATCGGAACGAGCGTCGCGCCCGCACCGAGCACGCCGAGCGCCGCGATCACCCATCGCGCGGTATTGGGTGCCCATATCGCCACTCGATCCCCCGGTGCCACCGATCGCGACATCACGGCCTGTGTGACGCGCCGTGCGGCCGTGGCGAGTTCGGCGTAAGTGAGCGGGCACTCCGGCGCCACCACCGCTACTCGCGCGCCGTGGCGCCGTGCCCGGTCGGCCAGCACCGCGGGAACCGTCGCGAGTTCACCGGTCGCCGCACGCCGTCGATCCATGCCGCGATGGTGTCGCACCCGACGCCCCATCCGGTCCGATCACCGCCACATATCCCGCTGACCGGGAACGTCCTTCCGGACGGCACCCGCACCCCGCCGTGGACGCCGGGCTCCGACGGATCTCGATCCTGCTCAGCGGGACCTCGGGTACGGCTGGTGAGCGGCGGCACGGCAGGCTCGAAGAGAGCTACAGGTGTGCGCCGCGGTTCGCACCCGGCCCGGTGCACGAGGTCCGAATCGCGTTGAGGCGCGGAATGTGCAGTGATCGCAAAGGAGTGACATGACCGCCGGAGCAGAGCTAGCGGAGCGAAACGGCGAGGCAGCGGGCGCGGCGCCGGTCGTCGAACTCGACGGCGCCTGCGCGTTGTCGCGGGAGAGCATCGGCGGGAAAGCGTGGAGCGTCAACCGCATGCGCGCGCTGGGTCTTCCGGTGCCGCCCGCCTTCGTGATCACTATCGAGGGCTGGGCCGACTTCTCGGCGCGCGGGGCGATCGGCGAGGACATCTGGCGGGCGGTGCGGGCCGGAATCGCCACCTTGGAGCGCGGAACCGGGCGGATCTTCGGGTCCGGCACCCGGCCGCTGCTGGTGTCGGTCCGTTCGGGCGCCGCGGTGAGCATGCCGGGCATGATGGACACGGTGCTGAATCTGGGCATGAACGAGGCAGTCGCGGAAGCGCTGGCAGCGGAGACGGGAAGCACGGACTACGCGGTCGACACCCGGGAACGGTTTCGCACCCAGTATCGCGACACCGTGCTGGGCGACCCAGCCGGTGTGGTGCCCGAAGATCCCTGGGAGCAGCTGCGAGCGGCCATCAGCGCGGTGTTCCGGTCCTGGGATTCGCCTCGCGCGCAGACGTATCGGCGCAATCGCGGCGTGTCCGGAACCCTGGGCACCGCGGTGACGGTGCAAGCCATGGTCTTCGGCAATCTCGACGAGAAATCCGGCACCGGTGTGCTGTTCAGCCGCAACCCGAACACGGGAGAGCACGCGGTGTTCGGTGAATGGCTGGCCGGCGGACAGGGTGAGGATGTGGTCTCCGGCCGGACGACCCCACGACCGTTCGGCGAACTGGCGACCCTGCTGCCGCAGGTGCACGGTCAGCTCGTCGCGGCGGCCGACCTGCTGGAACGCGATGGCCGCGATATCCAGGACATCGAATTCACCGTCGAATCCGGCGCCCTGTGGCTGTTGCAGTCGCGCCCCGCGAAGCGCTCGGCGCGCGCGGCTGTGCGGGCCGCGGTGGCCATGACGGACGAGGGCCTGATCGGCGCGGAGGAGGCGCTGGCCCGGGTCACCGCCGATCAGGTGCGTGCCGTGCTGCGGCCGGCGAGCGGCGAGTACACGGGGACGCCGCTGGCGCGCGGCGAATCCGCCTGTCCCGGATTGGCGGCGGGTGTCGTGGTCAGCGATCCGCACGAGGCGGAGCGGCGTGCGGAGGCAGGCGAGGACGTGATTCTGGTGCGCCCGACCACCAGCCCCGACGACCTGCACGGCATGATCGCCGCCCGGGCGATCGTCACCGAACTGGGCGGTGTCACCTCGCACGCCGCGCTGGTCGGCCGCGAGATCGGCAGGCCATGTGTGGTCGGCTGCGGTCCCGGCGTCGTGACGGCGCTGACCGGCCAGGTGGTGACCGTGGACGGCGGCGCGGGCACGGTGTGGCCGGGTCGAGTCGAAGGCAAACCCGTCGACGGGAGCACCCTCGCGGACGTCGGCCGGTTGGCCGGCTGGGCGGGCACCGACATCGACGGGTTCGCGGCGTGGTTGGACGCGCGCGCGGCCGACAGCTCGGAAGAGGTCACCGTGGCACTCTTGCCGGCGCTGACGGAGGTCGCCGACCTCGACCTGCTGCGGCTGATCGGGATCAAAGGCCGGGCCGCCCACGACGCGCTCGCCGCAGGTACAGGCGCGTCGGCCGAGGCCGTCAGCGCCCGATGCGAGGAGCTCGTGGCCGAGGGTTGGTGCGCCGCGACGCCGATCGGTGTGCGTCTCACCCCCGAGGGCAGACAGTACCTCGACGGTTTGCTGGCGACGGAACGACGGGCCGTAGACCGCCCCGCGATCGCCTCGGTCTACGCCGAATTCTGTGCTTTCAACGGCACTTTGAAAGAGATCGTGACCGCGTGGCAGATGAAGGATCCGGCCACCGTCAACGACCACGCCGACGCCGAGTACGACGGTGCGGTCCTGGCCCGGCTGACCGAACTGCACCGCGCCGTGCAACCGCTACTGCAGCGGATCGGCGATGTCGCACCGCGGCTGGCACGGTATTCCGGCCGGTTCGCGCACGCGATCGAGCGGATCGCGGCCGGCGACCTCTCCTGGGTCGCCCGGCCCGTGCTGGACAGCTACCACACCGTGTGGTTCGAGCTGCACGAGGACCTGATCGGACTGTGCGGCCTGAGCCGCGCCGACGAGGCGGCGGCCGGCCGTGCCCACTGACCGCGCGGGCGAATCCACCGTGCCCGGTGACCGGTGGGTGGAGTTCGCCCAGATCGACAACGTGCGCGACCTGGGCGGGCTACCCGTGCAAGGTGGCGGCACCACCCGTTTCGGGGTGGTCTACCGTTCCAGCACGCCACAGAACCTCACCGAAGCCGATATGGCGAAACTGCTCGGCCCGATCGGTCTGCGCACGCTGATCGATCTGCGGCTGCCCGACGAAGTCGAGCGCGAGGGCTACGGACTGCTGGCCACCGCCGACCTGCGGCGGGTCTGCCTGCCGGTGCGCAAGTCGCCGCAATCCTCGCTGGCGGCACGGGATCTGGTGCCGGACTCCAGCCGGGTCGATCTGGTGGACCTGTACGACAAGCTGCTTGCGGGCAGCGCCGACTCCATCGTCGCGGCCGTGCGGCTGGTCGTCGACACGGGCCGTCACTCGGTGCTGTTCCATTGTGCCGCGGGCAAGGACCGCACCGGCCTGCTCGCGGCGGTGCTCCTGGACGCGGTCGGCGTGCCGCCGGAGGAGATCGCGGCGGACTACGCGCTGACCGGTGAACGCATGCACCGGGTCCGCGACCGGCTCGACGCGCTCCCGTCCTACGCGGGGCTGCCCCCGGTCAGCACAGGCATTCTTGGGGTCGAGGCCGAGGTGATGCGACGTTTCCTGGCGAACCTGTCCGCCGACCACGGCGGCGCCGCCGGATGGTTGCTGACCAGCGGGTTGACCGCCACGCAACTGGCGCGACTACGGGAAGTGCTGATCGCGCCGAACTAGGAATCGCGGTCGCGGGGTCGGGCGATCGCGAAGTCGCAGCCGCTGGCAGGGCGTGTGATCGTGGGCTGCGGGATCGGGCAGGTCGACGGCGGCGTGGAGCAGGTTCGGCCGGACGACGATTTGCCGCTCGAGATCCGCAGACCTGACGCGCTCTGCCGCGGCGGAAAGGGCCGGGCGGACGGTCTGACAGGTGACGAGTCCGCGCCCCGCGCATCGGTGCAGCCGGTGCCCGTCTCCGCGGGTCCGGAAACGAGCGGGGTCGGTGGATCACGATCCGCCGACCCCGCTGTCTCCCTCGATTACCGCGACAGCAGCTTGGCTTTCAGCGCCTCCAGCGTCGGACCGTCCACGCCGAGCCCCTCGGAGACGAACCGGTCGAACGAGCCGAAGGACGCATCGGCTTGGTCGAACGCGGCGTCGAGGAAGTCGTGCTGCACCCCGAGGATCGGATCGAACAGCGCGGGATCGATGACCAGCCCCTTGGCCACCAGCCCGTCCATCAGCGCCTTGTTGCCCGCAGCCAGGTTGTCGTTCGACTCCAGATAATCCTTGTACACCTGACCCTTCGGGACGCCGAGCGCCGTCATCAGGATCGCGGTCAGCCAGCCGGTGCGGTCCTTGCCGGCGGTGCAGTGGAACAGCACCGGCCCGGTGGCGTTCGCGATATCCCGGATGGCGGCGCCGAACCGGCCGCGCGCCGTGGCGTCGCTGACCAGCCACCGATAGTAGTCGCGCATGATGCCCGCGGCCTTACCGTCACCGAACATCTGTTGCTGCACGGCCGGACCGCCCTGTACTGCCTTGCCCACCATCAGGTAGAAATCGTTGCCCGGGTCGTACACCGGACGCGCGAGGGCGGGAATCGACGCGGGAAGCTTGTCGGGATTGGCCCCCGACTCGGCCGGGCTGCGGAAATCGATCACCGCGGTGATGCCCGCGGCCACCAGCTTCTGCTGGTCGGCGGCGGTGAGCTTGTCCAGGGCGTCGGTGCGGAAGACGACGCCCGTCCGCAGTTTGCCGTTGCCCTGGGTGGGATAGTCGCCGATGTCCCTGGCATTCGGCGCCGCCGAGAGCTGCATGGAACGGTCGTGCACGGTGTGCACGAGGGCGGGGCCCGCGAATGCGGTGGTGGACGGGAATACGGCGATCAGTGCGGCGGCGACACCGGTCATCGCCCCGCGAACAGCACGCGAAATCGTCACTGGATCATTCCTTCCATAGGGTCGCGGCCCGGCGGCGCCGAACCGGCAAGGGGCCGGGGTGCGCGCCCCCGGCCCCGGCTCATGCGTCGGCGAGCAGGGTGACCGTCCCGGCCGACCCGTCCACGCGCACCCGCTGCCCGTCGGCGAGGGCCGCGCTGGCGGTCTTGGTGTCGACGACGCAGGGGATGCCGAATTCCCGGGCCACGATGGCGGCGTGGGAAGCTGATCCGCCGATGTCGGTGACCACCGCTGCCGCGTAGGCGAACATCGCGGTGTGGCCGGTGTCGGTGACCGACGCGACCAGGATGTCGCCCGGCTCGATGTCGTCGTCGAGGGACAGCACGCGTTTCACGGTGCCCTCCACGACGCCGGAGGACACTCCGATGCCGGTCAGGCTTTCCCCGGGCGCCAATGCAGCCGCATCCGCGAGCGGTGCCCAATCGCCCGCGATCACGTCCGGCATCCGGATGCCCTGTAGCCGGATGAGTTCCGCCCGCCGCCGTGCTACGCGTTCGGTCAGATCAGCGGGCGCCCAGAGGATTTCGTCGAGGGTGAGGAAGCAGGCGTCCTCGGCCCGCTGCAACCGGCCTTCCCGGATCAGCCGCCCCGCCCGCTCGCGCACGGCGAGGCGCAGGCAGTGGGTGTACCGGACGACGGCGTCGCGGACGCGCTCGCGCGCCATCGTCGCTCCCGCCGCCATCCGCGCGGTGCGGCTCGGGGACGGATCGACCGGTTCCCGCTCGGGCGCGGGCAGCGCGGCCGCTCGGCCTGCGGCGGTGACCAGCAGTTCGGGCCGGTCGCCGAAAGTTGGGTTGATCAGCTCGCACTCGCCCGGCCCGCGATGCCCGATCCGGTGCAGTTCCTCGTCCAGCGCGGTGGAGAACGCCGGGGAGATCGCCCGCGCCGCGGCGACATCGCCCGAGTGCGCCGCGTGCTGCAACGCGGTGTCGGCCCGGCACAGTGCGGCGAGTCGTTCCACGGCGAGCATGGTCCTGGCCGACTCCAACCGCTCCAGATCAATGGGTACGTCCGCCGATTCCTTGCCGCGGGAGTGGATGGCCGTTGCCGCGCCGGTCATCATCACGCCGATGGACGCCGCGGCCCAGGAGTGGTTCAGCCGGTCCCGCCACAGCAGGGCACGAGCGTGCAGTTGCTCGTCGGTGAGCTCGCGGATCGCCGCGGCGCTCAACGTTTCCTGGTGCGCGGCGGCGTTGATACCGTCGGTGGTCTCCCGATAGCGCAGCGCCGTGCGCAGCACCCGGCCTGCGGCGCGCCAGGTGGCGCGGGTACTGGCGAAACCGGTCGGGGTGGGCGGCTTGCCGTGCGGGGTCAGCGAGATCTCGGCCGGGATGTTGCCGTAGACGTCCCGGCGGATGCTCTGCTCGTCCCAGCCCGGCATGTTCTCCGCGGCCAGCACCCCGATGGAGGCGTTGATGTAGATGTGGTGCCCGAGCACGGTGGTGACCCGGCTGGTCCAGTGCTCCAGCGCGATGCCCTCCAGCGCGATCATCCGGCCCATCGCCGCGTTGGCCAGCCGGATCGCGCCCGCCTGCAGATCCACGGTCAGCGGTGTGAGCGGCCCCGGCAGCGCCTCGGACGTATTCGTCGCGGTGTGCACCGGATAGGCCGGGTCGACGCGATCGTCGAATTCGCCTTCGAGACCTTCCGGCGCCACCGACACCAGGGCGTGGCCGTCCGAAGTGGCCGCGCGGGTAGGCACCAGATAGCCGGGCAGCGGGATCGCGCCGGTGCGGGCGACGAATTCGCCGTCGTCGACCTTACGGCCGCCCAGTCCGCGAACGATATCCGCCGCCACTTCCGACGCGGTCCACCCGCAGCGGAATCCCCACTCGTCGCGGGCCGCCGTGGAGTCCACCTGCGGTACGGGCCGGGTGCGCCGCAGCCGCCGGAGCCGGCGGGTTCTCACCGCCGCACGGATGCGGCGCGCGTCCTCACCGGATACCACGCCGGGCGCGGCCAGCTCCACGACGCCGGTACGTCCCGATTCCGCGGCCAGTACCAGGAAGCGTTCGAAGTCGTCGGTGTGCAGCACCTGGAATCCGCCCGCCGGGCGGGAACCAAGCAGCCGTAGCAAGTTTCGCCCGCTCGCGCCCTCGACCCGCCTGCCGGCGACCGGCGCGGTGCGCACGATCAGGGCCTCCGCCCCGCTGGACCGCAACGCATCCTCGGCGACCGCGTGCGATCCCGCGGGCACGGGAAACACGATTCGCACCCCGGCCGCTCGGGCCGCCCGTGCGATCGCGGCGAGCGAACCGCCCAGATGCACCACCGCCGCGCAGTCGGCGACGGCCTGCGCGCAGATCGCCGGCTCCTCCGGGTCACCGGTGATCACCTCGACCCGAGGATCGACGTACCGGTGCCGCTCGCGATCCAGGCCGACCACGTCGTGGCCCGCGGCCGAGAGCATGCGCGCCACCGCGCGACCGGTCGGATCGGAGACTCCGGTGACCAGGACCCGCATGAATTCTTCCTCCTCGCTGACGCCCAGGTAGACGTGACGCCGTTCACACACCATCGCCACCCGGCGCCTCCGTGCAGGCGCACAGTCCCGATGACCGGGACCGGAGGGTCGCTCACCAAGATGGGCCGGCGGCCACCGAGCGCGGAGCGGGAAGGTCGACTACATGAGTGATCGGAACTCGGTCGCGCCCCGCGCGGCCGCCGACGTGCGCGCCTACGACATCGAGACCGATGTGCTGGTGGTCGGCTACGGATGTGCCGGGTCCGCTGCGGCGTTCGAGGCGGCGGCGGGCGGCGCGCAGGTGCTCGTGTTGGATCGGATGAGTGGTCCCGGCGGCGCCTCCGCCCTCTCCGGCGGAGAGATCTATCTCGGCGGCGGCACACCGATCCAGCGGGCCTGCGGGTTCGACGACGACCCGGCGGCGATGACCGCGTTCCTGTCGGCCGCGCTCGGGCCGGGCGCCGACCTGAACAAGATCACTCGCTACTGCGAGGACAGCGTCGCGCATTTCCACTGGCTCGCCGACCGCGGTGTGCCGTTCGAACCCACGCTGTGGGACGCGCCGGCTTGGGTACCGCCGACGGATGACGGGCTCATGTGGCTGGGGGAGAACAGCAGGCCGTTCGCCGAACTCGCCGCGCCCGCGCCGCGTGGCCATCGCCCGGCCGCCGCCGGCTTCGGCGGCAAGCTGCTCATGGACCGACTTGCCGGAGCGGCTCGATCCGCCGGCGCCACGGCGCTTTTCGACACCAGGGTGGTCTGCCTGATCATCGCGGGCGATGGCGCGGTCGTCGGCGTGGCGGCACGGCGGTACGGCAGGGAGCTGACCGTCCGGGCCCGCCGCGGCGTCGTGCTGACCACCGGAGGATTCGTCGACAACGACGCCATGCTGGCCGCGCACGCGCCGAGACTGCTGGGGCACACCAAGGTCAGCGCGGGCACCGACGATGGAAGCGGGATCCGGATGGCACAGGCGCTCGGCGCGGCCGTGCGGCACATGGCCACCGGCCAGGTCGGCATCTCACTCGTTCCCGGCCTCGCCGCGCGCGGCATGGTGGTGAACGGGAACGGGCAGCGATTCATCAACGAGGACACCTATCCCGGCCGGATCGGCCAGGCGGCATTGTTCCGGCAGGACATGCGGACCTGGGTCGTGCTCGACGAACGAGCCTTCGACGAAGTACCGGAACCCCAGCGGTGGGGTGTGCGGCCGACCCACGTTGCGGAGACCGCCGAGGAACTCGCCGATCTGATGGGTCTACCGGCGGACGCATTGGTCGACAGCATCCGCCGGTACAACAGCTTCGCCTCGCGCGGCGTGGATCCCGAATTCGGGAAAGCGCCGCGCTGGCTGCGGCCCCTCGCGCGACCGCTCGCCGCGATCGACGTGCGGGCGGGTGTGCGGCCACCGTCGGAGTCCGGTGATCGCCGCGGGACCGGCGCGTCCGTCTTCACCCTCGGCGGCCTGCACACCTCGCTCGACGGCGCCGTGCTCGACATCGACGGCGCCTCGATCCCCGGACTGTTCGCCGCGGGCCGGGCCGCCAGCAACCTGCACGGGGAGGGCTACATCAGCGGCACTTCGCTCGGTGACGGCACCTTCTTCGGTCGCCGCGCCGGCGCCGCCGCGGCCCGCACCGACTGATCTGCCCGATGGGTTCCGGTCATCGGGATGGATCGGGGCCGACCGCGCCGCACCGGCCTAGCGTCCGAAGACAGCACTACGAGGAGGACTACCGCATATGACCAACAAGGTGCTCGATCGGGTACGGGATCTGCTGCCCGCGATCCGAGAGCGAGCCGCCGACGCCGACGGGCAGCGCAGAGTGCCCGAGCAGAGCATTCGGGAGCTGACCGACGCGGGGGTGTTCCGCATGCTGCAGCCGTCTCGCTTCGGTGGCGAGGAATCCTCCCCGGTCGCGTTCTACGAGGTGATCCGGGCGATCGCCACCGCATGCCCGTCCACGGCGTGGGTGTCGTCGGTGCTGGGCGCGCACCCGTGGCAGCTCGCCTTGTTCCCGCTGCGGGCGCAGGAGGACGTGTGGGGCGCCGACCCGGACACCCTGGTCTCCTCGTCGTACGCGCCCACCGGCAAGCTCACGCCAGTCGAGGGCGGCTTCGAGATCAGCGGTCGCTGGAGCTTCTCCTCCGGATGCGATCACGCCCGCTGGGCTTTCCTCGGGGCGGTCGTGCCGAACGGCGAAGGGGGAGCGGAGTACCTGACCGTCCTGGTGCCGCGCACCGACTACCGCATCGAGGACGTATGGCATGTGTCCGGGCTGTCCGGCACCGGCAGCAACGACATCGTCATCGAGAACGCGTTCGTGCCCGCCCACCGGACCTACCGCGCGAGTGAGCAGGCGGAGCTACGCGGACCCGGTCAAGAGGTGAATACCGCCCCGCTCTACCGGATCTCGTTCGGCGCGGTGTTCTCCAACACCATCACCGCACCCATCATCGGCGCCGCCCAAGGCGCCTACGAAGCGCACATCGAGCGGATGCGCGAGCGGGCGCGGATCTCCTACGGCGGACAGAAGGCCGCCGAGGACCCGTTCGCGCACGTCCGGGTCGCTCGGGCGGCCTCGGAGATCGACGCGGCCGTCCTGCAGATGGAGCGCAACATCAGCGAGCAACTGCGCTATGCCGAGGCGGGGGAGGAGATCCCCTTCGAACTGCGGGTGCGCAGCCGCCGCGATCAGGTGCGCGGCACCGAACGCGCCATCGAGGCCATCGACCTGCTGTTCGACAACTCCGGCGGCCATGCCATCCGCAAGCCAAATCCGATCGAGCGGCACTGGCGTGACGCGCACGCCGGAAGCGTGCACGTCATCAACGACGTCGAGCGCGCACTGGTCCTCTACGGCCGCAACGCGTTCGGGCTGCCGGTCACGGATCGGATGATCTGATGACGTTCACCGCCGAGAACACCACACGCTGGAGCGCGACGGGCGGGTACGAACTGCGGTACCACGAGGCGGGGGCTGGTACGCAGCACTGGTGCTGCTGCACGGTTCCGGGCCGGGAGTCTCGGGCTGGGCCAACTTCGGCGCGAACCTGCCGGTGCCGGCCGAGCGTTTCCGCTGTCTGATCGTCGACCAGCCCGGCTTCGGCGCCAGCGGCCGCCCGGCGGCGTACGAACGCAACTACCTGCGCATCTCCGCCGAGGCGGTGCTCGGCCTGCTCGATGACCTCCGCCTGGACCGCGTCCACCTGCTGGGCAATTCGATGGGCGGTGCGGTCGCGACGTTGCTGGCGCTGGAACATCCGGACCGGGTCGATCGGCTGGTGCTGATGGCGCCCGGCGGCGTCGGGGTGAATGTCCTGGGGCCGGAACCATCCGAAGGCATCACGCGGTTGCTGGAGTTCAGCGCCGACCCCACCCGTGAGCGCCTCGTGCCCTGGCTGCGCACCATGGTGTCGAGTCCGGGGATCCTGACCGAGGACCTGATCACAGCCCGGCTGGCCGCCGCGTCGGATCCGGCCGCCATCGCCGCGCTGCGCGACGCCTACGCGACATTCGCCGATCCCGCTCTCGCCGAACCGGTTCCGCTGTGGGCGCGGCTGCGTGGACTGCGCCCGCAGACACTGATTCTGTGGGGGCGCGATGATCGAGTGACACCGGTGGAGGCGTCGCTGCTGCCCGCACGGCAGATCCCCGATGCCGATCTGCGAGTTTTCGCCCGCTGTGGTCATTGGGTGCAGATCGAGCGTAAGCCGGCGTTCGAACGCGCCGTCGTCGATTTCCTCACCGCCGGGCTCTGATCGCCGCCCACGTCGATCACAGCCCGTGATCGCGGACCCATCCCGCGACCTGGGTTCGCGAGGTGAAGCCGAGCTTGGTGAGGATGTGCTCGACGTGGGTCTCGGCGGTGCGCACCGAGATCACCAGATCCGCGGCGATGCGTTTGTTGCTGTGCCCGGCCGCGACCAGCCGGGCGACGTCCTTCTCCCGCCGGGTGAGGACGTCAGCCGCCTCGGAGCCGGCCGAAGCGGGCTGCGGCGGCCGCGGTGCGGCGGGCGTGCGACCCAGCGCATAGTCGATCGCCTCGCCCAGCGACAGCGCCGCGCCGCTGTCGAAGATCTCCTGGAACCGACGCTCGCCCAGCGCTTCTCGGACGCGCCCACGCATCTTGTCACCCACTACGCCGGTGATGGCGTGTGCGAGGCGCACCGTGCTGCGCGCGAGGATCTCCGCGGCGCCGAGCAGGCGCGCGGCTCGCTCGAAGTCCGCGCGGGCCACCGCCGTCCACGCCAGCCCCTCGAATCCGGAGGCGAGCCAGACGCACCGCTCGAACAGGCTGAACATTTCGATGGACCGGGCGAGATAGCCGGTCGCGGCGGCCTGATCGCCGCGTCGCCAATGGTCCAGGCCCATAGACCACTGTGCCAACCCGCCGAGCAGAGATGGTCCCCGCTCGGTGGCGACCGTGAGCAGCCGCTCGGCGAAAACGGTCGAGCGCGCGTCGGCGAGCACCAGCGCGCACACGAATGCGAAGGCCAGACTGTCCATCTCCATGGCGTGATGTCCGCATTCGGCCGCCAGATGCGTCGCGGTCTCCGCCAATTCGAGCGCGCGGACGGTGTCTCCGTCGTTGAAGGCCAGCAGTGCCGAATCGAGCATCGCCTCCGCGAGAATATCGGGGGCATTGAGTCTGCGTGCCAGGGTGACGCATTCGTCCACCAATTGGCGAGCGGACCCGCGATCGGACAGCAGCGCCGCCAGCGAGGCGGCCGCGGACAGCCCGCGTGCGCGAAGTTCGGTCGGTTCCCTAGACTTCGCCAGCGCATCGGTCAGCCAGCGATACCCTTCGGTCAGGAAGCGGTTGTGCTCCCAGAACGGCCGCAGCACCGCGGCCATCTCGAGTGCCGACTCCGGTGTGTCGACGAGGCCGGACTGCAGAGCCGCGCGCAGATTCGCGTGCTCGCGGTTCAGTTCACGAAACCATGTGACGTCGTCGGAACTCCAATACGCGGTCCGGCCGCGCAGCGCCAGTCGCCGGTAGTGGTCGCGGTGACGCGCGCGCACCGTGGGCTCGTCGCCCCGCTCGGCCAGCCGGTCTTTGGCGAACTGCCGGATCGGCTCCAGCATCGAGTACCGGCCGACATCGCCGTCGTAGCGCAGGCTCAGCACCGATTTGTCGACCAGGCCGGTCAGTGCGTCGAACAGTGTCCGCGCCCCAGGGGCGGGCAGGCACACGGCCTCGGCGGCGTCGATGTCGAAGCCGCCCGCGAAAACCGACAGCTGTTCCCACAATCGCTGTTCGGCGGGCGTGCACAGGTCGTAACTCCAGCGGATCGCACCCTCGATGGTCTGCTGTCGCTCCGGCGCGAGTCGCGGTCCCGCGCTGAGCAGGCCCATGGTGTCGTCGAGCCGAGCGAGGATCTGCTCCGGAGTGAACATGCGAAACCGCAACGCGGCCAGTTCCAGCGCGAGCGGAATGCCGTCCAGCCTGCGGCAGATCGCGGCCAGCGCGGCCCGGTTCGCCGACCTGGCCGCGAAGCCGGGGTTGGCGGCGCCCGCCCGTTCGGCGAGCAGCCGCATCGCATCGCTGTCCGCGCTCTGCCCCTCTGCGAGCGGCAGGGGCGCCACGGGCATGACCTGTTCGCCCTGGACCCCCAGCACCTCCCGGCTGGTCGCCAGCACCCGTACCTCCGGGGTTGTGGCCACGATCCTGCCGACCAGCCGCGCGCACGCGTCGATCAGGTGCTCGCAGTTGTCGAGAATCAGCAGCAACCGTTTGTCCGCGAGGAACTCGGTCAGCCTCCGTAGGGGCGCCGCAGTGTCGTCGCGCAGCGCCAGCGCTTCCGCGACTGTCACCGTCACCAGGTCGGGGTCGTGCACGTCGGCGAGCTCGACCAGCCACACTCCGTCCGGAAACGCACGCGCGACCACCGCGCCGACCTGGCGGGACAACCGGGTCTTGCCGACACCGCCCGGGCCGAGCAGCGTCAGCACCCGCGTCGTGGGCAGCAGCCGCTTCGCGGCGGCGAGTTCCTCCCGGCGCCCGACGAAGCTGGTGACCTCGGCAGGGAGGTTGCCGATGGGACGCCGCGCCATGGGTGTCAACCCTAGGTACCGCGCGTGGCGCGCAGGAGCATTCTGGACAAATTCGACTCCGGTGGACCTGCCCGCCTGGCCCGCCGGCACAGGGTCGGCGGTGGAACCGAACCGATCCGGTTCATCGGACGGCGACAGCGGCGTCGACCTCGGTCAACTGGTGGCGCATCCGGTCACGCTTGGCGCGCAGATAGTGCACGTTGTGCTCGGTGGTACCGGCCTGCAGGGGAATTCGCCGTTCGATGGCGATCCCGTACGCGGTCAGACCCGCCTGTTTGGCCGGATTGTTGCTGAGCAGCCGGACCGACCGCACGCCCAGGTCGGTGAGGATCTGCGCAGCGGCGCCGTAGTGGCGGGCGTCGACGGGCAGCCCGAGCCGCAGGTTCGCGTCGACCGTGTCGGAGCCGGCGTCTTGGAGCTGGTAGGCGCGCAGTTTGTTGAGCAAACCGACGCCGCGTCCCTCGTGGCCGCGCAGGTAGACCACGACCCCGCGGCCTTCGGCGGCCACGGCCTGCATGGCGGCGTCGAGCTGCTCGCCGCAGTCACAGCGCAGCGAGCCGAACGCGTCGCCGGTGAGGCATTCCGAGTGCACCCGGGTCAGCACGTCGCGCTCGCCCGGTGTGCCGAGCACCAGCGCGAGATGTTCGGCGTGGTTCGTCTCATCGCGATAGCCGACCAGCCGGAACTCGCCGAAACGGGTCGGCAGCCGCGTTTCGACGACGCGCTGCACGCCCGGCTCGAGCCCGCGGCGGTGATCGACCAGATCGGCGATGGAGATGATCGGGATTCCGTGCACCCGGGCCATGGTCAGCAGCTCGGGGAGCCGGGCCATCGACCCGTCGTCGCGCACCACCTCGGCGATGACTCCGGCGGGGCGCAGGCCCGCAATGCGCACCAGATCGACCGCGGCCTCGGTATGCCCTCGCCGGCCGAGGACGCCGCGCGGGTGCGCCCGCAAGGGGAATACGTGCCCGGGCCGGGTGAGATCCCGGGGTGTGGCGGCGGGATCGGCGAGCAGGCGCATGGTGTGGGCGCGGTCGGCGGCCGAGATGCCGGTGTCGATCCCCGTCGCCGCGTCCACCGAGACCGTGTACGCGGTGCCCTTCGGATCCTGGTTGAGCGCCGTCATCGGCGGCAGCTCGAGCCGGTCCAGATCGCTGCCCATCATGGGCACGCACAGCACGCCGCTGGTGTGCCGCACCAGGAAACCGATATTCTGCGCGGTCGCCCGCTCGGCGGCCAGCACCAGATCGCCTTCGTTCTCGCGGTCCTCGTCATCCACCACTAGCGCGATACCGCCGCTCGCGATCGCCGCCACCGCGGCAGGCACCGAGTCCAGTTCACCGGTCATCAGCCACCACCTCCATATGCCTAATAGAAATATGACGGGGACGGAACAACCAGGCGGCGTCTCACTCAGTGAGGCGATCGATATCCGCCAGCAACTCCCGCGCGAAATCGCGCTCGGCCTCGTAGTGCCGCACGCACCAGCGCAACACCAGTTCCGGATAGGCCCAGTCCGGATTCGCCTCGGCGCCCTTCGCGTCGGCCTCGGCGCGTTTACGCATCTTCTCGGCGTACGTGATGTGCTCGCCGAGGATTTCGCGCATCCGGTCGGGCTCGGCGAGGTTGCCCAGCCACGCTCGCAGCATCACGCTGTGCTTGAGCACCGGCGCCTCGACCGGCGCGTGGTTGACCCAGTTCGCGGCGGCCGCACGGCCTTCCGGCGTGATGGAGTACATCCGCTTGCCCCGCACGCCGTCCTCGTGCACCACGGTGCGGGAACTGGCGTAGCCGTGCTTCTCCAGACGTTTGAGCTCGGCGTAGATCTGGCTGAACGACGGGCTCCAGTAGAAGAATTGCAGACTCCAGTCGGCCCATTTCTTCAAGTCGTAGCCGGAGAGTTCGTCGGCGTGCGAGAGCATTCCGAGCACGGCCCACGCGGTCGTAGGCAGGTCGGGCACCGCGGGTGTGCCGCCATCGGTCATGGTCGGACTGTACCGCCCAGGCATATTCGGCTTCGGGCTATCGCCAGCGCGCCCGGCGGGGGAACAACGTCCGGCCGGCCTCGTGGGATATCTCGAGCAGCACCCGTGCCAGCTTGTCGAAACTCATCGCCTCGGCCCGCCCGGACAACGACAGTGCCGCGGGCGCCGTGCCGCGGCCACGCAACGGCGCCGCGACGCACGCGATTCCGTCCATCGATTCCTCCCGGTCCAGCGCCACGCCCTGGCGCAGCCGGATCTGGGCCAAGGCGCGATGCAGCGCGCCGGACTCGGTGATCGTGTGCGCGGTCAGGCGCGGCAGCCGGGAATGGAACGCCGCTTCGGCGATGCTCGGTTCCAGCGCCGCCAGCATCGCCTTGCCGAGCGCGGTGCAGTGCGCGGGCATGCGGCCGCCGAGGCGGGTGGGCAACAGCGCGGCCAAGCGGCCACCGGCCTTGTCCAGGTAAACGATTTCACGTCCGTCGAGCACCGCCAGATGGCCGACCATGCCGGTGCGCTGACACAGCTCGTGCAGCAGCGGGCTGACGGCATCGCGGATCTCGTTGTGATCGGCGGTGAGCCCGCCCAGTTCCAGGGTGCGCATGCCGAGCCGGTAGCCGCCGGAGGTATGGGCCAGCCAGCGCAGCCGGATCATTTGATCGAGGATCCGATGGACTGTCGAGCGTGGCAGGCCGGTGCGCTCCACCAGGCCCAGCAGCGTCAGCGTCGGGGTCGCGGCGTCGAAGGCGTCCAGGATGAGGGTCATCCGCTCGATCATCGATACCGGCACGTCGGCGGAGCCGGGGTCGGCCCTGTGGGGCCGGCTGCCGTGGGGGAGCCGGGCGGTATGCGGCTCGGCGTCGGGTAGCAGGGTGACGGTCATTCGAACCTCCGTCGATCGCATTCGGTCGACCAGGCATGATGCGCCCGATCGTTTGTGTCTCCCATCACACTGACGGGGTCGCGACCGGGAGGAATCGGGAGAACTACGTAGCTTCCACGGATCTCCGTCTCGGTGACCGGACTCCGATCTTGACCTCCCTCCGGCGGTGGCTGCTGTCATAGCTGTCAGGTATATGCCTGATCGAAATAGGAGGCCCGATGGAACCGGTGCTCGAGATGGACGGATCGCCACTGGACGTGCGCGACTTCAAAGCCGTGCTGGGTCGCTTCTGCACCGGCGTCACGGTGATCACCGCGCGGTCGGCGGCCGGGCCTGCCGGATTCACCTGCCAGTCGTTCTCGGCGCTGTCGCTGGAGCCGCCCGCAGTCTGCTTCTGCCCGGCGCGCACGTCTACGTCGTGGCCACGCATTCGCCAGGTCGGGCGGTTCTGCGTCAACATCCTGGCCCACGACCAGCAGGAGATCTGCGGGCAGCTCGCGCGCAGCGGCACGGACAAGTTCGCGGGAGTCGACTGGGAGCCGTCGCCGAACGGCTCGCCGCGGCTGGCCGGGGCCGTGGCCTGGCTCGATTGCGAGCTCGAACAGGAGGTCGACGGCGGTGACCACACGATCGTCATCGCGCGTGTCACGGCGCTGTCGGAGCATCGCGAGGCGCCGCCGCTGCTGTTCTACCGCTCCGCGTTCGGACGGTTCGATCCGGCCTGAGCGCCTCCCGGCCAGTGGGACTGCGCATTTTCGCCCCGGCATGCCGAACCGAAATATCGAGGTGACAAACGTACGTGAATTGTGGAGGAACCGATGACTACCGACACCGAGGTTCGAGTGATCGACGCGGGCGCTCCGCCCGCCCGGTACGCGCGCGGCTGGCACTGCCTGGGGCTGGCGCAGGACTTCCGGGACGGGAAACCGCATAACGTCGAGATCTTCGGCACCGAACTGGTGGTCTTCGCCGGCGCGGGCGGAGAGCTCAACGTCCTGGACGCCTACTGCAGGCACATGGGCGGGAACCTGGGTGACGGCCGGATCAAGGGGGACTCGATCGCCTGCCCGTTCCACGACTGGCGTTGGGGCGGCAACGGCCGTTGCACCGGCATCCCCTACGGCCGCCGGGTGCCACCCCGCGCGCGGACCCGGTCGTGGCCGACGCTGGAGCAGAACAAGCAGCTGTTCGTCTGGAACGACCCGGAGGGCAATCCGCCGCCGGAACACGTCGCCATCCCGCGCATCGAGGGCGCGTTCAGCGACGAGTGGACCGACTGGACCTGGAACACCATGACGATCGACGGCGCGAACTGCCGCGAGGTCATCGACAACGTGGTGGACATGGCGCACTTCTTCTACGTGCACTTCGGGTTCCCGACCTACTTCAAGAACGTCTTCGAAGGTCACATCGCCAGTCAATACATGACCTCGGTGTCACGCGAGGACATGATGGGGGAGACCGCGAAGGCGTTGGGCGGCAAGAATGTCCTGCACTCCGACGCCTCCTACTACGGCCCTTCCTACATGATCGATCACCTGCGCAGCGAAAGCGCGGGCCTGGCGGTCGAGGGCATCCTGATCAACTGTCACTACCCGGTGTCTCCCACCGAGTTCGTGCTGCAATACGGCGCCATCGTGAAGAAACCGCACGGCGTGTCGCCGGAACAGGCCGAGGACATCGCGGCGAAGTTCGCCGGTGGTCTCGGCCGCGGCTTCGAACAGGACGCCGCGATCTGGCGGCGCAAGACCCGCATCGACAATCCGCTGCTGTGCGAGGAGGACGGACCCGTCTACCAGTTGCGCCGCTGGTACGAGCAGTTCTACACCGACGTGGCCGAGATCGCTCCGAAGATGACCGATCGCTTCGAGTTCGAGGTCGACACCACCCGCGCGGTCACCGCGTGGGAGGCGGAGGTCGCCGAGAATCTCGCCGCGCAGCGCGCCGGCGTCGAGTCCTGAGCGGCCTGCGATGGAGCCGGTTGCCTGCCGCACCTGCGCGACGTGCGTGCTGGTCGAGAAATTCAGCCCGCAGCACACCAGCGTGCAGTGGACCGCGAGCGCGGTCGCGGCCTGCGCCGAGTTCACCGGGGCGGACAGCGCGCGAGTGCGGACCTGCGCCGCGCTGCGCGACAGCATCGATGCCGCGGTCGCGGGCGGTCGCATCGAAGTCGGCACCCGGGACGGGGACGTGCCGTGAGCGCGTCGAACGCCGTGGACGACCGGAGAGGGGACACGACAGTGGATGGGGCTGGAGCGACCTCGGTAGTGCCGCCGCGGATCGGTATCCCCGGCGACAGCGAGAGCCGACCCGGAGCGGTTCTGCCCCTGCGCGTGGCGCGGGTGATCCGGGAAACCCACGATGCGGTATCGCTGGAGTTGGATGTCGTCACGGAGCAGCCGGATTCGATCGCATACCGTCCGGGTCAGTTCCTGACGCTGCGGATACCGAGCGAGCCGACCGGCTCGGTGAGCCGCTGCTACTCCTTGTCCAGCGCGCCGCACGAGCAGGGTCCGCTGAAGGTCACCGTCAAGCGAACCCCCGACGGATACGCATCGAATTGGCTGTGCGACAACGCGACAGCGGGCATGGTCTTCGACGCGCTGCCGCCCGCGGGCGTCTTCACCCCCGCGTCGCTCGACGACGACCTGCTGTTGTTCGCGGCGGGCAGTGGCATCACTCCGGTGCTGTCGATCCTGAAATCGGTGCTGGCGGCCGGGTCCGGGCACTGCACGCTGATCTACGCCAACCGCGACGAGCGCTCGGTGATCTTCGCCGCCGAGCTCGCAGGCCTCTCTGCCCGGTATTCCGGCCGCCTGCTCGTGGTGCACTGGCTGGAGAGTGTGCAAGGGCTGCCGAGCCGCGCGCAGCTCGCGGCGCTGGCCGGACCGTGGTCGGATCGCGAGGCGTTCGTCTGCGGTCCCGGTCTGTTCATGGACGCCGTCCTTGCGGCACTGATCGGGCTGGGGGCAGACCGCGAGCGCGTGCACGTCGAGAAGTTCGTGTCGCTCAACGGCAATCCGTTCGACAGCGGCACACCCGCAGTCGTCGACGCCGGCGACTGCGCCACCGTAGCGGTCGATCTCGACGGCGAGACACGCGAACTTCCGTGGCCGCGGCAGCAGGTGTTGCTCGACGTCCTGCTGGCCGACGGATTGGAAGCGCCCTACTCCTGCCGCGAGGGCGCTTGCAGCGCGTGCACCTGCCGGATCGTTTCGGGGCGGGTGGAGATGCGGCACAACGAAGTTCTCGACGAGGCCGATCTGGCCGACGGGTACGTGCTGGCCTGCCAGGCGGTCCCGATCACCGACACGGTGCAAGTCACCTATTCCTGAGGAGTACGACGAATCAATGGCTGATATCGCCTCGCTCGGCTACGTCCGGATCGCCGTCGCCGATGTGGCGGCCTGGCGCGCCTTCGCTTTCGACGTGATGGGCTTCGCGCAGGCCACCGGCCCGAATCCGGACAGTATGTACCTGCGGATGGACGAGCACGCCTATCGCTTCGAACTCGTTCCCGCGCAACACGATCGCGTGCTCGCCGTCGGCTGGGAGGTGCGCGACTATCGCGCCCTGGCCCGGGTGCGGCACACGTTGGAGCGGGCGGGCGTGGCCGTCGCACCGCTCGCCCAGGAACAGGTCGACGCCTTGCGGGTGGAGGAAGCCTTCATCTTCACCGATCCCGCCGGGTTCACCGTCGAGGTCTTCCACGGCCCGGTGCTCGACCACAGCCCGGTCGTGACCGCGCACGGCAACCGTTTCGTGACGGGGGGATCGGGGCTCGGCCATGTCGTGCTGCCGGTGCCCGACCTCGAGGAGGCGAACCGCTTCTACTGTGAGGTGCTCGGATTCCTGCCCCGCGGCTCGTTCCGGGTGCCCACCCCGCCGGAGGTGGGCCCGATTCGCGTGCGATTCCTCGGCGTCAACCGGCGTCACCACAGCCTCGCCCTGATCCCCGGCACCCGCTCAAACGGTCCGGGCCTGGTGCACATCATGGTCGAGGTCGACGAGCTCGACGCCGTCGGCCGCGCGTTGGACCGCGTCATGCGGGCCGGCTATCCGTTGTCGTCGACCCTGGGCCGCCACACCAATGACAAGATGATCTCCTTCTACGTCCGCACACCCGGTGGCTGGGATCTCGAATACGGCACCGACGGCGCATTGGTCGACGAATCCACCTACAGCGCCGAGGAGATCACCGCGGACAGCTACTGGGGCCACGAATGGTCCCGTGGCCGACCCGGCGAGGCGGTCACGCCGTGAGGTCCTAGACTGTCGATTCGAGGAGGAAGGAACGCTGATGAAGCGAAATCTGAACTGCCCCTGCGGAGAATCGATCGTCGGAACCGACGAGGACGATCTTGTGTCGAAGACGCAAGCGCACCTGGCGGACAAGCACCCCGGACACGACTACTCGCGCGACGAGATCCTGTTCATCGCGTACTGACCGAGAGCTCCGGGCGCGCCCGGAGCATCACGGCCTCGGACGCAGACCCTCGATCATGTGCGTCGTGGTCTCGTCCAGCAGTTCGTCGGCGGCTTCCACGGCGATCACGCCCGAGCCGACGAAGGTGGCCAAGCCCTGCAGTGCGGCGACCGCGGACAGCGCGATGCGCCGCGGGTCGCCGGCGATCACCTCACCCCGCTGCTGCGCTTCGGCGATGAGCGCGACCGGCATCGCGAACGCCGCGTCCACGGCGCGGGACATCACATCGCCCGCGGCAGGGCTGTGCCTGCGTGCGAACATGAGCGCCACGAGCGCGGAATTCTCGGTGGCGAATCGGAGATAGGTCCGGGCCAGGGCGCGGAAGCGCCCCTCGATCGCACTCGCGGCCGCAGTCTGCTCCAAGGCGGCGGCGAGACGCTGGAATCCCGACACCGCGATGGCGTCGAGCAATGCCTGCTTGTCCTTGAAATGCCGGGTCGGAGCGGCGTGACTGACTCCGACGTCACGGGCCAGCCCGCGCAGCGACAGGCCGTCGACACCGGACTCGCGCAGCGTCGCTTCGGCCCGCTGCAGGAGTTCGGCGCGCAGGTCGCCGTGGTGGTAGGACCGGCTTCGAGTGATCGGCATGGTGTTTGCAGGATAACAAAATGTAGGCATTGCCTACTTTGTAGGCGGTGACTACATTTACTCGCATGACGGTTCGGACCTTTACTGCCCCGATCGCGGTGCTCACGGTCTTCGCGGCGCTGCTCGCCACCATGTACCTCGGCTACGCCGGCAATACCGAGAAGAACTTGCACGACTTCCCGATCGCCCTGGTGAATCAGGACGTGGGTGACACGCTCGACGGCAAACCCGCCAACATCGGCGCCCAGGTCACCGACGCGCTGGTCGCCGGCATCCCGGCGGAGAAGGTCGACCTGCGCGTACTCGGCATCGCCCAGGCGCGCGAACAGTTGCAGGACGGCGAGGTGTACGGCGCCATCGTCATCCCGTCCGACTTCACCAAGCGTCTGGCCATTCTCGGCGCGGCCGCCGTGGTCCCCGGGGAGATCGAGCGGCCGGTGATCACGGTCCATACCAACCCGCGCATCGGTCCGTACACCACCGGCATCATGCAGCGCGTCGCCGATCGCGCGTTGAACCAGGTGGACGAGACCGTCGGCAAGAACCTGACCGGTCAGGTGAACGCCGCCCTCGCCGCGGGTCCGGGAGCGCCGGTCGAACTCACCGGCGCCGCCAGGTTGATGCTCGCCGACCCGGTGCAGATCGTCACCGCGCCGTACCGCCCCATGGACGATGGCGCAGGCCAAGGCCTCGTCGCCTTCTTCTACACCTTGATCCTGCTGCTGGCGGGCTTCACCGGCGCCATGATCATCCACACGCTCGTCGACTCGGTACTCGGTTTCACGCCAACCGAGTACGGTCCGTGGTTCGTCCACCAGCCGGCCACCGGGATCTCCCGATTCCGGACGCTGCTGGTGAAATGGGCGGTCGTCCTCACCGCGGCGCCGATCCTGTCCGGGATATTCCTCGCGGTGGCCGCCGCCTTGCGTGTTCCGCTGGGCAGCCCACTGCTGTTGTGGCTCTACGGAACAGTTGCCATCGTCGCCGTCGGCGTGACCGCGCTGGCCGTCCTGGCCACCTTCGGCACCGCCGGACTGCTGGTCAACCTGATCTTGTTCGTCGTCCTGGGCCTGCCGTCGTCGGCCGCCACTGTCCCACTGGAAGCGACGCCCGTCTATATCGCGAAACTGGCCGCCTTCGAGCCGATGCACCAGATCTACCTGGCCGTGCGCGCCATCCTGTTCTTCGACGCCCACGCCGAAGCCGGTTTGGGCCACGGGCTGTGGATGACACTGCTCGGCCTCGGAATCGGACTGTTCCTCGGCGTCACGGCCACGTACGCCTACGACCGCCGGGGACTGCACCGCGCGACAGCGCCTGTCGGCCGTGCCCCGGCCGTGGGCGCGCCTGCCGTCGCCCGGTGAACGGATCCGGGCGATCAGTCGCCGGTGGCGGCCAGCAGCGCGTCGAGCTTCTGCGGGTCGACGCCGAAGCCGGTGAGGTGGTTCAGCGGAATGGAGGCGATCATCCGCATCATGTCCACCCCGAGCGTCGAAGCGTCGCCCATACTCTCGGACATACCGCCGAACATGTCGGCCAGCACGGCCGCCGCCCTCGGATCGGCCAATGCCTCGCCGAGCGTCGACTCCGCCGTGATCGGGAGCCGCAGTTCGTCTCCGGCGACCTCGACCTGCTCGCTGACGCGTAGGTCTCGACTGGAAGCGCCTGCCCACACCCGGTAGGCGCCGCCTTCCACGATCCAGCGGTCGACGCGAGTGTCCCAATAGGCCAGATCGTCCCGGCGTAGCAACATCGAGATCTCCTCGCGTGCACCCGGTTCCAGTTCGGCGGTCACCGCGACGCCCTTCAGCTCGCGGGCCGGACGTGTCACGGAGGAGCGGGGCAGCGCGGTGTACACCTGCACCACCTCGCGGCCCGTGTGGGAACCGGTGTTGGTGACGCCGACGCGCACCGTGATGCCCGCTTGGCTCGCGGTGAGTGTCAGATCGGAGTAATCGAACGTGGTGTAGGACAGGCCGTGCCCGAACGGGTAGCACACATCCATCTCCCGGCTGTCATACCAGCGGTAGCCCACATACAGTCCCTCGCCGTAGCGCACATGCGAATTCTCGCCCGGGAAATTCAGATAGGCCGGGGTGTCCTGCAAGCGGACCGGCACCGTCTCGGCCAGTCGCCCCGACGGATTCACCACACCGAACAGCACGTCGGCGAGTGCGCCGCCCCCGGCCTGGCCGAGCAGCCCGCCGTCCAGGATGGCGGGCGCCGAAGCGGCCACCGTGCCCAGCCGCACCACGCCACCGTGCGCGAGCACCACCACCGTGTCCGGTCGTACCCGCACCACCGCGTCGAGCAGGTCCAGTTGCTCGGCGGGCAGTTCGAGGTGCTCACGGTCGAAGCCCTCGGATTCCTGCGTGGCGGCCAGGCCCAGGAACAGCACCGCGACGTCCGCGTTCGCCGCAGCGGCGACGGCTTGCGCGCGCAACGCGTCGTTGTCCGCGTCCGTGTCGTCCGTGGCGAAACCCCGGCAGTAGGAGACCGTTCCGGAGCCCGCGAGCGCGCGGATCTCGTCCAGCGGCACATCGAGCCGGGTTGGGTTGACGTGTGAGCTGCCGCCCCCCTGATATCGAGGTTCCGTCGCGAATTCGCCGATCACCGCCAGCGAGCGCCCCGGTGTCAATGGCAGCAGGCCACGGTCGTTCCGCAACAGGACGACGCAGCGTGCGGCGACCTCGCGGGCCAGGCGATGGTGGTCATCAGTGGTGTCGCCGGCGTCGGTCATGGCGCGACCGGCCACCACTCGCCCCGCCAGCGTCGCCACGTTCCGCGCGGCACGATCGACGTCCGCCGGATCGAGGGTGCCCGCGGCCATCGCCGCCATCACCTGGGCGTCGGAGACGCCGCTGCCGCCCGGCATCTCCAGATCCAGTCCGGCCGTCACGGCGGCGGGCCGGTCGGCCACCGCGCCCCAGTCGGAGACCACCGCACCGTCGAATCCCCATTCGCCGCGCAGCACGTCGGTCAGCAGCCAGCGATTTTGCGCGGCGGGCACACCGTTGATCCGGTTGTAGGAGCACATCACCGTCCACGGCCGGGCCGTGCGCACGATGTAAGCGAACCCGCGCAGGTAGATCTCGCGCAGCGGGCGCGGGTCTACGTCGGAACTCGACCGCATCCGGTCGTGCTCGGCATTGTTGGCGGCGAAATGTTTGACGGAGGCGCCCACTCCGGTGCTCTGCAGCCCGGTAACCCATGCCGCGCCGAGCAGGCCGGTGAGCAGCGGGTCCTCCGAGTAGTACTCGAAATTGCGTCCGCAGCGCGGATCCCGCTTGATGTTGACTCCCGGCCCGAGCAGCACGTCCACGTCCAGGGCGCGGGCCTCCCGGCCCAGTGCCGCGCCCACCCGGCGCACCAGTTCGGTGTCCCAGCTCTGCGCGAGCCCCACCGCGGGCGGGAAGCAGGTGGCGGGCAGGCTCTCGGCCAGCCCCAGGTGATCGGTCGCCCCCGCCTGCCTGCGCACACCGTGCGGGCCGTCGGTCATGGTCACCGAGGCGACGGGACCGATCGCCTTGGTGGTCCAGAAGTCCGCGCCGCTGCCGAGCGCGGCGCGCTGCTCCGGCGCCAGGTCGGCGAGGTCGGGCGTGCTCGTCATCGAGGCTCCTCGGGTCGAGACCGTTACCGAAAACAGTATGCCATTCGGTTTTCGTAGCCGTGCTGTTCCGAGTACAGTCACGGCGTGGTTCGGCGCGGCGCGTATTCGAAAGGGATCGCCAAACGTGAGGAGATCTTGGAGGCGGCGCTGGAGATCGTGGCACGCGTCGGATACAGCAGGGCGACCGTGCGTGAACTCGCCGAGACCGTCGGCCTGAGCCAGACCGGGCTACTGCACTACTTCGGCAGCAAAGAGCAGCTTTTCACCGCCATCCTGGCACATCGCGACGAGGCCGACCGCGAGGTCTTCACCACCCCGGCCGCGCCGCCCGATCTGCCCGCCGCGCTGCTGGGCCTGATCCGGCACAACGCGGAAGTCCCCGGCTTGGTGGAGCTCTACACTCGCTTCTCCGCGGAGGCCGCCCGCCCTGGCCACCCCGCCCACGAGTACTTCCGCGACCGCTACCGCACCGTCCGGGACGTCCTCGCCCGCGCCGTCGCCGACCTCCGTGAATCCGGCCGCCTTCCCGCCGATCTCGACCCCGGGCGCTTCGCCGTCATCGCCATGGCCCTGCTCGACGGCCTGCAGACGCAATGGCTGTACGACCCGGACGTGGACATGGCCGACCACGTGGCGTACCTGTGGGAGCTGATCGAGCGCCCGGCCGATCGGCCCGAACGGTTTCCCTCACCCCGGTAGTATCGAACTCAGCGGTTTCGCGTCGGCCGTACGTCATCGGCCGGGCGGCAGCCACGGGAGTGGGAAATGAGCGCACGCGACGGCCCCAGCCTGCGGCGGTGGCATCGCAGCACCCGGGTGCTGGTGCTCGCCGCCACGGTGTTCGTCGTGTCGTTGTTGATCGTGCCCCGGTTGATCAGGGGCTATGTCAGCTGGCTGTGGTTCGGTGAAGTCGGCTTCCGTGGCGTCTGGCTCACCGTGCTGCTGACGCGGTTGTCGCTGTTGTTCGTCATCGCGCTCATCATCGGCGGCGTCCTGTTCGTGGCGATGTGGCTCGCGTTCCGGTTCCGCCCGCTCTCCCTGCCGGAGTCCGGCGAAGAGGACAGCCTCCGGCCGTTTCGGACGATGGTGATCCGCCGTCCGCGGCGGTTCGGTCTGGGTGTCGCTGTCACGGTGGGACTCATCTGCGGCCTCGCCGCGCAGTCGAGCTGGATGACCATCCAGCTGTTCGTCCACGGCGGGTCGTTCGGTGTGTCGGACCCGCAATTCGGGCATGATGTCGGGTTCTTCGTCTTCGACCTGCCTTTCTACCGATTCGTCGTCAACTGGTTGTTCGTCGCCGTCCTGCTGGCCTTCGTCGCCGGGCTCGCGACGCACTACCTGCTCGGGGGGCTGCGGCTGTCCGGAAAAGCCGGCGGCCTGTCGCACGCGGCCCGCGTTCAGCTCGCCGTACTCGCCGGCGCCTTCATCGTGTTGAAGGCGGTCGCCTATTGGCTCGACCGCTATTCGCTGCTTTCCAGTAGCAGCAAGGAACCCACCTTCGCGGGCCCGGGCTACACCGACATCAACGCGGTGCTTCCGGCTCGCCTGATTCTGTTCGCGATCGCGCTCATCTGCGCGGCGGCGGTCTTCGCCGCGGTCGTGGTGCGGGATCTGCGGATTCCGGCGATGGCCGCCGCGCTGCTGCTGTTGTCGTCGATCCTGGTCGGAGCCGTCTGGCCGTTGGCCGTCGAGCAGTTCTCCGTCCGCCCGAACGCCGCCGACATGGAGCGCGTCTACATCGAACGCAATATCGCGGCTACCCGGCAGGCCTATGGGATCGGCGGCGACCGAGTCGAGTACCAGCCGTATTCCGGCGTCGGAACCAAGCCGCCGTCGGAGGTCCCCTCGGACGTCACGACGCTCGCCGACGTGCGTCTCCTGGACCCGAACGTGCTTTCCCGGACGTTCACCCAGCAACAACAGCTGAAGAACTTCTACAGCTTCCCGCCGCATCTGGACCTGGACCGTTACCGCATCGGTGGACAACTGCGCGACTACGTGGTCGCGGCGCGGGAGCTGACGCCGAGCGCGCTGAGCGGTAACCAGCGCCATTGGGTCAACCGGCACACCGTCTACACGCACGGCAACGGGTTCGTCGCCGCACCGGCCAACCGGGTCAACGCGGCGGTCCGCGAGGCCGCGGGCGATGCGGCCAGCAGCAACAGCGGATACCCGATCTACGCGGTCGGCGACATCGCCTCCCAAGCCGCCGGGCATCAGGTGATCCGAGTGGATCAGCCCCGCGTCTACTTCGGCGAAGTGATCGCCCACGCGAGTCCGGACTATGCCATCGTGGGCGGCGGCACGGCGCCACGCGAGTACGACACCGACACCACCTCGTACACCTACACCGGCGCCGGTGGCGTCCCGATCGGGAACTGGCTCGATCGCCTCGCCTTCGCCGCGACCTACACCGAGCGCAACATCGTCTTCTCCAAAGCGATCGGTCCCGGGTCGAAGATCATCTTCAATCGCGATCCGCGCCACCGCGTCGAACTCGTCGCACCGTGGCTGACCACCGACAACAATCCCTATCCTGCGGTGGTGGACGGCCGTATCGTCTGGATCGTCGACGCGTACACCTCGATCGACGGCTACCCCTACGCCAAACGCAGCTCGCTCGAAGCGCTCGAACCGGGGGACGATATCGACCGGGGATCGCCTCGGCAGGTCTCCTACGTGCGTAACTCCATCAAGGCCACCGTCGACGCCTACGACGGCACAGTGCGGCTCTACCAGATCGACCGGCATGACCCGGTCCTGGCGGCCTGGATGAAGGTCTTCCCCGGCGCGGTCGAACCCGAGGAATCGATCACCCCGCAACTGCGCGCCCACTTCCGGTATCCGGAGGACTTGTTCACGATCCAGCGCGAGATGCTCGCCAAATATCACGTCGACGAACCGCGGGAGTTCTTCACCACCAACGCTTTCTGGTCGGTGCCCAGTGATCCCACCGTGGAAACCAACCCGCACCAACCGCCGTTCTACGTCCTACTCGGTGGCCAAGGCAGCGCGGAGCCGTCGTTCCGGCTGGCCAGCGCGATGGTCGGCTACAACAGGGAATTTCTCTCCGCCTATGTCTCCGCCCGCTCCGATCCCGAGAACTACGGCAAGATCACCGTCCTGCAACTGCCCACCGACACCCTCACCCAGGGGCCACAGCAAATCCAGAACTCGATGATCTCCGACACCAGGGTGGCATCCGAGCGCACCCTGCTCGAGCGCTCGAACCGGATCCAATACGGAAATCTGCTCACCTTGCCGATCGCCGACGGCGGCGTGCTCTACGCCGAGCCACTGTTCACCGAGCGGATCTCGACGGCGCCGAACGCCTCGACCTTCCCGCAGCTGGCGCGAGTGCTGGTCAGTTATCGCGAACCCGGCACCGGCGGCGTCCTCGTGGGGTACGCGCCGACTCTCGCCGAGGCGCTCGACCAGGTGTTCGGGCCCGGCACCGGCCGGCTCGCCACACCACCCGGCGGCGGCCCCGGCGCTCCGCTGCCACCGGGCCAGCAGCCGGTGGCGCCGCCGTCGGGGCAACCGCAGGCGCAAGGGCAACCGCCGGTGGATCAAGCGAAGATCGCCGAACTGAACAAGCAGATCGATGAGATCCGCGCTGCCCTCGAGCGCTTGCAGAAGCAGCTGAACGAACTCGATCGCAACGGTCGCTGACGCGGGCGTCAGCGACCGTTATCGCGGCAGAACCTGATCCGATTGCGTTGCCGCCGAGACGCTTTCGGGGCCGGGGATACGCTGGGCGTCGGGTAGGTGAACGAGGATCAGGCCGACGCCCGCGATAAGGAAGTTCTGCAGCGCGGCCGACGACGCGTTCACATCGTCGTTGGCCCACATGCGGAACCATTCGCCGCCGACGGTCAGGAACCCGCCCAGGAACAGCAGCACCGCCATGGTCCAGCCCAGGCTGGACAGCCGCACGGCCGCATCGAGACCGGCTCGAAGCCGGCGCGGCCGTCCGGCCAGCACCCGGACCCACGCGGCTCCCGCGGCCAGTAGCACGAAGGCGATCAGGAACTCCCAGATCACGACCAGAATGTAGGCGACGAGCGCGACGTTGCCGTTGGTGATCGCGCGCCAGTCCGTTCCCGGATTGTGGATCGTCGCCTTCATCGACAGCACGGCGGCGACCCCGTTGCGATTGGTGTCGGTGTCCACGCAGTTGGTGAACGCGACGAACAGATAGTAGAAGCCGGTGATCGTGGCCAGTGTCGCCACCGCCATCCGGCGGCTACCCGCCACATCGAGAAACCTTGCGCCGCTGCGCGTCATCTGCCTACCTCGGGTCGACTGGCATGAAGGTCCGGACATCCAGGCGCCGACGATCATATCGGCGTACGCGTGCGTCTTCTCCCCATGGCGGGGGAGTCGGAGGCGGTCGAAAACCCTCTACCGCAAGTCTTTCCGTCCGCCGGGCGGAACGGCGATCTCGCGTGCCCGCCTCGGCCCCGGCGGGTTCCGCGGAACGGGTCGGAACGCGGCGACTGCGCCAACCGGGAGGGTGGCGCAGTCGCATACTTGCGGTCGGACGTCTCGGCGGCTACCGGGGCGCGGCGCCGCCGAGCCCGCGCCTCCTACTGCGCGGTGGTCTGCCGCTTCGGCAGCTTCCAGCCCGGGCGGGGGAAGTGGCAGGTGTACCCGTCCGGGTAGCGCAACAGGTAGTCCTGATGCTCCGGCTCGGCCTCCCAGAACTCGCTCGCCGGGGTTACCTCGGTGACCACCTTGCCGGGCCACAGGCCGGAGGCATCCACGTCGGCGATGGTGTCCAGGGCGACGCGCTTCTGGTCCTCATCGAGATAGAAGATCGCCGAACGATAGCTGGTCCCTATGTCGTTACCCTGGCGGTCCTTCGTCGAGGGATCGTGGATTTGGAAGAAGAACTCCAACAGGTCCCGATAGTCCGTCCGGGCCGGGTCGTAGACGATCTCCACGGCCTCCGCATGGCCCGGGTGGTTCCGGTACGTGGGATGGTCGTTGCGCCCACCGGTGTAGCCGACGCGTGTCGACACCACCCCCGGCTGCTTGCGGATCAAGTCCTCCATGCCCCAGAAGCATCCACCGGCCAGGATGGCCTTCCGTGTGTCGCTCACGCCTCCTCCTTCGCGAAGAGAGTCCTGTACTGCCCATAGCCTTCCGCCTCGAGGTCGTCGAGGTGGATGAACCGCAGCGCTTTCGAGTTGATGCAGTACCGCAAGCCGCCCGCCTCGCGGGGGCCGTCGGTGAACACATGCCCGAGATGACTGTCTGCGTGCGCCGAACGCACTTCGGTGCGGACCATCAGGTGGCTGAAGTCCCGCTTCTGCACCACGTTCCCGGCGTCGATCGGCTTGGTGAAACTCGGCCATCCCGATCCGCTGTCGAACTTGTCGACCGAGGCGAACAACGGCTCACCGGAGACCACATCCACATAGATGCCCGGCTCGTGGTTGTCCCAGTACTCGCCCGTGAACGCCCGCTCGGTCCCGTTCTCCTGAGTGACGTGGTACTGCTCAGGGGATAGGGCGGCGACCGCCGCGGGATTCCGGTTGTACTCCCGTGCCACATGACCTCCTCATATCGGCCCCACGTACAACCCGGGCGCAGGCCCGGAAAATCCCGGGCGAGCCGGGCGTCACACCACGGCCGGGCCGACCGCATGGCAGGGCCGCCCCACCTCGGCGCTACCGGCGGCTCCGGTTCCTCGCCGCCTGCTATGCCATGGGACTCGCGGCTGTTGCCGGAGCGGTGGCAACCGCGCTTTCCGCCTGCTTCGGCCGTGGCACCGTGAACACGGCGATCACGCAGAGAATCGCGACCACGAAGCAGGCGAGTGTGTACCAGAGATTCCCGATCGGGTCTCCCTCGCTCGTCCTGCCGTCGACGGCGCCGAAGAAGTCGGGCAGCGCGGTCACCCAGAGCAACGCCATCACGCCCAGGTACACCACGCTGTAGATACGGACGAAGTCGTTCGAATAGGGCACGCTGTCCGCGCCGTCGCGCCGCAGCCGGAGCCATCGGCGGGTGAGAATCAGGACGGCGACGACAGTGAGGACGACCAATTCGGCGGCGTAGAGCACTCCGCGCACGGTGGTACTCCCCATGCCGAATACCGTTGCGGGTATCGGCAACACGCCTGTGCCCAACGATGCCAGCACGCCGATGACGACCGTACGCCAGACCAATTGGACCCCGGAGAACGTCTGTCCCCGCTCGACGTGCCGGCCGACGAACCATTGGACGCAGAACGCCAGCGACATCGGCCATAGGGCGGCGAAGACGACCACACTCGGCAGCGGCACCGAATCGAACATCGGCTGATTGATCGGATTGTCGATCGACCATTCCCACCAGCGCAGCTGCGGGCCGAGATGGTCGAAGATCTCATAGAAGGCATGGTGGACGAAGCCCACGCAAGCGGACCCGATGAGCACCCCGTGCCGTCGGAAGACTCCGAGTATCCGGACGATCTCGAAGGCCAGAGTGGCCATGAACGGGTAGATCGCGACGATGTAGAGCGGTAATCGGCCCCAGAGGAATTCCACGGTGAACAAGTTGTGCGCGAACATCGTATCCACGTGTTCGTCGATGCCGAAGGCCGCCGGGAAGTACAGCGGGGGTTCGATGATGAACAGGTACGCGGTCGCGCCGAACCAGAGCACCAGGTTGGTGGGATCGCCGTGGCGGCGCAACCGCACGATCGCGTAGATCAGCGCGAGTACCGCGCCCAGGACGATCGTGACCTCGAGAACGGGCAGCGTCCAGTTCTCCAACGCGAAGGGGTTTCGCACCTCGACCGGTCCGCCCGCCTCCTCGCACGAGAAGCCGAGCGCCGTGGCGAGCCGGTCGAAGGTGGGTGCGCAATGATCAGCCATCGGTCCGGCTCCTAGGGGGCGACCGTGCCGGCGGTGTACCAGTGCGAGACGTCGTAGCCGTCCTCGTAGCGCTGGAACCACACGTCGGCGAGCGCGGGCAGCTTCTCGTGGTCCGGGTTGTGTTTGGGCAGCTGACTGCGCACGACGCCCGCCAACGCGACGAGTTGCTCACGGAGCGGGAGATGGTCGAACGCCCGCGGCATCGGACCGTGGTCCTCCGACTGGAGGAACGGCAACCACGTGCGTAATTTCTGCCTGCGACGGTAGGACGCGAACATCGACAACGCGTCGACCTTCCGCTCCTCCAGCGGGACGTGCCGGTTGAAGCCCGCGCAGGCCACCCTGATCACCTTCAGCACGTGACGGAAGATCGACGGCGCCATGCGCATCCGATACACGTCGCTCCCGACGACGGAGTCGAAGATGATCAGCGCCGAACTGCGATGTTCGACTTCTTCGACGAAATGCCAGATGAACAGGGACGCGACCCGGTCGTCTCCCGGCCGGAAGAGGGTCGCGTCGTTGTCGAGCATCAGTTTGAACACCGGGGTGAAGGTCGCCTCCAGATCGGCGGTGTAGGCGAGCCGGTATTCGACCGACGTGTTCACGGTGAGGCGGTCGAATTCCGCGATCACTTCGTTGAGCGTCTCCTGCAACCCCGGGTATCGCCGGATCAGGGCGTTGGCATGTTGGCGGTGCGCGGTGGAGTGCTGGCCTTCCTGCCGCACGAACGCGTCGGCTTCCTCGGCGACCTCGGGATCGGTGATCAGGGGCATGGCCTCGCGAATCATGTTGACGATCATCTTCTCGAAGCCGATCGCCAGGAATGACACCGCATTGGCCATCGAGGAGAAGGCCGGGTTCTCCTCGTTCCACAGAAAGGGCACGTCGTAGTCCGCGAACGCGAAGCGCATCTTCCGGACTTGAAGATCGGTCACTGGGCTGTACCTCGTCTTTCGGGATCGAACAGGTCCGGCGGCGTCTTCCGGTGCCGCCGAGCCGCGTTGGACGTGATCATACATACGACGACACCTGTGTATGATCAGAATCGATGCTCGAATCGCAGGAGGGTCGACGCCACCGCATTGTGATACCGTCGGTCCCTTGATCAGGGGTGTCGGCAGGCTTTCTGATCAGCGGGTTCGCAAACGACAGGCGTCGAGTCGAGGAAGCGGGCAGTGGCAGGAAGGCGCGGGTGGGGCGGGAGCCCGCCGAGAGACGACGAGGAAGCGACTCGTCGCATAGTCGCCGCCGCCGTCGACCTGATCGGCCGGACGGGGTCGGAGATCAGCATCGCCGATGTCGCGGAGTCGCTGGGCGTCATCCGGCAAACGGTCTACCGATACTTTCCCAGTGCCGATGCGCTGATGACGGCCGCGGCGATCGCGTCGGTCGACAGTTTCCTCGATCGGCTGGCACGACACGTCAGCGGTATCGAGGACGCGGTGGAAGCGATGACAGAGGGAGTGGTGTACACCCTGGCCGAGGTGCGTCGAACACCTCATCTCGGCATCCTGCTGTCGAGTACCTACTCGAACGTCCACCCCGAAAGCTTGACGTCCGAAGAGGCGCAAGCCTTCGGAATGACGATGATCAAACGCTTCGACGTCGATTGGGAGCGGTACGGCTACGACGACGAGTCGCTGCACGAGCTCGTCGAATACGTCCTGCGGACGATGCAGTCGTTCTTCATTTCCCCCGGCAATCCACCCCGCGGCGAGGAGGATCTGCGGCGGTATCTACGACGCTGGATGGGCGCTGCGATCATCGCCCAGCTGAAGCCGTCCGCAAGCGTCTAGCGCCGCTGGGTGGCACCCTCGGGCGTGGCCGCGTCACACGCGCTTGCTGTGCCGGCGGGGGAGATGCGGCGATCAGGTCGCGTTGTCCAGCCGCACCTTCACGAGCACCCGGCCGCGTTCGTCGCGCTGCGCTACCGCGTGCCCGTGCCGCTGAGCGCCGTCGAGCCGCAGCGTGATCGGGCCGCCCTCGTCCAGAAAGTTCCGCCACCAAGATTTCTTGTCCGGCATGGCGACCCCGATGACGAGTTCGTCTCCCTTGCGCCGGTAGTTGACCGGTGTGCTGAACGTCCGCCCTGATCGCCGCCCCACATAGGTGATCACCACGAATCCCTTGCCCAGCAGCTGCCCGAGCAGCGGCACGTCGAGGAGGGAAGCCACCCCGGCGTTCAGCGCTCCCACGGTGCGCCCCAGCGCCGTCTTCGGTTCCACAACGTCCTCCTGGCCGGTCCCGCGGACAAATCCGAACACGCCACTCTAACCGCCACACCGGTTCTCGGCCGTGCCGGCGGGTGGACCGTTCGGTCGACGTGCCCTCACCCGGGTCCGGAATTTCGTTTTCCGACGCTCGAGTTCTGGTTGGAGGCAGGATCCGTCCGTTGCTCGGCTCCTCGGCGGAACGCGCCGTGATACTCGTGCACGACCGTCCCTACGACGGCTGAAGGGTTCACGCGCAGAAGGGAATTCCCCATGACAACCAGCCTGCCCGCATTTCCCGCACCGGACGAGGATCTGCTGGACACCTGCATCCGGCTCCGGGAGATCGCGCCGGTGGTCGAGGTGGCGTTTCCCGGCGGCGTGCCCGCCTACCTGGCGCTGACGCACGACGCGGTGCGCGAGATCCTCGCCGGGGACAACAAGACGTTCGCCCGGGATCCCAAGCACTGGCCGGCCCTGTACGACGGTTCCATTCCGGAGGACTGGCCCCTGCGCGCCATCGTGCAGGGCGATCATTTGTCCACCAAGGACGGCGACGACCATCGGCGGCTTCGCGGCCTGATCAGCAAGGCATTCACCCCTGGCCGGGTGCAGGCGCTGGAGCCGCGGGTCCAAGAGATCATCGACCGGTTGCTGGATGAGGTCGTGGCCGCCGGTGACGGCGTCGACCTGGTGCCCACCTTCACCGAAGCGCTGCCGATGGCGGTGATCTGCGAACTGTTCGGCGTGCCGGAGCGCGAGCGGGATCGACTGCGGCGCTGGACCGCGACTCTGCTGGCGCACACCACTGCGCCCGAAGAGGCGTTCGCCACGCAGAACGCGCTCATGCTGTACCTGTACGAATTGGCGGATCGCAAGCAGCAGCAACCCGGTGAGGACCTGACCACGGGACTGGTGCAAGCCCGCGACGAGGGCGACAAGCTGACCGCCGAGGAACTGGTCGCGGTCCTGTGGATCATGCTGGTCGCCGGCCACGAAACCACTGTGCACATGCTCGGATACGCCATCTTGGCGCTGTCGCGACACCCCGATCAGCTCGCCCTGGCCAAGGCCGAGAATCGCTGGGCCGACGTGGTCGAAGAGACTGTGCGATACCGGCATTCGGTGATGATGACCAGCTGGCGGTTCACGTTGACCGACGTCACGGTGGCCGGCGTGTCCATTCCCAAGGGCAAGGCGGTCGGCGTCGCCTACCAGGCCTGTGGGATCGATCCCGCCGAATACGGCGAGACCGCGAACGAATTCGACATCACCCGCGAGCAGCGGGGCGGACATCTCGGGTTCGGCCACGGACCGCGTTACTGCATCGGCGCGGGCCTGGCCCGTCTGGAGGGCAGGCTCGCGCTCGCCTCGCTCTACCGGAGGCTGCCGGACCTCGAGCTCGCCATCGACCCCGCCGATATTCCGTACTCGCCGTCCTTCTTCACCATCGGTCCGCTGTCCGTGCCGGTCAAACTGGGTGGCGGAGCGCGGTAGCGCTCACCCGAGGACGAAAGGGAGCCGCGCGGCCAGCTCGTCCAGTTCGGCCTTCTGCGTCTCGGTCGGCGCCCGTCGACCGGTGCCGATCAGCAGCGCGTCGGTGTCGGAGAACGAGAGGGGGAACGCGGCCCCGGCGATCTTCTCCAGCATCGCGCGTGACCGGCCGAGACCCTCCGCGGGCGGCTCGGTCGCGGCAGGGAGGTGCGCGATCAGATCGAGGTGGTGCAAGGTGCTCTCCAGGACGTACGCGCACAGGTAGTCGCCCGCGGTGAGGACCTCATCGCGGGTGCCGACCCGCAGGTCGGGGTCTGCGAGGCGGGCCGCGCGCCCGGCGGCCGCGCCGACGTCCTCGAAGTGAATTTTCAGCAACCGCGGCTCCCGGTACGCCGCGGCCAGCCGCACGATCAGCGCGTCGAGCGGGTCGTCGCCGGTCGGCGCCGTATCGGCCACCTCCCAGTAGGTCACCGCGTCGCGCGTCGGTTCGGCTTCGGCAGGGGTCACGAGGGTGATCAGGATGTCCTGGGCGTCGATGATCAGGTGGCACACCAGGTCTCGCACGAGCCAGCCGGTGCAGCCGGACGGCTGCGCGAAATCCTCGTTCGAAAGGTCGGCGACCGCCGTGCGCAACGCTGTCCAGGAGCGTGAGAAGTCATCCACGGCCCGGAAGCTAGCAGTGCGCGGCGCGGCCCGCGACGAATTCGGCGCTCCGGGCTCGCCGAGTGGCCGAGACCGGTAGCTCGCGGCGGAAGGCGCGGCCATCATATTTGCGGCCGGGTAGTCGAATCTTGCAACGTTTTCGCAGGTCATCGGCCTGTTGCGAACAAGGAACGCATCAGCGATTCCTGGGACAACTGATCACATGCCGTGTCACGCTGCTGCGGTCCGCAAATTCGCAGCAAACTGGCACGGAAGGATCGATGACGTCTATGTCGCAAGGAGATCCGATCGTCGGGACGACGTCCGAACAGCTCTCGCGGATCGCCGTCGAGGGAGCATGGGACGCTCGGGGGCAGGTCCGCCCGGAAGCGGTGCAGTTCGCATCGAACCTGGTGACCGCGGTCCGGAAACGCAGTGGCGAGGGGCTGGTGCCCGACGACGTGGCGGACCTGGTGAGCCGGGCGCTGAACGTTGCCGTGCCGACGTTTCCACGCATCGAGGCGTCGGATGGGGTCGGGCTGTCGGCGCACATGCTGCGGCAGACAACCACCCGGCCGTGCCCGCTGGTGGTCGTTCCCGCCGGATGGACACCGTTCGGGTGGCCGTTGTTCGAGTACGCCTACCTCGTGCTGGCCGCCAAGGGTTATCACGTGCTGGCCTACACCCCACGCGGCATCGGCCTGTCCGCCCTGCCGGGGACGAACATACCGTGGTTCGGCACGTCCGAAGGCACGGTCGACGTGGCCGGTCCGCGGGATCGGGTGGACGGTTCCACGGTGCTGACTTACGCGATCGATGAGCTGGCCCCCAGCCGCGTCGCCTTCATGGGCGAGTCGTACGGCTCGGGCATCAGCCAGATCGTGGCCGCGCACGACCCACGAGTGAACGTCGTCGTCGCCCTGAGCACCTGGGGCAACCTCGCCACCAGCATGTACGACAACGGCACCCGCCACCTCAGGGCGGTCGAAGCGCTGATCGGGTTGACCGGCGGAGCCAAAGAGGACAAGTTCGACGACGAGGCGCTGGAGATCCTGGCGAAATTCGCCGAGGGCGACGACATGGACCCGGTGGTCGATTGGGGCACCGAACGCGCTCCGGAAAGTTACGTCGGTTCCCTCGCGGTTCCGACCTTCTTCTCGAACACCTGGCACGAGGGCCTTTTCCCGGTCAACCAGGTTCTGGAGACCTTCGAGAAAATCCCGGGCCGGAAACGGTTGAACATGTGGATCGGCGACCATGCCGCGCCGGAAGGTCCCGGCTTGATCGCTCCGCCCGCGGCCGGTGCCGGGCCGAACGTGCCGCTGCTCGAGGCGTACGCCTGGCTCGATCACTACCTCAAGGACGAGCAGAACGGTGTCGACGGGTGGCCGGAGATCAGCAATCAGGTCATGTTCACCTACGTGACCACGCCGGCCTCCGGGAACGATCAGAACGTGATCATCGAGCCGGCGCGCCGCGAGGAGAAGGCGTCGTGGGCCGACGTCACGACCGACGGCGAATCACTGGCCCTGACCGATGAGCGCGAGGGTGGAGACGGCGCGCTGAGCCCCGACGTCGCTTCCGGATGGGAACGCAGTTTCATCGTGGGCGAGCAGCCCGAGGTCGTCGCCATGGACAAGCTCATGGTGACCGGCCAGGAGGAGTGGGCGGGCAACCCGAAGATCTACCGGACCGCCGAGATCGACCGCACCCACGCCCTGGTCTGGTCGACGGGGCCGCTACTGGCGGCGCGCGATGGCGCAGCGCGGCAGATTCGCGGGATCCCCCGGCTCCAGGTGACCGTGGACAGCACCGACGAATCGGCGACCGTGGTGGCCTACCTGCTCGATGTCGACGAGCACGGTTCGGCGACGATCGTCACGCACGAGCCGAAGACCATCGAGTCGGACCTGCCCGCCACCGTCTCGTGGGAGTTGCAGGCGGCCGCCTACGACGTGCCGGACGGTCACCGGTTGATGCTGGTCATCGACGGCCTGGATCCCTTCTATTCCAGCGCCAACAGCGTCGGCGCACGGATCACCATCAGTTCCCCGGATGGCGCTCCCTCCTGCCTGGAGTTGCCGCTCGGCTGACCGCTGCGCGTGGCCCGGGACAGCCCTCGGTTCCGGGCCACGTCCGAGGTGACGGCCGGGGGAGTCCCGTGCCATCGGCGGTCGAGCGGTCGATCGCAGCACCGCCGGGAGCCGGAGTCGGACGCGACCGGCATCGGTCGCAGCGGCCCGGGCGCGTGGCCGGCTCGGTAGTCTGCAGAGGTGTCCGCCGCGCCTGCCGACGCCGACGCACCGATCGTTCCGGTGCGAGACGGAGTGTTCTTCACGCTTCCGGCGGCATTGCCGCGCGGTCGGCACAATCTGGGGCGCGAGCAGGTGATGGCCGCCCAGCGGGAACGGCTGCTGGCCGCGGTCACCGAATTGCTCGCCGCTCGCGGTTACGCCGGATTCGGGCCCACCGACGTCGCGAAGCGGGCCGGCGTCTCGCTGGCGGCCTTCTACGACGCGTTCGCCAACAAGGACGAATGTGTCTTCGCGGGATACGACCGCTTCATCCAGGTGCTGCTGACCCAACTGACCGGCGCTGACATCAGGGGCCGAGACCGCCGGTCCATCGTCGCCGACGCGCTCGGTCGGTACCTTCGCTCCTTGCAGAACGACCTGGTCGTCGCTCGCGCCTACCAGGTGGAGATCGACGCGCTCGGGCCTGCGGTGCGGCGGCGCAGACGGCGCTCGATCCGGCTGTTCGCCGAGTTCATTCGCGGTCTGGTGCAGGCCGCGACCGGCAATCGGCAACCATTGCTGTCCGTCACGGCTTACATGGGCGTGGTCTACGCCGTTCGCCAACTCACCGCCGACGCGCTCGACGAGTCGGACGCACCGGATCTGCCCGCGCTCAGCGCCGACCTGGAACCCTGGCTCACCGATCTCTTCCGCGAACGCTGAGGCGACCGCGTCGCCGGCTTGACACGACAGTCACCGTCCCTCAGCATTGGCGTAAATAATTTTACTCCGATACCTGCCCCGCATCCGCGTGGCCGCAGCCGAATGTCCGATACCGCCGTCGTCGTTCGCGACGGATGCCTGTCGTCGAAAATGACCATCGAATGGCCGTAACAATCGCACTTTTCACGCGTGACCTGCGCGTGCACGACAATCCAGCCCTACTGGCCGCGGTGCGCGAGGGTGCCGGGGTGGTTCCGCTCTTCGTCGTCGACGACCGGATCGTCGGCAGTGCCCACCCGGCCGGGAACCAGCTGCGCTTTCTCTCCGCCGCGCTGGCCGAACTGGATGCCGAACTGCGCTGCGCCGGAGGGCAACTGGTGATCCGGCACGGTGACTATGTCGACGCGGTGGATCGGGTGGCGGCACAGGTGCACGCCGACAGCGTCCACATCGCCGACGACGCCACCTGGTACGGCCGGTGCCGAGCACGAGCGCTGCGCGAACGGCTGGCGCGACGCAGCTGCCTACTGCACACCCATTCCGCCACCCTCACCGCCGTCGATCCGTTCGATTGCGCCTCGGGCGGACCGAACGACCCGGTTCCGGACTTCGCTACCTACTTTCGCCGGTGGCTGGAGGTTCCCAAGCGGCGTCCGCTGGACACGCCCACCGAGTTGATCGTCCCGCGCGTCGACAGTGATCCCGTACCGAAGTTCGACGAACTCGGCGACGCCGCTGTCTCACCGCAACTGGCCGTCGGCGGCGAGATCACGGGTCGCGCGCTGTGGCGGGGCTGCACCACCGACCGGAAACAAACACGCGACCCCTCCAGCGGCGATCTTACGCGGGAGGGATGTTCCCGGCTGTCGCCCTACCTGCATTTCGGTTGCCTGTCCGCGGCGGAGATGGTGTATCGCACCGACATGGCGACGGCGGACGGACGCGCCTTCGTCCGTCTGCTCGCCCGGCGCGATTTCCGGCTCCAGTTCCTCGCCGCCCGCGCCGGTATCGCGCGGTCCGGTGACCGCCCACGTGATCGACAGGCGCACGATCCGGTCGCAGCCCGTGCCTGGTGCGACGGCCGTACCGGATACCCGATCGTCGACGCGGGCATGCGGCAATTGGCCGCGCAGGGATGGATGCCGGAACGCGCCCGGGCGATCGCCGCCGGTTTCCTCACCACGACGCTGCGGGTGGACTGGCGAGTCGGCGCCGACCATTTCCGGCGGTGGCTGCTCGATGCCGACGCAGCGAGCGACCGCTGCACCTGGCAGCAGGCGGGACGTCTGTACCGGGGAGCTCTCGGCACGGCCGAACGCTACGACCCGCACGGTAACTATGTGCGGCGCTGGATACCGGAACTGGCTTCGCTGCCGGGTTCGGAGATCCATCGTCCGTGGCGCCATAGCGTGCCGACCTCGGTCTATCCCGCTCCCATCACGGGCACCACCAGCAACTGACCGGCCGGTCCCGCGGTTTCGCGTGCTCGCTGCCGGGTACCGCCGCGACGGACGTAGTTCGTCAGCCCGACTCGAGAGCCCGAGGGGAGATCAACTATGGCAACCACGATCGACTCCACCACCGACGCGATCGATTTCCTCATCCATCAGCACGGCCGGATCAAGCAACTGTTCATCGAGACCGCCGACACCTCCGACCCGGTGGAGCGGGAGAGCAAGTTCTTCGAATTGCGACGCCTGCTCGCCGTGCACGAGACCGCCGAAGAAGAGATCATCCACCCGCGCGCCCGGCGTGAGATCGGTGATGGCGCGTCCATCGTCGACGCACGGCTGGAAGAGGAGAACAAGGCGAAAAAACAGCTCGCCGAGATGGAATCGCTCGACATCAGCTCGATGGAATTCCAGGTGCGGCTGGCGAAGCTGCGTGCAGCGGTGCTGGCGCATGCCGACCACGAAGAACGGGAGGAATTCACTCGGCTGCGCGAGGAACTCGACGACGAAGCCCTGCGACGATTGTGTAAGGCGGTCGAACTCGCCGAGACGATGGCGCCGACCCGGCCGCATCCCGGCGTGGAATCGGCGACCGCGAACGTGCTGGTCGGTCCGTTCGCCGCGATGATGGACCGGGCCAAAGACATGATCAGCAAGCCGCGGCACTGATCCCGACGAATGCCCGCGGCGTGCGGCCCCGAAGTGCCGCGCGCCGCGTCGTCGGACGCCCGACTGCCCGTCAGGCCCGTCGCAGGTCAGTCCGGGATGTGCAGTTCATGGGTGAACGGTTTGGTGCCTTGGACCGCGGGCTCGCCTTCCGGGTTGGTCTCGGCGCCGTGATTGACTCGCTCGTCGGAGTCGAGCCATTCGGTGACCGGATTATCGATGTAGCGCCATTCCGTGCCCGCGGGCCACGGTCCCTGTCCTTCGTTCCAGGGGCCGCGGGCGCTCGCGGCGCCGTTGGACATGTTGAACGCGACATTCTGGAACCGGTCGTCGCCGGGCAGTGCTCCCGGCGGGAAGTTGACCGGCAGTTCGTTCAGCGCCGCGGTGAACTGCTGGAAGTGCGCGATCTCGCGGGTCATCAAGAACGAAAGCGTGTCCTGCACACCGGGATCGTCGGTGAATTGCTTGAGATACTCGTAGACGATCTTGGCGCGAGACTCCGCCGCGAGATTGCTGCGCAGGTCGACCGAGGGTTCGCCGTTGGCGTCGACGTACGAACCCGACCACGGCACGCCCGCGGCGTTCGTGACCACGGGCCCGCCGCCGCTCAGCGCGAAGTACAACGGATTGGCCGCGGCCTGATGGATCACCTGGTTACGTCCGTCGGACGTGGACACCATCGGCATCCAGTCGCACCGCTCGTTGGCTTGCTTCAGATCGTCGTTGAGCCCGTCGAGCAGCATGGTGATCATGGCGCCGACGATCTCGAGGTGACTGAGTTCCTCGGTGGCGATGTCCATGAACAGGTCGTAGGTTTTCGGATGCTTACCGCGCAGCAGGAACGGATGCGTTACGTGTTCGCCGGCGACGATACGGGCTCCGATACCCGGTCGTTCGCAACGACACGAGCGGCGGAAAGGGGCACAGCACTGTGTCGCTTTCGGTCACGGGCGGTGACGCCGCTAGCGGCGGCGTGGCCGCTGACTTTGGTGAGACGGACGTCCGATCCGCATCCGCCGGGACGGCGCGAGCGGTGCGCTGCGACCGGTCTGCCCGGTACGCATCGCGGATACCAGTTCCGCGCAGATCTCATGCGCGCCGAAGCGAGGCGCCCAACCGAGTTCCCGTCGCGCCTCCGACGAGTCGATCAGGCAGACGCGGTCGGCCAGGGTCAGCCATGCCGGGTCTCCAGCTCCGCCTTGGACACGCTGTAGGCACTGCCTGGCACCCCCGACAGCCGCCATCCTTCCGACACCCGCCGCCAGCGTTCGGCCGGGGTGTAGGCGGCGCACGAGGAGGCGGCGATGAGCTGGGGCACTGCCGCGTCCGCCACGGCACGCAGCACATTGTCGGTGCCGATCGAGTTGGTCCGCCGCATCGGCGGATCACCGCGACGCGGATGGATCGCCCATGCCAGGTGAACGAGGAACATGGGCACCGGCGCAGGCGGCACGCAGGGTCTCGACCGAGCCGGCGAGCCCGATATCGCAGGACACCCACCGCACCGATGAATACGGTTCGCGTGCGCGGTCGGGGATGCGGCGAGCGATTCCGACGATCTCGCAACCATCGGCCCGCAACGCGCGCAGCAACGCCGTCCCCACATTGCCGCTGGCGCCGGTGACGACCACCTTCATACGCGGCGCCGCTCGAACCCGTTCCGGACCATTGCCGGGGCGTCGTGGTGATCGGCGACCTCGAGCCAAGCCGCGCCGTCGGCGGGCAGGGCGTCCGCCGTCAGAGGCTCGCTGGTCAGCAGCACCCGCTGGTGCCGGGGCAGCGCGATCGGCGCGCTCGAAATGTTCACCACGCAGACCAGGCCCGGGGAGCGATGGAGGGCCAACACCCTTGGAGCGCTGGGCAACCACGACCAGGCGCCTTCCCCGAGCGCGGGATGGTCGCGGCGCAGACGCAGCGCCCTGTGGTAGAGGTCCAGTATCGAATCCTGTTCCCGCATCTGGAGTTCGGCTGTCGATGACACCCAGCGCTGGGGCTGTGGCAGCCAAGGTGGCGTGCCGTCCGGACCGAACCCGAAGGGGGACCGGAACCCGCTCCACGGCAGTGGGACTCGGCACCCGTCGCGGCCGCGCACCGTGTGGCCCGAGCGCTCCCAGGTCGGGTCCTCGAGCACCTCCACGGGAAGATCCTCGACCTCCTCCAAACCGAGTTCCTCCCCCTGATAGAGGTACGCGCTGCCGGGGAGCGCGAGCATCAGGAGCAACGCCGCCCTGGCGCGCCGCCGTCCCCGCGCCACGTCGACAGGGCCGTGCGGTTCGTGTTGCGAACCGCCACCGCGGGTGGACGCCCGCCCGTAGCGGGTCACATGCCGGGTGATGTCGTGGTTGGACAGCACCCAGGTCGGTGGGGCCCCGACCGCCTCCAGTGCTTCGGTTGTGCAATCGACTACGGCCCGCAGCGCGGCGGCATTCCAGGAGCACCGCAGGAAGTCGAAGTTGAACGCCGTGTGCAGTTCGTCCGGTCGCACGTAGCAGGCGAGGCGCTCGGGTTTGGCCACCCACGCTTCGGCGACGAAGACGCGATCCGGCCCGTAGGAATCCGCGATCTCGCGCCAGCCGCGGTAGATTTCGTGTAATTCCGGCCGGTCCCAGTGCGGGTGGCCGGTCCGATCCGGCGGTTCCATGATGTCCTCGTGATCGGTCTCGATATCCGGCAGATCGGCGTGTTTGACCAGCCCATGGGCCGCGTCGACGCGGAAGCCGTCCACGCCTCGATCCAGCCAGAAACGCAGGATCGACTCGAATTCGGCACGGACATCCGGATGCGCCCAATCCAGGTCCGGCTGGTGGACGTCGAACAGGTGCAGATACCACTGCCCGTCCGTCACCCGAGTCCACGCCGGGCCGCCGAACACGCTTCGCCAATTGTTGGGCGGACCGCCGGTGGGCGCGCCGTCCCGGAACAGGTAGCGGGCTCGCTCCGGCGAACCCGGCCCGGCCGCGAGCGCCTCCCCGAACCAGGGGTGCCGATCCGAAGTGTGATTGGGGACCAGGTCCACAATGACGCGCAGGCCGTGCGCGTGCGCTTCTTCGATCAACGCTTGCGCGTCCGCCAGCGTGCCGAAGCGCGGATCGATGTCGCGGTAGTCCGCGACGTCATAGCCTCCGTCCGCCATCGGCGACGGGTACCAGGGAGTTATCCATATCGCGTCCACCCCGAGGTCGCGGAGATAGGGCAGCCGAGACCGGATACCGGCGATATCGCCCACGCCGTCGCCGTTACCGTCGCAGAAGCTTCGGATGTAGATCTCGTAGATCACGGCGTCGCGCCACCAGGGGGCATCCGCAGCCATCGTCACGCTCTCCTCTCGGTTCGCTGCAGGTCGGGTACCCGGAATCGAAAGTCGTAACGTCGCGTGTTCCGAGGGCGGGCAGGGGTGGCCGCGACCGCGGGTGTGGTCGCTGCCCGGCCGGGTAGTCGCGGAGCATGGCTACTACAGCTCCACTTCCGGAAGATCGAGCAGGCGCTCCGCGGCGAGCCGTGGTGACCGGGGGAGACTCCGGGATCGGTGCGGCGATCGCGGTCGCGCTCGCCGCAGGCGGGACCGACGTCGGTCTGACCTTCCACAGCGACCGGCGCGGCGCGGAGGATACCGCGGCGCAAGTGCGCGAACAGGGGAGGACCGCCGCCGTGCGCCACCTCGACCTGGCGAACCTGCCGTCCGCCGCGTCGGTCGTCGACGAACTCGCCGACGAACTCGGCGGCCTCGATGTGCTGGTGAACTGCGCAGGTACCGGGTCGGCTCAGAAAGTGATGGAGATGGACTTCGACACCTGGCGGCACGTGCTGTCGGTCGACCTCGACGGCAAGCTATGTCACCGGCGCGTCCTACGTCGTGGACGGCGGCATGCTTCTGATGGGCCCGCAGGCGAGCAGCCTGCTGACCGACGAGAAATGGCGCACGCCCTGACCTCGGATCCGGCTATCCCTACCCGCTGCGGGGCAGCGCGCTGAGTTCGAGCAGTCTGTCGACCAGGGTGCGCGCGTCGGGAAAGCCCAGCACCCGGGCGGCGATGTGCAGGTCGTCGAGAGTGTACGGATGCGGATCGGCCACCGGGACCCAAGTCTGATAGCGGGTAGTTCGCTGTCGAGAGAACTCATTTCAGCAGACGGCATAGCGGGCACTTCTCCTTTCCAGGGGGAGTGCCGGACCGATCGCCCGGTCAGCACTCGAGCCAGGCAATGACGCGAGCGCCGTGACTGCTACCGCTCCGCTACCGGGGGGAGGCAGCTGGCGGGTGGATCGACGAACACGCAGATGGCCGGGCCACGGGTGGGGCGATAGTCGCCGGCGACTCCGCCCGCGGCGATCACCTGCGTGTAGGTGCCGACGGCGTCGGTGGGGCGGCGAGTGAGGCCGGGGTCGGTGCGCACGTCCACGGTGTAGAGCCCGAATCGTGGTGTGTAGCTGCCCCATTCGTAGTTGTCGGTGAGACTCCAGTAGTTGTATCCCATGATGTTCATGCCGTCGGCCGCGGCGCGCTGGATCCAGTAGACGGTGTCGCGCAGGTGATCGCTGCGGGTGTACCCGTCGGCGCGGGGGCGGCCGTTCTCGGTGGGCATCCCGTTCTCGACGATGTAGAGCGGTTTGCCCGGCAACCGGCGCGAATAGTATTGCAGCGCATAGTAGATGCCCTCGGTGCGCAACGGCAGGTCCCAGATCTGCGGTCCGGGCAGGTTGGGCATCGCCGAACCGCTGGCCCGGGCGATGGACTCGATCAGCGACTGCGCCGGGTCGTAGGCGAAGTAGTAGTCGACGCCGACGTAGTCGAGGCGATCGGCGATGCGATCGATCAGCGGGCCGTTGACCTGCGCCTCCGAGCCGGCGACGTAGCCCACGTTGCTGGTCACCTGCGCACCCGGCTGCCTCTGATGGATGTAGTCGTAGGCGGCGTTGTGTACCTGTGCGACCCGGTCCAGCATCTCGCCGGCGTCCGCGGCGCCCCTGCGGACCTCGTGCACGATGTAGGCGACGGGCTCGTTCACGGTCACCCACAACGGGTTGCGGGTGGCGTAGCGGTCGACGACGGCGCGCATGTTGGCCAGCCAGTCGTCGACCATGCGCGGGTTGCGCCAGCCCCCTCGGTCGGCGGCCCAGCCGGGATACACCCAGTGATCGAGCGTGATCATGGGTCGCATCCCGGCCTGTTCAACGGCGCCGATGACGGAGTCGTAGAAACGGAATGCGGCGTCGTCCCAGACTCCCGGCGCGGGTTGCAGTCGGGCCCATTCGATTCCGATCCGGAACACCCGCGCACCGAGGTCCGCGGCGAGCTGGATGTCCGACGCGTATCGGCCGTAGAAGTCGACCGAATCGCCCAGGCCGTCGTATCCGGGGGTGGCTCCGATGTACCGCGTCCAATTGCTGTCGGGCGCATGGCCTTCGGACTGGAAACCAGAAGTCGATACGCCCCAGAGGAAATTCCCGCCCAGAGCCGGTAGGCCGGCCACCGGCTGTACGGGCGGGGTGGCCGGCGATTGCGTGGCGAGCAGCAGCGTGGATGCCGCGCCGGCGAGCGCGGCCAGGACGTACCGACGGAACCGAGATCGCATTGGCCCAGAGTAACTGGGGCAGTCCATCGAGTGGCGGAATCCGCGTATCAGCGCGCGATTCGAAGACGCGGACGATCCCGGCCCCTGGTTTGCCGTCGCTATTGCATGGCGAAGCGCAAAAGTGCTTGCATGTCACCTTGTTTGATCTTGCCTTGGCGGTTGAGGACTTCGAGCTGCCATTGGTCGCCGTTGCGGAAGGCGCGGGCCACCGCATTGGCGTTGTCGGTGCCGAGCAGTGAGGGCCAGATGTCGGCGACCTGCTGGCTGTTGCCGCCGGTGGCGTCGTAGACCTTGAAGGAGATGTTGTTGGCCTTGTCGAAGGAACTGCCCTTCTTGAAGGCGGCGGCGACGAAGATGATGGCGTCGATCGCGGTGGGGACGTCGGCGAAGGTGACGTGGATGGTCTCGTCGTCGCCGGAGGCGGCGCCGGTCTGCTCGTCGCCGGTGTGCGCGACCGAGCCGTTGCCCAGTGGGTCGAGCGAATCGAGTCCCGCGAAGCGCACCGGTTCGCTGCCCTGCATGAGAACGGCGACCAGATCCAGGTCAACACCGCGTTTGCGGCGCGCCCAGCCGAGTGCGCCGCCGCTCGTGCCGGAGGACGGATCCCAGCTCACCCCCACACTCAACTTCGTGATCCCCGCGAGGTCCGCGGCACCGTCTTCTTTTCTGAGCGTAATCACGACATCAGGATACTGATGCAGCCCCGCCGCGCCCGCGATGACGAAAATCCCGGCTGCTCACGGCGCTCCGGATTCGTCGCGGAACGCTATCGCAGGACCCGGCCGCCTGCGCGCCGGAACGATCACCGCTGCACGCGGCGTGCCCACCATGCCTTGACCAGGCCGGTCGCGCCGACCTGCGCGCGCCTCCGGTTCGGCACGGTGGCGCGGCGGTCGAACACCGCGAAATCGCTGTCCTCGATGCGGTCGAGGATCTCCGCGTACAGCGTGGTGGCCGTAGTGACGCACGGGCGTGAACGAGGGTGCAGCAAGGCGATTCCGGCGTGTGCGAAGCGGTAGATGTCGCGGGTGATCGCATGCTGCGCCGCCAAGGCTCCGCGGACCCGAGGCTCGGTGCGCCGGTGCTTCAGGCACCAGCCCAGGAGATCGCGGTCGACGCCGAACGCGGCCAGTTCGTCGGCGGGCAGATAGACCCGGCCACGAACCAGGTCTTCGGCGATGTCCCGCAGGAAGTTGGTCAGTTGGAACGCCTTACCGAGCGCGGCGGCATGGGGTGCGGCCTCCTCGGCGCAGATGGCGCCCAGGACCGGGAGCAACTGCAATCCGATGACTTCGGCCGAACCGTAGATATAGGTGTCGAGTGCGGCACGGTCGGGATAGTCGGTCACCATCAGATCCATCCGCATCGAGGCGAGGAAAGCGTCGAACAGGGCCGCTGGAATGCGATACCGATCGGCGGTGTCGAGAATCGCGGGAAGCACGGCGTCGGCACCGGCGTCACGATCGTGGAAGTGCCCGGCGAGTGCGTCCAGCTGCCGGGCCCTTTCGGCAGGTTCGCGACGCGGGTCGAACTCATCGAGGATGTCGTCGGCGCGGCGCGCGAATCCGTACAGGGCGTGCACCGCCGGGCGCTGATCGGGCGCCAGCAATCGGGTCGCCAGGAAGAAGGTCTTTCCGTGGCGTGCGTTGAGCTGCCTGCAGTACCGGTAGGACCGGTGCAGAGGCGGTTCGCTGATTCCGGTTTCGGGTGCGGTGCGGGTCATCTCGGCTCCCATCACTGTGATCGATCGATTCGGCTGGTGCTGAGCGTGGCTCGCACGGGTACGGTGCGCCGGTGCCGTTGCGGCTGGAGACCGGTGACGCGATCCGCGGCGAGCCGCCCGGAGATCAGCACCGGCGGAATCCCCACTCCCGGCACGGTCGAGCCCCCGGCCAAGACGACGTTGTCGATACCGCGGATCATGTTGGCCGGCCGGAACGGACCGGTTTGGGCGAACGTGTGCGCGAGCGCGAACGGGCTGCCCGCGCGCATGCCGCGGCGCGCCCAGTCGGCGGGTGTGTCGACCCGCAGGATCTCGACATCGCCGAGTCGTGCGCCGAGTCGTTGCTGAGCGATCGTCAGGATCTGCTCCGCGTAGCCGGTGCCCGCTCGCTGCCAATCGATCCGGCGGCCTTCGAGATTCGGCACCGGCGCGAGGACCGACAGCAGGTCGCGTCCTGCCGGAGCCGTAGCGGGATCGGTAGCGGTGGGCCGGGTGACCAGCAGTGAAGGATCACCCATCACCTGTCCGCGCACGATGATGTCGTCGAACGATTCCTCCCAGGCCGTCCCGAACAGCAGGCTGTGGTGCGCGATTCCGGCCGCGGGCGCGCACGCGAGATGGGCGATCAGCGCCGACGGGGCGGAGGTCAGCGGGACCGGACGCCGCGGTGCCCGCGCGAGGAGGCGGTACGCCTCGTGCAGTTCGGTCGTCAACACCACGGCGTCGCAGGGGATGCGGTCGCCGTGCTGTGTGAGCACGCCGGTGATCCGCGAGCCTACGCGGTCCAGGGCGGTGACCGCGGTGTCGTAGCGGAAGCGGACACCCGCATTTGTCGCCGCGCTTGCCAGCGCAGCAGGAAGCGCACGCATGCCACCACGCGGGAAGAACACCCCGCCGACGGTGTCCATGTAGGCGATCACCGCGTAGGCCGCCAGCGCCCGGTTGGGCGCGACGCCCGCGTACAGCGATTGAAAGGTGAAGACACGTCGCAGGTCCGGGTCGCGGATGTAGCGCCGGACGGCGCTATCCCATCGCCCGAACCCGCCCGCGGCGATCAGCCTGGCCAGTGCGGGAGTCGCCATCGACAGCGGCGAATCGAAATTCGCCGAGATGAACCGGTCCATCTCCGCGCGATACAAACGCGTCAGCCAGCGCCGCAGACGGCGATAACCGTCGGCCTCGCCGGTCCCGGCGAACCGGCGGATCTCCTCGTGCATCCGCTCGGCGTCGGTGTGCACCTCCAGCGTCCGGCCCTCGGCGAAATGCGCCCGGTACGCCGGTTCCACGGGTATCAGCCGCACATGGTCGTCAGCCTGTGCTCCGGCAGCGGCGAAGACACTCTCGACGATGTCCGGCATGGTGAGGACCGTCGGGCCGGTGTCGAAGTGGTAGCCGGCGACCTCCGCGTGCCCGGCTCGTCCGCCCGGCACCGAGTCGCGTTCCACCACGATCACTTCGCGCGATCGGCCGGCCAGGTGCAGGGCTGCGGACAACCCTGCCAAGCCTGCCCCGACGATCACGATTCGGTCGGTAGCGCCTTCGACGGTGCGCATCGGTTCAACCTCCGGTCAGGCGACGCGTTCGGTGCAGGCGGCTGCCATGTACGCGAGGGCGGCACGCATCGGTGTGGAAAGATTCGCGGCGTCCAGCGCGCCGTGTGCGCTGTCGACCAGTTCGGCGATCATCGTCTCGATCCTCGCGGGGGCGCCGGATTCGGTGATCAGCGTTCGTGCCCGGGCGATCTCGGCGGTGCCGAGCCGGGGACGATGCAGCAGATCCGACAGTTCGGCCCGCGCCGCCGAGGTCGCCAGTTCGCGCGCGAGGACCACAACGCTGGTCGCCGTCCGTTCGGCGAGGTCGCTGTCGGCGGGTTTCCCGGTCACGGCCTGCGACCCGAAGATGCCGAGAATGTCGTCGCGCAACTGGAACGCCTCGCCGATCGCGGCGCCGTAGCGGCCCAGGGCGTCCACCACGGTCGCGCCGCAGCCGGCCATCGCGGCGCCCATCTCCAACGGGCGTCGCACGGTGTAGTTGCCGGATTTGGCTCGTGCGATCGCCAGGACCGAGTCCAGCGCCGGCTCGAGGCGCGCGTCATTGAGCAGATCCGCGAACTGGCCGGTCGCCAGCTCCACCCGCATGCTGTCGTAGCGCGGCCATACCCGCGCGAGCGCGGACTCGGCGAGCCCGCTTTCCCGGAGCATCTGCTCGGCCCACACCAGGCACATATCCCCGAGCAGTGTCGCGGCGGATTCGCCGTACCGGTCGGAGGAGCCGGGCGCACGGGTGCCGCGGTGCGCCGCGGCGAACCGGACATGCGCGGACGGGGCGCCGCGCCGCGTCGCGGACTGGTCCATGACGTCGTCCTGCACCAGTGCGAACGCGTGCAGCAGTTCCAGACCGGCCGCCGCGCGCAAGGCTGCCGGGTCATCCGGCGCCCCGCACAGCCAGCCGAGGTACATGAACGTCGACCGCACGCACTTGCCGCCCAGGGCGTATTGGCGCAGAACGTCCTGCGCACCCAGGCGAGTGAGCGCGACAGGGCACGCTCGCGCGAGAAAATCAGTGATCTCGTCGAGTACCTTTCGGCGCACCGCGTCCCGCCACAGCGAAAGGGAGGGTGCGGCACCGAGCGCCGGAATTCCCCTGACCGAATCGGTTGCTGCCGGCTCGGACGACACGACGCTCATTCCCGCTCCCCTTCGTTCGCCTCGGACGCCTACTTCTAGCTCCGCGATTTTACTCATAATGATGCACTATCGAGGCGAGAAGCAGCCCTGCCATGTCTGAAAGTCACCCGCGAAGCCGAAACCGCCGCTACATGTCGGGGTCGAGACGCCGGTGACCGCGACCGTCGCGCCGGGACCGGCGATTCCGATCGACAACCCCGGGCGCACACCGGTTGTCGTGACCGTCGCGCCGGGGCCGAGCGCGATCGCAGCCGGGCCGGACAGCGCCGCCGAGTTCGAAGCGGCGACGCCACCGTTCTGTGCTATCGCCAGGGACAGGCTGGTCGGCGCGGCATCCGCGGTGGCTTTTCCATCGAAGCCGTACGCGGCTGCGGCGCCGCCTGCGCCACTGGTCGCCGAGCACGAGGCGCCACCGTCGGAGTTCTGGGTCGCCGCGAGGCCCGGAGCGGGGCAGCCCGCCGGGGCGGCGGTGGCGGCCGGTGCGGCGAACAGCAGGCCCAGTGACGCCGCGCCCGCACCGGCCGTCAAGCCGATCGAGCGCGTGAGGGTAAGTCGGTCCATGACGTTCTCCTTCGGGAGTTTTGATGTTCCGGGCTTCACACTACGCGCTTAATGATGCAAAATCGACGCATCAACTGATTGTTCCGGAAGGAGTGCAAGACGTGCTGACGCGGAGGCCTCCGGACAGCCGCTGGGTCTGCGGCGTCATGGGAGTTCGGCCTCCGGTATCCGCGCACGTCGGTTTCCGGCCGGGCGCGGACAACTCGCCCGGCACTCCGGACCATCACCATCCCGGGGGGAGGCGGTCCGGCGATGGGTGACGAACAATCCGCCCGTTACACAGTGGGTGCGGTGGCGGCCAGGCTCGGCGTTCCGGTCGCCACCCTGCGCAGCTGGAACCAGCGCTACGCGATCGGCCCGCCGAGAGATCGGCCGGGCGCACACCGGCGCTATTCCGAATCCGATATCGCCGCCTTGCGGCGCATGATCGAACTCGTCGGAGCCGGCGCCACACCGGCCAGTGCGGCACGACAAGCACGCGCCGAAGCTCCGGAAGGGGCAGCGGGTCGCAGCGCCCTCTTGGCGGCGGCCGAACAGCTCGAACCCGATCTCGCGCTCACCGAGGTCATGGCCGGTTTGGCGCACGACGGTGTCGTCGCGACCTGGAACCGGCTGTGCCGTCCGGCATTCGCGACGATCGTCACCGGGCAGGCCGGTGGCCGGGGTCTGATCGACGTAGAGCATCTGCTGTCCTGGGCGGTGCTCGCCGGCCTGCACCGCATGTTCCCGCCGGTGCGGCGCCCGCGTTCCCAGCCGCCGATTCTCCTGTCCTGCACCGCGGGGGAGTACCACGTGCTGCCCTTGGAGGTGCTGCGGGCCGCGCTGGCCGAGCGGGGTGTCGTGGCGTTGCTGCTGGGCGCGGCGGTGCCCGACTCGGCCCTGACCGACGCCCTGTCGCACCACGACCGCCCGTGCGTGCTCACGCTCTGGTCACAGGTGCCCGCCACCGCCACGGCGGAAACGATCTGTGCCGTGCGCCGGAACGCGGCACGGGTGCTGGTCGCCGGACCGGGCTGGTCCGCGGTCCGCCTGCCGCCCGAGGTGCCCTACGTCCGCACGCTGGAGGACGCCCTCGCGGCTCTGCGCGAGCTCGGGCGCGACGCCGGGTGAATGCGTTCGCCACCGGCCCGGCGCGTCTCGAACCGTTGACGTCGCAGCGCCGACGGCGCATCCGCGGTCGCGTGCGTCATCCGCTCCCGCGAAGCGGTCGCGTGCGTCGTCACGGGCGTGCGCCGCAGGGGGAGCGACCGAGACAGCGCACCGCATCTGGCTACGGGCGGCAACCGCCTTCATCGAACGCGGCATTTCGGCAGGGGATTCACTGCGGTGGACGCAGAAGGTATTCCCCGGCGAGCTGGACGGCTTCGCGTTTGCTGTACCCGGGGTGGTCGGCGACGATGAAGTGGCGGCCGATCGCGAGGGCGAACGTCAGGGTGGTTCGTGCTTCGATCTCGTCGGGGTCGGTGACGAAAGCTCCGAACATCGTGCGCAGGAAGTCCATTCGCTCGTTGTCGATACGCCGCAGGCGCGCCGCGACGGACTCGTCGTGGCGCGCCCAAGCCCGCACCGCGATATCGATCCGGTGCAGGTCCTCCGCGAAGGTCAGTTGTCCCGCTCGGCGGATCCGCTCGGCGGCATCGCCGCCCTCGGCCTCGGTCTGGGCGATGACCGCCGTCGTGCACCGGCGTTCCCACTCGTCGAGCATCGCCGTGAGCAGCGCGGGACGGCCGTCGAAGTACCCGTAGAACCCGCCTTTCGTAACGCCGAGCTCGGCGGCGAGCGTCTCGACGCGGACGGCCTCGGGGCCTCCGCGGGCAAGAGCCTCGAGGCCCGCCTCGATCCAGCGGGCGCGTGTGGTGCGGGGTACGGCTGGAATCTGGCCACCTCCATTGATCGCGCTGATGTTATACGTTACCGTACAAATCAATTATACGGCACCGTACAAAAGGTGCTGCGCAGCAGCCATCGGAAGGTCACGATGAACACCAGGAAACGATTGCTCCGCTGGGCCGCCGCGATCATGGTCGTGCTGGGTACCGGGCACCTGTTCTTGCTGGCGCTAACCGCCTGGGCGGACATCACCGGCTGGGTCGATCGGGGGATATGGGCGGCCGTCCCGCTCGCGCTCGCGGACGGAGATGCCGTACAGACGACGGAGTCGCTGCAGAACAAGGTCACATTCTGGGCCGGCCCGGGCTGTTTCGCCGTACCGCTGATCCTGTTGGCTGTGCTGATCTGGCATCTCGCCGGCCGCGGCGTGCCCGTGCCCACCGGGATCGGCTGGGGCCTCGTGGCATGGTGCGCGCTGGGGGGCGTTCTTCTGGTGCCATCCCCGTTCTTCGTCGGAATCATCGCCGGGGTACTCGTCATCGTGGCGGCGCGGAAGGATGACCGACCGGCGGCCGTGTCAGCTTCGAGTACGGAGATGCGAAGCTGACCTGTCCGCGCCGCTTCACGGCCCGAGCGCGCACGCCGACGGCCGACCTGTTCTGCGGCGCGAGTGCGATAGGGCTGATCGTCTCAGTCGGCGACCAGCCCGTCGCCCGGCTACCTCGACGGCACGATCGGGGTGGCTCCGGCCGGTCCCGGCGCAGGAGGTACCAGCGCACCGGCCGGCGTATTCGTACTCGGTGCCGACCGCCCGGGTGGCGGCGCCAGTATTTGCAGTGGCAGTGCCGGTGCCTGCGCGGCGGGCCCGCGGCTGCTGGGTGCGGGCTTGTCGTCGCCGCACGCGGGAGCACTGTGTGCTTCGGCGCAGGTGGACCCCGGACCGGCCGGAACGATCGGCTCGGCGGACGCGCCGGCCGCGGCGATGATCAACGAGACCGACACGCCGACCGGCGCCATCCAACGGCGCATGTGGATCACAGCCATATCGGGTCACCGTAGACAGCGACCGAATTGTCGGCTGTGGCCGTGGATATCGACACAATCGCGAACGAGCGCAGGCTCACTGCGCCCGCACACGCATCGATCTTGATCTGGATCTGGTCGACCGAGATCGAACCATGCGCTCCCGCAAGCGGTTTCGTACCGAGCGTGATGCTGTTGATGGTGCCGGGCTTGATCGTCGTCGACATGTTCGGCAGGGCAAGCGCGCTGCCGCCGACCGCGAGACCTGGGGAGGGGGCCACGGTCACCATGGCGTTCGGGCCGATCGCCGCGGACAGGCCCACGGTGAGGCCGTTGGACACGTCGGCCTGGCAGCCGATCTGATATCCCAGCTGCAACGTCCCGGAGTTCACCGCTTCCCGGCCCTCGCCGCCGATGTCGGCGGCCGCCGACAAGGTGACGAACCCTTCCCTGCTGAACGGCGTCGCGGCGAGATTGGGTACGCGCTGCACGTCTTCGGCGGTCTTGCTGATCCGCAACTCCCAGCCGTCCTCGGTCTCGACGACGCGAGATTTGTCTGCCATTTGGTCCGCGGTCGCGGGTGCGGCGGTCATGCCGAGCGCCGCGGTCGCAGCGATGCCGAGCATCGCTATCGTCGAGCCGTTCAATGAAGTCCTTAGTGCTGGTAACAGTTCGACGTGATAGTACTGATCCGTCTCGCGCCGTGGCGCGCCAAACACCCAGCACTGGGTAGCAGGGGATTCGCTGGAGTGGAGCGCCGGTCAGCGGTGGATATATCCCCTGGTGAGCGGGGCGTCGTCCAGGCGAGGGGCGATCGATTCACCGCCGAGCGCCTGCCGCAGAATCGCCTGTTCGTCCTGGATGACGTGCATGACGGCGTTGATCAAGGCGAGGTGGGTGAACGCTTGCGGGTAGTTGCCCCAGTGGCGGCCGGTCCGGGGGTCGATCTCCTCCGCGTACAAACCCAACGGGCTCGCGTAGCCGAGGAGTTTCTCGCACAGTTGTCTGGCTCGTTGCTTCTCGCCTATCTCCGACAGCGCCGAGACCAGCCAGAACGAGCAGATCGTGAAAGCGCCTTCCTCGCCTGCGCATCCGTCGTCGGTCTCACCGACGCGGTATCGCAAGACCAGGCCGTCTTCGGTCAGTTCGTCGGCGATGGCCAGCACGGTGTTGCGTACCCGATCGTCATCGGGTGGCAGGAAACGGACCAGCGGGATGAGCAGGGTCGACGCGTCCAGCGCCGTGCTGCCGTAGTACTGGGTGAACACCCGGCGGGAGTCGACGGCATGTGCGCAGATGTCGGCATGGATCTCGTCGGCGGCCTGTTGCCAGCGCTGTGCCCGGTCCAAATCCTGGTGGATGCGAGCCAGCCGGGCGCCGCGATCGGCGGCGACCCAGCACATGACCTTGCTGGAGGTGAAGTGCTGGGCTTGCCCGCGAACCTCCCAGATGCCATGGTCGGCCTCGCGCCAGTAGGTGAGAGCGCTCTTGACCGCGCGGCCGAGCAACGGCCACGCCCGGGCGTCGATTTGATCTTGATGGCGGGCGTAGAGGTAGACCGCGTCCAGCGCCGCGCCCCACACGTCGTGCTGGCGTTGCCGGTATGCCTCGTTGCCGACGCGCACCGGGGTGGCGTTGTCGTAGCCACGCAGGTGGGGGAGGGTCTGTTCGGCGAGATCGGTTTCGCCGCCGATGCCGTAGACGATCTGCATGTCCTGGGCTTCCTCGGTCAAGTCGAGGATGTAGGAGAAGAAATCGTTCGCCTCCCAGCTGAAGCCCAGTGTGTACAGGCCCCACAGGGCGAAGGCGGAGTCGCGGATCCAGGAATAGCGATAGTCCCAGTTGCGCTCTCCACCAGGGGTTTCGGGCAGTGACGTGGTGGCCGCGGCAGCGACGGCGCCGGTCGGGGCGAAGGTCAATCCCTTGAGGGTCAGTGCGCTGCGGGTGAGTTCCGCGGTCCACGGATGATCCGGGAATCGCCCGCCGGCCAGCCAGTGCCGCCAATGGTGGATCGTCCGCAGCAGCCGCTCTTCGGCCTCCTCCGCATCGCCCGGGGCGTCGCGACTACCCCAGGCCAGGGCGCAGAACCGGGTGTCGCCCGTCTTCAATAGTGTGCGGGCGACCGCGTGCGTGCCTTCCAATCCCAAGCGCATGTCGGTGCTCAACGTCAGTTGCAGATCGGTCCCCTCGGCGCCGGCCTGGGCGAGGTGATAGCTGCCGAGATAGTCCCACCGAGCGCGATACCTGCCGTAGTCGAAGGCCGGTTGGCAATCGAGCCCGAACTGGATCTGACCGGTCTCACAGTGCACCGTGCGCAGCAGGATGTGCTCGGCGTCGTAATCGGTGGGGGTGCGTCGATGCGCACTCCGGCCCGGTGTCTGGTGCCGCCATGGCCCCACCAGCAGCACATCGCGCACTGTCGCCCACCCATCGCCGCTGCGCCAGCTCGTCTCCATGACCATCGTGCCCGGGATGTAGCGACGGTCGGTGGGCACCACGAAATCGGCGGGAGCGAAGCGGAACGAGCCGGCGGATCGATCGAGAATGGCCGCGAACACGCTCGGAGAGTCCATGCGGGGCAAGCACATCCACTCGATGGCTCCACTGGGGGAGATCAGGGCGGTGACCTCGCAATCGGAGATGAAGCCGTAGTCGTCGATGCGCGGGAACGCCGTGAGCCGCGGTGTGCGTTCGATCTCGTCCATGCGTTTCTCCATCGTCGTCTCGGCGCTTACCGTCCGGTCGGAGTCATGTGACGCTTACACCAGCCCACCATCTCTCGGGTCGGCTCGGCAAGCCCTCGGCAACTAACGAGCCTCGTCGGCCGGGAACGCCTCCGGGCTGACCAGCCGACGGGCGGCCAGGACCGTGGCGGCGCGGCGTTCGGTGCGGTTGCGATGGTCGATGCGGGTGGCGTGCATGGCCGCGGTACGGGCCAGGTCGGTCAGCATGACGATCAGGGTGATGGGCTGGAATTCCGCCGTGATCAGCCCTTGGCCTTGCCCGCGCCGGATCTCGGTGAGCTTTCCCGCGATGATCCGGCGGATGGCGTCTTCGGCGGCGGGGATGTGGGTCTGTTCGATCTCGGCCCAAGCCTGCAGGCGAGCGTTGTCGGGGTGCGTGACGTAGTGGTCGAAGAGTCGTCCCACGTAACCCGGCAGGTCCGCGGCGTCGAGGGCGGTTTCGTTGGTGGTCTGGGTGACCCATTCCTCGGTGACCGCGGCGTACAACTCGTCTTTGCCCGCGAAGTACGCGTAGAGCCGGTCTTTGCTCGCCTTGGCCGCCTCGGCGATGCGATTGATGCGCGCGCCGGCGATGCCGTACTGGGCGAACTCCGCTTTGGCCGCGGCGAGAATCCGTTCCCGGGTGGCCTGACCTGCTGCGCGCATGGACGAATCCTATCTTGCCGAACCTTTTGGTTCGGATATACAGTTTCCGAACCAAAAGGTTCTGGAAACCGCACGTGGGAACGAGGATGGTTATGGGCGCTACAGGGACTGACTGGCGAGATCTCGCCGCGCGAGAGACCGGGGTGACCGCGGCCGAGTTGGATGCGCTGTGGGCCGATCTGCCCGTCGCGCGCGCCGAGGACATCCTGGGTGAATGGAAGGGAGCGGCGTTTCCGACCGAGCATCCGCTGCGTAAAGCGCTCTCGGTCAGTCGCTGGTACGGCAAGACGTTCCACAGCGTGTCCGACGCGAAGCCGTTGATCTGCCGCGCGGAGGACGGGTCGCTGTTCTCCGATATCGAACTCGGCGGTGGTGGGGAAGCGACGCTGTGGAATATCGAGTTCCGCGGCGAGGTGACCGCCACCATGGTCTACGACAGCCGCCCGGTCTTCGACCACTTCAAATGGCTCGACGAGAACACGCTGATGGGCATCATGAACGGCAGGCCCGACGTGGTGCTGGCCCATGGCGAGTACTTCTACTTCCTGCTCGAGCGGGTCTGAGCGATGGTGACCACCACCGCGGTGCTCTCGCGTGACCCGGCCGCGCCGTTCACCGTCGAAGCCGTCGAGATCGATGAACCGCGCGTCGACGAGATCCTGGTCCGGGTCCAGGCCGCCGGGATCTGCCACACCGACCTGGTCGCCCGGGCGGCGGGCGCGGCCGACCGTCCCGTGCTGCTCGGGCACGAGGGCGCCGGAGTGGTGGAGGCCGTCGGCGCCTCGGTGACCGGTGTACGGCCCGGTGACCGCGTCGTGTTGACGTTCCGGCACTGCGGAACGTGCCGGAATTGCCGAGCCGGACGGCCGGCATATTGCGTACGTGCTGCGAAACTCAACCAGTTCGGCGCCCGGGCGGACCGCTCTTCACGGGTCACCATCGCGGGCACTTCGGTGCTGGACGGGTTCTTCGGTCAATCGAGCTTCGCCGCGTACGCGTTGACCACCGCCGACAACACGGTGGTCGTCGACACGCAGGTCGATCCGGCAATCCTGGCTCCACTGGGCTGCGGCTTCCTGACCGGCGCCGGAGCGGTACTCAATGTCCTGCGACCGGACCGGGATGCGCGTGTCGCGGTCTACGGCGTGGGTGCGGTCGGGATGGCGGGCGTGCTGGCGGCTCTGGTGAGCGAGGTCGCCGAATTGGTCGTGGTGGAGCCGTCGCCCTTCCGGCGGGCGCTGGCGCTGGAACTCGGCGCCACCGCGGCCCTGGATCCGGCGGCCGACGACATCGTGCCCGAGGTACGGAAGCTGACCGACGGCGGGGCGACCCACGCACTCGATACCACGGGATCGTCGCGTGTGCTCGCCACAGCCGCCGCCGGGGCGGCGCTCGGCGGCACCGTGGTCGCGGTCGGCCTCGGTACCGGCGTCCCGGAGATCGACTTGCGGGATATCGTGCTGGGCGGCAAAGGGATCCGCGGCTGCCTCGAAGGCGACGCGGTGCCCGCGACCTTCATCCCGCACCTGCTGGACCTGTACGCCGCCGGGCGCTTCCCCATCGACCGACTGGTGACGACGTACCCGCATACCGACATCAATGTCGCGCTCGCGGAGCAGCGCGACGGAAAGGTCGTCAAGCCCGTCCTGACCTGGTGACCGGACCGTGGGCATCCCCGTCGAGGACCAGTTGCGCTGATGCGGGGACACAGATGCTGTCAGCGTCCGCCGCGCTTCGGCGGGCAGGTCCCGCGACGCTGCATGATCTCCGGAACGTGTGGAACCGCCGGGTTCCGCGCACCTCGCGACGGATCCGCGAAGTGGTACCGAAAGAACGGTTTGTTTGTGATCGCGGGTGGTATCCGCTGCACGTATCGGCTCGACAGCGCGGTCGTGCCGGTACGCGATCGGGGCATCCCCGCTGCTCGACGACCGGCCGGTTCGACCTACGTCACGAATAGCTCGCGCCGCACGAGACGAGATGCCCTCTTCCAGAGGATGAACGGCGCGAAGGATTGCATCGTGATCGAGGACATGAACACGCCCATCTCCGACGACGACGACCGAGACCGGATCATCTGGCCCGAGTCCAGCGCTTCGAACGCGTGGTGGGCGGATGTCATGGGCCACCGATTCCCGCGATCCCAGACCACGACCTCGAGTTGACCTCGCTCCGGCCCAGCCCGGACGCGGTGCCGAGGGCGGTCACATGAACCGCCCACCGGTCACCTCGAGCACGGTCCCGGTCATATACGACGACAGATCCGAAGCCAGGAACAGCGCGACGGAGGCGATCTCGCTCACCTCCCCCGCCCGCCCGAGCGGTATCTCGGCCATCTTCTGATCCCACACGTTCTGCGGCATCGCCTCGGTCATCGCGGTGCGAATCAGGCCGGGCTGGATCGCGTTGACGCGCACGCCCAGGTGCGCGAGTTCCTTGGCGGCGGCCTTGGACAGGCCGACGATGCCCGCCTTGGCGGCGGAGTAATTGGTCTGGCCCGCCAGCCCGATCTTGCCCGACAGCGACGACATGTTGACGATGGCTCCGCTGCCGCGCTCACGCATGATCGCGCCGGCCAGCCGGGTGCCGTTCCAAGTGCCCTTGAGGTGCACCGAGATCACCTGGTCGAACTGGTCCTCGGTCATCTTGCGCATGGTGGCGTCGCGGGTGATCCCGGCGTTGTTGACCATCACGTCGAGCGGAGAGAAGGACTCCGCGGCCGCGTCGAGCAGAGCCTGCACCTCGTCGGCGACGGTGACATCGCAACGCACGCCGCGCGCGACGGCCGCGCCGCCGAGACGTTCGGCGGCCCGCGCGGCGGCGGTCCCGTCGATGTCACCGACGACGACGCGCGCGCCCTCGGCGACGAATCGCTCGGCGATCGCGTAACCGATTCCCTGGGCGGCGCCGGTGATCACGGCGGTCTTGTCGCGTAGCAGTGGGCCGGTCATGAATTTTCCTCACGGTTGTCGGTCTCGGGGACGTCGCCGATGTGCCGGATGCGCTGGGCGCGTCCGATTATCGGCTTGTCGACCATGATCGACGACCGCCGCGGGTCGCGGTGCCGTGCACCGCGCCCGCCACTGCCGCGGCGTCAGCGCGAGGCCATCACCCGTGCATACCGGAAGCAATGGCGTGGCCATCCAGCCGAGCAGGGGGTGCTACCGGGGTGCTACATGCCGGAGTCTTCTTGATCCGGTGAACGGTGCAGGTTGCGCAGTCCGTCGATGATCTCGATCGCTGTCAGGGGAGATGGCGCGGCAGCGTTGTGGATCCGGGCGGCGAGGCCTGCCGGGCAGCCGGGGCCGGGCCTGGAAGTGGTGGCGCATGCCGTACAGCCCTCGACGGCATCGGCGAGATGGGCTTCGACATTGCGCGCGTCGAGCGCGGCGATCAAATCGAGCCCACTCAGAAAGTTGATCGGCATGTCGATGGGTTCCTCTTGCTGAATGTCCGATCGGGGCGTGCGAGTCGCCCGCGCTTGTTCCGGCCGTCTTCAGGCCGCACAGCCCGACTCGACCGAGGCGGGACGGGCTGCAGCGGTATCCGGGGGTGAATCCATTGCACGGCCGACGGCATTGTCGGCCTGCCGACGGCATTGTCGGGGCGGATGTCCGGTGACGGCGTTGTCGTTCGGACGAGGAGCAGCACGCGTATATATAGGCTCCGCATCGGTAATGTAACAGATGGATATACCTATTGGGAACCCTCCGGCAAACTGTGCCTCAGCGGCGTAAAGGCGCGGCTAGGCGAGGTGGTGCGTGGGTGTGACGGTGCGGATCCGAAGCAGGATGTCGAACCAGTCGCCCACTCCGGCGCCGGCGATGTGATGGTCCGCGTCGCGGTCCGGGCGGTAGGTGCCGATGATCAGGCGCAGTCTGGTCGCTCGGTGTAGCCATCGCCGGACCGGGCCGGGCGGCGCGGTGCGCAGGTCCAGTAGATAACCGGCGTGGTCGGGATGATCCAGCACGCTGTCGGCGAACTCGCGCGAGGGAGCCGGGACCGTCAGATTCGCGCGCAGCTCGCCGGAGTGAAACGCGATCGCCAGGGACAGGTAGCCGGTGCCGAAGCGCTCGCGCAACAGGAATCCGGTGGTCGGGAACTCCTGGGACATCGCCGCGATCGTCAGCCGCGGGGCAACCGCGGTGTTCGAGATCCCCTCCCAGTACACGATCCGCTGTCCGGTGCGCTCGTGCCAGGCGGCGATTCGGTCGGCGGCGTCCGCGGCCTCGGCGGCGAAGTCACGGCGCCCGGAGGCGGTGCTGAATTGGTGGTATCGCACGATGAGCCGCGCCGCGTCGAGCGCCGTCGGTTCGTCGGCGACCCCCGGTAGCGATTCGACCAGCGCCAACGCGTCCCGGGCGTGGTCGACGAAGGGGCGGCCGGGATGGGTGCCCCCGGCCCGTTGCAGGTGCTCACCCACTCGGTGTGCGGAGAGTATCGGGTCGTAATGCGCGCGCAGGTCGGCGAGCCGGTCCGGCGCCACGGCGGCGACGAAGTCGCAGACCTGCGCGTAGTGCGCCGGCCGGGCCGCTTCGGGCGTCAATCCGAACAGCCGCACCGGATCGTCCTGATGCGCGCGATTGAACTCGCGTATCCACTGCAGTACGGCGAGGGTCTCGGTATTTCGCCAGGGAACCCACGCGTCGCCGAGTAGTTTCCGAGGATCGCCCTGGCCGGTGCGGGTGTAGTCGTCGAGGGCGGCGACCACCGTCTCGTCGTCCAGCAGGGCCAGCGCACGGAAGCCCTTGCGCTCCACCAGCGTCCGCAGGACCCGGTGTGCGGTGACGGATACTTCGTGCCCGGCTCGGGTGGACATGCCGATGCCTGCGACCACAACGTCTTCTATCAGGTCGGCGAGCGCGGGCAGCGTCTCGGGTGACCTGTCGGCGTGCGGCACGTCGAACGGTCCGGCCGCGTCACGAAGCCACTCGGCGACCTCGACGGCATCGGATTTCCGCTGCGTCATCGTGCACTCCCGACGGTTGAACAGCTGCCTACGCCGCGTGGCGTCACCCGCAGCGCAAAGCACCTTTAACATCAAAGGCAATTACGTTTGATGACAAATTAAATTGGCGAGCTGCCGATGTCAATCACGCGCAGTCGCGGGGAGTCGATCGAAGCGCGGTTGCTGATCGAAGCGTTCGATGCGGATTCGGCGGCGTAGCCGCGCACCGAACTGTCCCGCCGCAGCGGAGTCGCCGAGGCCACGACGCACCGGCCGGCGAACACTCTCGTCGAGTGGGGCGTCCTGGAGCGCGCCGGCAGAGGACAAGGCGCAGTGGAAGAACGAGTACGACCGTCAGCAGGCCGCCTGGACCGGCCAGACCAGCGCCGCCGGGGAAAGTTGTTCAGGCGGTGGGCATGCCCAACAGCCGGGCCCGCCTGGTGAGGGTGAGTCCGATTCCCTCGGCGGCCGCGCGGACCGCTGCCGCGTGGTTCTCGGGATGGAACCGGTGGGACGGCCCTGCCACACTGATCGCGGCCACGACCTGGTCGGCCTCGCGAACCGGGGCGGCGACGCACACGAGGCCGGGAGTCGATTCCTCGAATTCGAAGGCCACGCCGTCGGCCGCGATCCGATCGAGCTGGTTGCGCAGCGTGCCGGGCAGGATCATCGTTCGCGGGGTGTGGCGCCGAAGCGGTCCTGTCAGCACCTGGTCGCGCAGCGCCGCGTCGGCGTTGGCCAGCAGCACCTTGCCGATGGCCGTGCAGTGCACCGGCATGCGGCCTCCGATCCGGGAGGGGGCGCTGGCCTGACGACGCCCGCCGATCTTGGTCAGGTACACCACATCCGTGCCGTCCAGAACGCCCAGATGCACGGTCTCGTGAATGCGCGCGTTCAACTCCTCCAGGAACGGAATCGCCACCTCTAGCAGGCTGCGCTCGACCGAGGCGCGCATCCCGAGCTCGAACAGATGCCCGCCGAGCCGATATCCGGCCTCGGTCCGGTCCAGCAACCGCACCGCCACCATGTCCGACAGCACCCGGTGCAAGGTGCCCTTCGGCATCCGGGTCCGCCGGGCGAGCTCGGCCAGGCTCAACGCGGTGTCATCGATCGAGAACGCCTCGAGCACCGCCATGGTCTTGCCCAGAACGGTCGAGCCGTCTACCGCACGACCGGCAGCCGCAGATGACACCGTCGACCTCCAACCCTTCGTGCCCGATTCACTCTACTCGGATGGCGTTCGGCTCAGCGGAACGCATCGCTGGCGGGCCTCTCCCGCCTGCGGCGACAGTGGGATCACCGTTCCACACTTCCTCACGAATTCCGGGATCCCGATGCCAACACCTCCAGGCCCTGACCGACCTTCGGCGGACACCGCCACGATTGCCGCCGCCGACCTGCTCGGCGCGGCGGCCCGCTGCGGCACCCCGTGCGCGCCGGTGCGCGATCTGATCGGTTCCGACGATGTGGCCGCGGCATACGCGGTGCAGGAACTGCTGACCGCCGAGCGCGTCGCTGCGGGTGCGGAGATCGTCGGGCGCAAGATCGGCTTGACCTCGCCGGCGGTGCAGCGCCAGCTCGGCGTCGATCAACCGGATTTCGGAGTGTTGTTCGACGATATGTACTACCCGCAAGACACACCGGTGCCGCTGAGCCGGTTGCTGCAACCGAAGCTCGAAGCCGAGGTCGCGTTCGTGCTCGCCGCGGACTTGGTGGACGGCCCGCTCGATGACGAGCAGATTCGCGGCGCGGTCGGCTACGCCGTGGCCGCGCTCGAGATCGTCGACAGTCGCATCGCGGGCTGGGACATCACCTTCGGCGACACCGTCGCCGACAACGCCTCCAGCGGCCTGTTCGTCCTCGGCGCCGACCATCGCACGCTCGATTCCTTCGATCCTGTCTCGGCGCAGATGCGCATGTCCATCGACGGCGCCGAAGTGTCGACGGGAGCCGGCGCCGCCTGTCTCGGCGATCCGCTGCACGCCCTGGCCTGGCTGGCGCGGACCAGTCGGGAGTTCGGCCGTCCGCTGCGCGCCGGGCAGATCGTTCTCTCCGGAGCGCTCGGACCGATGGCCCCGATCCAGGGCCCCGCCACCGTCACCGCCGACATCACCGGGCTCGGCTCGGTGACCGCGACCTTCATCCAGGAGTGAGACCCATGAACGACAACCCCGCCAAGCGCAAAGTCGCGGTGATCGGGTCGGGCAATATCGGCACCGATCTGATGATCAAAGTGATCCGGCACTCGACGGTGCTGGAGATGGGCGCGATGGTCGGCATCGACCCCGAATCCGACGGCCTCGCCCGCGCGCGCAGGTTCGGCGTCGCGACCACGTTCGATGGCGTCCATGGCCTGCTGGAGTTGCCGAACTTCGACGAGATCGAGGTGGTCTTCGACGCGACCTCCGCCAAGGCCCACGCCGCGCACGCCGCCGTGCTCGAACCGCTCGGCAAACGCCTGATCGACCTGACGCCGGCCGCCCTCGGCCCGTTCGTCATACCGGCGGTGAACCTGGACGAACATCGGCACGCCCGCAACGTCAACATGGTGACCTGCGGCGGGCAGGCTACCATCCCGATCGTCGCCGCCGTCTCCCGCGTGACGCCGGTCACCTACGCCGAGATCGTCGCGTCCATCGCGTCGAAATCGGCGGGGCCGGGTACCCGCGCCAATATCGACGAGTTCACCGAGACCACCGCGCACGCGATCGAAGCGGTCGGTGGCGCCCAGCGCGGCAAGGCGATCATCATCCTCAATCCGGCGGACCCGCCGCTGATCATGCGCGATACGGTGCTGTGCCTGATCACCGCGCCCGACTCCGGCACGCACGAGGCGATTCGCGAGTCGGTGGAGCAGATGGTCGCCCATGTGGCCACCTACGTGCCCGGTTACCGCCTCAAGCAGAAAGTTCAGATCACCGCCGTCCCGCAGGATCAACCGGTGCACACCCTGCTCGGCCCGGACGCCGCGGCCGCGCCCACCCATCAGGTGACGGTCTTCCTCGAAGTCGAAGGAGCCGCCCACTACCTCCCGGCCTACGCGGGCAACCTCGACATCATGACCGCGGCGGCCGTGCGCTACGCCGAATCCATCGCCGACACGATCGCCGCCGCACCGGCAGGACGGGAAGCGCTCCGATGACCACCCAGCTGTTCATCCAAGACGTCACCCTTCGCGACGGCATGCACGCGGTGCGCCATCGCATCACTCCCGACGACGTCGGGCGGATCGTCGCCGCGCTTGACGCGGCGGGGGTCGACGGCATCGAAGTCGCCCATGGCGACGGCCTCGCCGGAGGCAGCTTGAATTACGGCCCGGGGAGCAACACCGACTGGGAATGGATCGAAGCAGCGGCCGCCAATCTCACGCACGCCCGGCTGACCACGCTGTTGTTGCCCGGTATCGGCACCATCGAAGAACTGAGGCACGCCTACCGGCTGGGCGTCCGGTCGGTACGCGTGGCCACCCATTGCACCGAAGCCGATGTGTCCGCTCAGCACATCGCCACCGCACGGGAACTCGGCATGGACGTCTCCGGATTCCTGATGATGTCGCACATGGCCGCACCGGCTCGCCTGGCCGAACAAGCGAAATTGATGGAATCGTATGGGGCGCATTGTGTCTACGTCACCGATTCCGGCGGCAGGTTGACGATGAACGGCGTCCGCGACCGGGTCCGCGCCTACCGCCAGACGCTCGATCCGGGCACCGAGATCGGTATCCACGCGCACGAGAACCTCTCGCTGTCGGTGGCCAATTCCGTGGTGGCGGTCGAAGAAGGCGTCACCCGGGTCGACGCCTCGCTCGCCGGCCACGGCGCGGGAGCGGGCAACTGCCCGATCGAACCTCTCGTCGCCGTCGCCGATCTGTACGGCTGGAAGCACGACTGCGATCTGTTCGCTCTGCAAGACGCCGCCGACGACTTGGTGCGGCCGCTGCAGGATCGCCCGGTGCGTGTGGACCGCGAAACCCTCACACTCGGCTACGCCGGTGTCTACTCGTCCTTCCTGCGCCATGCCGAAACCGCGTCGCGGCGCTACGGCATCGACGTGCGCACCATCCTGCTCGAGGTGGGACGCCGCGGGCTGGTCGGCGGACAAGAGGACCTCATCGTCGACATCGCGCTCGACTTGTCGGCCGGCGCCAGCGGGTAATCGCCCGGATATCGCCGGGTTCGTGGAGGAGCCTGTCCGGCGCTTCCTTTGCGCGCGTGCGAGACTCGCTCCGATGCTCACCTACTTTCAAGCGACTGTCATCGGTGCGGTGCAGGGGGTCACCGAACTTTTCCCGATTTCCAGCCTGGGGCACTCCGTGCTGGTCGCGGCATGGCTCGGAGGCGATTGGGAGAAGCTGACCGGCGAAGGCGATTCCGGTACAGGCACACCGTATCTGGCGTTCGTGGTGGCGCTGCACGTGGCGACGGCGGTCGCGCTGCTCGGCTACTACTGGCGGGACTGGTGTGCCATCGTCGCAGGTTTCCTCACCACGCTGCGAACCGGGCGCCTCGACACCATTCCGCAGCGGCTGGCGTGGCTGATCGTCATCGCCACCGTTCCGGTCGGCGTGCTCGGCTTTCTGCTGGAACATCCCTTGCACGCCTTGTTCGGGGCGCCGATCTACGCCGCAGTCTTCTTGGCGCTCAACGGTGTCGTGCTGATCATCGGTGAGGGACTGCGCCGACGGAACGAACCGTCACTGGCCGAATACGGTCGGCGGTTCGCCCTGCGGGAGGCCCGCAACGGCACTCTCACCGCCGAAGCGGAACCTCGCCGCCAATCCGACCGGCCCTTGGCCGCCCTCGGACCGAGGGACGCCCTCGGTATCGGCTTCGCCCAAGTCGGCGCGCTGCTGACCGGTTTCAGCCGGGCAGGCCTGACCATGGTCGGCGGTTTGTGGCGTGGCCTCGCACACGAGCATGCGGCCAAATTCGCCTTCCTGCTGGCCACTCCGGCGATTCTGGGCGCGGGGCTGCTCGAGATACCGGAGCTGATCGGCCCGAAGACCGACGGCATCAGGGGGCCGGTGCTGGTCGGCGCCCTCGTGTCCGGGGTGTCGTCGTGGCTGGCAGTGCGGTTCCTGGAGAGGTACTTCCAGACCCGCACGCTGCTGCCGTTCGCCGTGTACTGCCTCGCGGCGGGCGCCGTCTCGGTCGTCCACTTCAGCTGAGGTCTCCCTCCGCTGGGCGCTCGAGTGACCGAGGTGCGATCAACTGGCTTCCCATTCGTCGGCCTGCGCTTCATTGTCGGGGTCCAGGATGACCGTTGCGCCGACGGTCCCGCCTGAGATCAGTTCGATCAGTGCGGCGGAGGTTCCCGTCTCGCCGCGGTGCAGGATCTGCGATTCATAGGTGAGTTCGGCTTGGTCGCGCAATTGTGCGGCGGCCGTGGCCAAGTCGTCGTAGCTGAGGGTCCGCTCCCCGAGGAAGGCGGTGTCGCTCCCGCGAAGTGTGCGGGCGCGGTGAGCGTAGGTGACCGGCCGGGGTGATTCGGCGGCGATCTCGGCGACGACGGTCGGGTCGTCGAGGGCGAGCCAATCGACCGTGTCGCTGGACCGGCTGTCGCCGACCGTGAGGCCGACTTTGATCTCGAGCTCGTGCGGCAGCGGTGTGTCGAGTGCGTCGACCGGGACCACGGCGGCGCCTGTTTTGAGTACCGCCCAGGTGGCGATGACCGCTTCGATGCCGCGATCCAGCCGCACCGCCACGCCGGCGCCGGGGCCACAGCCGCGCGCGATGAGCACCCGCGCCAACCGCGACGAGCGGGTTTCGAGGTCGTGGTAGGACACGTCGATATCGTCCGCGACGATGGCGGGGGCCTCCGGGTCGTCTTCGACCGCGGCGACGAGTGCCTGGGCCAGTGTGGTGCCGGCCGTCGTTGCCGCTGCCTGCGGTGCGGCGGCATCCGTTCTGGTTGTGATCCGTTCTCGTTCGGTTGGGTCGAGGATGTCGATGTCGCCGATGGGGGTGTGGGGGTTGGTGGCGATGGTGGTGAGGATGCGGTGGAGGCGGTGGCCGAGGGTTTGGATGGTGGTTTCGTCGAACAGGTCGGTGGCGTAGGTGAAGATGGTGTCGAGTTCGGCGGGGGTGCCGTCGTGGTGGTGGCGGGGGTTGATGTTGACTTGCAGGTCGAATTTGGCTGCGACGGTGGCGGTGTCGAGGGCGGTGATGGTGAGGCCGGGCAGCTGCAGGGTGGGTTGTTCGTTGTTCTGGAACGACAGCACGACCCCGAACAGGGGGGTGTGGGTGGTGGCGCGGCCGGGGGCGACGACTTCGACGACGCGTTCGAAGGGGATGTCGGCGTTGGCGAAGGCGGCGAGGTCGGTGTCGCGGGCTCGGTCGATGAGTTCGGTGAAGCTCATGGCGGCCTCGACGCGGGTGCGCAGGGTGAGGGTGTTGACGAACATGCCGACCAGGTCGTCGAGGGCGCGTTCGCCGCGTCCGGCGATGGGGGTGCCGATCGCGACGTCGGGGTCGCCGGTGAGGCGGGCGAGCAGGACCGCGAGGGCGGCGTGGACGACCATGAACAGGGTGCAGTTGTGTTCGCGCGCCAGTTCGGTGAGGGCGTGGTGGATTTCGGGGGAGACCCCGAATCCGGTGTTCGCTCCGCGCATCGAGGGGATCGGGGGGCGGGGGCGGTCCAGGGGTAGTTCGGCTTCGCCGGTCAGTCCGTCGAGTTGGGTGCGCCAGTAGGCGAGTTGGCGGGCGGCGACGGAGGTGGGGTCCTCGTCGGTGCCGATGACGTGGCGTTGCCAGATCGCGTAGTCGGCGTATTGCACTTCCAGCGGCGCCCAGCGGGGGGAGTTGCCGCCGATGCGGGCGAGGTAGGCGGTGACCAGGTCGCGGGCCAGGGGTGCCATGGAGGCGCCGTCGGCGGCGATGTGGTGGGCCACCATCGCCAGGAGGTGTTCGTCGGGGCTGGTTTCGGCCAGCAGGGCGCGGACGGGGACTTGCTCGGTGACGTCGAAGCCGGTGAGCATCAGCTCGGTGATCGGGGTGATCGGGTCGTCGGTGGTGATGACGTCCAGCCCGGCGGGCAGGGCTTGGTCGACGGTGAGGATCTGCTGGAACGGCAACCCGCCCGGCCCGCCGGCCGGATACCGGGTGCGCAGCGATTCGTGGCGTTCGAGCACATCGGCCAGGGCGTAGCGCAGCGCGGACACATCCAGCGCGCCGTGCAGGCGGATGGCGAGGGGGATGTTGTAGGCGGGGGAGGTGGGGTCGAACTGGTTGAGTACCCACATCCGTTGCTGGGCCAGCGACAGCGGGATCGGTTCGGTGCGTTCGGTGCGGGTCAGGCGGGGGCGAGCGCCGCCGCCTGCGCCGGGCACGACCCGCGCGGCCAGCGCGGCCACGGTGGGTGCTTCGAACAGCTCACGTACCACCACGTTCGCGTCGAGGGCTTCGTTGATCCGCGCGACCACCCGGGTGGCCAGCAGCGAGTTGCCGCCCAAGGCGAAGAAGTCGTCATCGAGCCCGACTTCCCCGGCGCCCAGCAGCCCGGCGAACACCTCGGCCACGGCCTGCTCCACCGGCGAACCCGGCGCTCGGAAAGCGACGGCGCTGTTGACCTGCGGGGCGGGCAGCGCGCGGCGGTCGAGTTTCCCGTTCGGGGTCAACGGCAGCGCGTCCAGCACCACGATCGCGTCGGGCACCATGTAACCGGTCAAGAACTCCGCGACCTGCCTACGCAGCACCGACGCATCCGAACTCGTCCCGGCATCGGGCACCACATACCCGACCAAGCGGTCACCGGCGTGCTCGTCGGCGCGCACCACTACCACCGCCTGGCTGACCCCCGGACACCGCAGCAGCGCCGCTTCGATCTCCCCGAGCT
>NZ_BDBB01000005.1 GCF_001612765.1 Nocardia arthritidis NBRC 100137
CCGGCCCCGGTCGCCGCCGCGCCTGCTCCGGCACCGGCCCCCGCTCCGGCGCCCAAGCCCGCACCGGCCCCCGCGCCCGCCGCCGCTCCGGCTGCCGAATCCTCCAACGGCGCAACCCCTTACGTCACACCGCTGGTCCGCAAGCTGGCCGAGGAGAACAAGGTCGACCTCGCCGCGATCACCGGTTCCGGTGTCGGAGGCCGCATTCGCAAGCAGGACGTGCTCGCCGCCGCCGAGGCCAAGAAGGCCCCTGCTCCGGCCGCCGCTCCGGCCGCGTCCGCTCCGGCCGCGGCGAAGGCGCCCGCCGTGGCGAGCCCGGAACTGGCTCACCTGCGCGGCACCGTGCAGAAGGCCAACCGCATCCGCCAGATCACCGCGACCAAGACCCGCGAGTCGCTGCAGACCACCGCGCAGCTGACCCAGGTGCACGAGGCCGACGTCACGAAGATCGCGACGCTGCGCAAGCAGGCCAAGGCGGCGTTCAAGGACCGCGAGGGCGTCAACCTGACGTTCCTGCCCTTCTTCGCCAAGGCCGTGGTCGAGGCGCTCGGGGTGCACCCGAATGTCAACGCCAGCTACGACGAGTCCAGCAAGGAGATCACCTACCACGCCTCGGTGCACCTCGGCATCGCCGTCGACACCGAACAGGGCCTGCTGTCCCCGGTGATCCACAACGCCAGCGACCTGTCGCTGGCCGGACTGGCGCGCGCCATCGGCGACATCGCCAACCGCGCCCGCACCGGCGGACTGAAGCCCGACGAGCTGGCCGGTGGCACCTTCACCATCACCAACATCGGCAGCCAGGGCGCGTTGTTCGACACCCCGATCCTGGTGCCGCCGCAGGCGGCCATGCTGGGCACGGGCGCGATCGTCAAGCGCCCGGTCGTGGTGACCGACGAGACCGGCAACGAGTCCATCGGCGTCCGCTCGATGTGCTACCTGCCGCTCACCTACGACCACCGCCTGATCGACGGCGCCGACGCCGGACGCTTCCTGACCACGATCCGCCACCGGCTCGAGGAAGCGGCGTTCGAGGCCGATCTCGGTCTGTGAGGAAGGTCCCGCGGCACCTATGAAGGTCGTGATCGCCGGCTCGTCCGGGTTGATCGGGACAGCGCTCGTCGCGGCACTGCGCCGCGACGGGCACGAGGTCGCTCGGCTGGTGCGCCGAAAAGCGGCGGGCCCGGACGAATTCGCCTGGAACCCCGCTCGTGCGCACCTGGACGAGCGGGCGCTTCGCGGCGCCGACGCCGTCGTCAACCTCTGTGGTACGAACGTCGGGCGGCGACGCTGGACCGGCAGCTTCAAACAGGAACTGCGCGACAGCCGCATCACACCGACCGATGTCCTGGCCGGTGCGGTGGTCGCCGCGGGCGTGCCCGTGCTGCTCAATGCCAGCGGCGTGCATTACTACGGCGGCGACACCGGCGATCGTGTGGTGGACGAGACCTCCCCCGCCGGTGCGGGTTTCCTGGCCGCTCTGTGCCGGGACTGGGAGAAGGCAACCGAGCCCGCCGCCGCGGCCGGTGTGCGCACGGTGCTGTTGCGCAGCGCCGCGGTGCTGTCCCGGACCGGAGGCGTGCTCGGCATGCTGCACCCGTTGTACGCGCTCGGCTTGGGCGGCCGGCTGGGGAACGGTCGCCAGTACACGCCGTGGATTTCGATGGCCGATGAAATCGGCGCGATCGTCTTCGCGCTCACCCACGACACGGTGTTCGGCCCGATCAACGTGGTCGGCCCCGCGCCGGTCACCAACGCCGAGTTCAGCCGCGCGCTGGGCCGGGCGCTGAATCGCCCCACTCCCCTCGTCGTTCCGGCATTCGCGCTGAATGCCCTGGTCGGCGAGATGGCGCAGGAGGCGATTCTGCGCGGGCCGAGGGCTATCCCCACCGCCCTCGAGTCAGCGGGTTACCAGTTCCACCATCCCACCATCGGCGCCGCGCTGGCCGCCGCAGTGGGACGACCCGGAGATGCTCGATGACCGACCGACTCGACACCAGGCCCGCGACTGTCATCCGCGACGCGACCACCGCCGACCTTCCGGCGATACTCGACATCCACAACGCGAATATCGCCACGTCCACCGCGATCTGGGATACCGAGCGAGTCGGCCTGGACGAGCGCCTCGGCTGGTTCCAGGCCCGCACCGGGGCGGACCTGCCCGTGCTGGTTGCCGAGATCGACGGCGCGCTGGCGGGTTACGCGAGTTACGGCCCGTGGCGCACCAAATCCGGCTACCGCTACACGGTCGAGAACTCCGTGTACGTCGACGAACGCTTCCAGCGTCGCGGCATCGCCAGCGCCCTCCTCACCGAGCTGATCGAACGCGCTCGCCGCGCGGGCACGGTGCACGCCATGATCGCCGCCATCGAATCCGGCAATGCCGGTTCGATCCTCCTGCACGAACGCTTCGGTTTCCGCACCGTCGGCGTCCTGCCCGAGGTAGGGCACAAATTCGGTCGCTGGATGGATCTGACGCTCATGCAACTCACCCTCCCCATCGACGTCGGCTGACGCACTTCCCCGGCCGCCGACGTGCCGCGTTCCCACTCGCGGACGTACCGGGTGGTGGGAGCTACGCGGGTCTACGCAGTGGTGGACCGTGCCGCAGTCGGACGCTCGGACGCTCGGACGCTCGACGTCCCTACGCGGATGGGCGTATCTGGAGGCACGGTGCATTTCAGCACGTGACGCCAGGTCGATCCGAGGGACACGGTCGACGCGAGCACTCTTCGACGTCCGCCCGAAGCGGTAATGCCTTCAGCTCGGCATACGGCGATCGGACAATCGGCGCCATGGAAGACGTCGCACTCTTCGCGACGGAAACGCACGCTCACGCCGTATCTCACATCGGGCAAGACCGTCCGACGCGGTGGCTCACGAAGGCGGTGTGGATGCTCGCCGCCGCTACCGGGCTCTGCTCACGCCGGTGACCCACGCGACGCAGGAACCTGCCCACGGTTCCTGACCGCGCAACCTTCCAGCTCTCCCCCTGGCTATCCGTCCGCCCGTGCGAATTCCCCCCATCGAGGTGCTGGAACGGGCTGCCCCCGTGGGCGTACCGTCATCGCTGTGAACGACACGCGCACCACCCTGTCCGCCCGATTCGACACGACCCCGGTCATGGTCGAGGATCTCGGACTCATCGATTACCACGCCGCCTGGGAGCTGCAGCGCAGCATCGCCGAGCAGCGCGCCGAGGGCAACGGATCCGATCATCTGCTGCTGCTCGAGCACCCGTCGGTGTACACAGCGGGCCGCCGCACCGAGACCGACGATCTGCCGATCGACGGCAGCCCGGTGGTGCAGGTCGATCGTGGCGGCAAGATCACCTGGCACGGTCCCGGCCAACTGGTCGGCTATCCCATCGTGCGGCTCGCCGAGCCGGTCGACGTCGTCGACTACGTGCGCCGCCTCGAGGAGGCGTTGATCACCGTGTGCACCGGCCTCGGCCTGATCTGTGGCCGCGTCGAGGGCCGCTCCGGCGTCTGGCTGCCCGCCACCGAGTTGTACGCCGAACGCAAGATCGCCGCGATCGGCGTGCGCGTGCAGCGCGGTGTGGCCCTGCACGGCGTCTCGCTCAACTGCAACGCCGCTTTGGATGGATTCCAGGCGATCGTTCCGTGCGGCATCCGCGACGCGGGCGTCACCACGTTGACCCGCGAACTCGATCGCGAGGTGACCGTCGCCGAGATCAAGCCGCTGGTGGCCGCCGCCATCGTCCGCGCGCTGGACGGCGACCTGCCGGTCGCCGAGCACAATATTCCGCGTGTCACTCCTGGTGACACCACCCCGCAGTCCCCGAGCACGACGGCGTAAGGTCGATCGAGTGACCTCAGTCGACACCCCGACACCACACAACGCCGCCGCACCCAACGGCCGCAAGCTCTTGCGCATCGAAGCCCGCAACGCGGAAACCCCCATCGAGCGCAAGCCCAAGTGGATCCGCACCCGCGCCACCATGGGCCCCGAGTACTCCGAACTCAAAGGCTTGGTGAAGCGCGAGGGCCTGCACACCGTCTGCGAGGAAGCGGGCTGCCCCAACATCTTCGAATGCTGGGAAGACCGCGAGGCCACCTTCCTGATCGGCGGCGAACAGTGCACCCGCCGCTGCGATTTCTGCCAGATCGATACCGGCAAGCCCGCCGCCCTCGACCGGGACGAGCCCCGCCGCGTCGCCGAAAGCGTCCAGGCCATGGGCCTGCGCTACTCCACCATCACCGGCGTCGCCCGCGACGATCTGGACGACGGCGGCGCCTGGCTCTACGCCGAAACCGTCCGCGCCATCAAGCGTTCGAACCCGCACACGGGCGTGGAACTGTTGATTCCCGACTTCAACGCCGAACCCGACCAGCTCGCCGAGGTCTTCTCCGCCCGCCCGGAAGTGCTGGCGCACAACCTCGAAACGGTTCCCCGCATCTTCAAGCGCATCCGCCCGGCCTTCCGCTACGAGCGCTCCCTCGCGGTCCTGACCGCCGCCCGCGAAGCCGGTCTGGTCACCAAGTCGAACCTCATTCTCGGCATGGGCGAGACCCCCGAAGAAGTCACTCAGGCCATGCGCGACCTGCACGAGGCAGGCTGCGACATCCTCACCATCACCCAGTACCTGCGCCCGTCCCCCCGCCACCACCCGGTCGACCGCTGGGTGAAGCCGGAGGAGTTCGTCGAGCACTCCAAGACGGCCGAGGAAATCGGCTTCGCCGGGGTAATGGCAGGCCCCCTGGTCCGCTCCTCCTACCGGGCCGGACGGCTGTACGCCCAGGCGATGGCGCACCACGGCCGTGAGATCGCTCCGGAAATGGCGCACCTCGCCGAGGAAGGCACCGCGTCCCAGGAAGCCAGCTCCGTGCTGGCCCGCTTCGGCAGCTGATCTACCTCCGAGCAGTTTCGGGCCTCGCACACTCTTCTCGCGCGAGGCCCGACGCATATCCAAGCCACACCGTCGAACCGCGCACCTCTTACTGAGATCTCGCCTCAGTTCAGGAAACGGGTATCGAGTTCGCCGGAAGATCCGCAGACCTCGACCTGCTCGCTCGCCAGCTGAACTCGGTGATCGAGGGCACCAGTGCCACCGTGGACGTGCCGTCATCGTGACCGGTCGCCGGCGGGTCGGGAATTCGCGGCTCGTCCAGGAATTCTGCGACCGGTCCGATCACAGCTATCTGGTCTTCCAGGCGACGCGCGGGCGCACGCCGGTCGCTTCCTGCGCCACGCGGCCGCGAACCCGCTGGTCGCAGAGACCTTGCCGCTGGCAATGCATTGGGGGCCAGAGGATCTGGTCCGAGCCTGGGCGTGATCCACCGCCATACGGTCGCTTCTGTTTCAGCAGGACGCGTTCGAGGCACTGAACCGCTATTACGGCAACACAATCGGGTGCAACTTGGGAAGAGCATTTCGATCGCCGTCACTTGAGCCGTAAACAAATGCCGATAGCTTGCGTCGGGCGGTCGGAATCCGGCCGGTCCCGTCGTTCCAGTGATCGGACCGAGACAAACTCGGTCTCGTTACTGCAAACGAGCTGTTTGTGACATAAATCACGTTTACGCGTAAAATACCTGCTCAGCGCCCCACAGCAAGGATGAAACGCAGCGCTCCAAGATCGGCAATTCTTTGCCTTAATTTACCGTTTGCCAAATGTTAACCGGTCGTGATCAAGCTGAGATCAGGTCCGGAAGAGACCCGAGAAACCAGCTCCCCAGCTTCACCGGCTTGTTTCTCTCCGGGTACGGCAGCGGCACCGAAGGGCACCGCCCCGACTTGTGCACCGCGTCGCGCCGCCAGGAATTCGAACCCTGGCTCACAACGAAATCCGAAAACCGCACACGAGCCGAGATGGCGAACACCTTACCTGGTGTCCGACCGTAGATCCGCGCTGGCTTTTCCGGCCGGATCGCCGCACGAACAAGGAACCGATTTCTCGATGCCTGACGCACACTCTTCTTTTCTCCGCCGCTCATCGTCCCTTCGTAAGGGCGCGGCCATCGCCGCCACCGTCGGCGTGATCGCCGTTGGTTTCTCCGCCGGAGTCGCGGTGGCCGACGACAGCGCTCCGGCCCCGGTCGCCGCTGCCGCGCCGATCGACCTCCCGGGCCTGCCTGTGCTGCCCGAACTGCCTGCGCTGCCAGGTTTGCCAGGGCTACCCGGGGTGGCGCCCGAGGGAATCGTGCCCACGCCTCCCCCGGTCTACGAGAACAACCTCGACGGCTGGATCCGCCAGTCCCTCGACGTCATGCGTATCCACGGCATCCCGGGTAGCTACGAGGGCATTCACCGCAACATCATGCGTGAATCCGGCGGCAATCCCCGGGCCATCAACCTGTCGGACTCCAACGCCGCCAAGGGCACCCCCTCCAAGGGTCTGCTCCAGGTGATCGACCCGACCTTCAACGCCTACCACGTCGACGGCACCGCCTTCGACATCTACGACCCGGTCGCCAACATCACCGCCGCCTGCAACTACGCGGCACACCGGTACGGCTCGATGGACAACGTCAACGGGGCCTACTGAGCCTCGAACTCGAATCCGAGCAAGCGCCTCCTCGTCACCTCGACGCGGAGGCGCTGCCGTTTCCGGGTGCGACTCGCGCTCACCACGAAGCGGGCATTGCCCTGCGGCACCGCCATCGTCCAGCAGCGCGCTGGGATCGCCGCGGGCCGGACAATGAATCCGGGTCTCCAGGAGCGGTGATATGCGTACGGCGTTCGATCGACTCGGCGGCAATGATCCCCGGCGACTTCCAGCACACCGGACAGAGCGGCACACAGGGCTGGCTTCTGAGGACACCGCCTGAGAACGCAGGGCATGAGCGGACACTCACTCGAAGCCAGCTGATCGGAACCGGCCACGGCGCAGCTCGCCATGACCCACCTTCGAGCCAGACCGCGATGCGGCGAGTCTTGTTGGCGATTTCCGTGAGCCATAGATGCTGACGAACGGATACGGGGTATCAGGCCTGTGCCGCGCGCCGCGCCAAGAACTCACGAACCTCGGGAACCCCGGCGTGACTGCGAACCGTATTCGCGATGGCATCGATGCGCTGGTGGAGGCGGGTAGACGCTAGTCCGGCGATGGTGTCGTAGTTGTCGGCAAGCAGTGAACTTGCCCGTGCGACATCGCCGGATGTACTGAAGTTCTCCGCGAGATGGACCTGCCACGCGGCGCGCTCCCTGGGCCAGGCCGACGAACTTTCGATTGCGGCTTGCAGGTTGGTGGTTGCCTGGGAGTGCTCGCCTAGCCGCATCTGCGCCCAGCCGATGCCACCGACGAATTCGGCCTCCGGCAGGTAAACCCAATCCGGGTCGTGCCCACGAGTCGACTCGTACGCACGGTGCGCCCGGCTGATCGCCGCCGTCATCGCCGACTTGTCACCGCGAACCCCATGCGCTTCGGCTTCTCTGATCGCCATCAACGCACGCAGTTTCGGACCGCCGTCGCGGAGCGAGGCCCGCGCCCCAGCCTGTGCGTATTGCACGGCCAGAGGGTTGCCTTTCGCGTCATCTCCCGGACGACTCGCCATCAGACAGCTCGCATTCCCCAGCGCATGCGCCGCAGCGATCCCGTCACCTGCCGCATTCGCGGCGTTCGCCGCGTCCGCGTAGTACCGCCGCGCATCGTCCAGACGCCCCGCGTCGTAGTGCACCCACCCGGCGGCGGTCATCATCTCGGCGGCGGCGCTGGTGAGCGCCCGGCCGACCGCCTCGGTGTAACCGCTGTGGTCGAGAAGCTGCTCGACATAGCGGACTTGATTGGCCGCCACCCGGCACAACCGGTCGCCGCCGACCACCAGATCCAGTTCGTGGATCTGGTTCACGCTGTCGATGATGGCTTCCACGTCGCTCGCGCCGACTCTCCCGGCGGACGCCGAAGCGCCGTTCGCGGGGGCGGAAACCGACATCATGGCGGCCCCCGCGCTCCCCAATGCCCCTGCTTTGAAGAAGTTGCGACGGTCCACATCTGCCTCCCGGTCCGACTCCACTACCAGTATGGCAAGCGGAACCTGAAGCGCACGGGCTACGAGCCGAAGAACGCGAACATCATGGGAGGCGGGGCCGCCGCGTTCGAGATGCGAGACGGCAGGCTGGGAGAAATTTATGAGCGCGCCCAGTTCGGTCTGAGTCATGCCGACCGATTTACGGATTCGCCGGATCACTTCGCCGGTCGTCATGTACATGGCCCAGCCCCCCCGATTGTCGATTGTCGTTCCCCTGAGCATTCACCCCCGAAACGGGTGCCCGCGCAGGATATACGGCTCCTCGCATAGTCGGAACGGAAACCGAAATCCGCGCTCCCACTTGACCGAATGCCGCGCATACGTTCGGCCGCAGGTGCCGGTACCGGGCCGACGCCGGACTGTCTGCGGCGCACCGGCCGCCAGAGTGGCGGGCTGGTGGCGAGAGCCCCCGGTACCGGGCGCCGGCCGATCCTCGAAGGAGAGAGGTTTCCCGTGTCCCCGCATTCCCTCGCCATGTACCAACTCATCGCCCTGTGTGACGCAGCCGCCCATCGAGCGCCGATGATGCCGTTCAGCATCGCCCAGGCCCATGACGTGATGCAGATTCACGTGACCTGCCGCGCGAAACATTGCGCACGCAAGGCTGCGGCGCGACAGGTGCTGATCGACAGCGGACGAATGGTGCCGGATCCGAGTAAGCCGCAGTGAAGGAAACCGCTCCCGGATCGCCGCACCGACGCCGCCGCATCCAGATCGAAACCGGTCCGCTGCGCCTGGACTACCAGGCGAGCGCCGAACAGGCCGAAAGCGTCGCACGCGCGCTGGCACAACGGTTCCCGGACATCACCGTAACTGTCGACGACAACCTGGACGACGACCTCCCACACCTCCCCTGCGCACGGCTGTGGGACTGAACGCTTCCCCGCCATTCATATTCCGAACCGGAACGGAGAGTTCATCGGTGAAATCCGCTTACCCTCGAACAAGGCCGGATTCCTCCCGACCCGTGCTGACGGAGCGGCCATGAATACAGATCCCGCCGCCGACCCGACACTCACCCGCTGCCAGCGCTACCGGCACGTCTACGGCCTGCCGAGTTACGTACACGAGGAAACGCGACGAATCACGCTGCGCGCAGGAGATGTAAGCGCGGTCACGGTACCCGAACAACTCGGCAGAATGGTCCACAGCGACCTCGCCAGGCAGTACTTGCTCGGCCCCGTCATCGCTCACGGCTCCGGCCGATGGACGATCCTCGTCCGTCCCGACGAGACCCACCAGCTCGCCAACGACAGCGACATCTTCATCGCACTACTGCGCGCCCGCGCGACGATCGTCCCCGAGGGCGGCGAGATATTGCTGCCCTCGCCCGCTGACGAACGAACCGGATACCGCTGGTGGGTCGTCGCACCACGCGACGCGTTCCGCCCACACATCAGCACCGTCGTGCAGTCGATCATCATCTGTGCGGACCGAACTCCGCCCCATGACTATGGTTTTCAGGGACCAGATCGGCCGCGAGACCACTCGTAGCAATGATCACCGAGCTGCGCTCCCGGTCGATCGGCCGCCGCAAGGGCCAGAGTCTCCTGATCCGAACAAGCCGAATGCGATGGAACCGGAGCCCCCGTAAGTGCGTCATAGACTTCAGGGACAACTTTGACGGCCCGGATCGGGAGGCTTCGGTGGGACGACGGACAACGGCGACGGTTGCGGCGCTCGCTGGGGTGGCGCTGGTCGCTTCGGGGTGCGAATCGGGCACGGACGGGACTGCCACACCCAACACGGCGACCGACATCTCGGCGGCCACGGCCGCGCTGTGGGATCCGTGCACGCAGGTGCCGAACAGCACGTTGCAGCAGATCGGCGTCCGACTGGACACCAAAAGGTCGGGGGTTGCGGGTGTCGAGGAGCCCGGATGGAAGGTGTGTTCGTGGAACAACGATGATTTCAACCTTGGAGTTTCCACGACAATCCACACAGTCGATGATTTCAAGGCCAAGCCGGACAACATTGACTTCTCCGACATCTCGATCGCCGGGCGCGATGGTGTCCAGCATCGCAGAACGTCCGACCGGTTCAACGAGCTTTGCGATCTGATATTTCCAGCAAACTCTGGATCGTACGGAGTGACGATTTCCAATCGCGCGTCAGCAAAGAATCCTGCGGAGCCGTGCTCGAGCGCGCGGGCAGCGGCGGCAATTCTTGTACCGACGTTTCCACGCTGAGCAGAGGGGCAGCCAGTGGCATTGGGCGAAGACTTATCACGATGGCGGTATCTCGCTGGCGAGGCGGAGGCAGGTCGGCTATATCTCGATCAGTCAGTCGCACAGGCATGCCGTGACGCGTGCAACCGCCAGATCGACCTCTACAACCAGATTCGCGATGACCTGCAGTGGGTGAGCAAGGTGAGCGGCCTCGGCCGCTTCGACTGCTCCGACGAGCTAGCAAGGATGCTGGGCGCCAAGGCAGTCGGTGGCGACGGCGATGTGGACTCCGCCCTCAAAGAACACATCGAAGTACTGACCTTGATGCGTGATACGATCCAAATTTCCGTGGACCGCATCGGCGCGCAGGACGACTCCAACGCGCAAGACACGAGTAATCTGCTGAACTGACCGGGGGGATAATCATGGGCCTGCCGTTCTTGGTAGCGATCGGCGCCGCGCTTTTCGAGCAGTCGAAATCGGGCCCGCCCGACAGCGGTTCGCGCGACGAGAGCCCCGACGCCGCCATCGCGCGCAACCGCATCGCTGAAATCATGCGCGCCGGAACCGATGTGCAGACCCAGTCGCCGAAAGTGCCGGAAAGCGCCTACAAGAACCCGGACGGCATCGACGATCTCTATCAACGCGTGCAGGCGATGTCGATCACCGATGTCGTCGCGCTGCATCAACGGTGGGAGTCCATTCGCAATCGGCTCGAGCAGGGCTTGCAGAGCTTTGGCCCGGAGATCGGCAAGGCGATGGAAGGCAAGTGGGAGGGGGCGGCGGCGAAGGCCGCGGCGGACGGGATCAAGGAATACGTCGACAAATCCAGCGGACTGATCAATTCGGTGCAGATCGTCGCCGAGAAGGTGAAGATCATCCGATCGGGCATCGAGGTCACCCGGCCTGCCGTGCAAGAAGCGCCGACCCATTCGTGGACCAGCAACGTCGCCAGTTGGGTGCCGGGCCCGACCTGGAAGTTGAACCAGCACCGCGACGACTCCGCGCACGATGCGTCCGTGAACGTCGTCAAGAACGTCTTCTACCCTGCCGTCCGGGAGGCCGACACCGGCGTTCCGCTGGTACCCAAGCCGTACAACCCGGTGCACAATTCGGGCGATCAGCTGTCCGCGCCGAACAACGGCTGGCAGCCGTCGTCGTCCGGTACCGACGCCGCCGACAAAACCGCCACGCTGGACCCAGCACAGCTACCGGGCACAGACAACACCCCGGAAAGCACTGTAACGTCGAGCACGAATCCTGCTGCCGAGCAGAAGAATACGTCCGAGCAGACCACCACCACGCCCGCAGGCGCGAATCCGTCGACCCAACCGGCGAGCACCAATCCCGGCACCGATCCATCACTGACCCGCCCCGGAACACCGAGTCCCGGATCCCCCGGCACACCCAGTCCGGGCACACCCAGTCCGGGCACACCCAGCCCGGGCGTCCCCGGCCTCGGCAATCCCGCGCCGGGTCGCAGCATCAGCGGTGTGCCCGGTGTTCCGGGCGGCGTTCCCGCCGCCGCGTCCGCGCGTCCTGGCACCGGTCGTCCGGGAACGAGCGGCACGCCGGGCATGATGGCACCAGGCGCTCGCGGCAAGGGCGACGACGACAAAGAGCACCAGACGAAGGACTACCTGATCAACCAGCACAATGGCGAGGAACTCACCGGCCTCGGCGCTGAGAACAGAGTGAAGTCCGTGCCACCGGTGATCGGCGAATGAGCGAAGCCCGTATCGGCGCTACGCGAGAACACACGCCACGACCATGGTGCACGACGAAGGAGCCGGCTTCATGAGCCGACGGGAATGGTCGTTCACCGCGCTCGGCTTCACGGTGCTGTGGCGGGCGGTCGAGCGCGACGTGCTGCCATACCCGTTGCAGTACCGATCCACCGCCGAGACCGTCGCCGATTACGAGTCGGAATGGAAATCCGAAGCCGCCGGACTGCACCGTCGCCTCGACGAGTCCCTGTACAGCGCACTTCGGGTGCTTGCCGAGCCCGAGGCACGCATCGAGATGGCGGGTTTCAGCGGGAAAGAGAAACTTCGCGTGCACGCGGCCGTGCATTATCGGCATGCGGTGCTACTCGTACAGGAGCCCACGTCGTCGCCGGATCGCGGTGGGGCCGTGCACATGACACTGATCGATGCGGAGGGCGTGAGCCGTCGGGTCATCGACCACCTGCCCGACGCCACACGCGGCAACGGCCCCGGCATCGAGATCTCTCGGCACGACCTCGATGCCGAAGACGAGGAACCGTACCGCATGGGCGCGCCGCCCCCGCCCCGCGCCCGAGCCGAGCAGTTCTTCGAACGCCCGCGCACCACCGTCGCCCACGTCGCGGTGTACGCGGGCCCTGCCTGGGACAATCGCCCGGCACCCGCGCGCGGGTTCCACGTAATGGACTATCCCGACGGCCGCTATCTCGTCCGCAGCGGAACCACCATCAAAGCTGTCCCGGCCGACGCCACCGAAATTCGATCCCAACTCGACCGGGTCGTACACGCAACAGTCGCGGCCTTCCGCGAGGAAAACGATCCCAGTTACACCTGACGCATCGGGAACCGTCCTCCACAGGTGCAACCGGAATCGAGCGACCGAAGAAATCAGCCAACGAGCCAGCCGGACTTCGACCAGGCCAATTCCCCGTCTATTCAGCAAAACCCCCAGCCCTGACGGCAGATAACGACTGATCCGCACCAGCACCGTCCTGCCACAGCGGTAGACGTTCGACGACTCAGTCGAGCATGTTCAACACCACCGCCGAGAGCATCAGGGCGAACAAAGCGCCGAAGACGACCCAGCTGGTGCGGATCCAGTTGAGACCCGGCCACCTCGGCGGCTTCGGGGCGATTGCGCCCGGCAGAAGATAGAACGCTGGAGAGCGGTAGTAGACGGTCGTTCGGCATCCGGGGTCTACCGGCACGACGGTGTCCGCCGGACCCATATCGGAGTCCCACGCCCGGACGAAGAACCTGATGAGAAAGTGGACACCCCGTGTCAGAACCTCGATCCGGTAGAGCCCAGGTGCCACCGGGATGTAGGTGGGGCCCCAGGAGGCGTTCGGTATTTCGTTGCCGTTCACGTAAATGCGCGGCCCGGTGGACGCGTACACAGGGCCCGCGATCCACCATCGAAAGTAGGACGTGTCGACCACGATCCCGGTCTCGCCCGGTTCTGGCCGGTATGCGTCCACCGGGTGACGCTCGACGTTCTGGAAGAACCGAAGTCTCGGCCGGTCAACGGTATGGATCGGCGGCGGCACACGGTGAGTGACCCCGCCATACGAATGGGCCTCCGGCGCATACGGCTGCGGATGGAACGCGTTGTGCGGTAGTGGGCCACCGTTCCGATGCGGTGCTCCGTCGAAGCCTGCCTGTCCCGATTGCGCCGCCGTTCCTGAGCCCACTTGCCCGTATGGCAATGGACTACTCCAACCCGTCTGGCCCGGCTGGTGCAGAGCGCCTGCACCGGGTTGTCGAGGTTGCTGTGGGCCACCGAAGCCCGCATAAGGCGCGTGCTGATCGTTCACAGTGCTTGGATTCCCTTCGTTGATGATGCTGTTCGCAAAGATTGCCTTCGCGAAGCCGGATCCAGATCGTCAGCCCTTGGCGGGCTGGTTTTCCTTGCCCAGAAGGGCATAGATGACAGCGGCAACCGCCTGGGTGAGCGTCTGGACGTCCTTGAAGGCACTCGCCATGTCGAGCAGCAACTTCGAGATCTTCAAGCCATCGCGCCCGATCCTGGCGACCACCGCGGCGGCGACATGTGGCCCTGCCGCGCCGAGGGATGCCGCCAGTTCGAAGGTGTATCCGATCAGTGCTCCGGCCAGGCTGGTCAGGATGTCCTGCACCATCTTCCGGAACGCCTTGATGATCTTCGACACGGTATCCACGATCTCGCCGAGCGTGGCCGCTACCCCGCCCGCGCCAGCGATCTGGTCGATGAGATCCGTCGCCCGGTTCCGGTAGGCGTCCCCCGCGCTCCCGGTCCACGTCGCGATGTCGGCCTCGAGACTCGACTGCCACGTCGTGCTCATGTCGGTCAGTTCTTTGGCGATAAGGTTCCAGCTCTCGGAATAGGCCCCCACCATCTTGTCGTTTCCGGCGAGCCCGTCCAGCACCTTGCGGTAGGGCTCGACGTGCGTGAGCATCCATCCGGCGATCTGATCACCCACGAATCCGAACGGGTCGAACACCGCGTCCGACACGGTCGCGCCGACCGCGATGCCGCCCGTGATCGAGTCGAATGTCTTGGCGTTGCGGAAGTTGGCGTAAGCCTCCCATGCGTCTCCGGCGATGGTGCCGGACAGAACCCCCGGCAGCTTGGTCTCTTCATCCCGCTTCAGACCGATGTCGTGCATCCAGAAGACCGTCTCCTGGAAGTACTCCTCCCGGTAATCGGTCCCCTCGGCGATCAGTGGATTGTTCTCGGGCTTCTTCCGATCGTCGAAACCAGGAGTGTTCTCGTTGAGCCAGTCGCCGATTCCCGTGCTCACTTCGACCCTCCCGGTGCCTCGGCGATGGTCTCGCGCAATTCGGTCACCGATCTGCCGAAGGCGCTGTCTTTGCCTTCGAATGCCGCTGCGACGGTGTCGAGTTTGTCCGGCAGCGCCGCGACGTGCTCCGCGAGCTTGCGAATCACGTCGATGGTGTTCCGATGCTTCGCGTCCAGCACAAGCTTCACAAATGGGCGGGGAATCTCACCGAAGCCGTCGTCGGCCGAACCCAGGTAGGCGGCCGCTTCGAGCGACAGGGTCAAGCTCTCCATGAGTTTCTGCAGCTTCGCGGCATGATTGCGCACTTCGTCGGGATCGACGGAGATGGCGTCAGGATTGGTCACGGTCACACCAGCCAGGAGCGGTTGTAGTACTCGGTCTCCGGATCCGGTTCATCCGGGATGACTACCTGGTCGCGGTTTGGTTTGCGGCTTCGCGACGGAGGCGTCGCCTCCGAGGACGCCGGGCTCTGCGGCGCGGGGGAATGAGCCGGTGTCATGGATGGACTGTGGCCGGACGATGACGACGTCCGGTCTTCGAACGACGTGTCCGACTGCGGCTCTGGATCGGGGAAACGCTGGATGTATTGAGCGACGATCGCGACGCCCGCCTCGTCGTCACCAACGGTATTCCGCACGAGTTCCATGACCTGTGTCCGCAACGCCGATTGCGCTTGCCGCAGGCACGACATGATCTCGGCGGACAACACCGCCGGGTCCAGACCGCGCGAACTCGGTGACAGATCGATCGCCGTCGGTGCGCCGCTGCTGTCCACAGTGACCCGGACCCGCCCATCTTTGCCGGACTCGGTGACGGTCAGCGCCTGCATCCGGCCTTCCAACTCCTGAAAACGTCCGGCCCGGCGCTCGAAGTCCGCCGCCATTCGCACCAAGTCATCCGCAGCATGGTGCACATCGAATTCGGTCACCAACACCTCCCACTTCGCATTCGCCTGTTCGCGCTTCTTACATCGACACTGACGCAGGAGGCCGCCGATCGGTTCCATCGGAGTTCGCGCCCCTCGGATCGGTGATCGATCGGGGTGCGGGCCGAGCGCCCGGAATCGCCCCTGTGCCAATCCAGATGCACGCCGCCACCGACCCGCAATGCTGCTGTCGCACAACACTATCGGGCAGGTTGCGATTCAGTGCACGACCGGAGCGGCCGGGCGAAACCGGTCGACCACTCGTCGATGCTGGTGACGCCGGTACTCCCCGCCAGTGACAACAAGCACACGAAAGGCACACCTACCCTTGCCATATGCCTCGCTGGAGTACGCACAGTGGGAAGTCGGCGCGAGTAGGCCGGCTCGCACGGCTTGGGGGAGATCCCGAAACACTCTCGGCGACAACTATTTCGATGGCGAGAACGAGATCGAACTCCACTGCTTCGAGCGGGTCGCGGCCACGTGTCGACAGCGAAGCCTCGCGTCCGGTCCGGTCCGGAGTGCATCCGGGTGCGCTCGCGCCGCGGTCCGAAACCGTCTCTCGAACTATGGCAATGGGAATGCCACCGCTGCCGCCACGACGTGGGGACGACGAACCGCATCGGCTGCAGAACACGGGAGCGGCCGCATTCGTCGGGCTCTGCATCGGCGTGGTGATCTTGGTGGTGTCGGGGTGTCTATTCGTCGGCGGCCCAGCGGAAAAGGCCGCGTCATCGACGACGACACCGGTCCGCACCAGCGCCCCGAGCACCTCGCAGCCTTCGTCCACCGTGCGCGCGACGACACCTTCGGTCGCCGCTCCTCCTGCCGGCCGCTCGGGCATCGGGATCACGTTCGGGAAGGTCACCGCCAACGACGGCACGACCATAGTGGTGCGCAACGCGTTCACCAGCAACAGCGTCAAGGTCCGTACCGACACCGGCACCAAGGTGCATGTCCTGCTCGCCAAGCGGGCGACCGAGATACGCGTGGGCGCCCTGGTCGGCGTCTACGGGCGGCAATATCCCGATGGTGTGATAGTGGCCGAGGTCATCACCGGGATCTCGATCGGCACTCTGCCCAAGTGATTTCGGCTCGCCCTGTCATCGTCGTCCGCGTAGCGCCGCTTCCACCAGCACCTCGTCGACCGGCTCGCTCTGCCCCCACACCTCGCGCGCCAGTCGCAGCTTCCCGGCCATGCTGTCCACCAACGCCGCTTCCGCCGCCGCGTCCCCCGCTCCCTGCCGGAGCGCCTTGCTGTAGCGAACCGCGTCGACGACGACCGATTTGACCCGCTCGTGATCGAGGTAGGTTTGCAGGTCACGCCGCCACTCGCCGGTCGCGGCCTCGGGTTCGGCGGCGATCCACTCGGCCAGGAACGCGTCTTGCTCGTGCGGGAGGTAGCCCATTTTGTGCAGATGGGTGGCCACGTCGTACACGGGGTCGCCGAACAGGGCGAATTCCCAGTCGAGGAACACGACCCGGCCGTTCCGCACGATCATGTTCTTCCGGTGCACGTCGGCGTGCACCATCCGAAACGGTCTGGCTTCCAGCGTGTTCCACGACGCGATGACGTGCCCGAGCGGCTGATCCGGGACGCCCAGCCTGCGGTACAGTTCGCCGAAATCCGCGCTGCTGTCGCGGTACACCCGCGCGGTGACAGCGGACAATCGGCGAGCGAACCCAGCGGGATCGTCGTCCCGGCCCGGCTCGCTCGGCGGCAGCAGTTCCCGAGGAATACGGCGAAGTTCGGCGAACAACGCCGCCACATCCGCCGGTACATGAGCCGGAACGGGGACGCCGCGAGGTGCGAGGCGATCCAGCAGGTCGCCGTCGATGTAGTCGTGGATCTGGTAGGCGGGGCGTACCGATTCCCAGCGCAGCTTCGGCGCCGAGGCGACGAAGGGCTCGATCGCGATCAAGATCGCTGGCTCAGGCCATTGCCGCAGATCCATCACATCGGCGCCCTCGACGGCAATCCGCACGTTCACCGCGCCCGCGATGCCGTCGACCCGAACATTGTGGTTGTAGTAACCAGCCGCCGACTGCGCGCGGGACAGCGCGTCGTGGTACATCGCCTCCGCGTCGATACCGAGCACCCGTGCGATCACCCGTGCCGCGTCGCGGTCCACGCCCGATCCTGGCGTCGGCGGCTGGATACGCGACCGCGCCGCCGCGGCGGCTTTGGAGATGTCGGGTTCGGTCCAGCCGTACAGCGCCAGGACCGCTCGCGCCACGAGCACCAACCCCGGGTAGACGTTCGCGCCCTCGAATTCCGCGATGGCCCAGCGCGCACTGCGGACGGCATCGTCGCGTAAGCCGCGGCGTGCGAGACGCCGGCACGAAACAGCTCCGCCCTGGCGCGGCCCGACCGGTACCCGGCTTGTTCGAGAATCTCGCATGCTTCGGCGAGCGCGTGCTCGGCGGCGTCCAGTTCTCCGAGCGACAGCCGCGCCAAACCGAGTGCGGTGTACGCCTTTCCCAGTTCGTGCAGCGCGCCCAGCTCACGCTGTTGCACGATCGCGGCTCCGGCGGCCGCGATCGCCCGCGACGGGTCGGTGAGCGCCAGCAGCTCGGCCACGTTCGTCGCGATATTGGCCTGTCCGACGACGCTGCCCGCGGCGCGGTAATGGGTGTCGGCTTCGGCCAGATACTGTGCGGCGCGGTCGGTGTCGAACGCCAGCCGGTAGGCGAGGTGTCGCAACCGCGCCACATCGCCCAGGAACTCGCGGTCGTCACCGTCGGCCATCGTCACGAGTTCCTCGCACATGGTCAAGGCCTGACCGAATCGGCCCTGGCACATGTGCAGGTCGGCCGCCCACTGACCGGCGACGAGCCGGGCCCGCCCCGATCCTCGCGCCCACACGTCCTGGTAGATGGTCAACGCCTCGTCGGTGTCACCGAGGATGCGGCGCGCGTTCGCCGCGGCGACGGCCAACCGCTCCGCGATGGGTCCGGTCCGATCCAGAGCGACGTCCCGAGTGAGGCGATCGGCTTGCTTGGCGTCGCCGAGCAGCACCGCCGCTTCCGCTTCCAGGCACCGCGTGAGTTCCGACAGTTCCGCCATACCTGCCAGGTTCTCATGCGGATCGCTCAGGTAGCGGTCCAGATCGCTGATCACTCCGCCGATACCCTGGCTGCCACCTGCCGCTTCGATCCGGTCGACGTAGTGCAGCAACGTCACCGCGGAAAGCATGCCCGAACGAACACCGTGGTATCCCGCCTCGCGCAGAGCGGCGACCCGGCCGGTCGGCCGTTCGGCACGGATGAACCACAGGTTGTGCAGCACCGCATGCAGGGTGCGCCGAACATCCGGATCCAAGCGCCGCTGCAGCGCGTCCACCATCAGCTGGTGCAGCTGAAAGCGCTCGCCTTCGCCGCTTTCGTCGGCGGCGTACACGAACGAGTACGCGATCAGGGATTTCCATGCCGCGATGTGATGAGGTAGCTCGAACTGCTCCGCGACAGCGGTGAAGATCTCCCGATCGAAGGTACGAGGCAGCCCGAGCAGTTCCAGCAACCGGACCTCGTCGGGACGCACGTGCTGGAGGAAGCGCTCGAGCAGCGTTTCGGGCGAGACCAGTGCGGCGGGCGCCACCCAGCCCGCGCGGGTGCGGGCATCGATGGCCAGATGCAGATAGAACGGGACGCCCGCGCTCGAAGCGGCGATCGCCGCGCGCTCGGCGGGATCCTCGATACCGGACGAGTCGAGCAGCTCGAAGCGGGCGTCCATCGGCAGGTCGTCGACCGGCACGGCGCGAATCCGGGTCGACCACTCCGGGTCGTGCCGCTCCCAACCGAGCGGCTCGCGGCAGGCGATCACCACCAGGCCGGTGTCCAGCTGCGCGACCACATCGCGCAACCAGGCGTCGGACGCCGCCGCGCGGCCTTCGCGATCGGTGCCGCCCATCAGCGCTTCGTAGGCGTCCAGGAAGACCACGTAGGGCTTCTTGCCCTCCGTCCCGCTCTTGAGATCTTCGGCGAACAGGTAGGAGACGGCTTCTTCCAAACCCGCGAGACTCAGTCGGTCGAGTTCCTGGAGGACGGGGTCGTGGCGTATCCGGTGGGTTCGGATGGCGCGGCGCGCACCGAGGTCGAGCAGCCGGGTCGCGGTGCCGAAGACCGGGATACCGGTGGCGTCGTTGAGGATTTCGGTCAGGATCTCGCTGTGCTCGGCCAGCGCCAGCGAGTCCGAGGTCAGGCGCAGATGTGGGTGCATGCGCTGCCACAACACCGCGCAGGCGATGTCGAAGCGATGGAACTTGATCTTCTGCGCGCCGAACTGGACGCGCAGCACGGCCAGCCCGTCCGCGGCCTGCCGATGGCTCGGCACCTGCAGATCGAGCACCGCCGCCGGATGACGCTTCTCGACCCGCGCCCGCAACTCGGTGACCAACCGGGACTTGCCGATCCCGCCGACACCGTTGAGCAGCATGACCCGGGGATGCTCATCGGCGTCGGCCAGCAGTTCCTCGAACCGCGTCAGGACCGGCTCACGGTCGACGAACGGACGACTGGTCGATCCCGGCTGGAATCGTGCGGTCAACACCATGTGTCCCCCTCGTGACGAGCCGGGCACGATTCTGCCAGACCCCGTTACCGCTCCGGTCGGGACCGCGCCTGACAATCGCTGAATGTCGGTGCCTGTTGCTAACTTTCGCTTCGTTCTGATCTGACGAAAACAGGCGAGGCGCTATGACAATCGGGGGAACCACCTATCTCGAACTGTCCGAGGACAGTGGTACCGCGCACAAGTTCTACGAGGTGATCGTCGCGGGCACGCAAGTGAGTGTCCGTTTCGGCCGCATCGGCGAGCAGGGGCAGACGAAGGTCAGTTCGTTCGCCACCGAGGAGAAGGCGCAGGCGGCCGCGGCGAAAAAGGTCGGCGAGAAGGTGCGGAAGGGCTATGCGCCCGCTGTGATGGGAGCGCGGGGCAGACGTCCGGTGACCAGGCGGGCGATCAGCAGCGGCCGCTCGACCGCGACGGCCGCGCCCGTGCTGTGGAGTTTCGACTCCGGCGCCGCCGCCTTCGGCATCTTCGTCGACGAGCGCCGCTGCTGGGTGGGCAACGAGAGCGGCGACGTGTTCACCCTGACCCCGGACGGCGTGGTCACCGGCCGGTACCGCCTGCCCGACGCCGTCAAATGCATTGTGGCCGATGATTTCTGGATCTACGCGGGATGTGACGACGGCCGTGTCTACGACTTGTCGGGCAAGGTGCCGCGGGCGGCCTACGACATCGCGGCCGAAGTCGACATCTATTGGCTCGACATCCACGACGGCATCCTCGGCGTCTCCGACCGCCAAGGCGGCATCACCGTGATCGATTACGAGGAAGAGTCGCTGTGGACCCGGCGCAGCACCGGCGATTCGGGCTGGATGGTGCGCATCGACGCGCACGGCGTCTACCACGGGCACTCCGCGGGCGTCACCAAGTACGACCTGGACAGCGGGAATCCCCTGTGGCAGGCGGGCACCGGAGGAGACGTCCTGTTCGGCTGGCAGGAATCCGACGCCGTCTACGCGGGCACCTCCCGCAACCAGGTCCGCATGGTGGCCAAGAACGGCCGAGCCGAGCGCATCTACCAGTGCGATGCCGCGGTCTTCTCCTGTGCCACCTCGCCCGACGGCCGTTACGTCTTCGCCGGTGACAATTACTCGTCGGTGTACTGCTTCGACGCCGCGGGGAACCGCGTGTGGAAGCTGGCCACCGGCTGCGGTTCGGCCTATTCCATGCAGTACCACGACGACAAGCTGTACCTCGTCACCACGACGGGCACGCTGGCCTGTCTCGACGTCGGCGAAGCCGCCATCCGCGATGCCGAGCAGGGCGTGCTGCCGCAGACGGTGTCGGTGAAAGCACCCGAGATCTCCGCGGTGGTGCCCAGCGACACCGTCGAGATCACCTCCGACGCGGGCACCGGCGTGATCGTGGAATGCGTGAGTCACGGCAGTTCGCTGCGCGTACGTGTCGTCTCCCCCGGATTCCACCAGGGATGGAATGTCCAGTTCCCCAAGGACATCCGGCGACCGGGTGCTCGCTACGTAGTCGACGGCATCGCCGAGTCGGCGCGCGGCGGTTTCTACCGCGTCCGCGGAGACATCCGCCGGCTGTCCTGACCGAACCCGCATCGGGTTCTCGTGAGAGCGTTCTTCGCACATCGTGTGCGGGGAACGTCTCCGGTCGGACTTCGGCTTCCCGCGGGCTCGGCTGAGTGGCTCGCGCGCTTGGTTGCGGCAGGCGCTCGACCCGGCGGTTGCGCCGACGGTGAAGCCACTGCGGCTCGCAGACGAGGCGGACCCGGAGTTGATCGCGCGGGTGGCGCCGGCCCTCGATTCGGTCATTTCGACGGTTATCGAGGTGACCGCCACCGAGCCCGGTCAGCTCATCGCGACCGTGACGTCCACCGGGCCGGAAAACGCCGCTACCGGGCATGGTGCCGTTCGTATCGCGTGGCGGCTCGTAGCGCACCGCCGCGGGCTGAGCCCGCGCGACGAGCCTCGCACCGGCGAGCCCCCCGCCTGCGCATTCGACCGCGCACACCCCTGATCTGCCGATTCGTCGGCGGAACGCAACGCCCGGTGGGAAGGTGGACGTACGGCAGGTGTCAGCAGAGGAGCGAGACACATGGTGGACAAGACCAACGGAGCTGCCGCGGGCAACGGCGGCGTAGTGACCGCGGACCGGCCCGAGCAGATCCGCAACGTCGTCCTGGTCGGGCACAGCGGGTCGGGCAAGACCACGCTCGTCGACGCCATGGCGCTCACCGCGCGGGCGGTCAACCGGGCCGGACGGGTGGAGGACGGCACCTCGCTGTCGGACTACGACGAGATCGAGCATCGCCAGCACCGGTCGGTGCAGCTGTCGGTCGTGCCGGTGGCATGGGCCGGGATGAAGGTCAACTTGGTCGACACCCCCGGATATGCGGACTTCGTGGGCGAGCTGCGGGCGGGACTGCGCGCGGCCGACGCGGCGCTGTTCGTCATCTCGGCGGCCGAGGGCGCGGACGGAATCGCGGGCGCGACCAGGGCGCTGTGGGAGGAGTGCGCCGCGGTCGGGATGCCGCGCGCGATCGTGATCACCCACCTGGACACGGCGCGCGACGAGTTCGACGTGATGACCGAGACCTGCCGGACCGTGCTGGGCGGCGGATCGTCGGAGAACATCCTGCCGCTGCATCTGCCCGTGTACGGCCCGAAGAACCCGGACGGCCACCGGCCGGTCACCGGCATGGTGGAGCTGCTGCCGCACTGCGTGGGCGACTACTCCTCCGGGGAGGAGGTGCAGGGCGACCCTTCGCCCGATCAGGTACCCGCTCTGGAGCAAGCGCGCAACCGCCTCATCGAGGGCATCATCGCGGAGAGCGAAGACGAGACCCTGATGGAGCGCTACCTCGAGGGCGAGGAGATCGGCCTGGCGACGCTGGTCGCCGACCTGGAGCGCGCGGTTGCCCGCGGCAGCTTCCATCCCGTGCTGTTCGCCGCGCCCGCGCCGGAGGGGGCCAAGCAAGGTTTGGGGACGGTCGAATTGCTCGAGTTGATCACCGGCGGCTTTCCGACACCAGCCGAGCACGCCATCACCGCCAGCAACGGCGCCGAACCGCATCCGCTGCGCTGCGACCCGGATGGAGAGTTGGCCGCGGAGGTCATCCGCACCGCGTCCGACCCGTACGTCGGGCGGGTTTGCATGGTCCGCGTCTTCTCCGGCACCTTGCATGCCGACGACACGGTGCACGTCAGCGGACACGGCCTGGAGGATCGGGGCCACGAGAGCCACGAACTGGACGAGCGGGTCGGCGCGATCTCGGCCCCCTTCGGCAAGCAGCAACGCCCGCTGCGGCAGGCGATCGCGGGCGACATCGCCTACGTCACCAAACTAGGACACGCCGAAACCGGCGACACACTGTCGTCCACCGACAGCCCGCTGCGGATCGAGCCGTGGCCGATGCCGGACCCGCTGCTGCCCATCGCCATTCGCGCGCACAGCAAAGCCGACGAGGACAAACTCTCCCAAAGCCTTGCCCGCCTGGCCGCCGAAGATCCGGCGCTGCGCCTCGAGCACAACGCTCAGACCCATCAGCTGGTGCTCTGGTGTCTCGGCGAAGCGCATCGCGACGTCGCCCTGGAACGGTTGCGGACCCGGTTCGGCGTGCAGGTCGACGTGACCGATCACCAGGTGGCGTTGCGGGAGACGTTCGCAGGCAAGGCCACCGGGCGCGGCAGGCACGTCAAACAGTCCGGCGGGCATGGGCAGTACGCGGTGTGCGAGATCGAGGTCGAACCGCTGCCCGAAGGGGCCGGGATCGAGTTCGTGGACAAAGTGGTCGGTGGCGTTGTTCCGCGCCAATTCATTCCGTCGGTGGAGAAAGGCGTTCGAGCACAGGCCTCCCGTGGGTTGACCGCCGGATATCCCCTCGTGGACGTGCGCGTCACCCTGTTCGACGGCAAAGCGCACTCCGTCGACTCCTCCGACGCCGCGTTCCAGACCGCAGGCGCCCTTGCCCTCCGCGAGGCAGCGGCGGCCGCGGGGATCCGACTGCTGGAGCCGCTCGCCGAAGTCTGGGTACTGGTCTCCGACGACTACGTCGGCCCGGTCCTCAGCGACCTGTCCAGCCGCCGCGGCCGCGTCCTCGGCACCGAGCCGCACGGCACCGGCCGCACCCGCGTCCACGCCGAGGTTCCCGAACTCGAGCTCAGCCGCTACGCCATCGACCTGCGCTCGATCTCGCACGGCACCGGCGACTTCACCCGCACCTACGCCCACCACGAGCCGATGCCGAACCAGGTCGCCGCGTCGGTGCGCGGGGAAAAGGCGCGCGCGTAGCCTGCTCAGACCTGCGGTGGTGGACCGACGGGAGGCGGGCCCGACGGTTGCGCCGTGCTCAACGTCGGCGGAGGCGGCGCCGCAACTCCGGGATCGGCGGTGTTGGAACCGACGTCCAAACCCGTCGGATGCGCGTAGCCGGTGAAACCGCCGTACTTCTCGGTCAGCGGCGGGTTGTTGGGGTCCAAGGGAACGAGTAGACCGTTGTCCAGGATGTTCAGCCCTGTCTCGTTCTTGACGATCAGCGCGCTGTGCTTCTCCCATTGCACGACGTCGCCGGTCTTCAACTGGGCGACATCGTTGACCGTCGCCCATGGATGGTCCGCCGTCGACTCGCCCGCTGTCCCGGCGTACGCGGCCGCCGCGTCGGTGGCGGTGTTCTGCGTCTGCCGCTGCAACGCTTCCGCGATCGGCTGGGATACCTGCACAGTCGAGTTGCCGATCTTGTAATCCACCATTCCGCCCGGTGTCGTCACCGCAGGCGGAGTGCCCGCGTACGCCGGCGCAGTCACGCCGGGAGGAGCCGTCTGCTGGACCGCTTGATTCGCAGTGGCCGTCTGGGCGTTGCGGTTGCGTTCCCGTTCCCGTTCCCGGTCCTCGCGCCGCTCCCGCTCCGCGGCCCGGTCGTAGGCCCGGTCGTCGTCGGGCTGACGATTACCCTGGTTCATCATCCCGCTCATGGCGCTCATCATCGCCATTTGCTGCATGGCGTTGGCCATACCGTTGTCGCCGGTGTTGGCCGCGGGCGCGACGCTGCCGGTGTTCGTACCCGTCGTCCCCGATCCGGTCCCGATGCCGGTACCGGTCTGCAAGCCTGCTTGAGTGGCGGCCGGGTTCATGCCCAACGAGGACGTGTCCGCACTTCCGCTGTCGGAGATCGGCTGGGTGCCCGTACCCGTCTCGGTCGCCGAGGTGTCGGTAGAACCATTGATCAGGTCGTCGTAGGTGGAACTCCAGTCGTCGTTCGTGGCGCCGGTCTGCTGGGTGGAATTCTGCTGCGGCGGCGGCACATAGGGACTGTTGTTGTTGGAATTATTATTGCCGTTATTATTGTTGGCGTTATTATTGTTGTTGGCGTTGTTGTTGTTGTTCGAGTTGTTGTTATTGTTGTTATTGTTGTTTTGGTTGTCGATATTCTCGGATTTCTTCTGGAATTCCTTCGTCGCGTGCTCGTATTCATTGTCCCAATTTTCGGCAGCAGCATCTATGTGTCGCACATAGTACGACTGCTCCGCTTGTGCCGTCAGGAAGTAGTTTCCCGAATCCTTGTTCTTCTCATAAGCCACGATCTCTGACATAGAATTGTCGGCATCTTTGAAGCTGTATTTCATCTTGCCGTCGACCACTTTGGCGCCCGGGAACGCGAATTGCAGCTTCTCGTTGAGTTCTTCGGTGATCCGCTTGAGCTTCTTGAAAGTATCCGAGTTCAGCACCGCCGAGTCGTCTGTGTCTACCTTGACGTTTTTGTGCGCGTCGGTGTACTCGGTCTGCCGCTTGCTCAACTGCTCTTTCAGCGTGTCGTGCTTATCTCTGACCTGGGACCATCCGTCCGCACTCGTGACCTGCTGGCCGTCGAGCACGTTGGTGAAGTCGGGAGCGGCTTTCGGATCACGAGCACCCAACGTGTCGAAGCCCCACTGCATCGTGAACTCGGTGTCCTCGATCAGGCTGATCAGGGAGGCGCTAGCGCCCTTCGGCTGATACAGGTCGACCCGATACAAATGTTCTTTCTCGTCGGGCAACTCCCAGCCGTAGCCGTCCGCGAACTTCGGCGTGGCAGCCTCGTCTTCCTTCGTCTTTTTCGCGGCTACGACATCTTCCGGGTGTCCGGTTTTCAGCGCATCGATGATCTTCGGGTATTTTTCGGCAACATTGCCGGACGTGTCCCTGGCGAGCATTTCTCGCACCTGGGGCTCCAGCTTGTCGAAGGCTTCTTTGAACTCGGTCGAATTCAGTCCGTCCAGCGCCTTCAACGAGTCTTCGGCTTGGCCGTCCTGAAAACCGACCCCGTCCCACGTGCTCGACTCGTAGTGCTTGTTGATCTTGTTGACGGCGTCGTCTACCTTGCTCATCAGGCGCTCCTCTGCTCACTGGAGCCCTTGGACCCCGCCGAACCGTTCAACAATTCTGTAATGCGCGGGGGCACCCCGTCGGAGCCGATGGGACTGACGCTTACGCCGTGCAAATCCGTCCCGGCATCGCGCGTCATTCCAGCGTGGGGGTGCGCAAGGGCGGTGTCGGTCGCCTCCACCGTCACGCGCGCGACCGCTGGTAGCTGGGGGTGATCAGCGATTTGGCCGTACGCATAGAGCGCGTCGCGCAGCGTCTGCCGATCTGGTTCGCCCGCGGCGGCCAGCAACAGCAGTTCGTTGGCACGACGCTCGAAAATAATGGCCCGCAGCGCTGCCGCGCTCGACACGTCCGAGGGAGGCCCCCCGGGCGGAGCGTAGGAAATCCCCATCTGCCGCGACCGCAATTCAGCCGCCGTCCTGCTGTCGGCGGCGAGCATCTCCTCCAACCAGATCGCCGGAACAGGCCGACCCGTGTGCATCGCATCGAAGATCTGCTGCCGCGCGGCACGGTGGACAGGAAACTCACCACCGATGTGCGGGACGGCGGCGCGGACCCGGGCATCCGCCACTCGGGCCAGTTCGAGACACTTTGCCCGGATTTCGTTTTCGGGCACCGCGTCCGCCTGTAGCAGCAATTCGCTCGAACCGGCAAGTGTCAAGCGATCGACGAGTCCGACACCGGGGGTGGTGAAGTCGACGGCGGACTCGGCAGGCGATACCCCGCCCTCGACAGCGACATCATCGCCGAGGATGGCGAACAGGTCGTCGGAGATGGCCGCAGACGAGACCATCGCACTGATTCGAGCGCTCCTGAGTCGGCCTACCGAGCCGAACTCCGCGAGCATCCTGGCAGGGTCCGCTGTGCTCTCCAGCGCCGCGGTGGCTCTCCGGGCCGCGTTGTCCAGCACGGCGTCCCATTTCCACGGGAGGGTGACCTCGGACGGCAGGAACAGACCGGACGGCAGCCAACCACGGCCCTCGGTGGTAGTCAGCAGAATGATAGGCCCGATCGGAGTCCGCATCACCGCCACGGCCCATTCCAGACCATGCGCCGATTCGGCTACGGCAGCGAGAGTAGCGGCGAGCAAGGTACGGGCGAGTGCCAGATCCTCTCCGACCTGTCCACCCACTACCAACGACGGGAGGCGCCGCCTGTTCTCGGACGCATGCGCCACCGAAGCGAAAGGACCTGTTGCCAGAGGCGCGGGCATCCCCGCGGCCATTCCCGCGGCATCGCCGGGAGCAATCGCCGGGAGCGGTTCCAGCACCGGTGGCGCACCCAGCCCACCGACTGCACTTGCGGCACTATCCGAATCGCCGGCCACGCCGGTCATGCCTGTCGTGCTACTCGAGCCGTCGACAACGGGAGCCGCATCGGTCCAATCGCCGATGTCCGGCTCCGATCCACGGACCGAATGCGGTATCGCTCCGCCCGGCGCGGCGATCCCGGTGGATGCGGTGTCGGACGCCTGCGGCACCGAGGAGACCGATGGCGGAAGCGGCTGGTCGGAGTGTCCGACGTCACCGTCGGGCACGCCCGGCGCACCTGCCGCGTCGGGCGCGATGGAAGGCCGAGGCGGCGGCTGGGTGCCGTTCGTGGAGGGCGTGTCCCCGCTGTCTCCCACCGGGGCAGTGTGATCCGTAGGCGCGCCGGGTGTCGGGCCGACACGAGGGACTGCGTCGCCGAAACCATCTCCGGCGCCTCCGATCCGATGTCTGCCGGACTGATCGGCAGCCTCGAGCGCCCTCGCAGCGGCGATCAGTTCGTCTCGCGACCGTTCATGGTTGGCGGCGAGACGTTCGGCGGTGTCATGGCGCCTGTTGTAGTAGTCCACCAGAGCCGCTCGCACTGGATCGGCGATCATGCCGTAGGTAGGCTCGAAGTCGGCGAGCCACCTGTGCGGGATTTCACCCCACTTCCGGATGTTCGCGGCGGCCAGATCGTGCTGCTCGGCGATCGCGCGCAGCTGATCCGGCTCGACATCCAGGTAATTCGGCATGCTCGGTCGATCCCTCCCGCCAGCTATCTCAGGCTCATTGTTCCGCCTTCCCAAAGTTGGGGACCTGCTGGTCCGGACCCTTTTCGCCTTGCCATTCCCGCATGACCTCCGACAGCGGCCGCGGCAGATTGTCGGTGTCGTTCATCGCGATGTGGTATTGCCGCCGCGCATCCTCCACGCTCTCGGTGACGGCGGCCATGATTTCGGCGGCCAGCTCTCCATTGTCGAACCGGGCGCAGGTTCCGGGCGCCAGGTAGAGGTCCAGCAACCGGCCGGTCGCGTCGACTTCGGGAATGACCAAGCCGCTCGGGGACGGTCGGCGTGCGACGATCCCGTCGGACCGTTCGCGCATTGCGGCGATGCGGTGTCGCAATTCCCGCCCCAGGCCGAGTGCGGCGCGTACGTTGGGGTGAATTTCTCGCATGGATCCTCACTCATCCGCCGGCAGGACGCCCGGCTGCACTGCGACTGACCGACGATCCTACGGGCTCGGCCGTCGGCGCAGCGGTCGTGGACTTATCTGTCGTGGTGAGCCCGAGCCGTGCTGCGCGCACGACATCCGTCAGGGCTAGCACAGCCATCGCCGTGCTGAGTAGCCTGCGATCATCGGCGAACATCTCGGTGGTCGGCGTCCGTTGACCCGGAACGAGCAGCCCCATCGAGGCCGGCCAGCCGCCGTCCGGTAGCCGCGCCGCCAGCAGCGCCTGACATAGCAGGGCGACGTAGCCGAATGCCTCTAGCCGCACGGCTGTGATCAGGCGCTGAGCGATGTCGAAGGATGGCTCACAGCCGGGATCAAGCCATCCGCTCGCCGGGCCGACAGCTTCACTCAAGCGCTCCTGCTCCGCTTCGGCGATCCCCCGCGGTATGCCGCCGGAAAGTGCCAGAAACGTCAAGTTGTGTGCGGCGACGTAAGCGTCCGAGCGCCACCAGAACGAATCCCACTTTCCGTTGTCCAGGTGGCGGCTCACAGTATGCGCGCGGATGGTCTCGATCGTGAGCGTGTCACCTAGTGCGAGAAGCGCGAGCCCTGCCATGGGAGCAACCTCGTCGTGTTCCTCTGCCCACGAACCGAATACCGGCGACGGAAAGGTGCGCACCGCGCCGACCGGTGTGATGTAGCCGGTAAAAACATCCGCCGTCAGGGGATATCCAGGATCGCGTGTGGCCATTAAGCGCACCACCCATGAGGTCGTGTCGGCATCGCACGACACTGATCGGTTGTATCCCCACCCGCCCGGTCGTTGCGAGTCACGCAACGTCGCGACGGCACGGTCGAGGGCCAGGGTACGGCGAGGATCGGGCACGAGGAGATCCTCGGCCGAGTTCAGCGCGACACCCACACATCCGGTGATCCAGGATTCGGATCTGCCGGGAGGCAATTCATAGTCGCGCCAATGGCCATCGGCATCTTGGTGGCTCACCAAGAACTCGCACGCCGCGGCGATCATTTCGGTGACATCACTGTCCACGACACCCTGCTTTCCCTCTGAGATCGGACCGGCCGGGCCACGACGCGCGCAAGCCGCCCCGGCGGTGTACGCGGACATCGGCGGCAGGCTCCCACCACCCGGCAAGGTCGCGCCCCCTGCCGATCGAAAGACATGCCACTCTCGAGCACAGCAGGGCCCGACGGACTCGCCATTCCCAGAATTGAGAACAGCGTCCCGAGGAGGCGCGGCGCTGGGGTGAGAGAGTCTGCCGATATGGGTAGAAGTGCCGCTGCGCCGTCCGCAGGCCCGGTCCACGCCAGGCGATCCTGACGATCTCGATGACTGGACCTATCGGAGAATTCCTGGTCGACGTGGCCGATCGATTGTCGCCGGGCAGTGACCCATCGACCATCCGCGCCATGATGGAACGAGCCTGCGGAGGTCAACTCGACGCGCTGGGGCCGGATGGTCACCGGGCCAGCATGTTGACGATTTCTGGCACGCCGTTCGAGGCCAGTGTCAGCGGCGGCCGGGGAAAGTTCACGCCCGCCGTTCGCTACATCACCGAGATCGCGACGCAGGAGACGCAATTCGCTTCTCGCGTCGCCGCTCACCTGGCCTCGATACGGGATCTGGTCGCATGGCTGCCCAACGGTGATGAGAGCGTGGTCGAGATGCTGCAGTCGTTTGTCACGACGCTGTATCCGGACCCTGCCACAGTGCCCGCACAGCATCGTTCGGCGACGTGGACGGGGATTGTTCATCATGTCGAGGCGCCACGTCATGCGGCTCGCCTCAAGGTTTACGGCGGCCTCAAGATCGTGCCGGGGGCACTGGACAGGCTGTGCAGTGCCTGGCCCGGCTTCGCCGGATTGGTCACCGTGCCCGATCACGAGAAACTCATCACCCCGGTGGCCGCCGCGCTCGAGGTGGATGCACGCGGCGATGTGAACCACAAGATCTACTTGAAGGCACGCTACGACGACGTAGCTGTGCCGATGAAACTGTCCCGCTACTTCGGGCATCCGGCCTGGGAACTGCTGTCCGAGTTCGTCCGGAGTGGCATCGACGCAGCCGAACTCCACCGACACGACTGGTTCGTCTGCTGTTCGAGAAGCGCGGGCGGCACCGGTTTCGGGCTCTCTCTCGGGTCGCGGCAACATACCGACTTCGGCAATCTCGTGACCGAACTCGCATCTCGCCACCACGGCACCACATACGCCGTCGACGCACTCGCCCAGGCTGCGAAGTCGTCCGGTGCCGCCTGGCGCTACTCCGCTGTCGGACTGGGCTTCTCCGCCGACCACGGCATCGACAAACTCAACGTTTACGGCACACCCACTTGGAGCACTGTGTAGTCCGTCGACGCCCGAACGCCGACGAGTCCATCTGCTTCGCGATCTCGGAGGACCACGGACCAGATGGACTCGTCGGCCAGCGCCGAGGGGCGCCTGAATAGGCGCTCCCGCACGGGCCGGAACGACCTGCGCGTTCAGCGTTGGCGGCGTTGGTTGACGGGTGCCGCTCGTGACCTTGCTGCGTACTATTCGTTCGGGTCCGGCTCGACACCCGAACCGCCGACCCTTCGCCATACCTCAGGGTCTAGCGGGTCGGTTGCGTTCGTGGGTATGGGTACGTTGACGCCGTTAGCAAGGTAGGCACCGGCGACCTCAGTTTCCCGGTTCGGGTCATCTACAGCCACCGCCCGCGTCCAAACATCCTCGTTCAGCGAGAGGTGGCCGCAGTCAGCAAGCCTCCGGATAACTTGAGAGTGTCTTCGGTCCAGGCTGCGATCCGTGCGACCATGCCAGCCGCAGCCCAGTACCTTTCGTTGAAGCTGAGTCCGTCTACCTTGTGTCGCTTGTCCACGTCGTCGGCGTGCACGATGTCCCCGTAGAGCCAGGCGTACATGAGCTGCCGATCAGTCACTGAGCTATTGTCCGTCAGGATCATGTACGCCTGCGCTGCGGGATCTTTCCGACTAACCGCGTGAGTCCATTTCTGCCGCCACCAATCGAGCGACTGCCCGCTCACTGCCGCGAAGTCATCGGGCGAGACTAGCTCGCCGAGCACATCCAGCACACTCTCGTAGTAGACCGGCTCGCCGTCGAGAATGAGCGGACGAATCCGGGCGGCTAGCGACTCAAGAGCCTCCTCCTCAGGGAACCGTTGGCGAAGGTTACGGCACGCTGCCTCGTTTCAGGATCCACCGGCCCAAAGTGAAGTTGCATCTCACTTTTACGAACGCGGTCCATCAGCTCGCGCTGATCACGGAGGAGTGAGTGCCCGACGATGCGTCGTGCTCGTAGGACGAACCGTTCCAGCGTCTCGGTCGATGACAGCTTTGCCATGCCTCTGCTGCTCCGGCTGATTGCGCGGGTCGTCTCTGCACTAGTTCGCTGCCCGGGTGCTATGCGTTACCTACATTGGAGTCGTCATCTAGGCGGTTGACGCCTATGCATCAATCACAGCCGTTGGCGCAAATGCGTAGCTGCGCACCGACTTCGGGCTGCGCCCCGAATCGGACTACCGAGAACCCACCGAACAGGAATGGAAGCACTTCCAGCAGCACTTCGAACTCCGAAAGCTGGAACTGGGCACCTGCGGACGCCCCTATGGGAGCCCCTGCCAGCATGAACACGCCTGCATCCGATGCCCGAGCCTGCGCGTCGACCTCCGCGCCCGCGACCGGCTCGCCGAGATCGCCGCCAACTTGCGCGACCGCATCACCGAAGCCCCCGCCAATGGCTGGACCGGTGAGGTCGAGGGACTACAAGTCAGTCTCAACGCCGCCGCCGGGAAAATCGCGACCCTCGACCGGATGCGCGCTCGCGAGAGCGGAACGAGCACAACGACGACCGACCTCGGGATTCCCGTCATCAACCAGCAGTGAGTTTGCTTCTGATCGCGAATCCGGACACCAAGTGATCGTGAATCTCAGCACCATCCGCTGGCGGCGGATGTTTATGGTCGCGAATTCCGACACCGCCGGATACCTTCGCAGTTGTGACCGAACTCCGCGCCTTCCGTCAAGCGTGCTACGAAGCTGCTCGACGCACCGGTGGCACGGTGATCGAATTCCGAGTGGGTGAGGGCGTGACTCCAAACTTCCATCAAGGAGTCATCACCTACCGAGACCGGCACGTCGCAGTGGTTGCGTTGCGCGATTCTGCGGTGCTCGCGGTCGCCGAGCCACGGGCGATCGATTTCGATGAGGGTGCGATCGAGGCTGGTCCCCTCACCTTTGTCGAGGCTCCCGACCTGGTGACAGCCCTGTCCGAGCAAGCAGGGTTCGAAATACTCACTGCGGCTGAGCTCGCTCGGCCTTTCGATGCGGCGGCCTGGCCCGAGCTAGACCGAGCCGACATCCGGTTCTGGAAACCAGAGACTGTCGGTGACGCCCTCTTCAACTACTGGGACTAAATCGACCCGCCTATCTGGAGGCCTTCCCGGGTCCGGTCACAAAAAACATGGCTACACCAAGACCGGGGCCGCGCCTGGCGCACCGTCCCCAACTGGCAACGGACAAAAGTCACTCCACCGACCGAGATCTCAGCTAGTCCGGAGAACATAAGAGGGGGTCCCGCTTGATGCATACGCATCAACTACGCCAGCCGACACCCTCCCGTTGTGGTCCTGCCTGTCCCACCCGGAACCCTCCGCGCGGTCTATGACGCAACCCGTCCAAACTCGCGCAGCTTCAAATGCAACTTCCGCACCCGACGCAGCCACCCACCCGGCTCCTCTTATGGTCCCCCCACTATCCACTTCCCCACCTACTTGACCCACTGGCTCTCCCTGCGCCGAAGGCGCAGGGCAACGCAAGATCGAGAAGAACTGTTCCACACTTCGACGGGACCAACCGTCTTCGGAACAACTTCGGAACAAACAGGCATCTGTCCGGCGCGCGGCGGCACCTCACACGCGGTTACGGTCTCGTTCAAGCCAGGCCGCGCACCGCGTCACATACCGAGGCAGTTCCTCGGCTTCGAACGCTCGGAGGTTCCAGTCCAAGTCTTCGAAACGATCGAGCAACCTCCACTCATCGGGAGTCCGGCACCATCTACGCGCTGGTGCAGCACCGTGCGATGCAACCGGATGTGCTGGCCGAGTTCCTCGGCACCGGCCGCAACCACGTCTACGAGATGCTCGGCCGGTTGCGCGCCGGCGGAATGGTGCACCCGCTGATGAAGGTCCACACCGGCCCGAAGTGGATCGTGCCGACCCGCGCGGCCGTGGCGCAGGTGTTCGGCCACCCAATGCCGGACTGGCAGCCCTCCCGTTTGTGGCCTGCCCGAGGCCGCGCCGTCGCCAAAGTCCGGATCGCGTTGGGCGCGACCGGGTTCTACGACTGGCGCTCGGAACGGGAACTGCGCTACGACAACCAACACCGCGGCGCGTTCCCCTCGCGCCATACGCACGATCCGCCCGAAGATAGCGAGGCTGCCGGAAGAGTTCACCTTTCAGGACCTGCGTCACTATCTCGCGTCGCTGCTCATCGCGAACGGCGCGAACATCAAAGTCGTCCAGGCGCGCATGAGGCACGCGAACGCCAAGACCACCCTCGATACCTACGGCCATCTGTGGCCGGATACGGACGAGTCCACCCGCCAGGTGATCGCTGCTGTGATCACTGAGCGAATGGACTCGAATCCGTCTACTGCGTACCCGCTGCGTACCGAAGGCCCGAATCAGGCCTAAACACGCAGGTCAGGCTTACACGTCGAAGTAGAGCTCGAACTCGTACGGATGCGGCCGCAGGTTCACCGGGGCGATCTCACCCTCGCGCTTGAGGGTGATCCAGGTCTCGATCAGGTCCTCGGTGAAGACGTTGCCTTCGGTGAGGTAGTCGTGGTCCTGCTCGAGGCGGTCGATGACCGACGCCAGGCTGGTGGGGGCCTGCGGGATGTTCTTGGCCTCCTCCGGCGGGAGCTCGTAGAGGTCCTTGTCGACCGGGGCCAGCGGCTCGATCTTCTTCTTGATGCCGTCCAGGCCGGCCATCATCATGGCGGCGAAGGCAAGGTACGGGTTGCCCGAGGAGTCCGGCGCGCGGAACTCGAGGCGCTTGGCCTTCGGGTTGTTGCCGGTGACCGGGATGCGGACCGCGGCGGAGCGGTTGCGCTGCGAGTACACCAGGTTGATCGGGGCCTCGTAGCCGGGGACCAGGCGGTGGTAGGAGTTCACCGTCGGGTTGGTGAACGCCAGCAGCGACGGCGCGTGGTGCAGGATGCCGCCGATGTAGTGGCGCGCCAGGTCGGACAGGCCGCCGTAGCCGGCCTCGTCGTGGAACAGCGGCTTGCCGTCCTTCCACAGCGACTGGTGCACGTGCATGCCCGAGCCGTTGTCACCGAAGAGCGGCTTCGGCATGAAGGTGACGGTCTTGCCTTCCTGCCACGCGGTGTTCTTGACGATGTACTTGAACAGCTGCAGGTCGTCGGCCGCGGCGAGCAGGGTGTTGAACCTGTAGTTGATCTCGGCCTGACCGGCGGTGCCGACCTCGTGGTGGCCGCGCTCCAGCTCGAAGCCGGAGTTCTGCAGGTTGGTCGAGATCTTGTCGCGCAGGTCGACGTAGTGGTCGTAGGGCGCGACCGGGAAGTAGCCACCCTTGTTGCGGACCTTGTAGCCGCGGTTGCGGGTGCCGTCCGGGTTGAACTCCGCGCCGGTGTTCCAGGAACCGGAGACCGACTCGATCTCGTAGAAGGCGCCGTTCATGGCCGAGTCGTAGCGGATCGAGTCGAAGATGTAGAACTCCGCCTCGGGGCCGAAGTACGCGGTGTCGGCGATGCCGGTGGAGCGCAGGTACTCCTCCGCCTTGCGCGCGACGTTACGCGGGTCGCGGCTGTAGGCCTCGCGGGTGAACGGGTCGTGCACGAAGAAGTTGAGGTTCAGCGTCTTGGCGGCGCGGAACGGGTCGACGCGCGCGGTGGAGAAGTCGGGCAGCAGGAGCATGTCCGACTCGTCGATGGACTGGAACCCACGAACAGAGGAGCCGTCGAACGCTAGCCCTTCCTCGGCGAGGTCGGTGGTGAAGGCCTTCCCCGGGATCGAGAAGTGCTGCTGCACACCGGGCAGGTCGCTGAACCGGATGTCGACGTATTCGATGTCCTCATCAGCGATGAATTTGATGACCTCGTCGGCCGTGCTGAACGTCACTTGTTCTCCTTACGGATCGGTTCCCAGCCAGTGTCGCTTGCATGGGTTCGTCGCGACCAGACGCTATGGATGCCGTGTTTCCCCGCAGTCAAGGATGTGTTTCGCCGGTGTTACACGTGCGTCAGGCCGCGTGGTGCTGACCACCCGGACTCGACTTGCATGGTAGTCCTGCCCCCGCCGACATGCTCGCCGACGCTGAACTGGCGCTTATGCGATCCCGGGCGCCGGTCCGGTCGCGCCTATTCTGGGGGCATGGCACGCATCACCGGCTCCTGGCTCTCCGGACCCCCGGCCGACTCCGGCGGCCCGGCAACCCCCGAGTTCCCCGGTGCCGAACTCGGCCTGCCGAAGACCGGGGCGGGCTCGCTGGCCGGAATGGGGCGCCGCATCGCCGCCCTGTTCGTGGACTGGATGATCGCGCTCGGCATCGCCGCGCTGCTCGTCCGCGGCGGTTCGGCATCGAGTGTGACGTTGCTCATCTGGTTCGTCATCGGCGTCGGCGCGGTCACGCTGTTCGGGTTCACGCCGGGACAGTATTTCCTGCGGCTGCGGACGGTGCGCATCGACGCGGACGCGCCTGTCGGGTTCGTCCGGGCGCTGGCCAGGCAGGTCCTGCTGCTGTTCGTGGTGCCAGCGCTGTTCACCGACGCCGACGGGCGCGGCATGCACGACCGCGCGACCGGCACGGCACTGGTGCGTTCCCGCTGAGCGCCGGTTTCGGCCGGTAGCGCGAACCGGGCGCGGCTCGAGTCAGTCCTCGCCACGGTTGCAGTCGAAAGGCCCGCGTCCTCGGACGCGGGCCTTTCGGCCGAGCAGGATCAGCGACGGCGGATGGTCCGCTGCACGCCGCGCATCTTGGCGCCCGCGGGCATCGGCCCCTTCGGCAGGGCGGGCCCGCCGCGCGCGCTGAGGGCGGACAACCGGCCCTCGATGAGGTCCATCCGCTTGGTGTCGATGTTGCGCGGCAGCTTGGTGAGGTAGCGCTGCAGGTCCTTGAGCGGAACCTGGCCCTCGTCGTTCCCGATGACGACGTCGTAGATCGGGGTATCGCCGATCAGCCGGGCGGTACGTTTCTTCTCTTGGGCGAGCAGCGACTTGACCCGTTGCGGGGAGCCTTCGGCGACCAGCACCACGCCGGGCAGGCCGATCACGCGATGCACCGCGTCCAGTTGGGTGGTGGCGGCGATGCCGTTGCTCACCCGCCACTTGCCCTGGAGGTTGTCCAGCACCCAGGCCGCGGCGCCCGCCTGGCCCTCGGCCTTGCGGTAGACGCTCTTCTGCACCCGCCTGCCGAAGATGATGAACGCCACCAGCGCCCCCAGCACCACGCCCAGCGGAACCAGGAACCAGGTCAGCCCGAAGACGAGGCCGATCACGACGAAGACGGCGGTGATGCCGACCAAGGCGCCGATCATCAGCGGCAGCAGCAGCTTGTCTTCCTTGCGCTGCATCTGGAACGCCTGCCACAGCTGTTTGCGGCGTTCTCTCGACTGCTGCTTGCGGGCCGCTTTCGCCGCGGCCTTCGCTTCCTTGGTGGGCTTGCCTGCTGCCATGTCTCTCAGAATAGTGCCCAGGTAGTCGCGGCTTTGCCGTGGGACAGCGGCCTGGTCGGTTCTACCCGCGCCGGGCGATCGGGCCGAGCACCGTGAGATCCAGGTCACCCGACGCCTCGGTCCAGCCCATCGCGCGCAACTCGACGGGGGTCGCCACACCGAGGGCGTCGCGCAGGCCGACGACGACCGAGCGGGCGAACTCGACCAGGCTGTTCGGCGCGATGGGCCAGAACAGGGTCCTGGTCCAGTTGTCCGCGTCGCGCCGCACCGCAGGCTCGTGCCAGCCCAGTGCGCGCAACTCCTGCGCGGCCGGCTCCGGTATGGGGTTGCTCAGGTAATGGTTCCCGGCCAGCTCAGCGGACAATTTGATGTCGTATTGGACAAATTGGACATAGCGATTTCCGGGTGCGGCGATGATCAGGGTTGCCCGCGAGGGCAACTCCGAAAGACAATGCGCCAGCGCTCGCACGAACCGTTCCCAGTCCGCGACAGCCTGCTCGTCCACTCTTCCCCCGGGTATTCGCACTGGCATGATCATACGCCGAGCCCATCGGACACCGGATGGATTACCTTGCGTCACCGAAGAGTTGGACCGAGCCATAGCCATTCACCATGGCCTGCCCCGTCGTTACGCCGCCACCGAATCCCGTTATGTCTCCTCCACCCACGTGACCTGCCCGTATCGCCGGAACGCCGGCATGCTCAGCTTGCCGCTCGCCGGGCGCAACGTCCAGGACGCGACCACGCAGACCGCGAAAGATCCCGTGTGGAAAAGATGGACGACCGCCGATGCTCGCGCCATGTGCGAGATGAATGCACCGGCGAGGTCGAAAAACGCACCGGCGTAGGCCCATTCCTGCACAGCGGGAAACACGGCGCCGCGATCGCCGTCGCGCCGAGAATCTTCCAGAATCCGAGAATGGTCAGCACGTACGCCGGATATCCCGGCTCGATGTTCTCTGCCATCGTCCATGCTTTCGCGGCACCGATGCGCGCACGGCGGTAACGTTCGGCCGCGGCGTCATCGGTACGACCGCCGAAGCCTCCGTGTGTGGCAACCGCGGAACCGCACTCCGGCACGGCCGCCTGGATGCGGTCTGCTCATGAACAGCTGATGGCGTTTGCCGGCTACTGGGATGGCCACCCCGATTCCGGGGGCTGGACGGCTGTCCCGGCACACTCGATAGTCCTATGGTGACCGAACGAGTCGTCCTGTCGCGTGCCCTGTGCGGCCTGCTGTTGCTGCTGGCAGCGTTCACTCCGGTGACCGCCGCCGCCGAGCCGCTGCCGGTGCCCTACCAGTGGAAGCAAGCGTTCATCGATGGCCAGGACGGCGGCCGGCTGCACGCGGACATCCTGCGCCCGGCCGGTGTCTCCGACGAGACCCGCACACCCGTCATCCTCACCGTCAGCCCGTATCGCGCGCACCTGGCGTACCTGAGTGAGCCGCGCCTGACCGGGGGCCCGTCCACCGACAATCTCACCGCCGAACTGTTCCTGAACGCGGGCTACACCTACGTCATCGTCGACCTGCGCGGATTCGGCGGCTCCAACGGTTGCCCGGACTTCGGCGGCCCCGGGGAACGCGCGGATGTCGCCGCGGCCGTGGAGTGGGCGGCGGGTCAGCCCTGGTCGACGGGGAAGGTCGGGTTGTTCGGCACGTCGTACGAAGCCTGGACCGGTCTCATGGGCTCCGCCATGGCCCCTGAGGGCCTCGCCGCGGTGGGCGCGTTCGAGCCGGTCGTCGACCCGTACTCCTACCTGTACATGCAGGGCGTCTCGTGGAAGTTCTCCGGCAAGCCGATCACCGAGAGCGGTGTGCGCCCCGCCGACTTCGCGGGGCTGGAGCACCTGCTCATCGCGTCCACCCCGCCGCGGCCGGAGGACTCGGCCGAATACCAGGCGAACGCCACGCGGTTGCCGTGGCAGTGCTATCAGCGGTACCTGGCCGAGATCGGCGACCACAACCCCGACACCGCCTTCTGGCGCGACCGTGACCTCGTCGCGCGACTGCGCGGCAACACGATCCCGCTGTTCCTCGGCCAGGGCTTCGTCGACTACAACACCCGGGCCTTCCGTGTGTTCGACTTGTGGAACGGCCTCGGGCCCGGCGAGCACCGGGCCTGGTTCGGTCAGTGGGGGCATCGCACCTGCCACGACAAATGCGGCACACCCCACTTCGACACCGAGCTGCTCGCGTTCTTCGACAAGCACGTCGCGGGTCGGGACGTGGTGGTTCCCGGACCGCGGATCACCGTCGGCCAATTCGACGGCCGCTGGCGCGCGGAGGCCGCGTGGCCGCCCGCCGACGCGCGGCGAGTCCCGGTCGAACTACGGACCGGCGAGTACACCGACCGCGGGCTGGTCCCCGGACCGGACCGGGAACTCTGGTCGGTCTCCGCGCCGCTGACGGGTGACCAGCATCTGTCCGGCATCCCCACCGCCACCCTGCGGCTGAGCGGCCCGGCGAGCGCGACGGTCGCGGTCGAGCTCTATGACATCGCACCCGACCTGCGCGCGACAGTCATCACCCGCGGGATCGCGCCCGTCCGCGACGTTGCCGAGGTCCGCTTGCTGGCTCAGGATTGGCCCATCGCGGCCGGTCACCGGATCGGCGTGCGGGTCACCGACGTGGTCGACGACGTGTGGTCGCACTCCCCCGCCTTCGCCTCCGTCACGGTGACGTCCGCGCGCATCGAACTGCCCCTGCTGACCGGAACGCGCCGTCCGGATCTACCGGGTGGGCTCACCGAAGGCATTGTGAAGTGGCGAAACGAGAAGACGATCGCCCTGGACCCGAGCATGTTGAACAATGCAACGGTGTCCATGAATCTGCCCGACCGTACCGGTGACCGATGACGGAACCGGTCGACGACCAGACCGCCGAACGCCTCGCCGCCGCGCTGCGGTGCGCGACGGTGTCCACCGACGACCCGCGCGACGCCGACGGCGCGGCGTTCGAACGCCTCGACGCGCACCTGCGGGCATCGTTCCCCCGGGTACACGCCGAACTCGAACTGCGACGGTTCGCGCACAGCAGGCTCTACCGCTGGCCGGGCGTCGAACCGGACCGGGCGGCCGCCATCCTGCTCGCGCACCAGGACGTGGTGCCGGTTGACGACCTCGAGCGCTGGACCCACCCGCCATTCGCCGGAGTGGTCGACGAGGAATACATCTGGGGCCGGGGCGCGATCGACGACAAGAGCCGCGTGCTGGCCATCCTGGAGGCGGTCGAGTCCGCGCTCGCCGCAGGGCTGCGGCCCCGGCACACCGTGTACCTGGCGTTCGGGCACGACGAGGAGGTCTTCGGCGGAGAGGGCGCCGAGCGGATGGCCGACCACCTGCGACAGGCGGGCGTGCGCGCGGATCTGCTGCTGGACGAGGGCGGGGTGATCACTTCGGGCATCGTCGACGGTGTGCGGCAGCCGGTGGCGACGATCATGCTCGGTGAGAAGGGCTACGCGACGGTACGGTTGTCGGTCACCGAGGTGGGCGGGCACTCGTCCATGCCGGGCAAGCAGACGGCGGTCGGCCGGATCGCGCGGGCCGTGGCCCGCATCCAGGACAATCCGATGCCACTGCGGCTGACCCCGGTGATCGCGGACATGCTGGCCAGGATGCGCGAGGTCATGCCGGGACCGCGGCGGCGGCTGCTCGGCCTGGCGGGCGTCGCCGCGCCGGTGATCACCCGGGTGATGGCGGCCCAGCCACAGACCGAGGCGATGGTGCGCACCACCACGGCTCCGACGGTGATCCGCGGCGGGGTGCGGGCGAACGTGCTTCCCCAGCGGGCCGAGGCCATGGTGAACTTCCGCATCCTGCCCGGCGACACGGTCGCCTCGGTGCTTGCGCACTGCCGGAAAGTGGTGCGCGACAGCGGGATCGGTTTCGAGCTGATCGGTATGTCGTCGGAGCCGTCGCGGATCACCGGGCCCGGCCCCGCCTTCGAGCTGATCGCCGGTATCGCCCGCGCCATCGTCCCGGATATCGCGGTGACCACCGGCATCGTTCCCGGCGCGACCGACTCCAGGCACTACGACGACCTGGCGGGCACCCGGTGCAATTTCGCGCCGATCGTGCTGGAGGCGGGCGACCTGGCCTCGATCCACGGAACCGACGAGCGCCTCTCCCGCGTCAACTACGCTCGGCTCATCGAGTTCAACCGGCGGCTGATCGAGCATTTCGCGACGGTCGGCGCGCCAGAAACGTCAGGAGCCGAGGCATGACGACCGAGCCGACGGCGGGCGACGCCACGCCCACCGAGCCGCCCGCGATCCGCACCGAGTCCGGTGAGTTCGACGCAGCAGGCAACGGAGTCGCCTGGCGCGCGTGGCTGCCGGAGGGCGCCGCCAGGGGCGTGATCGTCCTGGTGCACGGCGTGGCCGAGCATTCCGGCCGCTATGCCCACGTCGGCCGGTGGCTGGCAGGCGCCGGTTTCGCGGTCTACGCCCTCGACCACATCGGGCACGGGAAGTCCGCGGGCGGCAAGGCCAACATCGGCTCCATGGCGGCTGCCGCCGACAACGTCGCCGCCATGCTGGCCTTCGCGAGCCGTGAGCAGCCCGGCATGCCGCGCTTCGTGGTCGCGCACTCGATGGGCAGCCTGATCACCCTGTATCTGGCCACCCGCGCACCGCTCGACGTCGCGGGCATCGTGCTGTCCGCCCCGCCGCTGGACATCTCGGCGGGCAATCCGGTGCAGCGCGCGCTGGCACCGGTGTTGAGCCGGTTCACCCCGAATCTCGGTGTGCTGAAACTGGATTCGTCGCAGATCAGCCGCGACCCGGCGGTGGTCGCGGCCTACGACAACGATCCACTGGTCTACCGGGGCAAGCTGCCCGCCCGCACCGGCGCGGAGGTGCTGAGCGCGACGGATACGGTCAAGCAGCGACTGGCGCGGCTCACCGTGCCGGTGCTGGTGCTGCACGGCACCGCCGACGCGATCGCCGCGCCGTCCAGCTCCGATCTCATCGAGCGGGGGGCGGGGTCGACCGATCTCACGGTGATCCGCTACGAGGGCCTCTACCACGAGGTGTTCAACGAGCCCGAGCAGCAGAAGGTCCTCGACGACATCGTCGGCTGGCTGGAAGCGCATCTTACCGGAAAGTAGTATCCCGGCATGAGTACAACCGGATCCATCGCGTTCATCCGCGCCAGCTGGCACAGCTCGATCGTCGGCAAGGCCTACGAGGGCTTCCGCACCGAATACGCCGACCTCGGTTTCGATCCCGCCACCATCGACGTCTACGAGGTGCCGGGCGCCTTCGAGATCCCGCTGCACGCCAAGCGCCTCGCGCACTCCGGCCGATACGCGGCGATCGTCGCGTCCGCGCTGGTGGTGGACGGCGGCATCTACCGGCACGACTTCGTGGCGTCGGCGGTGATCGACGGGCTGATGCGAGTGCAGCTGGACACCGACGTACCGGTGTTCTCGGTGGTGCTCACCCCGCACAACTTCCACGAGCACAGCGAACACGTCACGTACTTCACCGAGCACTTCCTGACCAAGGGCGCCGAGGCGGCCCGCGCGCTGGCGGGCACGCTCAGCTCACTGCGGTCGCTGCCGGTGTAGTACCCACTACCGGAACCTGGACAGGCAGGCGCTCTCGCCGTCCAGGACACCGGTGCGGAAAGCTTCCAGCCGCTGGTAGCCGCTCGGCACAACCTTGCCGTTCACATCGGCGGCCGCCGAGCCGTCGGCGAGCAGACCGGAGACCGCTTCGTCCAGATCGCCCGCGGACAGGTGCGGATCGCTGCCCGGGCGGCTCAGCTCGGTGGTCACCACGCCGCTGAGGCAGGCGGTGCGCAGACCGGCCGTCTCCGCGCCGGTCAGCGACAGCTTGCGATCCTGTTGCACCGCAAGCACATACCGCGACACGAAGACGACGAACGCGTTGTAGTCGCCGTCCACCACCGCCGACAGCGGGTCGTCGCCGGCCATCGGTCCGCCGCGCCGGGCCAGGGCGGGGACGTCCGTGCCGATCCGGTTGACGGCAGGGCAGTAGGACACCGGCCGGGTGAGCGTGACATCCGAGCAACCGCGGCCGACCCCGGAGTAGTCGAATTGCGGCGGCCGCGTGACGGGGAAGATCACGGTCAGCGCCTGGCTGAGACTGGTCAGTGCGGCGGCATCCACCGGGAGTTGGGCCTGCTCCTCGCCGGGCTCGAAGGTGGTGGGCAGATTGCCGCGGCGCTGCGCGATCTCCTTCCCGGAAATCTTTTTGCATCCGTCCGCGCCGTCGGTGTAGCCGATCTGCACCGCGGTCACCCGCTCGAAGGCCGAGCCGTGCACGTTCTCCGGATCGTTGGGGTCCCGGTCGCGCACGGCCACCGTGGCGCCGAGCACGGCGTTGAGGCCATCGGTGGTATTGAGCGCGAAGTGCGCCGAATTCCCCTCGGCCACGTGGCGCAGGAAGACACCGGCGAGGCAATCGGCCTGCTGTTCCTGCACGAGCGGCGGGGTCAGCAGACCCGCCAGCTTCGCCTGCCCTTGGATGGCGTGCCCGTACTCGTGGGCCAGCACCATCACCACCGCCATCTCACCGTACTTCTGCACCAGTTTGGGCAGCAAGACGCCCCGATCCCAGCCGATGGTGTGGTCGCCGCCGCAGTAGGCGGCGTTCACCACCTGGTAGGTGTCGGACTTGCAGAACTTGACCGACTGGGTTTTCGGCGCCTTGGCGTCCCAGGAGATATACCTGGTCACCGGCTTGAAGGTGCCCGGGAAGTGTTGGGGGTACTCGCCGGCCCAGAAGTCCTGCACGTCGGCGATGGCATTGAGGGCCAGCTTGTCGATGGCGCCGCCGTCGCCGTTCTCCGCCGTGAGCGGCGCGTCCACCACGCCCTCGCGCGGGCCGTTCGGGCCGGAAGCCGTCATGGATCCGGCCAGCTCCCAGGTGTCGGCCGGCGGCGAGACCTGCTGCGCCGCATAATTCTTCGTTCCCGCTGCGCAACCGGCGAGCACGGCGGTCACCACCGCGAGCACGGCCACCGCGCCCAATCCCCTGTTCTTCGTCATCGAACTCGCCTCCCCGAGTACCGCGTCTCGGGCCCGCCGAGCGCTCACATCGTAATCGCCGCGGACCGGCTTCGCGCATCATCGCGGCCACGGCTGTCGCCGGCTTCGCAAGGCGCGCAATGTCTTCGCGCAGGTGGATGCGAGCTCCCGGTCAGTGCAGGCGGATGCGAGAAACCAGCGCTCGATGATCCGAGCCGGGGATGGAGAGCGTCCGCAACTCCTCGGCGGTGGCGTCGGCCAGGAGGATGTGATCGATGCCGATCACCGGGCCCCAGACCCGGTCCTCGGGAAAGGTGGGCAGCAGGCCTGCGCCGGTCTGATCGGCGGCCGAGGCGAAGCCGCCGCGCAAGAGGTCACGATAGGCCGCGTGGTCGCGAGTCGCGTTGAAGTCGGCGCCCACGATGGCGGGACCTCGATGCGCGTCGAGGATCTCGCGGGTTCTGCGCATTTCCGCTTGCCACGCCGGGAAATCGAACGGCGGCGGGACGGGATGGAACGCGAAGACGGTGATCGGCCCGCGCTCGGGGTGATCCATCGTCGCGGACACGTTGTTGAGGATGTATCCGTCGTACTTTCTGTTGTCCCGCAGCGGGTATCGGCTGTAGATGCCGGTGCCGCCACCGCCGTCGCGGGTGGGCTCGGTGTAGTGATAGGGCAATTCACCGAGCAGGCCCGCGGCCGCCAGCCGCTCGACCGCGGCGCCGGTCAGTTCGTCGACTGTCAGCACGTCGGCGTGGTTGTCCCGCACCGCGCGCACCACGGCGGCCGGATCGGCGCCGCCGAACAGCAGATTCGACTGCATGACGGTGAGCTGCGGACCGTTCGCGGCCCGCCCTTCCGGCACAAAGGCGGGCACCAGCGTCCACAACACCGCCGCCGCCAGCACCCCGGCGACGGCCGCACTGCGCCACCCGCGCGCGATCAGCAACAGCACCACACCCGCGATGGCGCCGATCATCAAGTACGTCGCCCCCGAGGCGAGCAGCACCAGCCCGCGCCGCTGCCATGCGCCGAAATGCAGCACGAGTCCGACGGCGCCCACAGCGACAGCGCACCACCCCACACCGAGCAGTGCCCGGCCCATCCATTCACGCATGTGGTCGAGCCTAGGCAAGGTCCGAGAAGACGCGATGGAGCGCAGGTGTGCGTTCTGTGTGGTCCGAGCGGATTCCGGCCCGGCTACACTGGCTCACCACCATCGGCGACGTGACGAGGTCGAGGATGTACGTCGAGGAATTTCCCGCGCAGGGGCCGCTCACAGCCGAGATCGCCCAAGAGCTGGCCTGGATTCCGGGTGTCTACCGTTCGGCCATCACGGTCAGCGGTAACGGGCGCAGCGTGCACGCGCCCGTCCTGCCGGTGGCCTGGGACGTCCTGCGGATCGACTCCGGCACCATGGTCACCGTCACGGCCGCGAACGGGCTCGGTGACGAGGACCGGTTGGCGATCCGCCGGTTCGTCGAACGCTTCCAATCCTTGACCGGTGCTGCGAGCAGCCCGCCGCAAGGCGGCCTCGCCCACAGGCATCGGTGAGCCGGAATGTACACGCGCCAGTCGGCCTGATGCCCGCGCCCAATCGACCGGGCGAACGAGCTGATGGCCACAACCCTGTCGGCGCGCAGCGGTTCGGCGGACCCGACGGCGTCAGCGGGAGGGCCGACTCATGGACTCGATGAGTACAGCGGTGTCCGTTGTGAGCGAGCCGCCCGCGAATTGCAATGTGGCATGCGACCTTTCAGCCGCTTCCGGATGTCCGGCGCCGCACGCGTCGGTGACGACGATCGGCAGATAACCCAGATCCAGGCTGTGGCGGACGGTCGGCTCGATACCGACCTCCATGGCGATGCCCGCTACGGCGTAGGTGTCGATGCCGCAGTCGCGCAACGCGAAATCCAGCGGGGTCGCCGCGAACGCCGACATGGTGATCTTGTCGAACACCACCTCGTCCGGGCCGGGCGTCAACTCGGGTACCAGCTGGAACTGCGCGGAGCCCTGCGGGAAGCTGGAGCGCAGCTCGGCGGGGTCGTCCACGCGCTGCCAGGACATGGCGGTGCGCAACTGGGCGACGCCCGAGGCCGCGACCGGCAGCGACATGTGCCGGGTGTAGAAGACCCGGAAACCGCCCGCCCGCGCGGCGTCGCGCAGGCGCACGCAGGCGCGCACGATCTTCTCGCCCTCCGGGATCTGCCGCACGATGCCGACCTGCATGTCGTAGATGAGCAGCGCCATCCGCGCGGGATCGCAGGCCTCGGGTACGGTCCCCGGGATGCTCAGGCCGAAGGCGTGTCGCATGCTCACGCAGTCCGGTCGTAGGGCTCGGCGACGTCGACGGCCGGGTCCATCAGCGCCTCCAGCGGCAATGGCGCCTGCACCGGCACGAAGGTCCACTCCAGGTATCCGGCCTTGGTCAGCGGAAAGTCCGCGACGTACTTCCGTGCCTCCTCGACGCTGTCGACCTCGAAGACGATGACCACGCCGGGCTCGTCGGCGCGGGCGTAGTTCTCCCGGACGATGCCCGCCTTCCACAGCCGCCACACATTGGCGACCTCCTCGGGCAGATAGGGGTTGATCGTCTCCAGCGTGACGCCGGGCTTGAATCGGTCGAAAACGATGACCTTCATAGATTTTCACTCCATGTCCGTGATGGTTCCGCTGAACGGCATCCATGGAATCGCGATGATTACAGTGTTACAAGAACGCACTTTTCAGTGAGTACCCGGAGGACACGTGCCCGACAAGCGCTACCACTGCGCCGTGGAGGTGACCGTCGACCTGATCGGCGGCAAATGGAAGCCGGTGATCCTCGCCCACCTGAAGGAGGGCGTGCACCGCTACGGCGAGCTGCGCAGGCGGATGCCGACCACCAGCGAGAAGATGCTGGTCCAGCAATTGCGCGAACTGGAATCCGACGGCCTGGTCCGGCGTACCGTCTTCGACACGGTGCCGCCGCAGGTCGAATACACCCTCACCGGTGAAGGCCACACTCTCGTGCCCGTCCTCACCGCGCTCTACGACTGGGGCGAACAACGCGCGGCCCGCACCGGTCTCACCCTCGGTTCGTGACACCGCCCGAGTAAGAGCCCGTGCCGGAACCGCTCACGCGCCGAAGACTCGTTCGACGACGGCTTTGGCGCGCCGGGTGACGCGCATGTAGTGATCGAGGAATTCGCTGCCGTCGTCGTTGGGCCACCCCGCGACGCGTGCGACGGCGGACAACAGGCGGCCCGGCCCCGGAAGCTGATCGGTCGGCTTGCCGCGCACCAGCACCAAGGCGTTGCGGGCATTGGTGGCGGTCAGCCACGCGTCGCGCAACAGTGCCACGTCCTGCCCGTCCAGCAGGCCGGTCTGCTCGATCACGTCCAGCGCTTCCAGCGTGGAGGTGTTGTGCAGGCCGGGCACCTCGTGGGCGTGCCGCAGCTGCACGAGCTGGACCGTCCACTCGATGTCGGCCAGCCCCCCGCGCCCCAGCTTGGTGTGTGTGGCCGGATCGGCCCCGCGGGGCAGCCGCTCGGCGTCCACCCTGGCCTTGATCCGCCGGATCTCGCGCACCGACTCGGCCGACACGCCGCCCGCCGGGTACCGCACCTTGTCGATGACGTGCAGGAATCGCACCCCGAGTTCCTCGTCACCGGCAACCTGGTTGGCGCGCAGCAGCGCCTGCACCTCCCAGGGCTGCGCCCACTGCTCGTAGTACGCGGCGTAGGCGGCCAGCGTGCGCACCAGCGCGCCGTTGCGCCCCTCCGGACGCAACCCGGCGTCCACGTGCAGCGGCGGGTCGGTGCTCGGCGCCCCGAGCAGCTGTTGCACCCGGTCGGCCACCCCGATCGCCCATTTGACGGCCTTGGTCTCGTCCTCCCCCGGCCTCGGGTCGCAGACGAACAGCACGTCCGCGTCCGAGCCGTAGCCGAGCTCCATGCCGCCGAGCCGGCCCATGCCGATCACCGCGATGTCGGCGGGCGCACGGCAGCCCAAGTCTGCTTCGCTCGCCCGGATCACCGCGCGCAACGACGCCTCGAGCACCGCGACCCACACCGATGACAACGCCCGGCACACCTGCGGCACTTCGAGCATGCCGAGCAGATCGGCCGACGCCACCCGCGCGAGTTCGTGCCTGCGCAGCGAACGCGCCGCGGCTACCGCGCGTTTGGGCTCCTCGTAGCGAGCGGCGGCGGTGAGGATGCCGCGAGCCACCTCGTCGGGCTGCGGGCCGAGCAGCAGCGGACCGCCGGGCCCGTCGGCGTACATCCGGATCGTCTCGGGCGCGTTGATCAGCAGATCGGGCAGATACTCCGAGGAGCCGAGCACGATCATGAGCCGCTGGGCGATCGCGCCCTCGTCGCGTAGTTCGCGCAGGAACCAGATCTGATCGGCCAGCCCCTCCGACACGCGGCGGTAGGCCAGCAGGCCCGCATCGGGATTCGGTGTGTCGCCGAGCCATTCGAGCAGCGTCGGCAGCAACAGGGCTTGGATGCGGCCTTTGCGGGACACGCCGCCGGTCAGGGCCTTGAGGTGGCCGAGCGCGTGTTCGGGCGCCGCGTAACCGAGCGCGGCCAGCTGCCGGATGGCGGCCTCGGGGCTCAGGCGCAGCGCATCGGAGTCCAGTCGCGCCACCGATTCCAGCAGCGGACGGTAGAACAGCTTGGCGTGTAATCGCCGGACGCGCACCGCGTTGCGGCGGATCTCGCTGTCCAGCACGCCCACCGCGTCCTGCCTGCCGTCGGGCCGGATATGCGCGGCGCGGGCCAGCCAGCGCATGCCCTCCTCGTCGTCGGCGGCGGGCAGCGTATGAGTGCGACGCAGCCGCTGGAGTTGCAGCCGGTGTTCCAGCAACCGCAGGAACTCGTAGGACGCGGTGAGATTGGCCGCGTCGTCGCGGCCGACGTATCCGCCCGCGGCCAGCGCGCCGAGCGCCTCGACGGTGCTCTGCACGTGCAGTGTCTCGTCCACCCGCCCGTGCACCAATTGCAGGAGCTGCACGGCGAACTCGACGTCCCGGAGGCTGCCGCGACCGAGCTTGAGTTCGCGTTCGCGCAGATCGGCGGGTACCAGATCTTCCACGCGGCGGCGCATCGCCTGGACGTCGGCGACGAAATCGGGGCGTTCCGACGCCGACCACACCATCGGCATCAGCGCGGCGCGGTACTGCTCGCCGAGCGCGAGATCACCTGTCGCCGGTCGGTTCTTCAACAGCGCCTGGAACTCCCAGGTCCTGGCCCACCGCTTGTAGTAGGCGATGTGCGAATCCAGCGTTCGTACCAAGGCACCAGCTTTGCCCTCCGGCCGCAGCGCCGCGTCGACCTCGAAGAACGCCTGGCTCGCGACGCTCATCATCTCCGCCGCCAAGCGCGTGGCGGTGGCGTCGGCGGGCTCGGCGACGAACACCACGTCGACGTCGCTGACATAGTTCAGCTCGCGCGCGCCGCACTTGCCCATCGCGATCACGCCCAACCGCACCGGCACCGGCTCGTCCTTGCAGACCCGCGCCACCGCGACGGCCAGCGCCGCGGTCAGGGCGGCATCGGCCAGGTCGGTGAGGTGACGGCCGACCACCTGATAGGGCAGCACGGGCTCGTTCTCCACCGTCGCCGCCAGATCCAGCGCGGCCAGCAGCATCAGCTGGTCGCGGTACCGCTTGCGCAACGACGCCACCACGTCGGGTCCCGAGAGCCCGGCGCGAAACAGCAACTCGCCCGAGGCGCGACCGCCGCCCCCGATCGAGTCGCGGTCCGACGCTGGCTCGGCTGCGCCGGGTCCTTGCGCAGGCTCGGCCTCGACCACCGCGAGCAGGTCGGCGACAAGCTCGTCGCGGTCGGGCAACTCCTTGCGGCGCAAAACCTCCCATGCCGACGGCGCCGCCACGAGATGATCGCCCAACGCGCTGGACGAGCCGAGCAGCGCGAACAGCCTGCCCCGCAGGGAGCTGTCCGTGCGGATCGCCGAATCGATGGCGTCCCAGCCGTCGGCGATGCTCTCGCGCAACCGCATCAGCGTGCTCAACGCGAGGTCGGCGTCCGGCGCGCGGGACAGGGCCCACAGCACGGGAATGCTCTCGACGTTGTCCCAGCCCAATTCGCGCAGCGACGCGGCGGCGGACGGCTCGAGCAATCCGAGCCGACCGACACCGGGGACGGCGGAGCGCGCAGACGGGGGCCGGACCATGGTTCTCAAATTACATGGCCGCGACCGGGGGCACGCCGCTCCCGGACATCGCCCGGATCACAACCCCAGGTATTCCTTGAGCTCGAACGGCGTGACCTGGCTGCGGTAATCCGCCCACTCCCGGCGCTTGTTGCGCAGGAAGAAGTCGAACACGTGCTCGCCGAGGGTCTCGGCGACCAGTTCGGAGCGCTCCATCGCTTGCAGCGCCTCGTCCAGCGTGCCGGGCAACTCGCGGAAGCCCATCGCGCGCCGCTCCGCGACGGTCAACGCGAACACGTCGTCCTCCGCCTCCGGCGGCAGCGTGTAGCCCTTCTCGATGCCCCGCAAACCGGCCGCGAGCAACACGGCGAAGGTCAGGTAGGGGTTGCACGCGGAATCCGGGCTGCGGATCTCGACGCGGCGCGAGGACGACTTGTTCGGCGTGTACATCGGCACGCGCACCAGGGCCGAGCGGTTGGACCGGCCCCACGAGGCGGCGGTGGGAGCCTCGCCGCCGTGAATGAGGCGCTTGTAGGAGTTCACCCACTGATTGGTGACCGCGCTGATCTCCGGCGCGTGCTCGAGGATGCCCGCGATGAACGCGCGCGCCGTCTCCGACAGGTTCTGCGGATCGTCGGGGTCGTGGAAGGCGTTGGTCTCACCCTCGAACAGGCTCATGTGCGTGTGCATCGCCGAGCCCGGGTATTCGGCGAACGGCTTGGGCATGAAGGTCGCGCGCACGCCCTCGTCGATGGCCACTTCCTTGATCAGGTAGCGGAAGGTCATCACGTTGTCGGCCATGGACAGCGCGTCGGCGTAGCGCAGGTCGATCTCCTGCTGGCCGGGAGCGCCCTCGTGGTGGCTGAACTCCACGGAGATGCCCATGGACTCCAACGCGTCGATGGCGTGGCGGCGGAAGTTCGGCGCCGAATCGTGCACGGCCTGGTCGAAGAAGCCGCCGCTGTCGGCGGGCACCGGCGCGGCCCCGTGCGGACCGTTCTCCAGCAGGAAGAACTCGATCTCGGGGTGCACGTAGCAGCTGAAGCCGACGTCGCCCGCCTTGTTCAGCTGGCGGCGCAGCACGTGGCGCGGGTCGGCCCAGGACGGCGAGCCGTCGGGCATGGTGATGTCGCAGAACATGCGCGCGGAGTGCTGGTGACCTTTGCTGGTGGCCCACGGCAGCACCTGGAAGGTCGACGGATCGGGCCGGGCGACCATGTCGGCCTCGGAGACCCGGGCGAAGCCCTCGATGGCCGAGCCGTCGAAGCCGATACCCTCTTCGAACGCGCCTTCCAGTTCGGCGGGCGCGATCGCGACGGACTTCAGGTAACCCAAGACGTCGGTGAACCAGAGACGTACGAAGCGGATGTCCCGCTCTTCGAGCGTCCGCAGCACGAATTCCTTCTGGCGATCCATGCCCGCGAGCGTAAGCATCCGGCGTTAAATCTGTGTTACATACACGCTTAAGATTGCTGACCTGGATTTTTTCGGAAGACTCCGCACAGCCGTATTGTCCCGTTTGTGAGTTTTTTCCGGACTCGGGCCGGACGGTGTCACCGACCAGCAACCGCGCCCGCCCCGCTCAGCAGGTGAGACCGGGAGCGGGTTCGGTCAGGTCGACCAAATAGGCGATGACCGCGTCGTCCACACACGGCACGCCGCCGGCCAGCGCCACCGTGTGCCGGTTGCCCTGGTAGGTGATCAGCGCGGCGCCCAACTGTCCGGCCAGGTCGACCCCGGCCTGGTACGGCGTCGCCGGATCCTCGGTCGTCGAGACCACCACAGTCTTCGGCAGCCCGGCCACGGAGATGCGATGCGGTTCACTCGTGTTCGGCACCGGCCAGGCGGTGCACAGCTCCAGCGGCGCGGCGCCGGTGGCGTGGCCGTCGTCCAGGAACGGGGCCGCCTTACGGTATTGCGCGTCCTGACGTCCGGTGACCTCGCGATCGGTGACGCGCGGATCGTCCACGCAGCGAATCGCGTTGAACGCGTCGGTGGTGTTGGCGTAGCTGCCGTCGTCGCGACGGCCGTCGTAGAGGTCGGCCAGCGCCAGCAACGTATCGCCACGCCCGTCGCGCAACTCCGACAGCCCCAGCGTGAGCACCTTCCACAACTCGTCGGTGTAGAGCGCCTGGCGCACGCCGGTGAGCGCGTCACCGTAGGTCAGCCCGCGTGGATCGGTGGTCTGCGCGGGCTTGTCCCACAGCGGGTTCACCAGCGCGCGGAACCGCGGCACCGCCTGCGCCGGATCGGCGCCCAGCGGGCAGTCCGGCTGCTGCGCGCAGTCCGCGGCGTAGGCGTCGAACACCTTCTGGAAGCCCGCCGCCTGCCGCAGCGACTCCTGCACCGGGTCCTGAGAGGAGTCGATGGCGCCGTCCAGCACCATCGCGCGCACCCGATCGGGGAACTTCTCCGCGTACGCCGAACCGATCTTCGTGCCGTAGGAATACCCCACGTAGGTCAGCTTCGCGTCGCCCAGCGCGGCGCGCATGACGTCGAGGTCCTGGACGACCTCGCGGGTGCCGACATGGGCGAGGAAGTCCTTTCCGGTGCGTTCGGCGCAACGGTCGGCGTACCGGCGGTTGTCGGCCTCCGCGTCGGCGATGCCGGACGGGGTGTAGTCCTCCTCCGGCTCGGCGCGCTCGGCGTCCTGCTCCTGCGGCGTCTGGCAGACGATCACGGGAGTGGAGGAGCCGACACCGCGCGGGTCGAAACCGACCCGGTCGAAGCGCTCGGCCAACTCCGTCTTGTTACCCAGCGACGACAGGCCGAGGCCGGACTCCCCCGGCCCGCCCGGGTTCATCACCAGCGAACCGACCCGCCGCCCGGTCGCCCGGATCCGGGAGACCGCAAGCTGCGCGGTCGGCCCGTCGGGCGCCGCGTAGTCCACCGGCACGCTGATCCGCGCGCACTCGGTACTCGGCGGGAGCCGGTCGTCGGGTCCGCCGAATCCGGCGCAGTCGCCCCACTGCACCGTCTGCCCGTAAAACCTCTCCAGGCCGCTGGGCGGCGTGGGCGTAGGCTGCCCCGATTCGGTGCGGGTGACGGCGCACCCCGACATCAGGACAGCGACCGAGGCCAGCACCGCCACCGGGAACACACCGCGCCCACTTCGCACCGTCGACATGCCGTCGATATTGCCATCGAGTCACCGCGGGCACCGCCCCCGGGCGACCAACGGGCGCTGTGACCAATTGCACCGGTCATCGGCCTTAATCCGCCTCGGCGGCGAGTGGCACACTGATACTCGTCAGACAATCCCGGGGACCCGGACGGGCCCCGAGGCGACACAGACGAAAGGGACGATGATGTCCGTATCCGATTCGGAAACCCCTGCCTACGGTGCGGTGCCCGGCAAGACCGAGAAGGTCGTGCGCAAGACCCGGGTGCACCACTTGCAGCAGATGAAGGCCGACGGCGAACGCTGGGCGATGCTGACCGCCTACGACTATTCTTCGGCGCGGCTGTTCGAAGAAGCAGGCATTCCGGTGCTGCTGGTGGGCGACTCCGCGGCCAATGTCGTGTACGGCTACGACACCACCGTACCGATCACCGTGGACGAACTCGTCCCGCTGGTGCGCGGCGTGGTGCGCGGCGCGCCGCACGCCCTGGTGGTGGCCGACCTGCCGTTCGGCACCTACGAGTCCTCCCCGCAGCAGGCGCTGGCCACCGCGACCCGGTTCATGAAGGAGGGCGGGGCGCACGCGGTGAAGCTGGAAGGCGGCGAGCGCGTCGCCGAGCAGATCGCGCTCATCACCGCGGCGGGCATCCCGGTCATGGCGCACATCGGCTTCACCCCGCAGAGCGTGAACACGCTGGGCGGATTCCGGGTGCAGGGCCGCGGCGACGGCGCCGAGCAACTGATCGCCGACGCCATCGCGGTCCAGGAGGCGGGCGCGTTCTCCGTGGTCATGGAGATGGTCCCGGCCGAGCTGGCGGGGCAGGTCACCCGCAAACTGACCATTCCCACCGTCGGCATCGGCGCGGGCGCGGACACCGACGCGCAGGTGCTGGTCTGGCAGGACATGGCCGGCTACACCAGCGGCAAGACCGCGAAATTCGTCAAGCGCTTCGGCAATGTCGGTGACGAATTGCGCGCCGCCGCCGCGGCCTACGCCGACGAAGTGCGTCGCGGCAGCTTCCCCGGGCCGGAACACAGCTTCTGACACCGCGACCTCTCTTGATATACTGTTGTATATCCTTATATCAAAGGAGGTGCGGAATATGTCGCGGACCGTAGTCGATCTCGATGATGCCGCGCTGGAGTTCGCGCAGCAGCAGCTGGGCACACGAACCAAGCGTGACACGATCAACCGGGCATTGGCCATCGCAGCGGGGTTGTCCGCGGATGATCGCGCCCGCGGCTTGGCCTGGCTGCAGGCCAATGCCGAAGAAATCCTGGACTTCGACGTGCTGGCCGGCGAGGAGCGGTCCCGGCGTTGACCTACCTCGCCGACACCTCGGCCGTGTGGCGACTGCTCCGCGGCCAGGTACACGACCCATGGCCACACCAGGTGGCGCAAGGACTCGTCGCGATCTGCCCGCCGGTCGAAGCCGAACTCATGGTTTCCGTTCGGTCGGGCAAGGATTTCGAACCGTTCTTCGCGGTTCTCGGACGCACCTTCGGCTGGTACCCCGCGCTCGACGATCCTTGGCGTCAAGTCTTGGCGGTGCAGCGTGATCTGATCCGAATCGGCCATCATCGCGGGCCGTCGCCGATGGACATCGTCATCGCTCTCACCGCCCTCGAGCATCGCCTGACACTCCTTCACGCGGACGCCGACTACGACTCCATCGCGAAGGTACGACCAGAACTTCCGATGATCCGTGTCGATCGATAGACCCGACGGCACGGGGGACTCCCGGGCGTAGCAGTGCCGTATGTGCCGCAAGGTCTGCTCGGCGAGCCACATCGGCGTCTGCGCTGACCTATTCCCACCGAAAACGGCCGGTTCGGGCCGGTCGCCGGAATCAATGGCAGACTCGATGCCGACATTACCGACACGACCAGAGGTACCCATGCCGTACAGCCGTTGGATTTCACGCAGCACCCTGCTGGTGGCGGGCGTATTCGCCGCCGGGGCGTTGACCGCTTGCGGCAGCGACTCGGACCCGGCCCCCACCGGCAGCTCGAGTTCGACCACGGTGTCGGCCACCGCCGCGCCGGGCACGACCTCCGGCCGCGTCACGCCGACGGCCCCGGAGATCTCCGACGCCGCCGCGGTCCAGCTGTGCGACATGATCCGGCCGGAGCTGTCCAACTGGCGGATCCAGGGCGGCACCCTGGGCAAGATCGGGCTCAACGCCCTGGTGCACGAGTGGGCGCTGCGCAACGGCGGCATCAACGGCGCGGTACTGGCCGACAAGCCGATCGTCGACCGCCTCACCACCAAGAGCTGCCCGGACGTGCGTCAGCAGGCCGTGGAGGCACTCGGCATCCCGGATCTGGCCTCCGGTCTGGCGTTCTGAGCCGGGCGGTCGGATGCGCACCCGCTATCCCGCGATCGAGCCGTACGACTCCGGCATGCTGGCGGTCGGCGACGGCCAGTCGGTCTACTGGGAAGTCAGCGGCAACCCGCAGGGCAAGCCGGTGGTGTTCCTGCACGGTGGCCCCGGCGGCGGGACCGCGCCGTTCCATCGGCAATTCTTCGATCCGGCCGCCTATCGGATCGTGCTGTTCGACCAGCGCGGATGCGGCCGATCCACCCCGCACCTGGCCGACGGCGCGAGTCTGGAGTACAACACCACCGGCCATCTGATCTCCGATATCGAGGCGTTGCGCGAACATCTCGGCATCGATCGCTGGCAGGTGTTCGGCGGCTCGTGGGGGTCCACGCTCGCGCTGGCCTACGCGCAGCGGCATCCCGACCGCGTGACCGAAATGGTGCTGCGCGGGATCTTCCTGTTGCGGCGCAAGGAGATCGACTGGTACTACAACGGCGCCGCAGGCTCTGTCTATCCGGACGAGTGGGAGAAGTTCCTCGCGCCGGTGCCCGAGGCCGAACGCGACGGTGATCTGGTCGAGGTCTACCACCGCCTGCTGCACGCGCCCGACGAGCAGCTCGCTCGTACGGCCGCGATCGCCTGGTCCAGCTGGGAGGGCGCGACGAGTTCGCTACTGCCGCACCCGGATCGGGTGGCCGAGACCTCCGATCCCCGATTCGCCCTCGCGTTCGCGCGCATCGAGAACCATTACTTCCGCAACGGCGGGTTCCTCGACGAGGGCCAGCTGCTGCGCGATATCGGCGCCATCGCCCACATTCCCGCCGTGATCGTCCAGGGCCGTCACGACATCGTCTGCCCGACGGTCAGCGCATGGGATCTGCATCGCGCCTGGCCCGGCTCGGTCCTGCACATCGTCGACGACGCCGGGCACGCGGCGAGCGAACCCGGCATCACCCACCACCTGATCGAAGCGACCGACCGATTCGCCGAAGCAGGGGCCCGCTCGGTGGTCACGGCCGGGAACGCACTGGTCGCCGCATTGCGCGAGGACATCGACCGGCTCTTGGCCGCCGAGCCCGAGGTCCGTGCCGACGCAGCGGATTCGGTCCATCAGATGCGGGTGGCCACCCGCAGGCTGCGCAGCGTGCTGCGGTCCTACGGCAGACTGCTCGTGAAGAAACCCGCCGCCGCGATGGGCGCGGAACTCAAGTGGCTGGCCGGATTGCTCGGGGCGGCGCGGGACGCGGAGGTACGCGCCGATCGGTTCGCCGAACTGCTCACCGAGCATGCCGAGCGGGCCGGCCTCGACGCCGTCACCGAGCGTCTGGTCGACGCCGAGCGCGAGCGCTATCGCGCGGCGCACGACGAGGTGCTGGCCGCGCTGAACGGCGCGCGCTACCGCGAGCTGCGCGACGAACTGGACGGGTGGCGCACCGATCCGCCGCTGCGCCACTCCCGCGCCACGGCGTCCGCGGCGGACTTCTTCGGCGAGGTGCTGCGGCGCGACCTCGACCGGGTGCAGTCCCTGGTTCGCGCCGAGCCCACCGTCGACCCGCTGCACCGGGTGGAGCTGCTGCACGATATCCGCAAGAGCGCCAAGCGGCTGCGGTATGCGTGCGAGGCGGCGCAGCAGGTGCTCGGGGACGACGCCGCCGAGCGCGGCAGCCGCGCGAAGAAGCTGCAAACCGTGCTCGGCGATCACCGGGACGCGGTGGAGTCGCACGAGGCGATCCTGCACCGCGCGGCCGAGGCCGCGGCGGCGGGCGAGGACGCCGGTCTCTACGAGATTCTCGCGGCCGCGGAGGACGCGGCGGCAGGTCGCGAACTGAGCCGCTATCCGGCCACCGCCGCCGCGCTGTTCGGGTAATCGAACCCCGGCCTTCACGCCGGATACTCGAACGACACTTTCCGCTCCACCGGCTCGGCCGACAGCAGCCGCACCAGCACCGTCTCGCCTTCCGGCGGATTCCCCACGCACGACCCGAGCACCGGCGGGTCGGCGACGAAGACCACGGCAGGCCGGTTGCCGTTGGCCTCGCGCACCACCACGGCGTCGAACTCCGCGCCGGTTCGCGGCGCCAGCAGGCTCGACTCGGTCAGGTCGATACAGGCCCGTTCGATCTTGCCCGCGACGTTGTCGCTGCGTCGCATGGCGTCGGCCGCGCCCGCCAGCCCCTCACGCACCCAACGCGGCACCTCGGTTCCCGCGCACCTGGCCAGACAGATCTCGGTCGTGAACCGGTCCGACAACCGCCGCAGCGGGGCGGTGACATGCGCGTACGGGGCGCCGATCGCACTGTGCCGCAGATTCTCCGGCGCGAGCGGCTCCCCTGACACCCCGTCGACCAGGGTGTAGGAGGCACCGCGCAGCAGGGTTGTCGCCTCGGACATCAGTACCAGCGCCGCGGGTGTGCCGGTATCCAGTTTTGCCAGCATCCGCCCGACCGATTCGCCGTCGGACCACGCCACGCCCAGCGCCTGCGCGGTTCGCCGCATCGAATCGATCGCGGATTCCGACGGTGGCGGCATGGTGCGCAGCAGCGCGACCCGCTCCCGGGCGGGCGCGTCCGCGTCCAGCATGATCCGCGCCGCGCACATGCCCGTCAGCAGCGAGACCTGTTCGTTCCAGTCATCGGCGGCGGTACGCGGTTGCACCACCAGCCGCCAATGCCCGTCGCCGCGATCGTCCTCGACCACGGCTTGCGCGGGCAACCGCAGCCCGATCGCGCCGCGCGCCAGCCCCGCCTCGATGCGCCGAGTTCCGAATTCGGGCAGTGCCGCGATCGAGGGATGCAGCCGACCGGACTCCGCGTCGGCCTGCACGCGGAAGTAGTCGAACCGGGCCCGCGAGCGCACCAGGGCACGGACCACCGAGAACCGCACCGGCTCGGCCTGCTCGTCGAGGTCGATGGTCCACAGCGCGGCCGGGCGCGTGCGCTCCGGAAGCAGGCTCGCGGAGCCTTCCGACAACACGGGCGGGTGCAGCGGCACGGTGCCGTCGGGAAGATAGAAGGTCTGCCCCCTGGCGCCGGACTCTTCGGCCAGCGCGCCGTCGGGGGTGATCACGGCGCCTACATCGGCGATGGCGTAATGCACGGTGAAGCCGCCGGAGGTGCGTTCGATATGCAGGGCCTGATCCAGATCCATGGCCCCGGGCGGGTCGATCGTCACGAACGGGATGTCCGTGCGATCGACCCGGATGCCCGCGAACGCGTCCACCGCGTCGCGGGCCTCCGCGCTGGCCTCGGCGGGATACGCCGACGCCAGCCCGAACTCGGAACGTATGGCGCCGAAATCGACCGGCGCCGATACGATCCGCGGGTGGAGTTCCACGCTGAGGCGCCGGTCCTACTGCAGCGCCAGCATGGTGCCGTTCAACTGATCGAACGGACCGTAGACGGTGAAGGTGACCCGGCCACCCGGCACCGAGGACGAGACCCCGGCCGCGGCGTCCAGCGCCTCGCCGAAGGAGGCGGCGGACGGATGCGGCAACCCGGCGAGAGCCAGGCCGACGTGGTTCTGGTGCACCCACACCGTGTCGGCGGGACTCAGGTCGACCTGAACCCCACCCTGCAGCGGGGTCACCGCGACGGCGCCTGCGGAACCCGCACCCAGCACCGCGCAAACCGAAGCGGCGCCGGCGACCAATGCGCCGGCGACCATGGAGCGAACTACTCGCATATGTGTTGAGACCTGCTTTCCCGCGATCGAAGTATGAATGGCCCGGCGCTGCCCTGCGCCGGGCCTTGCCAACGGCGACTACTTTATGACGTCGATCACGATCGGGGCCAGTTCCGCACGAATCGGACAGCGGAAATTCTCGCCCCGAGACACGAGCGCGCCCGCGCTGCTAACGTGGCCCGCCGTGACGGGCGTCGGGTTCGCCCGCGCCTTCGAAATGTCCCACACGTCGACAATTTGGGAGCTCCATACCTATGTCATCGATTTTGTTCGACTACCTGTTGCCTCTGCTCGGCCCGGAGCAGGCCGCCTATTGGGCGCAGGTTTTCGTGATCAACCCGATCTGACCGCGCGATTCTTTTCTCCCACTACTCGTCGCCTCCCGTTCACCTGACGGGAGGCGACGGTGGTGACAGGCCGCTAGCATGCCGCTGCGTGACCAGAACTACCGCCGCGTTCGCGGCCAGAACCACGGCCGCGCTCGCGGCAGGCGCCACCCTCTTCGCCCTGCTCCTCACCGGTTGCGGGGACGACAAGACCAGCGATGCCGGCTCGCCCACCGGCACGACCGCGACGCAGGCCGCCGCGCAGGTCGACAGCGTGAAGGCGGGCGCGTTCCTCGTCAGCTTCCGCGGCGCGTTCCCCAAGCTGTCCGAAGGAAAGGACGACGCGAAGATCGCGAGCGTCCTGACCGAGACATGCGGGGACATCAAAGCCGGTAAATCGGAGGCCGACGTCGTCGCGAACATCACCAAGCGCGCGGGCGGCGCCACCCAGCCCAGCTCCGAAGAGGCCAAGGCGATCTATCAAATGGCCAAACTCATGTGCTGACCCTGCTCTGTCCAGGCGGGCTTCGCACTTGCGAAGCACGCCCGGCGGGCGGACGAGTTGGTCTGTAAGCCGGATCCTGTCCCCGGCCCTGGGGCCGGGGGGCGACCATCCATCTGGGCACTCCGTCGCCGGGTGCCTCGAGCGGTCCACCCGCAGGCTCGGGCGAGCAGCCCTCGAGCGCCTGCGCAGCCGCACCGCGAACGGTGCGACCTTCGACCTTGCTCCGGGCGGGGTTTACCCAGCCGCCCCGGTCACCCGGGGCGCTGGTGCGCTCTTACCGCACCGTTTCACCCTCACCGCACGGCCCGGAGGCCGTGGGCGGTCTGTTTTCTGTGGCACTTTCCCGCGGGTCACCCCGGGTTGCCGTTAGCAACCGCCCTGCTCTGTGGAGTCCGGACTTTCCTCGGCGCCGGGCGGCGGCACAACCGTGCCCGTTCCCAGCGCCGCGGCCGCCCGACCAACTCGTCCGCCGTCCCAGGATACTGGGTACGGTTGGTGGCCATGGAACGTGTCGAGGTCGGCTTCCCATCCGGAAGCGAACAGTGCGCGGCGTGGCTATATCGCCCGGACGGCGCACCCAAACCCCGCCCGCTAGTGGTGATGGGACACGGCTTGGGGGCCAATCGGGAAATGGGACTGGATCGGTACGCGCGGCGTTTCGCAGCCGCGGGGATGGCGGTCCTGGTATTCGACTATCGGCATTTCGGCGCCAGTCAGGGCACGCCTCGCCAGTTGCTGAGCATCGCGCGGCAACGCGAAGACTGGCATGCCGCCATCGCGTACGCGCGCACACTGCGCGGCATCGATGCGACCCGGATCGCGCTGTGGGGCACGTCGTTCGGCGGCGGGCACGTGCTCTCGGTCGCGCCGGACGACGCCTACATCGCTGCCGTGGTCGCGCAGGCGCCGTTCACCAGCGGACTGTCCTCGGCGCTGGCGAAGGGGCCGATCAGCCTGATCAAGGTCTCCGCCATCGCGGCCGCCGACCTGCTGCTCGGGCCGATCCGGCGCAAGCCGGTCCGCATCCGGCTCGCCGGGCGCAAGCGGGCCGCGGCGCTGATGAGCGCACCGGACGTGCCGGACGGCTTCCGCAGGCTGACCGACGAGAGCGAGACCTACGAGCCGAAAGTCGCCGCGCGCGTGGCATTCTCCGCCCTGTTCGACGCGCCGGGGCGTCGCGCGAAGGCCCTGAAGATGCCGGTGTTGTACGCACTGTGCGACGACGACTCCGTCGCGCCGGTGAAATCGGCGCTGCGCGCCGCCGAACGCACCAAGCACGCGGTGGTGAAGCGATATCCCGCAGGACATTTCGATATCTATTTCGACGAGGTCTTCGAGAAGACCGTGTACGACCAGACCGAATTCCTGGTGTCGGTACTGCGACCGTGAATTGTCCGCGGCCCGGCCGTGCGCCGGGCCGCACGACAACAGCCGCGCGCCGAACCGGCCACGCCGCCGCGACACCTGGTCGCCTATGCCGTGCTGGTCGATCCGGCGGCGCGGGCGGTGCTGCTCGGCAGGCATCGCCTCGCCGGACTGTGGCTGCCGACCGGAGGACACGTCGATCCCGGCGAGCATCCGCTCGACGCGGCACGGCGGGAAGCGGCCGAGGAGATCGGCGTCGAGGCACGGTTCGACGTCGTCGGGCCCGATCCGCTGTTCCTCACCGTCACCACCACCGTCGGCTCCGACCCGCACGAAGACGTCAGCCTCTGGTACGTGATCCGCGGTGACCGCGCCCGCGGCCACGCCCTCGACCCGCGTGAGTTCGACGGTGAACATTGGTGGGACATAGCCGGGTTCGCCCTGCCCGACACCGATCCCCACTTCGCGCGTTTCCTCGCCAAACTGGACACCGCTCTGTGAGCCACCGCAGTCTGAGGGCCGCTTCGAGTCGACGCGGCCGACCGATGCTGTCACGATGGCGCGGATGATTGTCAGGCTTGCGCGAGAGGACGACCTCGCCGGTTTTCTCGAACTGGCGGGGCAGGTCGAGCACTGGTTCGGGGCGTCCGCCGAGGATGCCGAGTTTCGTGCCGCGGTGCTGCGGCACATCGGGCGCGGGACGGCACTCGTCGCTCGATCCGCGGGGGCGGAGGTGCTCGGCGGCATCCTGTTCGGGTCGAACCCGCCGGTCTACCGGGTGCGCTGGCTGGTCGTCGCGGAACAGGCTCGCGGGCACGGCATCGGCCGGGCGCTCATCGCGGACGCGATTCGCCGGTACGTGCCGAACCCGGGAACGCTGGAAGCGGTCACCTTCGGGCTCGATCACCCCGGCGCGGTCGCGGGCGGCGCGCGCGCGTTCTACGAGAAGTTGGGTTTCCACCCGGCGGAGGAGGCGGCTCCCGGCCCGGAGGGTGGATCCCGGCAGGTCTATCGACGGCGCGTGTGAACTGGGTCAGCGCCGGTGGAACGCGCGCCAGAGGATGAAGGCGAGGGTGGACGCCGGGATCGCGGCGAGGATGGGCTTGTCGCGAAGCATTTCCAGAAGGGTGCGGCCAGGGCCGCCCCCCGGTCCGGGGATTCCCGCGGCGCCGCGTTCGGCGGCGGTGGCGGCGTCCGCCTGTACCTGCTCGGCACGCTCGGCGGCGCGGCGAACCGACTCGTATATCGGTGTTTCCTTCCTGCTGCCCTCCGCGGCCGAATGCCGCACGGATTCCGGATCCGCATTTCCTGTCGCGCCCGCGCCTTCCGGTGCCTGCGCCGAGGCCACCGTCTCCGGTTTCCCCGTAGCGCCGGTAGCGCCGCCCGCTGCCGCGGGCACATCCTGCGAGACCTGAGCCGAACTCACCGACTCTGTCCCTCCTCCCGCACCAGCGCCATCAGCCTCCGCGGACGGGCCCTCCGACAACCGCGAAGTCACCGTCTCCGGCTCCCCCGCCGCGCCTGCGGCGCCGCCCGGCCGCGCAGCGGCATCCTTCGAGATCCGTGCCGAGGCAGCCGGCTCCGACTTCTCCGCCGAACTGCGCGCCTCAGCAGACGCATTCTCCGAAACCTGGGCCGAACTCACCGACTCGGCCTTCCCGCCGGCACCAGCGGCACCGCTCGGCACCGCCGCACCCTTGGACGGCTGCCCGGTTTCGGCCGGCACATCACCGGTGCCCCGCACGTCGTCGGTCCCCTTGTCCGCGGAATTGCGATCGGTCATGGCTGCCTCCTGTGCTCGGCGTCGCGGTACGGGACGGATGTCTCGGATGCCGTCGCGGCCCGGATACCCTGCGGATGGGCGGGCAAACCGGGCGTCGGCGGCCGCCACGCCATCTCGAATTCCACTCGCGGGTCGCCCGGTGCGATCGGCCCGCTGCCCCCGGTCCGCACGAAGCCGTTGCGCAGATACAGCCGCTCGGCGAAGGCATTGTGCTCGGCGAACTCCAAGTGGACCACGTCGTGCCCGCCCTCGACCGCCCAGTCGAGCACCGCGCGCACCAGCCGGTCGGACACCCCGGTCCCCCGCGCCGACGGGGCCACCCACATCGAGATCAGGTGCACCCCGCCGCGTTCCGGGTCGGGCATGCCCGCGACGGTCCCCACTTCTGCGCCGTCCGACCGGGCCACGAACTGCGCCCGATCCGACAGCGCGCGCCGCCAATCGCTCTCGGTCCGGGCCTGGGCCTCGGCGAGGGTGCTACCGAAGAACTGCGGCGCGTCGGTCAGCGCCGCGAGCCTGATACGCCGGAATACCGCCCAGTCATCGGGCACGAGCAATCCGATCTCCGGCATAGAGACATCCATCCGCATGTCTCTACCCGGTCGGCGGAGTCAGGCACAACGGAATTCCGATGAGCCGTCGAGGACGCAGAGTGCCCCCTCACCCGTGACCGGCACGATCTGTGTTCTGGGACGGTGTGAACAGCCACCGTCGGGCCTGCCGTACGGCCATCCTGATCCGGACGGCGCTCGTCGCTGTCCCTGCCCAGCCCGCAGCCGCTGCTGGTCACCAGTTCCGCGAAATCCGGGGGGGACCGAATGCCGTGACCGCATCACCGGCCCGCCCACGGTGATCCGCGCGTCGAGCAAGCGGCCGAGGCCGGACTCGTCGGCGAGGCGAGATCGGTCGGTACATGGGTGCTCACCCGAGCCTGCGGAGCCCGGCCGATTCCAGTCCGGCGAAGATCGCGACCACTGCCGCGCCGACGAGCAGGAAAGCCACGCCCGGACCGGTCAACGCCAGGACGTTCGTACCGGCCAGTCCGATCATCCCCACTGCCGACAGCGCGTTGACCGCGACGACCGCCTGCGCGTGGCGCGCGGACACCACGGGGCGTCGTGCGAGCGTCAGCAGTGCGAGCGCGCCACCGACCATGGCCACTCCGAACGCGATACTCCAGCCGACCGGCAGCCCGAGCGGGTCGCGCAGCACTCCTGCTCCGGCCAGCAGCACCCCGCCGAAGATCCCGGTGCTCCAGCCGTCCACGCGCAGCGCGGTTCGCAGGAACGCGGCGCTCCCCTCGCGGCGAGCCAGGGTGGCTGGTCTCATAGCACTCCGTTCATCGATCCGGCGGGGCCTATCGGCTCCCGCCGCCAACCCTGCTGGCCGCAGGTCGGCGTCGCAATGACCTCGGAGGTCATGGCCGCACCGCACGACCGAGTGCTTAGCTGGTCGAATGACAGCGGTGCGGACACCATCGAGAGCGGGCATCCTGCTGCGTGAATGGCGGCAACGGCGCAGGCTGAGCCAGCTCGATCTGGCGCTGGCCGCGGACAGCTCGGCGCGTCACCTGTCGTACCTGGAGACCGGCCGCGCCGCGCCCAGCCGGGCGATGGTGCTGCGGCTGTGCGACGCGCTGGAGGTGCCGCTGCGCGAACGCAACACCCTGCTGGTGGCAGCCGGTTTCGCCCCCGCCTACCTGGAGAGCGGTTTCGACGACGCCCATCTCGCGGCGGTCCGCACCGCCCTGAACACCATGCTGACGGCGCACGAACCGTACCCGGCGGTGGTCATCGATCGGCTGTGGAATGTGGTGACGGGCAACGCGGCGATGAGCGTGCTGATGGACGGCGTTCCCGAACACGTGCGGGCGCCGCGGCTCAACGTCTACCGGCTGGTGCTGCACCCCGACGGGCTCGCGGGCCGGTTGGCCAACCTCGCCCAGGTCCGTGCCCTGTTCCTGGAGCGGCTCGGCAGGCAGGTCAGCGCGAGCGGCGACGCGGAACTGGCCGCGCTTCACGACGAGGTGGCGGCCTATCCCGAGCCGGCCGGAATCGACGGCTCGGAAGCGGGGGCAGGCGCACCACCCGGCCCCTTCGAGGTGCCGATCCGGATCCGCACTCCGGCCGGCGAGCTGTCGATGTTCAGCACGATGGCCACCTTCGGCGCACCCGCCGACGTGACGCTGTCGGAGCTGGCCATCGAATTGTTCTATCCCTTGGATGATTTCACCGCGGCCGTACTGCGCGGGTCGGCCGCGGCGAAGGCGTGAGCGGACCTCAGGCGTCCAGCATGGATTCGTCCCACTCACGGTCCAGATCGGGGTCGGCGGCCGACAGCACCTCGTCCAGCCGCAGACCCAGCTCGCCGATGTTCGGCTCGGACATCATGTTCAGGTGATCGCCCGGCACGTCGATCACCGTGAACCGGCGCGCCGCGTACTGTTTCCACCCGTTGTCGGCGCTGTCGAACATGCTGCCGACGGTCTTGTGCGCCAGGTCGACGCCCGGCGGCAGCCCCTCGGTCGCGCGCAGCAGCGTGATGTCGCGGTCGTAGGGCTCGAGTTTGTAGTCCAGCATCGATGAGTAGTTGGCGAAGAACACCTCGTAGAGCCGCCGGATCGCCTGCGGGGAGCTGTCGGCGGGCAGGATGCCCGAGCGCACCGATTCCGCCAGCATCGCCGCGAACAAATCCTCGGAATTGTGCACGTCGGGCTCGAAATCGACCAGCGCCGACTGGCTTCCGCGCGCGTACCACAGCAGTTCCAGGAAGAACCACCGGATGAGTTTCTCCTCCGGGATCGGTGTTCGCGTACGCTCGCGCAGCGCCATCGTGTCCAGCAGCGTCACACTGGACACCTCGTGCTCGGGGAGCCTGCGGGCCATCTCCAGGGCGACATAGCCGCCGAACGACCAGCCCGCCAGGTGATACGTGCCGGTCGGATGCACTCGCCGCACCGCCTCCAGGTACGACTCCGCCATCGCGGGAATGGACTTCTCCGGCGCGCTGCCGGAATCCGCGCCCGCCGCCTGCAGCCCGTACACCGGGCGGTCCGGATCCAGGTGACGCGCGAGAGCCAGGTAGCACAGCACGTTTCCGCCGATGGGGTGCACCAGGAACAGCGGCGGCTTGACCCCGTCCACGCTGATCGGCACCAGCGGGTCGAACGTGCGCTGCACGTCACCCGCGCGCACCAGCGTGGCGAGCCCGGCGGCGGTGGGCGCGCCGATGAACGCGTCCAGCGGCACCTCGACACCCCATCGGCGCGACAGCGCCATCACCACGCGCATCGCCCCGATCGAGGTGCCACCCGCCGCGAAGAAGTCGTCGTCCACGCCGATCGAGCGCAGGCCCGCGTACTCGGCCAGTAGTTCGACCGCCGACCGCTCGTATTCGTCGGCGGGCTCTCGCCGCGCCGCCACCGACTCCGCGGCGTCCGCACCGTAGGCGCGCAGCGTCGCGTCGTCGCGCTTACCGCTGGGCGTGCGAGGCAGTTCGTCGAGCCAGGCGAACCGTGAGGGCACCATGTGCGCGGGCAACATCGAGCGCAGGTCGTGCCGCAGTGCGGCGAGGTCGGTCTGCTCGGCCGCGCCGACCAGGAACGCGATCAGCGACCCGTCGATACCGCCGAAACCGCGGGCCACCACGGCGGCCTCGGTGATGCCGGGGAACTTCTCCACCAGGCTCAGGATGCACAGTTCGACTTCGGCAGGCTCCACCCGGAACCCGCGGATCTTGACCTGGCTGTCGCTGCGGCCCAGGCAGACGATGTCACCGGAGAACAGCCGGACACCCAGGTCACCGGTGCGGTACCGGACTCCGCCCGCGTGCGTGGCGACGAACCGCTGTGCGGTGAGCGCGGGCCTGCCCTCGTAGCCGCGGGCGATGCTGCGGCCGCCGAGATAGATCTCGCCGATCACGCCGTCCGGCACCGGCCGCAGCGCGCTGTCGAGCAGTTCCACGGTGTCACCGTCGACGGCGCGGCCGATGGGCGGCAGCGCGGGGAACTCGTCGGCCGGACCGGTGAGCGTGAACTTGGTCGCGACGTGGGATTCGGTGGGACCGTATTGGTTCTCCAGCACCAAGCCCGGAACCACTTTGCACAGCGCGCGGATCTCGTCGGTGATGCGCAGCTGTTCGCCGGAGGAGATCAGCACCTTCAGTTCGGTCGGGAACATCCGGTGCCCCACGGCGGCCTCGGCGAACGCCTGCAAGGCCACGTACGGCAGGAACAGCCGTTCGATGCCCTCCTCCACCACGGTGTTCAGCAATTGCTCGACGTTCGAGCGCAGATCTGCCGAACTCACCCGCAAGGTGGACCCGGCCGCGAGGGTGGTGAAGATCTCCTGGAACGACACGTCGAAACTCAACGGCGCCAACTGCAGTGTGCTCAGCAGACCGGTGCCGGTGGCCGCGCGATTCTGCCAATCCACCAGGGAGGCCAGGCCGCGATGCGGCATCGCGACGCCCTTGGGCTCACCGGTCGACCCGGAGGTGAACAGCACGTAGGCCACCGCGTCGGGCGAAACGTGGTCGGGCAGCGCCACCTCCGGCTCCGGCGCGGAGTCGTCGAAGAGCGCGGCGCTGTCCAGGACCAAGGCGGCATCGTCGACGATGTCGCGATAGGGGCCGTCGACGATCACCCGGTGCGGGCGGGCGCGGTCGATCATCAGGTTCAGCCTGGCCCGCGGGTAACTGACATCCAGTGGAACGCACGCGGCCCCGAGCCTGGTCAGGGCGAGCACGAGCAACACCAGTTGCGGACGACGCCCCATCAGGATGCCGACCCGGTCGCCCGGTGACACGCCGAGCGCGGCCAGACGCCGGGCCAGCCGATCGGAGCTTTCGATCATCTCGTCATAGGTGACCGTTTCGTCGTCGCCGGCCAGGGCGACGCGGGCGGGATGCAGCGCCGCAGCCTCGGCCACCAGCGTGCCCACGTCGCGGGCGGTCGCGGGGCCCGCGCCACGGTCGATCACCGCGTCGGGGTCGGCGACGATGCCTGCCAGCATGCGCAGTTGGGTCAGCGCCACGGTTTCGCACTGTTCGGCGGTCAGCGTGTGATCACCGTCGACCCGCAACCACATCCGCCCGTCGCGCGGGTCGGTCGCCGCGGTCACCAGCAGCTGGAAGTTGGTCTCCTCGCGGGCGTCGAAGTCCAGCAGGCGCACGCCGTCGAGCACGAGCATGGGCTGGAAGACGTGATAGTTGACGAAGTTGAACGCCGTCTCGAAGACCGGCCCGCCGTCGGCGAGGATCGACCGCAGCGGGTAGCGACGGAACGGATATGCCTCACGTTCGCGGCGCGCGAGCTGCTCCACCGCGGCGCGCCACGTGGTCGCGGTGCTGTCCAGCCGGATCGGCAGCGTGTTGAGGAACAGCCCCGCCACGCGTTCGGCGCCCGCGCGATCCGGGCGACCGTGGCTCACGACGCCGGTGGTGACGTCCGTGCGGCCGGTGAGCGCCCGCAGCGCCAGGCAGTGCGCGGCCAGATAGACCGCCTTCTCCGGCACCTGGTGGCGCGCGGCGAACGCGCAGACCCGTTCGGCCAGCCTGCGCGGCACCAGCGCCCGTGCTTGCGGCACGCCCGCGACCACGGGCTGGTGCACCCCGAGCGCGGTGAGCGCGGTGGGTTCGGCCCCGGCCAGGGCGCTCGACCAGTACTCGCGGGCCGCGGCGTCGTGCGCCGCGCCCTGCTCGGCCTGCGCGTACTCGGCGAGCACGGTGGCCGGATGGGCAGTGGCCTCCACCTGTGTCCGGGTCATGCCGATGTGGTTGAGGTAGTCCAGCAGCAGTTCCAGCACCGACGTGGCCACACTCCAGCCGTCCAGGATGGCGTGGTGGAAGCTCAGTACCAGGTCCACCGTGCCGACCGGCTCCTGCGGGCCGGGGCGGACGAAGACCCGGATGGCGAACAGCGGAGCGAGCGCGATGTCGTACTGCGCGTGGGCGCGCTCCTGGAGATAGATCTCGATCAGGTCTTCGCCGTCCGCCTCGCCCATGTCGCCGAGGTCGACGATTTCCAGCTCGTAGGGTGGCGCGACGTGCACGATCTGCAGCGGGACCGAGTACCTGCTCAGCTCGAACGACGAGCGCAGCGCGGGTTGCCGCCGCACCAGCCGGTCCACGGCGCTCCGAAATTGTGTGATGTCCCAGGGGATTTCGAGCCGATAGCGGAACACGTCCTTATAGGTGACCGAGTCGGCGCGCTCGATGCTGTGATACAGCATGCCCAGTTGCAGGGCCGTTGCCGGGAACGCGTCCTCGGCCTGGTGCAGCGCGGCGCGGTCGATCAGCGGCACCGTTTGCAAGGGGGCCACGATGCGCCCGCGCTCATCGTGGCGGTCGTCGCGCACGACCCTGGCCAGCTCGGCGATGGTCGGCGCCTGGTAGAAGGCGTCCACGTCGAAGTACAGCCCGGCGCGTTCGGCCGCGGTGCGCACGGCCAGCGCGAGGATGGAATCGCCGCCGTGGGTGAAGAAGTTGTCGTGCACGCCGATCGACTCGACGCCCAGCACGGTGCGCCACACCTGCGCGAGCCCGGTCTCCACAGCGGTGCGCGGCGCGCCGCCCGCCGCCGGCTCGGCGCCGTGGCCGAGGACGAGTTGTTCGGCGAGTGCGCGCCGGTCCAGTTTTCCGTTGCGGGTCAACGGTATCCGCTCCACCCGGATCAACCGGGACGGCACCATGTAGCGGGGCAGCCGGGCCGCGAGTTGGTCGGCGATCTGCTCGCCGGAGACGTCGGCGCCGACGAAATAGCCGACCAGTTGCACGCCGTGCGCCTCTGAGACCTCGTCCACCACGGCCGCCGCACGCACCCCGGCACAGCCGAGCATGGCGTTCTGCACCTCGCCGAGCGTGATCCGGTTGCCGCGGATCTTCACCTGGTCGTCGAAGCGGCCCAGGTACTCGAGGTTGCCGTCGGGCAGCCATCGCGCCAGGTCACCGGTGCGATAGCGGCGGCGGCCCGGCACCCCGCGGTCGTCGACGAACGCCGCCGCGGTCAGCTCGGGCCTGCCGCGATAACCGCGGGCCACGCCCACACCGGCGATATTGAGCTCCCCCGGCACCCCGACCGGCACCCGGCGGCCGATGTGGTCGAGCACGAGCAGGTCGATGTTGGCGATGGGACGGCCGATCGGCACCACGTCCAGCGACTCGTCGGCCGGACAGTCGAAATAGGAGACGTCGACGGTGGCCTCGGTCGGGCCGTAGAGATTCACCAGCTGCGGCGCTGTGTCCCCGGCCGCGGCGAAGACGGCGTGGAACCGGCGCACCAGCGCGGGCGGTAACGCCTCGCCGCTGCAGAACACCCGTCGCACGCTGCCGATCCGCGCGACCGTCGCCGGGTCGGCGGCCAGCTCGTCGACGAACGCGGCCAGCATGGAGGGCACGAAATGCAGCACCGTCACGCCGTGCGCGGCGATCGCGTCGGCGATGCGGCGCGGATCGCGCTCCCCGCCGGGCTCCAGCAAGGCCACCCGCGCGCCGGTGATCGCCCACCAGAACAGTTCCCACACCGACACGTCGAAGGTGACCGGCGTCTTCTGCAAGATCACGTCCGCGGCGTGCAGGGGGTAACGCCGCTGCATCCAGGTCAGGCGGTTGACCACCGACCGGTGCTCGATCATCACGCCCTTGGGCACGCCCGTGGAGCCCGAGGTGTAGATGAGGTACCCGAGATCGGCCGGATGCGAGACGCTTTCGACGCCGCGCGCCGGGACGGTGTCGGCCACCGCGATGCTGGTGACGCCCAGCTCGTCGAAGACCGCTCGATGCCGCGGCCCCGCCACGACGAAGCGCGCCCCGCAGTCGGCGAGCACGGTTCCGATGCGGGCGGACGGGAACTCCGGGTCGAGCGGCACGTACGCGCAACCGGCCCGCAACACGCCGAAGATAGCGACGAGCATCTCGGTCGAGCGCGACAGCACGACGGCGACGCACTCGTTGCCGGTCGCGCCCAGCGCGTGCAGTCGGGCGGCGAATCCATCGGCGAGCGCGGCCAATTCGGCGTAGCGCAGCGGCTGTTCGCCCGAGCCCGCTACCGGTTCGATCGCGATCCGCTCGGGGTGCCTGGCGGCCACGTCGGCGACCAGCCGGTCGACGGTGGTGTACGGGAACTCCTCGCGCGGACCCGCTTCGAACGTGGCGATGGCGGCCTGCTCCCGCGCGGGCATCAGCGGCAAGGCCGAGATCGGCACCCCGGGCCGGTCGAGCGCCGCCACCAGCAGCGCGCCGATGCCGCGCACGACCGACTCGAACGGGAAGTTCTCGTCGAAGACATCCTTGTCGTAGTAGAGCTGGAGGTTCAGCGAGCCGTCGCGGGCGTGCTCGACGCCGAGGATGTTCAGCGCCTCGAGCACCGTGCCGGGATTGACGATGTCGAGGGTGCCGAGGATCTTGTCCAGGTGATCCGACGGCGGCATCTTGATGTAGGAGTACGCCACGTCGAACAGTGGCGGCGCCGTCGGGTCGCTGCTGAGCGCGCGCGCCAGGTCACCGTATGGAAAACGCTCGTAGCGCTTGAGTTCCCGGATCTGCGCGGCCACCTCGGTGGCGACCGCCGACAGCGGCTGGTCCGGGTCGACCCGGATGCGCAGGGGCACCACGTTCGTCCGGTGCCCGGCGGTGCGGAAGGTCTCGGCGCTGTGCCGGTTGAGCATCGGGACGCCGATCACCACCTCCTCGGAGCGGTGGATGGTGGTCAAGTAGGCGGCCAGCGCCGAAACGGTGAACGCGAAGACGGAGAAGCCGGTTGCCCGGATACGGTCGAGGAACGCGGGTTCCACCACTACGCGCCGGCGTCCCCGGTTGACGTCGGGGGTGCTCGCGCGGCCGGAGAAGAGCGCGGGGACCACGCCCTCGAAGCGGCGCACCAGCGCGTCCCGATCCGCCACCCACTGCGCCGAGGACAGATACTCCTCGTGCTCGGCGGCGATCTTGCGATAGGTCGCCGCGCTGCGATCGGTCTGCTCGGTGACCGAATCCGGCTCGGCGAGCTGTTCGAGCGACAGGTCTTTGCGGCTGTAGTTGTCCACCAGGGCGCTCCACAGCGCGTTCACACCCCAGCCGTCGATCATCGCGTGGTGCATCGCCACGTAGAGATGGAAATGGTCGGGCCCGTCGACCAGCGCGGCGATCCGGAACGGCTGGCGCGGCGGGGAGGGCGTCACGTTCGCCCGGTTCACCCAGTCGCGCCGCGCCGCGGCGGGATCCGACGCCCAGCTGAGATCGACCAGCTCGACCTCGGGTAGCTCGTCGCAGACCCACTGCCAGAAGCGGCCTTCGGAGAACTCGAACCTCAGGCGCAGCGCGGCGTCACCGAGCAGCGCCCTGCGAACCACCGCGCGCAACCGGGCCATATCGAAAGGCTCGTCCATGAACGCACAGTAGGCGTTTCGGGTGACCGGCGCCGGGGAATATCGGTAGGAGACCGACAACACATCGCGCTGATACGCGCTGACCGGCCAGGCTTCGGGGGGTCTTTCGGAAGTAGCACTCGGTTCGAATGGCACAGTCACTCCTATCGCGACAGTCGCGGCACCGGCCGTGCGCAGATCTACCCAAGCCCACCCTGATCACTGTCACGCAAAGCTGCTACCACACTTATCAAGTTATCGATATCGCGAATCACGACATCGGCTCTGCCGATGCCGCGACTCTGCTGTTGTTATCGCGGTGTATGCGCGCCGGTCAGCAGGCCGACAGCAGCGCGCGCACGCTTTCGTCGGCGAGACGGTCGGCCCGGTCGCGCGATACGGCGGGCTCGACGTAGCCGATATTGAGGGACAGTTCGTTGTGCGTCGCGTTGGCGGTGGCCATGATGAAACCGCTGACGGACATGCCGGAGACGAACTGCGCGCCCTCCAGCTGCCAGGAGCCGATCTTGTCCGGGAAGGGGTAGTCGCCCAGGTAGGTCATACAGAGATGACCCGGGCCGCGGGTGTCCATGAGTTTCACCGTGGACGCACTGGCCGACACCGACTTCGGCGCGGCCACCTTCAGCAGGTTCAACGCGGACAGATGGTCGCGCCGATCCATCCGCGCACCGTACTCCCGCTCGATCTCGGCGGCGACCTCCCACAGCGACGCCCACGGCGCGTACTTCGCCGGGGTGGCGATCATGCCCTGATAGGTGCCGACCTCCGTGTCTCCCGCGGCGCCGTCGAGATGGTCGCGGAAGTTGACCGAGCTGCCGACGGTGTACCAGGTGGCCTTCTCGGTACCCGCCTCCCTGGCCGCCGCGATCAGCAGCGCGGCGGAGAGGGCGGCCTGCAGGCCGACGCCGTGGCGATCACAGCCAACGGTGAGCGCGTCGAGCCGGTCGGCGTCGAGGCTGCGGTGCACCACCCGGCTGCGCCGCTGCGCGGGCGGCGCCAGCGTGGTGGGCTCCAGCCTGCGCGGCTTGCGCAGCTGCGACTTCTGGTCGCGCAGGAACGAACCCGCGGTGCGCAGCGCACCGCCCGCGCCCTGGAAGCGCGGCGGGAACAGTTCCTCCGGGCCCGGCCGCACCGGCGCGGGCGAGAAATCGGCCGCTTCCCCGGCGGCCACCTGAAGCACCTGCTTCGCCACCGACAGAGCGCTCTCGCCGTCGGCGATGGCGTAGTGCAGCGTGACGATCAGCTCGTTGGTGCCATCGGTCTCCTTGATCAGCACCGCCCTGACCAGCGGGCCGGCGCGCCAGTCGAACGGCTCGCGCAGTTCCACCTCGTCGGCCTCGGCCAGCCAGTTCGTGCTGTCCTCGGATTCGATCACGCGCAGTGGAATCGGCGCCTGCACCGGTACGAAACGCGGTGCGGTGCCGTCGGGTTCGGCGGCGACGGCGACCCGCAGGAGCGGATGTCGGCGCTGCACCTCGTCCAGGCCCGCGCGGATCCGCTCGACCTCGACGTGCCCCCGGATCCGCACGCGCGACAGGATGTGCAGCGGCGCCAGCTGATCGGCGATCCAGTGCCAGCGCTCGACCGGCGAGAGCGGACGCGGCAGCCGCGCCGTCGGTCCGTCCAGCGCCGGGAAGGACATCGGCTTGCCGAGCTCGCGCAGGAAGAATTCGGTGGGCGCGTGCCGGAAGTAGGTGTCGCGCACCCGCACCAGGCGCGGGTCGGTGGTCTGCTCGATCTTGGCCAGCGAAGCCGAGCCGTTGACGAACATGGCGGTGCGGTCGGCGCGCAGCTTCTCGTAACGACGCAGTCCCGCGACCGGATCCAAGGAGTTGCGCAGCACATCGGCCAGCACCACCGCGTCCTCGATGGCGGCGTTGGCGCCCTGGCCGAGGCTGGGCAGCATCGGGTGCGCCGCGTCGCCGAGCAGCGTCACCCGGCCGCGGCCCCACTGTGCCAGCGGCGGACGGTCCTGCGCGGGCACGGCCAGGATCGCCGCCTCGTCGGTCTGCTCGATGCAGGCGCGCACCTCCGGCGCCCAATCGGCGTACAGGCGCAGCAGCTCTTCCTTACCGCCCTGCCAGTTCGCGGCCTCGTCGGCGGGCAACGTCTTGGTGCCCCACCAGTACACCCGGCCGTGGCCGATGTCGTGGATGCCGAAACGCATTCCGGTGCCCCAGAAATGCGCCGAAAGGCCGCGGGCGACGTTGGGATGCTCGAACGGGATGCAGGCCAGCCAGCACACGAAATTGCCGGGGCGCGGCTCGGCGCGGCCGTGCAATTGGGCGCGCACCACCGAGCGGATACCGTCGGCGCCGATGAGCAGATCACCCTCGGCGACCCGGCCGTCGGCGAACTCGACGCGCACGTGCTCGCCGTCGTCGACGAAGCGGGTGGCTTGCGCCCCCACGAACGTCGGTGTGTCACCGATCTCGCGCAGCAGCACATCGTGCAGATCGGTACGGTGCAGCGCGACGGCGGGAGCGCCCAGTTGGGCGTCGAGCCGGTGCACCGGAAGCACCCGGATCGGGCTGCCGTCGGGGTTGCAGAAGCGGAAGGTCTCTACCCGGCCGCCGCGTTCGAGCAGTTGCTCGTCGAGCCCGAGACCGAGAGTGCGCAATGCGTTGATCCCGTTGGCCTGCACGGAAAGTCCGAAGCCCTGAGCCCGCAGCTCGGGACCCGCTTCATATAGTTCGACGCCGAAACCCGCCTGCCGCAGAGCAGCCGCGGTGGTGAGTCCTCCGATCCCTGCCCCGAGAACGACAACCTTGATCGGACTGCTCATCGAACCTGCACTCTCATCGAACCACTCGACGGCACAGGGGCTTCCTACCGCGACGCGGCGCGAGCGACACTGCCCGCGCGAAACCGTCCCACCGAGCAGCACTGATCGAGGCCACTGCGGCGACCCCGACCAGGCAGCTGGACGCCTGTGCCTGACCGACCGGAAGCCTACCGCTACTCGCCGCGCAAGGCAGAGTTGAAGTGAGATTCACCGCATCGCGCGATTGTGAAACGCAAATGTGTTGCAATGGGGCATAATTCGCCCTCCGCGCATCACATTCGCCCTCGATTCGGGCACGGCGGCGGCCTCAGAGGTAGGACGTATCGTTCACCAGACGCACCGAAGACCCGCCGTCGGGATAGAACTCCGCTATCGATAGCGACGCCAGATCCAGATGCAACCGGTACAGCAACGCGGGGCCGACATCGAGGGCCAGCCGAAGCAATGTCTTGATCGGGGTCACGTGGCTGACCACAACCACATTGGCGCCGCGATAGCGCCCGAGCAGATCGCGCAGCACCGCCTCCACCCGCTGCAAGACCTCCTCGAAGCTCTCCCCGCCGGGCGCTGCGACGGTGGGATCGCCGATCCAGCGGGCGTGCAGGCCGGGGTCGCGCTGCGCGGCCTCCGCGAAGGTCAGCCCCTCCCACGCGCCGAAGTCGGTCTCGATCAACCCGTCGTGGACCTCCACGGGCACCCCGAGTGCGGCGGCAGCCGCCTCCGCGGTCTCCCTGGCCCGGCCGAGCGGAGAACTGATCACCGCGGCGATACCGCCTTTGGCGGCGAGCATTTTCGCGGCCCGCGCGGCCTGCTCCCGGCCCAAGGCGGTAAGCGGCGGATTGCCGCGCCCGGAATACCGGCGCTGCAGCGACAACTCGGTTTGACCATGGCGAAGCAGCAGCAACCGGGTGGGACGACCGGTGGCACCAGTCCACCCCGGGCCGTGCTGCGCGGACTCGGACTGCTCGGCGTTCGCGTCCCTGACCTCATCGATCCAGCTCGGCAGATCGCGCTCGGTGACCGCGAGGGCGGGGTCCGCGGCCTCCCGCGCGTCCGCGGCCTGCGCAGGGCTCGTCGCGACGCCGGCGCCCTCGTCCATGGCCTCGTTCGCCAGCCGGTCGGCGTGCGAGTTCTGCGCGCGCGGAATCCAGCTGTAGGTCACCCGGCCGAATCCGGCGGCGATCCTGCGGGCTCGATCGGCGAGCGGGATCAAGGTCGCGTGCTTGATCTTCCAGCGACCGGACATCTGCTCGACGACCAGTTTGGAATCCATGCGCACCACCACCGACTCGGCGCCCAATTCCGCCGCCGCCTCCAATCCGGCGATCAGTCCGCGATATTCGGCGACGTTGTTGGTGGCGATGCCGAGGAACTCCTGGCGCTCGGCGAGCACCCGGACGCGGCCTGCGTCGTAGACCACCGCACCGTATCCGGCCGGACCGGGATTGCCCCGCGATCCGCCGTCGGCTTCGACGATCACCTCGGGCAAGCTCACCGCGGTGCCCGGGCAATCGGTCGCGGTGAACTCACAGCCCCGATTCCTTGGTCCGGACCAGGATCGCACCGCACTCCGGGCAGCGCACGACCACGTCGGGTGCGGTCTTGGCGATGCGCGCGATCTCGCCGCGATCGAGTTCGATGCGGCACGCGCCGCAGCGGCGAGCCTGTAGCAGCGCGGCGCCCGCGCCGTGCTGTTCGCGCTGCCGGTCGTAGATAGCGAGGAGTTCGCCGGGAAGCTTCGCCACCGAACCCGCGCGATCGGTCGCGCAGCGTGTCTGGGCCACGTCCAGATCCGCGAGCGCCTCGTCACGCTGACGCAGGGCGACGGCGAGTTCCTCCTCGGTCTTGCTCAACCGCGCGCCCGCGTGCTCGTAGTCGGCGGCGGAGGCTTCGCGCCGCTCCATCACCTCGAGCAGTTCGTCCTCCAGCACCGAGCGACGGCGCTCCAGGCTGCCCAGCTCGTGCTGGATCTCCGAAAGCTGTTTGGCGTTCACCGTTCCCGCGGCGAGCATGGCCTTGTCGCGCTCCTCGCGCTTGCGCACCGCCTCGACCTCGCCCTCCAGCTTGCGGATGTCGCGGTCGAGATCGTCCAGCGCGATCTGCACGGCCACCGCGGCGTCGGAGTGGGCGTTGCGCTCGGCCTCCAGTCGCGCCACCTCCTGCTGCTCGGGCAGCACGGTGCGGCGGTGCGCGATCCGGGTCAGCTCGGCGTCGACGGCGGCGAGCCGCAGCAACTCGGCCTGGAGCGGGGGTTCGACATTCAACGCGGGCAAACTCCTGGACGGTGTGGACGGGACTGGTGTTCAACCGTACCCCGCCGGACCGGCGGACCCGCGTCAGCCGCCGACGGTGCGGGTTTTGATGGCGTCGCGGGAGATGTACACGTCGTACTCGCCGGGCACCGCGATCACCGCGTTGCCGTAGGCCGAGCGCACGAACGGCTGAGTCCACCAGCGGCCCTCGCGCATGTCGGCGAAGAAGTCCTGGTCGCCGTCGTTGAGGAAGATCTGGTTCTGCTGGGTCGCGACGCCGTCGAGGCGCTGTCCGTACAGGCGGCTTATCCGGTAGCCGGAGTGGAAGCCCAGGGCGTTGACCCACGGCTCCAGCTCGACGATGCCCGCTTGCAGCACCCACATGTCGCCCTCGACGCGGTAGGTCTCCCGCTGTTCGGGATGGTCGTCGTCGCCGTACAGGATGAGATCGATGTCGAGCTGGTGTTCCTGCCCCGCCACCGGCTCGGCCACCACGTGGGCCGCCTTGATCTCCCCGGTCAGGCCGAGGTACGTCTGCAGCAGGGTCGCGACCCACAGCAGCACCGCCGCGACCAGCAGCAGCGCGAGCCCGCCGGTCCCGCGCGCGAGCAGCGGCCGCATCCCGACCCGGCGCGCGGCGATCAGGCCGGAGACGATCAGCGCCACACCGGCGACCAGCAGCAGGATCAGCCCGATCTGCACGAGCCCGAAATCAACCGGGAAGTTCATGCGGTAGTTGTACCCCGCACGAACTACTCGATTCACCCAAACCGCCCAACCTTTTCCGGCGCGGCGCGGATACGCCCCGACACGCCGTTGCCGGTTCGTCGCCGCGACAACGGCTTCGGACGCGGACGTGCGGCGCTCAGCCCGGCGCGCGCACCGTCCACGGGTCGGTGCGCAGCGTGGACACCCTGGTCTCCAGGCCGGGCAGGGCGGTTCGCACCACCGTCTCGGCCTGCGCGCACCAAGGGAATTCAGTCGCCCAGTGCGCGGCGTCGACCACGGCGGGACCGCCCTTGCGCAGGTGCTCGTCGACCGGATGGTGGCGCAGGTCGGAGGTGAGGTAGACGTCGACGCCGAGCCCCGCGACCCTGCCCAGGTAGGAGTCACCCGCTCCCCCGCACACCGCCACGGTGTAGACGGTGCGGTCAGGATCCCCCGCGGCGCGAACACCCCACGCGGTGGGCGGGAGGGCGCGGCCTACGCGTTCGGTGAAGGCGCGCAACGATTCCGGTTCCGGCAGGGTGCCGACGCGGCCGATGCCGAGCGACGACGGCAGTTGGGCGCGTTCACTGATGTGATAGATAGGGTCCGCGCTGGGATGGGCGGCGCGCAGCGCGGCGAGCACGGCCGAACGCGCCGCGGGCGGTGCTGTCACCTCCACCCGGTCCTCCTCGACGTGCTGGAGTTCGGTCAGGGTGCCTTGCTCCGGAGTCGGCCGGAACTGCCCTGTCGCGGGCACCCGCAGCGCACAGTCGCAAGCGTGTTCCCGCCCGCCCGCTCCGGCGGCGAAGAGCGCGGCGAGCACCGCGTCGGTGTGCGGGCGTGGCACCTGGATCACCCAGTGGTCCACGGCGGATTCGGGTTTCGCGTCCAGCGGGCCGGTCACCGTGAGACCGAGCGCCGCGGCGAGCGCGTCGGACACGCCGGGGTCGGCGGAGTCGGCGTTGGTGTGCGCGGTGAACAGCGCGCATCCGGAGCGGATCAGCCGGTGCAGCAGCGCGCCTTTCGGCGTGCTCGCCGCGACGGTGTCGACACCGCGCAGCAGCAGCGGATGGTGCACCACCAGGGCCTGTGCGCGCCAGTCGATCGCCTCGTCGACGACCGCCGCGGTGGCGTCGACCGCGAACAGCACGCGGGTCAGTTCCTCGGCCGGATCACCGCAGACCAGGCCGACCGAGTCCCACGGCTCGGCCAGCGCGGGCGGGTACGCCGCGTCGAGCACCCCGATGAGATCCGCGAGCGTGGTCATCGTCCACCTTCCTTCGCTTCCGTCCTGCACTGCTGCACTGGTTCTTGTCCGGATCGGCTTCGATTCCGGGCACTCGCCCGTGTCCCGAGCGCGCGATCGCCGTATGGCTGACGCAAGTCCGGAGTCGACGGCGATTCCGGCCGAGACCGCCGAGACCTCCGCCGCGGGGGAAACGCCGTATCCGGTGCACAGCCGGGGCGAAGCATCGAACCCATACTGCCCCGCCTGATCGAAGCCGTGTGCCTACCGGACATCGGCCGACCGGATCGCGGCGACCAGCCGATCGACCTCCTCGACGCCACGGACCGCGACGCGCAGGTGGTCCGGGCCGAGACCGGGGAAGGTGTCCGCACGACGGACCGCGATGCCCTCGGCAGCCAGGTGTTTGCGCAGCAGTTCACCGTCCGCCACGCGGAGCAGCAGGAACGGGCCCGCCGCCGGCGTGTGGACTTCGACGCCCAGGCCGGTCAGGCGTTCGATCATCGCGGCGCGGTGCACGGCGAGCGTCCCCGCGCGGCGCTCGGACTCCGCCATGGCCGCGGGACTCGCGGTGGCGATGATGGCTTCCAGTTGCAGGGTGCCCAGCGGCCAGTGCGCCCGCCCGTGGTCGAGGCGCGCGAGCACCTCCGGTGCGCCGAGGAAATAGCCGCAGCGCAGCCCCGCCAGCGCCCACGTCTTGGTGAGGCTGCGCAGCACGAGCAGGTCGGGCGCGGAGTCGGCGGCGAGGGATTCCGGCTCGCCCGCCACCGCGTCGGCGAAGGCTTCGTCGACCACGATGACGCGGCCTGGCCCGCGCAGGGCGCGGATGGTGGCGGCGGGATGCAGCACCGAGGTCGGGTTGGTGGGGTTGCCGAGCACCACGAGGTCGGCCTCGGCGGGCACCACGGCGGGATCCAGCCGGTAGGGCGCTTCCAGTACCACCCGGGTGACCGGGACGCCCGCCTCCCGCAACGCGAGTTCCGGCTCGGTGAACGACGGGTGCAGCACCGCGGCCGAGCGCGGCGCCAGGCGGGGCAGCAGGGCGAACCCTTCGGCCGCGCCAGCCAGCAGCAATACCTCGCCGGGACTACGGCCGTGCCGGGCCGCGACCGCGCGACGGGCCGCGTCGGCGTCCTCGGCGCTCGGATAGCGGCCCAGATCGGACAACCGCTCGGCCAGACGCCGCCGCAGCCACTCCGGGGGTGCGAGCCCTTGGACGTTGACCGCGAAATCGAGCATGCCCGCACGCGCGTCCACGTCGCCGTGGTGACGCAGTTTCGCGCGATCGACGGTGTCCTCGGCCACGAGAGCACACCCTACGTGGCGGTGCCGGAGCAGAACCGGCCAGAATGGCAGGCGTGGGTCAGCTGCACGTCTCGTTCGTCTGTACCGGCAACATCTGCCGCTCTCCGATGGCGGAGAAGATCTTCGCCTCGCACCTGTACCGGGCCGGGTTGGCCAACCGGGTCCGGGTGAGCAGCGCGGGCACCGGTTCCTGGCACGTAGGCGCCGACGCCGACCCTCGCACCAGCGCCACCCTGCGCAAATACGGATACCCGACCGGGCACGTCGCCGCCGTGTTCGGCGCCGAGCACAGCGACGCCGACCTGGTGGTCGCCCTGGACCGCTCCCATCAGCGCGACCTGATCCGCCTCGGTATCCCGGCCGAGCGGCTGCGGTTGCTGCGCGCCTTCGACCCCGACGCCGACGACCACGACGTGGCCGACCCCTACTACGGCGACGCGGCGGACTTCGAGCTCGTGCGCGCCCAGATCGAGGCCGCCGTCCCCGGCCTGCTCGACTGGGTACGCGCCGAACTGGCCGCCGAACCGCCCGGCCTGCGACCCGTCCCCGACGAGCGACCGTGATGCGCAGGCTCGCGTTCCTGTTGCGCCCCAGCTGGCTGATCCTGGCGGTGCTGGTCGCCGCGTTCGCCTACCTGTGTTTCACCGTGCTCGCGCCGTGGCAGCTCGGCAAGAACACGGCCACTTCGCACCGCAACCAGCTGATCGCCGACTCGGTGCGAGCCGATCCCGTCGACGTCACCACCGTGCTCTCCGACACCGGGAACGGCACGCACACCGAATGGCGGCGGGTCACCGCTACCGGCAGTTACGTGCCGGACTCGACGGTGCTGGTGCGGCTGCGCCACCTCGACGGCGCTCCGGGGTACGCCGTGCTCGCGACGTTCCGTCTGGCCGACGGCCCCCTGCTGCTCGTCGACCGCGGGCTGGTTTCGGCCGTCGACGGAACGCGCCCGCCGCAGATCCCCGCGCCGCCCCCCGGGCCGCAGCGCATCGAGGCCAGGGTCCGGATGTCCGAGGGCGTCACACCCGGTAAGGACCCGAGCGTCCAGGACGGCTATCGCCAGGTGTACTCCATCGACACCACACAGGAGTCGGCGGTCCTGGGGCAGCCCCTCACCCCCGTGCCCACCGGAGGCGAGCGCGGCGGATACCTCCAGCTGGGCGAGAACCAACCGGGCGCGTTCACCCCCACCCCGCTGCCCCAACTCGACGCGGGCCCGTACCTGTCCTACGGCCTGCAATGGCTGGCCTTCGGCATCATGGCTCCCCTCGGCCTCGGCTACTTCGTCTACGCCGAGATCCGGGAAAGAAGGAAAGAGAAGGGCTCCGCCGAGCCACCCCGCGCGGCGTCGCCCACCGAGCCGGCCCGGTCCGGGTCGATTCCCTCGCCCGCTGCCGCCGCACCGACTACCGAAGCCCGCCTCGCCGACCGCTACGGCCGCGGCCGCGGTTGATCCCGGCGCGTCGGCCACTCGGCGATACGCCGCGGTTGGAGGGCGATGGGGTTCGCGCTACGGCTGATGCGGCCCGAGCAGATCCCACCGGTTCCCCGCGATGTCCGAGAAGACCGCCACCCGGCCATACGGCTCGCTGCGCGGCGCGCGCACGAACTCGACACCGCGCGAGACCATCCGGTCGTACGCCGACTGAAAGTCCTCCACCTGCAAGAAGAACCCGACCCGACCCGCCACCTGCGCTCCGATCACCGCGGCTTGCGCCCTACCGTCGGCTCGGGCGAGCAGGATGCCCGTCTCCGCACCGGGCGGCCGTACAACCACCCAGCGTTTCGGGCGGCCGTCGTTCGTGAGCGCCGCCGAGTCCTCGACCAGCTCGAATCCCAGTATGTCGACGAAGAACTCGATCGCGGAGTCGTACTCCGCGACAACGAGGGTCATGAGCCCGATCCGCACCGCGAAAGCCTATCCGGCCCCATCGACCGCATCCGAAGAATTCGCCGGCCTCGCGAGTGCCGGCTCGAGGGTGGTATCGCGGGGGCGGCGGCGACCCACGGCGAATCATTCAGCGCCTGGTCGCGGCGACGGCGGCGGCGAGCAGAGTGGCGGTGAGTTGTACGGCCTCGGAAAGGCGAACGGCGCGGCGCAGGTCGTGCACGGTGGGAGCCGGGCCGTCTCCGAGCACCGGGCGCATCTCCACACCGTGCGGGTAGTCGGTACGGCCGCCCAGCCGGACGCCGAGCGCACCGGCCATCGACGCTTCCGCGACTCCCGCGTTGGGGCTCGGATGCCCGGCCGCGTCACGCCGCCATGCCGCCAGGACCGCAGCGGGCCGCCCGCCGATCAAGGGGGCCAGCGCGGCGGTGAGCACACCGGTGACCCGCGCCGGGATCAGATTGGCCGCGTCGTCGACGCGCGCGGCGGCCCAGCCGAAACGCCGGTAGCGCTGGTTGCGGTAGCCGATCATCGCGTCGAGCGTGTTGATCGCGCGGTACCCGAGCAGACCCGGGACGCCCGCGATCGCACCCCAGACCACCGGTGCCACGGCCGCGTCGGAGGTGTTCTCGGCGATGGACTCCAGGGCCGCGCGGGCGAGCCCGTCGGCGTCGAGCGCCTGCGGGTCGCGACCGCACAGCGAAGGCAGCAGCGCGCGAGCCCCCTCGATGTCGCCACCCGCCAGTCGATCGGCCATCGCGTGACCGGTTCGGGCCAGACTGCGTCCACCCAGGACGGTCCAGGTCGCGACCGCGGTCGACACCACCCCGCCGCGCCGCACGGCCACGCCGAGCCCGACCACCGCGCCGACGGCCAGCGCCTCGTGCACCAGACCCGCCGCGCGCCGGTCGGCGTAGGTCACCGATTCCAGCGCCGCCACCGCCGAGCCGAATCCGGCCACCGGATGCCACCGCCGCGGATCGCCCAACGCCCGGTCGAGCGCGAATCCGAGCAGCAACCCGATCGCGGTGGAGGTTCCCTTCTGCACCCTGTGAGGTTATCGGCCGGGCGACCGTCGCCGCGCCGACGGCTCACCGCTCGAGGCCATGTCACACTCTGTTCCCCTGCGTCGTCGACCTGGTGACGCACCATAGACTCGCCCCCGCAGCGGGGCCGAACGACGACAGGCGACCAGAAGTGACTTCCGAACAGCGTGAGCCCCTCGATCAAGCCGAGCTGGCCCGGCAGTTCGAGGAGCACCGCGGGTATCTGCGCAGGCTCGCCTACAGCACGTTGGGCAGTCTCAGCGACGCCGACGACGTCGTGCAGGAGGCGTGGCTGCGGTTGCAGCGCCAGTACGAGGCGGGCGCCGCGGGTGAGATCGACAACCTGCGCGCCTGGCTGTCCACCGTGACCGGCCGCCTCGCCCTCGACCACCTCGGCTCCGCCCGCGTGCGCCGCGAACAGTACGTGGGCGAATGGCTGCCGGAGCCGGAGGTGACCAGCTGGGAGGACCCCGCCGACCGGATCACCCAGGACGAGCGGGTCACCACCGCGCTGCTGGTCGTGCTCGAGTCCCTGTCGCCGGCCGAGCGCACCGCGTTCGTGCTCCAGGATGTGTTCGGCATGAGCGGCCCGGAGGTCGCCGAGGTGGTCGGCCGCACCCCGGCCGCCGTCCGCCAGCTCGCCTCCCGGGCTCGCAAGCACGTCGAACAGGGCACTCCGCGCTTCCCGGCCTCTCCGGACGAGCAGCAGAAGGTGGTGTCGGCCTTCGCATTGGCCTGGCGGTCCGGCGATCTCAGCGCTCTGCTCGGTGTTCTCGACGCGAACGTCAGCCTCACCGCAGACGGCGGCGGCAAGGTTCCCGCGATCCGGCAGCCCGTGCACGGCGCCGAGATCGTGGCCAAGCTGCTGCTCGGCTGGTACCACGCGCCGTCCGCGGTGGGCGGCTGGGGCCGCGCGGTGCTGGTCAACGGCCAGCCCGGGCTGGTGGTCTTCGACGGCACCCACACGGGCGTCTTCGCCTTCACCGTCGACGATGGTCGCATCGTGTCGATCGACGTGGTCCGCAACCCGGACAAGCTGCGTGACCTGCCCACCAGCGGCGAGCCGGACTGGTACCTGGGCGAGGGCCTCGCCGGGCAGGAGTAGTCAGCCCGCGACGCCGAGCGGCCGCGAATACCCGTGCGCGGCGGCGACTTCCGCCGACAGCAGCCGCCCGGCGTCCGCGGTGAGCCCGTGAGCCAGATCGGGGTGCGTGGCGCATGCCTCCTGCCAGCCGAGGTCGGCGATCGCCCGTACGTAGGGCAGGGTCGCGTTGGTGAGCGCGATCGTCGAGGTGTGCGGTACCGCGCCGGGCATGTTGGCGACGCAGTAGAACAGCGAATCCGCCACCCGGAACGTGGGATCCGCGTGCGTCGTCGGGCGCGCGGAGGCGAAGCAGCCACCCTGGTCGATGGAGATGTCCACCAGCACCGCGCCGGGGCGCATCCCGGCGACGAGGTCGTCGGAGACCAGTTCCGGCGCACGCGCGCCGGGGACCAGCACCGCGCCGATCACCAGGTCGGCCGACAGCACCGCCCGCCGGATCTCCGTGGCATTCGACGCGACGGTGGTGATCCGCCCGTCGAAGCGGGCGTCGAGCTCGCGCAACCGGTGCAGGTTGGTGTCCAGCACGCTGACGCGCGCGCCGATGCCCATGGCGACCGCGGCGGCGTTCGATCCCGCGACGCCGCCGCCGAGCACGACGACTTCCGCGGGACGCACGCCGGGGACGCCGCCGGGCAGCAGCCCCGCACCGCCGAGCGGGGCCATCAGGTGATACGCGCCCACCTGGGCGCCGAGCTTGCCCGCGATCTCGCTCATCGGAGCCAGCAGCGGCAGCGAGCCGTCGGCGGCGCGGACCATCTCGTAGGCGATCGCGGTGATGCCCGAGCGCAGCACGGCGTCGGTGCACTCGCGCGACGCGGCCAGGTGCAGGAAGGTGAACAGCACCTGCCCGCGGCGCATCCGCGGGTACTCCGGCGCGATCGGTTCCTTCACCTTCAGCACCAGCTCGGCTTCCCGCCACACCTGGTCGGCGTCCGGGACCAGGCGGGCCCCCGCCGCGGCGTAGCCGGCGTCGGGGAATCCCGATCCGACGCCGGCGCCCACCTGCACCAGCACCTCGTGTCCGTGCCCGGTCAGTTCTCCGGCGCCCGCCGGAGTCAGGGCTACCCGGAACTCTTGCTCCTTGACCTCCCGTGGTACTCCGATCCTCATACCGTCATCGTCGCCCCGCCACCGGGTCCGCGCCACGACCGACGCGCCGAGCGCGCACGGCGACCACCCGTGCCACGCGCCGCGGGCGAGTTTCTCGGCACGTTGCCCAGCTGAGCGCGGACGGCACTCGTCACACGGTCGCGGCGCGGCCCAGCGGCGGTATCCGCAACTGCTCGGCGCGGCCGCCGTAACGGAACACGTGGCCCAGATAGTCGAGGGTCTCACTGAAGTGCGCCCAGCCTTCGGCATGCACCGGCACGATCACCGCGTCGCCGAGTACCTCGGCCGCCCGCAGCGCGGTGCGCGCGTTCAAGGTGGCGTCGGTGTCGCCGAAACGCCCGATGTTCGCGGCGCCGATGTTGAGCACGGCGATATCGATGCGGCCGATCCGCTCGACGATCTCGCGCACCACGTCGACGGAGGCGTTGTCACCCGAGACGTACACCGTCGGCTCGCCCTCGGCACGCAGCACGAAGCCGGTGACGATCCCGCTGAACGGCTCGCAACCTTCGGGACCGTGCAGGGCGGGCACGCCGGTCACCCGCACGCCGTGCACCGTCACGGTCTCCCAATTCTCCAGTCCGCGCACACCCTCGATCCGGGTCGCGGCGCCGGGCGTGGACAGTACGGTCGGCACCGTGGTCAGCAGTTTCCGGCCGGAGTCGTCCAGGTTGTCGGCGTGTTCGTCGTGCGAGAGCAGCACCACGTCCACGGGACCCACCTCCTCGGCCGACACCGCGGGGCCGGTGAGTTTGTGCAGGGTGACGGGGCCGGGGTAGTCACCCGGCTCGTCGAAGGTGGGGTCGGTCAGCCAGGTGCGGCCCGCGTAGCGGAACCGCAGTGTCGGCCCGCCGATGTGCAGGACTTCCAGGCCGGTGCGTTCGATCGTGTCACTCATGCCGTTGATCTTGTCCCGCCCGCGGACCAGGAAACAGTGGCCCGTGAGCCGCTTACCGTTAAGATCGGGCCATGCATACGGTGGCCGTCTTGGCGTTCGACGGAATCAGCCCATTTCACCTGTCGGTGCCCAGCCTCGTTTTCGGCCGAGTCGGCATCGAAGGACCCCCGCGATATCAGGTGGACGTGTGCGCTGAGGAGCCCGGAAGCCTGGCCACCCCGGCCGGATTCGACATCCGCGTCCAGCACGGACTCGACACGCTGACGCGCGCCGACACCGTCGTGATCCCGAGCTGGCGAGCAGGCCAACCGCTGTCCAGCGCACTGAGCGCCGCCCTGCGCGCCGCCCACGCGGGCGGCGCCAGGATCGTCGGGTTGTGCCTCGGCTCGTGGGCGGTGGCCGCCAGCGGACTGGCCGACGGACGGGAAGTGACCACACACTGGGCCTCCGCCGCCGAACTGGCCCGCGCGTTCCCGGCCGTCCGGGTCCGCGCCGACACGCTGTGGTCGGATCTGGGCGACGTCGTCACCTCGGCGGGCGTGGCCGCGGCGCTGGACTGCTGCCTGCACCTGGTGCGCGGCGATCTCGGCAGCAAAGCGGCCACCGAACTGGCCAGAGCGCTGGTCACCGCTCCGCACCGCAGTGGCTCCCAGGCGCAGTACATCCCGGTCGCGGTCCCCGACGCCGCCGACGACGATCCGATCGAGCGCGCCATGGTCTGGGCGCGAACCCACCTCGGCGACCCGGTCGACCTGGACAGCTGGGCCCGCGTCGCGCTCATGTCGCGGCGCACCTTCACCCGCCGCTTCCGCGACCGCACCGGCACCAGCCCGCAGCAGTGGCTGCTGCTCCAGCGCACCGACCGGGCGCGGCTGCTGCTCGAGTCCACCACCGACACCGTGGAACGCATCGCCGTCGACACCGGCTTCGGCACGGCGGTGAGCCTGCGCCACCACTTCCACCGCATCCTCGGCACCAGCCCCGCCGCCCACCGCGCCAGCTTCCAAGGGCAGAGCTGAGCGGTTGCCACTAAGTTCGTGACCATGCGGATTCAGCTGGGCGAGCATGCGCCGGAGATCGAGGAGAGCGCGTGGATCGCGCCGAACGCCACCGTGATCGGCCGGGTGCGGCTCGGCGCGGAGGTGAGCGTCTGGTACAGCGCGGTGCTGCGCGGCGACTTGGAGACGATCGAGGTCGGCGCGCGCAGCAACATCCAGGACGGTTGCGTGCTGCACGCCGACCCAGGCTTCCCGCTCACCGTCGGCGCGGGGGTCTCGGTGGGCCACAACGCGATCCTGCACGGCTGCACCATCGGCGAGGACGTGCTGGTCGGCATGGGCGCCACCATCCTCAACGGCGCCGTCGTCGGGCCCGGCAGTCTGATCGCGGCCAACGCGCTGATCCCGGAAGGGGCACGGATTCCGCCCGGTTCCCTCGTGGCGGGAGTGCCCGGCAAGGTGCGCCGGGAGCTCGGCGCCGAGGAGCAAGATCGCATTCGCCTGAATGCGACTGTCTACTTAGCAAATACAGCTCAACATCGCACGGGAAATCAGGTGTGAAACAGGACACATTGATCAAGTGTCCAGTCAAGATCGCTGATAGCATTCAGCCAGCGTGCCCGGCGACCCGGGCTCTCCTGTCGACACGGTTGTCGTGCGACTTGTAGCGCAGTGGTGAACCCACCCGGGTCGGTGGGTGGGCGAGCGTGAGGCAGGAGGTATCACGGTGTCGTACGTGCAGTCGGGTGTGCACGGGCCCAAGGGCCGGATCAGCGTCGCCGACATCGCGGCCCAACCCGGCGGAGTCGAGGCACTCCAGCGCCGGGTTCATGAATTGCGTTCCCGCGGTGTGGATTTCGCCGCGAACGCGATCGAGAAGGAGATGGTCGAGCTGGATCTGCCGTGCCGATGACTCCGTTGCCACGGTCACCGCGGGTTCACGATTCCGCGGTGACCGTGGCCAGTCCGGCCGTGGTGTGCTGATCCAGCGCCATCAACGCGGCCCGGATCCGTACCGGTTGCCAACCACCGTCGAGCCTGCGCAGACGCACCGTTCCCTCGGTGCGATGCCGCGCCAGGTCCCGTGACATGGTCTTCGCGGTGGCCAGATCGTCCGGATGGATCTGCGGCCTCGGCTGCCCCGGCCGGTCCTCCCAGGCGATCTCCGGCATGGGCGCGCCGATCCACCGGATCAGCCGCAACGAGCGCAGATTGACGATCGCGCGGTACTCGCCGGGCTCGGTGGCGGCTTCCAGCAGCGTGTACTCCAGGATCGCGGGCGGCGGCGCCGCGGGGACCGCGGTGGCCGCGCCGATGTCCTGGGTCACGCCGCGCAGCAGCACGTGACGCTCGCCGCGGTCATCGGGCTCGGCGACGATCCGGCAGGCGAAATGCGCGGCGCGCAACGCGTCGTCGTCCCGTCGGACGGTCCATACCGCCTGGTGCTCGGTGCCCGGCGCGGAGTTGACGATCTTGGCCAGCGCCTCGCTTTCGTCGCGGTTGGTGACCAACCGGGTGAACGCGCCCGCGATGGCCAGCTCGGCGGCACGGTTCTCCGGCGCGACGCCGTACAGGTCCAGCAGGTCGGTACTGCGCACCGAGCGGTGGGTCGTGAGATCGAAATACCACGCCCCCATCGGGTCGGCCGTCGTGACCGGCTCCCGCCGAGGGCCTACCCACAGGCGGACGGCATGCGCCCGCCGCGGCGCGATGAGCAGCGGCTCGGCCAGCACCGTGCGCCGCCCGTCAGCGGAGACTTCCGCCACCGGCACACCGGTCGCGCATGCCCGCCCGAGTGCCGCCTCCGCGTCGGCCAGCGACAGCGGATTGCGCACGATGTTGGTCAGCGGCACGAACGACTTCGGCGAGGACCCCACCGCGATCACTCGTCCCGGAGAACCCGAGAAACACTCGACGAGAACCCATTTCGTCACCACTCGGGTCCCCGCGCTCCACCGCCGCGCGACCCGTCCGGCTTCCCCCATAGAGTGAAATATGTTCGGCTGGTTATCATTTCGTCAATCCCCGTCCCTGACCGCGATACCCTCCGCGCGGTCAGGAACGGAATACCATGTCCAGCACCTTCTCGTGGTACGACCCGGCGATTCTTGTGACCAGGTCCACAGCGATGGCGTCCAGCCCGACCAGCACCTTGGCCTCGCCTCGCGCGGCGCCACGCAGGATCGTCCGCGCCGCGGCGGCGGGACTGGTCCGCGCCACGTGCCCTTCGAATCGGCGCACCACCTCCTCCGCGTCGATCCCCGGCGCGACACTCGCCGACCGGGCGATTCCGGTGAGCACGCCACCGGGGTACACCCCGGTGACCCGAACCGAGCCGCCCGCCGCCCGCATGTCCTGGCGCAGCGAATCGGTGAAACCGCGCACGGCGAACTTCGCCGCGTTGTACGGCGCGTGCCGCGCCACGGCCACCAGGCCGAAGGCGGAGGACATGTTGACGACATGTGCGCGATCGGCGGCCAGCAGATGCGGCAGGAAGGCCTTGGTCCCGTTGACGACACCCCAGAAGTCGACGGCCATCACTTGTTCGAAGTCGCTGAACGGCGACTCGAGCACGCTGCCGACGTGCAGGATGCCCGCGTTGTTGAACAGGGCCTCCACCCGGCCGAACCGCGCGACGGTCCGCTCCGCGTACGCGAACACGGCCGCGCGGTCGGTGACGTCCACCGTGCTCACCTCCGGCTCCCGCCCTGTGGCCGCGCACAACGCCCCCGTCTCGGCGACAGCCTCCGCCGACTTGTCCGACAGCGCCAAACTTGCCCCCGCACCGGCCAGTGCCACGGCCAATTCCCGGCCGATACCGGAACCCGCCCCGGTGATCGCCACGACCCGATTCGCGAAATACCCCATGGCTCAATCCCTTTCCGCACCGGCCGAAGGTCCGGCCGGACGCCAACCACAGGCTAGCCAGTCGAATATGGACACGCGACCGACTCGGCGGGACCACACCGTCCGGCGATGCCCGCTCACGCTCAGCCCACTCGATGAAATAATGGACGTTCCCGCCCGCACCCGTCGCGACGCCGCGCCCACCGGCCATAGCCCGGCCGCCGCGCCGAACCCACTGGAGAGCCGATGCCAACCATCTCGCCCATGCTGCAACGCATCCTCGAGAAACCGGTCGCCGACGGCGAGAAGCTCCTGGAAAGCGCGCTCTCGGCGTTCCTGGATTTCGGCATCAAGCGGACCAGCATGGGCGAGATCGCCCGCCGCGCGGGGATCAGCCCGGCCACGCTGTACCGGCGCTACGAGTCCAAGAACGACCTGGTCGAGGCGGTCAGCGTGCGGGAGGCACAGCGCTTCGTCGCCTCGATCGAGAAGCAGGTGCGCACGGTCTCGGGCAACGACGATCAGCTGGTCGAGATCTTCGTGGCGTTCATCGGCGCCATCGCGGGCAACGAACTGCTGCGCAGGCTGCTGCGGACCGAGCCCGACCTGATCCTGCCCCGGCTGACCACCGAGGCGGGGCCGATCCTCGCCGTCGGCCGCGACTACCTGGCCGAGAAGCTGCGCGAGCTACGGGATGCCGGTGGCACGCACGACTTCGACGCCGATCTGGTCGCCGAGATCATGGCCCGGCTGGCGCTGTCGCTCGCTCTCACCCCCGACGGTCTGATCCCGGTCAGCGATCGCGGCGCGGCGCGCGAATTCGCCCGCCGCACCCTCCTGCCGATGGTCGGCGTCGGGGTCAGCGCGTAGTCCGACGCCGAACGCGGCGGCCACCCGCTCGTCCAGCTCGGCCTGCGCCGCGAGATCCGGCGCGCGGCCCTCCACGAACTCACGTACCAGATCGATCACACCCCCCGACCGGGCGGCCGCCGGGTCGGGCACCGGCAGCCGCGACACGTACTGGGTGATCCACCGCCGCCTGCCCGAGTACAGCCGATTGCCGCAGACCACGTCGTAGAACCGCAACCCGAGCGCCGAATTGGCCACACCCATCAGCAGATACGCCAAGCGCGTCGCCTCGGCGGGCACACCGGCCAGATCGGGCAGCGAGATCCAATAGCAGTCACCGTTGACCACCGCGCGCGAACCGTCCAGCGCGAAACGCGGCCGGTCGCTGATGTCGGGGAAGACCAGCTTCGGCTCGCGCCATAGGTGCGGGCGCTGCGGCACCCAGATCTCGTACCAGGCGCGCCCGCTCTCGGTGACGTAGCGGCGTCCGGCCAGCGTCTCCCGATGGGACCGCAGATACGCGGCCGCGGCGGGATATTCGTCGAGATCGATCGGCGTGCGGCGTGAACTGGCCAAATCGTAGGGGTACAGCACGCGAAGCTCTCGGGCGCGGGTAGCTCGCCACGGCGCGAGATCGTGGTGGGTGATCAGATCGAGCAGCAATTCGGACTCCGGACACGGCTCGGCCTGAGCCCAGCGGTCGGAGATGAACACGCGGTCGGCGGTCGTCTTGATGCCCACTCGGATGCGCGCCACATCGCCGAAACTGCGCCAAGTCGCCCCCGCTATCCGCGCCAGCCAGGAATCGATCGCGTCGTGCGACATCCGCCACGCGACCTCCGGTTCCCGCGCCACACCCCGGCGAGTCCTTCGTTGCGCCCTGAGCTCCGGTGGCCCTTCGCGCGTCACCGCGCCGGTCGAACTGCCGTCGCGGCCGCGCCCGGCTTCGGCGGTGTCCTGGGACGTCGGCTCCTGGGGTTCGGTCGCCAGCTCGCCGACCTCGATGACGAAGGTCCGGCCGTTGTACTCGACGATCGAGCCGCCCGGGTCGACCAGCGCCTCGAACAACGTCTTCGCACCGGGTGTTTCGCCGGTGGCCTCGTAGGCGGAGACGTAGCGGCAGCCGTCGTCGTGCCCGGCGCGCCGAGCGATGGCGATCGCGGGGAGGACGGCGGCGGTGAACAGCTTGGTGTCCCCCAGGTCGTACAGCTCGACCGGAGCCAGTTCGGTCACCAGCAGCCGCCGGATGTTCGCGCCTGCCTTGGTGGTCAGGAACCGGTTGGCGCACAACAGGCCGAGCACGCCTGTCGCGGACAGCAGCCGCGGCAGCGTCGCCACGAACGGATGGGTGAGGTCGATCCGCCCGCGCAGCCCGAACCGCTTGCTCAGCAACTGCGCCGTCGATCCGCCCAGCTGCTGGGTGCGCACATACGGCGGGTTGGTGATCACCGCGTCGAACGAGCCGTCCGCGAGCTCGGCCTCCACTGCGAGGAAGTCGGCCCTGCGCCATTGCGCGGCGATCCCCGCCGCGCGTGCGCGCTCGCGGGCGACCGCGAGCGCTCGGGCATCCAGGTCGTAGCCGATCAGCACCAGGCGAATGCCGGGGAACCTGGTCACGACCTCGTGGTGCACGGCGAACAGCAATTCACCGTCGCCGCAGGCCGGATCGAGTACGCGCAGGACGCCCGTGTCCGAGAACTCGACATGGCGGAGCAGCCGTTGCGCCAGGAACCGGGCCAGCACAGGGGGCGTGTAATGCCTGCCGTGCCGTTTGCGGTCCCGCGCGGCGGGGGCTTCGGACGCCATATCGGGATTCTGCCTCGTCGCGCCGTGCCGATCGCCGTAACTCGGACAACAGGATTGCGGAACCGCGCGCGTCGCGGCCGACTCGCCCGCCTCCGGTGACCGCACGGCTTTCGCGGCGAGGTGTTCGATGCTAGCGTCTGGTCTCGAAATAAGACTGACAAAGGAGGCGGGGGAATGACAGTGACGACAGACGACTTCACGGCGCTGAGCCGGTTGCTCGACGAACGGTGGACCTGCAGGCAATTTCGCCCGCAGCCGGTCGAGCGCGACACCATCCATGCCCTGTTGCGCCTGGCCCAGCGGACGCCGTCGTGGTGCAACACCCAGCCCTGGCAGGTCGTGGTGACGGAGGGGGCCGGCACGGATCGTTTCCGGAAGGAACTCGTCGAGCACATCGCCACCGCCACGCCCGCACCGGATTTCGAGTTCCCGGCGCAATACACCGGGGCGTACCGGGACCGCAGGCGGGAATGCGGAAAGCAACTCTACGAAAGCGTCGGCATCGCCAAAGGCGATCACGAGAAGACCATGCGCCAGGCTGTGCGGAATTTCGAACTCTTCGACGCGCCGCATGTGGCGATCGTGACCAGCGAAGCCGATCTCGGCATATACGGAGCGGTGGACTGCGGTCTCTACATCGGCAGTTTCCTCTTGGGCGCCCAGAGCCTCGGTCTCGGCGCGGCGCCGCAGGCCGCACTGGCCACATACTCCCCGTTCATCCGGGAGTACTTCGGAATCCCGGAGCATCGCAAGGTCGTCGCCGGAATCTCGTTCGGATACCCCGACCTCGATCATCCTGTCAACGGTTTCCGCACCACCCGGGCCGAGCCCGACGAAGTCGCCACGTGGTTCGCCGACTGATGCCGCCGTGCGCGGCCTCGCCCGGCGGGGTCGCGCCGACGAAGTATTCGCGCCGCGCCCGCCGTCGGTCACCGCGCCTTCGCTAGCGCGCGTGACCCGCGGCGGCCTCGCTACCGGTGACGCCCAGCAAACCGGGTCCCGGTTCCGGGGTGACCTCCCGTGCGGTGAGTTCGGTTCCACACGAATCGCATTCGAGTTTGACGTGCGCCTCGCCCGGGCAATCGCGATGGGTGTAGCGCACCGGAGCCCCCTCGGGCGCCGTGTAGGTGTCACCCCAATCGCGGATGGCCAGCAGAATCGGGTAGATGTCGTGGCCTTTGGGGGTGAGGCGGTACTCCTCGTGCGCGCCCACGGCGGCCTTCTGTTTGACGAGGATGCCGTTGTCGATCAGCCGGTCCAGACGGTCCTGCAGCCTGCTGCGCGAGATCCCCAGGGCGCTCTGGAAAGCGTTGAACCGCCGGATACCGGAGAAGCAGGACTTGAGGATCAGCAGAGTCCAGCGATCACCGAAGATCACGAGTGGGCGCGTGATCGAGCACGGCACGTCGGCCAGTTCTTCGTAGCGCACCTCCCGATGCTACCGACCATCGAGCCGCCCTCGCCCCGTGAAACTTCACGATCTCCGCCTGCCCGGGCACCCACACCCACCAAGCCACCTGATCGGCGCACGCCACCGCCGGTTCGCCGGCCCCTTGCGCGCAGCCGGGAAACGCGAAGCGGGCCCCGGGAGTGCCGGGGCCCGCTTCGGTGGATGAATCAGAGCGGGATGTTCTTGTGGTGGCTGGCGCGGGCCGGGGCCGCGGCGAGGGCCGCGGCGATGACGCTGCGGGTCTTCGCCGGGTCGATGACCTGGTCGACCACACCGATCGCGATGGCGCGCTCCACGCCGCCCGCGATGCGCTCGTGTTCGGCGGTGAGCCGCTCGTGCAGCGCTTCGCGCTCCTCCTCCGGCGCGGCCGCCAGCGCCTTCTTGTGCAGGATGCCGACCGCGGCCTTGGCGCCCATGACGGCCACCTCGGAACCGGGCCACGCGTAGACCGCCGTCGCCCCGAGCGAACGGGCGTTCATCGCGATGTAGGCGCCACCGTAGATCTTGCGGGTGACCAGGGTGACCCGCGGAACGCGCGCCTCGGCGAACGCGTGCAGCAGCTTCGCACCGCGCCGCACGACGCCTTCCCATTCCTGGCCGACACCGGGCAGGTAACCCGGAACGTCGGTGACCACGATCAGCGGGATGCCGAACGCGTCGCACAGCCGCACGAAACGCGCCGCCTTCTCCGCGCTTTCGGAGTTCAGGCAGCCGCCGAGGCGGATCGGGTTGTTCGCCAGCACGCCGACGGTGCGGCCGCCGAGACGACCGATACCGGTGACGATGCTGCGGGCGTACAGTCCCTGCAACTCCTCGAACGACGACTCGCCGTCGACGTTGTCGAGCAGCTCGTGGATGATCGGCTTCACGTCGTAGGCGCGCTTGGCCGATTCCGGCAGCATGGCCTTCAGGTCCACGTCGCCGTGCTCGGCCGCGACCAGGTCGAACTCGCCCTGCTCGGCGAACATCGACACCAGGCGGCGCGCGCGGTGCAGCGCGTCGGACTCGTCGTCGGCCACGATGTGGGTGACGCCGGACTTCTTGCCGTGCGTCTCCGGCCCGCCCAGGGTGGCCATGTCCACCTGCTCGCCGGTCACGCTGCGCACCACGTCCGGGCCGGTCACGAAGACGCGGCCTTCCGGAGCCATGATCACGATGTCGGTCAGCGCCGGGCCGTAGGCGGCGCCACCGGCGGCGAAGCCGAGCACCACGGAGATCTGCGGAACCAGGCCGGACGCGCGGACCATGGCCTCGAAGACCTGGCCGACCGCGTGCAGCGCCTCGACGCCCTCGGCCAGGCGAGCGCCGCCGGAGTGCCACAGGCCGACCACGGGGACACCGGAGTCGATGGCGGTGTCGATGGCGTCGACGATGTGCTTGCAACCCTCCACGCCCATCGCGCCGCCCATGACGGTCGCGTCGGAGCAGTAGGCCACTGTGCGGACGCCGTCCACCTCGCCGATGGCGGCGAGCACGCCGGACTTGTCGCGCGGGTGGAGCGGAAGAATGGTGCCGGGATCGAAGAAGCGCTGGAGTCGACCGAGCGGATCACGCGGGTCTGTCGCAGTCTCTTGATGCAACGCGGGAGCGATGATTGTCATCGCGTGGTCTCCTCACCTCGATGAGTGTGCCGCTGCTGCGGCTGCGTATGTCGAACCACGGCGGGGCCGGGCCAGTTCAGCTGGCCGACCCCGCCGGGATCGTTGTGCAGTCGATCGCGCGGCTATGCCCGACCGAAGGCGAGCGCCACATTGTGCCCACCGAATCCGAAGGAGTTGTTGATCGCGTACTCGATCTCCTGACGGCGGGCTTCGCCCTTCACCACGTCGAGGTCGATCTCCGGATCCTGGTTCTCCAGGTTCAGCGTCGGCGGAACGATGCCGTCGCGGATGCTCATCACGGTCAGCACGGACTCCAGGGCGCCGACGGCGCCGATCGAGTGGCCGAGCGCCGACTTGGGCGCGTACACCGAGGCATGGCTGCCCACGGCCTTGTTGATCGCGTTCGCCTCGGCGGTGTCGCCGATCGGCGTCGCGGTCGCGTGCGCGTTGATGTGCGTGATGTCCTTCTTGGTAAGACCCGCGGACTGCATGGCCCTGGTCATCGCCCGCGCGGCGCCGTCACCCGTGGGATCGGGGGCGACGAGGTGGAAGCCGTCGGAGGTGATGCCGGCGCCGAGCAGGCGCGCGTGGATCGTCGCGCCACGGGCCTTCGCGTGCTCTTCGGTCTCGATGACCATCAGCGCGCCCGCCTCGCCGAAGACGAAGCCGTCACGATCCTTGTCGAAGGGACGCGACGCACCCTTCGGATCGTCGTTGCGGGTGCTCATGGCGCGCATCATGGTGAATGCCGCGATCGGCACCGCGTCGATGAAACCTTCGACGCCACCGGTGACGACGATGTCCGCGTCACCCATGACGAGCATGCGCCAGGCGTTCGCGATGGCCTCGGAGCCGGACGAGCATGCCGAGACCGGAGTGACCACTCCTGCCCTGGCCTTCAATTCGAGACCGACAACGGCCGAAGGGCCGTTCGGCATGACCATCTGCACAGCCAACGGCGAGATCTTGCGATAGCCGCCGTTCTTCAGCTTGTCCACGGAATCGATGAGGGCGTCGCCGCCCCCCAATCCGGTGCCGATGGCCACACCCAACCGCTCGGGGTCGACTTCCGGGCTGCCCGCGTTCCGCCAGACCTCGCGACCGAGCACGGTCGCGAGCTGCTCGACATAGGCCATGCGCCGGCATTCGACACGAGACAGCAGGGTGTCGGGCCGGACCTTCAGGTGACCGCCGATGCGGACCGGAAGGTCGTATTCCTCGACGAAGGAATCCTCGAGAACGTCGATGCCGCTCTCGCCGTTGAGGAGTCCCTTCCACGTCGCATCGACGTCACCCGCGATCGACGTGGTCGCCGCAAGGCTGGTTACGACGACGTTGGGGAAATTCCCGTTCAAGGTGGAAGGAGTGGTCACTGTTTCGGCCCTACTCGGCGTCGAACTTGGCCTTGAGCTCGGCCGCCGCGTCAGCGTTCTCGGCCTCGAGCTTCTGGATGTAGGCGACGGCGTCGCCGACCGTCTTCAGGCTGGCGAGATCCTCGTCGGGGATCTTGACGCCGTACTTGTCCTCGGTCTGCACCGCGATCTCGACCATGGACAGCGAGTCGATGTCCAGGTCATCGACGAAGGACTTCTCGACCGTCACCTCGGAGGGCTCGATGCCGGTCACCTCTTCGATGATCTTGCCGAGTTCCTCGACGATTTGTTCCTGGGTCAGAGCGGCCACTTCGTGGCTCCCTTCTTGATACTTTGTAGGGCTCTACTGGTTTTTTCGGATCGAGCGCGGAAATGGTTACCGCCTCTCGGTCACGACCTCGCATCTGAATGCATGGTCGCGGAGGAAAGCTAGCCGGATACGGTCAGCTCAGCCAACGCGGGGAGGTCTTGCGGGGTCTTCAGGGCCAGCGTGGGCGTGCCCTTCAGCTCCCGTTTCGCGATGCCGACGAGGGTGCCCGCCGGCGGCAGCTCCGCCACTGCCGAGACGCCGGCTTGCCGGACGGTCTCGGTGCACAGGTCCCAGCGAACTGGCCGGGTGACCTGCGCGGCGAGCTTATCTATCGCGTCACGTCCGGACGCGACAGGCTTGCCGTCGAAGTTCGAGAGCAAGGTCCTGGTCGGCTCGTTCGGCGTGATCTTCGTTATGGCATCGGTCACAGCATCCTGCGCCGAGGCCATGAACGCCGTGTGGAACGCGCCCGCGACGGGCAGCGCGCGAACCCTGGCCTTCTCCGGGGGGTTCGCGGCGAGCTCGGCGAGAGCGTCCAACCGACCCGCGGCCACGATCTGACCCACCGCGTTGCGGTTGGCCGGGACGAGGTCGAGTTCGGTGAGCCGTTCCAGCACGACGGCTTCGTCGCCGCCGAGCACCGCGGACATCCCGGTCGGCTCCAGTGCGCACGCCTTGGCCATCTCCGCTCCGCGGATGGCGGCCAGCCGGACCGCATCGTCGGCGGAGATGACTCCGGCGACCGCGGCGGCGGCGAGTTCACCGACCGAGTGCCCGGCCACGATGGTAGCGGCGGGAAGCTCATCGGGCGAGATCTCCGCGAACGCGAGCAGCGCCGCGGCGACCACCAGCGGCTGGGTAACGGCCGTGTCGGTGATCTCTTCGGCCGTCGCGGTGGTACCGAGACGGACCAGGTCGAGGCCGGAAGCCTTCGACCACAGCGTCAGGCGCTCAGCCGCGCCGGGAAGGTCGAGCCAAGGCGCGAGCATGCCGGGTGTCTGAGAGCCCTGTCCAGGGGCGAACAACGCGATCACGCCTCTAAGAAAACACTGTGAGGCGGGCCGCACGAGATGTCGACGCGAATGAAGGTTCGGAAGCGCTTTTGTGGGGGTTCCACAAAAGACCACGTGGGCTGTCCGAATCGACCGATTCCGCGGATGCGTTACAAGCCCTCGGGGCTGAACGCGACCGGAGTTACCTCTGGGGCAGGAGTCGACGATTCGTTACGGGTTCGTGTCAAACGACCTACGGTGGCGGCGATCCGGAGCACATACGCGTCTCTCGGATTCAGCGGATCACGGCCCGTGATCTCGCCGATGCGCTTGAGGCGATACCGGACCGTATTTGGATGTACGTACAGCTGACGCGCACATGTCTCGACCGCACCGCCACAATCCAGATAGGCGTCGAGAGTGTCCGCCAGCGACGAGCCCGCCGCGGCCAACGGTAGGACAAGGTACTCGTTCAGCGCGTCGATCGCAGCTCGATCACCCAACAAAGCGCGTTCCGGCAGCAATTCCGCCGCGTGCACCGGCCGAGGAGCCCCGCGCCAGCCCACCACGGCCTCCATCCCGGCCAGCGCTTCCACCGCACTGGCGTGCGCCGCGCCGAGGGTGCGGGTGGTCGGCCCGATCACCACCGGGCCGTCGGAGAACACCTCGGCGAGCAGATCGGCCAGGAACGGGGAGACATGCGAGGTCTCCCCCAGGTGCCCGGAGACGACCATCACCAGTCTCGCGCCCTGCACCACCGCGAGCGCGGCCCGCCCGTGCCGCGCCGCGATGGAATGCACCGCCCCCACCGACGACACCCCCTGCTCGCCGGGCGGGGTGCCCACCAGCACCGTCGCCGGTGCGGTGGCGTCCCAGTTCAGCGTCGCGGCCCGGGAGAGCATGTCCGGACCCGTGTCGCCGCGCACCACGGCGTCGACGACGAGCGCCTCCAGCCGGGTGTCCCACGCGCCGCGCGACTCGGCGGCGCTGGCGTACACCGAGGCGGCGGCGAACCCGAGTTCGCGCCCGTACCGCAGCACCGCCTCGGTCAAGGCGACCAGCTGCCGGTCGTTGCGCGCGAGCGCGGGTAGCCACTGCTCGAAGAACTCCATGGCGACGCGCACCATGTCCACGGTCTGGCGCAGCGTCAACCGCCGCGCGAGATCCTGCGGGATGACCTGGAAGGCGTCCAGGCTGAACCGGATGTCGCTGTCCGGGTCCTGGAGCCATTCCAGGAAGTTCACCACCGCGGTCTGCACCAGCATCTGCACGCCGGCCCGCTGCGCGGCGTCCAGATCGGCGAAGAACGGCAACCGATCCTGCATCGACCCCACCGCCTCGGTGGAGAGGCGGCCGGAGAACTGCTTCACGCGTTTGAGCAGCGTGTCCGGAAGGGGGTCGCGGGTCTGCCGGTTCGGGGAGAGCGCGCCCGTCGGCAGATACACCTCGTGCTCGGAAGAGCCTTCGGAGATCCGTCGCGGCCGCGGCGGTTTACGGTCCACCATCCAATATTCCGCTACGCGAGGTCTTCGTCCGAACTCACCGCTGCCTTCGGCGCGGCGTCCACGTCGGCGATCCCATACTTCGCCGCCGCCTCCACGGCCTTGGCCGGGTCGAGCTTGCCGGTGCGGCCGAGACCGGCCAGCGCCGCGACCACGATGGACTGCGCGTCGACGTTGAACACCCGTCGCGCGGCCGGGCGGGTGTCGGAGAAGCCGAAACCGTCCGTGCCGAGCGTGGTGAAGTCGCCGGGCACCCACTTGCGAACCTGGTCGGGCACCGCGCGCATCCAGTCGGTGGCGGCGACGTACGGGGCCTCGGCGCGCGAGAGCGCCTCGGTGACGTACGGGAGGCCGGGATCACTGCCCGGATCGCGCAGTGCGGCGATCTCCTTGTCGAGCGCATCCTTGCGGAGTTCGCCCCACGAGGTCACCGACCATACGTCCGCCTGGACGCCCCACTCCTGCGCGAGCAGCGCCTGCGCGCGCAAGCCGTCCGGCACGGTGACGCCGGAGACCAGGATCTGGGCGCGCACCTGGCCCTCGCCTCCGCGCTTGTACAGGTAGACGCCCTTGAGCAGACCTGCGACGTCGAGGTCTTCCGGCTCGGCCGGCTGCGGGTACGGCTCGTTGTAGAGGGTGATGTAGTAGAAGATGTCCTCGCCGCCGAACTCGCCCGCGCTGCCGTGCGGATGGGTGCCGGGCAGCGGAGCGGCGCCCTTCGGCGCGGCGCCACCGCCGTACATCCGGCGCAGGCCGTCACGCACGATGTGGGCGATCTCGAACGCGAACGCCGGGTCGTAGGTCACCACGGCCGGGTTGGTCGAGGCGAGCAGCAGCGAATGCCCGTCGTTGTGCTGGAGACCCTCACCGGTCAGCGTGGTGCGCCCGGCGGTCGCCCCGAGCACGAAGCCGCGGGCGAGCTGGTCGGCCGCCGCCCACAGTCCGTCGCCGGTGCGCTGGAAGCCGAACATCGAGTAGAAGATGTACAGCGGGATCATCGGCTCGCCGTGCGTGGCGTACGAGGTGCCCGCCGCGGTGAAGGAGGCCGTCGACCCGGCCTCGTTGATGCCCTCGTGCAAGATCTGCCCGATGGTGCTCTCTTTGTAGGCAAGCATCAATTCCGCGTCGACCGATGTGTACAACTGGCCGTTGCGGTTGTAGATCTTCAACGATGGGAACCACGAGTCCATACCGAAGGTCCTGGCCTCGTCGGGGATGATCGGGACGATCCGCTTGCCGATCTCCTTGTCCCGCAGCAGCTCCTTCATCAGCCGCACCAGGGCCATCGTGGTGGCGACGTTCTGCTTGCCCGACCCCTTGCGCACCGAGCGGTATGCCTCGTCACCGGGCAGCTTCAGCGGCTTGGCCGCGGCGCGCCGCTCGGGCAGGAACCCGCCGAGCGCCTTGCGCCGGTCGAGCATGTACTGGACCTCGCGAGCCTCCATACCGGGGTGGTAGTACGGGGGCAGGTACGGATCCTTCTCCAGCTCGGCATCGCTGATCGGGATTCGCTGCAGGTCGCGGAAGTCCTTGAGGTCCTGCAGGGTCAGCTTCTTCATCTGGTGCGTGGCATTGCGGCCCTCGAAGTGCTTGCCGAGGGTGTAACCCTTGATGGTCTTGGCGAGGATCACCGTCGGCTGGCCCTTGTGCGCCATCGCGGCCGCGTAGGCCGCGTACACCTTGCGGTAGTCGTGGCCACCGCGCTTGAGGTTCCAGATCTCCTGGTCGGACAGATCCTGCACCAGCGCCTTGGTGCGCGGGTCGCGGCCGAAGAAGTGGTCGCGCACATACGCGCCGTCGTTGGCCTTGTAGGTCTGGTAGTCGCCGTCGGGAGTGCTGTTCATCAGGTTCACCAGCGCCCCGTCGCGGTCGGCGCCGAGCAGCGCGTCCCACTCACGGCCCCAGATCACCTTGATGACGTTCCAGCCCGCGCCGCGGAAGAACGATTCCAGCTCCTGGATGATCTTGCCGTTGCCGCGCACCGGCCCGTCCAGGCGCTGCAGGTTGCAGTTGACGACGAAGGTCAGGTTGTCCAGACCCTCCATGGCCGCGACGTGCGCGAGACCGCGCGACTCCGGCTCGTCCATCTCGCCGTCGCCGAGGAACGCCCACACATGCTGGTCGGAGGTGTCCTTGATCCCGCGGTCGTTCAGGTAGTGATTGAAACGCGCCTGGTAGATGGCGTTCATCGGGCCCAAGCCCATGGACACCGTCGGGAACTCCCAGAAGTTGTTCAGCAGCCGCGGGTGCGGATAGGACGGCAGCCCGTGGCCGGGACCGCCGTGGCTGTACTCCTGCCGGAACCCGTCGAGCTGATCGGCCGACAGCCTGCCCTCCAGGAACGCGCGAGCGTAGATGCCCGGCGAGGCGTGGCCCTGGATGAAGATCGAGTCACCGCCGCTGGGATGGTCCTTGCCGCGGAAGAAGTGGTTGAAGCCGACCTCGTAGAGCGCCGCCGAGGACGCGTAGGTCGAGATGTGGCCACCCACGCCGATGCCGGGGCGCTGGGCGCGATGCACCATGATCGCGGCGTTCCAGCGGATCCAGGCGCGGAAGCGCCGCTCCACCTCCTCGTCGCCGGGGAACCACGGCTCGTTCTCGGTGGGGATGGTGTTGACGTAGTCGGTGGAGGTCAACGACGGGATGGCGACACGACGTTCACCGGCCCGCTCCAGCAAGCGGAGCATGAGGTAACGCGCCCGACCGGGGCCCTCCCGGTCGAGCATCTCATCGAACGACTCGAGCCATTCGCTGGTTTCCTCCGGGTCGATGTCCGGTAGGTAGGACGCCACCCCTTCGCGGATCACCCGCACCCGTCCGCCCGGCTGCGGCGCCTGCGACCCGTTCGGATCGCGGCTCGCGGCGGGCGCGGGGGCGGAGCTGGTTCCGGCGGATTTCGCCGGTGCGGAAGAGTGGATCAGGTCGGTCAAATCTGCTCCTCGTACAGGGGTGGACATGCTGATGGCGTCGGTATCCCCGGGCAGGTTCGCTGGTTGGCGGACCGCCCGTTTACGAAAGGTTCGGGCGCACCATCCATCCTTGCCGATGGCGCGTCCCAAATCATCATGTCAGCCGGAAATCCAGTACCGTTCGACAGGCAAGGTGAGCATGAGAGCGTGGCAGCCCTGAGGAGCGGGAGGACGATGAAGCTGCTGAACCCACGCGGGTTCGGAATGGTGTGCGCCACCGGCGCGGTCGCTATCGGAGTGGTCGTCACGGGATGCGCCAACCGGGTGGACGGCGTGGCCGGTCCGAACGCGAGCGATCTGGCGGCGTACAAGACCGAGGCGGCGTCCTCGTCGGCGGCGGCGACATCCTCCCGGCGCGCGGCGGCCCAGGGCAAGGCCATCGCCGACAACTGCGGCCAGTTCCCCACCATCACCGGAGCGGGCGTGAGCAAATACAACGACTTCGTCGACGCGCACGATTCGAACGCGCCCGACTACGACGCCAAGCGCGAGTCGGCGGTGCAGACTCTGGAGGACGCCGCCAACAAGGTGGAAAGCGGCGTGAACTCCGCCAGGGACGCACTGCCCGTGGACCTGGCCGGCATGTTCACCGAGTACGTGACCGCGGCACGCGCGCTGGCCGCCGAGACGCGCAAGATGACCTACACCGCCCCCGTCGCGGCGCTCAACGACGCCAGCAGGCGCGTCAACGACGCGCGCAACGCCGTCCGCGACTCATGTCCGAAGCGCTGAGAAAGCCCTTGACACACTATCGCAACGCGACATTCGGTAGCTATTTCGCCGGATCGGCTTGCGCTGAAGCCCATAACCATGTTCGCTTGCAACTATCTACTGTCGGGAGTTGAGGAGGACACCACCGTGGTCGCCGCGGCGGACGCGCAGAACTACGCTCAGAAGCTTGGCATTTCACACGGCTTGGTTGTCCAGGAATTGGGCTGGGACGAGGACGTCGACGACGACCTGAGGGCCGACGTCGAGGACGCGATCGGCGGCGAACTCGTCGACGAGGACTCCGACGAGGTGATCGACGTCGTGCTGCTGTGGTGGCGCGACGGGGACGGGGATCTGGTCGACGCCTTGATGGACGCCATCGCCCCCCTCGCCGACGAGGGTTTCGTGTGGGTGCTCACCCCCAAGACCGGACAGCCGGGCCACGTCGAGCCGAGCGAAATCGCCGAATCCGCACCGACCGCAGGTCTGACCCAGACCTCGGCGATCAGCCTCGGCTCATGGACGGGTAGCAGGCTGGTTCAGCCCAAGGCGCCTTCGAAGCAGCGCTGAGCCACCGCGCTATGGTTTCCACCAGGGCGGTGTCGCACGCCCGCCCGGTGGAGACCCCACACGATGGAGGATTCGCTATGCCGCTCGAGGTTGGCACTGTCGCGCCGGACTTCACGCTGAAGGACCAGAACAACCAGGAAGTCAGCCTGTCGGACTTCCGCGGGAAGAAGAACGTCCTCATCGTCTTCTACCCACTCGCCTTCACCGGGATCTGCCAGGGCGAGTTGTGCAAGGTCCGCGACGAGCTGCCCAAGTTCCAGAACGACAAGGCGGAGATCGTGGCGATCTCGGTCGGCCCGCCGCCCACGCACAAGATCTGGGCTGCCGAACAGGGCTACACCTTCCCGCTGCTGTCGGATTTTTGGCCGCACGGCGCGGTGGCCCAGGCCTACGGAGTCTTCAACGAGAAGTCCGGCTACCCGAACCGTGGCACGTTCGTCGTCGACCGCGAGGGCTACATCCGCTTCGCCGAGATGAACGGCCCCGGGGAGCCCCGTGACCAGGCGGCTTGGGAGAAAGCGCTCGCCGCGCTAGATTCATAAGCCGCCGGTAACGGTCCGGGCGTATAGCTCAGCGGTAGAGCACTGGTTTTACACACCAGCGGTCGGGGGTTCGATCCCCTCTGCGCCCACCGAAGAGAGTGCAGCTAGAAGAGTCGCTCGAAGGAAACTACGTTTGCCCCACGCACGCTCCGTGGGGCAAACGTGGGGCCACGGAGTTGGAGTGCTGTGTGTCGCGTCCGATCGGCGGGCCGACTGGACGAGGCCAGCCGACTACGAGCGAGTACTAGGGCCCGAACATCCGACCACCAAAATGGTTCGCAGCAGTCTGTCGATCCCCGATCCCCGTCCTCGTCGATCTATCCAAAGCCATCCCCACCGTTCCACCCAACGGCTTCGGACGCGACAAGGTGCGATGCGCGTGAAGGTCGGTGGCCTCAATTGACCGCCACCGTGCCCGGCCGACTCCACGGCTGGGCACGCTGCACCGACGGCAGCTGGGACGGCTTGGTCGAGCTCCTGGCCGCACGGTCACGCCGACCGCCACGGCAGGAGCCGACGAACCGCCTTTCGTCCCGAGGTGATGTGCGGGGGTTGCGACATCAGGGAATCCTTGCCCCGAATACACCACCCGAACGCCACCCACCGGTCGTCGTCATCGGTGATCACATACTCTTCGGCGCCCCCGAGAATTATCGCCTCGACCGCCGCGGCCGCCTGGGACGGCTTGTCCTCGAATTGGATTTCGTAGTCGGCGATGGCGCGGACGCACCAGCCCGTTTCGATGCGCACCGCGGCGTCGCCCATATCCACCAGTTTGATGTGTGGATTGGCCCCGCGCACTTCGGCTTCCGTGGACGAGGATCCGCTGGAGAGCACCAGGGTGCCGGGATTCGAAAACGTCTGGATGGCATAACGCTCGGCGATGGCAAACACCTCCGAGCAGAACATCTCCCATTCCGTCCCACTCACCCCGGCCTCCCAGCCCACTCGCAATCTTGCCCCGCTTCGGCACTACTTACCGCACGGATTCACACCTATCAGCCGGACAATCCGAGGGTCCGGTCGATGTCAGGTGACGTGGAGGGTCAGTTCGGTTCGGCCCGCGGTGACGACCTCGACATGGATGTAACCCCGGGCCGCCGTGTACTTGCCGGTGCCCCCGGTGATCGCGATGTCGTAGGCGCTCGCGCCGGGCGTGCGGGGATCGGTCACCGTCGCCTTGGTGGTGATCCGGCCCTCGGGCAGGGACAGCGCGGCATCACACCGCATCTGCGCCGAAGCGTTTTCGGCGATGGACACGACCGTACAAACCCCGGAGCCGCGGCCGAACCCGGCCTCGTCGCGCCGAAGATCGTCGGTGTAGGTCACCTGATCGCCCGGACCGAGTCGCTGGTCGCCATCCCGGTCGAAAAACGAGGAACTCGTCTCGATCGCGGTCAACTCGATCACCTCGGGGGCCGCCGATGCCGCCGCAGGGCCGGTGACCACCGCGGCCGCGACCACGGCGAGCGCCCCGCCCTGAATCCTGTTCGCCACTCACAGACCTCCCGGTGCGGTTCGGTTTGAAGCGGTACAGCCGCACAAGATATCCGGCACCCGCCGCCTCCGGCCGCCACCGCGGCATGTGACGGCGTTTCTCGTCTCACCCGGCCTCGCGAGACCGCCGTGCGGCAGGATCGGCGGGTGCGCCGCCGCCGTCTCAGTCCACCCTGATGGGGCTGCCGCCCTCGAAGGACGAGCCGTAGTGGATTTCGCCGATCCCGATCGGCTTCGCGGGATCTCCATAGGTATGCCCGGCGGTCACTTTCAGGCGCGAGGAGCGGGCAAGCCCACCCAGCTGCCGATGTCCCGGAAAGTAGAGAGCGACCCGGTCTTCCAACTCTTCGACGGGCCCCACGTCGTGAGTATGCGTGTAGAGGATGCCGAGCGGGCACCCCCAGTGCGGCCAACCCTCGCTGCCTGCCGAGATCCAGCCGGCGTGGGTGTCGTCCGAATCGATGAAGAGCTCCCAGTGGTGAACGCCGGGCAGCCGCGGCACATAGTGCGAAGCGATCCAGACCACCAAGTCGGAGATCGTGGACGTGGCCGGGAACATCCAGCGTTGGCCGTGCGGGAGCGCGTCGTCGCCGGCGTTCAGCGACCCACGATCGAGGAGCACTTCCACCCAGCCCGACACGAACCGAATACTTCCAAAGGCAGGCGGCGATGCGGAACAGGCGCGCCGCGCGTTCGCGGCTCGTTCGGCGCGTTCATTGCCATGATCGCAGGCAGCGGGGTCGGTATCGTCGCGATATGCCCGCGTTGATCGCTCCGACGACACGTCTGCATACGGCCTGGCTCGAGGCGCATGAGGAGTGGGGGCCCGGCCCACACGAGGACGGCTTCGGGCTGCGGCCGTCCGACGAGGTGAAATCGCCGACCGGTTTCGCGGCCTGGGTGGCCCGGCTGGGTGACGAATCGGGTCGGGCGGTGGTCGAGACGGGCCGGGCGCAGTGCACCTACCGATGGATCGTCGAGGGCGACCGAGTGCTCGGCGGGATCGCTCTGCGGCATGGGTTCGACGACTTCGTGCGGTGGGCCGGCCACATCGGCTACGGCATCCGACCATCCGCGCGCCGGCGCGGGCTGGCCGGCTGGGCTCTGGGCCGGATGCTGGACGAGGCGGGGAGGCTCGGCATGGATCGCGTGCTGATCGTCTGCGCGGCCGACAACATCGCCTCCGCGAAGACCATCGAGCGCCGAGGCGGCGTTCTCGAGCGCATCGTGGACACCCAACTCGGTCCGGCACGACGTTATTGGGTCGATATCGGTGTTCATGACCAGCGGCCCGCTCGCCGTGGCCGACAGCGGACAACGACGCCGGGGCAGTGAGGACCACCCGGCGGTCGGGGCTGAAATTTTCCTGCCTTCCCTTCTGCGGTCGTAAAATAATCGGCACGAGTCCCCTCCTCGAGGAGGTCAGCGATGACCGACAGCCCACGATCGATTGCCGCGACCGATAAAGCGCTCCCTCCCGGTGCGGATGAGGAGCGATTCTCCGGCTACGGGGTGATGGGAATGCCCTTCGCCAGCGGTCACTACTTGGCGCTGCGGCATTTCCCTGCCAGCTCGGTCGGTGCGGGGTATGACGCGGTGTGGCATCGTGACCCCGACGGCAAATGGGTGATCTACAGCAGTGTTTCCCCCGCGACCAGCTGCGCCCGCTATTTCGGATCAGCGCTCGAAGACGCTCGGACCGAGGACATCTCGGTGGATTGGACCGGGCCCGCGACCTTCACCGTGCGGGTGGGCGACAAGATCGTGTGGGATCTCCAGCTGGGACGATCGGTGGCGACAGCCGCGATGACGAGTCTCGGCCGCATGATGCCCGCCGCTCTGTGGCGACGTCCCGCCGTCTTGTCGCTCATGTCGCGGGTGGCGGGGCCGGCGCTCGGCGTCGGGCGGGTCCGGCTCAACGGCACGTCCCCGAACGGTCAATGGTTCTCGGCCAATCCCCGGATGCTGTGGACCGTCGAGAACAGTACCGCCCGGATCGACGGAATAGATATCGGTCCTCCGGGACCGCTGGCCGAGCAGGCCAAACTCGGTGACTTCTGGCTGCCGCAACGCGGAGTGTTCGCCGTGGGCGAGTCCTATTTCGAACAATACGATCCGACGCGCCATCACCCGGCCCGCCCCGGTGCATGACGGTCGCGCCGCTTCGGCTGCTCAACGGTTTCACCGGACCGCCAGACACCTGCGGTCGGCGCATCGCGCCCACGCCCGGGTAGACCTCAGTGTTCCGAGCGCGGACGCCGAACGAGCAGCCCGTGGAGCGGTCAGCCCGCTCGGCGTCCGGTGACCAACAGGTACTCCCACTCCATCCGCCCGTCGCCCAGATCGTGCTGGGACGCGAGGTCCGCGAGAGCCCGGTCCAACTGCGCGATCTTGTCGGGGTCCCCCGCAATGGCCTTGTACACCGCGACCGTCGGTCCGTAGTACGTCTTGAAGAAGTCGCGGAACTCCGCGGCGTCGGCGAAACGGTCGATGACCGCGTTCTCGCGGCGTAGCTCCAGGTCGGTGACGCGATCGCCGAGCAGCGACCGGACATGCGCTTCGTCGCCCCACAGTGGGGGCGGCTGCGCGCCGGGCGGAGGCGGCGGAGCGAACGGTTTCATCGTGGCGAACATCTGTCCGATGAATCCGGAGGGTGTCCAGTTGATCAGCCCGATCGTGCCGCCCGGTTTGGCCACGCGCACCAGTTCGTCCGCGGCCGCCTGGTGGAACGGCGCGAACATGACACCGACGCAGGAGATCACCGCGTCGAACTCGGCATCGGAGAAGGGCAACGCCTCGGCATCGGCTTCCTGCCACTGAAGGTCGACGCCCCGGTCGGCGGCGATACGCCGACCCGCCTCGAACAGTTCCGGCGTCAGATCGCTCGCCACCACATCCGCACCGGCCTCGGCAGCCGGGATCGCGGCGTTCCCCGACCCGGCCGCGACGTCCAGCACCCGTTGATCCGGGCCGATACGGCAGACCTCGACAAGCCGACGGCCCAGCCCAGGGATGACTTCGGCGGCGATGGACGAATAGTCGCCCAGGGCCCACATCGCGCGATGCCGCCGCTTGAGATCAGCGGAGCCGGATTCGGTCATCTGACGCTCCTCTGTAGTCGGGCTCGTGAACACCGCCGAAATGGCCATCGAATCTTCTGCGCGAGCCGAGCGAGTGTTACCCGGTAAAGGTCGCAACAAACGGAGCCACTTGCCGCGACAGGTCAGCTACTGCCCGTCGAGTCGCTGTCGGCAGAGTTCGTGCGGCCCGTTGGAAGATATCCGCCCCGGTCGAGGGCCACGGCAGCTACCGGCGACGCGAAGGACGTGTTGCCATCTGCCGGGGTGCCGAGATTACTGTCGGGATATGCCGAGTGAGCCCCCGCCGTCCATCCCGTCATTCCATGTGAACGCGATTCCCGACGCTTCGCGCCCTAATACCGACGATCCGATGGCCGCGCTGGTCGGCATCCTGGATCTCCAGGCGGCGCTGCCGGGTATTCGGCGCATGCGCGCGTGGGGGCACGAGGTTTTGGCCGTCCAACCGGGCGAGCGCGCACTGGATATCGGCGCCGGGACGGGCACCGAAGTGATCGAACTGGCCGGTCGAGTCGGGCCGGGCGGCGAAGCGGTCGGCGTCGACCCGAATCCTGCGATGCTCGCGATCGCCCGTGGGCGCGCCGAGACGGCCGACTCTCGGGCTCGTTTCGTCGAAGGCACCGCCTATCACCTGCCGTTCCCGGACGGTTACTTCGACGCGGTGCGCTGCGAGCGCGTCTACCAGCACCTCGACGACCCTGCCGCCGCCACCGCCGAGATCGCTCGAGTCCTGCGGCCGGGCGGGCGCGCGCTGCTCATCGATAGCGACTGGCACACGGCCATCGCGCATCCCGGCGACGACGACGTGATGGCCCGCCTGTCCACGTCGCTGCTCGCGACCACCCCGAACCCCAAATCGGGCCGAAGCCTGCGCGGCCTGCTCACGGCCGCCGGTTTCGCTATCGACGACATCGGATCGGAGGCGGTGATCTGGGATCCGCAGACCATCCGCCCCCTCTTCGCCCAGATGACCGAGCGTGCCCGCGCCGACGGCGTGATCACCGAGCAGGAACGCGACGACCTGGCCGCCACCATGGAGGCGGGCATCGCCAAAGGCGACTACCACCTCTCGGTCACCATGTTCGCTGTGCTCGGCCACCGAGGAGAGTGAGCCGCCCGGCTCTCACCGTTGCCGCCCCGCATCCGGCCGGATACGCCCGGCCTCCACCAGGACCCGCCACGCAGCCGTCTTGCGCGGACATTCCCCCACGCGACAAGCACGGTGCCGCTGCATGGTCATCTGCGCCTCCCCCACGCCCATCGCGTGATCGGGGCGTCATGCGGGAAACCCATCGGCCAAACCGTCGTGTCCATGTCTCCGCGCTCCCGTTCCACTCGCCGGGTGATCTCGTCCACGCTGCGCCCCTCCGGCAACCGAACAGGCCACAGCCACAAGGTCATGCCGACCAGCACGGTGAGCAGCACCGCACCGATCGCGACCGCCAACAGTTGCCACCCGGTCACGGCAACCTCCGGTACGGGTGATCGATGGGCAGCAGCGACGGCCACCGATACCCGCGCGGATATGTCTGCTCCGGAGTGATCAGGTCGCATAGTTCGGTGACCGCACGGGCGAACGGCTCGACATGAGCCGGCCCCGGCACGATCACCGCGACCGCATCCGCCACCCGGATATGCTCGACCACCAGCAGAGCCGTCGTCCGGACCGCCGTAGCGAAGACGATCAGCTCCACCACGAAATACCCACGTGCAGTGACTATTTCACGGATCAGCCACTTATCGCGTTGCTCGTCCGCACCGGAAACCTCGCGCCGAATGAAGCCCAGCGCGTTCGGGCCCAGAGGCTTTGTGCCACAGCGATTCTCTTCGTACATCCTGACTCCCCTGCTCGACCTGTCGGTGGGCACCAGTCGCCAGGGACGCATGAAGAGCATCGACCTGACGGTGGGCTGCGCAGCACGCTAGGTAGCTACGGAGGCGTCGCCGGGTACGGTTCGTACCCGATACTGTCCAGTGGACATCGGATTCATCCCTCTGCGGCCGAGATCGTCGGCTACGCTTGATTCGTCGAACCAGCGGCGAGAGGGGACAGCCGTGTGCAGCTCCGATGATGCCCCGGTGGGCGCGCGGATTCGGCGGCACCGCGAGCGGGCCGGTATGTCGCGCCCGGTTCTCGCGGGGCTGGTCGGCCGTTCCGCCGAGTGGTTGAAGGCCGTGGAGAACGGTCGACTGCAGAGTCCGCGCCTGCCGATGTTGCTTCGTATCGCCCGTGCCCTGGAACTGGACGATCTGGCCGAGTTGACCGGAGATGGGCATGCGGTTCCGGTCGCTGTCTTCGCCGGCGAACGCCATGCGGCCCTGACCGATGTGCAGTCGGCGCTGACGGACTATCGCCTGGCGGCCGCGGACAACTCGGCGGGCACCGAGCACTTGGCTTTGCGACTGGCGCAGGCGTGGCAGGTGCGACACGCGAGCCCCGATCACCGGTCGCAACTCGGTTCGCTACTACCTGGACTGATCAGGGACGCGCAGAACGCCGTGCGCCTTCCCGGCGATGGTCGCCGGGCGGCCCGGCGTGTTCTGGCCGGGGTGTACCAGCTCGCGGATTTCTTCGTGGCGTACCAGCCTGCTCCGGAACTCGTCTGGCTCGTCGCCGATCGCGCTCTGAACGAGGGGTATGAGGCAGACGATCCGTACCTGATCGCGAGCGGCGCGTGGTCGATGGTTCAGGCGCTGCGGGACTCCGGCCGCTGGGAGGAGGGAATCGCTCTGGCCCGCACGGCTATCGCGCAGGTGGAACCGTACCTGAACCGGGCGGGCACGTCGGACGACTGGCACGGGATCGCAGGGGCTCTGCAGGCCGAAATCGCCTATGTACATGCCCGTCGCGGCCGCTACGGCGAAGCGTGGGCGTACTGGGAATCGGCCGATCGGATCGCCCAGCGCCTCGGGCCTACCTACCGGCACGTCCAGACATCGTTCTCCATCCCGGTGATGCAAGCACACGCAACGACACTCGGAGTCGAACTGCGACGAACGGGTGAAGGGCTCCGTGCGGCCCACGCGCTGGACGCCGACCGGATAGCTTCCGTCCCACGCCGCAGCCGTCATTTCATCGAGGTGGCCCGCGCCCACTACCAGCGTGACGAACTCGTAGCCGCCCTCGCGATGCTCGACAAGTCCGAACGCACCGCACCCGAGACGATCCGATACAACGGCTACGCGCGCGACATGCTGCACGCGCTACGGAGGCGACCGCCGTCCGGGATGGGCGAGGACGTTCGAGCTCTGTGTGACCGGGTCGGCGTCGCAGCACGCTGAAGTGAGCCACTCGTCCTCAGCCGGTAGCGGTGCCGCCATTGCTCCCCTCAGAAAAAATGACACTGGTCGGGCGGCAGGACGCGCACCACGCACAGGCCGACGATGCCGAAGAACAGGACGCTCGCGATCGCGCCTCGTACCGCATCGACGACGCCCGGTGGCACTTCCACGGCCGCCGCGACCGGTTCGGCGGTCGCCGTCGCAGGTGCGGCGGTCGCGGCGGTCAGGGCGATCGCCGCTGCGGCGATGATGCGCATACCGGCATGCTTCATGGTCGACTCCTCGTGCTCGGCCCCGACCGTGTGACGAGCCTATCCCCGTCGGCGAAACCGGGGCAGACGTCAATTCCGGTGGCTACAGCGGTGATACCTACCCCACGTCCCGGCGCAGCCAAGTGACCTCGGCGCCGGTTTCCGTTCCGTAGCGGTAGATTTCGAGGTCCTCGTCCCATGCGGTGCCGAGGGCGCGGTCGATTTCGGCGGCCAGGTCGTAGGCGGAGTACTTGCCGAGTTCGCGGGTGGCCTGGAGCATGGCGCGCAGGCGCATCTCACCGACCATGACGTCGCCGTTGGCGCTCGTGGAGCCGTGCCACAGACCGAGGCCGGGGACGAAGCTGTAGCGTTCGCCGTCCACGCCGTCGCTGGGGTCCTCGGTCACCTCGAAGCGCAGAACGGGCCAGGAGCGCAACGATTGGGCGATCTTCGAGGCGGTGCCGACCGGACCGATCCACTCACTGGTGGCGCGCAGTTGGCCGTCGGCCGGTTGGGCGGTCCAGCGCAGTTTCGCCGGGGCGCCCAGGGCCGAGGTGAGTGCCCACTCGACATGCGGGCACAGCGCGGCAGGCGACGAGTGGATGTAGACCACACCCGCCGTCGCGTCCGCGAACTGACTCGATGCGCGCACCACCAATACCTCCAGCTTCGACGAGGACCGTCTTCCCCAACGATTCGTCGGACTGGCGTTGCCTGAGTGTACTGGAGTGCCCGAAGTTACACGTGTTACTTCGCGACCGTGTTGCGACCGGCTGTCGCCTCCGCGATCACGGCGTCGCTCAGTGGTGGCCAGGCCGCCCGCGCCCAGTCGCCGAAATTCTCGTCGCTCAGGGCGAGACACGCCAACCCCGTTTTCGGGTCAACCCATAAAAATGTCCCGGATTGGCCGAAATGTCCATAGGTTTGTGGCGAATTCGTGCCACCGGTCCAGTGCGGAGACTTGCCGTCGCGGATTTCGAAGCCGAGTCCCCAGTCGTTGGGGCGCTGCGAACCGTAGCCGGGCAGCACGCCGTTCAGGCCGGGGAACTGGACGGAGGTGGCCTCCGCGTGCGTCTGCGCCGAGATCAACCGAGGGTTCAGCAATTCGGCGGCGAAGCGGGCCAAGTCCGTCGCGCTGGACCGTCCCGCGTGCCCGGCCGGACCCGCCAGGACCGACGCGGTCATGCCCAGCGGCTCGAACACGGCGTCGCGCAGGTACTCGTCGAACGCTATCCCGGTTTGCTCGGTGAGGAATTCGGCGAGCACTTCGAAACCCGCGCTGGAGTAGATCCGCCGCGACCCTGGCGACGCCTGGATGTCGGTGGTGTCGAACGCGAGTCCGGACGCGTGCGCCAGCAGATGACGCACCGTGGCGCCGGGCGGTCCGGCGGGCTGGCCGAGGTCGACCGCGCCCTCCTCCACGGCGACGAGCACGGCATAGGCGACCAGCGGCTTGGTCACCGACGCGAGCGGGAACACCCGCTCGACATCGCCTTCGCTCGCGACGCCGCCGTCGGCGGTGACCACCGCGGCCGCCGCGTGCCGAACCGGCCATTCCCGAATTTGCTCGAGTGAACGCACCCTGCGAGCCTACGAGAACCGGGTAGCTACCATCGACTCGCCATGAGTGAAAAGCCCACTGTTCACGGCGAGGTCGCATCAGGTTTCGAACCGGTCGCCGACGCCTTCCGCCGCAACTTCGAGCACCACGGTGAAATCGGCGCCGCCGTAGCGGTCTACGCCGGTGAGCGCCCCGTGGTGGACCTGTGGGCCGGCTTTCGTGATCGCCGGCGCACGCTGCCCTGGGAGCGGGACACGATCGTTCCGGTGTTCTCCTCGACCAAGGGCATGGCGGCGTTCACCGTCGCCACCGTGGTAGCCAAGGGTCTGCTCGACTACGAGCAGCCGGTGGCGAAGTACTGGCCGGAGTTCGCCGTCCACGGCAAGGACGCGATCACGGTGCGCCAGTTGATCGACCACCAGGCCGGGCTGTCCGGCCTCAGCGAGATCGTGCGGCTGCCCCAGATCGCCGACCTGGACGGCCTCGCACGCATTCTCGCGGCGCAGAAACCGGCCTGGCGGCCCAGCACCAGGCATGGCTATCACGCGATCACCCTCGGCCTCTACCAGGGCGAGCTGCTGCGGCGCGTCGACCCGCACCGCCGCACGCTCGGACGGATCTTCGCCGAGGACATCGCCGCACCGCTCGGCGTGGATTTCTGCATCGGCCTGCCCGCCGAGCAGAGCATGGACCGCATCGCCGCGATGTCGGCCACCCGCGGCCTGGACGTGTTGCGCTACGAGCGCGATATCCCGCTGCGGATCGGGGCGGAGATCTCCGCCGGACGCGGGCTGTCGCACGCGGCGCTGACCAACCCGCGCTGCGGGGCTCCGGCGCGGGCGACCCGGCGCGAGTTCCTCGAGGTGGAACTGCCCGGGTCCAACGGGGTGGGCAATGCCCGCGCGCTGGCCAAGGTCTACGGCGCGGCCGCCGGTCGCACCGGCGCGCTCCCGATCGACGACGCGCTGCTGGACCGGCTCGCCACCGACCGGACCGCCGACGACGTCCCCGCCGCGGACTTGGTGCTGCACACCAAAAGCCGCTACCACCTCGGCTTCCGCAAGTCGCGCGGGAGCTTCCGCTTCGGCTCCGACAAACGCGCCTACGGCACCACGGGACTCGGCGGTTCGTTCGGGTTCGCGGACCCGGCCACCGGTCTGGGCTTCGGTTACACGATGAACCGGCTTGGCCTTGCCGTCCTCGACGACGTCCGCAGCCGCAACCTGCGCGAAGCCCTGCTGCGCTGCCGGATCTGAACCACGGCGGCACGCCGGGCCTCTCGCGATCCGCTGTCCGGGCTGCCTACACTCAGCAGGCACGGGCCGACCAGTTACCGACCGGTGGAATCGAGGGATCTCGTGGCGAACCGACCGGCCACCGTAGACGCGTATCTCGCCGCGTTCCCCGACGACGCGCGCTGCGTCCTCGACACGATCCGGCGCACCATCCAGGACGCCCTGCCGGAGGCCACCGAGGCGATCAGCTACGACATTCCCACCTTCCGGCTGCACGGCCGCAACGTCGTGCACTTCGCGGGGTGGAAGCAGCACGTCAGCCTCTACCCGATCCCGGACGGCGATCCCGCGTTGGCACGCGAACTCGAGCCGTACCGGGCGGGCAAGGGAACGCTGCGGTTCCGGCTCGGCGAACCGGTGCCGTACGACCTGATCGCACGGATCGTCACCGCGCTCGCCGAGCGGCGGTGAGGCGCTCTACCAGTCGGCTTCGCTGTACTTGATGATCCCGCGGATGTTCCTGCCGTCCAGCATGTCCTGGTAGCCCTGGTTGATCTCTTCCAGGGAGTAGCTGCGGGTGACCATGTCGTCCAGGTTGAGCTGGCCTGCCTTGTACAGCGACAGCAGGCGCGGCGCGTCCTGGCGGGCGTTGCCACCACCGAAGATGCAGCCCTTCACCGTCTTCTGCAACATCGACAGCAGGAAGCTGTTCAGCTTGACGTCGTTCTCGTCCATCCGGCCCATCGAGGTGACCACCAGGGTGCCCGCCTTCGAGGTGAGGATCAGGCCCTCCTCGATGTACTCGCCGTGCATCTCGCCCATGGTCAGGATGACCTTCTCCGCCATCCGGCCCTCGGTGGCCTCCATCAGCGGCATGATCGCGGCGGCCATGCTCTCGTAGGTGTGCGTGGCGCCGAACTTCTGCGCCTGCTCACGCTTCCACGGATTCGGGTCGATGGCCACCACCTTCGACGCGCCCGACAGCACCGCGCCCTGCAACGCGCTCATGCCGACACCGCCGATGCCCGCGATCACCACGGTCTCGCCCGGCGCCACCTGCGCCACGTGGGTGGAGGAACCGAAACCGGTCGGGACGCCGCAGCCGACCAAGCAGGCCACCTCGAACGGAATGCTCGGATCGATCTTCACCACGGAGGTGTGGTGCACCGTCATGTACGGCGCGAAGGTGCCCAGCAGGCACATCGGGATAACGTTCTCGCCGCGGGCCTGGATGCGGTAGGTGCCATCGCTGATCGCCTGTCCCATCAGCAAGCCCGCGCCCAGGTCGCACAGCGCCATGTGTCCTGCCACGCACGCCGGACAGCGGCCGCAGGCGGGGATGAACGACAGGATCACGTGGTCGCCGACCTGCAGATCGGCCGGGCAGTTCGGACCCAACTTGGTGATCACGCCCGCGCCCTCGTGCCCGCCCATGACGGGGAAGGACGGCATCGGGGTCGCGCCGGTCACGATGTGATGGTCGGAGTGGCACATACCGGCGGTTTCCATCCGAATCTGCACCTCGCCGGCGACCGGGTCACCGACCTCGATCTCCTCCACCGACCACGGCTGGTCGATCCCCCACAGGATCGCGCCCTTCGTCTTCATTCCTGTCGACCCTCTCGCATGCACGTGCTTATATGTGACTGCACCCACAGTACGAGAAAAATGTAACGCGTTCTAGTACCGGTCGGAAAATTCGTCGGTAGAGCGTGACCTACCGGCCGAACGCGTTACAGTTCCGCGATGCGTTCACCCACGAACGTCGTGCACGTGGTGCAACAGATCGTGCAGGATGTAGCGGGCGAACGACGCCACCGTGAACTCCGCCCCGTCACTGCGGGCACCGCGCAGACCCCGCCGCTCGGGCGGCACCGATTCGAAAGACCGCGCCGCCCGCTCGGCGGCCTCGGCCAACTCCTCGGCCACCATGGCCGGATCCTGCTCGTTGTAGCGGTCGGTGACCGCGGCCGCGTCCTGATCCCAGTTCGGGAAGCGCGGCGGCTCCCCCTCGGGGTCATCGGCCAGCATCAGGCCGAGGCGAGTGCCCGACATGCGGCACACGTCGCGCACATGGGCGCCGTATTCCAACGCCGACCAGGTGGATTCGTCCGGCCGCACGCGCACGCCGGGCCGGTCGAGCACCGCGGCGAAGCGGACGGCCGTCTCCCTGATCAGCGCGGGCACGGCTTCATAGGCGGTCGCGGCGGCGTCGAAACCGCACTCGGGACAGGGGCGGCTCAACACCCAGGTCCAGTCCTTGACATCGGGAACGATCGGCATGCGCTCAACCTAGGCGCGGCCGGACAGCGCCTTCCACCGATATCCGGTCAACTATCGGGCACATCCCGACAGTCATTCCATCAGCCGCTGCGCCCGCTCGAAGAGTTCCAGCGTGATCGCGTGCAGGAAGTCACCGACCTGCTTGGGGGCCTTGCCCGCGAAGGCGCGGGCGTGGGTGCCCTCCAGGACGATGCCGAGCTTGAAGCAGGCCAGCACGGTGTACCAGGGCATCGCACTCAGGTCGCGATCGGAGAACTGCCCGTAGTGCGCGATCATCTCCTCGGCCGTAGGCAGACCGCCGACCGCGCCGAGCTTGCCCACCAGCGCCGCGCCGGTGGTGCCGGGCTCCGGGCGGGTGGCGATCTGCCAGCCCAGGTCCAGCAGCGGGTCGCCGATGGTGGACATCTCCCAGTCGACCATCGCCGCCACCTGCGGGCCGTCGAACTCGAACATCATGTTCGCCAGGTGGCAGTCACCGTGCAGGATGCCGGGGGTCCACTGAGCGGGGCGATTGCGATCCAGCCACTCACCCACCGCCGCCACGCCGGGAATGTCCGGACCGGGGTAGCCCTCGTTGGCCGAATACGACTCCAGCTCACCGAGCCAGCGCGGCACCTGGCGCTCCAGGAAGCCCTCCGGCTTGCCGTAGTCGGTCAAGCCGAGCGCCTGGTAGTCCAGCGCACCGAGCCGTGCGATGGCTTCGACCGCGGACAGGCCCATCTGCCTGCGAACTTCCGGATCGCCCGCGTGCAACTCGGGCAGTTCGTTCTGTGGATTGAAACCGTGGATCGGCTCCATCAGGTAGAAGACCGCGCCGAGCACCGACTCGTCGGCACAGGCCGCGATCACCCGGGGAGCGCGGACCTCGGTGCTGCCCAGCGCGCCCAGCAGCCGGGCCTCGCGCCGGATCACGTCGTTGCTCTTGGCGCGCAGATGCTTCGGGCCACGGCGCAGCACGTAGGTGCGGCCGCCACGCGTGAAGCGGAGCATGATGTTCTGCGTTCCGCCGCCGAGCGCGATCACATCCTCGAACTCACCCCCGGACAGACCCTGCTCATCCATCCACTTTCCGACGACGGCGAAGTCGACGACCGCGGGATCCACATCGACCGGTTGCGCAACAGACATGTCCCACATTGTGCACCACCCGCCGACCCGAACTGAAGGCAGACGACAACAGTTAGCTCCGACCGGTGCGGCGTAGGGTTTCCAGAACCATGCACACGCTGTTGATCGACAACTACGACTCGTTCACCTACAACCTGTACCAGCTGATCAGCGAGGTGAACGGCGTCGAGCCGGCGGTCGTGCGCAACGACGAGGCGCGCACGGTCGCCGAACTCGATCTGGGCCGCTTCGACAATGTGGTGGTCTCGCCCGGACCGGGACGGCCGGACGTGGCACGCGACATGGGAATCTCCGCCGCGGTGATCGGCGAGAGCGACCTGCCGTTGCTCGGGGTGTGCCTGGGCCACCAGGGCATCGTGGTGGCGGCGGGCGGCGTTGTCGCCGAGGCGCCCGCCGCCAGGCACGGGTATCTCGACCGCATCGAGCACGACGACCGCGACCTGTTCGCCGGGATTCCGCAGGGCTTCACCGCGGTGCGCTATCACTCTTTGTGCGCGCTGCGACCGCTGCCGGACGATCTGGAGGTCACCGCGCTGTCCGGTGACGGCGTCGTGATGGGTGTGCGGCACCGCGCGCGACCGCAGTGGGGCGTGCAGTTCCATCCGGAATCGATCGCGAGCGAGTTCGGCGCGGCGCTGCTGCGCAACTTCGCGAAGCTCACCGCCGCGCATCGAAGCAGGCGTGGCGCCGCGGTGGGGAACCCGTCGATCGCCCCGGCGCGTGATCGCGTGGCGGAGCCGGTCCCGGCACGGCCCCCCCTTCCCGACACGGCCTCGCCCGTGCCGCTCGCGGCCGAGCAGTTCCCCGCCGCGGCCGTCGAACTCGATCGCGCGTCATCCGCTGGGCGCACCGGTCCGATCCGCTCCGTGCCGCGGACCTACCGGCTCCAGCGGGCCGTGCTCGAACGGCCGATCGATACCGAGCTCGCGTTCGTGCAGTTGTACGGCAACTCTTCGACGGCGTTCTGGCTGGACAGCGAGCATGTTGAGCCCGGCGCCGACCGGTTCTCCTTCCTGGGCGACGCGAGCGGTCCGCTGGCCGAGGTGCTGCGCTATCGCGTGGGCGACGGCGAGGTGACCGTCGAGTCCTCCGACGGGCATCGGCGCACCGCACCCGGCGGCATCCTCGATTTCCTGGCCGCCGAGATGCGCACGCGTCGACTCGAATTGCCCGATCTGCCCTTCGATTTCGTCGGCGGCTACGTCGGTTATCTCGGTTACGAGGTGAAAGCCGACTGCGGCGGGAACGCGGTTCACCGCGCCCCGACCCCGGACGCCCAGTGGATCTTCGCCGACCGGATGGTGGTGGTCGACCACGTCGGCGGGCGCACGCACCTGCTGGCGCTGAGCGACGACGTGGAGACCGCCCGATCCGCCGCCGACTGGCTGCGCGACACCCGCGAAACCCTGAACACCCTCCTGACCTGGACCAATCCGCCGCCGCTGGAGGTGCCGCCGGACGATGACGCCGTCGAGCCACTGCTCACCCGCGGCCGGGAGCGCTATCTCGCCGACATCGCGGTCTGCCAGGAGCGGCTGCACGCCGGGGAGTCCTACGAGATCAACCTGACCGACAGCGCCACGATCCCCGCCTCCGCGGCCGACGGCCTCGATCTCTACCGCACGCTGCGCCGGTGCAACCCCGCCCCGTACGCCGCCTACCTGCGCTTCGACGACCTCGACATCGCCTGCTCGTCGCCGGAGCGCTTCTTGAAGGTCGACCGGCGCCGCATCGTGGAGAGCAAGCCGATCAAGGGGACCGCGCCGCGCGGCGCGACACCCGAGCAGGACGAGCGCCTGCGCCGCGAGCTGGCCGACAGCCCGAAGACCAGGGCGGAGAATCTCATGATCGTCGATCTGCTGCGCAACGATCTGGGCCGGGTCTGCGAGATCGGCAGTGTTTATGTCCCGAAGCTGATGGCCACCGAGCAGTACGCGACCGTGCACCAACTGGTCTCGACGGTGCGCGGCAGGCTGCGCCCGGAGGTCGGCGTGGTCGATTGCCTGCGCGCCTGTTTTCCCGGCGGCTCGATGACCGGCGCGCCGAAGCTGCGCACCATGGAGATCATCGACGCGCTGGAAACCGAAGCGCGCGGGGTCTATTCGGGCACGATCGGTTTCCTCGGGCTCGGTGGCACCGCGGACCTCAACATCGTGATCCGCACGGCCGTGCGCTACGGCGGGCGCTGGCGGATCGGGGCGGGCGGCGCCATCGTGCTCGACTCCGACCCGGCCGACGAGTACCACGAGGTCCTGCTCAAGGCGGCCGCCACGTTGCGCGCGGCGGCCGACCACGCGCACCGCTGAACGCGGGGCGCACTTCTCGACTATTTGCGCCGCTTCGTCGGCTTTCGCCGGGTGGGCTCCTCGGCGGCTTGTGGTTCGGCTGCGCCCAGGCCGGCCAGCTTGCCGAGCAAGGCGATGCCGGGCAATTTCGCCAGACGCCCGAGCACATCCTCACCGAGCGAGATCATCGCCTCCAGCCGGGGCAGCAGCCGGTCGTAGGCCGCGAAGGCCGGATCGGCCAGGGCCAGGGTGCGGTCGAGCCGATCGATGGTGGAGTTGAGCCGCTCGATCGCGGTCGAGAGGCTCTCGATGAGGCCGGGCAGTTGCGCGGCCAACTGCGCGGACGCGGGCGGCAGCCGCACCGCCGTGTCGAACGCCGAGGTCGCGGTGAGCTGGGCGGCTTCCAGCGCCTGGCCCGCGGCCGTCTGCGCGGCTTCGACCGCCGCCTGGGCGGCGGCGAGGACGTCGGCGGGGCCGGGCACGCGTCCGCTGGGCAGCTTCGGGGTCGGCGGCTTACGACCCGGGCGTTTCGGGTTCGTCATGGGGAACACTGTGCCGCACGCCCCGCCGAAGGACCTCCCCTCGCGCGTTCGGCGTGTCGGAGGGGCGTGGCATAGTTCGAGCACAATGAAACTCAGCAAGGGCGCGAACGCAGCGGTACCGACATCCCTTCTAGCCGTGGTTGTTTCATGGCGATCGGAGCACGCGGTGGACGCGCACGCCTTGCTGCTGGACGCGAACGGCACCGTCCGCTCGGATCGGGATCTGGTGTTCTACAACGCGCCGCGGCACGTCTCCCAGGCGGTCACGCTCGATCAGGAACCCGCGCCGGGCACCGCGCGGCTGAGCGTCTCGCTGCCGCGCACCGAAGCGGACGTCGAGCGCATCGTCGTCTCCGGATCGGTGGAGGGAAGCACCTTCGGCGACATCCGGGAGCTGACCGTCGCCGTGCACTCGGTCGACGGGGTGGTCGCGGCGTTCGAGATCGATGACGCGGCCGCGGTCTCGGCGCTGATGTTCGGCGAGTTCTACCGCCGCGACGGGCAGTGGCGGTTCCGCGCGATCGGCCAGGGCTGGTCCAGCGGGCTGGCCGGGTTGGTCGGCGAGTTCGGCGTGCAGGTCGACGACCCGTCGGCGCCCGCCCGCACCACCCATCCCACCAACCCGTTCCAGGTGCGCCGATCAGCCACGGCGGCACCGGCTCGAGAACGACTTCAGGCCGCCGCCGACTCCGGCCTCGGCTCGGCCGAACGGGTCGATCGCCACGACTTCGCCCAGACCCGGCACGTCCCGCATGGGTCGATCTCCTCCGGCCAATCGCGCAGGAACGGCGAATCCGCCGCGGCCGAGCGAACGGACGCACCGAACGTCGCCGCCGGACATGCTCCGGTGCAACGCGTCCGCGAGCATGACCACCGGGCCGCGAACCCACCCGGGCGAGCCGAAGGCCCCGAAGCGCCACGCCCCGGCACACCCGCATGGCCACGCACCGAAGTACTCGGCCGCGCGGACACCGCTCCCCTCCCGCACACCCACCGTCCGGTCGACCTCAACCGCTACACCCCGGAAAGCGCACCTCCCCCACCACCCCCGGATCCCGAACGCGCCGACTGGCACCCGGATCCGGAGAACGCGCAGCGTATGCGCTGGTGGGACGGCGCGGGATGGACCGAGGACCGCTATCTGCCCCCTCCGCCGGGCGACCGCCACTGCGTTCGCTGCGCAAGCCCGCTGCGCCGCAAGTTCTTCGGCGGGTTCGCACCGTGCCAGAGGTGTGCCCAGGAGATCGAGGAATACCTCATCCATTGGCACAGCCGGGCCTGGCGAGTGCTCACCGGACACGGTCCGCGTGGCCCCGAGTGGGCGGCGCTGTGGGCGTCGTTGCGGTATCAGCGGATCGACGCCGAAGCCGGACGCGCGGCGCTGCGCGACGCGGCGCTCAGCTATGTGGAGCGGCTGGTCACCTTCGCCTTCGCCGACGGTGAGGTCAGGGACGCGGAGCTGGAGCTGTTCGAGCAGGCGGTCAGCGAGCTCGGCCTCGGCGGACCGCTGATCGATGACCTGCGCAGACGGATGCATCGCGGCAACACCCTCTATCGGTTGCGCACCGGCGACCTGCCGGTGGTGCGCACGCCCGGGCTGCACCTGGACCCGGAGGAGAAGGTGCACCTCGACCTACCCGCGACGCACGTACGCCAGCTCGCGCGCGGCCCGAAGCTCACCGAGGGCAGGCTGATCGGCAGCAACAAGAAGCTGCGTTTCGTCGGCGCCGACACCGGCATCGAGATGCTCTGGTCACGGGTGGTTTCCGTGCACACGGAACAAGGCGCGGTGGTGATCGCGGCCACCTCGGCACGCGGCGGCGCGACGTTCGCCGTCGACGATCCCGACTACGTCTCGGCCGCGCTGGAAGGCGCGCTGCGCGTGGCCAAACGTCTCGTCCTCACTCCCGGCCAGCGCGATACCCGCAGCATCTCGCAGGAGGTGAAGGCGCAGGTATGGCAGCGCGACGGCGGCCGGTGCGTCGAATGCGGCGACGGGCACTACCTGGAGTTCGACCACATCATCCCGCTCAGCCGCGGCGGCGCGACCAGCGCGGCGAACCTCCAGATCCTGTGCCGCGCGTGCAACCGGGCCAAAGGCGCCCGCATCTAGCCCGGTCTCACTCGGCGAGCAAGCCCGCCGTGCGGCCCAGATCGGCGAGCATCGCGTCGAACAGGATCTCGGGATTGTCCAGCGGGATCGGGTAATTCCCGAACACTTCGAGTGTGACGTGCCCGTAGAGCCGCGCCCAGATCTGGATCATCAGATACGTCACCCCGAGATCCAGTTTCTCGGCGGGGAATTTCTGGCCCGACTCCGACAGTGCGGCCAGCAGTTCGGTCTGGAAGTGCACCAGATCCTCGCGCAGCTCCGGCGGGATGACGTCGGTGGACGGCGTGACGATGTCGTAGGTGGCCAGCAGCCTGCCCGCCGTGGCAAGGAAGACTCGGCCGAAGGGCTCGTCGAAGCGGCGCAACGCGCGGGCCTGCCCGGCGCCGGGCGAGGCGAACACCAGGGTGAACTCCCTGGTATGCGTCAGCGCCCAGCGCCGGAAGCCACGGCAGATGGCGAAGAACTGCACAACGCCGTCGTCGGGCAGGGTGGCGATCTCGGCGGTCAGCTCTGCCGCCAGGTCGGCGCAGAAGTCCAGCCGCAGTCGCTCCAGCAGGTCTTCCAGCGAGTTGTAGTACCGGTACAGCGCGGGCGCGGTGACACCGAGTTCGCGCGCGATGGCGCGCAGGGTGACCGCATCGGGCCCGCGTTCGACCAGCAGCGCGCTGGCCACCCGCCGGATGTCGATGTCGGTCACCACCGGCGCGCGACCCCGTGGTTTGGACTGTTGCACCGATCGATTCAAGCGTATTCGACTTCCCAGCGCTTGATTCCGTTCAGCCAGCCCGACCGCAACCGCACCGGCTCGGCGACCTGCCGCAGGTTGGGCATCACATCGGCGATGGCGTTGAACATCAGATCGATTTGCAGCCTGGCCAGATTCGCGCCGACGCAGTAGTGCGTGCCGGTGCCGCCGAAACCAACGTGCGGGTTGGGATCGCGCAACACGTCGAAGGTGAACGGATCCGCGAAGGCTTCCTCGTCGAAATTGGCCGAGCTGTAGAACAATCCGAGCCGCTGCCCCTTCTTGATCTCCTGGCCGCCGAGCACGGTGTCCTGGGTCGCGGTGCGCTGGAACGCGGTGACCGGCGTAGCCCACCGGACGATCTCGTCGGGCGCGGTGCGCGGACGCTGCTGCCGGTAGATCTCCCACTGCTCGGGGTGGTCCACGAACGCCTTCATGCCGTGGGTGATCGAATTGCGCGTGGTCTCGTTGCCCGCGACCGACAGCAGGATGACGAAGAACGCGAACTCGTCGGAGCCGAGGTGCTCGCCGTCGATGTCGGCGTTGACCAGCTGGGTGACAATGTCCTCGGCCGGGCAGGCGCGCCGCTGCTCGGCCATGTTCCAGGCATAGCCCATCACCTCGGCGGTGGCGGCGTGGTGGTCGCCCTCGAACTCCGGGTCGTCGTAGGAGATCATCTGGTTGGACCAGTCGAAGATCTTCTTCCGGTCCTCCTGCGGGATGCCGAGCAGCTCGGCGATGGCCTGCAACGGCAGTTCACAGGCGACCTGTTCGACGAAGTCGCCGCTGCCGGACTTCTTCGCCTCGTGCACGATCCGCGCGGCACGTTCGGTCAGCGCGGCGCGCAGGCTCTCCACCGCGCGCGGGGTGAAGCCCTTGGAGATGATGCGGCGGGTCTTGGTGTGCTTGGGCGGGTCGAGGTTGAGCAGCAGCATGTCGCCGAGCATGTCGATCTGCTCGCGCGTGGTCTCCTCATTGAACCGGATGATGGCGGTGTTCTCGTGCGAGGAGAACACCTCGGGGTTCTTCGAGATCTCCTTGATGTGCGCGAGCTTGGAGACGACCCAGTAGCCACCGTCGTCGAACCCGCTGGCCCGATCGGGCTGCGCGCACCACCACACGGGGGCGGTGCGGCGCAGTTCGGCGAACTCCTCGATGGGCAGGCGGGTGGCCAGCAGGTCGGGGTCGGTGAAGTCGAATCCCGTCGGGATCGAGGGCGTGGTCACGGTCACGGCTAACTCCTACGGCGGTCTGGGCGCAGACCTGACAACGATGCGGGAAACACGGTCAAGGGAGATGCAACCACAGAACCAGGCTTTGTGAACAGTGTTTAGTAAAACCAGTTTACTTTTATCCGCGCGCCCTCGGCCCGGCATCGCCGACGAGCAGCGGCAACGCCTACCCGGGACGGACGCGCAGACCGGCTCTTCAGAGCGTAATCAGCGGCGGCGGCTGCCAACGCCGCTGCAGGACAGCCACTTTCGGTGCGAACAACGCCAGGGTCGCCGAGAACGGGTCCGAATCCGGGATGGGCAGCCAGTTGCCCGCGGGGACGCCGGAACCCGGATCATCGTGCTGGAGCGTGAGGTCGAGGGAGCCGTCCGGGTTGAGCACGACAGGTACATGGTGACCGATCGAGTAGATCCCGGCCGGATTGGACGCCAGGTAATCCGCGGCATCGTAGACGGCTAGCGACCAGAACGCGTCCACCGGCGGCAGCTCGCCCGAGGCGAAGTGCAGCCGGAAAGGACCGGAGCCGGCGGGGACCGCCGTGAAGAGGTAGTGCGCGTCCTCGGGCAGCGGGATGCCGAGCGCGCCGAACGCGGTGACCGCTCGCAGCAGATAGTCGGTGCCGTACCGGCCCGCCCCGAGATCGGAGACCCAGCCGTTGTCGTTGACCGTATTCGTTCCCAGCGTCACCGGGAGCTGCCGCTTCACGGTGTCAGCCGCGGCGGTCAGTGCGTTTTCGGAGATGCCTTCGACCGCGCCGCCCGGCCGGATGCCGATCGCCGCGAATCGGCGCATGGCGGGCTCGTCCGCGGGAGCGGGCGGATCGACCGCCAGCACCGCGCACATCCGATCGAAGAAATCGCGCGCGTCCATTCCCATGACCTGATCGACCGGGCGTGACGTCTCCGATCGCCCGCTGGGCGGCCCACTCGCGGGCGACTCGGCGCCCGCCGTCCACGCACTCAACGGAACCAGCCGCAACCTCTCCTGCACCGAGCGCACGACAGCGAGGTCTTTCTCGCCGTCGACCTGGATCCGCACGATCAGCCACACCGTCGGTGTGGGCATCGGCAAGGGCGTGAGACCTTCGGGCAGTGCACCCGACCAGCCCGGGCCGGTCACCACGTAGGTGAACGGCGCGGACGCCGAGCGCGCCTGCGGCCGGATACTGCTCGGGTTGTGCACGTTGTTCGTCCAGGCGTCCAGCACCTGCGCCAGCCAGAACCGGCCCCCTTCCATCGCGGGGACGCTCAGCACCATCGGCTCGTTCGTCACATCGAGCCACGCGGTCGAGTGCAGCGTGTCCGGGTCCGGCCGCGCCACGTTCCGTTGCGCGTGGGTCGGCAACGAGGTCGCGTGCTCGAACCGGTTGACGGGCGTGGCCGCCTCCGCCGCCCTCCGGGCGACATCCATCAGCACCAGCGGAAAGCCGAACACATAGGCGTCCTTGGCGATCGTTCCGGCCTCACTGGTCGCCGTGGGGTGGGCCGAGTCGTCCTCGTCCGATCCGCCGCACGACGCCACGCCGAGCGCGGCCACCGACGCCGCCATCCCCAGCACGGTGCGCCGCGACAGCGCGGATTCGCGGTAGGTCCGGTCGTCCATGATCCTGTTCGTCTCCGATCCGATCGGTCGCCGCGCCGGGTCCGTTCCGGAGTATAACCACCTCTGGAGGGAAAATTGCTGGTCAGCGCCCTGGACGGTCCTCGCGCGCGCCGCAGCGCGCCGAGCACCGGCGAGCGGCCGGGAACGCGCGGCGGAGCGGAGGGCGGGTCACAGCACCGGCACCAGCGGCGGCGGACGCCAGCGCCCGTGGATGGCCTCGTCCCTCGGCGCGTACATCCGCAGGGTCAACGAGAATTGACCGGATTCGGGGATGGGCAGCCAGTTCCCGGCCGGAACAGCAGGGCCGGGGTCGGTGGACTGCAACGCGATGTCGGTGGACCCATCGGGGTTGAGCATTACCGGCTCCGGATGGCCCACCGCGTAGATCTCCGCGGGGTTGGGCACCAGGTAGCTGTCGGCGTCGTAGGCGGTCAGCGACCAGAAGTCGTCGACGGGCGGTAGCTGGCCCGGCGCAAAGTGCAGCCGGAATCGGCCCGTGCCGCCATCGCCGGTGCCGGTCGAGGCGAACAGCGTCGGATAGAAGGCGTTCTCGGGCGTACTTGCGCCGAGAGCCACCCTGGCGATGGCGGCGCGCAGCAGGTAGTTGGTGCCGTACCGGCCGACGTCGGGGTCGATGAGCCAGCCGTTCTCGTTGACCGTCCGCGCACCCAGATAAACCGGGATTTGCTGCTGGGCGGTATCCACCGCGGCGGCGAGTTCGATGTCCGAGAGGCCTTCGACCGCGCCTCCGGGCCGGATGCCGATCGTCTCGAAGCGCCGCATGGCGGGCTCGTCCGCACGCGCGGGCGGATCGACCGCCAGCAATGCGCACATCCGATCGAAGAACACCTTCGGGTCCATCTCGTCGACCCATTCCGGCGGCGGCTGCGCAATGCCCTCCCGGGGTGGGGCGGCCGGCGGCTCGGTGCCCGCCACCCACGCGCTCAACGGAGCCAGCCGCAACCGCTGCTGCAGGGAGTGCACAGCGGGCAGATCGCTCTCGCCGTCGACCTGGATCCGCACGATCAGCCACACCGTCGGCGTCGGCATCGGCAACGGGGTCAGCCCAGCGGGCAGGTCACCCGACCAGCCCGGGCCGGTCACCACGTAGGTGTACGGCGGCAACGCCGACCGCGCCTGTGGACGGCGACCGCTGGGGTTGTGCACGTTGTTCGTCCAGGCGTCCAGCACCTGCGCCAACCAGAATCGGCCCCTGTCCATCGCGGGGACGCTCAGCACCATCGGCTCGTTCGCCACATCGAGCCACGCGGTCGACCGCAAGGTGTCCCGGTCCAGCCGCACCACCTCGCGCTGCGCCGGGGTGGGCAACGACGACGCGTGCTCGAACCGGTTGACCGGCGTGGACGCTTCCGCCGCCATCCGGGTGACGTCCATCAGCACCAGCGGGTAGCCGAATTCGTAGGCGTCCTTGGCGATCGTGGCGGCGTCACGGGGGGCGGGATTCCTGCGCTCGGCGTCGCCGCATGCCGCCAATCCGAACGCGGCCATCGATGTCGCCGCGATGCCCAGCGCCGTGCGCCGCGACACCGTGAGTTCGCCCTCGGTCTGGTCGTCCATGATCCTGCTCCGCCTCCGATCCTATCGGGCACCGCGAGATCCGCACCGGAGTATAACCGCACTCCGCAGCGAAAAACGCAGGTCAGCGAGGCAATCACAGGAGGGAGGCCGAGTTCGGCGGGAGTCCCCCGAGCGAGTGCGACCGGCGGCGATCCCTTCGCGGCACGCTCGTCCTCACCGGCGAAGGCGTGCCGCAGGATCGCCGCGACCGCCTGCGGTCAGAACTCCAGAACGGTGTTCATGATGGTGCCCGCGCTGGTGGCGACAATCCCGCCGAGCATCGCCCCCGCGATCATCTTCGGCGACTGCAATCCGCCGCCGCTCCACTTCTCCCAGGCGAATCTGCCGCCCGCGTAGATGATGCTGACGATGCCTGACGCGAGCGCGAACCAGGTCAGATACCGCACGAACTGTAAGAGCTTGTCCGCCAGGGGCGGAGCCTCCGGGGTCGGATTGCCGATCTGCGCCAACGTCGTGAACGAATCGCCGACCGACGCCAGAATGATGCTCACCGTCTACTCCCTCTACGCTCGAATGCAACCCTGCGTCGACCAGCCGCTATACGAAAACTGTTCGACCACCGATGAATTCGGCCATGCCCAGGATACGGGCATGCGGCCCGCCGCGGTGTGCGCACGGTGCGGATCCTCCGCGGCCGGACACGAGTTCGGCTACCCGGGTGAGGGCGCGGGAAACACGAACTTCCCTGCGCTGCATCGACCTGACTGCATCGCGGCGAGCGAACGGATACGATCTTCTCAGCGATTCACTTGCCCCTGTCCCGAATCCAGAATGAGCGAACGACGATGATCATGGCCGCCGCTTTCGACACCTTGGCGCAGATCGGCAATCCCACCCCAGAAGCGCCGCCGATCTCCGACAAGTTCCTCCAACTGGTCCGCTACCTGACGTGGTTCGTACTCCTGTCGGGCATCTGCGGCATCATCTACGCCGGTGGACGCTTCGCCTGGGAGAAGTGGACCGGCGGCGGGCTCGAGTCGCCGAAGATGGTGGCGGGAGCCATGATCGGCGGGGTGATCGCCACCAGCGCGGGCACCATCATGAACGCCGTCATCGGCTGAGCCACAGCGCGGCGATCACCACCTGAAATAGCTTATTGCTATTACAGGTGGTCGATGCTTCGCGGGCAGGGAAGCCGCGGGCTCGTCGCGGCGATGATGCCCACGCGCTTTCAGCGCAGGATGTTCGCGTTTCGCGCGGCGCGCAGCCAGTCCGGGAACTCGCCGAGCAAGCGGGTGTACAGCTGCGCGTCGTCGACCTGATCGATGTCGTCGAGGGCGAAGAACCCCGCGTTGTCGACCGCTCGGTCGGACAATTCGTCCAGGGTGCGCAGCAGACCGTAGTTGGCGCGCCCGAGGCCGACGAACTGCCAGAACGCGGGCAGCAGCGAGGCCTCCCGCATGAGCGCGGCGATCTCGCGCTTCTTGGCGAAGCCGCCGTCGGTGAAGAACAGCACGAGGGTGGGGCGGCCGCCGGGGCACAACGAGTCGATGATGTCGCGCATGATCGGCAGCTCCTCGTTGCGGGCGCCGAGCGCGTCGTAGTCGATACCGCCGTGGATGCCGGTGAGGTGCAGATAAGTTCGTGCCCACTCGTCACCGTGCTCGACCGTGATGTCGGGCAGCTTGGCGAAGGAGCGGGCGTAGAGGTACGCCTCCAGGGTGCCGTCGTCGTCGAGCTGGGTGGCCACCGGAATCATCCGCTGCACGACGCGATGCACCACCTGGTCGCGATACTGCCGGTTCATGCTGCCGGTCTTGTCGACGACCAGAACGACGCGCGCGCGGATGCCGAAAGCGTTCTTGTCGATGAGGACTTTCGCGACCTCCCGCTTGCGCAGGTCCAGCTTAGCGCGCTTCTCGAAGGAGAGCTTCGCCTCGCCGGGCACGGTGAACACGTCCGTCGCCGGGGTGAGCCCGGCCGACGGGTCCGGCGCGGCCCGATTCGCGGACGGGGCCTCCACCACCGGCTCCTCGTCCACGCTCACGCCGTGATCGGTGACCAGCGCGGCGAATCCGCCCGCATAACCTTGCCCGACCGCTCGAACCTTCCATCCGCCCTGGCGGCGGTACAGTTCGAGCGCGATCACTACGGATTCACTGCCCAAGCCCTCGATGCGGTACTCGTAGAGCATGTTTCCCGCCGCGTCGGCGACCGTGGCCACCAGAGGCGCGACCCCGCCGAAGGTCTGCGCCGGATCGTCGAGAGTGAGCACCGCGCGTACCTGCGCGATGTCCACAGGCAGGTCGCTCAGCGAAACCGATAGCGCGCCAGGTGTTCCCTGCCCCAGCGACACGCCCGGTGCGCTCGGCTGATTGAAGAACACGAAATCCGCGTCCGATCGCACCCGCCCCGCTTCGGTCACCAGCAGCGCCGACACGTCGACCGCGGCCGCGGTACGCACCGACACCAGCACGCGCGCTACCTCCAATGCCCCGTTCTGACCTTTGACCAATGCCGCGCCCACCGAGACTCCCAGCCGTCGTCACTCCGAAATCGCCACCGGGATCAGCGTAAGTCCACCACCGGGAGGATGCGGGGCGTTCACCGCGTCATCGAATACCTGTCGCGGTCAGCGTGGCCATCGGCGGCCGGTCGGCCGCGGGCACCGCGCCGGGGACCATACGCCAGCTCGAGCCGTGCGGGAGGTACTGCGTCAGCGCCGCTCCCGAGTCGGAGATGTCGAGCCTGCCGAGCAGCGTCGCGATCACCTGCCTGCTCATCTCGGCCAGCTCGTGCAGCGGGCGATTGCGGTGCACGCGGGTGCCGAGGTCGACCTGCCCGATGGCGCCTGCGCCGTGCCTGCGCCAGGCGTCGATCAGCAGACCGATCTCGACGCCGTAGCCGGGCGCGAACGGCAACGCCCGCAGCAGTTCCCGGGTGGCCGCGTACTCGCCGCCGAGTGGCTCGCGCAACTCGGCGAGCTCCGGCGCGAGCGCGGTGAGCAGCGGCCGGGCCACCAGCTGGGTGACGCGTCCTCCGCCGTCCGGCGCGTCACCGTGCGGGCGGCGATAGAACCCCTTCACCAACCGCAGTTCGTCGTCGGACAGCAGCGGCGCGAGCAGCGACGGCACGAACCGCGGGTCGGGAGCGACGAGATCGGCGTCGACGAACACGATGAAGTCGCCCGAGGCCACCGCCAGGGACCGCCAGAGCACCTCGCCCTTGCCCGGGCACGGCGGCACGGCGGGTAGCGCCTGCTCGCGGGAATAGACGGTCGCGCCCGCCGCTCGCGCCCGGGCGGCGGTCCGGTCGGTGGAACCGGAGTCGAGCACGATCAACTCGTCGACCAGCGTGCCGACCAGGTCGCCGATCGAGGCGACCACGCCCGCCACGGTGTCTTCCTCGTTCAGGGCGGGGATGACCACCGAGACACTGCGCTGCCGCTTGCGGTCGAGTAGCTCGCCGTGCGACCACGTGCGGTCGTAGAGGACGACGCCGGATGCCGATGAGCTCATGTGGGAGCGTCCTTTCCCGGACCGTGGCCCGTCGTGTTGTTCGCGGTCGCCGTGCTCCCCCACCTGGCCGGGCGCCGTCACCCCGACTCCCCGTTCCGCGGCGGCAGCGCCAGACTGAGCACGACGAGCGCGAGCGCGGTCCCCGCGACCACCCACAGCACGGTGACGCAGGCGGCGAGAAAGGTGTGCGCGGCGGCGATCTGTCCGGCCAGATCCGCCCCCGCGCCCGGACAGGTGTGCGCGTCGAGCCGCGGAGTCGGCGAACGCAAGGCCGAGTCGGCGCAATCGGAGAACGAGGTGACTACCCGGTCACGCTGTGCGGTCGTCGTCGGAGTATCCGTCAGCGACGCGGCCAGAACCGCTTTCGCGTGCCCTACGCCCAGGTCGGTGTCGGCATCGACCCGGTGGAAGAACAGCGCGCCGAGCGCCGCCACCCCCAGCGAGCTGCCGATCTGCTGCACGGTCGGCACCGTTCCGGACGCCGAGCCGGTCGCCCGCTCGGCGACGCCCGTCATCATCGCCGCGGGCAGCGGCGCGGCGAACAGTCCCATCCCGGCTCCGGCGGCGAACACCGGGCCCGCGAGCCGCCGCAGATCGATCGACGCGTCGGCGGGGTGGACGGTGAGCGCGACGACGGCGATGGCGGCCGCGAACAGCAGCACACCGAGGGTCAGCCCACGGCTGCCCAGCCGCGTCACCAGAATCGGTGAGGCCAGCGCGCCGCACGCCCCGCCGATCGCGAAGGGCAGCACCAGGATTCCGGTCCGCAGGGCGGTGAACCCCAGCCCCGATTGCACCGTCACCGACACGGTGAACAAGAACGCGGTGAAGATTCCGAAGAACAGCAGCGTCAGCACGGAGCCGACCGCGAAACCGCGGTCCGCGAAGAGGTCGAGCCGCAACAGCGGGCTCTCGCCGGACCGCAGCCGCCTGCGCTGATGCCAGACGAACACCGCGAGCAGCGCGAGCCCGGCGCCGAGCAGACCGAACAGCGAGGGCGGCCATCGCTGTTCGCGTCCGGCGGCGAGTGGATACAGCAGGGCCACCAGCCCACAGGTCACCAGTAGTGCGCCGACGACATCCAGCCGTTCCCTGGTCGCGGGCCTGCCCACGTGCAGATGCCGGTGCGCCAGCAGCAAGCCGAGCACACACGGCGGCACGTTCAGCAGGAAGATGGCGCGCCAGCCGAGACCGAACGGATCGGAGGCGATGACCGCCCCGCCGAGCAGGGGGCCCGCGATCGCCGCGAGGCCTGCGGCCGCGCCGTAGAGCCCGAAGGCCAACGGCTGCTCGGCCTTCGGGAACACCGCGCTGATAATGGCGATCACCTGCGCGGACATCGCGGCCGCCAACAGGCCCTGCACGGCACGCGCCGCGATCAGCTCGCCCGGCAGGTGCGCCAGGCCGCACCACACCGAGGCGGCGGTGAACCCCGCCATGGCGCCGAGGAAGACGCGCCGCCGCCCGATCGACTCCCCGATGCGCGCGGCGGTCATCAGCGTGCCCGCGAAAGCCAGGCTGTAGCCGGCCACCACGAACACCTGGACCGAACCGGGCGCCGCCAGATCCCGCGCGATGCCGGGCAGAGCGGTGTTCACGATCGTCATGTCCAGCATCTGCATGAACACCGCGAGCAGGCAGGCGCCCAGCGCTGCCCACGCCGCCGAACCGGCGACCACCGGTACCGGGCCGGTGACGATGCGCGTCCCCGTGCTCATGGAAGAGCGCCGACCCGCACCGCGCGGTCGCCGTTCGCCACGACGTCGGCGACGATCGTCCGCATGGCGGTGACGTAGCGACCGATCACCTCGTGCGCCTGCGGGGTATCGGGGAACAGCAGACTGAGCGTGGTGACATCGTTGAACCGGTTGACCCAGATGTAGACCTCGCGCGAACTGCCGCGGTTGGCGAACATGCCGCCGTCGATCTTGTCGAACATCTCGACACCCGCCATCTTGCGGATGTCCAGGTAGGACAGCATGCGGGCGGACCACCCGGGCCGGGTGCGGATCCCGAGTCCGGGCGGCGCGAGTTGCAGCGCGCGGTGCAGGGAGACGTCGGTCAGATCCTTGCCCTGATCGTAGGCAGCCTGGGCCGCGGCGACCACGTGTGTGAACGACTGATCGGCGTCCACGGGAAACGCAACCGGGATCAGATTCGTGTACCACCCGACCGAGGCGACCTCCCCCTCGGTGCGGCGTGTGTTCACCGGTGTGAGGCCGAAATACCAGTCGCCGCCCGCCAGTTCGATCTCCGCGAGCGCGGCCGCGGCGAACAGCCCGCCGGTGAACCGGCCGTCATGCGCCCGGCAGACCTCCTCGAAACGCAGCGCACCCGGTTCATCGATCAGGACGGTGGTCACCTGCGCACCGCGGACGTGCTCATCGTCGTCGACCCACAGGTCCACCGGGAAGCCGGGGACGTCGCCGCCGTTGCGCCGCAACAATTCCAGCCAGGCCGCGATCCGCGGTGACTCGGCGGTCAGCTCGGCACTGAGGCGGCGTTCCCGCTCACAGTAGGCGATATGACCGGTCACCGGCGCGAGAGCTGGGCTGCCGCCGGACAATTGGCTGCCGTAGAGCGTCAACAGGTCCACACACGACAGCGCCTGTGCCACGCCATCGGTATGCAAGTGATCCACCGCCGCGTACATCGTGAACGACTCCGCGTGTTCGATGATCCCGAAACCGAAGCAGTCCCAGTCCAGCGGACCGGGCGTCTCGGCGAGGACGTGCGCCCGGATGGCATCGCTGTCGGCGTAGACGCCGTGCTCGGTGGGCACCATCCGGATGTCGCCCGGGTCGAGCACACGGCGCTGCACCCGATCCGCCGCGGTGATGGCGAACCAGCTCCAGAACGTGTCGTGCCTGCGCACGAAGGCCTCGACCGTGCGAGTCATCGTGGCGTGGTCCGGCGCACCGGGAATCGTGAACGCGATCATGCACACTCGCGAAACGCGCAAGCCCGCGTTCGCATTGCGGTGCGTGGTGCGCAGATACTCCTCCTGCTGATGGGACGGTGGCGCCGGATGCACCGGGGCGTGGCGCGCCGCGACGAGCGATTCCGGCGCCGCCCGCCAAATGGTGAGCTTTCCCGCCGTGGGATGCCATTCGTCGATGAAACCGAAATTGACCACAGGTGTTCTCGATTCGTGCGAGCGAGGAAAATCCTCGAGTGACCCCCTTGAAAGTCAACGACAAAAATCATCGGACTACCATGGTCGCCGCCGAATCTTGTGACCACCACCAGAGGGCGGCTCCGGCGCCTCGTCGAGTTTCCCAAGAATGCCCGCTAGTGCTTGCCGGACAGCGTGATCGCGCCCTACGTTCGCCAGCATTACAGTGCACGAACTGAATTCGGAGGTCACGCGTGCGGGCTCGGAAGACAAGTAGGCCGGGCGCGATCGTCACTTCGATCGCTGTTGCGCTCGCGCTCGCCACCACGACACTGTTGCCCAGTTGGCCTGTGGCGACAGCGCAGACGGATCCGTCTGCGCTGTCGCCCTCCGACGGATCCCGGGTGCTCGGAGTAGGCCCGGACACCGGCCGCCTGACCGACGTGCGGGTCTATTCCGCCGCGATGAACACGACGGTCCCGGTGAAAGTAATCCGCGCGCCGGATATTTCGAGACCGGCGCCCGTGCTGTATCTGCTCAACGGAGCCAGCGGCGGCACCGGAGGCAGCAACTGGCCGAAGCAGACCGATATCGAGGATTTCTTCCGCGACAAACAAGTGAACGTCGTCGTGCCGATGGGCGGCGAGGGAAGTTATTTCGCGGATTGGCGGGTCGACGACCCGGTGCTCGGACGGCAACGCTGGACGACATTTCTCACCAGAGAACTACCGCCCCTGATCGACGCCACCTTCGCGGGCAACAGGGCCAACGCCATCGCCGGAATCTCCATGGCGGCCACCTCGGTATTCCAGCTCGCGCTGGCCGCACCGGGGCTCTACCGCGCCTTGGGCTCCTACAGCGGGTGCGTCCGCACCAGCGACCCGCAAGGCCAGGCCATGGTCACCGCCGTCGTCACCCGGTGGCGCGGCAACACCCTCAACATGTGGGGACCGCCCACCGACCCGCAATGGGCCGCCAGCGATCCTTACCTGCATGCCGACCAACTGCGCGGCACCGCCATCTACGTCTCCACCGGCACCGGCATGCCCGGACCGCTCGACACCCCCGGCGGGCCGGGCATCGACGGCAACGGCGAGAAACTGATCAGCCAGCTCGTCACCGGCGGATTTCTGGAGGCGGTCATCAACCAGTGCGCGCACGACCTGAGCAAGCGGTTGGGAGAACTGGCCATCCCCGCCACCTTCGACTTCCGCCCCTTCGGCACGCACTCCTGGGGTTACTGGCAGCAGGACCTGCACCACTCCTGGCCGGTAATCGCCGCGGCGCTGGCGCTCGAGGACTCCCCCGCTCCCGGATAGCGGGTCCTCACGGGCGGGACGATTCCGCGGCGCCGGTGATGTTGCGCGCCATCCCGCCGAAGATGACCGCGTGGAACGGCGCGATGGATTTCCAGTACAGGTGCCCGGCAAGCCCGTGCGGTTCGAACAACGCGCACTGGTGATAGGTGGCGCCCGGGCCGTCCGGCTCGACCGCGAGCTCGAGCCACGCCCGGCCCGGCACCCGCATCTCGGCGCGCAAACGCAGCATCCGCGGTCGCTCCAGCCGCTCCACCCGCCACCAATCCAGCGCCTCGCCCTCGTGCAACCGGTGCGGGTCGCGGCGGCCACGGCCCAGACCGGCGCCGCCCGCCAGCCGGTCTATCCATCCGCGCAGCGACCAGGCCAGCGGGAACGAATACCAGCCGTGTTCACCCCCGATCGCCTCGATCACCCGCCACAGCGTGGCCGGGTCGGCGTCGGTGTGCCGTTCGCGCACATCCCGGTAGAGCGAACCGCCCGACCACTCCGGGTCGGTGGGCAGTGGATCCGACGGCGCGCCCGGCGGATCGGCGTCCGACCACCTGGTCGGCACGTCCAGATCGCGAACCTTCTGCAACGCCAGCGTCACCGCCCGCCGGTAACCGGTCAGTCCTTCCGGCGGGTCGGGGATGAGGTCGGCGATCGCGCGGTCGTGACAGACCACCTCGTTGATCAGGGATTCCATCAACGGCACGGCGATCGCGCGGGGCACCGGGGTCACCAGATTCACCCACTGCGCGGACAACCACGGTGTCAGCACCGGCACCGGCACGATCACTCGTCGCGGCAGCTGAGCCACTTCGGCGTAGCCGCGCATCATCTGCAGATAGGTCAACACGTCCGGACCGCCGATGTCGAACGCGCCGCCGGCGCCTTCGGGCAGCGCCGCCGCCTCGGTCAGGTAATACAGCACGTCGCGCACCGCGATCGGCTGGATCCGGTTGCGCACCCAGCGCGGGGTGACCATTATCGGCAGACGCTCGGTCAGGTAGCGCAGCATCTCGAAGCTGGCCGAGCCGGAACCGATGATCACCGCGGCCCGCAGCACCAAGGCGGGCACCGAGCCCGCCCGCAGGATCTCACCCACCTCGGCACGGGAGGCCAGGTGCCGCGACAACCGCTGCGCATCCGGGACAATGCCGCCCAGGTAAACGATTCTGGTCAGGCCTGCGCCCGCCGCCTCGGCCGCGATCAGCGTGGCGGCCTCCCGGTCCACGGTGGCGAAGTCGGCCCGGGTCAGCGAGTGGATCAGGTAATACAGCACGTCCTGTCCGTCCAGTGCGGCGCGCACGTCTGCGGCGAAGGTCACGTCACCGGCCACCACCTCGACGCGATCGCGCCAGGGCGCATCGGCGAGCTTGCCCGGTGTGCGCGCCAGCACCCGTACCGTGTGACCGGCGCGCAGCAGCTCGGGCACCAGGCGGCCGCCGATGTAGCCGGTCGCACCGAACACCACACATCGCACGGCAACCACCCTTCCGATGACCTGCTCAGGTGATGACCCCCAGCGGCCGGGTCAAACAGCGCGCTTCCGGGCTGTGCGGCTCCGGTGGGCCGCCGCGAGCCCTGATCGATCGGTTCCTCTCGTGCCAGACTGGGCCGGTGAGCGAACGTAGCAAAAGCCACGGACCGGACAGGCCCGCACCGCGGGATCGCGGCGACGTCATCGGTGCGGGCCTGGTGTGGCTGGCGAAGTGGGCGCTGTGCATCGTCGCCATCGCGGCGGGTGCGTGGGTGCTCGGATTGTTGGTCGCCCGGCTGTGGGTGGTGATCCTGCCGGTGGCGCTCGCGATCGTCGTCGCCACCGTGCTGTGGCCGCCCGTGCGCTGGCTCACCGCCCGCGGCCTGCCGCCGGCTGCGGCCGCCTCGATCGCGGTGCTCGGTTTCGTCGGCGTGCTGGCCGGCATCATCGCGCTGATCGTGCCGTCGGTCGTGGATCAGGCGCCGGAACTGGCCGACAAGTCGAGCGCGGGGGTCGAAAAGGTGCGCGACTGGCTTCAAGGCCCGCCACTGAGAATCCGTGACGAGCAACTGGATTCGGCCGTGGACGCGATCGTCTCCCGGCTCAAGTCGAGTTCGGAGCAGATCGCCAGCGGCGTGTTCAGCGGCGTGAGCACCGCTACATCGGTGCTGGTCACCCTGTTCCTGGTGCTGGTGCTGGCGTTCTTCTTCGTCAAGGACGGACCGCGTTTCCTGCCCTGGTTGCACGGCGTTTCCGGCAGCCGCGGCGGCAAGCACCTGGAGGAGGTGCTCGGCCGGATCTGGGTGGTGCTCGGCGGGTTCATCCGCACGCAGGCGCTGGTCAGCCTGGTCGACGCGGTGTGTATCGGCGCCGGGCTGGTCATCCTCGGAGTGCCGCTGGCGCTGGTCCTCGCGGTGATCACCTTCCTCGGCGGATTCGTCCCGATGGTCGGCGCGTTCGTCGCGGGTGCGCTGGCGGTGCTGGTCGCGTTGGTGGGCAACGGTTTCGTGACCGCGCTGATCGTGCTCGGCATCGTCATCGCCGTGCAGCAACTGGAAGGCAACGTGCTGCAGCCGGTGCTGCAGAGCCGCAGCATGCAGCTGCACGCGGTCATCGTGCTGCTGGCGGTCACCGCGGGCGGCTCGCTGTACGGGATCGTCGGCGCGTTCCTGGCCGTCCCCGTGGTCGCGATGGCCGCGGTTGTCCTGCGGTACGTCGGCGAGCAGATCGACGCGGCGACCGCGCCGGAGCCGGAGAGCGAGACCGCGGACTGACCGCGTCGCACAACGCCATCATTGCACTCAGTCCGAATGTAACTCTCGTCGTCGCTCGCCGCGGTTCCTAGCGTCAGTGGACATGACAACTGATGTGAGCACCCCGCTCAACGACATCGCCGACGCGACGGCCAGGGCCGTCGCGGACGACGCGGCGAACGCGCTGGTGGTGTTCCGTGCCTCCGGAACCCCGGAGGGGACGGTGGGTAGCGCGATCACCCTCGGCAAGTACACCGTGCGCGTGGACGAACCGCCCGCGCTCGGCGGCGCGGACACCGCGCCCAATCCGGTGGAGGTGTATCTGGCGTCGCTCATCTCCTGTCAAGTGGTGACCTACCGGTTCTGGGCGCAGCGCCTCGGCATCACGATCGATGAATTGTCGGTGAGCGCCGAAGGCGATCTCGACGTACGCGGATTCTTCGGCTTGGATGACAACGTCCGCGCCGGGTTCCACGCGGTGCGGGTGACCGTTCGCATCAGTGGACCCGACACCGAGCAGCGCTATGCCGAGCTCCAGCAGACCGTCGACGCGCACTGCCCTGTGCTGGATCTCACCACCGGGCGTACTCCGGTCGACACCACCCTGATCACCGATTAGCCGCCGCCCCACCCCGATCGACCACCCATCAGAAGGAGGACCTCCCCGATGACCGAACCCGACCTGTCCCAGAACTGGAGCTTCGAGACGAAGCAGATCCACGTCGGACAGATTCCGGACGGCACGACCAACGCCCGCGCGCTGCCGATCTACCAGACCACCTCCTACACCTTCCGTGACACCGCGCACGCGGCGGCGCTGTTCGGTCTGGCCGAGCCCGGCAACATCTACACCCGGATCATGAACCCCACCCAGGACGCGGTGGAGCAGCGCATCGCCGCGCTGGAAGGCGGCGTCGCCGCCCTGCTGCTGGCCTCCGGGCAGGCCGCGGAGACCTTCGCGATCCTGAACATCGCCGGAGCGGGCGACCACATCGTGTCCAGTCCCCGGCTCTACGGCGGCACCTACAACCTCTTCCACTACTCGCTGCCCAAGCTCGGCATCGAGGTCTCCTTCGTCGACGATCCCGACGACCTCGAGCAGTGGAAGGCCGCCATCCGCCCGAATACCAAGGCGCTCTACGGCGAAACGATCTCCAACCCGCAGAATCACATCCTCGACATCCCGGGGATCGCGGGCATCGCTCACGACAACGGCGTCCCGCTGATCGTGGACAACACCGTCGCCACTCCGTACCTGATCCAGCCGCTGGCCCACGGCGCCGACATCGTCGTGCACTCGGCCACCAAGTACCTCGGCGGACACGGCGCGGCCATCGCGGGCGTGATCGTGGACGGCGGCAAGTTCGACTGGACCGGTGGCCGGTTCCCCGGCTTCACCGAACCCGACCCGAGCTACCACGGTGTCGTGTACGCCGAACTCGGCGCGCCCGCCTACGCGCTCAAGGCGCGCGTGCAACTGCTGCGCGACCTCGGCGCGGCGGTCTCGCCGTTCAACGCGTTCCTGATCAGCCAGGGTCTCGAGACGCTGAGCCTGCGGATCGAGCGGCACGTGCAGAACGCACAGGCGGTGGCCGAATTCCTCACCACACGTTCCGAAGTCACCTCGGTGTCCTACGCGGGCCTGCCGTCCTCCCCGTGGTACGAGCGCGGCCGCGCCCTCGCGCCGAAGGGCACCGGCGCAGTGATCGGCTTCGAGCTGGCAGGCGGCGTGGACGCGGGCAAGCGGTTCGTCGAGGCGCTGCGGCTGCACAGTCACGTCGCCAACATCGGTGACGTGCGCTCGCTGGTGATCCACCCGGCCTCCACCACCCACTCGCAGCTGACGCCGGAAGAGCAGCTGAACGCGGGCGTCACGCCCGGTCTGGTCCGGCTCGCGGTCGGCATCGAGGGGATCGACGACATCCTCGCCGACCTGCGCGCCGGATTCGCCGCAGCCTCCTGACACGGTGCGCCCCGGGGTGATCGGCCCCGGGGCGTCGGGTGACCTTTGGTCAGGCCGCGAGCGGCCCGACCGTGATCGCTCGCCCGTCGCGGGTGGTCACGGTAACCCGTGGTGTCTCGCTGCCGGTCGCGCGGATGACCGCGAACGCGAGACCGTCTGCGCCGATCGGCACGACGCATTCCTCGAACGAGGACGTAACCGAAAGGGACACCGCGTCGTGGGCGGCTCGGCCGATCACCGCGAACCAACCCTCACCGAACTGGTCGGCGGTGGCCGACCGGAACCGGGTGCCGAGTCGTTGCAGCGCCTCCCAGGCCGGGGTGTGCTCGTGCCGAGGACCGGCCGGACGGGGTACGCCGAACATCGTTCCGCGCGTCACCCACTGGTCGCCGTCGGGGTGGACGAACACGATATAGCGGCCCCGGTCGCCGTCGACAAGGACTGCGACGATCTCCTCCCGGACGATGACACTGATCGAGGCGACGCTCGAGTCAGCGGCCGCGAGGGCATCGAGCGCCACGCTGACCGCTGGATGGTCCAGTGTGCCCATCGGCTGTGCCCTTCCCTTTCGTGTCAGCAGATCGCGGAAATGGTGGCGCTGTTGTCGCCGCCGTCGTCCCACGTACCGGCGATCGCGGTCACCTCCACCTGGGTATGGAACCCGTAGAGAATTCCCGCCGACGAGCACGACGCGGAGTACAACGCTTGCATGTCGGGGTCGGTGCTGGTGTCGATGCGTTCGGCGTGCTTGTACCACTTCCCGTCGGCAGCATCGTAACGCCACAGCTTCGTGGTGACGCTGCGCATCGCGGGCCGGCCGGTGCAGTGCACCTTGAACCCGTAGTTGATCGGGGCCATCGACCCGTGATCGGTCTTCCACGGCTCGATGGCGTGGAAGAAGCATACGATCTCGTCGTTCGCGGCGCGTACGGGTTCGGCGTCGGCGATGGTTGCCGTGCCGAGCACCCACGCGCTGGTGAGCACGGTGACGCGGATCGCGACAGCAATGGTCATGGTTCCTCCCGTTCCGGCGGTGTCCAGGTTCTCGAAAGCGTTTGTAGATCGTCTAGTCGTGTCTTCCGTTGCGCGCTGCTCGCCCACCCGCGCTACCTCCGTATCCGGGCCGGCCCGCAATGCCCGCAGACGTTTCGGTAGAAGCGACACCGTGCCACCGGAGTCTCCAGGATTGTCGTGGGCGCGTCCGCGAAAACCGTTGTCTGCCTAGCCATCGCGGTCACCGCCGGGCCACCGCATCCGGTCTACCCCGGTCACCGGAGCGAGGCTGATCAGGTATCGGAGGGGGATGTCGTGGCGGTCATCCACAATCGTCGCTCCCACCCATGTGCACGGGCCGGGCATGTGGCACCCCGAAGGAGCGCGCGGGTCATCACTACATCGACCTGTCGCGCGCCTACCTCCTGCATGGGGACCGCGCACGCGCCTTGAATGCGCTGCTTACCGCGAAAGCGATTGCCCCGGCGCAGACTCGCTGGAATCCAATGGTGCACGAGACGGTGCGGGCGCTGGCTCGTGCGGAAGCACGCAGCGTCGACACCGTCCACGGATTCGCCGTATGGTGCGGGATTGCCGCGCGCTTGTGACCCGGTCAGCCCGCCGCGGGCAGGCCCTTCGTATCGGCGGGCGACAGGAACTCCACCCGGAACGAAGCGACGTAGTTCTCCCGCTGGCTCAGGAAGTGGCGCGTGTGTGGTTGCCGCTCGTGCTCCTCGAAGGCCGAACGATCGCGGTACACCTCGTAGAAGATCCGCGACAGCGGCTCACCCTCGACGGTATGCGTGGCGTACACCAGCGTCCCGGGTTCGAAGTCGGTTATCGCTCGAACGGTTTCCGCCACCAACTTGTCGAACTCGGCCGCCTTCCCGGCATCTTGCAGGTCGAACCTCACGACGAGCGCGAACATGACCCCTCCTCCGCACAGTGCGCCCCGACCGGACGAGGATTCGGGACACGGCCACCGTACAGGCAGATGCGGCTATGCAACTGTAGAGCGGTCCACCCAGTCCGCGTACTCATCGGGGCACCATGCGATGGGCCGGCCGGTCAGCTCCGGGTTGTCCCAAGGGTGCAGGTCCCTGATCCTGGCGGCGAGCTTGTCCCGGGTGGTGTCGGAGGTTCGCAGCTCGACGCGCCACTCCTGGCCTTCACCGGATTCGCCGAGGTGCCAGAACACCGACTTGATCGGGCCGGTGATGAACGCACCCGCCGCCAGCTTCTCCGTTACCGCGGCGCGAGCGATGGATTGGGCAGCGTCTTCGGTGGGGGTAGTGGTCGTTACGGTCCACTCACTCGGAGTTGCCATTTCGACAGACTAGGGGACAAGCGCGCCACGGACCGGCCGCAGTCTCCTGACGCGTTGTCCCGGAGCGATCGCCCCCCGGGGCACTCCGGCTGTCCGCGATGCGGACCGGAAGCCTTGCAGCGGGGCGCGAACCCGTTTCCCCGCCGGTTTTCCTGATTTCCGTCAGTAATTGGACCGCAATCGCGAACGTCAACGGTTGCCGTACGGCGCCACCGATATTCGATACCGTCGCACGGATTCGATTCGGCGCGTGCGCGGTTCCTCGCTATCAGAAAAGAAATCCAACTTTCGCGCATCCGTAAGGCTTTCTGAACCGAACTAGAAAGGTAGGTATATGTCCTCTTGAGAATGAGGTGGGTAAGTCCATGGGCATAGCAGTACCCGAAACTCCAGCACACCCCTTCTTACGCCGCGCCGCCACTCTGGTCGTCGCGGGCGCCATCCCGTTGTCCGTGGTCGGCGCCGCCACCGCCACCGCCGATCCGCTGCTGCCGGAGATCTCCCTCCAGCTCCCGTTCGCTCCGGCGCCCGCCGTCGGCGTCGTCACCCCGGCGGCGGATCCCGCGGACCCCGGAGCCCTTCCCGCCGAGGCTGTTCCACCCGCGCCTCCGGTTTCGGCAGGCCGCAACGACCTGAGCGTCAACCGGCCGATGCCGGATCCCAACGTGCTCGCACCCATCGAACCGCAGCGGCTGCACCTGCCCAACCCCGCCGCTCCGGCTCCCGCGGTCGCGCCGATCGAGGCGCCTCCCGGCACACTGCGCGTCGGTTCGGTGGTGATCGGCCGGCCGGACTTCTTGACTCCCGAGCAGGGCAAGATGTTCAACGACGCGATCGCGGGCCCGGAAGCGAGCATCGCGCAAACCCTGGATTCGGCAGGCTTCGAGCCGTCGCGCTCCGACGCCATCGCCGCCGACATCCTCGGTTCCACCGCCATCGGCGCCTCGGTGGGCAGCATGGTGGCCTCGCCGGTCGCCTCGATCGGCGCGGTCATCGGGGCTGTCTGCGGCGCCATCGCGGGCCTGCCGATGTTCCCGACCGGGACGGTAGCGGTCATGGCCTTCGGCGCCGCCATCGGGTACGGGTTCGTCGCGTCCCCGGCCATCGCCGTCGGCGCGGCTGTCGGCGCGGGTGTCGGTGTGCTTCAAGGGCTTCTCACGCCGCCTACGGTTCCGGCCTCGTAAATTCGCTTTGCCGGCGGCTCCCGCACCGCAACGCACCGCGCGGACTCGTCGATTTCCACTGCGAACGTTTTCGCGAAGACCCGGTTTCGACCGGGTCTTCTGCTTTGCGAGGAATTCCGGATGTTTGGCCGCGCTCTATCGGGCTACTGCGCAAAAGACCGGCTGAAGATGGTCGGCCGGTCTCTTCACAAGGAGGTTGTGACATGAGCACAGTCGACAAGGCGAAGAACAAAGCCGATAAAGTCGCTGGTCAGGCCAAAGAAAAGGTCGGCGAGGCGACGGGCGACCGGGGGAAGCGCGACGAAGGCCGCACCGACAAGGTCAAGTCCGACCTGAAGGACGCAGGCGAAAAGGTCAAGGACGCCTTCAAGCACTGACCACCGGGGGAACGGCGTTGCGGGAGGTGGTCCCCAGCGCCGCGCATGGTCGGAGCGACGGCAGAGATACGCCTTCCCGAGCGGATGGCCGCACGAGCGGTCATCCGCTTTTCTCTGTGCCTTCCGCGTCCTGCGCCGAATCGGCAGCGTCGTCCCCCTCGACGAGCCGCAGTTCGCTCGGCCACCAGAGCTTGCGCCCGATCAGGGCGAACAGCGCCGGGATCACCACCGTGCGCACGACGAACGTGTCGAGCAGGATGCCGAGGCCCACCACGATGCCGACCTGGGTGAGCGTGATCAGCGGGAGCACGCCGAGCACGCAGAACACCGCGGCAAGCACGATGCCCGCACTGGTGATCACCGCGCCGGTCACCGACACCGCCCGCACCATGCCGCGCGTGGTGCCGTACCGCGGCGTCTCCTCCCGCGCCCTGGTCACCAGGAAGATCGTGTAGTCGACGCCGAGGGCGACGAGGAACAGGAACGCGAACAGCGGCACGCTGATGTCCAGCGCCGGGAATCCGAACACGTGCTCGCTCATCCAGCTGCCCAGACCCAGCGCGGCCAGCGCGCTCAGCACCGTGACCGCGACCAGCAGCAGCGCGGCGGGCACCGCGCGCAGCAGCGCGAGCAGCACCACGAGCACGACGACGAGGATGAGCGGGATGACCACCTTGCGGTCCCGGCTCGCGGCGGTCTGCACGTCCAGCGCCTGCGCGTCGGTGCCGCCGACCAGCGCGTCGGCTCCGGGCACCTGCGCGCCCGACGCGCGCAGCGCCTCGATCGTGTCGAAGGCGCGTGCGGAAGACGGTGGCGCGTCGATCACCACCGACCACCGGGTCAGTCCGGTCGGGGAGTTCCCCGTCCGCGACGCCGACACCACGCCCTCGGTGCGGCGCAACGCCTCATCGATCCGCTCCGCCGCATCGCTGCGCGCGAGGACGATCGCGGGATCGGAAGCCCCGGACGGGAAATGCCGCGCGAGGGCGTCGAATCCCTCCACCGACTCCGCGCGGACCCGGAACTGCTCGATCTGCGAGAGCCCCACCTGCGTCGACAGCAATCCCGTCGCGCAGACCGCGAGCACCGCGATCGCACTGCCCGCGACCAGCGCGGGCCTGCGCACCACCCGCGCGGCGATCGCGTGCCAGACGCCCTCCTCCGCCGTGTCGCGGTCGTCTGCCTGCGGCACGAAGGGCCAGAACACCTTGCGCCCGCACAACGCGAGCGCGGCGGGCAGCGCGAGCAGGACGAACACCACCGCCACCAGCAATCCGAGCGCGGCCATCACACCGAGACTGCGTGTGCTCGGCACCGAGGCGAGCAGCAGCACGAGCAGCGCGGCGACGACCGTCACGTTGCTGGCCAGGACCGCGGGCCCGGCGCGCCGCACCGCCTGCCGCAACGCCGCGCGGTGGTCGGATTCCCGGTGCAGTTCGTCGCGATAGCGCGATACCAGCAACAGCGCGTAGTTGGTGCCCGCGCCGAACACCAGCACGCTCGTCACACCGGAGGTCGAACCGTCGAAGGTCAGATCGGTCAGGCGCGCCAGCGCGGTTCCCGCGCCGGTGGCCACCCGGTCGGCCGCACCGACCACCGCGAGCGGCAGCAGCCACAGCACCGGGGAGCGATACGTCGCGATCAGCAGCACCGCGACGACCACCGCGGTCACCGCCAGCAGCGTGACGTTCGCGCCGGAGAACGAGTCGGCGATGTCGGCGCCGAAGGCCGGACCACCGGTGACCTGGAGAGCGAGCCCATCGGGCAAGCCGTCCCGCGCGGCGGAACGGATCTCTTGAACGCGGTCGGTCAGCGCGAATCCGTTCAGGTCGGCGTTCACCGGAACCTGCCCGATCGCCGCTTTCCGGTCCGGCGCGGCGAGCAGGTCGCCCGGACCGGGCGGGCGTCCCGACGCGCGGGTCACCGCCGCGGCGGTGGCGTTGCGGTCGTCGTCGGTCAGTTCGCCGTCGTCGGCACGTGTGACGACGACGATGGCCGCGGCCGTCCCGGCGTCCGGGAACTCCGCCAGCGCCTGTTCGACGTGCGCCGACTCCGCCGAGGACGGCAGCGCGGTCGGGGCCTGCCCGGCGGACTCGTTCTCACCCACCGCGCCGATCAGGCCTACCGATGCCGCGGCGAGCACCACGAGCAGCACCCACGAGGTCCGGGCGGTCACCACCGACGCATAGCGATCCCAAGCGCTCACCCCGCAACTCTCTCAGAAACTGAAATATTAAGCAATCGAGACATCTGCTGAACTACGCTGACCCCCGTGTGGAAAAGGATGCGCCGTTGACCCCTGAGCCGAACGCGGACCGGCCGGACCGTACTGGATTGGAAGCCGGCATCGCCGCCGACATCCGCGCCCTCACCGCGATCTCCGAGCAGATCGGCCAGGTCTTCGCGCGGACACACCAACTGCGCGCCAACGACTTTCGCGCACTGATGCACGTCGCGACCGCGGAGATCGAGGGCGCGCCGCTCACCGCGGGCGGGCTCGGCAAGCTGATGGGAATCTCCTCATCAGCGGTGACCTACCTGGTCGAGCGCATGATCGACTCCGGCCATCTGCGCCGCGTCGCCGACCCGACCGACCGCAGGCGAGTCATCCTGCACTACGACGAGCACGGCATGGATGTCGCCCGCGGCTTCTTCACCCCGCTCGGGCGGCAGACCCGCGCCGCGATGGCCGAACTGCCCGACGCGGACCTGGCCGGCGCGCACCGCGTCCTGCTCGCCGTGGTCCAGGCGATGCGCGAGTACCACGGCGAGCTGACCGGCGAGTGAACGCCGCGCGCGTCAGTCGCGCAGAGCCTGCTCGCGCAGCGATTTCAAAGTCTTCGACAGAATTCGCGAGACCTGCATCTGCGAACAGCCGATCCGCTGGGCGATCTGCTCCTGGGACATCGAGTCGAAGAAGCGCATCACCAGCACCTGCTTCTCGCGCTCCGGCAACGCCGCCAGCAGCGGCTTCACCGCCAGATAGTTCTCCACGGTGCCGAAGTCCGGATCCTCGGCGCCGAGCGAGTCCAGCAGCGAGGGGCCGCCGGATTCCGAATCGTCGGTGTCGGAGGTTGCATCGATCGAGGACGTCTGGTAGGCGTTGCGGGCGATGAGCGCCTGGGTAACCTCGTTCAGGTCGGCGCCCAGTTCCTCGGCGATCTCCCGTGCCCGCGGCATCCGGCCCAGCCGCTGCGACAGGATCTCCACCGTGGGACCGATGGTGGACTGGATCTCCTTGAGCCGTCGCGGGACTCGCACCGACCAGGCGTAGTCGCGGAAATGCCTGCGCACTTCGCCCATGATCGTCGGCACCGCGAACGACAGGAAGGTCGCGCCGTGGCCCGGATCGAAGCGGTCGACGGCGGCGAGCATGCCCACCCGTGCGATCTGCAGCAGGTCCTCGAAGCTCTCGCCGCGCCCGCTGAACTTGCGTGCGATGTGTTCGGCCAGCGGCAGGCAGCGCTCGATCAGCTCGGCGCGCACGGCCTCCCGGCGCGGATCGTCCGGGGCCAGCGCGGCCAGTTCGGCGAAGAGCGGCTCGATATTGTCGTAGCTGTCTCCGCGCGATTTGCGCTTGGCACCGGCCTGATTCGACTCGCTACGCATTATTCGAGCCGCCGCGGACCCAACGGAAGTCGACGACAGTAGGGTAGCCGCCTGCGGCGGAGTCGTGTGCGCCTCGCGTCGCCGAGACCGAATCCGTCAGCGTCGCGACGATGTGCCAGCCGAAGCCGGACTCGTCCGGGCTGCTGTCCGACACCGTGACGGTGGACACGCGCACCTCCACCGCGTCGTCCTCGAAGCCGAACCCGCACTCGAGCTCCGCCCCGTCCACCGCGTCCAGCACCAGCGCGCTGGCCACCTCGTCGAGGGCCAGCCGGATATCGGTCACCTCATCGATGCCGAAATCGGCCATCAGCATGACGGTCTCGGCCAAGGCACGCAGCATCGCCAGCTGTTCGGACACCGCGGGCACCCGCACACTGATCGTGCCGGTCCGCGTCGTAGCGGGAGGAGTCCCCTCACCCTTGCTCATGCACCGCTCCCAGAAAGTCGCGCCGTCCGTCGGAGCGCTCAGCCTACGCCCTCTCGTCCACTCGCTTCGATCGGCCACAGCACAACACGTGCGTCTTCGCCCGCGGCGACAGGTCACGACGGCCCGCGCCGACTCCCCACCACCGTAGACAATGCGGATGACCAGCACTTTCCCCCAGGGGGCAGCAGACTCGGGTCCGCCTCCTCGGGTTCAGTGGCTCGATCGCTCCCGCCCGGATCATCAGGTTCCCGGGGCCGGCAACGGCCCTCCCCGCTTGGCCGGTAGACGACGACGTCCGTCACCGACCGCACGCACCAGATCGGTGTAGGCGATCTCCAGTTCCGCCAGCCGGGTCCAGGCCGCGTGCATGCGCTCGCCACCCGGATCGTCGTTCATCAGCAGATGGAACGCCTCTTCCGCCACGGCGGCCATCCGGTCGATCATCACGCCCAGGCTGACGTCGTGCAGCCGCACGCCCGGCGCGGCGGACGGCAGCTGCAACGTCGCCCACGTGTCGATCCGATCGACCAACTCGGCACGGCGCCGCTCCAGCTCGGCCAGGTCTCGCGCTTGCTCACGGCGCTGCCGGTGTAGTTCGGTCAGCTCGCGTGCCCACCGGCTCACCGGGCCCTGCACGTGCTGACCGCCCAGCGCGCACAGCAAAGCGCTCGGGCTCGGCAACGCCGAACTCTCGGACAGCTTTCGTGGTCGCGCACGCTGGACCAGCATCGGCTACCTCCTCGGCACGACCACACCGATGCCGCGGCCGGTCGTCGAAGCCTTCATCAGGACAGCGTTCATTCCGGATCGGGCATGCCCGCGCTGGGCGCATGCAAACTCACAGTGGCGCAGTGAGTTCGAGATGTATGCCGTCGGGATCGGAGAACGAGAGGATCGCGATGCCGAAATCGGCCATTTCCTTGATCTCGCCGTGTTCGATGCCTGCCTCGGAGAGGCGCGCGGCCGCGGCCACCAGATGGTCCCGCGCGGGGACGGCGAAGCTGAGGTGGTCCAATCCCACACGCTCGGAATCGAATCGATCCGTCACGGCGGCCACCGGGCGCAGGCCGAGCAACATCCCGTTGGCCTGGAACACCACCCCGCCGAACAGGCGCATCGGGTCGGCGCGCACCGCCGGATCGTCCGGGCTGCCAGGCGATTCGGCGGCGATCGGGAAGCCGAGCACATCTCGGTAGAAAGCGCGGGACCGCTCGATATCGGTCACCGTCAACCGGATGTGGTGCGTTCCGGTGGTTTCGATCATGGTCACGCGAACTCCCAAGCGTCGAGGTACTGCGGGCTCGAACGACTCCGCGGGCGAGTCGTCTCGCGATGACAGTAGGACAGAACTTCCGCCGAACGGAGTGTCGTGAACGACATCTTCGGTACCGTTTCCGACATGGATGTCGTCGTCTTCGTGGTGGACGGCGTAGCCGATTTCGGATACGCCGCCTTACTGGAGACCTTCAACACCGCCAACGCCGTGCGCTCCGAACTCGCCGACCCGCCGCAGCCGTGGCGGATCCGCAGCGCATCGTTCGGCGCCACGGTGCGGTCGGGCAACGGCAACACGGTGCCGACGATCCCGCTCGACGAGCTCGGCGACGAATTCGAGCTGATGATCGTGCCCGCGGTGAACGTGCTGGAGGCCGCGGCGCTGATCGAGCTCATCTCCGCACCGGCCAGCCGTCCCGTGCTCGACCGGCTCGTCGCCGCCCGGGATCGGGGAGCTCATCTGGCCGCCGCCTGCACCGGAACGTTCTTCCTGGCCGAGGCGGGCGTGCTGGACGGTTCCGCCGCGACCACGAGCTGGTGGCTCGGCCCCAGCTTCCGGCGCCGTTATCCGCGCGTCGAACTGGACGAGGGCCGGACACTGTGCCGCGGCCAGGGTGTCACCACCGCGGGCGCGGCGCTGTCGCACATGGATCTGGCGCTGTCGCTGATCGCCACCAGGAGCCCGGCGCTGGCCGAGCGCGCGATGCGCTATCTCGCGGTCGGCGCGGGACGACCGCAACGCGAGTTCATCGTTCCCGAGATCATCGCCAGGGGCGATTCCGTCACCGCCGCCTTCGAACGCTGGGTTCGCGAACATCTCGGCGAGAATTTCCGGATCGCCCACGCCGCCCGCGCCATCGGTGTCACCGAACGCAGCCTGCAACGGGCCACGCACGCCGAACTCGGCATGTCCCCCACGGAGTTCGTGCACGACATCCGCCTCGAACGGGCCGTGCACCTGCTGCGCACCACAGCGCTCACGGTGGACGCGGTGGCCGCCAAGGTGGGCTATCTCAACGCCGGAACCCTGCGCGGATTGTTCCGCCGCCGCCGGGGCATGTCGATCTCCGAGATCCGCATGACGCGCGTGTCGTATTGAGTCGAGCGCCCGAAGCGGCCGAGGAACCCGCGCGAGGAGAATCCCCGTGACCGATCAGCAGTACACGACCACATCCGACGAGGCACGATCCCCGGCGTCCGCCGCGCCGAACGCGCACGACACCGCGCGCCTGAGCGTGGTGATCGCCGCCCTGGGCGTGGTATTCGGTGACATCGGGACCAGCCCGATCTACACCATCCAGACCGTGTTCAACCCGCGCGACCCGCATCCGGTGCCCGTCACCACGGACAACGTGTACGGCGTGGTCTCGCTGATTTTCTGGTCGGTGACCATCATCGTCACCGTCACCTACATTCTGCTGGCCCTGCGCGCCGACAACGACGGCGAGGGCGGCATCATGGCGCTGATCACGCTGCTGCGGCGGTGGGGCTCGCAACACGGGCGGCGCCAGACCGCGGTGCTGGCGGCGCTGGGCATTTTCGGCGCTTCGCTGTTCTTCGGCGACAGCATGATCACTCCGGCGATCTCGGTGCTGTCCGCGATCGAGGGGATAGAGGTCGTGGAGCCGTCGCTGCGGGAGTTCGTGGTGCCGATCACCGCGGTGATCATCGTGACCCTGTTCCTGGTGCAGCGCCGGGGCACCTCGGCGGTGGGCCGGGTGTTCGGACCCGTGATGATCGTGTGGTTCCTGACCATCGGCGCGTGCGGGGTGGCGGGCATCGCCGCTCATCCGCAGATCCTGCGGGCCCTGTCACCGACCTACGCGCTGGGTTTCCTGTTCGGTCATTTCGGCACCGCCTTCTTCGCCTTGGCCGCGGTCGTCCTCGCGGTAACCGGAGCCGAGGCGCTGTTCGCCGACATGGGTCACTTCGGCCGCCGCTCGATCACCCGGGCCTGGCTGATCCTGGTGTTCCCGGCGTGCATTCTCAGCTATTTCGGCCAGGGCGCGTTGATCCTCGGCGATACCCGCCACGTCAGCAGCCCGTTCTTCCTGCTCATGCCCGCATGGGGCCGGCTGCCGCTGGTGCTGCTGGCCACCGCGGCGACGGTGATCGCCTCGCAGGCGGTGATCACCGGCGCGTACTCGGTGGCCTCCCAAGCCGCCCGGCTCGGCTACCTGCCCCGGCTGCGGATCGCGCACACCTCCGAGGCCACCGTCGGCCAGATCTACGTCCCGTGGATCAACTGGCTGCTGATGGTCTCGGTGCTCACCCTGGTGTTCGCCTTCCGCAGTTCGGCGGCGCTGGCCTACGCGTTCGGCATGGCGGTGACCGGCACGATCACCATCACCACCCTGCTGTTCTTCTACATCGCCCGCCTCAGATGGCACATCCCGCTGTGGCTGCTCGCCTTGGGCGCCGTCCCCCTGGTGTCGGTGGACCTGCTGTTCGTCGCGGCGAATCTGACCAAGCTCGCGCACGGTGCGTGGCTGCCGCTGCTGATCGCGCTGACCGCGTTCACCGTCATGACCACCTGGCAGCGCGGACGCGAGATCGTCAGCGCCGAACGCGAACGGCGCGAGGGATCGCTGCGTGAATTCATCGATCACCTGCACGCCGGGGACGACCCGTCGATACGCCAGGTCCCCGGCACGGCCGTCTTCCTCAACCGCGGCAAACGAACCGCGCCGCTGGCCATGCGGGCCAACGCCGAACACAACCATGTACGCCACGCGCACGTCGTGATCATGTCGATCGAGACCGAGCCCGTGCCCCGCGTTCCGGCCGATCAGCGGATCAGCGTCGACCCCTTGGGCTACACCGAAGACGGAATCATCCACGTCCGCGCCCGGTTCGGTTACATGGAGGCCCAGGACGTGCCCAGCGCGCTGGCGTTGCTCGACCCCAACGTCACCGAGGGGCCCCTGCAGCTGGACCAGGCGTCCTACTTCCTGTCGAAGATCGAGCTACGCGCGGGCGCCGAGCCGACGATGGCCGCATGGCGCAAGCGTCTGTTCATCGCCACCTCCTACATCACCGCCGACGCCGCCGAGCAGTTCGGCCTGCCCCGCGAACGCACCGTCATCATGGGCGCGCACATCGAGATCTGAACACTCCGGCCGCGGCGTCGTCTCGCAGCGGGCCTCGGATGCTCAGGACCGCAGCCGGCCGGTGCGCAGGAGCGCGGTGCGCAGGCCACGCCGGGGAGAGGCGTCGGCTCCGGTCGCCGCGCGGGCGTCGAACTTGCGTTCCGAGGCGGTCTCGGGCGCGTCGTCGGAGGTCGCGGTCAGCAAGCTGTCCGGGAGGGCCAGCTTGTGGATGGTACGCAGGGTGAGCAGGTACTGCCGGATCAGCGGCCCGGTGGTGTAGGGCAGATCGTATTTGTCGCATATCGCGCGCACCCGCACGGCGATCTCGGCGTACCGGTTGCTGGGCAGGTCCGGAAACAGGTGGTGCTCGATCTGGTGGCACAGATTCCCGCTCATGAACGCCAGGACCGGTCCGGCCTCGAAGTTCGCGCTGCCGAGCATCTGCCGCAGATACCATTCGGCCTTCGTCTCGTGCTCTACCACGGCCGCGGTGAATTTCTCCGCGCCGTCCGGGAAATGACCACAGAAGATCACCACATATGCCCAGAGATTGCGCAGAAGGTTGGCGGCGGTGTTCGCGGTGAGCGTGCGTCGCCAGCGCCGCCCGCTCAGCGCCGGAAACAGCACATAGTCCTTGCCCGCCTGCCGCGCGATCTTCCGGATCAGTGCTCTGCCCTGGTCGGCCTCCTCCGCCGGCCCAGGCGCGCGGGCACGCTCGGAGGCCAAGTCATGCAGGGCGATGCCCCATTCGAACGTCATCGCCAGGAACAGATTCTGCAACGGTTGCAACAGCAGCCGCGGCCGCCACCGTTGATCGCGGGTCACCCGCATCACGCCGAAGCCGATGTCGTCGTCCATGCCGAGCACGTTGGTGTACACGTGATGGCGATAGTTGTGCGCGTAGCGCCATTGAGACGACAGACCGGCCATATCCCATTCCCAGGTCGTGGAATGAATTTCCGGGTCGTTCATCCAATCCCATTGGCCGTGGCACACGTTGTGGCCGATCTCCATGTTCTCGATGCTCTTTGCCACCGCCAGCGCCGTCGTCCCCAGCAGCCAGCCGCCTTTCGTTCGAGTACCGGCGATCACCAGCCGGGACGCGGCGTCCAGTATTCGCTGGAACGCGATCGTCCGGCGGATATAGGCGGCGTCCCGGGCTCCGCGTCGTTCGAGGATGTCCCGGCGAATCGCATCGAACTCCCGCCCCATCGCTTCGATATCCGTCTCGCTCAGATGCGCGTAAGCCGCGACCTGCGTGATTGCCATTCGTCAGTACCTCGTCTCTGGTGCACTTCGCCGCGACGAGCCGATATCTCCGGACGATCGAGTTCGGAGTCAGTGGGTGAACGCCCGCTTCAGCTTGCGCCCGGCCAGTGCGATGGTGCCGCCGGGACGTCTGCCTCCGACGTCCGTCCTGCGACGGCTGTCTTCGTCGGTCTTGGCGCCGGCAGCGTCCGTAGACGCGAGCGGCCCGACCGAACCTGGTGCGCGATTTTGTTCTCGAGGGTCATCGAAGTTCCCGCCTTCCGGATGCGCGGCGACGGACTTGTTCGATCGGCCGACAGCGGATGCGCGAACCGGTTGTCACCAGTCTACGGTCTATACCGACTCGGGTCTACAACGTAGATGTACGTCGTTGACAACATCACTTCCGACCGGACCGGAGCAGAGTGACGCTCAACCCGGCGAGCAGGATGTCGATGCCACGTTCGAGTTCGGCTTTGCCGGCGCAGGCGGCGAGCGCCTCGTCGATCTCCTCGGGACGTTCCACGATCTCTTGCGGCTCGTTCTCTTGCAGCTCACTGAAGCTGTAGACCTACAGTGTTGACATCGGGACATAATCGGCGTGTACTGGAGGAACAACGGCATTCGAGCCCGGTCATTTCGTCGATCGCCTCCCGGAGATCACGACCGCCGCGGCCGCTTCCCAACGCGTCCGCCCGAGTCCAACCACCGGCCGTCTACGAAGCCGTCGGGCCGGCGTCCGCATCGCCCGGCATTCAGAAGCCATCACGGCCGGCGACGCTCCCGCGAGAGGACACGACATGCGACTCCACCGCATCGCTACCAGCACGACATCCGAACGGCCGCCCTACGCCCGGCATGACGTTCCACCCGACTACACCCCCCGGCTGAGGTTGAAGCCGAAAGCCCACCGCGGCGATTACATCGACGGCGCGTGGTGGCCACGCTCCGGTGACCTCATCGCCGAACTGCCCGATCTGCTCGCAGTTCTCGCAGTGCGGCTCGGCCCCATCTGGCGCGTCGTCTACGACCCCACGTGCTGGGCGGCCGCGCCCCGGCAGACCACCATCCACGGGGGTCACACCGTCCGGCTCGACTCCTATGCCTTCGAACTGTGGAACACGATGTACGTCTTCGGCCGCGACAACGACCTGATCGTGCTGCGCGTCATCCCGTCGGACACCGACGAGGACATCGCCCACACGGCCCTGATGGCCGCCGTCGCACCCGAATCCGCGAGCCTCACCGGCTGACCAGAGGAACAGACCATGCCCAGGATCAATACCCGCCGCCCGATCACGAACCACTTCGACATGACCGCCGGCACCGGCCCGCCCCAGCCCGGACGGCAACCCTTCCGGACTCCCACCCGCACCCCGCGGTTGCTTCTGCGCGAATCCAGAACCGGCCCCGAGCAGCTCGACGGCGGCTGGTGGCCGTGGACGGACAACCTCACCGCCGAGCTGCACGACCTGATCAGCGTCCTCACCCCCCGGCTCGGTCCCACCGAACGGGTCAGCTTCGAATGGAACGCCGTCAGCATCACCCAACGCCGCATCGACCGCCAGGACGACATCGAAGTACACGGACCCGACACCGGTCAGCCACCCGGCATCATGCACCTGATCGGGACGAACGGCACCGAGGCGACGCTGCTCGTGATCCCTGCCGGCACGCCATCCGGTGAAGCGGAGGCTCAGCTGCGGCGGGCGGCCGGGCAATCCTGAGACGCCGTGCGACGGCGCCGGCGCGCTTGGCCGCCGCCGAACGCTCCCTCTGCGACACCGAACAACCTCGATTCGATACCTGACAGCTATACCGCGCGCGATTGCGGAGGCGCGGAGAATCCTTCGGCGAATTGGATGAAGTTGCGCGCGACGGTCTCGCTCTCCCGTCGTACGCTGCGTTTGAGGAGGAGTCCGGGCAACAGCAGCGAGGACTGCAACTCGGTGTGATACCAGACCTGCGTTCCCGTGCGGTCCTCGGACACTTCGAACCATCCGCCGCCACCGAGGCCGACACAGCTGTCCACGACCTGCCACGACACCCGGTCATCGGTCCACTCGTATTCCAGCACCTGCAGATCGGACCTGCCGAGCAGAGTATCGGCGGTCACATAAACCCGTTGTGGCCGACCGGATTCGCCGCGGGTCGCCACACGCGCATCCGAATACGTCGACCATTCGGGGAGCATTTCGATCGCCGCGAGGGCATCGAAGACCCGAGCGGGTTCGACAGCGATGTCGAAATGTAAATCCGTTTTAACGCGCATAACTCCTCCACCCCCTGTTCCAACCCGGCCGATTCTGCCCGGAGCGGTTCGCATCCGTCAACACGTTCTCGCCCTGCAATCACCGGCTATGGGCGAATGCCCATGTCAGATGCTCCCCAGGGGTGAAAATAAGCAATCAGCTACCTATGGGCTATTTGGAGCTGGAATGGTTACCCGCGAGTATCAAAGTAGGATCCGCCGACGGCGACGGCGACGTATCCGGGAGAAATGCTTACTTGAATTCGCGGTACAACTCCGGCAGGAACTGGGCGAGATGGTTCATTTCCTGGCCGCAGTGCATCATCAGGTCCCGGGCCAGATCCAGGCCGGGAAACAGATCTCGCACATCGGCGGCGGCGCCGCGCTGGATCGCACGCTCGGTGTGCAGCGGATCAGGTGCGTGCAGCCCGTAGAGCCTCAGGTAGAAACGGCTGCGCATTTCGCAGCCTCCGTGGATGGGCCGCACTTGGTGTGCCAACCAGCCCAGATCGACCGGAGCCACGCTGCTGCCGACGCGGCCGAGAATCACGGTGTGATCGTCGGGAACGGTGAATCCGTAGGCGACCGGATCATGGAATGCGATGGCGAGCTGTTGCAGCTTCGGGCCGATGTATTCGTCGACGTACGAGATGTTTCCGACATATCGTTCGCGATCGGCTATCGGTGCGCCGAGCCGGTCGGCGGCCACCTCGCTGTACAGATGCGCATCCGGGTGCCACAGCTTGTACCGCGCGGACTCGACCGTGTGCCAGCCGAACCACCAATCCCACATCGCCGCCGTCACGCGCGGCATCTCGGTGCGTACCGCGACCCACACTGTCCCCGAATCGGTCTGCCCGTAACCGGTTTCGATCGGCGAATATCCCGTGGGCGCGAGATCGGCCACCAAGGACGAGAAGGCCGGGATCCGCTCGCTCGGGGTTGCCGGCGCCGTATAGGCGGCGGTGACCTCAGGTTGCGGTGGAGCCGTGCGCTCGGCCATGAACCGCGCGTACGGCTCGGCCCGATCTCCGGGCGAGTATCCGGCATAACGACTGTTGTCCTGGCGGTTCTCGGCGCGAGCGAAAGCTGTGGGCGTCACGACAGCCAACGCGCCCGTGGCAGCCGCCGCGATCGACAGCGCGCGACGGCGGGTCATCCTCGATAATCTCAACACATGTTGAGACTAGTGGAGGTCGCGGCGCCCCGGCCGGGGATGGGTAGGTTTCGTGACATGACACAACCGAGGCGGCAGCGGCAGGACTCAGCACAGCGGCGCGCCGTCATCGCCGAGGCCGCGCTTCGCGTGCTCGGCGAACACGGTCCGCGCGGCCTCACCCATCGCGCGGTCGACGCGGCCGCGCGACTACCGCCCGGCTCGGTCAACTACCACGCTCCGACCAGGCAACGACTGCTGCAAATGGCTTCCGAAGAACTGTTCGCCCAGGACATGGCTGTCGCCGCCCGCCACTTCGATACGCCGGACTCCCCCGCACCGAGCCTGTCCGACATCGCCGTGAAGTTCATCCTCGACATGACCGCGCCACACGCCCGGCACCGGGTGCTCGCCAGACATCATCTGCTCGCGGAAGCGCGCGTCGACGCCGAGCTGCACCGCCACTTCGAGACGGCACGAGCCGCATTCGTCCAGGTGATCCGCGACCGCTACGCCGAAGCCGGCCACACCGTGGACACCGCCGCCGAGCTCTGCGTCACCGTGATAGATGGACTGGTCAACCGGCAAGTCTTCTTCCCCGACTCCGCCCTGTCCGAGTCCCGCCTCCGCACCCTCATCGAAGCCATCGCGCACACCATCGAGGCGCGACTGTCTTGACCGGCCCTCGGGGCGGGATCCACCGAATCCCGCCCCGAGGTTCTTCCGTTCTACCGGGCCGTTTCCGTCCAGGTGACCGGCAATTCGTGGACGCCGTAGATATTCATGTCGGTCCTGAGTTTCACCTCGCCGGCGGGGATGGCCAGTTCGAGGGTCGGGAAGCGGCGCAGCAGTCCGGCGAAACCGGCGCGCATCTCGATGCGGGCCAATTGCTGGCCGAGGCATTGATGGATGCCGTGGCCGAAGGACAGGTGCCCGCGGGCCGTGCGGTGGATGTCCAAGGTGTCGGGGTTGTCGAAGCGCTGGGGGTCGTGGTTGGCGGCCAGCAACGAGACGACGACGGTCGATCCCTTGCCGATCGTCTCGCCGCCGAGTTCGATGTCGTCGGTGGCGTAGCGGTAGAAGATGTCGGCGACGGACAGGTAGCGCAGGAGTTCCTCGACGGCGCCGGGCACCAGATCAGGGTCGGCGCGCAGTTGCGCCAGCTGTTCGGGGTGCTCCAGCAGCGCGAAAGTCCCCAGTGCCAGCATGTTGGCGGTGGTCTCGTGGCCCGCGAGCAGCAGCAGGAAAGCGACGCCGGTCAGCTCCTCGATGGTGAGGTCGTCGTGGCGGGCCAGATCGGACAGTATGTCCTCGCCGGGTTCGACGCGTTTGCGGGTGACCAGTTCGGCCAGGTACGTGGTCATCGCGCCGTAGGCGGCCATCTTCTCTTCGAGCGGCTGTTCCTTGATCAGGAATTTGGCGGAGTTGACCTGGAAGGTCTCCCGATCGGCGTAGGGGACACCGAGCAGCTCGCAGATCACCAGCGAGGGCACCGGCAGCGCGAACGCCTCGACCAGGTCGACCGGCGGGGTCGATCGCGCCATCTCGTCCAGTTGCCGTTCGGTGATCTCGATGATGCGCTCTTCGAGCTGCTTCATGCGTTTGACGGTGAAGGCGCCGATCAGCTTGCGCCGCAGCCGGGTGTGGTCCGGCGGGTCCATGGCGACGAACAAGCCCGGCACCTGTGGGGACGGTTCGGTAGCGGCGGGCATGCCAGGGGTCTGGTACGGCACGTGGAGAATGCCGATGTCCTGGCGGGAGCTGAACCGGGTGTCGGCCATGAGTCGGCGGACCGCATCGTAGCCGGTGACGAGCCAGCCCTCGTGACCGTCGGGGAAGATCAAGGGGCAGACCGGGCGGGTCTCGCGCAGCCGAGCGATTTCACGGGGCGGGTCGAAAGGGCTCGCGTCGCGCTCCATGGGGAGGCCGTTCGGGATGGGAACTGCTCGAGTCATCAGGTTTTCCTTCGTTGCGGTTGTTGTGCCGGAGCCTTGGACCAGTCGCCGGAGACGAGGGTGATCGCGCCGGACGGGCACATCTGCGCGGCCTCGCGCACGACAGACCCCTGGTCGGACGCGGGTGCGCGGTTCAGCAGCACCACCCGGCCGTCCTCGGTGTCCTGGTCGAACACGCCGGGGGCGATCAGAACGCACATGCCTGCGCCGATGCAGCGCTCTCGGTCGACCCTCAGTTCCACTGGTCACCCCGGGTGCGGGGCAGGGAGCGCATGCCGCCACCTGCAATCGCTGAACTATTCACAGGGATACTGTCGCCAGCCGGGCTGATATCGCCCTGACACCGGCCTGACACGTCCGCTGACACGGTGTCGACGGTCGGGAAGCTGGGATGGTCGTTGTCGGTCGACGCCATCGGAGCGGTTGTCACCCCGGGGACGGGCGGCCCGCCGACTGCCGATCGTCCACGGCAGAATGGGCCGGTGCAGATCGGGATGCTTGGACCGCTCGAGATCCGACTAGACGACGGCGGATCGATCGAGGTACCGGGCGCTCGGTTGCGGGCGCTGCTGATCGCCCTCGCGCTCGAACCCGGTCGCGTCGTCGCCAAAACGACGCTGGTCGACTGGATCTGGGGTGCGCAGCCGCCCTCCGACGCGGCGAACGCCTTGCAGGCACTGGCTTCCCGGCTGCGCCGGGTGCTGCCGGACGGGTTGGTCGACGGGCAGGCGGGCGGCTACCGGCTGACGGTGGAACCCGGCGCTGTCGACGCCGTGCGGTTCGAACAACTTCTCGATCAGGCACGCGGCGGTGACGACGCGCGGCAGGCCCGGCTGCTGCGCGAGGCCCTCGACCTGTGGCGCGGGGCGCTGATGCAGGACATCGGTGTACAGGACAGTGAAGCTTTCGACGCGGTGATCACCCGGCTCGAGGGACTGCGCCTGGCCGCCATGGAGGATCTGTACGAAGCGGAGATCCGCCTCGGCCGGGCCCCGGAACTGGTCGCCGAACTGACCGAACTGGTGGCCCGGCACCCGGTGCGGGAACGGCTCGCTGCCGCGCTGATGCGTGCGCTCGGCGCCGCGGGCCGTGGCAACGAGGCACTGGTCGTGTACCAGCGGGCACGGGAGGCACTCGCCGACGAGTTGGGCGTGGACCCCTCACCGGAACTCTCCGCTTTGCACGTCGCGCTGCTGCGCGGCGAAGTGGGCGCGAGGGAAAACGACCGCAAGACGAACCTGCGGGCCGAATTGACCAAGTTCGTCGGCACATACGCCGACGTCGCCGTCGTGCGCGAACTCATCGCCGACCATCGGCTCACCACGTTGACCGGGCCCGGCGGTTCGGGCAAGACCAGGCTGGCCCTGGAAACCGCGCGGACCATGCTCGACGACCTACCGGACGGGGCGTGGCTGGTGGAGCTGGCGTCGGTCGGTGCGAATGGTGAGGTGTCGCAGTCGGCGCTCGCCGCGCTCGGGCTCCGCGACGCACTGCTGGGCGGCGCTCCGAACGCGGAACCGATGGACCGGCTCGTCGCGGCGATCCGCGAGCGCGAAACGCTGTTGATCCTGGACAACTGTGAGCACGTGATCGAGTCCGCGGCGGTGTTCGCGCACCGGGTGCTCGGCGAGTGTCACCGGCTGCGGATTCTTGCGACGAGCAGGGAACCACTGGGCATCACGGGTGAGGCGCTATGGCAGGTCGAGCCGCTGGCGTTGCCCACCGAGAACGCGGGCCCCGGCGAGATCGAGTCCTCCCCTGCCGTTCAGCTGTTGCGAGACCGGGCCGGCGCGGTGCGCAAGGATCTCGCCGCCGATGCCCGCACATTGTCGACCATGGCGCGCGTCTGCCGGGCGCTCGACGGAATACCGCTGGCGATCGAACTGGCCGCGGCCAGGCTGCGCACCATGTCCCTCGATCAGCTCGCCAACCGCCTCGACGATCGGTTCCGCCTGCTGACCGGCGGCAGCCGTACCGCGCTGCCGCAGCATCGGACATTGCGCGCGGTGGTCGACTGGAGCTGGGAGTTGCTCACCGACGCCGAACGGATGGTCCTGCGCAGGCTCGCGGTGTTCTCCGGCGGCGCCAGCCTGCAAGCGGCCGAGCAGGTTTGCGCGGGCACGGAGGGCGGGTCCGAAGGGCTGGGGGGCGCGAAGAACGTGGTGGTCGAGCAATGGGAGGTGCTCGAGCTGCTGACCGCGTTGACCGAGAAATCGCTGCTCACCGCCGGGGATGGCGGACCGCGCTATCGGATGCTCGACACGATCAAGCAGTACGCCCTCGACCGGCTCGTGGAGGCGGGGGAATCGGAGGTGGTGCGCCGGGCGCATCTCGCGTACTTCACCGGACTCGCCGACAGCGCGGAGCCGCACCTGCGCCGCGCCGAGCAGTTGGAGTGGCTCGCCACGCTGGAAGCCGAGCACGACAACATCGCCGTCGCGATGCGTGGCGCGCTCGCGGCGGGCGACGCGGCCGAGGCGATGCGGCTTGCGGCGGCCGCGGGCTGGTACTGGTGGCTCAGCGGGCACAAGGCCGAAGGCATGGAGCTGATCACCGCGGCCGCCGAGCTGCCCGGCGAGGTGGACGACGAGACCCGGGCCAGGGTGTACGGACTGGTCGTGCATTTCATGAATTCCGGGCCGACCGACGAACACCGAGTGGAGGAATGGATCCACCAGGCATACCGATTCAGCCGGCGCAGCAAGAGCCGATACCCCTTGCTGGGGTTCGTCGCCGCGATGGAACGCATGGTGCAGGGGCCCGACGCGTTGCTGCCCGCGTTCGAACCGCTGCTCGCAGACGACGATCCCTGGGTGCGGGCGCTGGCCCGGCTCCAGCTGGGCAAGGCGCGGATCGCGCTCGGCCAGGAGGGCCGGGAAGCGGACACGTATCTCGAGACGGCGCTCGCCGAGTTCCGGGCCATCGGCGAGCGCTGGGGAATTTCGTTCGCGCTGACCGAGCTGGCGAATCGAATCGCCATGCGCGGCGAGTTCGCCCCTGCGTGCGAACACCTCGACCAGGCGATCGCGGTGGTCACCGAGGTCGGCGCGATCGAGGACGTTTTCCTGATGCGGGCCCGGCAGGCTCAGCTGTACTGGCTGCTGGGTGATGCGGAGGCGAGCGCGGCCGCCATCGCCGAGGGCCAGCGGTACGCCGACCGGTCCGCCTGGCCGAACGCACTGGCCGAACTCGCCTTCGCGAAGGCGCAACTGGCCCGTTGGAACGGCGACGCCGCGCGGGCGCACCGGGAGATCGACATCGCGACGACCTTGCTGGGCAGCGATGCGGAGCAGGTTTACGTCAAGGCGGTGACCCACGACCTACTCGGTTACCTCGCAGACGATCTCGACGAAGCCCGCGCACAACATGCCGCGGCCTTCCAGGCGGCGTCCGCGGCGGGCTACGCGCCCCTCATCGCCCAAATACTCGTCGGCATCGCGGATCTGGCGCTGCGCGACGACCAGAACGAACAGGCCGTGCGGCTGCTCGCCGCGAGTTCCGGAGTACGCGGACTGCGCGATCGTTCTCAACCGGATGCGGCTCGGATCGAGCAGACAGCACGACGTCGTCTCGGCGAAGCACGGTTCACCGAGGCGACGAGGGCGGGTGCGCAGGCGAACTGGCGTGAGCTGGTCGCGACGACACTCGCTGTTTGAACGCGGCAGAAACCGACAGCACCCTCGGTGCACGACAGGGGCGTCGTGCACCGAGGGTGCTGTTCGCGTTGAGGGAGCTAGGCGGCGGTGGCGTGCCGGACGATGATGTTGCCGTAGGAGTTACGCGCGTACACCTCCACGGTGTCCTCGTTGCCCCGCGACCGGTTCACCGGTTGCATCAGGTTCTGCACGGCGCCGTGTCGGGCGTTGGCTTCCAGCCGCGCCGCGCTGCCCGGGCGGATACCCACCTCCAGCTCGCCCATGGATGTCTCCAGCCGGAGCACGCCGCGCGCCGCTTCGCCGATGCGAATGTCTCCCTTGGCGGTTTTCGCGGTCACCGAACCGCGCGGGCGCTCGACGGTGATGTCGCCGGCGGATATCTCCAGATCGCACTCACCGAGATCGCCGGTGCCCAGTAGTCGGCCCACGGCGGCGGTGCCCTTCAGCCGGGAGCCGGTCGGCACCTCGATGGTCACCTCGATCGATGGGTTGCCGCCGAACGGGGTGTAGGTCCGCCAGTCTTTCGGCGTTTTCACGGTCAGGGTGCCTGCGGCGAAAGCGACCCGGGTTTGCTCGGCGGCGCGCACGTCACCCTTTTTGGACCCATCGGCCGGCCGGACCTCGACGACGGTGTCGGCACGGTCGGAGGCGATCACGGTGATGTTGCCGGAGAGCACGTCGACGGTGACGACGATCGGCTTCGGTGTCTCGAACGTGGGCATGGCTGTCTCCTCAGAATTGTCAGGTGTGTGAAATGGGCAGAACCGGCCGGTATGCCGATGGCGGCGCATCGCGGACGCGCCCGATCAGCGCCGTCAGCCGGGCACCTATGCGCGCTTGTTGAACGTGGCCCGCGACCACAGGTATCCGACCAGGGCGAACCCGGCGCACCAGGCGAGCGCCGCCGCCGTGTAGCCGCCGGAAGGATGGCCGGCGAGAAACCCGCGCAATGCTTCGATGATCGGTGTGAAGGGCTGATACTGCGCGAACTGCCGGATGCCCTGTCCCATCTGGTCGGCGGGCACGATCGCGCTGCTCACGAACGGCAGCATGATCAGCGGCACCACGGTCATGCCCGCGGATTCCGGAGTCTTCGCGGCCATGCCCAATGCGACCGTGAGCCAGGAGGCCGCGAATGATGTGGCGGCCATGATGCCGATCGCGCCGAGCCAGTGGAGTGCGGTCGCCGACGACCGGAAGCCCAGCAGGAATGCCACACCGAGGACGGCCGCGATGGCTACCACATTGGTCAGAATGGTCGCCGCGACGTGGCCGGTCAGTACGGCGCTTCGGGAGACGTCCATGACCTTGAAACGGTTGATGATGCCCTTCGCCATATCGGAACTCACCGATACCGCGGTGCCCGACAACCCGTAACTGATGGCCAGCAGGATCATGCCCGGTGTCGCGTAGTTGATGTACTGTTCGCCGACGTCGAAAGCGTTGCCGAACACGTACACGAAGATCAGCATCATCACGACCGGCATGAAAGCCGCGTTGAATATGGTGACCGGAGTCCGGGCGATGTGCTTGAAGTTGCGGCGCAACATGATCGACGAATCGGCCAGCGGTGCGGAAATGGTGCTCATTGTGCGACAGCCTCCGTGGTGGCGTGACCGGTCAGGGAAAGGAAAACGTCGTCGAGGTCGGGGGTGTGGACGGAGACCTCGTCGGCGTCGATCGAATGTTCGGCGAGCCGGTCCAGCAGGTCTCGCAGTGATCTCGTGCCGCCGTCGCCCGGGACCCGCAAGGTCAGAGCCTCGTCGTCGCGGATGGCGCCGGGCAGGATCCGCGCCGCCGCGTCGAGGGCGGTGACGTCGGCGAACCGGAGCCGGATGTGGCTGCCGGGCACGCGGCGCTTGAGTTCCTCGGGAGTGCCTTCGCCGACGATGCGGCCCTGGTCGAGCACCGCGATCCGGTCGGCCAGCTGATCGGCTTCCTCGAGGTACTGGGTGGTGAGGAAGATCGTCACACCGCCGGCCGTCAACTCCCGGACGATTTCCCACATGATGCGACGGCTGCGCGGATCCAGTCCGGTCGTCGGCTCGTCCAGGAAGACGATGTCCGGCTTGGTGACCAGCGTCATCGCCAGGTCCAATTTCCGGCGCATACCCCCCGAATAGGTCGAGGCCGGCTTTCGCGCCGACTCCACCAGATCGAACCGTTCCAGCAATTCGGCGACCACCCGCTTACCCTCAGCGGCCCGCAGATGATGCAGATCCGCCATCAGCAAGAGGTTCTCCTCCCCCGTCAGCAGATCGTCCACCGCCGCGAACTGACCGGTGACCCCGATCGCCGCGCGCACCGCTTTGGGCTCGGTCGCGATATCGTGCCCGGCCACCCGCGCCGTGCCGCCATCGGCCTTCAGCAGCGTGGTCAGCACGTTCACCGCCGTCGTCTTACCCGCACCGTTCGGACCGAGCAGCGAGAAAATCGTCCCTGCACCGATATGCAAATCGATGCCATCGAGGATCGTCTTGTCCCCGTATGCCTTCCGCAGCCCGGAAGCCGCGATCGCTGTGCTGTTCATGTGGACAACTGTCGCCAGGATGGCTGACACCCGCCTGATACCGGCCTGACACGTCCACTGACACGGTGTTATCCCTGGTCAACGCTCGGACATGCCGACTTCAGGGCGTTCGCAGGTACGGGTGCAAAAGCTCGGCCGCACCGATGAATTTCGGGTGGATCCGTCGTCGATTCCTCTGGATAGACCGAAGGACAGGAGTCCGGACATGACGAGACCGTTCAGATTCGGGGTCGTTGCCCCACTCAGAACCGACCTGCCGACGTGGCGAGATCGCGTGCGCCGCATCGCCGACAGCGGCTACTCGACGCTGCTGGTGCCCGACTTCCCGCAGATGCAACCGGCGCCCGCTCCCATGCTGGCCACCGTCGCGGCCCTGACCGACCTGCGCGTGGGCACGTGGGTGTACGCCTCTCCGCTACGCCCGGCCTGGTTGACGGCGTGGGAAGCGCACTCGCTGTCGCTACTGACCGACGGTCGCTTCGAGATGGGCATCGGCACCGGCAGACCTGGAATCGAGGACGAGCTCCGCGACAAGGGACTGCCCGCCGTACCGCCGCCGAACGAGCGGCTGGCACAGGTACGTGAGACCGTCACGAGGCTGCGAGATCTCGACGGGCCCAACCGTCACACGCCCGTGGCGATGGCCGTATACGGTCCTAAGGCCCGGGCGTTGGCGGCCGAGGTCGCGGACACGGTCACCTTCGCGCTGGGGGATCAGCCTCGGAGCGAAGTCGAGCGGCTGGCACGCGACTTCCGCACCAGCGGGGACGTCGAGCTCGCGCTCGCCGTGCCGGTTATCGGTGACACTGTCGCGCCGCACATGGCGCCCCCCGACACCGACCCCGCCGCACTTCGCGCGGCGGACGCGCTGACCGTACTTCCGGACGATCCGGCGGCAGCCGCCGAGGAAATCCAGCGGCGACGGGAGGAAATCGGCTTCTCCTATTTCGTCTTCGGCGCCGACTTCGCCGACAGGTTCGCTCCGGTCGTCGCCGAACTCGCCGGACGTTAGTTGGGCGGTGCGGAACGGAACCGCCGGTTTCGAAAGCCGACGTCGGCATTCCACACTGTGCCGGCCAGAGAGTCCGACGCTTCAGATCACACTCGCATCGAAAATATGTTCGACTCGAGGTAGCATGCCCGAGCATGCCGGACCTCGAGCCCACCCAGTTCGCCTATTCGCAGATCAACGACGTACGCAGGCAACTGCTCGATGCCGCAGCATTCGGAAAGCACCTCCGCCCCGAACACCTGGAGAACATGGCAGGCAAGCTCGCCGAAGGATTGCGTGCCTACACGGAAGCCATCACGCCCCCTACCCCACCCACCGACGGCCGCGCCTGCCTCGACTACCGAGGACGCAACCACTGACGGTCCGGCATCACCCGCGGGGTGTCAGGGATGGCTGGAGCATGCGGAATGCGCACCCCATCGTCAGCGCTTACGGGCGAATGCGGCGAGCGGAACTGCTGGCTGCGCACGGAGAGACGCGCGAAGCGCAGCGCGCACTGTCCGTAGCCGAAGCGGCGACGGAAGCGGCGGACGGCATCGAGCCCCCCGCGTCGATGTACTGGTGGAGCACGGGATTCGGAGCCGTGCAGCGTGGAGGCGTCCTGGCTCTGCTGAGGCGAACAGCCGAAGCGGTGGCGGAGGCGACACACGGACTGGCCGCGATGCCGACCGAGCACCGCGAGAGCGAATGGCCGGCCTCCGCGCTACGCCGAATCGACCCGGACATGAGCGGCACATGATGTGGTGGCGACGCGGACCTGCTACCCCGGTTTGCCCCCACCGACTCCTCGTGGGGTCGCCGTCAGGCGCAGACGCGATTGAGCTCGTCGGTGTAAGGGTCGAGATCGGTGACGTTCTCGTCTACCAGCGCGTAGGCGTAGGCGGAGATGACATCCTTCTCCGCACCCTGGGCCAGATCGGCGAGTCCGCTCAGCCTGCCGGACAGCGCTGTCGCCGTCGCATCGTCCAGGGTGCCGCCGTTCGTGTCGATCGCGATGTTGATCAACTCGATGGCCTTGGCGCAGTGCGGGGACTGGGCGTGCGCGGGTGCGGCGGGCAGGAAGAGCAGAGCGGCAGCGGCCGCGGAGAGCACAGCGGCGAATGCCGTCGACTTGGTCATGATTTCCTCTCAGAACGTCGGCCTGATCTTAGCGCTCACGGCGTGGAGTCCGGATCACCGCCTGCGGGGGTCGAATTCCGCGCCGCCCCCGACGAAGTCATCACCACCTACGTCAGCAGGGAATGTCTAGCACAGCGACCGAAGACGAACGAACGCGGCGAAGTGTGACTTCGGAACCGCGCTGGTAGTCGACCGATGAATCTTCGCGAGTGCCGCCGTCCTATCAGGTGAACGCGCTGCCGAACAGCGCAACCGACCCTGGAGGAACGAACAATGACCACCATCGCCGCGACCACCACCACCGTCCACCCCGGCAAAGTCCGCAACCGCGTCCTGTGGGGACTCCAGATCTTCCTGGCCCTGTTCTTCATCCTCGCCTCGGGCTTGCCCAAGGTGCTCGACATGGTTCCAGAAGAGAACATGGCGGCGATGCGTGAGGCCGGTATCGGCTCGCCCTGGTTCATGTATTTCGTGGGCATCTGCGAGATCGCCGGCGGTATCGGCCTGCTCGTGCGGCGCCTGAGCGGACCGGCCGCGGTCGGCCTGTCCATCCTCACCCTGCTGGCCGCAGCCACCAACCTCTTCCTCACGGATATGCCGGCGTACGCACCCTTTCCGCTGGTGCTGTCGGGGATCTTCGCCTGGATCGCCTACGAGCGCCGCGATTCCATCCTCACCCTGCGCTCGCTGATCACCCGGTGACAACGCGATAGGCGCGCAAAACGATCGGCAGGCTCCGGCCCGCCGATCGTTTCCGGCGTTACCCGGCAAGGGCGTTCAAGGTCGGTCCGCCCTTGCCGGGAACGCATTCGCTCACCCCGTAGCGCGGCCCCGACGATCGCATCGCCTCCGCCCGCGGCGTGATCACCGGGCAAGTCAGCAAGGGCGGATACACGGCCGTTGGGTTCGGCGCCGCCAAGTTCCCTACCGCACTCGAGGTTGTCATGCCCCCGACGTGGTGACCAAGGATGGCAGCCAAGCGAAGATGTGGTTTCGGGTCGCGTTCATCTCGGCGGGTGGAAGCCTCAACCCGTTCGGTGCCGCGAAGGTCGGCACGAGCGAAGCAAAAATCTCTCAGCCCGAACACACAGAAACCCCCTCAGCAAACCTGAGGAGGTTTCTGCTGCCCACAGGAGGCTGCAGTCCCCGACGTGCCAACAGCCAATCCGTCGCGGCCTCAACGTCATTGACTGGGACCTTGCGCGTGTAGTACGCGGGCGGAGTTACCCACCGCAGCCGACGCAGGCCCCGCACCGGCCGACCGGTCCACCCGCCGTACTCACGCCCCAGCGAGTACGCCTTTCCGGAGCCCGCAGGGGCAGGCAGCAGCAAGGCCAGTTGCTGACCAAGCCGGAACCAGCGGCCCGACCCATCGCCGCAGGACGGTCGACCCGACCGCGAACTCCTCGATGCTGGGGCACGACAGCCCCACACACGACGAAAGCCTCCCGGAGGGGGAGGCTTCATCTCATACCTTGACAGACCGGCTCCAACTTTCCGACCTCTTTGTACCTTCGGTCGGGGGTTGAGTAGGGCTGTTTGTGGGGCGGGCGGGGCTCGAACCCGCGACCAATGGATTATGAGATCAAACACTCCGAACGGTGTCCTTACCTCGCAAAACACTGGTCACCCCTGACCATAGAAGCAAAATACATTGGTGTCGAGCCAGGCGATGCTTGATCTTGAGCGCCCAGACGGCGGCGCAGGCTCAATCCCCAGTGCTGGGCCTCCTCGACAGGCAGACCAATTGATGCCGACCAACCGCCGTCGCGGTGTATCGCCGGTGTCACCAAGTCGCGCGTCGCCCCGACGCCACTGGCACACGCCAGGGCGATGGCAGCCGCAGCCCTGGACGTGGCCAACGTATCGAAGTTACGAAATAAGATCTTCCCAGGAATCCCGGTATCTCCGTGCCCACGGTTGCCCCGGATCAAGGGAAGCAACGAAATTGCTAACGATCTTCTTCTCGAAACCATCAAGATCTGGTTTATCGTCGTCAGCGTAGAAATCCACGATCCGGCGATGCAAATATGCTGGAAGCCATTTACCCTTCACGAGCGCATGACTTTTACCGCGAGCATAGATTGCGTCTATCTTGCTCCTAATGTTGGCCTCAAACTGCAGATACTCATCGCTATCCAAGCCGGACTTAGAAACAATGTGAGACCTAACGGCTGTCATGCTTGCCAGATCTTCCGGCGAGACCGTCGACCGCGAGTAGTTCGCCCTAGACTTAACACCTAATATCAACGAAATACAGCACAGCGCGACCCATTCTCGCCATTCATCTGCGGCGTCCCGGTGCCATGCCCCCAAAGATCTTGCCAGGCTTCGAGACTCCGCAGGAGATAGACCCATTGCAGTCCCTAATGCTTTACCAGCGTCTCCATGCATGAGGATGTCGGCCTCGACATCATACCCGCGAGTGTAGAAAATATGTGGGTGCCTCCTCGATCCGCCAGATATAACCTCCGCATCTCTATCCAGCACGAATACAGCAACCTTGCGCCCCAGGGAAGTGTGCTGAACGAGATGATTATTTGACTTCATGCTTTCGAAAACTTTAAGCACACCTTCCTTCCCTCCTCCAGTGTAAATCTTCTCAATTCGAGTTACCTCGTAGCTGCCCACCAACCTCTTACTCGACTCAGCAATTAATCCGTAGTAACTACGATCGTGAGTCTTTCCTTCCACTACGATGTGAAGCAATTTTGGGCTGATCAACACTATTCGACTGTAAGCCCGAGGAGACCAAGTCGGTTTGCTCAAAGCTCTATTATGCACCGATCCTCCAGCTCAGCCATAATCTCAGGGGAATGCGTCGCCATAATGAGCTGAGCACCGGGGTTCACTGTACGCATACATTCGACCAGCTTGTTTTGCCAGGCGACGTGCATAGACAGCTCTGGTTCATCTATCAGAACAGAATTGTTTCCAGCATCGAGGCATTCGAGAAGAATTACGAGAAGCTGGCGTTCGCCACTGGAAAGATTTCCCAAAGGAATGTCTGTACCGTTAACGCTAACAGTAATGCCGTCATCCCCAAACGTGACCCGTCGACCTTTAGAGTAGAATTCGCTAATCATCTTCTCAAGGCGCCGTTGCGGCTCCAGCAGTTTGGCGACTTCCAGTTCCACTTTTTGCAGCCTCTGCACAATGTCGGGCAATATACTGTCCTCATTATATCGACGCGCGAACTCACTGAAATCCCGAAAGGCAAATCCCACTCGCGGAGTTGTCCGTTCATTGAAGAAGTTGGTGACTAGAGCATATGCCTGTTCAGCATCGAGCGGTTTGATAGACTTGTCGCGCTTTCTCACTCCGCGGAGAGCAACTTCCAGAACTGCGGCAAGTGCGTGATCCTGCGCGGATCGGATCTCCCTATTAGCCCTATACCGCCAATCCGACCACCTTTGCTCAATCCCTTCAACGAATGCTTCGTCCAGGTCGAAATGCGAAGACTTTTTGGCGACCGCTCTTCGCCTCGGCGAGCGCGGTGGCGTGCTGAGAATCCTTGAGATCGGGAGCCACCGGTGATTGAAACGGTTAGCTTGTCGCGCCGCTACAGGAGCCGTCTTCCAAACCTTCACCTTAGGCTGGGTATGAATATACATCACTTCCCCGGTGTCAGGATCATATAATTCTTCGTACTCGCCTTCCGATCGCGAAAGATCTTTCTTGGAAATCTCGCGCGTAACATTCGATTCGCGATTTTCGCTATAGAACTCCACGCGTGCCGACGTAAACGATACCGAATGAAGTACTTCGGTATTGTTAGATAAGGCACTGTGCAGAATCTTCAACATTGAGGTCTTGCCGGAACCGTTAGGTCCCCAGAATACGTTCACATCGGAATTCAATTCATGATGCACTACATCACGACGTCCCGACAAACCTTTGATTGTGAACGAAATAATTCGAGTCATCAAGTCTCCGTTCTAGGAGTGCACGGGAAGCAATCCCGTGGAAAGTGATCACAGATGGCAATTTCCGAAATCCGCGTCCCCCTCATCAGCGCCCATCATGCTTTGGCAGTGTCACCACGCTTCCGGCCAGCCTATACGCCAAACACCGTCCGCCGTTACGCATCTCACTACAGGTTGACCGGCAGGCCGGGAACCGCGCACCATTCTTCTGCTACGTATGGTCGCGCGGTGCCACGGCGGCATGCCCACCTGATCATGGCGGCCGTACATCCTTCCTGGTCAGCTGGGAACCATCCCCTTGTGGTCCCACTCCTTCGCACGGCAACGTGCTGGCGCGCCACGCAGACCTGCTGTCGGTAAATGCGCTTGCCATCCAACGTAATTCGCGCTCTCGACTCCCGCACAGCACTGAGCGCGCTTCCGCGCGCGAACACGCCACCGCAGCGGCGCAGCTCTAGACACAACGTCCGCACCTGACGAAACCACCCGCCCCCGCCCTTCGTTGTGGTCCTCCCCTCCCCTTCCTTGTGGTCTCCTCCTGGACTTCCTCGAACTGTTTGGTGTTGGCTCCCTCCCCACCCGGCCGACACTCTCTATGAACAGCGAAGCCATAGAGAGTGTCGGCCGGGTGGGGAGGGAGACGACGCCAAACACCCCAGCTCAGCGCATCTTTCTCGCGTCCTTTGATCCGATTTTGATCGGATTCGGAGTCGTATCAAAATCGGATCAGGTCCGGATCAGGTCGGAATCAGATCCGGATCGGTTTCCGGCCCCTGAGACCACGAATAGGCCCCGCTGGCATCGCCAGCGGGGCCTGCTCGTATGCGGTTGTGCGCGATGCTATCCGGCTGGCTACGTGCCGACGCTGCCGATGCTGACGGCGATTTCGCCGTAGGCGCGGACGCCCGATCCGCTGCGGTTGGGGTAGGTGCGTTCGCCGAGCCGGATGTCGAATCCGGCGGCGGTGAGCATCGCGGTCACCGCCGCGACGGCGTCGGCATCGCCGGACAATCGGACGTGGACCACGCTGGTCACTGGTGGATTCCTTCCTGGATGTGTTCCTGGGCCGCGGTGAGTGTGCGGGTCACCGAGGACGAGCTGAGGCTGACGTGTTCGGCGATGCGCGCGTGCGACCAGTTCTGTTCGTGACGCAGGCGCAGGATCTCGGTCACCTTCTCCGGGTCACGCCGCCCGGACGGGTCAGCGCTGCACAGCAGTTCGGCGACCCGCGCCCACCGGTCGACCTCCGCACCGGGCGTCGGTGCGTGGTGCGTAGGGGCTTCGATCGCGGTCTGTTCGGCGGTGCGCAGCTCCGGGGGTGCCTGTTGTGCGGTGAGTTCGGTCGAGGTCGACCGGGTCTCGGTGTGGACTTCACGCACCGACACGGTGCGTATCGGCTCGGGCTGCTGCACTGGTTCCGGCTCGGTGCGCACCGCCGGTTCGGTGCTGGTGTGGTCGGTGCGTGCGAGCACGAGCAGGGCGACGGTGGCCTGTCCGATGGCGCCGTCGATGATGAGCGGGAACAGCCATGCCAGGTGTTCGCTCATCCCGACCTGGATCGACAGTTCCCGCAGGGCGTCGAACGACAGCCGGAACGCGCCTACCGCGATAGCGGCGGTAAGTGCGACAACAGCCCAGTACGCCAGGTGTGCCTTGTTCTGGGCTCGGACGAGCAGCCCGACGCCGTGGGTTGCTGCGAGCAACGCGATGGGCGGGAAACTGGCGACGAACGCCGCGACCGGCTGCTTGCCGTCCGGTGCGTTGATCCATGCGTGAACGAGGTTGCCCGCGATCGACATCGCGGCGACCAACAGCAATTCACCCCAGAAGAACCGGATCGCCGACACCTGCTCGCGGGTCCGTGCACCGGCCTGTGCATCGGCTGGTGGGCTGCGGTGCGCAGCAGGATCGCTGCTGCGCACCACGTCCGCACCGGAGTCGAGTCCGGTCACGGCTCACGCACCCTTGCTCGCGGTGGCCGGGGTGTAGACGGCGGTGAACAGCCGCGCCCGCGAGTACTCGGGGTCGGGTCCGGTGTAGGTGACCGAGAGGGTCGCACCGATCTCGAAGTCCTCGCTGCCGGAGTTCTCCAGCGCCAGGCCGATGGCCTGTTCCATGCGCCAGGACACGTACAGGTTGCGCGGTCCGGCGCCGGTGTCGAGGGTGACGACGGTCTGCATTACCGGTTGGCCGTCCTCGTCGAGTTCGACCTCGCCGGGCGCGCCGCCGAACTTCAGCTTGGGTTCCTCGACGGCGGCGATGATGCGGCCGTAGACGGTGGTTCCGGGCTTGCTGGTCTTGGTGAACGCCGACGCGGGGCGTGCGGCACGGCGGAAACGCTGTCCGAAGGTGTTGCTGCTCATGAGGGATGGGTCCTTCCTGTTGTGGTGTTCAGCGGGCGCGGGTCCGGTCGGGCCGGCCGCGGCTGGTCGTGGTGGGGTGCAGGTCGTGGATGCTGCGCTGGGATCGGGGCCGGTCGAGGTAGTGGACCGGTTCCAGTTCGTCGAGGTCGTGTCCGGCGTCGAGGTGGTCGCAGAGGTCCTTGCCGTCGCGGGCCTGCATCACCCGGACTTCGCCGACGCGGTCGGCGAGGGAGTCGGCGACCTGGGCGGCGTGGCGGTAGCCGGGACGGTCGCGGTCGGCGATCACGATCACCCGGCCAGCGCCACGCAGCCAGCGCGCGTGGTCGTCGGTCCACTTCCCCGCGCCCATCGCGTTGCACGTCGCGAGCTGCCCGGCCTGGCTGGCTCGTTGCACGTCCTTCTCGCCCTCGCACACGTACAACTCGCGGCCGGTGTCGAGCGCTTCGCGCACGTCGGCGAGCTGCCACGGCAGCGGAGCGAAGCCGGTATTCACCCATTCGGTTCCGGTCCAGCGCCGTTGGTAGAAGCTCTTGGCGTGCCCGTGCTCGTGCGGGGTGTGCAGCCGCACCACCGCGCCCTCGACGCGGCCGCCCGGCCACCGGTAGACGTAGGTGTCGACCGCCTCGGGCTCCCCGATCTGGGCACCCAGATCCCGCTTGGCGGGCAATGGGAACCGAGCCGCGAGAATGGCTTTCTCGACCGGCGAGGCGACGCTGGCCGGGCGGGCGGGCCGCCCGCCGCCCGCGTAGGGCCGACGAGCAGAACCCTGCTGGTTGGTGCGCTCGGGCAGCCGATCCCACAGATCGCGCACCCGCAACCCGATGCGGTCGAGCACGTCCTGGTCGTCGCAGCGTGCCCAGCAGCGCACCATCGTCTTGCCCTGCCGCGGGTCATACCGCACACCCAGGCTGGGGTTGTGGTGGTGGCCGTCGCCCTCGTGCACCGGGCACAGGTAGTTCGTCCACTGCTGCGGCTCCCGCGGCCACTTGGCCGGGCCCACCCGGCGAATCAACGCCGCGGTGACGACCTCGTACGAACGGCCCTGCTGCGGTGACTGTTCGGTCATCGTCACCGCCCCCGCTCGATCTCGGGCCGCTGAGCGGCGGTGAGGATGCGGGCCTGCTCGATACTGCGCCGCTGCACCTCGTCCAATGAATCGGCGCCCGGCGAGGACAGCATCCGCCGCATGGAGCTGGGCGAGCGCGACCACAAGTCGTGCACGTCCTTCAGGTACTTCCACTCCCCCGGATGCGGCCCATTGCGCCACCCCTGGTCGATAGCTTCTTGCTGGGCGTAAAGGCTGTGGATCTCCGCCTCGCTGGCGCCCGGACGGTCCCGCAGTCGCGACAGCCGGTCTACCTCGGCGAACGCTTCGCGCATCGCTTCCTCGTGCTCGATGTGCATGACTCACCGCCCCCGCTGCACGCCGCGGCTGCGTGCGGGCTGCTGTTCGATGTCGGGGTTGGTGTGGCGGTGGAAGGCGTCGCGCACGGTTTGGCTGTCGCGGATCGCCAGATGCAACGAGTGCAAGCTGCGGTATTGCAGCTCTGTCGCTCCGGCGCCGTCGTTGTGGACGATGTTGTCGACCAGCCGGAACATCGGTTCTGGCGAGCGCCGCCAATCCTCGTAGGCGTCATCGAGGTAGCCCCAGTGCTCGGCGTGCGGGCCGTCGGTCCACCGCTGCCCGATCTCGCGGCGCTGGGCGGTGATGCGGTCGCGGTCGGCGTCGGTGGCCTGCGGCTGGTGCATGTCTTCGCCGAGCTGGGTGTAGCGGGCGAACTCGATGCGCATCGCTTCCTCGTGCTCGCGTTCCATGTCAGCGGCTCCTCTCGATACCGTTGCGGCCGTTGCCGTTCCGCTCCGGACGCGGCCAGGACTGGGTGTCCGGACCGGCCTGCTCGCGGCCGGTCCCGGGGAGGTCGCGCAGGTAGCTGGCGCGCTTGCCCACCGGCCCGGTGTCATTGCCCGGCTGTACGGAGTTGCGAAGCTCCTCCAGCGTCGGATTCGGCTCCTCCTGGCTCGCGCCGTTACCGTTGGCGGCGGTGCGGTGTGAGCGGTTGCCGTAGCGCTCGTGCTCGGGTGTGGACTGCACGAGCTTGCGCACCGCTTCGTCGCGTTCTTGCTTGAGCTGGTCGCGCTCGGCGGTCAGCTGCTCGACGCCCGGCCGAGCGCGCAATGCGTCGACCTCTGCGGACAGGCGCAGGTTGCGGTTCTTCAGCGCCTCGATGTGCCCTTCGGCGGAGTCGAGTTTGCGGCGGATCTCGTCGCGGTCGGCCGAGACCGAATCCAGGCCGCGTTGCAGCATCCCGACCCGGTTTTCCAGCCGGTCGCGGTCGGCGGCCATGTCGTTCAACTGGCGCTGCACCTGTGCCAGCCGGTCGACACCGGCGGTTTCGGGTGGGCGTTCGCGGTCGGTGTTCTCCCGCTGCCGGGCGGGCTGCTCGACGTGCTCGTGGTGAACCTGCCCGGACAACGTCCGCTCCCGCAGTACGGTCTCCCGTGCGGCGAGTTGGTCGGCGACGGTCTCGGGGCGGCCGTAGTCGACGTATTGCTTCGCGGTGTTGAGGGTGTCGCGGGTCTCGACTGCCAGGGTGGTGCCGTCCGACCACGATGTGCCGCTGATGTTGCGCTGCAACCAGCTGGTGGCGCTGTGCTCGGTGGCGAAGGAGCGGGTTTCGGTGAGCTTCCCGCCGTCCGGGTCGGTCCACGTCATTTCCGCGGTGTAGCGGTGGCGGTGGGCTTGGGCGGCGTCGATACGTGCGAGCAGCGACTCTTCGGCGTTGGCTCGGCGCGCGGCGTCCAGGCTTTGCTGCCAGCCCTGCTCACGCTCCACCTCGGTGCGCTGGCGGGCGTTGACCGTCTCGCGGGCGACGTGGGCGCGGTAGCGCAGTGCGTCGATGCCGCGGACCTTGTGCGCTTTGGCGAAGAGGTTGCCGACCTTGAAATGCGGGAAGATCGTCGCCGAGTCCAACCCGTCGAGGGCTATGCCCTGCTCGGTGCGGGTCAGGTGCTCGTTGCCGATGAAGCCGCGGGCCAGGCGGTTGCGGTGCTCTGCCAGTGCGTGAGCGTCGCGGGCGCGCCGCTCGTGGTCCACGCGCGGGTCGTTCGCGCGGTCGGCGACCGTTTGGACGTGTACGCGGTAGCGGTCGATGGCCTGGCTGGTCCAGGTCAGCTGGTGCTTGCGCATCACCTCTGCTTCTCGGCGCTGCTGGCGCAGCGTCCGGCTGATCTCCTTGCGGATCTTGCGGCGCTCCAAGAAGTTGCGGGCCTGTGCGTGCAGGCGGGTCAGCTCCGGCAGCGATCGCGCGAACTTGCGGGCCTCGGCGATCATCTCGTCCTCAGGGCTACGGTCGGTCATTGCGGTGAATCCCTCTCTCTTGTGGGTGTTTTCGGTGTTCATCGGGTCCGCTCGACGCGGTTGCGTCGGCGGTCGAGTTCGTCGGCTGCGGTGTCGGTGAGCTTGAGGCGGGTCGCGTACCGACCACGGGCGCGAGACAGCCAGACACCCGCGGCGTCCAACTTCTCGTCCGCCATCGCCAGCGCGGTTTCCGCGCGGAAGGTGGCTTCGACGGGGTCGAGCGGGTCGCCGAGGTTGTCGACCGCCAACGCGTCGGGGTGGCGGCGCAGGGCGGCGTACTCGCGCTGGATCTCGCTGATCTCGCGGCGCAGCTGCGTCAGCCGGTCGTCGACGTTGTGCAGGCGCCCGTACAGCTCAGCGGGTGCAGTCCGAATCGGTTCGTCAGGAATCTTGTTGGTGCTCAATGCTTTTCCTTCCTTGTGGTGGTCACTGGACCTGGGAGTTGGTGGTGGTGCGGTTGGTCTCGTGCTGGGTGCGGGCGCGGTCGATGCGCTCGACCAGGGCGCGCAGCAGTCCGACGATGGCGGTCGCGACGGCGGCGACGGCGTGGCTGATACCGGCGGTGACGGTGCCGATGGCCTGCGGAAGGGGCGGGCGGTGGGCGGCGTTCCACCACAGGTAGGCCACCCACGCGCCGCCGTAGACGGCCAACGGACCGACCACCAGCGGCCCCTCACCCCATCCGGCGGTCACGGCCGCACCGACCACAACGGCGGAAGCTGCTGCGGTGCGCCGCGCGGTCTGCGCCCGGGACCGCGCCGGGACCGGCGCCACCGCGGCGGCGGCCTGCTCGGTGGGTTCGTCGTCGAGGTCGGGCACGACGGTCAACGCGGCCCGGCGCACCGGCTTGGTGTCTCCGGTGGGTCGTTCGGTCTGTGCGGGTGCGGTGGTTGGGGCGGTGTCGAGGTCGGCGATACCGGCCAGCCAGTCCTCGACTTCGTCGGCGAACAGCTCGCCCGCGATCGCGGGATCGGTCGGCGCCGCAGCGGGCTCGGGCCGCCGCTGGCCCTCGTCGTCGTTGTCGTCGTGGGGTCGGATGATGCGCATGGGCTTGCCTCTCAATCGGTTTCGGAGAAATGGGGGTCAGGCAGTCACGTCGGCGGTGACGGCCTCAATCTCGGGATCGGCGCTGGTCGTGCCGGGCAACGGGCGCACGGTGGCGGGGTCGACGGGCACGACGTGCCCGAACTGGGCGCGGCCGGCCTTGGCGTAGACGAACTGGCCGGTGTCGAACTGGCGGACGCGGTCGGGGTCGACCAGCCACTTCTCACCGACCGACACCTGACCCTCGTCGCCGGTGCGCTGGCCCTTGATCAGGTGCCGCGACGGCAACATGTGCCGGACCGACCCGAAGTGCTTGCACAGCTCTCCGGCGTTCTCGACGTAGCCGAGCAGCACCCCACCCGCACAGGACTTCAAGATCCGGTCGAGCGCCCACTGATCCCCGGCGACACCCTCTGGACTCTGGGCGGCGAACAGCACGCTCACCCCCTGCGAGCGGCCCCGCTCGCACACCTCTTCCAGCCCGATCGAGCCCTGGCCGGTGGTGAGCGCACTCAGCTCGTCGATGATCAAGGTGACGCTGCGACGCTGGTCCTTGGCGGTGCGGGCCGCGCGCTGCATCAGCATCCGCAGAATGGCGGCGACCTGGGCGCGGGCGGCGTCCTTGTCCAGGCCCGGCACGGTCACATACAGCACGTCGAGGTCGTCTAGGTCGACACCGCCGTCGAACACCATCCGCCCGTCCTCACCCTGGAGGCTGTCGAACAGGTTGGATGCCTTGATCAGCATGTCGGCGAGCTGGTCGACCTTCTCCGACTGAAGGGCTTCGACCATCCGCTTCACGTCCGGGGCGTTGCCCCACAAATCCAGCAACGTCTCGGGATTCAGCCGCTCCAGGAACTCCCCGCTCGACCGGGGCGGCCCGGCCGGGGCATCGACAACGAGCGAGACGATGCGGCGGCGCAGCTCGTCGAAGTGCTGGCCTTCCGACGTCGACGCCTGTCCAGCGTTGAGCATGTCGCCGAGCACGGCGCGTTGATCGCGGGCACGCATCGCCCACACGTCCAAGCGGGCGCCGTGGGGAACCTCGGCGATGCGGTCGGCGGCGATCCCGCGGCGCTGTGCGATCGCGCGCAACTCGTGGCCCAAGACCTTGTCGTCGTTGCCGCCCTTGCAGGACACGACCACCAGCAGCGGGCGCGGGTGTTTGCCCCGCATGCCCGGCACGTCCTTCCACCGCTGCCAGGCGTTCCACTCGTATTCGAGCATCCCGACCGCGTACCGCTTGATCAGCTCCGTCTTGCCCGAACCGGTCGTGCCGAACGCGGCCATCTGGCGACGCGCTTCCTTGTGCGGCACCACCATCCACGCCTGATGCCGCGCGGTCAGCTCCGACCACAAACCCAGAGGGTTCGCCGAGCGCCGGTCCGCCAGCGGCCCCAGCACGATCCCGTCCGTTGTGGTGAACGGGGCACCTACCGAGCGAGCCGACCGAGCGGCCCCGGCGAACTGCCGCGCGGCCAGCGCCGCCTGCACCCGCTCGGTGCGGCCCAGGTTCTTCAACCCGACGGTGTTGGTCTTGTGCACGAACGACGCCCACCAGTACGTCGCCGCCAGCGCGGCCACCGGGGTACCGAGCAGGACCATCGTGCGCAGCCCGCCCAGGTCGCCCTCGGCAATCCGCGCCGCACCAGACCACAACAGGGAAGCGGGGGTCATCCACGATCCGCCGGCCATCGCGGACGCCGCGGGCAGCAGCAGCGACCCGATCGCGAAGTTGCGCAACCGGTGCGGCGCCAGCGGCCACCGCGCCGCGACCGCGACGATCATGACCAGCATCGCCACGATCACGACACCGCACACTGTCGCTGTCGAGGCCGCGTCACCGACCGCGGACAAGTCCAGCGTCGGCAGATCCCAGCCTTCGACGTGGCGGATCGGCGGTGCCTGCGGCGCCAGCGGGCCGCTACCGGCGCCCGGCTCCACTGGCGGCGCGTCCGGCTGGCCGGTCGTGGGGACTTGTGCGCTGCCGTTGGGGTGGCAGTCCTGGGGAGTGATGATCGGCTGGCAGTTGCTCATGACGCTTCCTGAGTGAGAAGAAGGTTCGTGCGCCGGGTCTTGCGGGCGGCGCGGCCCTGGTTTCGGCGGGTGAGGAATTGGCTCCACTCCTCGTCGAAGTCGCCGATCGCGAACAGCAGCTCAACCGCGGCGAGTTCGCGGGGAAGCCGCTGGTAGGCGGCATTGACGGTGTTCATGACGCGCTGGGAACGGCACAGGTAGAGCAGGCCCATCACGGCCTCGTCCTCGCTGTCGCGCGCGGCGCGGATCGCTCCCGCAAGCGCGGTGTCCATGTGGACGCGGTCCTTGGCACTCAGCTCGATCTCCAGCGCCCACCAGCCGTGCTGACCGCCGACCTCGCCGAGGAACCGCCCGTCATGCACGTGCGGGCGTCCCTTACGCGGGGTCCGGCCGTCGCTGAACACCACGTGCCCGGACTTCGACTCCGCGGCAGCGACTTCGGCGCGGCGGCGCAGCACCCGCTCCGACACCCACAACTGCGGGTCGGAACCGACCAGCATCACCCGCGCCTGAGCGACGGCGCGGTAATGGTTGGCGTACATCAGCGGCGGCTTCCAGTCCTTGGGCCGCCACCCCAGATACCGCTCGGCCACCTCACGCCTCGGGTACACCCACGCCCGGCCGCGCTGCACCGACAGCAGCGGATGCACCATCCGCCGCTTCAGCAGAGCGTCGGCGAGGTCGTAGGCGCTGCTGAGGCTGCTGAAGCTCATGAACTCGGCCAGCACATCGACCTGCATCCCGTGCATGTCGACCAGCGCGGCCAGCGCCGCGTCCTGCTGAGCCGACAGACCCTTACTGCCCTGTACCGCCAGCACCCGGCCCAACGACCCGTACGGGATGCCGATCTCCTCGGCGATCTCCTGCTTCGTCAGCCCCTGTTCACGCAGCCGCGTCGCCTCACCCAGGCACGACTCGACTTGAGCCAGCGAAATACCCAGCTGCTCGCCGATCTGCCGGTAGGACATGCCCTGAGCACGCAACCCGCCGACGATCTGGGCACGGTGGCGACGCTCCAACGCGGTGTAGCGGTCGACGCCCTTCCTCTTGTGGTTCATCGGGTTCGCTCCCTTCCCTGCCGCGAACTGCGGCTGTGACCAGACCCGCGGCGGCGCTCGGCGATATCGGTGCGGGCCTGCGCAATGAACTCGCGCATCTCCGTCGCGTCCACCCCTCGCCGCTCCGCGGCCATCGCCGAGCGCGTCCACCGCGCCAGCTGCAATGCCTCCAGCTGCGCTTCGGTCGAGACTCGTTTCGGCACGGCCGATTCCGCGTCATACAGGTGTGCCTTCAGCGGCCCTCGCGACCCACCCCGCGCCCGCAGCACCTGCGCCTCGTACTCACCACTCGGACTCTTGCCCTCCCGCGCGAGCTGACGACGGGTCCGCAAATGCTGCGGCGCCAAACCCCACGGCCAGGTCGGAATACCGAACCGGCGGCCGTCTGGATCATGAAAACGGCTGCTCATCGCGACCGCTCCGGACACTGCGCACGCCGCTGCTCGGCATCCCGTTCGGCGACACGGGCTCGGATCTGGGCCGCCACCTCCGGGCCGTGCCGGTAATCCAGCAGCCGATCCCAGACCGCGCGTTGCTCGGCATGGACCTGCTTGATCGCGTCGGTCTGTGCGATGCGCGACCTCTCGAACGCGATGCCGGTCCAGTCCTTCGCCCGCGAAGACTCGACAGCACCGTCGAGCATGTCGCTCAACACGCCAAGAGTGGTGTCCAGGCGCTGGAACTCCGCCTCCAACTCCGCGTGCTCGCGGCAACGCTCGTTCTCAGTGCTCATCGCGTCACCACCTGCGACGGCAGCTGCGAACGAGGCACACACGACCCAGCCGGTTCCGGCGGAACCCCCGCGTTCAGCGGGCGGCAGATGTTCGGCGACGGCACATAGTCCTGCTGATCGATCCACGCCGCCGTGCACCCGCCCATCCCGATGAGCAGCAGCACGCAGAACGCAGCCAGCCGCACCATCGGCGGCAACAGCCCCAGCGGCGCGAACACCGCACTGGTCCCGGTGAACTCCGGACCAGCCATCGAATGCAACGGGTTATGACCACCACGGCGGTCGAAATGCGTGACCGTGTAACCCTGAACAGGCGGGTCCTGCCGCCACGGCGCGCTCATCGCCGGACCTTCCATCGCCTCGATGACCGCCAGAACACGATGGCGCCCAGCAGCATCACCGTGAACCCGACAACCTCAGGCGCAGTCAGCACGAGGTAGCCGACCGCGATGGCGGCGACCGCAAGAATGAACGTCCGCGCCCGCATCAGCACTCACCGCCCTTGCGGCTACGACCGCGACGGCGGCGGACCTGCGCAGACTTCAACGCGAGCCGCGTGTAATGAGCCTTCCGAGCCTGATCAGCGCGGTAGGCACGCTCCTCCGGGCTCAACAGCCCATCCGGGTCGACAATGCGGTCGAACTTGCTTGTCATCGCCGCCCGCGCCTTCGCAGTGCGCGCCGCGCGATCGGAAGTCTTCGCCCAGGACTCGTGCGCGGCGATCCGCGCCTGCAATGTCCGCTCGACGGGGGTGCTCATGCCACACCGCCGTTGATGACGGTCGCGGCGGGCCGAATCAGCGCCAGCAGCTCGTCACGCTCGACCCGCAGCAGGCGTCCGTTCACCCTGAATCCGTTGAGATCACCGGCCGCGATCCAGTTTCGAATCGTCTTCGTGTCGACGTCGACGAGCGCCGCCGCGGTCTTGAGGCTGATCAGATTCCGGGCCTCAGTAGAAGCCTTGTCCATCAATGCCCGCTCCTTCGAAAAGTGGGAAATACGTTGCAGTTCCCCACTTTTCGCCGAAACTTCGGGCGTAAGCACCGCATAGGTGGACTTGTCCAGACGTCTCAGGTACCGTTGAAGAAGTCCCTAGACGTCCCTGAAATTGGAGGCGAAATGGCGAACGAACGCCTTCGCAATGCGATGCAGCAGGCTGGCCTCGACATCCCGGACGTCGCGGACAAGGTCGGCGTGGAGCCAAAGACCGTCGAACGGTGGATCACGAAGGGCCGCGTGCCCTACCCAAAGCACCGGCATGCCGTCGCCGCGCTAGTCGGAGAAACCGAGAACTACTTGTGGCCGGACGCTCTCGCGCCAGAACGGAAGGTCGAGGTTGCACAATCGGAAGTCCTGACGGTCTACCCACACCGCAGTGCAATTCCAAGTGACCTGTGGAAGCGGCTGCTGTCGAGCACGAGCGAACAACTCGACGTCCTCGTGCTCGCGGGCTTGTTCCTTGCCGAGGAGCCCGAATTCACACGAACCCTGCGCAAGAAGACACGCGACGGGCTGAAGGTTCGACTGCTGTTCGGTCGCCCGACCGCGGCGGAAGCCGACAAGCGGAGCGCCGAGGAACGCCTGGCGGCAGGCACCGTGCCCTCGCGTATCAACAACGCACTCGCACTGATCGAGCCGCTGGCCGAGATCGAGGGCGTCGAGCTTCGATACCACGACACGACGCTCTACAACTCGGTGTTCCGATTCGACAACGAGATGATCGTCAACATGCATGTCTACGGGCTGCCGGGCGCGCACGCCCCCGCGCTTCATCTGCGCCAGTTGCCCGCTGGCGACATGTTCGAGACGTATATGACCAGCTTCGAGCACGTATGGTCGAACGCGACCCCCGAAAGGTGATCGTTCATGGCCCGGATCGATTATTTCCACGACCCTGACGCACCCACGCCGAACAGCGTCAAGGTCGCCGTTAGTGCATTTGTGCGCGATTCACAGGGCAGAATCCTGATGATCCACCGCACCGACAATGATCACTATTCGATCCCTGGGGGCGGGCTCGAAGCGGGCGAGACGGTCACACAGGCGCTCGTACGAGAGGTCAAAGAGGAAACCGGGATCGATGTGCAGGTGACCGACCTCATCGGAATATTCTCGAATCCGGAGCACGTCATCGCATACGACGATGGTGAAGTCCGTCAGGAGTTCTCGATCTGCTTTCGCGCCGACCCAATCGGAGGCGAACTCCGAACTAGTTCGGAGTCGAAGGAAGTCAGATGGGTTGCACCTAGCGATGTTTCGTCTCTGGACGTCCATCCATCGATCGCGCTTCGTATCGAGCGGGGCCTGACTCCTTCAGCGCGGCCGTATTACACGTGACAGACGACGAACAGCCGACTATTCACGCAACAGCTTCTCGGTACGGTCAACTGCTTCGATCAGCTCAGGCGCCGCCTCAGCCAACGACCTGGATACGACATGATCCGGGCCGTACCGTTCGCGGACCTCGGCAATGCGACTGAGCACATCCGTCGTCTCACCGGTTGGGGTCGTCGTGATATCCGCCCACCACAGCGCGTCGCGGAGTGCTGTCTGCTCATCCGGCCAGCGGATCTCGATATTGCGGTTGCGCGCCTCGACACAAGCACACGAATGGTTGGCGACGAGAGCGCACAATCGCTCCGGCGCGCCCTCACGCCGCAGGAACTCGGCGCCATCAACCGGATGAAATCCGGTCTCACGGATCGACGGCGCGTAGCCGATGTCATGCAGCCACGCCGCAGCCAGCAATAGGTCGCCGTCGTCAACCACATCGACGGCCTGCTGAGCATGCCGAGCAACGCCTTGGACGTGCTGCCACCGCCGAGACATGCCGACGAGATTATCCCGTGCCAGCTGCGCGGCCCACGCAACGAAGTCATCGGTCATACAGGCAACCGTATCGCCTTGCCCCATGACCTGCTGTTGCCCCTGACTGCGCCGTCCGGACGGCCCTACAGTTTGTCGCCCAGCCGCGCCCGGCGGTGCGCTGCTTTCGCTCGACTGTCCGCGACCGCGGCGCCATAGCGGGACAACATCTGACGCGATCGCCATCCGGCGAGCATCATGAGGTCTTGCTCCTGGCCGCCGCTGTCGAGCCAGGTATGCGCGAAGAAGTGGCGGAGCTGATGAGGATGCAGACGTTCGATGCCGGCCGCGTCGCATCGACGCTCGAGCATCTGGCGGATACCGGAGTCGGTCATCACTCCTCGGTAACCGAGCCACAGAGCCGGATTGTCGTTCTTCGCGCCCGGATGCTTCGCACGCACCCGGAGGTATCTCCGCAGCACCGTTCGGGTCTTGTCACCGAACGGACACGTCCGCGGTCGGCCGCCCTTGCCGATCACCAGCACCGTGTTCTCATTGAAGTCGAGCGAGTCCACCTCAAGCGGTGCGAGTTCGCCGCACCGCATCCCAGTGTCGGCGAACAACCGGATGATGGCGTTATCGCGTCGGTCGGCGAAGTCAGCGCCATCACACTCTGCGAGAAGAGCTTTCACCGCGTCCATGCTCGGCACGGGCACCTGCTGATCAGGGACCGCAGGCGGGCTCATCTTGTCGAACGGATTCGAGTCGATGATCTCTTCGGCCGCGAGGTACTTGAAGAACTGTTGCAGCGATCGGTACTGGCCGCGTGCGTACTCCGGTGACAACGGCTCACCGGTGCGCCGATTGGGTCGCGTGAGTAGGTCCTCGATGTAACCGCCGATATGGGCGCGGGTGATGTCCGGCGCTGTGGTCGGCAACTCGCGTTCCTGAAGGTAGTCGGCGAAGTACCGGATTCGGGTGAGGTAGCCGTCGATGGTCTGCTTGCTCCGGTTCTTGCGACGCAGCTCCGTCGCGAAGTCCTCGGCAAGCTCTCTGATGTCGTCCAAATCCATCCCCATGTCCGGATTCTACCGGCAAAATACATTGCTGATGGAGCACTGTTCTGGACCAACTCGGCTGTAGCGTTCAGCGTTTCCGCTGGTCAAGTACCATTTGTGGGGCGGGCGGGGCTCGAACCCGCGACCAATGGATTATGAGTCCACGGCTCTAACCGACTGAGCTACCGCCCCGTGCCGCGGAGAACCGCGAGCGTTGTGGATGCTACCGGGTCCTTCGGGGTGGAAACCAGTCGCCTGGCTTAGGGTGGAGGCTTCGGAAACTTACTGGAGGGTCAGGTATGGCCGGTCTGTTCACGAAGGCGCTGAAGGCGCATCAGTGGGTGTACGAGAACAGCGGCGGGCTGGTGGGGCATCGGCTGCTGCTGGGGAATCCGACACTGCTGCTGCGGACGGTGGGGCGTAAGTCCGGCGCGGAGCGGACTTCGGCGCTGACGTACGCGCGCGACGGCGGGGATTATCTGGTGACGGCGTCCAACGGCGGGTCGCCGCGACCGCCGGGGTGGCTGGCGAATCTGAAGGCGCGGCCGGAGTGCGAGATCCAGGTCGGGCGGCGGAAACTGACGGTGCGGGCCCGGGCGACGTTGCCGGATGATCCCGAGTACGCCCGGCGGTGGGCGCTCGTCGACAAGGTGAACAAGGGTCGCTACAGCGCCTATCAGAAGCTGACCAAGCGGCCCATCGCGGTCGTGGTGCTGACCCCGGCGCAGCGGGGTCAGTCCTCGCGATAGTCCTCGTCCCAGTCGTCCTCGTAGTCGTCGGCGTCGTCATGGTCGTCCCATAGCTCGGCTTCCTTGGGTGGCCGGCTGGCGAACGCCACGACAGCGACGACGAAGCCGAGGACCACGATGACGATACCGACGACGAGCAGAGTCTCCACCCCGGCACCCTAGCGCCGTCACCGGGACCTCGCACTACGTCAATTGTCCAGTTCGCCGCTTTGTTCACACTGTTAACAAAGTGCGCCCCACGGCCGCTCGGGACTCGATGGCGGCATGCGCCCGATGGGCTTCGTCGAGCGGGAAGGTCTGGCCGATGACGACCTCCAAGCGCCCCGCGGCGACCTCGTCCTGGGCGCGCCGGGCCAGCGCCTGCCAATCGACATCCGAACCGGTGATGTCGAACAGCCCGTAGACGGTGACATCGCGCGCCGCCGCGTCGTCCCGGTCCAGTGTGGCGAATTCACCTGCGGCAGCGCCGTATCCGAGAAAGCGCCCGCCGTCCGCGACGACCGTGAGGGCGGCCTCGCCGAGCCCGCCGCCCGCACCGTCGAGCACCACGTGCGCCCCCGCTCCCCCGGTCGCCGCGCGCGCCTCGGCCGCCCAATCGGGCGCGGAGTAGTCGACCACCGCGGTCGCGCCGAGCCGCTCGGCCAGTTCCAGCTTCGTGGCGCCACGTGCGGCGGCGACGACGTTCGCGCCCGCGGCGCGGGCGAGCTGGATCAACAAGACGCCCAGCCCGCCGGCCGCGGCGGTGATCAGCACCCATTCCCCCGGTTGGACGGCGGCGCGGTCGAACACGGCGAGCGCCGTCCTGCCGTCGTGGGTGAGCGCGACGGCCTGCGCCGGAGTCAGCCCCTCGGGCAAAGCCACCAGCGTGTCCGCCTTGGCCACTGCTTTCTCGGCGTATCCGCCGATCGGCAGGCCTCCGCCGATGCCGCTGGCCGCGGTGGGCGTCGACACTCGCTTGCCGACCCAGGACGGATCGACGCCCGGACCGACCGACGCCACCACACCGGCGATCGCGCCGCCGGGCACGTAGGGCAGCTCGATCGCGAAGAAGTCGGTGCCCCAGCCGGAACGCAGCCGAGTGTCCAGGAACATCACATCCGCGGCAGCCACGTCGACGACCACCTCCCCCGGTCCGGCCGTAGGCTCCGGCAGCTCCCGCACCACGAGCACCTCTGGCCCACCGAACTCACTGGCTTGTACAGCCCTCATGACACACCCTTCGTCGTTCCTTGCCGCCTATCGACGAAGATCAGCATGAAACCTCGAGGCATGTTGAGGTCAAATCGTGCGTCAGGAACCTCCGCCACAACTGGAACTACTGCCCCCACCACAACTGGAACTACTGCCCCCACCGCAACTGGAACTACTGCCCCCACCGCAACTACTACCGCTCCCACCACCGCAACTACTGCCGTGGTGGTGATGGTCGTGGTGGTGGTGATGTCCGCCCCCGCAGCCGCTCGGCTGATCGAACCCGCCGATCAAACCGGCGCCGCCGGCCGCCCAGAACGGATCCGTGGAACCCCCCTCGTGATATCCCCCGCTCCGATTCCCGACGCCCCACCCACCATACGGGGGCGGCGGCAGGAACCGGTTGCGCTGCGAGCGGATGACGACCACCACGATGATGATCGGAACCGCCACGAGGAGCAGCACCATCAAAAGAATGAACAGAAGGATGAGTGCGCTCATGTCAGAACGGTAGCGGCCTATCGACGCGCACGTACAGTGAACTGTGGTGAACTTCAGGTTCCATAGATCTCCTGCGCGCGAGATCGACCTGGCGACCGTGCGCGCCGCCGTCGACGCGCTGGAACTGCCCGAGGCCGTCTACAAGACCTGCCCATGGCAGCCGCGGGAATTGGTGGACAAGGGATTGCGGCAGTGGCTGTTGTGCTGCGGCGCCGCCATGCGTGACGACCAGGTGATCGGCATGCCGTCGCACGCGGTGGACGAGGCATGGCACGGGTTCATCCTGTGCACCAAGCGCTATGCGGAGTTCTGCGCCATCGCCTACGGCCGCTTCCTGCACCACTTCCCGGAAGGCGCCGGGCCCCCGGTCGATTCGCACGGCAGCATGGCGGAGCAGCTCGGCCGCACGGTGGTGGCGTGGTCGCTCGTGGCGGCTCCGGGCGAGGAAAGCGTGCTGTGGGATCTGGACCGCCGGGTCGGCGTCGAGCAGCCGTGGGGCGTCGAGCCCGAGCGAGTGGTGGCCGTGGAGGCCGAACTCGCCCGTGCCCGCGCCTCCTGATCAGGTCAGCTTCACCCGCGCCGCCAGGAATCGGACGACGGCGGGCGCGAGCCGCCCGAAGTGGTACTGCAGGTGGGCCTCCGGCGTCACCGGCACGACGCTGCGATTGCCCTCGATGGCGCGCACGATCCGCTCGGCCACCTTCTCCGGGCCGTAACGCCGCATCCGGTAGAGGTTGTCGTAACGCTCCTGCTTGCGCCGCTGCTCCTCCGCGCTGACACCGGAGAACCGAGTGCGCCGCACGATGTCGGTGTGCACGATGCCGGGGCAGATGGTGTGCACCGCGATCCCGCGCCCGGCCACTTCGGCCCGTAGGCAGTCGGAGAACATGAACACCGCCGACTTGCTGGTGGAATAGGCGCTGAACCCTTGTTGCGGACTGTAGGCCGCCATGCTCGAGAGGTTGACGATATGCCCGCCGAGGCCGCGCTCGGCCATAGCCGGACCGAACGCGCGACAGCCGTTCAGCACGCCGCCGAGGTTGATCCGCATCACCCGGTCGAACTCCGCCGCCGACGTCTCGAAGAATTTCCCGGCCTGGCCGATTCCGGCGTTGTTGATCAGGATGTCCGGCACGCCGTGGGTCTCCAGCACTGTCGCGGCGTGCGCCCGCATCTCGTCTTCGTCGGCGACATCGAGCGGATAGGCATGCGCTACACCGTGTTCGGCGGCGATCAGCTCGGCGGTCTCCTTCGCTGCCGCGAGATCGATGTCGGACACTACGATCTCGGCCCCGCGACGGGCCAAGGCGAGCGCGGTCGCGCGGCCGATACCGCTGCCCGCGCCCGTGATGACCACCAGCTGATCGTCGAACGGCCGCCCGGTGCGACCCACCTCGGCGCGGCGCAGCGTCCGGGGCGCCGCCGAGCCGCCGAGCGTGTCGATCAGTTCGGCGGTGGCGGTGGCCAGCAATTCCGGATGCGAGAACGGCATCCAGTGCCCGGCGGGCACATCCCGCCGCCACAGCCGCCCGGTCCACTTGTGTTCGTCGTCGAATCCCGCGGGACGCACGGCGACGTCGCGTCCGGCGACGATCAGCTGCACCGGCACCTCGGTGCGCCGCTCGCGCGGGGCGAGCATGCGCCGCACGATGTTCGCGCGATAGATCAACAGGCCGTCGACGATGTCGGCGCGGAAGGTGGGGCCGAGCCGCACGTTCGACGGCGCTGTCTCGTTCATGATCGAGACCACCCGCTGCCACACTCGTTCGGTCCCGGCCAGGCCGAAGGCGGCGCGCGGCAGCCCGGGAGTCATGAAGAAGAAGGTGTAGGCCGACGACAGCAGCTGGGTGAACGGCTGCCACACGTTGCGCGGGGTCGGACGGGCCAGCCTGTGGCGGATCCACTTGCCGATGTGGTCCAGATTCGGCCCCGACACCGAGGTGAACGACGCGACCCGGGTGGCGGCGCGCGGCTCGCACACCGCTTCCCACACCTGCACCGAACCCCAGTCGTGGGCCAGCACGTGTACGGGCCGGTCGGGGCTCACCGCGTCGGCGACCGCGTAGAAGTCCGCGGCCAGGCGATCGAGCCGGAAGTCGGCGGTGCGCCGGGTACGGGTGGAACGGCCGTGCCCGCGGGTGTCGTAGGCGACGACGTGGAATCGCCTGGCCAGCCGCGGCACGACCGCGTCCCAGAGGTGATGGGTATCCGGCCAGCCGTGCACGAGCACGACGGTCTCGGCGGCCGGGTCGCCGTATTCGTAGACGGCGAGACCGAATTCGCCGCTGCGCACGGTTCGTTCGATCGCGGGGAGTTCGGCGATTTCGGTGGTGGTCATCATTCTCCTTGGCCGATCGGCAGGCCGGATCACAGATCGAGCACGAGGCGTCCGCCATCGGCGCGCGAGACGCAGACGAGCATCGCGCCCGCCTCGCGTTCGGCGGCGGTGAGCACGCTGTCGCGGTGGTCGGGTTCGCCGGCCAGGACCCGGACTTTGCACGTGCGGCAGAAGCCCTGCCTGCACGAGTACGGACGGTCGGGCCGGGACGCGAGGACGGCGTCGAGCGCGGTGTGCGTCGCATCGACCTCGACGACCTCCCCGGTGGAGGCGAATTGGATTTCGAACGGCTTGCCGTTCACGATCGGCGGTGGCGAGAACCGCTCGGAATGCAGTTCCACGGACGGCATTTCCCGCACGCCGCCGGCGATCACGCCGATCATCGGCGCCGGACCGCAGCTGTAGACCGCGGTATCGGGACCGACGCCTGGCAGCAGGGCGCCCGCGTCGGGAAGCCCGTGCTCGTCGTCGGTGCGCACCACGACCCGGTCGCCGAAGCCCACGATCTCGTCGAGGAACGGCAGCGTGGCGCGGTTGCGCCCGGTGTACACCATCGACCACTCGATGCCGAGCCGGTGCGCCAGCCTGGCCATGGGCAGGATCGGCGTGACGCCGATGCCGCCCGCGACGAAATGCAGTCGCCTCGCCGGAGATCCGTGGCCGGGCACGGCGAAGGGGAACGCGTTACGTGGACCGCGCACCACGATCGGCGAGCCCACCGGGAGGGAGTCGTGCACCTCCACCGAGCCACCGCCGCCTTCCGGGATCCGGCGCACCGCCACCCGGTAGGCGCGGACATCGGCCGGGTCGCCGCACAGCGAGTACTGGCGCAGGCGGCCGGATGGGAGTTCGAGGTCGAGGTGGGCGCCGGGACGCCAAGGCGGCAGGGCGCGTCCGTCGGGGGCGGCCAGCCGCAGGCTTACCACGTCCTGGTCGTGCGCCTCGATCCGGCGTTCGGTGACCACCAGCGCCAGCCGCCGGTCGTCCACCTTCGGACGAGGATCGCGCCGGTTGACCAGCGTGGTCCAGCGCAATCGCGCCGAGGCGACCGCGTCGAACACCCGCACGGTGCGATCGACCTCGCGCCTGCCGAACAGATCCGCGGGCAGGTGGTCGGGGATGGTCACGAGGCAATCGCCCGTGCCGCCGGGGATTTGGCCAGGTAGGCCACCGCCTGCGCGGTGGAGCCGACCGACTCCGGGTTGTAGCCCGGCTCGAAAGTGCTCAGTGCGCTCCACAGCAGCGAGGGGACGCCGGGCAACGCGCCGCGCCACATCGCGCCGAAGACTCTCGCCAGCAACCGGGGATAACCGAGGTCGGGCAGATCCCGGTCCTGGTGGACCAGGAACTTGGTGCCGCGCACCACCAAGGTCAGGAAGATCGGGAACACCAGCAGCATCAACCCGGCGCGCCGCAGGTAGCCGGCGCCGAAGTAGACGGCCACGTCGTGCGCGACGTGCCGGTGCTCGACCTCTTCGGCCCCGTGCCAGCGAAACAGGTCGGCCATGCGCGGGTCGGCGCCGAACCGCTCCAGATCCGCGTTGAGCACCCAATCGCCGAGGTAGGCGAAGAAGTGCTCCAGGCAGGCGATGAAAGCCAGCCGCTCGACCAGGACCTGTCGTTCGGCCACGCCGTCCACATCACGCGGCCCGAGCGTGCGGCGGAACAGGTATTCGGCCTGCCGCAGATAGGGCTCCGGATCGATGCCGTGCGCGGCGAGCACCTCGTGCAGCACCTTGTCATGCGTCTCGGCGTGCATCGATTCCTGACCGATGAACCCGAGCATCGCCTCGCGCAGCTTCTCGTCCCGCACATACGGCAGCGCTTCGGCGTACGCGGCGCAGAACATGCGCTCACCTTCGGGCAGCAACAGATTGAGCGAGTTGATCAGGTGCGAGGCGATGGGCTCGGTCGGCATCCAGCGCAGCGGCGTGTCCGACCAGTCGAAGCGCACGTTGCGGGCGTGCAGCGCCACCGCGCCCGGGTCGGTGTCGGGCCGCCGCCCTGCCCTGCGAAGTAGCTTCATCGATACTCCTCGATCCGCACGCGCCCGTACCCGTCGCGCGTTTCCTACATATCCGTAGCAAGCATCATACACATATATGGAACCTTCGGTAACACACAAAACGGATGCTCGTCGCTGTACGGTGACACCACTTCGCAACAGTCGTCACACCGGCCGCCATCACCCCAAAACTAGAACATGTTCTAGTAGGATTTCGCTATGGAACGATTGACCGGATTGGATGCCAGCTTTCTCTACTTGGAAACCGGAACCCAGCATCTGCACGTCTGCGCACTGCTGATCCTCGACCCGTCGTCGGGTGATTACTCATTCGAGGGCTTCAAAGCCGAACTGGCCCGGCGGATTCCGCTGATTCCGCAGATGCGCCGCCGCGTGTACGAGGTGCCGTTGAATCTCGACCATCCCGTCTGGGTGGAGGACGCGGATTTCGACCTCGACTACCACGTGCGCCGGATCGCGATCGCGCCCCCGGCCGGGCGCCGGGAACTCGCCGAACTCGTCGGGGACATCGCCAGCCGTCCCATGGACCGCGACCGCCCGCTGTGGGAGATGTCGGTGGTGGAAGGTCTCGACGACGGGAAGGTCGCGGTGGTCTGCAAATACCATCACGCCGCCGTGGACGGCATCACCGGCGCCAACCTGATGTTGCACCTGTGCGACCCGGAACCGGGCGCCGCCAAAGAGGTGCCCGACCAGCGGTGGCGCCCGGACCCGAAACCGAACGACTGGCGACTGCTGGCCGAGGCGGTGGTGAAGTTCCCGACCCGGGCGGGCATCGTCGGCATGCTGCCGAAAACCGTCGGTGTCGTCGCCGGCTTCGCGCAGCGCCGCCGCAAGAACAAGGCGGGCATGGCGGTACCGTTCTCCGCTCCCCGCACGCCCTTCAATCTCGCCATCACCCCGCATCGCGCCGTCGCGTTCACCGACGCCGAACTCGACGCCATCAAGGAGATCCGCTCAGCGTTCGGCGTCAAGGTGAACGACGTGGTGCTCACCGTCGTCGCCGGTGCGCTGCGCACCTATCTGGCCGGACGCGACGAATTGCCGGACCGCTCGCTCATCGCCTCCGTGCCGGTGTCCGTGCACGAGTCGACCCGGCACACCGCGGGCGTCAACAAGGTCTCCGCGCTGTTCGCGACGCTCGGCACCGACATCGCCGACCCGGTGGAACGCTTGCGCGAGGTGGCCGAGGCCAATCGCGGGGCCAAGGAAGAGCATGAGGTGATAGGTGCGGACTTCCTGCAGGACTGGTCGAAATATGCTCCGCCGAACACCTTTCGGCTCGCGGCGCGGATGTACTCGTCGCTCAAGCTGGCGGAGGTGCACCCCGTGGTGCACAACCTGGTGGTGTCCAACGTGCCCGGTCCCCCGATGCCGCTGTACTTCCTCGGCTTCCGGGTGGACGGGATGTACCCGTTCGGGCCGGTGTTCCACGGCGCGGGCCTGACGGTGACCGTGCTGTCGAACAACGACAAGCTGAACTTCGGTTTCATCGCCTGCAAGGAACTGGTGCCCGACATCGGGGCGCTCACCGACGCCGTTCCCGGCGTGGTCTCCGAATTGCTCTCCGCGGCACGGACATCGGGCTGAGTGCCGGTCGACTGTCCGCCATCGCCGCCGGACAGGACCGAGCACCGTCAGATCTTCGCCGCGACGGCCTCGCAGGCTTCGAGCAACACCGGCACGAAACGATCGGCCTCGAGCACGCAACACGCGTGCCCCGCCGCGACACGGTGCATGCTCGCCCCCGGGATCATGGTCGCCATCTCGACCTGCCGGTAGAGCGGGACCGCCCGGTCCCGGGTCGTGACGACCACGGCGGTCGGCATCGTCAGACTGCACAGCCACGCGGTCGCGTCGAAGCGCCCGACCGCGGCGAGCACCTGGGTGAGCGCCCAACCACTGGTACTGCGAAACTCGCCCAGTGCCCAGCGATCCAATCGCCCCGGCGTCCAGGTGACCACCGGGAGCTCGGGCAGACGCCCGGCGAGCCTCTCGGCACGGCGGTAGGAGTAGGGCCCCACCGCGGCGGCCAAGGTTGCGAACGTTCGGTGAAAAGCGTGTTCGCGCCATTTCTCGCGGAACCGATAGGGCGTCGCGCAGAGCACCAGCCCGCTCACCCGATCCGGATGGCGATGCGCCGCCAGCAGGCCGACGATCCCGCCCAAGGAGAATCCCGTGCAGATGGCCCGGTCCAGCCGCAGTGCTTCGAGCACGGCCACCACGTCGTCGGCGCAGTCCTCCAGGGTGAACCGCTCGGAGCGGATGCCGCGCCCGTGCCAGCGCTGGTCGAACAGGATCACCCGGTACCGCTGCGCCAGCGCCGCCAGCGACGGGAACCAGGTGAGGTACGCGGTGCAGGCCGTGGCGTGCAGCAGCACAAGTGCGGGCGCGTCTTCCGGGCCCGGGATTTCGACCACGTAGGTCCGGCCCCGGCCCGGCAGTTCGACCAGGCGGCCACCGGGCACCTCGGCGATGTCGGGCACCCGGAAACGTCCACCCAACCGCGTCGCGCTTCGGCCGGGGTTCGTCATGACGCACCTCCCGAGCGGTCACACCGTGGCACGTTTTAGAACGCGTTCTACACGATCATGACACATCTGCGCGCGACTCCCCAGCGATTACCTGGATTACTGTCGCGAGACGCGTCGGCACAAGGCGCATTTCTGTAACGTGTTACAGACAATTCGAGAGACGGAGGTACCCCGATGGGGCGGTTGACCGGCAAAGTGGCGTTGATCAGCGGCGGAGCGCGCGGCATGGGCGCGGCGCACGCCAGGGCACTGGTCGCCGAGGACGCGCGCGTGGTGCTGGGCGACGTGCTCGACAACGAGGGCGCCGCGGTCGCCGCGGAACTCGGCGACAACGCCACCTACGTCCACCTCGACGTGCGCGAGCCGGGCGACTGGCGCAAGTCCGTCGACGAGGCGGTACAGCGGTTCGGGTCGCTGAGTGTCCTGGTGAACAACGCGGGCATCGTGAACGGCAACCTGCTCGTCGCGTTCGAACTGGCCGAATGGCAGCGGATCATCGACATCAACCTCACCGGCACGTTCCTCGGCATGCAGGCCGCCACGCCCGCGATGATCGAGGCGGGCGGCGGCTCGATCATCAACATCTCCTCCGTCGAGGGCATGCGCGGCAGCCCTGGCCTGCACGGCTACACGGCCACCAAGTTCGCCGTGCGGGGGCTCACCAAATCCACCGCGCTCGAGCTGGCGCAGTACAAGATCCGGGTGAATTCCGTGCATCCCGGCATGATCCGCACTCCGATGACGGAGAACATCCCCGAGGACTTCCTGCAGATCCCGCTCGGTCGCGCCGCCGACCCGGCCGAGGTCTCCGCGCTGGTGACCTATCTGGCCAGCGACGAGTCGTCGTACTCCACCGGCGCCGAGTTCGTCATCGACGGCGGTCTCACCGTGGGCGTTCCGCACAAGAGCTTCGGCTGAGTCATCGGCCGGTGGCCAGCAGCACGAGCGGTGGCAGCGACACCAACGCGAGGCCCGTGAGCACGTTGCTCCACTTGTAGGCCACCACCAGCGCGGCGAATTCGCGCAGGAAAGCGCTCGGCAGATAGTAGAAGGCCGTCCTGGCGCCCGTCACCTCGGCATCGAGGCGGAGGCGGCGCGCCAGGATCGCCGTGCGCAGCACGTGGAAATTGCTCGTCACCAGCACCATGCGCGTGGTGGCGCCGCGCTCGCCGAGCAGCCGCTTGGTGAAGAGCAGATTCTCCTCGGTGGTTCCCGAGCGATCCTCCAGCACCACGTGGTCTTCGGGCACTCCATGGCGGATCAGGTAGTCCGCCATCGCCGACGCCTCGGAAACCTCCTCATCGGAACCCCTACCGCCACTGGCGATCAACAGCGGGGCGCGTCCCGCATCGGCTTCGCCGCGGTAGACCTCGATCGCGCGATCCAGGCGCGCGGCCAGCAACGGCGGCACCTCGCCCTCGACCAACCCGGCGCCGTGCACCACGATCGCGTCCATCTCGGGACGGTAGGGCAGCAGGCCGTAGCAGAGCGAATACAACAGGAACGCCGCGAACAGGAACCCGACGTAGCTGATCGCCATCGTCAGCGAGGCCAGCAGCACTACCAACCAGCGATTTTCGGTCACCAAGGCGAGAGCCAGCACCACATAGGGCGCCAGCAGCCCGAAGCCGAGCCCGACCGGCAGCAGATTCGGAAGACGCCACCCCTCTCGACGCACCAGTTGCGCGCCGTTGGCGATCGACAACCCGGCGAGCACCAAGACCAGCAGCGGCGACAGGAGCACCAACAGCGGTGCGAGCACCACCGGAAGATCCCCTTCGGCGATGCGGCCCACCGCCCACGCGCCGACGAACCCCGCCCCGAGGAGCAGCAGCACTCCGTGGCCCAGCCGCCTGCGGTCCCTGCCGAATCGCACTGCGAAGACACCGAGCAGGACCACGCCGACCAGCAGGAGCACCGGGCCACGGTAGCCGACCGGGGGACAGCGCGCCCCTCCATCGACAAGCGGCGCGGCTACCTCGGCCTTTTCCGATCGTCCCCTACAGTGTGCAGGTCCGGGCATCGGTCAAAGCAACCGGCGGCCGGGAGCATTCGACTTCAGCACACCAGCGTTACGGAACAGCACGTCGTGATGAATGGGAGTCGTCGAAAACCATGCTTCGATTGGTCATCGCCACCGCCGCGGCCGCGCTCTGCGTGATCACACCGCAAGCCGCAGCACAGCCGATCTATCCCGCACCCGATCCGGATCCGTTCTACGCCACCCCGGCCGGCCTGGATCGCGCCGCACCCGGCGATGTCCTCGCAGTACGGCAGATGCCCGCACTGCCGGTGTTCCCGGGCTCGACGGTCACGATGATCAAGTTCCGCTCCACCAACTCCGTGGGCGACCCGATCGCGGCCACCACTACGGTGCTGACTCCGCCGAATCCCACCCCAGGCAGGCCGCTGCTGTCCTATCAGCACATCATCAACGCACTCGGCACCCAGTGCTCGGTATCCCGGGTGCTCTACACCAGCGATCCCAACCTGGCGGTGCGCGAAGCACCCGCGCTCAACGCCCTGCTGCTGCGCGGCTGGTCGGTCGCTCTCCCTGATCATCTGGGCCCCACCAGCGCCTACGGTGCCGCGAAACTCGGTGGCATGATCACCCTGGACGGTCTGCGCGCCGCCCGGCGGGTCGCGGAACTGGAACTGGTGGACAGCCCGATCGCCCTGCTCGGCTACTCCGGCGGAGGTATGGCGAGTTCGTGGGCGGCCGCGCTGGCGCCGACCTACGCGCCGGAACTGCCGCTGGCCGGGGTGGCCGCGGGCGGGGTGCCGATGAATCTGGTCAAGATGATCGAGGGCCTCGGTTACGCGCCGCACGCGGCATTCGGCCTCGCCTTCGCGGCGGCCCTCGGACTGGAGCGGGAGTACCCGGCACGGCTACCGGTGAGCGAGCAACTCAATTCGGTCGGATTGGCGGTCCGCAACAGGATCGCCGACAGTTGCACGAACGAAATTCTCCTGGCGGGCGCCGGACGCGGCATCGTGGACGTCGCGGCCTCGAATTCGCTGGCCGACGACCCGCGCGCTCGCGGTGTGCTCGAGGAGAACAGTCTGGAACTCTACGACGGTATTCCGGCCGTGCCGCTCTACCAGTGGCGCGCGGAGAACGACGCGCTCATCCCGGTTGAGTCGATCGATGCCACGCTCGGGCGGTATTGCCGTGCGGGCGTGCGTGTGCAATACGAGAAATTCCTCAGCCCGGACCATTTGTCCGCCGCCGTACTCGGAATCCCGTCCGCACTCGATTGGTTGGACGCGCGCCTGCACGACATGCCCGCACCGAGCAACTGCTGAGGGCGGCCCGGCGGCGGCGATTCACCGCCGGGCCGGGCACGGATCGCTCCGCCACACCGCCACACCGGATCTCGCGGCGGGAGCTAGATGTCCTTGCCGCTCTCGTAGGCGTTCTGCCGCGCCTCATCGAGATCCGCGTTCGCACGGGCCTTTTCGGCCTCGGCTTCCTTCTGCGCCGCGTCCCGTTGGGACTCGGCCTTGTCCTGCTGGGCGCGACCCTCTTTCTTCAGGTTCTCGTCACCGGTGACGACGCCAGCGGCTTCCTTCGCCTTCCCCTTGATGTCCTCGACGACACCCTCGACAGCTTCCCGGGGTCCGCTCTGATGCTCCGGCATCACATACCTCCCATTGATTAGTCGGCTGACATCCGCCGCATACCCGTCCGCGACGCCATCAATCGTCCTGTGACTCCCACCACCTGCCGCGTCCACAACTGCCAGACGCCGTCATCCGACGGAGAGGACTGCGCCGTTTGGCGAATTCCCGGTGGGACGTGACTTGAATGCCACTGGGCGGCAACGGGCCTCGTCGATACATTCGAATCGCCGAAGGCCCTGCTCACAAGGAGTCCGCCGATCATGAGTTATGTCGCGCCGATACTGATCGGCGTCTTATACGCGCTGGCCATGTCGGCGATTCCCGAGCCGCATCGCCGCCGTTTCAACGCCGTCATGGTCGCCGGCGCAGGAGCCGCGTACCTCAGCGGAGGCGGAAACCTGCAACTGTCCCCTTCGAGCCGGGGACGACCGGCTACCACACCCCTTGTTACCGCGAGTCAACCGTCCACCGCTTCTCGCGGTACGCGAATTCGTTGTCGGACAATGCCCGCACAGCCGATGCGTCGATGCCCTGAGTTGTCCGTCGCGGCCGTCCCGCTCCTACTGCCGTACCCTGGCGGCTCCGACCGGAATACTGAATTGCTCTGCGCCGGACAAGAATTGGGGACGGAATGGATACGGATCATCGAGTCAAGCACCTCGAGATGTAGCAATCCATCATCGCACGGTTGAGTCAGCAGTCGTTCACGGTGCGCGGATGGTCGGTGACTCTGGTCTCGGTGTGATCTTCGCGCTGCTCACAGCGCAGGCTCGGCAGGGATCGGGCAATCTCCTTCGAGCCACCGGCCCAGGCCGCATACGGCGAAGCCCTGGCAGTCGATGCTGCCAGGGCTTCGCCGTGCCGTGGATTCGCTCAGTGCTTGGCGAGTTCGGGAGTCGCGGTCTCGAATTCCTCGGCTTCCGCCGGGGCGGCGGCCCGGCCCGGCAACAGCACGGCCATGACGATCACGAGCAACGCCAGAGCCGCCGAGACGAGGAAGGCCAGGCGCATGCCGTCGAGATGGGCGGTGACCAGATCCGCGCCTTCCGCGGCGCGGGTGGTGGCGTGCGCCGACATCACCGTCACCACCAGTGCGGTACCGAATGCCGCGGCGACCTGTTGCAAGGTGCCGAGCATGGAGCTGCCGTGCGAGTACAGATGCTGCGGCAACGCACCGAGGCCGAGCGTGAACACCGGGGTGAACGCCGCCGCGAGCGACACCATAAGCAAAATGTGCAGGGCCAGCAGCTGCCAGTACGGCATCGTCATCGAGATCTGAGTGAACCCGGCCAGCGACGCGGCGATGCCGATCGAGCCCGGAATCACCAGCAGGCGCCCGCCGAACCGGTCGAACAGGCGGCCGACCGTCGGTCCGAGCAGGCCCATCGCCAATCCGCCCGGCATTACCAGCAAGCCGGTGGCCAAGGGGCTCAGACCACGCAGGTTCTGCAGGTACAACGGCAGCAAGATCATCGATCCGAGCATCGCCATGAACGCCACCGACATCAGGATCAGCGCCTTGGCGTAGGTGCCCGACAGCAGGACCCGCAGATCCAGCAGCGGCGTGCCGGTGCGCTGCAGGCGCAGCTGACGCCACACGAACGCAGCGATCAGCGCCGAGCCTGCGGCGACGATCAGCGCCGGGCTGGTGAGGTTGCCGCTCTCGAACCGGCTGAGCCCGTACACCAGCCCACCGAACCCGAGCGCCGCCAGTGCCACACTGGACACGTCGATCTGCCCGGCTTGCGGTTCACCGACGTTCTCCAGCTGACGCAGACCCAGCCAGGCGATGATCCCGGCGATCGGCAGCACCAGCACGAAAAGCCAACGCCACGAACCGATTTGCAGCACCGCTCCGGAGATCACCGGACCCATCGCGGGCGCGACCGAAATAGCCAAGGTGACGTTGCCCATCACCCGGCCCCGGTCCTGTTCGGGCACCACCGTCATCAGCGTGGTCATCAACAGCGGCATCATCACCGCGGTGCCGAACGCCTGAACGACTCGCCCGAGCAGCAGCACCGCGAACGACGGGGCGACCGCCGACAGCGCGGTACCGGCCAGGAAGACGCCCATCGCGGCGGCGTAAGCGTGCCGGGTGGACACACGCTGCAGGAACCAGCCGGTGGTCGGGATGACCGCCGCCATCGTCAGCATGAACGCCGTCGACACCCACTGCGCCGCCCGGTCGGTGATCGCGAGGTCTTCCATCAACCGCGGAATCGCGTTGATCATGATGGTCTCGTTCAGGATCACGACGAATGTCGCGAGTACCAGCACCCGGATGACGGTCGGTGTCCGTCCTCCCGAGGCGGGAGCGGATAATTCGGCGGACATCGGATACCTCCGGGGCAATGGGTCGTTGACAAGAACATGTGGCCCTGCGCCGAGTCACCGGATCGGCTCCCGGCGCCACAGCAGTAGAGACGGTGTCGATTGCTCGAACTCATCGGGCGCGGGTCAGTATTCCGGTCGGCACCGACAGAAATCACCCGATTTTCCGGCCCACCCACCTCACACGCCTACCAGAAACCGCTGTTCAGCAGCCACTCCCACCAGGCGCCGAGATCGAATCGTGAGCCTGGTCACTGCCCGCGAACCATCGATTTCGAGATCGCAGCCCGCTCCTAGGCCGACGTACGGGCGAAGACCGCGATGTCGTCCAGAGCATCCTCGACTCACCCAGCGATCTCGGGCTCGTTCGACAATCGGCGCGATGCCGGAACGACACGTTCCTCATCGATTGCCCGATGGATTCGGGCGAGATGCCCATCCGATCCAGCCTCCGGTAGATGGCCAACTCATTCCCCTCCGCGTTGTCTTCAACGGGCCGGGCTGTTGGAGACTCCTTCCGCACGGCCGGTTTCCTCGTCCGCCACCCGATCTCATTCCCAGGGAGCCGGACCGGTCCCGGAGTTCCATGCGGCCAGCGCACGGTTGTCCACTAGCCGGATGCCGCTTCGGGCGGCGGTCGCGCGAGCGGGCGCGGTGAACGACGCTGTCGCGACCAGGGCGGCGATGTCGAATCGGTGCCAGGTCAGCAATCCACCGACCAGCTGCTGCATCTCCTTGTCGCCGACCCGGCGTGTGATGTTGTATCGCTTGGCCTGCAGGATCAACCTGCGCCCGTCCAGAGTCAACGCGACCACATCCGCGCCGTGGTCACCCGAGCCACCCGAGACCTCCACCTGACGGCAACCACTGTCGCGACACAGCGAAGCCAGCGCGTGCTCGAACTGCTTGTCATTCATCTCGTGAAACGGCAAGACGGCGCGTAGCCGCTTGTCCTCGAGCTCCCGACGCCGCCGGATACACGACTTCCACAACACCGCCGCGGCTACAGCCACGACGACAACCCCTACGACCGCAGCGATAACGGCCACCACGTTGTCCCTGGCGAATCGCACCACCGGGGCCAGAACCACGACCCCGGCAATCCCGAACATCATCAGCAGAGCCACGTTGTCGGAATGACGACGCCGTCTTGCCATGTCTCCCCCTCGGCGGTGCCGGTCGATTGTCGGCGAACAGAACCGTAGCCCAACCGACCGACAACTTCGCCCGAGTAAAGCTGCCTCACCCCTCGGACAGCAGCGTGCGCTCAGGGCAAAGACTCGGCTTGTTCACGTTCGTCGAGCGCCGCACGGCCCGCAGCGCGCCGGCCGAAACCTGCCGTTCCCCCGAAACGAAAAACCAGGGTCGAACTGATACGTTCGCCCTGGTCACAGCTCCCCCATCTGGACTCGAACCAGAAACCTGCCGATTAACAGTCGGCTGCTCTGCCAATTGAGCTATAGGGGATTGCCCTTGGCTCGCCCGGTTGGTATCGGGCGGGCCGAGGAGAAACTCTAGCGTATCGCTGGGCGGGAGCCCAAATCGTGTCGCTACCTGCGACTTGTCCGGGTGGGCGGAGTGCGGGGCTATCGGGTGTCCGGATCGACAGGCGCGTGGGGCGTCGGGCAGGATGGGGGCGGCGAACTGGCAACTGGGAGGAGCACATCGAGATGCTGCGGTTGATCATCGGCGTGGCGGCCGGGTACGTACTCGGCAGCAAGGCCGGGCGGGCTCGCTACGAACAGATCAGCGCCGCGACCCGCGCGTTGACCGAGAGCCCGGTGACTCGCAAGCTCGTGCTCGTCGGCAGGCAGAAATTGTCGGACAAGCTCAGCACCCGTCCCCGCCTCGAGCCGATGGAGCCACTCGACGAGCGGACCACCGTGCTGGTGCCGCACGACCAGCTCCGCCGCTGACCTGCCGCGTATTGGGTCATTCCTCGCGCATGTCGAACACTGTGCGAGGAGTTCCGCGCTCTGCACCGACGCAGCCGGACGCTAGGCCCCGGTGGCGAAGTCCCCGTGGCTGCCCATCGCCTGGGTGAGCAGGCTTTTGCGGTACTGCTCCAGGGCGACGAGATCGCCGAAGAGGGCGAAGTAGGCGTCCGGCTGTTCGGTCGAGGAGACTCGCTGGAGCTTGGACTTCAGCTCGGCGATCTGCCGGCCCACCCATGCCTCCTGGGTGCGCGCCAGGACACCGGCGACGAAGCGCGGGATGTCGGCTTCCGTTTTCACCGGTAGCGGCTCGTTGGCCAGCTCCGAGAGCAGGGCGCGCACGGTGAGGTCGTCGGTGCGGTCGGCGACGGCGTTGACCCACTCGGCGCCGCCCAGCCCGATCGCCGTACCGCCGGCCTCGGCGATCAGGGCGCGAAGGACGGCATAGGCGGGATGGGTGAAGGCTTCGGCCTCGAGCGCGTCGAAACCGGCTCCGGCCATCGCCGGGTACTGCAGCGCGGCGGCCAGCACCTGGCGTTGCGGCAAGAGCGTGGGATCGTTCGGATTCGGCCGTGCGGCAGGATGTTCGGCGACCACTTCGCGCGGCGCGGGCGCCCGCCCGACACCGGCGGGGCCGCCGCCGTTGCGGTGCCGCTTGGCTTCTTCGCCCACGCGGCGCACCACGGTCTGGATGTCGTCCCAGCCGACCCAGCCCGCGAGTTTGGTGGCGTAGGCCTTGCGCAGGGCGTTGTCCTTGATCTGCGCGACTACCGGCACCGCGCGGCGCAGCGCCTCCACCTGTCCCTCGGCGGTATCCAGGTTGTGGTCGGCGAGCAGGCCGCGAATCACGAACTCGTACAGCGGGGTTCGGCGAGCGACCAGATCGCGCACGGCGGCGTCGCCGGAGTGCTGCCGCAGTTCACACGGGTCCTGTCCGTCCGGAGCGATCGCGATGTAGGTCTGACCGGCCAGCTTCTGATCGCCTCCGAAGGCTTTCAGTGCCGCCGCTTGTCCCGCGGCGTCGCCGTCGAAGGTGTAGATGATCTCGCCGCGCCAGAAATTGTCGTCCATCATCAGGCGGCGCAGCAGGGCGAGATGCTCGTCGCCGAAGGCCGTGCCACACGAGGCGACAGCGGTCTTGACCCCGGCCAGGTGCATCGCCATGACGTCGGTGTAGCCCTCGACCACGACCGCCTGGTGTCCCTTGGCGATCTCGCGCTTGGCCAGGTCCAGGCCGAACAGCACCTGAGATTTCTTGTACAGCACCGTTTCCGGCGTGTTGATGTATTTGCCGGGCATGGTGTCGTCGTCGAAGAGCTTGCGGGCGCCGAATCCGATGACGTCGCCGGACAGGTTCCGGATCGGCCACAGCAGCCGCCGGTGGAAGCGGTCGATCGGGCCGCGCTGACCCTGGCGGGACAGTCCGGCCGCCTCCAGCTCCTTGAAGTCGAAACCCTTGCGGAGCAGGTGCTTGGTGAGCGTGTCCCATCCGGCGGGGGCGTAGCCGCAGCCGAAAGTGTGCGCGGCCGCGGCGTCGAAATTGCGCTCGGTGAGATAGTTGCGCGCGGCTTCGGCTCCAGGCTCGCGCAGCTGGGCGACGTAGAACTCGTGCGCGGCCGCGTTCGCCGCGACCAGCCGGGACCGGGTGCCTCGGTCGCGTTGCACCGAGGTGCCGCCGCCCTCGTAGTTGATCTGGTAGCCGATCCGGTCGGCCAGCTGCTCGACCGACTCGACGAACCCGACATGCTCGATCTTCTGCAGGAAGGCGAACACGTCGCCGCCTTCGCCGCAGCCGAAGCAGTGGAACAGTCCGTGATTGGGCCGCACATGGAACGACGGCGACTTCTCGTCGTGGAACGGGCACAGGCCCTTCATGGAGTCCGCGCCGGCGCGCTTGAGCGCGACGTACTCCCCCACCACGTCTTCGATCCGGACGCGTTCGCGTATCGCCGCGATATCGCGATCTGGAAGTCGTCCGGCCACGGCAGAGAGTCTAGGCGAACGCGAGGCCGACGCGCCCGGGCGGCTCCGCACAGCGAGTTCCGGTCGGACCTGCCGACGAGCGGGTGGCCGGGCAGGCCACGGCTGCTCGGGCCGAGCGGTGCCCGGCCTTCGATGGGGTCATCGCGTGATCGAACCGGAATCGCTCGCGCGGGGTTCAGCAGCGGTCGAGCTCCGCGCGGATCGCCGCGACTATCTCGGCCAGTCGGGCCTGGTGAGAGCCCTGCCAGTAAACCCGGCCGCAGTCGCGGCACTGCTGAAAGGTGTCGTAGTGACGACGGGTGAGCGGTTCCAGCCGATCCTCGACCGCGGCTTTGGCGACCTCCTCGACGACGCCGCCGCAGCGCAAGCAGCGGGTGAACGGATCCAGGCGCGCGACGAGATCCAGGCGCCGGATCACCTCGACGACCTGGTCAGCCGGCCGATCCGACCGGATGTAGACGCCGTGTGCGACGTTGCGGCGCATCAACAGGCCGCGGTCACGGGTGAGCAGGATCCGATGCTCGGCCGCCGACAGATCCGCGAGTTCCGCGTCCCCGGCCTCCCACCGGCAGTGCACGTCGAGGCCCATCAGCCGCATCAGCTTGGCGAGGCCGCCGAGATTCACGTCCGCGAGGAACCGGGGTGCGCGCAACGGGTGCGGGCGAACCCTGGTCACGCCGCCGATATCGAGTGTCTCGAAGACGGGATACGCGGTGATCCGCCCACCGGGACGGGGGTGATGGTCGAAGCGCACCGGTCGTCCGTCCACCAGGACCAGGTCGACCTCGGTGTGCGGGACGCCCGCGGCCTCGATGACGTCCTTGACGGTCTGGTGCGGGCGATAGGGCCGCCGCAGCACGGTGTATCGCTCGCCGGGCCGCAGGAAGTCGTTCAGCTCGGCGTAGACCCGCAGGTCGACGCTCATTCGACGAACAGCGCCATCGACGCCGTGAATCCGTGCAGCGCGTTGCGGCCCGCGATCGGCCCGATCTCGCCGGCGGCGAAGAACCCCGCGAGCGGGATGCCGTCGAGCAAGTCCTCGATCGTCGTGGCGTCGTGATCCGCGACCCCGAACATCCGCCTGCCGCGTCCGTTGCAGGTGAACAGCAGCGCACCGGCCGGACGCCCGGCAAGATCGGTGCGCGCCCGCGCCAGGGCCGCACGCAGGTCCTGGTCCGCGCCGATCGCGTCGCGGACCTGGAATTGGACGGTCGTACCGACCTCGACGACGTCGCCCACCTCGATCGCCCCGCTGGAAGGATCGGCGCCCAGCAGGCCGCGGATCAGGAAGTCACCCTGCCCGGGCTCGGCGAGATGTTCGTCGACGACGAATCCGATCTGCAGGCCGCGCGCGAGCTGTTCCTGCTGGGCGGGCGGCAGCACGGCGACGATCTCGCGCAACCGCTCGATCGGGGGCAGGCCGCCGAGCCCGGTGATCACCGTGCCGTCCGCGCCGGTGACGGTGTAGGGATAGCCGATCGGCCTGCAGCCCTGGGAGACGATCGGCACGCTGTGCAGGCCGGGAAATCGCACGCCGACCGCGCCCGAGGTCATCACGGTGTGGTCGCGGAACAGACGACTGCCTTCAGGGCCCCGTCCGCCGCTGACCAACCCGCCCATCACGACGGTGCCCGGCAGATCCGTGTTCACGTACTCCAGCAGGAGATCGGCCGGGAAGGAGTAGGGGTCGGGCAGCAGCAAGTGGAAGTCGCGTGCGGCCTTGTCGAAGCGGTAGCCGGCGAGCAGCCCGCCGCTGGCCGTGCGGAGGAAGTCCAGCTGGAAAGTCTCGGCGTCGGGCAGTCCGGAGGCCAGCCACACCACCACCGCGGGCTCGTCCTCGATCTCGCGGCGACCCGCCACGATGGCCTGGGCCACGCATCCGACCAGCGCGGGCACCCGGACCGTCCGGTGGACGCCGTACAGCACCTCCACGGCGTCGTCGGTGTGGGCGCGGGAGGCGAGCAACACAGCGAGCGACGGCGCTTCGCCCGCTAGCTGGTCGCGGGCGCGCGCTGCGGCTTCCCGGCCCGCTCGCCGCGCTTCGGACGCGGTGGAGAGCCCTACTCCGATCCGCACCCCTCCATGGTAGCCAATTGGAAGCTGCAACGAATACCATTGCCGCACAAGGCAGTTCATCGGGAAGGATGGACAGCGCGGTCCGGCGGGGCGGTGAGCGGAAGTCGACCGCTCGGCTCCTCGGCATCGAGACCAGCGCGGTAAGGATGCGGGCAGGTTGCGATTCGATAGCTGTTCGGCGGCTCGCGACCCATCACCCATCTTCCCAGCCCCGAGAGGTCCGGCCGGTCTGAGCGACAATGACGCGATCACAGTTTGCTTTACGGTCACGCGAGATCAGCATGTCGGCGCACCGCGGCACGACCTGATGAGGACAAGCGGGAGACATCGTGAGTCAGCCGTCGCGGATCGACACGGGCGAACTGCGGGCGATGGTATCGACACTGGAGCGGCTCATCGCCGACGCCTCCCGGACGGTCGGCGCGTTGAAGGCAGCCATCGCGTCCGCCGAGGCGCAGCTCAGCGACCGACTCGACCATGCGAGCGCACTGTCTGTTCCGGTAGCGGAGTCCCGGGCTCCGGAGTCCACGCCCGAAGCATCGGCCGTGCCCGAGCGGCAGGCGATGCCCACCCCGTGGGCCCGAAGAGCCTCGGCGTCGACGCCGTGGTCGAGGCGGGTCGTCCGACCGTGCCCGACGGCGCCGAGCGCGCCGGTTCGGGTACCCGCGCCCGGCGATGCGGCGGCAGAAGTGCCCGCGCCTGCACGGCCACCGGCCGCCGCGCGCTACTCGGAATTCGACCCGGCAGCTCGTCGGACGGATGCCGTTGACGACCCGATATCCGTCCGGAGCACGGATGTCGCGCACAGCCCTCCCTCTGCCGCGCAGGCCATCACCGTCGATTCGGCGCTGATCCAGAGGCCGGGCCGCGCAGAGCACTCCGCCCCCGTCGCACGAACCGACGCCGCGTCCTTCCGCCGGACGAATGCCGTTGACGACTCCACAGCGACCGGGCCGACCGGAGCCGCATCCGCCCCGCCGGTCGAGAATCGCACTCCAAGCTTCCGTCAGGCGAACAGGACCGACGACCCGGCCGGGCGCCCTCAGATCGATGTGGGCGTGCAGAAGCCGCCATCGGTCCCGAAGATAGATATCTCGCAGCGCCCCGAGCGCCTTCCCCAGCCCGCGACTACGCACCATCGCGAATCAGCTTCGCGAGCAGACAGCGCGGACGGTTTCACGCCGCGCCGACACGTCGACATCGCAGACGACTCGACACCGCTACCGACCCTGGCAGACCCCGCGTCAAGCCCGCCGAGCGACTACGCACCGATTCGACAGACCGATCTCGCCGGCGCCTCCGCCTCGGCCCATACCGACTCCCCGGACATCCCCGAGCTCGACAGCGCACCCCAGCCCGAGACGGCGCCGCCCCTCGAGGTCGCCCAGGACGAACCCATACGGCAGACCAGCGACGCGCACCCGACCCCTCCTACGGATTCAGCTGGGACGTCCGCACCGCAGCGAGATATCGCCTCTGCCCGTGACTCCGCATCCACACCAGACAACGCACCCACCCCCGAGCCCGCATCGACATCCGCAGCCGCGCTGGCACCACCCGCACCCGCAGCACAGACGACAGACGCGGACCTTCTCCGCCGGATCGACATGCCCGAGGACCTCGGACCCGTCCCGGCGGACGGCGGGCAGCGTTCCCCCATCGACGCCGGAGACGTAGGGGGCACCGAGACGAGCGGAACTCCGCACCCTCCGTCGACCGCCCAGCAGAGCGACACCACTATCGACTCCCCCGACGCCCCAATCTCCGAGATGGCAGGCGAGTCCACCCATTTGCGAAGAAACGACACCCCCGCCCGGTCGACCGACGCCGCGCCCCGAAGCGATCTGCCGAATGGGTCACCAGCCACTGCCGCACCCAGGCCGCCGATCGAGACCGCGGAGTCGCTCGCCCGCAGACAGCCGACGACCAGCGCACACGACGCGGTAGGGACGGTCGCTGCCGAGGATTCGACCTCCGCACCGGAGACCGATGCAGCGCGCCACTCCGCTCATATCCACCCGACCGGCGTGGCGGATCCCAGGGCGGCCGATCCGCGAACAGCCTCCGCGCCCATCCAGCCGACGGACCCCGGTGACGAACCCCTATCACGCCGACGAACCGAGACCACTCCCGCCGCTCTCCCATGGCTCGACACACTGCGCTTTTCCTGGATCGACGCCGCGCGCAGCGCACAGGTCACCCCGCCGAGTGCTGAATCGGCGGACGACCCGTCGGTTCACCGCAGGGACCCCGGACCGCATCCGCCGACCGACGATGCGAGCAACCGCACCCCGGCCCAGCGAACCGACAGTGCATCAATGGAACGAATCGGCCCCCGATCTTCTCCGGAACCCATCGTGCGGGCCGACATCACACCTGGGCAGTCCGGCAACACAGACGAGATCGAAGCCAACCGGAAGACCGGCCGCACGACTCATCAGGCAACCGGCCGTCGGAATGATTCGCCCGACCGCACCGACGCGGCCGACGGCTCCGCCGCTGCCGCCGCGGCTCCGGAAGGAACACGGCCGCCACAGGCGCGCAAGGCCGTCCCGCCGATCGCAGGCACCGGCGCTCCTGCCCAATGGACCGACGACGCCGCGGCCGCTCGGAGAAAAAAGCCCGCACACGTCGAGCGGAGCAGCACCACACCACGCCCCGCCGTAGCGGAGCGGACCGAGACCGCTGACGGGCCTGAGGCGCTTCGGATCGTCCGGGAGATGTCGGCGCGGCATGGGGTGGAAGTCGTCGGGTTCGACGCGGCGGACATGGACGTTCAGGTGGTCCGCGAGATCGCGTCCGCCATTGATGAGCTGCTCGCGAAATACCCGCTGCCGCTGCAGGGCGTCGAGTTGGCCGACGGCGCGGAATCTCGCCCGAGGCCGGATCGCACGCCGACGGCGAAGCAGTCAGCGGAGACCGCGATCTGGATCGTCCTGGACCGGGCTGCCCTGAATCCGCCGCGGGCGGCGCCGGTCGAGACGCGAAGAGTATTTCGTAGACGTGGGCCCGCCGAGCGGCCGGTGTACAAGGCGGTCGTCCGCGAATTCGCGGGGGCATTGGACCTGGCGGGTGGTTTCCGGGCTCGGCAAGAAGCGTTGCGGACGTTGATCAACGAGTCCCTGCGTGGCGGCGGGGGTGGTCTCGGGCTGCTGGATCCCGGCCGGGCCTTGGTCGACGGCTTCACCGAGGTGGTCCTGCGGGGAGAGCGAGCGGGGGCGTCGGCCAAGGAATTGCATGCGGCGCTGGTCAAGATGGCCCGAGCGGAGTCCACCGACGGCCTGTCGGCATGACGCCGCCCTGCCTAGACGTTCAGTTCGACCGCGACCCGCTCCAGGCGGCTTTCGGTGTAGGAGGCGATCTGGTCCACGACGACGCGCACGCGAGCGGTGTCGTCGGTCGCCGCGTTCCAGAACGGCAGCAGCAGCGGATCGAGGCTGTGCGGGGCGGTGGCCAGCAAACGATCGGCCACGGCGAGGATGCGTTCGCGCTGCGCGGCCTGCCGTAACCGGTGCGCCGGATCGGACATGACGTAGCGCAACGCGACGGTCTTCAGCAATGCCACCTCGGCGGCGACAATCCGTGGTACTTGCAGGTCCGCCGCGTATCGGGACACCGGTTCCGGCCCGGCCACCTCCCTCGTCGCCATGATCGCCGCGGTGGCGAAACGGCCGACGAGCTCGCTGGTCAGGCGCTTCAGCGCCACCGAGGCGGTGAACGTGCCGTCGTATCCCGTCACCGCCGCGACCACCGGGAGTTCCGACAGTCGTTGCGCGGCGGCGATCAACTCGTCGGCGGCCAGCGAGTGCTGGAACTGGCCGAGCGCCGCCAGCGCGTCCTGTTCGGTCGGGTCGGCCAGCGCGCGCAGGTCGATGCGGCCCGCGATCACGCCGTCCTCGACGTCGTGCACCGAGTAGGCGACGTCGTCGGACCAGTCCATGATCTGGCATTCGAGGCTGCGACGCCGGTCCGGCGCTCCCTTGCGGATCCACTCCAGACGCTCGGTGTCGACCTCGTAGGCGCCGAACTTGGTGCCGGGACCCGTTCGGCCCCAGGGGTATTTGATCGCCGCGTCGAGGGCGGCACGGGTGAGGTTGAGGCCCGCGCTGGCGCCGTCGAGTTCGAGCACCTTCGGTTCGAGGCGGGTGAGGATGCGCAGGTTCTGCGCGTTGCCTTCGAACCCGCCGAACGCGTCGGCGAAGGTGTCGAGGGCTTTCTCGCCGTTGTGGCCGTAGGGCGGATGGCCGATGTCGTGGGCCAGACCGGCCAGGTCCACCAGGTCCGGATCGCAGCCGAGTCCGTCGGCGATGCTGCGGCCGATCTGGGCGACTTCCAGCGAGTGGGTGAGCCGGGTGCGCGGAGTGTCCGCCTCACGCGGACCCATGACCTGCGTTTTGTCGGCCAGCCTGCGCAGCGCCGCGGAGTGCAGCACGCGGGCCCGGTCGCGCGCGAATTCGGTGCGGTGGCCGATCTCGAACTCATCGCGCGGCGGGCCGAGCCCCGCGGTCTTGGCGCGCTCGACGACGAGGCGTTCGGTGTCGTGGTCGGTGTATCGGGCGCTCAAGGTCTCACTGCCCTGCCGTGTAGGGGAAGTCCGCTGCGAAATGGGTGAGCTGATACCACAGCAAGGCGCCGGTCTCCCGGGCGATGCCGTGCGCCTGGGATTCGCGGGTGTAGACGGCGGGACCGGTTCTGGTCGGCGCGGTCCACGCCGACAGACCTTCGTCGCGGGCCATGGTGCGGGTGCGCAGCGAGTGCCAGGGATCGCTGACCAGCACCGCCGACGACATCTCCCGCGCCCGCATCGCCGTCGCCACCGCTTCGACGCTGCGCAGGGTGTCGGACCCGGTCTCGACGGCGAGGATCTTGTCGCCTGGCACCCCGCGCGCCTGCAAATAGTTCTTGCCCGAGGCGGCCTCGGTGAACAGATCGCCCTCCTGCTTGCCGCCCACGGTGATGACGCGCGGCGCGACACCGGCGCGGAACAGCTTGTACGCCTGATCCAGTCGCGCTTCGAACACCGAGGACGGGGTACCGGAGTACTGTGCCGCGCCGAGCACGACAATCGCGTCGGCCTTGGTGTAGTCATCGACGCGCGCGACCTGCCACACGCGGAAAGCGGTCCCGCCGACCAGCACCGCGCCCATCACCACCGACCCGATGACCAGCCGCCGCGTCCAGCGCAGCAACCCGGCGCCGAAGCCGTGCGGCCGGGCACGGTCGTGAGCCGGGAGAGCCCGGGTGCGCATCGTTGGCAAATCCACTCCCCAAGTCTGCCAGCAGCGGCGCCGACCCTGGACCGGCAACCACCAGTGCCGGTTACCAGCCCCGGGCTCGCCAGTCCGGAAGGCTGGGGCGCTCGGCGCCGAGGGTGGTGTCGTCGCCGTGGCCGGGGTAGACGACGGTGTCGTCCGGGTAGCGATCGAAGAGTTTGGCCGAGACATCGGTGAACAGGGAGGTGAACTCTTCCGGGGAGGTGGTACGCCCGACGCCGCCGGGGAACAGCGAGTCCCCGGTGAACAAGTGGGTGCGTCCCGCCCCGTCGGTGAGCGCGAGGGTGATCGAGCCCGGCGTGTGCCCACGCAGGTGGACGACTTCGAAGACCAGGTCGCCGATCGTGACGGTGTCGCCCTCGTCGAGCAGCCGGTCGGGGCGGACCGGCAGCGGGTCGGCGTCGAGCGGATGCGCCGCGGTGGGCGCCCCGGTGGCGGCGGTGGTCTCCCGCAGCGCCATCCAGTGGTCACGATGCTGATGGGTGGTGACGATCAGCTGGACCTGACCCGGCGCCTCCTGTTCGACGAGCGCCGCGATGCGCGGCGCCTCGTTGGCCGCGTCGATGAGCAGGGCTGCGCCGGTGCTGGCGCATTGCACCAGGTAGCAGTTGTTGTCCATGCCGCCGACGGACATCTTGACGATGCGGGCGCCGGGGACATCGCGCTGCTGCGGATCGGAATCCGGGGACACGTGGCCGCTGTAGGAGCGATCGATGGTGATCACGAAACGATGCTAGCGAGCTAGATTCGTGCCATGTCACTGCCGCCGCGGATCGGCCTCGTTCGCTTGCTCGCGACCAGCGTCCTGTCGGCCGCGATCGCCCTGCTCGGCGTTCCGGAGAGCGCGGCGGAACCGCCGGCGCGGATGAACACCTACGTGGAGGATTTCGCGGGCGCGCTGGACCAAGGGCAGCTCGATCGGGTGCGTGGTGCGGTGGACCAGCTCTACGCCGACCAGCAGATCCGGTTGTGGGTGGTGTACGTGCGCGGCTTCGACGGGCTCGATCCGCAGCAGTGGGCCCAGCGCACCGCTTCGATCTCCGGGTTCGGCGAACGCGACCTGCTCCTCGCGGTCGCCACCGAGGACCGCGCGTACTGGCTGGAGGGTGAACTGCCCGGCGGCGTCAGCGATTCCGAACTCGACAGCATGCTGATCGGCGAGGTCGAGCCCGCCCTGCGCGATGGGCGGTGGGCCGACGCGGGGATCGCGACGGCCGACGGGCTGGACGCGGCCATCCGCGGTGGCGGGGTGAGCGTCCGCGCGCTGCTCGTCATCGCTCTGCTGATCGTTCTGGTGGCAGCGGGCCTCGTCTGGTATGCGCGCAAACGGCGTCGTGACCGAGCCGAGGCCGAGCTGGCGGCGGCGCGGCAACTGGATCCGGAGAACACGACGGCGCTGGCCGCGCTGCCGCTGGAAGCGCTGCACGCCCGCTCCCGGGAGGCGCTGGTGGAGATCGACAACGCGATCCGCACCAGCGGCGAGGAACTCGAACTCGCCACCGGCGAGTTCGGCGCCACCGCCACCACGCCCTTCCGCACCGCGCTCGACAACGCGAAAACCGCTGCCGCCGAGGCCTTCGCGATCCGGCAGCGTCTCGACGACGCGATCCCGGAGACCCCCGAAGAACAGCGCTCGCTGCTGGTCGACCTGATCGGCACGGTGGGGCGCGCCGACCGCGAACTCGACGCGCAAGTGGCCGAATTCGACGCCATGCGCGATCTGCTGCTGGACGCCGCGGGCCGGCTGGACGCGCTGACCAGGGACATCGTCGACGTCACCGCCCGGACGCCAGGCTCGGAAGCCGAGCTCAACCGGCTCGCCGCCACTCATCCGGCCGGTGTCCTCGCGCCGATCGCGGACAACGTGCGGATGGCGCGGGAGCGCATCGCGTTCGCGGAGCGGAACATCGACGCGGGCCGGTCGGCGCTCGCCGAGCCGGTCGGCGAGCAAGGCGGCGCGGTGGCCGCCATTCGTTCCGCCGAAGCCGCGATCGGGCAGGCCCGCGCGCTGCTCGACGCGGTCGACAACGCGTCGAGCGCCATCCAGCAGGCCCGCGACGGCCTACCGGCTGTGCTGGACGAGTTGCGCCGCGACCTCACCTCCGCCGCCGAGCTCTCCACCTATGGTGGGCCGGACCTGGCGGATGCCCGCACCACGGCGCAGTCCGCGCTGGAAAAGGCGACGTCCACGGCAGACACCGATCCGCTGAGCGCCTTCCACGACGCGGTCGCCGCCGACGCCGATCTCGACCGCGCCCTCGCCGCCGCCACCGACCGCAAACTCGCCGTCGAGGATCTGCGGCGCAGGCTCGACAGCGCACTCGGCGACGCCCGTGCCCGGATCGGCTCGGCCGCCGACTACGTGACCACTCGGCGCGGCGGCATCGACGCCGAAGCGCGCACCCGCCTCTCCGAAGCTCAGCGCAACCTCGACGAGGCGCTGCGGGTGGGCGCGAGCGATCCGGCCCGGGCACTGCGGCACGCGCAGGCGGCGGCGGATCTGGCCGGGCGCGCCCTCCAGGCGGCTCAGGCCAGTGTGCGGGCATGGGAGGCGCAGCAGGCCCCCGCCGGTGGCGCGCAGGCGGGGGCGGTGCTCGGCGGCATCCTGCTCGAAGGATTGCTGCGCGGGGCGGCCGGTGGCGCGCGGCACACCGGAGGCGGCTGGAGCCCAGGCTCGTTCGGTGGTTCGTCCGGCTCCCGGCGGATCGGTCGCGGCGGGAGATTCTGATCGCTGCTCGACCCTGACCTGTCGACGCCGTAGACGGTTATCGCTTCCACCAGACGGGACAGATCGGCTCGATCGCATCGTAGGATCTCGGGTTCACTTCGGAACAGGTGCAGGATCCGCGACGAACGGGGGGCGGCGCGGAATTGCGCGGCATGCTGATGCTCCGCCGCACCGAACCGGGTCGGCACGCCGGATCAGCGGGCGCCGACCGCCGCCATGGCGGTCAGCTCCGCCTGCACCGCCTCGGGCAGGCCCTCGGCGTGCGCGCCGCCGCCGAGCACGCCGACGGCCAACTCGCCTGCGAAGGTGTAGGCGAGGAAGGTGACCGCGGCCGACGCGCCCGCGGACGGGCGGGGATGCGCCGAGACGTAGATGATCTCGTAATCGGTGAACTCGAGGCCCGCGGGCATGCGGAACACCGGGACGACGCCGGTGTTGGTCACCGCGATGTGTCCGACCAGCGAGTGAATCCTGTTCGCGCCGTAATAATCCGGAAAGTGCAGCACGGACTGCTGCACGACGCCGTCGGCCAGCTCGCGCGTCAGGCGGGCCGAAATGCGCTGCGCCAGTTCGAGCGGGCTGGCCGCGGGATCCACCTGCGCGGCGAAGGAAGCCAGACCGGCCATGTTGGTGCCCGCCGACGCGGCGACCTGAGGCTCCAGCCGGGTACGCAGGTCGACGGGATACAGACAACCCGAATGTGCCGCGCCGCCCACGGTCTCCCGTGCGTGAGCGCGTAGCAAAGCGGCGGTGAGCAAGCCGTTCACCGTCACGCCGGCTCTGCGTCCGAGCTCGACGATCCGGGCGGTGGCCTCCCGGTTCAGCCGCACACGTACCGGGCGGGCGAGCGTGCTCGGCGCCGGCGGCGCGCTGTCGGACGGCACCTCCCGGGCCTCGGGCGGAAGCGGCTTGGTCACGTCCTCGAACCCGGACGTCGCGGTCCTGGTGATGCCGCGCGCCGCGAGGTGCCACTCCAATGATTGCGGGATCTCTTGGGGCGCAGAGTCTATGGATTGCCGTTCGATTATGCCGGTATAGAAGTCCCACAGTCGCGACAACAGCTCGACGCAATGGCCTGCGTCGGCGACGCTGTGGTGCGCGAACAGCGTGACCCGCCATTCGTCCGCGCCCGAGCCGACGACGTCCAGATAGGCCAGTTGCGCCGCCGGATCCACTGAAGGAGTGTCGATCACCGCCGCGTCACCCTCGCGCACGGAGAGCGGAGTCCACGCCGCCTCGTCCGGGGCGAGTAGATAGCCCTGTCCGGCGGCGTCTTCCACGAGTCTGCAGCCGATCACCGGATACCCGCGCCGCAACGTCGCGAATGCCTCCCGCAGCGCGATCACATCGAGCGCTCCCCGCACCGACACCGACCGGCCCGTGTAGGTGCCGTGCCGCACGAACCGCTGCTCCGACGGAGCCAGCACCCGAACCAGAGAATCCTCATCCCACAACACATCGCAAGGGTGCGGCACCACCGCCACGGGTGCAAACCGACCGGGCGGACGGATGCGGAAGACTGCCGGTATGAGTCTCGCGGCGCGTTTGGAGCAGATCGGCCTGTCCTCGGTGGAGGAACAGCTCAACCATCCCACCGTGGTGGGTATCGCCGAGGGCACCCTGCCCGAACCGGTCTTCCGGTCCTGGCTGGAGCAGGATTACCTCTTCCTGCTCGACTACGTGCGGGTGTTCGCCCGCTTGGCATGGCAAGCTCCGCAGGCTCATCTGGGCGACCTGGTCGACCTGGCGCACGCCACCTACCACGAGGAGCTGTCACTGCACCGCTCGCTGGCCGCCGAGTTCGGGGCGGATCTCGACGGCGCCACCAAAGGCGCGCCGTGCGCGGCGTACACGGCGTTTCTCCTGGACTCCGCCGCGTCCTACGGTGCGGGGCTCGCCGCCCTCTACCCGTGCATGTGGGGGTACTCCACGCTGGGCGCGCGACTGGCACAGCGCCCGCCCGCCGAACCGCGCTACCGCCGCTGGGTGGACACCTACGCCGATCCGGGCTTCGCCGCCCTCACCCGCCGCTGCGCGCAGATGATCGATGAATCCGGAGCCGACCCGGCCCGCGCGGAGGAGCTGTTCCGCGAAGGGCTGCGGCACGAACTCGCGTTCTGGGACGTTCCGCTGAATCCATCCGGCCAGGATGAGTGACTTACGCTGACAACGTGAGTCAGGATCACGTGCGGGCATCCGACGCCGATCGGGAGAAGATCGTCGACCGATTGCGTCAGGCGATGAACGAGGGCAGGCTGTCGCTGCCCGAATTCGACGAACGGCTGCAACAGGTGTATGCCGCCAAGACCTATGGCGAATTGACGCCGTTGCTGTCCGACCTTCCCGCACAACGGGAATCGCAGCATGCGCGCGCGCCAGGCGTACCCCAGTGGATCACGATCATGTGGACGCCGTGGGTGTTCGTCAACGTGCTGTGCGTGGCGATCTATCTGGCCACCGGCGCGGGCTACTTCTGGCCGTTCTGGGTGGCGGTGCCGTGGGGACTCGCGCTGCTGATCCCCACCACGATCGGCATGATCACCCGCAAGAAGAGCTGCTGAACGCCGGCGCCCCGTAGCCGATCACGACCACGGGGCGCAACGGCGGACTCAGGCGCCGATCAGGTGCTGGGCCAGGTAGCCCTCCACCTTGTCCAGCGCGATGCGCTCCTGGGTCATCGTGTCGCGCTCGCGGATGGTCACCGCCTGGTCCTCGAGCGTCTCGAAGTCGACGGTGATGCAGAACGGCGTGCCGATCTCGTCCTGGCGGCGGTAGCGGCGTCCGATCGCGCCCGCGTCGTCGAACTCGACGTTCCAGTTCTTGCGCAGTTGCGCGGCCAGGTCTTTCGCCTTCGGCGTGAGATCGGAGTTGCGCGAGAGCGGCAGCACCGCCGCCTTCACCGGCGCGAGGCGGCGATCCAGGCGCAGCACCGTGCGGGTGTCCACGCCGCCCTTGGCGTTGGGCGCCTCGTCCTCGGCGTAGGCGTCGACCAGGAACGCCATCAGAGATCGGGTGAGGCCCGCCGCGGGCTCGATGACGTACGGGACGTAGCGCTCGTTGGTCGTCTGGTCGAAGAAGCTCAGCTCGGTTCCGGAGTGCTCGGAGTGCGTCTTGAGGTCGAAGTCCGTGCGGTTGGCGATGCCCTCCAGCTCACCCCACTCGTTGCCCTGGAAGCCGAAGCGGTACTCGATGTCGGTGGTGCCCGCCGAGTAGTGCGAGAGCTTGTCCTTCGGGTGCTCGAACAGCCGCAGGTTCTCCGCGGCGATGCCGAGATCGGTGTACCAGGAGAACCGCGTCTCGACCCAGTATTTGTGCCACGCCACGTCCTCGCCCGGCTTGACGAAGTACTCCATCTCCATCTGCTCGAACTCGCGGGTGCGGAAGATGAAGTTGCCCGGCGTGATCTCGTTGCGGAAGCTCTTGCCGATCTGCGCGATGCCGAACGGCGGCTTCTTGCGCGCGGTCGTCATCACGTTGGCGAAGTTCACAAAGATGCCCTGGGCGGTTTCCGGGCGCAGGTAGTGCAGGCCCTCCTCGGACTCGATCGGGCCGAGGTAGGTCTTGAGCATCATGTTGAAGTCGCGCGGCTCGGTCCAGCGGCCGACGGTGCCGCAGTTCGGGCACGCGATGAGCTCCATCGAGACCGTGTCCGGGTCATCGATCTTGTTCTTCAGCGCGTACGCCTCCTGCAGGTGGTCCTGCCGGAAGCGGTGGTGGCAGTTCAGGCACTCGACCAGCGGGTCGTTGAACACGCCGACGTGACCGGAGGCGACCCACACCTGGCGGGGCAGGATCACCGAGGAGTCGAGACCGACGACGTCCTCGCGGCCGGTGACCATGGCGCGCCACCACTGCTTCTTGATGTTCTCCTTGAGCTCCACGCCCAGCGGCCCGTAATCCCACGCCGACTTGGTGCCTCCGTAGATCTCACCGCACGGGTACACCAGACCCCGGCGCTTGGCGAGGTTGGCAACGGTGTCCACCTTCGACTTGGGTGCCACGCGAGAATTCTCCATCCACTGCGAGTCGGAATTTTGCATTGCATGAACACGATAGTTTTGTGTCGATGCTGCGATTGTGCCCAGCCTATCGGCAGGCCCGGCGCCGGTCTCAACCGCACGGTTCGGCGCGCCCGTTTGACATGCGCACCTGTGCATACGCAAACTGGTAATGCTTTCCATTAAGGAGTTGGTGACATGACCGCCGAGACCGCCCCGGCACCGCCGCACAACCCGTATCGGTCGCCCGGCCCGGCGCCGGTACCCGCAAGATCCGTGCTGGAGGACGCGGGTGAGTTGTTGCGGGCGCTGGCAGCGCCGGTTCGGATTGCTATCGTGCTCCAGTTGCGCGAGTCACCGCGGTGTGTGCACGAATTGGTCGACGCGCTCGGTGTCACGCAACCACTGGTCAGTCAGCATCTGCGTATCCTCAAGGCCGCCGGTGTCGTGCACGGTGAGCGTTCGGGTCGCGAGGTGCTCTACGAACTCGTCGACGACCATCTGGCGCACATCGTCGTCGACGCCGTCGCGCACGCCGAGGAAGGGTGATTCGTGCCAGACAACACGACCGTTCCACAGAAACCGGTCGGTATCCGCAGCACCAGGCAGCGCAGCGCCATCGCCGCACTGCTCGGTGACATCGATGAGTTCCGCTCCGCCCAGGACCTGCACGACGAGTTGCGCAAGCGCGGCGAGGGCATCGGGCTGACCACGGTCTACCGGACGCTGCAGTCGCTGGCCGACGCGGGCATGGTCGACGTGCTGCGCACCGACTCCGGCGAGTCGGTCTACCGCCAGTGCTCCACCGGCCATCATCACCACCTGGTGTGCCGGCATTGCGGCCACACCGTGGAGGTGGAGGGCCCGACGGTGGAGGCATGGGCCGAGGCCATCGCCGGCGAGCACGGCTTCAGCGAGATCAGCCACACCCTCGAGGTGTTCGGCACCTGCACGACATGCGGGGCGGCGCGCCGTCGCGACGTCTGATCCACCCGGTTCCCGGCGTGTCCGGTTAACGCGGCTTCCACCAGCGGAGATTCACCGGCGAGATCCTCGAACGCCCGGGCCGAGCCGAGCCCGGCACGGGGGATCCGCCATCTGCTGGGGAGGCAGCGTGTCAACGACCATCGACTCATCCATCCACCCGGTGCGCCGCCGGGCCGTGATCGTCGCCGGGGCCGCGCTCGTCGTGGTCTCGGCGATGCTCCTCTCGGCATGCGAGGACAAGGACGGCACGCCGGTGGCCGTCTCCTCGACGCCCACTTCCGTGGTCGCGGTCCGGCCGGGCGCGGACAGCGGGCAGTCGACCGTCCGCACCGTCGGCAAGACCGGCTGGTACGACGGATTCGACATCACCGTGGACAAGGCGACCGTCGTGCCGGACGAATACGGTGGCGCGAAGCTGCGCATCGACATCACCTACAAGAACACCACCCTCGACGACCACACCCTGAGCATCACGCCGTCGCTGCTGGTCGGCAGAGAAGTGGATGGCGGGGCGATCTTCGACAGCCCGGCGGTGCCCGGCAACGGCTCGGCCACGGGCAACGCGACGACGTCCGTCCCGTCGGCCAAGGACGCCGAGCACCTCATCGACACGATGACCATCGTGTACGGCAAGGCCGCGGACAACCAGACCAAGATCCCGCTCGCCGCGGCGGGCAGGGTGGACAGCGTCCAGCCGAGGACATTGCCGATCAGCGGCACGCTGGTGCAGGACCAGACGACCATCCGAGTCACCGGCGGCAGAATCAGCCCGAGCTACACCGCGAACGAGAACGGCAAATCCGATCTGGCGCTGCGCATCGCGCTCGTCGGCGGAGCGGGCATCCCCGCGGGCGGCGCGAATATCTACTACGACTACTTCACCGTCCGAACCCCCGACGGCCAGACCGTGGCCGCCGACATCCGCGGCCCGATCAACGAGTTGCTCAACGCCAACGAGACCATCGACAACCCGAAGAACTACGTCGTCTTCGTGGTGCCCTCCCCCGGGGCGGGCCCATACACGGTGACATATAACGCCCAGAGGGAAGAGGGCGCGTCCACCGCGCCCACACTGTCGTTCACGGTGGGCTGATCCGGTCGCCCGCCACCTTTTCGGCGGACCTTCCCCTGCCCCTCGAGGAATCCCGAGATGCGGCGGGGCAGCTACACCGGGACCAAGAGCCACAGCCGGTGCGTTCACTTGCTGAAGGGTTGCCCGTTGCACGGGAGGCGATGGGGACAACCACGTGTCACGTGTGACGCCGCAGTGAAAACACCTCAGGACCGACCCGCGAGCCGCTACGGTCCGAGTTGGGTCAAGGCGCCCACCCCCTGCGGGTGCCCACCCACCCGGGGGGTGGACACTCTCCACCCCCCGGGGCCCAAGCGCTTGGACCGTGTCGGCCGAGGACATCTCACATTTCGTACTGTCCTGCCACCGAACCGGGCCACGTCCTCGGGAAACGATACGGTCGCCGCAACCTCCCGGATAGAGAGTGTTGCGACGACCGCGTGAACCCGAGTCACAGTACGACTCTGCGCCGGTGCTCGGTTCAGCCGACCGGAACCGCGGTCCGAGCCGATGCCGGCGTCTCGGCCGGGCGACCGCGCAGCGCGGCGACTCCGAGCAGCGCGAGCGCCAGCGCGCTCCAGACCAGCAGCACCGCCAGCGGTCCGGTCGCGGCGGCGCCGTCGAAGAACGCGACCGAACGCAGCAACGACGCGGCCGCGCCCGGCGGCAGCAACTGCCCGACGGCGCCCCACGGCTGCGGCAGCAGCTCCGGCGCGGACGTGGCCGCCGAGAACGGATTGCCGATCAGCAGCATGGTGAGCGCGGCGATACCGATCCCGGCACGTCCGAGCACCGCGGCGAGGCCGACGACCGCACCGGCGACCGCGAACGACACCAGCCCCGCGACCGCCGCGAGCATCGAGTACGACCCGGGCACCACCGACATCCAGCCCTGGATGATCGCCATCCCGAGCAGTCCACCCGCGACGCCGAAGGTGGCCAGCCCGATCACCTTTCCTCCGATTCCCGGGATCAGCAGAGACAGAAGCACGCCTGCCGCGATGCCGGACATCACCAGCGGCAGCACCATCGCACCGAACGCGGTGCCACGCGGGTCGTCCGAGTCGGCGGCCACCACGTCCTCGACCCGGGCGGCGGGTGCGCCGGAGAGCTGCTGCCCGATCTGGGTGAGTTGCTGTGCGACAGCGGGACTGGCGCCGGAGGCGACCAGCACGCGCGGCGGTCCGTCGCCGGTGACGATCGCCCCGTAGACCTCCCTGTCCTCGATCGCGGCGCGAGCGGCGGCCTCGTCCGCGGGGGTGGTGATCTTGAATGCGCCAGGACTGTGCTCGGCTAGCTTGCCGGTGACCATCGCGGCCTGCGGACCGGTGACGGCCATCGGCAGGTCACGAGGCGCGATGTTCGCGGCAGGCCAGGCGAAAGCGATCAGCATCAGCGCCTGGAGCAGAGCGGCGCCGATGCCCAGCGCGAACGCCCGCTGCGTGGTGTTCATGACCTTCTCCTAAAAATCGAATGCTCGTTCTTTTTAGTTGGGCATACGGTCGCATGGGACCGGAAAGTTGTCAAGAACGGATATTCGTTTTATTTTTGGCCTATGCCCCGAGTCAGCGAAGCGCACATGGAACGCCGCAGGCAGCAGATTCTGGACGCCGCCCGGCTCTGCTTCGCCCGCAGAGGGTTCCACGAGACGTCCATGCAGGACGTGTTCGCGCAGTCGGGGCTCTCGGCCGGTGCGGTCTACCGGTACTTCAAAAGCAAGGACGAGCTGATCACGGCACTCGCCACGGAGACGACAGTATCGCTGCGCGTGGCCATGGCCGACGCGATCGGCCGCGACCCGCTGCCCACGCCCGCCGAGCTGATCACCGTGATCGCCGAGGAGGTCGTGCGGCGCAGCGGCCCCGACGGGCCGGTGCGCCTGGCGCCGCAGGCGTGGGCGCTGGCGCTGGTGCATCCGGGGGCGGCCGTGATGGTGCGCGAGACGATGATCTCGATGCGCGCGCTCTGGGTGACCTACGCCGAGCGCATGCGCGACAAGGGCTGGCTACCCGCGGACGCCGACCTCGACGCCGTGGCCAAAGCGATCATCGGGCTGCTGCCGGGATTCATCCTCCAGCACCTCATCCTCGACGACCTCGACCCGCAGACGCTGGCGCGCGGCGTGCGCACCCTGCTGCCCTACGGCGAAACCACCGGCACGAACGACGGCTGACGGCCGTCGCGGTCGATCGAAGCGTTCCGCACGCGCACGGCTTCACCCCGCGGGGTCGTGCCGGATCACCCGCGACCCCCTCCGCACGCGCCGCACGACAGATGTCGCGCCCTCCTCAGGGCAGCAGACCCTGCCTGGCTCGGCTCGCGTTGGACAACACGAGCAGCAGCATGGTGGTGAGCGCCTGGTCGTCCAGGCCGGCGGCGGGGAAGGTGTAGCGCAAGATGACATCGGCGAGCCCGCCGCGGGCGATGACGGTGAGCGACCCGAATTGCAGCGCGTTGTTGCGCTCCGCGACGCGCTTGTGCAGCTGCGCCTTCAGCGGACGGTCCCAGGCCAGCACACAGGTGAGACTCAGCACGTCCAAGCCGGGCGCCAGGGTCACCGCGCGCAGCGAGGACAGCGCGCCCTCGTACTCGAATCCCAGCGACCCTTCGGGGTCGACCCGCACGTCGATGCCGTAGCTCGACAGGCATGCCCCGGCCCGCGCCTGGAGTTCCCGATCCGGCGTCACCGCTGCGTCCATGTCCGACCCGCCGTTCACTTGGTGCCGCCGAAACGGCGGTCCCGGGAAGCGTACTGGAGGCATGCCTCCCACAGGTTGCGCCGATCGAAGTCGGGAAACAGCGTGTCCTGGTAGACGAATTCGGCGTAGGCCGACTGCCAGAGGAGGAAGTTGGAGCTGCGGAACTCACCCGACGGGCGCAGGAACAGGTCCACGTCCGGCATGTCGGGCTCGTCGAGGTATCTCGCCACCGTCGCCTCGGTGACCTTCTCCGGATCGATCTCGCCCGCCGCCACCCGGCGCGCGATCTCCCTTGCCGCGTCGGCGATTTCGGCGCGGCCGCCGTAGTTGACGCACATGGTCAGCGTCATCACCGTGTTGTCCTTGGTGAGCTCCTCGGCGATCTCCAGTTCCTTGATCACGCTGCGCCACAGGCGCGGTCGCCGACCGGCCCAGCGCACCCGCACACCCATCTCGTGCATCTCGTCCCGGCGCCTGCGGATGACGTCGCGGTTGAAGCCCATGAGGAAGCGCACCTCCTCGGGGCTGCGCCGCCAGTTCTCGGTGGAGAACGCGTAGGCCGACAGCCACTTGACGCCGATCTCGATACAGCCCTCGACGGTGTCCATCAGCACCGCCTCGCCGCGCTCGTGCCCGGCGGTGCGCGGCAGCCCGCGCTCCTGGGCCCAGCGCCCGTTGCCGTCCATGACGAGCGCGACGTGGTTGGGCACCAGTTCCGGCGGCAGTTGCGGCGGCCGAGCTCCCGACGGGTGCGGCGCGGGCGGGCGGACGGCGCCCGCGTGCTCGGGCGCGGTCGCGGTGGCGGAATCTCGGCGGCGGATCACGGCCTCCATCCTGCCTGATCGCTTCCGCCGCCCCTACCGCCGCGTTGCTTCCTGCCGAATTCCGCGGTTCCACCGGCGCCGGTGACTTATTCTTTTCCCTATCGTGATACTGGGGAGGGGTTTCTCGAACGTGACCGATTTACCAGGCACCGCGACCGCGGCGGGCTTCCGGGCCACTCGTGAACTGCTCGGCCTTCCGGTGCCATGGTGTGCACGGTTCTTCGCGGTCGCGGAACGCACCGTCGAGCGGTGGGAGAAGGGGGCCTTCCAGATTCCCGACATCGTGGCCCGGGAACTCGCCGCCATCGCGGACGAGACCGACCAGGTGGTCGAAGCCATGGTCGACGCCATCGACGCCGGGGAGATCTCGCCTCGCCTGCACACCTACCGCACCAACGACGACTACTGCAAGCACGAGCCGGATACCCGCTACCCGGCCACCTGGCATCGTGCCGTGTGCGCCCGGGTCATGATCGAGCTGCCCCAGGTAGAGCTTCAATTCGTGGAGTAGACGGCGCTTTGGACCGCTCGATCAACGGCAGAGTGCGCAGCTGGCGTTCCAGATGCCACTGCAAATGCGCCGCGACCAGGCCGCTGGCCTGTCGCCGCACCGCCTCGGGCGTCGTCTCGACCTGTTCCCACTCCCCGCGCAACAACGCGACCAGCAGGTCGAGCACCCCCGGCGCGGGCGTCGCCGCACCCGGGGGACGGCAATGCACACACACCGCGCCTCCGGCCGCGACATGGAAAGCGCGATGCGGACCGGGTGTCGCGCATTTGGCGCATTCGTCCAGTGCGGGCGCCCAGCCCGCGAAACCCATGGCGCGCAACAAGAACGCGTCCAGGATCAGTTCGTGCGGCCGTTGTTTGGCCGCGATGGCGCGCAGAGCGCTCGCGGTGAGCGCGTGCAGCCGGGGCGCGGGCGCGCGCTCCTCCCCGGCCAGCCGCTCGGCGGTCTCCAGTACCGCGCACGCGGTGGTGTAGCGCCCGTAGTCGTCGATGATGTCGGCGGCGAACGCCTCCATCGTGTGCACCTGGGTCACGGTGTCCAACGTGCGCCCGGGGTGCAGCTGCACGTCGATATAGGAGAACGGCTCCAACCGGGCACCGAACCTCGACTTGGTCCGCCGCACCCCCTTGGCGACCGCGCGAACCAGTCCATACTGCCGCGTGAGCAGCGTGACGATGCGGTCCGCCTCACCAAGCTTGTGCTGGCGCACCACAACCGCCTCGTCCCGATACAAACGCACGTGGTGAGTCTAATGCTGTGTTGGTTTTCCAGCGCCTGCGGCGCTGGGTGTTCGCGGCCCCTTTGTGGCTCGCGAAACGGCGGATGCTCGGTCTCGCTTCGCTCGAAACCGGGAGTTGGGGTGCGCTGGGGCGTCAGTGGTCGAACTCCGAACATCAGGCGCGGCTCGACCGGACGACCGAACCCGGAGGACGGTTCGCCGTACTAGTGCGGCCGCTCGCCGCACGACGCCAGAGCAGTTCGGTGCGCGGGCCTCACCTGGCCAGGAAGTGCCAGCCGAGCCATGCCCATACGAGCACGGCGGTGATTCTCATTGTTCGCGTGCCGGTCAGGTACGCGATTGTTTCGCCGAGGGACGCGACCTGATCCCGGCGCAGCCGCGTCAGCACGACCGCGGTGAGCGCAGCCGCCGCGATCAGGCCGAATCCGAGGAGCACGATGGCCCGATCGCTCATCTCGACACCAGCCGCCAGCCTGCGCCCAGCCACAGCAGCCAGCCGGCGAGCCGCAGCGGCCACTGTTCGAGCGCCGGATCCAGCAGCGTGGACAATGTCGGGTGCTCGGCGCTCGGTTGATTCAGGGCGGGCTGCCGCAGCAATGCGTAGGTCTCCCACGCCAACACCGCGACCAGCAGTGTCGACCACACGGCCATGCCACGTCTGAGCCGGGTGGTGCACGGCGGCCGGTCGCTTCGCCCGCGGGAAGCCAGCGCCAGCGCGCCCAGCGCCGCCACCGCCACGATCGCGGTCGCCGGTCGGCTGAACGGGCGGGTCGCGGCACCGCCTGCCGCCAGGACGAGACCCACGATGAGCGGCGTCGCACGCCACGGGAGTCGATATGCCGAGCGCGCCGGTTGCTCAGTCACGTGCGCAGGATACGGCCGCGAGTGGCCGGATTCGCGGAGGCAAGGCTCGATCCCCCAGGCCCGGCGGGTCTTCGTGATCGTTCGGCTGCCGCGGCCACGCCGGAGCCACGAGCGAGCGGCGCCCACCGAGATCGACGCGCGCCGAGCGCAGCCGGGACGGTTCAGCCGCTGGTGCGCATGAGTCCGGAGATCAGCAACAGCACCGACTGCTGGGCCTGGGCGCGGGCGAGATCGGGGTCTTCGGCGTGCGCGACGATCAAGGAGGCCTCGCTGATCACGCTGACGACGAGCTGAGCCAGTACGGGGACAGGGGCATCGGCGATCAACCCGGCGGCGCGGGCGCGCTCGAGTTGCCTGGTGATCAGGCCGAGGCCGTGCGCGGATTCGAATTCGCGCCAGGCCTGCCAGCCGAGCACGGCGGGAGCGTCGGTGAGGGCGATCCGCAGCATCGCCGGACGCTGGCAGATCTCCAGGAAAAGCGCGAGCCCCACCGCCATTCCGGCCATCACGTCCTCGGAATCGGCCCCCGCGATGGCGTTCTCGATCTCCTCGGTGATCTCGATCTCGATCTGCTCCAGCACCGCGAGGAACAGTCCACGTTTATCCCCGTAGTGATGGTGCAGCGCGCCTCGGGTGACGCCGGCCTCGGTGACCAGCTCTTCGGCCGAGGTTCCGGCGAAGCCGCGCTCGGTGAACAGGCGGCGTCCCGCCTGTTCGAGCGCGGCCCTGGTTGCGCGGGACCGGTCTTCCTGGCTACGGCGTGGCATGCAGCCGAGTGAACTCCAGGATCGATTCGGCGAGCAACTCGGGCTGGTCCTCCGACACGAAGGTGTAGGAGTCGTCGATGAGCTTCGGTTGCGCGTCCGGCAGGTCGTGGGCCAGGCGTTCGGCGAACGACACCGGGAACAGCCGGTCCTCGCGCGCCCAGGCCAACAGCACCGGGATGTCGACCTCGGCGAAGTGGCGCGCGGCTTCCAGCGTGTAGCGGCGATGCGCCGATTTCAGGAAGCGGCGCAGGTCTTTGCGGATCGCGGCGGAATTGCGGCTCGGCAGCAGATAGGAGTCCACGATCTCGGGCGGAACGGGCCGCTTGGTGACCCATCCGAAGGCCAGCGGCAGGCGGTGCAGCGCCCGGATCCGCAGCGCCTCGGTGAGGGGGCGCAGCGATCCCGGGATCTTCGCCAGCAGCGGAAGCGAGGTGAACGGCTGCGGCAGGAAGCTCTCGTAGCTGTCCACCGAGGCGAGCACGACGCGGCCGACGCGGGACCGGTCGCGGGTCAGCAGCACCTGGGTGATCGCTCCGCCGGTGTCGTTGGCGACCAGGGTGACGTCGGTGAGGTCGAGGCGTTCGAGAAACGCGGCGATGAGATCGGCGATGCCGATGGGGGTCAGTTCCGCGTCCGGGACCGGGATCTCGTGCGAGCCCAGCGGCCAGTCCGGCGCCAGGCAGCGGTATCCGGCCGCGGCGACCACGGGCACGACTTTGCGCCAGACGTCCGCGTTGACGAGCAGGCCGTGCACGAAGACGACCGGAGCGCCCTCTCCCGTCTCGTGATAGCGAATGCGGCCGCCGGGCAGATCCACCTCGTGGGTGCGGCCGAGAGCTGTGCTGGTTGCCATGGGTCCTCCCAATGGTCGGGGTTCCCCTCCACTGTTACATACATACCGTATGTATGTCCAGATGGGATGCGGCTCGACGGATCAGCGGAAGACAGCTTCGACCGCCGACCTCACCCAGGGCGCGCCCTACGGCGAGTGCAAGCACATTCACTGAGGCGATCCTCCGGTCGGGCAGCTCGCCCGAGCACCACATCGCCGCTGCGGCGCGTACCGCTCCGGGGAGGTGGGTGACCCGCCCCGCGAGCACCGCCCCGGTTCCCTCCCCACCACGGCCGAGCGGGGTCCCATGGCCGCGCACCGATATGGACGATTGACCAACTTCACGCTACCGTCTGGTGGATAACGACGAGACGGAGCTCACATGACGGTGTCCGATCCCGCACCCGGCACGCGGCGGATGGGGCTGGGGCTGGCCGAACTGGCGGCCGCGATCGCGGGCGGCGCGATCACGTCGACCGAGGCGGTCGGCGAGGCGCTGGATCGGATCGACGCGGCCCAGGGCACGCTCAACGCCTTCCGGATCGTGCGCCGCGAGCGGGCGCTGGCCGAGGCCGCCGACGCCGACCGGCGCTGGGCCGCGGGCGAACGGCTGCCACTGCTGGGGGTGCCCGTCGCGGTGAAGGACGACACGGATGTCGCGGGTGAGCCGACCGCGTTCGGCTGCGGCGGCGATTTCGCGCCGAAGACCGAGGACGCGGAATCGGTCCGCCGCCTGCGCGCCGCGGGCGCGGTGATCGTCGGAAAGACCAATACCTGCGAACTGGGCCAGTGGCCGTTCACCAGCGCCGCGTGGTTCGGGCACACCCGTAATCCCTGGGACCGCACCAGGACGCCGGGCGGGTCCTCCGGCGGCGCTTCGGCAGCCGTCGCGGCCGGATTGGTCCCGGCCGCCCTCGGGTCCGACGGCGCGGGCTCGATCCGCATCCCGGCCGCCTGGACGAATCTGGTCGGCATCAAGCCACAGCGCGGACGCATCTCGACTTGGCCGGAGGCCGAAGCGTTCTACGGCCTCACTGTGAACGGACCGCTGGCGCGCACCGTCGCGGACGCGGCGCTCCTGCTGGACGCTGCGGCCGGTCCACACCCGGGAGATTTGCACACGCCGGAGCCGATCAGCGCCTCGGACGCGGTGGACCGCGATCCGGGCCGGTTGCGCATCGCCCTCTCGCTGCGTATTCCGTTCACCGCGACCAGAACCGCCCTGGATCCCGAGGTCGAGCGAGCCGTGCGACGCACCGCCGATACTCTGCGCGAGCTCGGGCATACCGTGACCGTGGCCGACCTGCACTACGGCATCCTGATCGGCGCCTCGTTCCTGCCGCGTTCACTCGCCGGAATCCGGCGGGTGTACCACCGCATGCCCGGCCTCGAGGTAGACCCGCGCACCGCCGCCAACGCCCGGATCGGGCGCGTACTCGACGGCCCCGCCCTTTACGCGGCACGGCAACTGGAACCCCTGCTGCACAGGCGAATCGGCCACTTCTTCCGCGACTACGACGTCGTCCTCGCACCCACCACCGCGACTCCCCCGCCGCGCGCCGAGAAGATCGACGGCATCGGCGTCCACGCCACCAACAACCTCATCACCGCGGCCTGCCCCTACACCTGGCCCTGGAATGTCCTCGGCTGGCCGAGCGTCAACGTCCCCGCCGGCTTCACCACCGCCGGTCTCCCCGTCGGGGCCCAACTGATGGGCGCGGCGAATTCCGAACCTCTGCTGATCTCGTTGGCCGCCCAGCTCGAGTCGGAACTCCGATGGCACCGCCACCGCCCGGACCCTTGGTGGTGATCTGACTCGAATCCGGCTCGGGCCGTGCCGGTTCCGAACCGAGCGACGTGCCGAATCAGGCTCGGCATCCACCTGCGCGATGTACCTTGTGGGATGCGCCGAGTCCACGCATGTGTCGGTACGGCCGCCACAGTGCCCTCCCGGGTTCCGAGTGCCGATGCCGCGACTCTCGGCCGAACCCGGAACGCGAGGAGGGGCCCCGATGGCCGACCGTCATGCGGTAGACGCTCATGTCTCGGTGGTGCTCGACGAGGAACTACTGCCGACTCAGCGCCGCGGAGACGTATCCGCAGGCCAGTAACGCCTTAGATGATGCGATAGGGCCGAAGGCGTTGTCTTGCTGAGCAGATCCGACTTGATTGCACGGGCATATGCCCGCTTCGCCCAACACTTGAGCAACGAGATCAGGAGGATAGCGAGGGCTGATGCCGAGCACGGCGTCAGGCCCTTCGCTCGTGAAGCCGAGGGTGCGGCCCGAGTACTTTCCGACGCCGACAGAGGTTTTCGCCACAACTTCGATACCGGCGATCCGTCATTCCCGCGTCCGCTGCTGGGGCCCGGGTCCGCGCCACCGGATCGTTTCTACAACGGCGCTCGCCTGTGGCAAATCGATCAAGTGTTTCCCAGGGCATTTCGCGGACGAGAAGCCGCAGCCGAGGATGGCTATATCCGCACGGCGTCGCATAGCACCGCCGGAGACGTTGTATACCTGACCGACGGCACGGACATCGCCGGAGTGTACGGAACGATCACCAGCTGGACCGATGTCCGTGACGGCACGATGCGGTTCCACCCCGCTGGCATGGTCTTGGGTATCGACGCCAACCGTATCCGGGTGAATCCGATGATCGAAGAGGGGCATTCGGCGGCCAACTTCATCGAAGGCGTCAGCGACCGCGTATTCACCACCCCGGGCCGGGTAGACACATCCAAGATCGTCAGCGTCGAATTCCAGACTTACGACGACATCATCAACAACCCCGAGGTAACCCTGGTGGCCGACGGGTTCCCCGGCTTCGAAGGCTTGAGCCGAGAGGCGCTACGCGACCCCGCAGTAGTCGCCGATCGCCTCTCCACCATCGCCGACGCCGTGCGCAGGAACTACCCGACGATCGACGTCACCACCGGCGCCAACCATCTCTCCAGCGACGAAGCGATCAGAACCTTCCTGGCGACATGAGCAGCGACAGCACTGCGCCCGCCATCTCCGTCCCCAGAGGGTCTTCATTGCACCCGACGACCGAACCCGCTCAGAACCCGAGTTTGCCCAGCTGCTTGGGATCTCGCTGCCAGTCCTTGGCCACCTTCACGTGCAGGTTCAGGTAGATCCGGGTGCCGAGGATGTGTTCGATCTGCTTGCGGGCGTTGGTGCCGACTTCTTTCAGGCGGGAGCCGCCCTTGCCGATGACGATGGCCTTCTGGCTGGGGCGCTCGACGTAGAGCAGGGCGTGTACGTCGAGCATGTCCTCGCGCTCCTCGTAGGGCAGGACTTCCTCGATGACCACGGCCAGTGAGTGCGGCAGTTCGTCGCGTACGCCTTCGAGCGCGGCCTCGCGGATGAGCTCGGCCATCAGCGTTTCCTCCGGCTCGTCGGTGAGCTCGCCGTCGGGGTAGAACGCCGGGCCCTCCGGCATCTTCGAGGCGATGACGTCGACGAGGACCTCCACCTGCTCGCCCTTGACCGCCGACACCGGCACCACGTCGGCATCCGGGCCGAGCAGCTGGGACACGGCCAACAGTTGTCCGGCGACCTGGTCGCGGCTCACCTTGTCGATCTTGGTGACCACGCCGAGTAGCGTGGTCTTCGGCGCCATCTGCCTGATCTGCTGCACGATCCAGCGGTCGCCCGGACCGATCTTCTCGTCGGCCGGGATGCACAGCGCGATCACGTCGACTTCCGAATAGGTGTCGCGCACAAGGTCGTTGAGCCGCTGGCCGAGCAGGGTGCGTGGGCGGTGCAGACCGGGGGTGTCGACCAGGATCAACTGCGTGTGCTCGCGGTGCACGATGCCGCGAATCGTGTGCCTGGTGGTTTGCGGGCGCGAGGAGGTGATCGCGATCTTCGCACCCACCAGCGCGTTGGTCAGCGTCGACTTGCCGGTGTTCGGGCGACCGACGAAACAGACGAATCCGGAACGGAATTCCCGCGCGTCAGCCACCGCGAACCTCGCCGGATTCGGCGCTCACCGCGTCGGCCGCGTCAGCGGAGTCGTCGACGATCTCGAACACCGCGCCGTCGCGGTCGGTGAAGATGATCCGCGCCTCCGCCGATACCTCGCGCACCGCGGTCACACCGAAGTCGGACAACCGCCCGCCGACCACGACGGCCGCCTCGAATCCCTCCGCGCCGCTGGACAACGCCGCCGCCACGGCGGCTTGCAGCGCCGTCAGCCGCAGCGCGGTCAGCGTGACCTCACCGGCGGCGTAGGTGCGGCCGTCGGTGTCCCGGATCGCCGCTCCGCTCGCCCCGCCGGTACGGCCGAGTGCGCCCCGGGCCAGCACCACCAGCTTGTTGTCCTCGGCGTCCAGTTCGGTCATTCGCTGTCTCCGTCCTCGTCGCGATCGGCAGGGATCTCCCGCTCCGATCCGTTGGCCTTGCGCTTGCCATTGGCATTGTCCCCGTTGGTCTTCCCCGCGGGGACCTTCTCGCGCGCTTTGCGTACCACTACGGTGTTCACCCGCATCCGGCCCCGCGCGTCCGCGCCGCCTTCGCCGCGCAGCACCAGCCCGTGCGCCTCGATCTTCGACCCGGGCAGCGGCACGCGCCCCAGCTCGTGTGCGAGCAGGCCGCCGACGGTGTCGACGTCCTCCTCGTCGATCTCCAATCCGTACAGCTCGCCGAGGTCCTCCACCGGCAACCGGGCAGAGACGCGATAACGGCCGTCACCGAGATCCTCGATGGGCGGGGTCTCGTCGGTGTCGTACTCGTCGGCGATCTCACCGACGATCTCCTCGAGCACGTCCTCGATGGTCACCAGGCCCGCGATGCCGCCGTACTCGTCCACCAGCAACGCCATGTGGTTGCGCCTGCGCTGCATCTCGTCGAGCAGGCTGTCGAGCGGTTTGGAGTCGGGCATGAACACCGCGGGCCGCATCACCTCGCGCACCCGTACCTTGCGGCTGCGATCGGTGTAGGGCACCAAATCCTTCAAATAGACCACGCCGAGGATGTCGTCGACGTTCTCGCCGATCACCGGGATCCGCGAATGCCCGGAACGCACCGCCAGCGACATCGCCTGCGCCGCGGTCTTGTCCGCTTCGATCCAGACCATCTCGGTGCGCGGCACCATCACCGCACGCGCCGGTGTGTCGCCGAGTTCGAAGACCGACTGGATCATGCGCCGTTCGTCGTCGGCGACCACGCCGCGCTCACCGGCCATCTCGACCACCTCGCGCAGCTCGATCTCCGAAGCGAAGGGGCCGTTGCGAAAGCCCTTACCCGGAGTGATCGCGTTACCGATGAGGATCAGCAGCCTGCTCAGCGGGCCGAGTAGCGCGCCGATGAATTGCAGCGGCAAGGCCGCAGCCAGCGCGATGGAGTACGCGTGCTGCCGGCCCAGCGTACGCGGGCCGACACCGATCACCACGTAGGACACCAGCACCATCACCAGCGCGGTGACCAGCAGCGCCCAGTTCTTCCCCCAGACCGTCATCAGCCCCGCCGCCAGCAGCACCGTGGCGCCGATCTCGCACAGGATGCGCAGCAGCACCATGAGATTCACGTAGCGCGCCCGGTCGGCGACGACCCGGCTCAACCGCACCGCGCCGGGCCGGTCGGCGCGCATCATGTCGTCGACGCGAGCGGGTGAGATCGTGTTCAGGGCGGAATCGACACCGGCGAAGACCCCTCCCACCGAGATGAGCAGGACCGCGAGCAGAACAAGGGTCAGCGAATTCACGCTTGACCCAGGGAATCGCCCGGTGTGGTGAAGCCCGCCTTACCCAGCAACCGCGCGTCGCGTTCGGCCAGCTCGGCGCGCCGCCGAGCTTCCCGCAGGCTCTCGTACCACTCCTCGAGCAGCCGGGCCTGCAAGGCGAACATCTCCTTCTCCTCCTCCGGCTCGGCGTGGTCGTAGCCGAGCAGGTGCAGGACGCCGTGCACGGTGAGCAGGGCGAGTTCGTGATCCAGGGAGTGCCCGGCCTTGCGCGCCTGCCCGGCGGCGAATTCCGGGCACAACACGATGTCGCCGAGCATGGACGGGCCGGGTTCGGGGCTGTCGGGCCGCCCGCCCGGCTCGAGCTCGTCCATCGGGAAGGACATGACGTCGGTCGGGCCGGGTAGGTCCATCCAGCGCATGTGCAGATCGGCCATGGTGTCGAGATCGACGAGCACCATCGACAGCTCCGCGGCTGGGTGCACGTCCATCCGGGCGATCACGAACCGCGCGACGCTGACCAGCTCTTCTTCGGGTACGTCGATACCCGACTCGTTGGCGATCTCGATGCTCACCCGAACAGCCTACGATCCTCGCTGTCGCGTCGGCGGAGCGGAGCCCCGCCCGGCGAGACGAGTTATCGCCGGTCCGACCGGTTCGCCGCGCGGCGCTGCGCCCGATTGCCCGCGTAATGCGGGGCGACCTGCGGGCGCGTCTGGGCCTCGAAGCGGTCGTAGGCGTCGACGATGTCGGAGACCAGCCGGTGGCGGACCACGTCGCTGCTGGTCAGCTCCGCAAAGTGGATGTCTTCGATCTCGGTGAGGATCTCGCTGGCGGCGCGCAGGCCGGACCGAGCGCCGTTCGGCAGATCGACCTGTGTCACGTCACCGGTCACCACGATCTTGGAGCCGAAGCCGAGGCGGGTGAGGAACATCTTCATCTGCTCGGCGGTGGTGTTCTGCGCCTCGTCGAGGATGATGAACGAATCGTTCAGTGTGCGTCCGCGCATGTAGGCCAGCGGCGCGACCTCGATGACACCGGCCGCCATCAGCTTCGGAATGGCCTCCGGATCCATCATGTCGTGCAGCGCGTCGTAGAGCGGGCGCAGGTACGGATCGATCTTCTCGTTCAGCGTGCCGGGCAGGAAGCCGAGCCGCTCCCCCGCCTCGACCGCCGGGCGGGTGAGGATGATCCGGTTGACCGACTTGGACTGCAGCGCCTGAACCGCCTTGGCCATGGCCAGATAGGTCTTGCCGGTACCGGCGGGACCGATGCCGAACACGATGGTGTTGGCGTCGATCGCGTCGACGTAGCGCTTCTGGTTCAGCGTCTTGGGCCGGATGGTCTTGCCACGCCGGGACAGGATGTCCAGGCTGAGCACCTCCGCGGGGGAGTCGCTGGAGCCCTCGGTGAGCATGGACACGGTGTGCCGAACGGCCTCGGGCGTCACCACGCGGTTGCGGCCCGTGAGCGCGACGAGCTGCTCGATCACCCGCTCGGCGAGCGCGACATCGGCCGCCTTGCCGGTGAGCGTCACGGAATTGCCGCGGACGTGGATGTCCGCGTCGAGCAGCGTTTCCAGTTCACGAAGGTTCTGGTCGGCCGAACCGAGGAAGGGGAACACGGATTCGGGAGCGAGTTCGATACTCGAGCGCACGGTGCGCGCTGCGGGACCCGAGCCGTTGTCGCCGGCGCCGATGCCCGCCGCTGGGGTGGCCGGGTCGCCGATCTCGCCTTGTGTTCTCAAAAGTGGCTATAGCCTGCTTTCCGGTCTCGACTGCTGTATGGAGAGAAGTTTAACGCGCCCCACCGACACCGCCCAGTGAATATGCTGCGGGCACAATCGGGTCCTCACGGGATTCCCCCACGTCGCCGCGCCCAATCCTCGGTGAAGTCACGAAAGCGTCGCACCGCGTCCGGTGGCGTCGCCGCGGCGGACCAGACCAGCCCCACCGCGCGAGCGGCGCCCGCGTCCGCCAGCGGCACCGTGGCCGGGCCGGACAGCGGTCCCGCCGACAGCGGGTCCTCGTCCGGCAGGATGGCCAGCCCCAACCCCGCCGACACCAGGCCGGCCACGGTGACGAGATCACTCGATTCGAACGCGATCCTCGGACGGATATCCGCGGCGGCGCACAGTTCGTCGAAGATGCGCCGCATCCCGAAGCCGTGGTGCATGGTGACGAACTCCGCGTCGGCCACCTCCGCGAGCCGGACCTGCCGCCGCCCGGCCAATCGATGTTCCGGCGGCACCGCGAGGACCAGCGGCTGGCGCAGCACGGCGCGCCAGCCGACGCCCGCCACGGCGGGGCGGGGCGAGACGATGCCCAGATCGGCTTCGCCCGCGAGCACCCGCTCGGTCACCGCTTCGGCCGCGCCCTGCCACAAGGTGATCGTGATCCGGCCGGAAACGCGCCGGAAACCGCTGATCAGCTGCGGCACCAACGAGCCGCCGAAGGAGTGCTGAAAGGACAGCCGCACCATGCCCCCGGCCGGATTGGACCGATCGGCGAGCGCCTGTTTCGCTGCGTCGAGTTCCGATTGCGCGCGGCGGGCGTGTTCGTAATAGATCCGCCCGAACTCGTTGAGAGTGATCCGCTTCCCGTGCCGATCGAACAGTTCGACACCAACCCTGCGTTCCAATCGGGCCAACATGCGCGACAGAGTCGGCTGCGCGAGGTGCAACCGATCCGCGGCCGCACCCACCCGCTCCAGTTCGGCGAGTGTCGTGAACCACTCCAGATCCTCACCCAGCACGCCCCAGCCTCCCTATATGCGATCAGCACATGAACTCTGCTCTCATTATTCATTTCCGTTCTCAATAACGGCTGGTGATCCTGAACGAAAGGAGGAAGCCATGACCACGCCTTCGAGCGGGGTGGCACGGGACGCCGCCCACGACCGCAGGATCACCACCGCGCTGTTCGCGGCCGGCTTGACGACCTTCGCCTCCATGTACAGCGCCCAAGCGCTGCTGCCGAGCCTCTCGGCCGCGTTCGGCGCGCCGCCCGCGCGGGCGGCGCTGGCGGTCTCGCTCACGACCGGATTCCTCGCGCTGGCGATCATCCCGGTGAGCGCACTCTCGTCGCGGATCGGCCGGACCAGGGTGATGGCCGGTTCCGCCGTCGCGGCGGCGGTGATCGGTCTGCTGCTACCGCTGAGCCCCACACTGGATGTGCTGCTCGCCGGACGCGCGCTGCAGGGCGTCGCGCTGGCCGGTGTGCCCGCGGTGGCGATGGCCTATCTCGCCGAGGAGATCAACGGGGACGGGTTGGGCGCCGCGATGGGCATCTATGTGGCGGGCACCACGATCGGTGGGCTGGCCGGGCGGCTGATTCCGGCGTTCACCTCGGACCTCGCGTCCTGGCGGTGGGCGCTGGCAGTGGCCTCCCTCGCCGCCGCGGCCTGCACCGTGTGGTTCGTCCGGTGGCTGCCGCCCTCTCGCGGCTTCGTCCAGCGGCCCGCCGGTATCCGCACGGTGCTCGGTGACCTGGGCAGCCAGTTGCGCCATCGCGGGCTGCTCGCGCTGTTCGGGCTGGCATTCGTGCTGATGGGCGGGTTCGTCTCGATGTACAACTATCTCGGCTACCGGCTGGCCAGGGCACCGTTCAGCTTGCCGGAAGCGCTGGCAGGGCTGGTGTTCGTGCTGTATCTGGCCGGAACGGCGGCCTCGGCGGCGTCCGGACGGCTGACCGATCGGATCGGCAGGCAGTGGGTGCTCACGATCTCACTGGTGGCGATGACAATCGGGCTCGTCCTCACGATTCCCGATCACCTCGGTACCGTGATACTCGGTGTATTGCTCTACACCGCAGGGTTTTTCGGTGCGCACACCGCGGCGAGCGCATGGGTGGGCGCGATGGCCGAAGGCAATCGGGGCGCGGCGTCGTCGCTGTACCTGTTCGCCTACTACCTCGGTAGCGCGCTCATCGGCGGCGCGGCGGGCATCGCCTACGCCCGCGCCGGGTGGCTCGGCCTGGCCTGCGGCATCGGCTTCCTGATGGTCGTCGCGGCGTTACTGCTGGGCGTATCGCATCGAGCGCAGCGCGAGGCGGCGACGCGCGCCGCTCCCGCCTTGGAAGCGGCACCTGGCCGGGTCTGACCGAGCACCGCACCGATTGTCGCGCCACACGGGGGAATCGTCACCAGCGCGGAGTCAGCGCGCCGAGAGCGCCGAGGGCGACCGCCGCCGCGGTGGAGGTCCGCAGCACCGTGGGACCCAGCAAGGTCACGTCCGCACCCGCTTCGGTCAAGGCGGTGAGTTCCGCGTCGTCCAGCCCGCCTTCCGGGCCAACCACGAGGACGACTTCGCGGGCGTCGGCGAAGGGCAATGCGGTGAAGCGGGCGGTACCGGATTCGTGCAGCGCCGCGACGATCGCGCCGTCGGCCTTGGCCTTCCGGACCAGCCCCAGCAGCTCTTTTGTGCGGTGCAGGCCGGCGACTTCCGGGATGTAGGCGCGGCGAGACTGCCGGGCGGCCGAACGCGCCGCGGCCCGCCACTTGTCGACCCCTTTGGCGGCCTTGCCCTCCCAGTTCGCGACGCAGCGCGCGGCCTGCCAGGGAACGACGAAGTCGGCGCCCGCCTCGGTCATCAGCTCGACCGCCAACTCCGAACGGTCGGATTTCGGCAGCGCCTGCACGACGGTCACCGGCGGGGTCGGCGGGGTCGCCAGCCTCCGGTCGCGCACCGCCAGCTCGAGCCGGTCACGGTGCGCGGCGACGACCTCCGATTCGGCGAGTACGCCGCGCCCATCGGAAAGGGTGATCGGCTCGCCGACCCGGATACGGCGCACCGTGGCGGCGTGCCTGCCCTCCGGCCCGTCGAGCACCGCGACCGCACCCGGCTCCGGCACCTCGTCGAGGTAGAAGACCGTCGCGGCCACCTAGCGCCCGCTGAACGAGGCGCGCAGCCGCGCGAACAGGCCGCTGTTGTGCTCGGACTGCGCCGACATCACCTCGGCGCGTTCGCGCTCCCGCATTCCCTTGTACTTGCGCAGCAGTTCGGTCTGCTTGCTGTCCAGCTTGGCCGGGATCACGATGTCCAAGTGCGCGAGCAGGTCGCCGCGCGCGCCGGAGCGCAGCCGCGGCATGCCGTGCCCGCGCAGCACCGAGATCTCGCCGGGCTGGGTGCCCGCCGGAATGGTCAGCTCGGTGGGACCGTCGAGGATGGTGTCGATCACGACGGTGGTGCCCAGCGCCGCGTCGACCATCGGCACCCGGATGGTGCAGTGCAGATCGTCGCCGTCCCGGACGAAGACGTCGTGCGGCTGCTCCACGATCTCGACATACAGGTCACCGGCGTGACCGCCGCCCGGGCCCACCTCGCCCTGCGCGGCCAGCCGCACCCGCATGCCGTTCGCGACGCCGGCGGGAATAGGGGCGGCGATCTCGCGGCGCGCCCGCACCCTGCCGTCGCCACCGCACTTGTGGCACGGGTCGGGGATGGTCTCGCCCGCGCCGCGGCAGGTGGGGCACGGGCGCGAGGTCAGCACCTGGCCGAGGAAGGACCGTTGCACGGACTGGACTTCGCCCGCGCCGCCGCAGGTTTCGCAGCGCACCGGCTTGGAGTTGCCGTTGGTGCCGGAGCCCTGGCAGATGTCGCACAGGATCGCGGTGTCCACGGTGAGGTGCTTGGTCACGCCGACCGCGCACTCGGCCAGGCTGAGCCGGGTGCGGATCAGCGAGTCGGCGCCGGGCTGGACGCGGCCGCGCGGCTTGCGCGCACCGGCCGATCCGCTCATGCCGCCGAAGAACGCCTCGAACACGTCGCCGAGTCCGCCGAAGCCCGCGCCGTTGAATCCGGCCCCGCCGCCGCCGGATTCCAGCGGGTCGCCGCCCATGTCGACGATGCGCCGCTTCTCCGGGTCCGACAGCACCTCGTAGGCGGTCGACACTTCCTTGAACCTGGCCTGCGCCGCCTCGTCGGGGTTGACGTCGGGGTGGAGCTCACGCGCCAGCTTGCGGTAGGCCCGCTTGATCTCCTGATCGGTCGCGTTCTTCGCGACGCCGAGCAGTCCGTAGTAGTCCCGTGCCACTTGAGTTCTCTAGTCCTTGGTCGTTCTCGACGGTGCCCGCCGGTGCCCGCGCCGCGTTCGAAGCGCGCCGGCAACAGCATTAGTCTTGTGCACTCAACTTTATCCGGCCGAAAGTTCGAGCGTAGCAGTGGCGTCTCCCCGCGCTGGTCAGGTCAGCGCTCGGCGAGGACCTCGCCGATGTATCGGGCGACGGCCGCCACCGATGCGATCGTGCCCGGGTAGTCCATCCTGGTCGGGCCGAGCACTCCCATTCCACCGAGCACCGCTCCCGCCGCGCCGTAGCCGGTGGACACCACCGACGTGCCGCGCATCTGCTCTACCTGCGTCTCCTCGCCGATCCGCACCGTGACCGTCCCCGGCTGCTGGGCCGCGGCGAGCAGCTTGAGCACGATGACCTGTTCCTCCAGCGCCTCCAGGACCGCGCGCAGCGAGCCGGGGAAACCGAAGTCGGCGGCGTTGCGGGTGAGGTTGGCGGTGCCGCCGAGCACCAATCGCTCCTCGGGGTGCTCCACCAGGGTCTCCACCAGCACCGTGGACACCCGCACCAGCACGTCGCGCAGCCGCACCGGCGCGTGTTCGGGTAGCTCGGCGACCGCCGCCGAGGCCGAGGCCAGGCGTTTGCCGTCCATCGCGCCGCCGAGCATGCCGCGCAGCGCGGCCAGGTCCTCGTCATCGATCAGCGCGCCGAGTTCCACCAGACGCTGATCGACCCGGCCGGTGTCGGTGATCACCACCAGCAGCAGGCGCGCGGGATTGAGCGCGACCACCTCGATGTGGCGGACCGTGGACGCCGAGACCGTCGGGTACTGCACAACGGCGACCTGCCTGGTCAGCTGGGCCAGCAAACGGACGCCCCGGCGCAGCACGTCGTCGAGATCGACACCGGACTCCAGGAACTCCATGATCGCCCTGCGCTCCGCCGCCGACAGCGGCTTCACTTCGGAGATCCGATCGACGAACTGCCGATAGCCCTTGTCCGTGGGTATGCGCCCGGAACTGGTGTGCGGCTGGGTGATGTAGCCCTCGGCCTCGAGCACAGCCATGTCGTTGCGCACCGTCGCGCTGGAAACACCCAGGTTGTGCCGCTCGACCAGCGTTTTCGACCCGATCGGTTCCTTGGTCGCGACATAGTCCGCGACGATCGCGCGCAGGACCTCGAAGCGCCGATCCTCGGTGCTCGACATCGGCCCCACCTCCTCGCTGTTCGTCTCCGATCACGCCGTACCCGGCGCCGGCGCACCGCGGCCACCACACATCGCGGGCGAATCACGGTTCGTCCGTTCCGTCAGTCTAATTGTCGGTACCCGGAGCGCTCGCCCGCAACGCCTCCTATGTCAGCGGGAAACGGCGCGGTCGATCAGCGCGGCCACGGCGTCGGGCCGGGAGACGAGCGAGGCATGGGAGGCGTCGATCTCACTGGTTCGCGCTCCCATCCGCTGAGCCATGAAGCGCTGCGAGGACGGCGGGATGACCCGGTCCGCCGCCGAGACCAGATACCAGCTCGGGGTGCCCGACCAGGAAGGCGGCCCGGAGGGCTCGAGGTCGGCCTTCACCGCGATGGAGTGCTGGTGGGCGATCATGCCGGCCGCGGTCGCCGGAGCGACGTCCTGGGCGAAGACGTCGTTGAAGCTGTCGGGCGCGACATAACCGTCCACATTCTTCCCGGCGACACCCGTGGCGTCGTCTCCGGCGTGACGACGCGATAGCCGCGCTCGCGCAGCACGGCGGCGACGCCGTTCCAGCTGGTGGTGTCAGCGAAGGCGCCGTGCACGAGCACGATGGTGGGCAGCGGCTGCGCCTGCGCGGGCCCCGCCGACGCCGCGGCGGCGAGCGCGAGGGCGAGCACGGCCACGGCCCGGCGCAGGCAATGTTTGCTCGTCATCGGTTCTGCGCTCCTCACTGCTTCAGGAAGTCCAGCAGATCGGCGTCGAACGCTTTCTCATAGTCACCACACAGGCCGTGCGGGGCGCCCGGATACACCTTCAACTGGGCTCGGGGCAGCAATTTCGCCGTCTTGGCGCCCGCGGCGGCGAACGGCACGATCTGGTCGTCGTCGCCGTGCGCCACCAGCACCGGGATGTCGATGCTCGGCAGCTCGGCGGTGAAATCGGTCTCGGAGAACGCCTTCACGCAGTCCAACGCGCCCTTGAGTCCGACCTGCATGCCCATCAGCCAGAAGTGGTCGCGCAGCCCTTGCGAGACTTTCGATTCCGCGCGGTTGGCGCCGTAGAACGGGACCGACAGGTCCTTCCAGAACTGCGATCGATCGGCGGCCACACCGGCGCGGATGTCATCGAACGCCGCGATCGGCGTCCCTTCCGGATTGCCGCCGGTCCGCAGCATCAACGGCGGAACGGCACCGAGCAGCACGGCCTTGGCGACGCGCGAGGTGCCGTGCCTGGAGAGGTACCTGGTCACCTCCCCGCCGCCGGTCGAGTGCCCGACCAGAGTCACGTCCCTGACGTCCAACTCGTTGAGCACCGCGGCGAGGTCGTCGGCGTAGTGGTCCATGTCGTGCCCGTCCCACACGTCGCTGGAGCGGCCGTGCGCGCGCCGGTCGTGCGCGATGGCGCGATAGCCGTTGCTCGCCACCAGATTCATCTGGTTGTCCCAGGCATCCCCGTTCAGCGGCCAGCCGTGGCTGAACACCACGGGACGCCCCGCGCCCCAGTCCTTGTAGTAGATCTCGACGCCATCGGGGGTGGTGATCGTCGGCATGGCAGTTCCCTTCGATCTGGCTGGATGGTCGGATTACGCGTCACCGGACTTGCGGCCGCACCGGCGCGGCTCCTGGGCCGAAGCGGACTCGGACTCGGTCGATCGCCGTTCGACAGCGTATGACGGGCGACTGCCGGAAAAACGACTGTCCGTGCACGATCTTCGGCTCAGAATGCACGGGCGGATCGGGGGCGCCGTGCGAGGATTGCCGAATCTGTCTCATTTGCGACGGAGGCTGTGATGACGGTCGTGTTCGATTCGGACACCATCGCGCCGCACGAGCGAATGGCCGCAGTGGCCGCGGCGCTGCAGGAGGCATCGGTCCCGTCCCATGTGGTGCTGGACGGGCCGGAAGAGCGTGTCCACGCCACGGTCGACGCCTGGCGGTTCGGCGAGGCGAGCATGTTCCGCGCCCGTACCTCGGCCGTCCAGCTGGTCCGGACGCCGAAGCAGGTTCGGACCTCACCCGCGCCGGTGCTGGCGGTCGCGGTGCAGCAGGCGGGGGAGGGTCGATACGACCAAGGTGACATCCGGCGCGTGGTGCGACCGGGCGATCTGCACGTCATGGACCTGAACGCGCCCTATGATTTCGGCTGGCGCGGTGAGGGGGCCTCGACCTGTCTGCACGTGCCGCTGGATCGACTCGGCCTGCCCGCCGAGCTGATCAGTCAGGCCGCGGCCAGGGTGCAGGACAGCCCGCACTACCGGCTGGTGGCCAACCACATCGTCCAGCTGACCGCCGACGCCGACGCGCTCAGCGCCGACCCGGCGGCCGCGCTGTCCGGCTGCGCCAGCATCGAGTTGATCCGGGGCCTGCTGTTGTCGGCGGGCGGAGACGACGGCAACGGGGCCGTCGTCCCGACCGACATCCTGCTGTCCCGCATTCGCGCCCATGTCCGGCGCAACCTGGCCGATCCCGACCTCGGCGCGCAACAGATCGCCAAGGCGCACAACATGTCGGTACGGCAGCTGTACAAGATCTGCGCGAACGCGGGGTACAGCCTGGAGCAGTGGATCATCAGCCAGCGGCTGGAGCAGGTGCGCGGCGATCTGGCGCGACCGGATCAGAAGCACCGGACGATCGCGATGATCGCGCGACGCCGGGGCTTTCGCGATCCGAGCCATTTCGCACGGCGTTTTCGCGCCGCCTACGGACGCTCGCCTCGGGAATGGCGCAGGATCGCGCTCGCCACGGACGAGCCGTAGCGGTCAGCCGCGGTCGGCGATTCTCGCCTGTTTGCCCGCGAGGGCGTCGAGGCCGAGCATCGCCAGCAGCGATTCGCAGTCGGTGGCGTTCTGCGCGTAGCTGGCGACGGTGCGCGCGGCGACGGCGCACTGGCGCGCATTTTCCGCTTTCTCCGCCGCTCGCGCTTCCGCGAATTCGCCCGGTTCATGGATAAGGGTGATGTGCCGTGCCGACGCCATAAGTCTCCTTGGGGGTTGGTCGCAGACTACGCGGCCGGTCGGCGCCGCGTTACCGCAATGAGACAAAAGTTCGTCGTCTCGATGAATTCGTGATCTTCCACCGCGGGTCATTCGAGCAGCTCGCGGACCACACCGTCGGCCAGGAGACGGCCGCGGTCGGTGAGGACGAGCCGGTCGTCGGCGGTGCGCGTAGCCAGGCCGTCGCCGACCACCCGGTCGACGGCGACGAGAGCGGAGGACGCCAGATCGGCCAGCGGCAGGCCGGTGCGCAGCCGGACGGCGAGCATGACCCGCTCGGTGTATCGCTCGTCCGCGCTGAGGGCTTCCCAGCCCGCGGCGGGCAACGCGCCCGTGGCGACCCGATCCGCGTACCGCGCGGGGTGCTTGACGTTCCACCACCGCACGCCGCCGACGTGACTGTGCGCGCCCGGGCCGGCGCCGAGCCAGTCACCGCCGTCCCAGTAGCCGAGGTTGTGCCTGCAGACCGCAGCGTCGCCCGCGGCCCAGTTCGACACCTCATACCAGTCGAGCCCCGCCGATCGCAGTCGCGCGTCGATCCGTTCGTAGCGGGCGGCGAGCACGTCGTCGTCCGGCGCGGGCAACTCGCCACGACGGACCCGCCGGGCCAGCGCGGTGCCGTCCTCCACGATCAGCGAGTAGGCCGAGACGTGATCGACGCCCGCGGCGAGCACCGCCTCCAGGCTGGCGTCCAGATCGGCGTCCCGCTCGCCCGGCGTCCCGTAGATCAGGTCCAGGTTGACGTGCTCGAATCCCGCGGCGCGGGCCTCGCGCGCGGCGGCCACGGCGCGTCCGGGGGTGTGCGTGCGATCGAGCACCTTCAGCACGTGCGCCGCGGCGGACTGCATGCCCAGCGAGACCCTGGTGAACCCGGCCGCGCGGATGCGCTCGAAGAATTGCGGCGAGGTGGATTCCGGATTGGACTCCGTGGTGACCTCGGCGCCGGCGGCGAGGGTGAACTCGGCGCGCACGGCGTCCAGCACCGCGGCGAGCCCGTCACCGCCGAGCAGGGAGGGCGTCCCTCCGCCGACGAAGACGGTGGAGACCTCCGGCGTAGGGCTCGGCAGCGCCGCGAACTCCCGCGCGGCGGCGGTCAGCTCCTCCCGCACCGCCGCCGCCCAGGACTGCGGCGACGCCGACGTGCCGAGTTCGCCCGCGGTGTAGGTGTTGAAGTCGCAGTATCCGCAGCGGGTGGCACAGAACGGCACGTGCACGTAGATCCCGAACGGCCCGCCGCCGAAATCGCCCAACACCGGCACGGACGTGTCGGTGCTCGCGGACGCGACGGAAGAATTCACCTGTCCAGTGTGAACGTCGCCGACCGCGCGCCGACGTCCGGGACTCCGCCGAGCGCCGAGCGACCTCGAATTCCGGCTCGGGCCGATTCGCGCGGTGAGCCCTCGGCCATCGTGCCCGCTGGATCGGGACCCGTCGTGCACCGATGAATCCGGAGTCGATAACCCCTTCGATCGCAGGAATGGCCTGGACGTGTACCTGCTCGACGGTGACCGGCCTCAGTCCGACACGACCGGTGTGTTCTGGTTGGCGGTGAGCAACCAGCGGCCGTCCTCCTTGGACATCACGTACATCGGACTGCCTTCCCTGTCCAGCGTGCCGTCCAGGGTGAAGTAACGCTGGCGCACCGTGACCGCGGCCACGTCGGGGCGGATGAACAGCACGTGCTCGACCTCGTAGGTCGCCGTGCCGTGCGCCGTGGCCCCCGGCAGTACCCGGGCGGTGAACTCGGCGATGGCGGCACGTCCGTAGAGTCGGCTGCCGTGTCCGGTGGTCCAGATCGCGTCCTCCCGGAACAGCGCGACGAATTCGTCGACGAGTTCGTTCCGCTGGGCGTGCTGGACGCTCGCGACGACCGCACGGATGGCCTCGGTCTCTGCGGCGGTGTCGACCGCTGGGGTACTCATGGCCACAAGCGTGCTACCTCGAGCTGACTCGAGGTCAAGCGGCGTGCGCAGCATCACAAACGAGGCGGCGGCCGTATCACACGCTCGGTTCGGGCCCCGGACTATGACTGCCGTCACAAACCGGGTCGAACGTCCAGGGGATTTCCCGCAAAATGGCGGGAAATACCGGAAGGGGGGTCGGAAGGCCCTCGCTGACATGGCACAATAGGCCGCATGCGCGCTTTGGAGATTCGACTTGTGGCACGTCGCCACGTCGATTACAAGCGCGTGTGTAGCGCCTGCTGTCTGCCTCGTTCCCCTCGGTAGTTCAGCGCGCCCGATCCCGGGTCCCCGGCGATCCCCGACTTCATCGGCCCGCTGACACCGCAGGCGTGAGTCAGCCCCTCACGCCCTTCAGCAGGATGTACCACCCACCCCGCAGGAGCGACCCTATGACGTCGAGCACCGACGCCGGTCCGACCGATCAGCCCACGCCCGAATCCCAGCCCGGGCATCGCGCGCGTCCCGACCGCCCGGCCTCCGAACGCCGCGTCCGCCCGGATCGCCCGCGTCCCGAGGCGACCTCCACCGGCCCGCGCGTGCGCACCGGCAAGCCCGTGCGCCGCAAGGCCGAGGGGCAGTGGGCGCTGGGCTATCGCGAACCGCTGAACCCGAACGAGCAGTCCAAGAAGGACGACAACCCGCTCAACGTTCGCGCCCGCATCGAGAACATCTACGCCAGGACCGGCTTCGACGGCATCGACAAGGGCGACTTGCGCGGCCGGTTCCGCTGGTGGGGCCTGTACACCCAGCGCGAGCAGGGCTACGACGGCACCTGGACCGGCGACGAGAACATCGATCTGCTCGAAGCCAAGTACTTCATGATGCGCGTGCGCTGCGACGGCGGCGCGCTGAATCTGGCGCAACTGCGCACGCTCGGTCAGATCTCCACCGAGTTCGCCCGCGACACCGCGGATCTGTCCGACCGGGAGAACGTGCAGTACCACTGGATCGAGGTGGAGAACGTCCCCGAGATCTGGAAGCGCATCGAAGCGGTCGGACTGAAGACCACCGAGGCGTGCGGCGACTGCCCGCGCGTGGTGCTCGGGTCCCCGCTGGCGGGCGAATCGCTGGACGAGGTCATCGACCCGACGCCCGCGATCGAGGAGATCGTGCGCCGCTACATCGGCAAGAAGGAGTACTCCAACCTGCCGCGCAAGTTCAAGACCGCGATCTCCGGCCAGCAGGACGTGGTGCACGAGATCAACGACGTGGCGTTCATCGGTGTCGAGCACCCCGAGCACGGCCCCGGCCTGGACCTGTGGGTCGGCGGCGGCCTGTCCACCAACCCGATGCTCGCCCAGCGGGTGGGCGTGTGGGTGCCGCTGAACGAGGTGCCGGACGTGTGGGAAGCCGTCGTGTCGGTGTTCCGCGACTACGGCTACCGCCGCCTGCGCACCAAGGCGCGCCTGAAGTTCCTGATCAAGGACTGGGGCATCGAGAAATTCCGCCAGGTGCTCGAGGACGAGTACCTGAAGCGCAAGCTGATCGACGGTCCCGCGCCGCAGCAGCCGACCAAGCCGATCGACCACGTCGGCGTGCAGCGGCTGCGCAACGGGCTCAACGCCGTCGGCTTCTCCCCCATCGCGGGCCGGGTGTCGGGCACCGTCCTGAGCAAGGTCGCCGACGCGGTGGAGCGGATCGGCTCCGATCGCGTCCGGTTCACCCCGTATCAGAAGCTGATCGTGCTCGACGTTCCCGACAACAAGGTGGACGCGCTGATCGACGAGCTCGAGCCGCTCGGCCTGCAAGCGCGGCCCTCGCTGTGGCGGCGCAATCTGATGGCCTGCACCGGCATCGAGTTCTGCAAGCTCTCCTTCGCCGAGACCCGCAAGCGCTCCCAGGCGCTGGTGCCGGAGCTGGAGGAACGGCTCGCTGATCTGAACGCGCAGTTGGACGTGCCGATCACGATCAACGTCAACGGCTGCCCGAACTCCTGCGCCCGCTCGCAGATCGCCGACATCGGGTTCAAGGGACAGCTGGTCGACGACGGCAACGGCAATCACGTCGAGGGCTTCCAGGTTCACCTCGGTGGCAGCCTCGGCTTCGACAGCGCCTTCGGGCGCAAACTGCGCCAGCACAAGGTGACCACCCAGGAACTGGGCGACTACATCGACCGTGTGGTGCGCAACTTCGTCAAGCAACGTACCGACGGCGAAAGGTTCGCCCAGTGGGCGGTCCGCGCCGACGAGGCCGACCTGAGATAAGTGTCGACGGGAGATCAACTGTGACAACCCAACTCGCGGAAAAGCTGTCCGAGGACGAGCTCCGCGCCATCGCCGCGCGCGGTGCCGCCGAACTGGACGGCGCCTCGGCGACCGAACTCCTGCAGTGGACCGAGGACACCTTCGGCACGAACTACATCGTGGCCTCCAACATGCAGGACGGAGTGCTGGTGCACCTCGCGGCGGGCATCCGCGCCGGCGTCGACGTGCTGTTCCTGGACACCGGCTACCACTTCGCCGAGACCATCGGCACCCGGGACGCGGTGGAGGCCGTGTACGGGGTGAACGTGATCAACGCGCGGCCGGAACACACGGTGGCCGAACAGGATCAGCTGCTCGGCAAGGATCTGTTCGCCCGTGAGCCGAACGAGTGCTGCCGGTTGCGCAAGGTCGTCCCGTTGCAGAAGTCGCTCGCGGGATACAACGCCTGGGTCACCGGCATCCGCCGGGTGGAGGCGCCGACCAGGGCGAACGCACCGCTGGTCTCGTTCGACGAGGCGTTCGGACTGGTGAAGATCAACCCGATCGCGCCGTGGTCCGACGACGAGATGCAGGACTACATCGACAAGCACGGCATCCTCGTCAACCCCCTGGTGGAGGAGGGGTATCCATCCATCGGCTGCGCTCCGTGCACACGGAAGCCGGAGCCGGGAGCCGATCCGCGAAGCGGCCGTTGGGCCGGCCTCGCCAAGACCGAGTGCGGGTTGCACACAGCATGACCGAGTCAGGGCCCGGAGGAGGCAGCCTGCGTAACCACGTAGGGCCCCTCGGGCATGCGAAAAAGGACACAGCATGACCGAAACCATCCAACGTTCGTTCGGCATCACCGATTTCGACACCCTCGCCGCGCTGGAGTCCGAGGCGATCCACATCTTCCGCGAGGTGGCGGGCGAGTTCGAACGGCCGGTGATCCTGTTCTCCGGCGGCAAGGACTCCACCGTGCTGCTGCATCTGGCGCTCGAGGCGTTCTGGCCCGCGCCGCTGCCGTTCGCGCTGCTGCACGTGGACACCGGGCACAACCTGCCCGAGGTGCTGGAGTTCCGGGACAAGGTGGTCGAGCGCTACGGCCTGCGCCTGCACGTGGCGAAGGTGGAGGACTACCTCGCCGACGGCAGGCTCACCGAGCGCCCGGACGGCATTCGCAATCCCTTGCAAACCGTCCCGCTGCTGGACGCGATCAGCGAGCACCGGTTCGACGCCGTGTTCGGCGGCGGACGCCGCGACGAGGAGCGCTCGCGCGCCAAGGAGCGCATCTTCTCGCTGCGTAACGCCTTCGGCCAGTGGGATCCGAAGCGGCAGCGCCCCGAGCTGTGGAACCTGTACAACGGGCGTCACGCGCCGGGCGAGCACGTGCGGGTGTTCCCGCTGAGCAACTGGACCGAGCTGGACATCTGGCGCTACATCGCCCGCGAGGACATCGATCTGGCGAGCATCTACTACGCGCACGAGCGGCCGGTCTACCTGCGCGACGGTATGTGGATGACGCCCGGCGTGTGGGGCGGCCCGCGCGAGGGCGAGGTGCTGGAGACCAGGTCGGTGCGCTATCGCACCGTGGGCGACGGCTCCACCACCGGCGCCATCCTTTCCGACGCGGCCGACAACGAGGCGATCCTCGCCGAGGTCGCCGCGTCCCGACTGACCGAACGTGGTGCGACCCGCGGCGATGACCGGGTTTCCGAAGCCGCGATGGAAGACCGCAAGCGAGAGGGTTATTTCTGACATGTCCGACCTATTGAGGCTGGCCACCGCCGGTTCTGTCGACGACGGCAAGTCCACTCTGGTCGGACGCCTGCTCTACGACACGAAATCCGTTCTGGCCGACCAGATCGACGCCGTCACCCGCGCGTCGGTGGACAAGGGTCTCGCCACACCGGATCTCTCGCTGCTCGTGGACGGGTTGCGCGCGGAACGCGAACAGGGCATCACCATCGATGTCGCCTACCGCTACTTCGCCACTCCCCGCCGCTCTTTCGTACTCGCGGACACCCCCGGGCATGTGCAGTACACCCGCAACACCGTGTCCGGCGCGTCCACCGCGCAACTGGTGATCCTGCTCGTGGACGCGCGCAAGGGCGTCATCGAGCAGACCCGCAGGCATGCCGCCGTGCTCGCGCTGCTCGGCGTGCCGAAGCTGGTGCTCGCGGTGAACAAGATCGATCTGGTGGACGACGCCGCCGCTGTGTTCGCCGCCATTTCCGCGGAGTTCAACGCACTCACCAGCACACTGGGCTGGTCGAGCGAGGACGTGCTGGAGATCCCGGTCTCGGCGCTGCACGGCGACAACATCGCCTCCCGGTCGGTCAACACCCCGTACTACAACGGCCCCTCGCTGATCGAGCACCTGGAATCGGTGCCGGTCGACGCCGACAGCACCGGCAGTCACGCGCTGGGCCTGCGGTTCCCCGTGCAGTACGTGATCCGGCCGCGCACTGCCGAATACCCGGACTATCGCGGGTACGCCGGACAGATCGCGGCGGGCGCGGTGGCTCCGGGCGACGAGGTCGTGGTGCTGCCCTCGGGCATCCGCACGACCGTCGAGCGGATCGACACCCCGGACGGCGAACTCGCGGTGGCGCAGACCGGGCGCAGCGTCACGCTGATCCTGACCGACGACGTCGACATCTCCCGGGGCGACATCATCGCCTCGGCCGCCGACGCGCCGGAACCGGTCGACACCTTCGACGCCACCGTGTGCTGGCTGGGTGACAAGCCGCTGCGGCCGGGTGCTCGACTGCTGCTCAAGCACGGCACCCGCACCACGCAGGCGATCGTCGGCACGCTGCTGGAGCGCTTCGACGAGCAGCGGCTCGCGGCAGATCCGAGCCCGGAAGCATTGGAACTCAACGACATCGGGCGCATATCGGTGCGGGTCGCCGAGCCCATCCCGGCCGACGACTACCGGGCGAACCGGCATACCGGCAGCTTCCTGCTGATCGACCCGGCCGGTGGCAACACGCTGGCGGCCGGTCTGGTCGGCGATGTGCTGTCCGCCGTAGAGGTCGGCACCGGAGGCTGACATGGCAGCGCGGCGAGCACTTTTCGGCACTCCGTCGGCGGCCCGTCCGGGCTGCGCGGCCTCCCGGGCCGTGCTCGGCGGGAGCGCACCGCGGCCGCCCGCCCTGATCGCGGTGGCCCACGGCAGTCGTGATCCGCGCTCGGCCGCGACGGTCGCGGAGGTGGTCGGCGCGGTCGCGGCCGCGCGGCCGGAGCTCGACGTTCGTACGGCGTTCCTCGACCTCACCGCCCCGTCGGTCGAACAGGTCGTGGATGCCGTTGCCGCCGAAGGGCATACGCATGCGGTGGTGACACCGCTGCTGCTCGGCAGCGCCTTCCACGCCAGGGTCGACCTGCCTGGACTGCTCGCCACGGCAGGCGCGCGCCATCCCGGGCTGCGGTTGACCCAAGCCGACGTTCTCGGCGTGGATGCCGGATTGGTCGGTGCGTTGCGCGACCGGGTCCTCGCCGCCGGTGGCGCCGCGCACGCCTCAGCGGGCCGGCGCCTGGGTGTCGCGGTCGCGGCGGTCGGATCATCGTCGGCCGCGGCCAACGCCCGGACCGCCGAAGTGGCCGCCCGCTTGGCCGCCCGCACCGGCTGGCGTACCGAGATCTGCTTCGCGACCACCGAACCGTCCGTCCCGGAGGCGGTCTCGCGACTGCACGCCCGCGGCGCGGACCACGTGCTGGTCGCGCCGTGGTTCCTCGCACCCGGCTTGCTGACCGATCGCTTGGCCCGCGCCGCGCCGCAGGCGATCCACGCCGATGTGCTCGGCGCCCATCCGGCCCTCGCCCAGGTCGTCCTCGATCGCTACCACGCGGCGATCGTCGAGACGCGCGCGCTTTCGGCCTGACGGCGTACGCGAGAAGGTCTCCGCCGCTGCGGACGACCACCCCCCTGTTCTCTCCCCCGGTGAGCCATGCCTGCCTTTCGTCGGTGCTGCCGCGTGCTAGGAACATGGCATGGCCGAGTCGTTCCGCACCACCTCCTGCGCCAGCCACGGACACCCCGAGTTCACCGTCGTTTCCACCGAGCCGCAGCTGACCGGCATGGAGACCTGGTTGCTGTCCTACCTGGAATCCACCGTCGCGGCGGGCACGCGGTACCACCCCGGCGAGACGATCCGCGTCGGCTGGAATCTCGTCCGGGTACGCGGCCGCGACGACGGCACACTGGGGTTGGCCGAACGCACCGATGCGCAGAACTGGGCCGAGCAGGTCGATCGCACACTGCGCGACGTCTGGTTTCAGCGCGAAGTCGCGGCCGGTGTCGGCCTGGCCGACCGGCTCGACTTTCCCGGCGAGGATCAGCAGGCGATCGTCTCGTCGTGCGGGCTCGAGTCGCCGGTGCTGGTGCTGGCCCGCACCGCGACGAAGGACCCGGATTTCTCCGGTTGGTCGGTCGAGTGCTTCGAAGATCACGCGCACCGCGCGTCGTACTACACCACCCTGCTCGAACTGGCCGCCGCCATGCCGTTCGCGGTGCAGTTCTTCGCCCTTCCGGTCGCGACGACGGTGCTGATCGAAAGCCCCGAGATCACGCCCACCGGCGCCATCCGGCCCCATATCGTGGACGCGGACGGCGTGGAACTGCTCCCGATCCCGGGTTCTTACCTGGACTACCTGGTCAACGGCTCGCCGAACGATTAGCCGGACGTCGCGAGCAGATCCGCCACGACGGCGCGCGCGGTCGCGACGCCCGACTCATCGCCCATCTGACGGGCGGTGTGCGCGGCGGCGATCACCGCGTCCAGTTCGAACGCCACGGCATCGGCCGTGCGGCCACCGAGATGCCCTTGCTCTTGGGCGCGGCGAATCTGCTCCACCAAGAACGCGAGCCAGTCCCGGCGGTCTTCGGCGATGGCATCGCGCACCGGGCCCGGTCTGCTGTCGAACTCGGCCAGGGTCGCTACGCGGAAACATCCGCCGGGAAACGCCGGCTCGACCACCTGACCGAACCAGCGCTCGACCAAGGCCCGCAGGCGCGGTAGTCCGGCGGGCTCGCTCGAGCTCGGCGTGATGACCTCGTCGATGAAGACCTGCCGCGCGGACTTCACCGCCGCGACCTGCAAGCTCTCCTTGCTGCCGAAGAGGGTGGCGATCCCGCTCTTGCTCAGTCCCAGATCTGTGGCCAATCGGCCGATGCTGACGCCGTTCAGTCCTTCGACGGACGCCACATCGGCGGCGCGGCGCGCGATCGACGCCCGCGCGCGAGCGCCTTTCGCCAAGCGCTGATCGGTGCCGCGCGGCGGGTCGCCCGCGGTGACGGACTCGGTCATGACCTCATTCTTCCACTTCGCTGTTGCACATACGAACGTATGGTCGTAGTTTAATTGAACGAACGATCGTGCGTTTTGTTTCCCTGCTTCTAAGGACTTCCCATGACCGACGCGTCCGTGCGGCTCGACAGCCCGCCGACCGCGCCCGCGGCTACCCGAATCTTGCTGATCGCCTGCGGCGCGGCATTCATCGCTTTCCTCGACCTCTCGGTCGTCAATATCGCCTTCCCTTCGATCGCCCGGGACTACCCCAGTACGGCCACCACCACGCTGACCTGGGTCGTCAGCGGATACGCGGTCGCCTTCGCCGCGCTGCTCACCCCGGCCGGACGCTTCGCCGACGCGCTCGGACGCCGTGGGTTGTTCCTCGGCGCGCTGGCCGGTTTCGCCCTCACCTCCCTGCTGTGCAGCCTCGCGCCGACGGCGGGCTGGCTCATCGCCGGCCGGGTACTGCAAGGCGGCACCGCGGCGCTGATGGTGCCGTCCGCACTGGGCTTGGTACTCGCCGCCACGCCGCGGGAAAAGATCGGCGCGGCCATCGGCGCCTGGTCGGCCGCGGGCGGGTTCGCCGCGGTGGTCGGTCCCGCGCTCGGTGGCGCGCTGGTCGAAGGATTCGACTGGCGAGCGGTCTTCGTGATCAACGTGCCGGTGGCGCTGCTGCTGATCGCGGCGGCGGCGCGCATTCCAGCCGTGGACGGTCGTCGGTCGGGCGGCGGGTTGCCGGATCCCCTCGGCACCCTCGCGGTCGCACTGGGTCTCGGCGGACTGGTCGCGGGCGTCACGGAGGGGCAGCGCTGGGGCTGGACCTCGGTGGGGACGCTGACCGCGCTGATCGGCGGTGGCTTGCTGGTCGTCGCCGCGCTCGCCCGTTCGGCGCGCCACCACGATCCCGCGATCGCGGTGCAGCTGTGGCGCAGCAAGTCGTACGCGCTGGCCAACGCGACCTCGTTCGTCTTCGGCGCCGCCATGTTCGCCTGGCTGCTGGCGGGACCGCTGTTCCTGGACGCGATCTGGGGCTACTCGGTGCTCGGCTCCGCGGGCGCGATGACGATCGGGGCGGTGGCGTCGATGGTGACGGCGACCGTCGCGGGCCGGGTCGGCTCGCCGGTCGTCAGGCGATGGCTCGGCGTGCTCGGAGTGTCGATGTTCGTGGCGTGCACCGTGTGGATGAGCACGGACGCCTTCGGCGCCACGCCGAACCTGTGGGCGGCGTGGATTCCGGCCGGGGTGCTCGGCGGCGGCGGCATCGGCTTCGTCGTCACGGTACTGGGCACCGCGTCCGCCAGTTCGCTTCCGCCCCAGCAGTTCGCCGCCGGAACCGGCATGAATCTGACCGCGCGGCAAGTGGGCGGCGCGCTCGGTGTGGCTGTACTCGCCGCCGTGTTCGCGGCACGTCCCGACGATCCGCTCGGCGCGTTCCACACCCTGTTCGCCGTGTGCGCGGGCATCGCCGCCGTGGCCGCCTGCCTCGCCGCCCTCCCGGCTCGTACTCCGTCGTTCTCTTCCGACAGCTAGGAAACACAGTGAGCAACAACACTATTCGCACCGAAACCAATGATCCCCTGGTGCTGCCGCCCGAACAACAGCGGCGCCTGCTCGCCGATGCGCCCTGGCGGCGCTACGCCGTGCTCGGCGACTCCATAGCGCGGGGCGTCGGCGACCCCAGCCCAGGGTACGAACCGGTGGGCTGGGCCGACCGCGTCGCAGCCGTGCTCACCGCGGTCCGCCCGGATCTGGCCTACCTGAACACCGGCCGGATCGGCGCCACCTCCGCCCAGGTTCTGGCCGAACAGTTGCCCGGTGTGCTCGAATTCCGCCCGGATCTCGTCCATCTCAGCTGCGGCGGCAACGACCTGTTCCTGCCCGGCGGCGATCTCACCGAGCTGCGGACGAACCTGGACACGATGTTCGCCACGCTGGCCCGCACCGGAGCGCGGGTGGTCACCTTCACCCTGGCAGATGTCTGGGAAGTCGAGCGCATGGCGCCGATGCGTCCGATGCGCGAGCGGATGGCCCAGCTCAACGACCTGACTCGCGACCTCGCCGCCCGCTACGACGCGCTACTGCTCGAGCTCTGGGACCACCCGCTGCGCCTGCGGCCCGACCTGATGAGCGCCGACCTCATCCACTTCAGCATGAGCGGCCACGCCGTACTCGCCTCGGCCATGGTGCACACCCTGGCCGACCACGTCCTCGCGCCCCGCTGATGCCAGGGCTGTGCTGGGCGGTATTCGTCACGAGGCAGCACCGGGCGGACCATCCCCTCCGTAGCGGTCCACCAATTCGGCGCCGAGGCGGGCCAGTTCGGCGCGGACCTCGGCGGGACCGAGGACCTCGATCGAGGCGCCCCAGCCGGCCAGCTGCTGGGCGAGCATCCACGCGGTGGGGGCGGTGACGCGGACCCGGATGCGACCGTCGTCGGCCGGGCCGTCCACGACGCAGTTCCTGCCCTGCTGGTCGCGCAGGATCGGCAGCAGGCGGTCGGAGATCAGTACGGTGGCGGCGGTGGTCGCGCGCCGCCGCTCCATTTCTTCGACCACCTGCGCCCAGGCGGCGGTGAGGTCGAAATCGTCCGGGCGGTGGGCCGGTTCGCCGGTGAGCGACGCCTCCGCGATCCGGTCGACGCGAAACGTCCGCTGCCCCCGCTCGGTTCCTGCGACCAGATACCAGACGGCATCCTTGTCCACCAGTCCCCAGGGGTCGACGAGACGCTCGGACGGCTCGCCGGTGCGATTCGCGTAGCGCAGCCGCACCTTGGCGCGCTGCACGACAGCGCGTTGCAGCAGTGCCACCACAGGCGGCAACTCCCGGTCGGTCGCACCCCAGCGCGCCGGATCGATCACCACGGCATCCGCGGCCGCCTGCGCGTCGCCCCGAAAGGTCTGCGGCAGCGCCCGGACCAGCTTGCGCAGCGCCGACTTCGCCTCCGGCACCGCACCGGCGGAGGGACCGGCCAGCAGGAACAACGCCCGCGCCTCCCCCGCCGTCAGCCCGCTCAGGTCCGTGCGCGCACCGCCCACCAGCGACCAGCCGCCGCCGCGCCCAGGCTGCGGATACACCGGCACCCCGGCCGATGAGAGCGCTTCGAGATCCCGGCGCGCCGTGGCGACCGAGGTCTCCAGCTCCGCCGCGACCTGTGCGGCCGTCACCCGCCCACGGCTCTGCATCATCAGCAGTATCGCCACCAACCGGTCCGCTCTCATGCGCGCAATTCTGCCGTCAAAAGTGCTCATTCGGTGCGCACTTTTGCTCGGATGATGGTTCTACAAGCACAGAAGACAACGACTCGAAGGAGAACCACCATGCTGCGCGGAATGGCGACGAGCACCTTCTACGCCGACGACCTGGAGGCCGCCAAGGACTGGTACACCGAGTTCTTCGGCGCCGAGCCCTACTACCACGTGCCCAACGGCTACTACGAGTTCCGCATCGGTGACTACCAGCACGAATTCGGCATCGTGAACCGCGCCTACGCCCCGGCCGGAGCACGCAACGCGCCCGGCGGCGCGATCGTCAACTGGCACGTCGACGACCTGCGGGCGACATTCGACCGGTTGCTGGAACTCGGCGCGACCGTCTACGACCCCATCACCCCGCGCGGCAACGGCGAGGGCTTCGTCACCGCCGCCGTCGTCGATCCGTTCGGCAACGTTCTCGGCCTCATGTCCAACCCGCACTACCTCGCGGTCCTCGCCGAGACCGGTTCCGCGTAGACCGGACGGTGTTGGGGGCAGGCTGTCCCGGTCGTATCAGGGACGGAACCAGCGCTCCAGCACGGTGGCGACGCCGTCGTCGAGGACGTGGCCGGTCACTTCGTCCGCGAGATCACGGACGTCCGTCGGCGCGTTGGCCATCGCGACCGAATGTGCTGCCCAGCGCAGCATGTCCCGATCGTTGTAACCGTCACCGATGGCCAGCGTCGCCTCGTCCGGCACCCCGAGGGCGACGCGGAGTTGTTCCAGCGCCCACCCCTTGGACACGCCCTGCCGGGATACGGTGAGCCACGGCCCGTACTCGCCGTGCACCCAGCTCGCACCCGGCACTTGCAGGGAGCGCAGCGCGAGCAGCATCTCCTCCAGCGAACCGTCCGGCAGCCAGCCGTTCAGTCGCGGGGTCGGCTCACTGCTCACCGCGTGGTGGTCGACGAGCAGGTACTCGCCGAGGGAGAACTCGCCGGGACCGGCCCCGGTGGCCCAGGTCCCGATGCCGACCTTTTCCACGGCGAAGATCATCGCCGGGAACAGCGCGCGCAACGCGGTGATCGCCGGTGCGGGGTCGAACGACTGGATCGCGACCGGCTCCCCTCTGGCCACGTCGATGTGCACGGCGCCGTTCGAGCACAGGGCATGTCCTTCGAGCAGGCCGAGTTCGGTGAGCACCGGACGGGTGGTCAACAGGGTGCGTCCCGTGGTGACCACGACATGCGCGCCCGCTGCCACGGCCGCGCGCACCGCCGCGACCACCCGCGTACTGATCGGTGTTCCCGTGTCCAGCAGCGTCCCGTCCACGTCCAGCGCGATCAGCTGGGGACCCCCGGATGCCATCAACCCATTGTGCCTCGGCGGCGGCGCACCCGTCGCTGAATCCGGCGTGCCGAGACCCGCACGCGGGCTGATCAATTGGGCCTGCGAACGCTCGCGGCTACCGACCGCGGGCTCCACCGCCGCCCGCACCTCCGGCACCTCCCGCGGACGATCCGCCGACCGAACCGGAACGGCCCCGTGATCCGCTGGACGAAGCGCCCGAGGAGTTCCCACCCGAATGACCACCCGCCGACGACGCGCCGCCCGGGCGTCCGTTGGACGAGCCGCCCGCCGAGGAGTTGCCCGCCGACCCACCGGAGGACGAACCGTGCGTCGACGAATCACCTGCTGACCCAGCCGAAGACGAACCACCCGACGACGAATCACCGGCCGAGGATGAGCCGCCCGACGATGAATTGCCCGCCGACCCACCGGAGGACGAACCGTGCGTCGACGAATCACCTGCTGACCCAGCCGAAGACGAACCACCCGACGACGAATCACCGGCCGAGGATGAGCCGTGCGTCGAGGAGTTGCCGGCCGACCCACCCGGCGACGACCCGCCCGGCGAGTCGCCGGACGATCCGTTCGCGGAGGAGTCGCTCGTCGACCCACTGCTCGAGGCGGTTCCGCCGGAGGATGTACCCCCGGCGACCCCGGAGGAGGAGCCCCCCGTGGACGTGCCTCCGGAAGAGGACGGATTCGAGCCCGAGCCGCCCTGCTCGTCCGAGCCCGTACCGGCGCCAGGTGCGTCGGCCGCCCCGGTCGACGGACTGCCCGGTGTGCTCGCGCCGGACGCCGGACCGGGCTCCGCCGGCCTCGAACCGTTCTGCGGCGCGGGAACAGTGGAGTCCGGTGGCGTCCCGGTTCCGGGTGCGGGCGGCTGACCGGGTACCTGCCCCGGCCGGCCCGGCTGACCAGGGGTCGTAGGCTGCCCGGGAACGGGCGGCGGCGCGATGTCCCCGGGTGCGGGGCGGACGACCGGTGCGAACGGCAGCGGATTCACGAAGTAGGCGGGATCGCCGTATCCCCGGTAGCGCAATCCGCCCGGGGGGCAGCAGTTTCGCGGATCCCGATGCGAGCCGAGCCGCGACTCCGCCACCGAAGGTCCATAACCGGCGCCGCGTGCGGCCGGTGTGATGAATCGGGTATAGGCGGAGGTCCGTTGCGCGAGCAGCGCCCGGCCCGAGTTCCAGGCGGGGGCGGACATCGCCGACCAGGCGTCGGCGAGCTGCTCGTTTCCGACGTCGACCAGCAGACTGTCGGTCGGCACGCCGAGTTCCGGCAGACGCTCGAGCAGCGGCGACAGCTCGGGAACCGTGGGTCCGCCGAAGGCCGTGACCGCCGACATGGCGACCGCGGATACCACCGCGGCAGAGGAGAACACCGCCACCCGCGGCGCGGTGGATCGGCCGTCCGAGGCGCCGAGCGCCATCGTGCGCGCCGCCATGAGGGCGGCGCCCGCGGCGATCGTCTGCCCCGGGTCCGCCGAGATCAGCACGGGACGGCCGAGTTCGGCGAGTGTCCGCGCCACCTCCGCGGGACGCGACGCACCTCCCACCAGCAGAATGCTGCCGATATCGGACAGGGTGACACCCGCTTCCCGCACGCACTCGCGAACCAGTTGCAGCGAGTCCTGCACGTGTGCCGCGCGCAATCCGTCGATGTCGACGATGGACGTCATCGACAATCCCGCGGACCCGCGCGTCACGTCCGGTGCGTAGCGCGCGATCATCGACCCCAGCGGCCTGCCGCCGAAGTCGTAGGAGCGTACCGGCTTACCGATCATCGGATGGTTGTCCCAATCCGGACCGACCCGCACGATGCTCACATCGAGGCTGGTGCCACCGAGGTCGTAGATCAAGACGAAGCTGGTTTCCAGCGGGCCGTACTCGTGCTCCAGCCATTCCGCGGCCGCGACGGGTTCGGGTACCAGAAGCACGTCACCCGCCCCGGATAGGTCCAGCGCCTGGCGCAGCAACGCGACCTGCTTGTCGGAGTACACGGCGGGATAGGTGGTCACGACGCCCGCCTCGGACGCGCCCGGCTCGACCGCGCGGAGTTCGCCGACCACCGCCGCGACGAGATTGGCAGGCGACCAGATGCGGCCGCCGACGATCACCGCTTCCGGATCACGGGCGAGATCGGCGAAATTCGTGACCGCCATGTCGAATTGCGCGATCCCGCCCAACCGCAGTCCGCCCGCGCCGTCGAAGGTCACCGCGGTGCGCCGCGACCGCACCGCCGGCCGTGGTCGGTCCGCGCTGACCGAAGCCGTCACGGAGTTCACTGCACCAATGCTGAAACCCAGCCCTGTAGTCATTCGCTATCCCGTCAACGCACCGTGACCACGTCCATCACATGGCGTTCCCCTGTGGCCGCGGTCGTCTTCCAAACAGCCACCACAGGTTAGCTGTTTCGCGTCCGTGCGGATGCGCAATTGATATGGATTGTTCTACCTTCAGCAATAGTCATCCGAAATGCCAGGTAGATACGAGTCGACATGAGCGTCCAGCCCACTCGACACCGCGAATCATCCGGCGATTCCGATCATTCCGCTACCACACAGCGATCCCGATATGCCGAAGTCAACCAGACCGAACGCCGGTTCGGCGGGCGGAAAACACACCGAAGGACGGACACCAACCGGTCGGTAACCAAATACTTGCCATCAGCGCGGATTTCAGCCGATCGCCACTTCGGAAGGTCGAATGACACATCAACTAGATGTCCGATACTCGCCAGCGTCGTGGTTCGCGTCCGGCTTGACTCGATAACGGGTCCCACCGCGGAGGTGAGATCGCGAGAGTGGAGAGGAAATCGAACGATGGCAACACGGTTCGCGGAGCAGGTCGTACTGATCACCGGCGCGACCTCCGGCGTGGGCAAGGCGGTGGCGCTGCGGGTCGCGAGCGAAGGCGCCGCGGTCGTACTCGGCGCACGGGGCAAGGACGCGGGTGATCAGGTGGCCGCCGACATCCGCGCGGCAGGCGGACGCGCGCTGTTCGTGCCGACCGATGTCACGGTGGAACAGGACGTGGCCCGGCTGACCGACGCCGCGCTGTCCGAATTCGGCCGCCTGGACGCGGCATTCAACAACGCGGGCGCGGTGTGCGCCTTCGGCCCGGTCGCGGAGATCGATGAGGCGGGCTGGCGCGCCGATCTGGAACTCAATCTCACCAGCGTGTTCTACGGCCTGCGGCATCAGGTTCCCGCGCTGGCGGCCACCGGCGGCGGCGCGATCCTGAACAACGCCTCGAATCTCGGTGTGGTCGGCATGGGTTCGGTGGCGCCGTACGTGGCGGCCAAGCACGGGGTGGTCGGCTTGACCAGGGCCGTGGCGCTCGAGGCCGCCGGGCAGGGAGTACGGGTGAACGCGCTGGTTTCAGGGGCTGTCGACACGCCGGCGTTCCGGAATTCCATGGGCGCGACGCCCGAGGGCGAGGCTGCCATCGCGGCGCTGCACCCGGTGGGCCGCATCGCGACGCCGGAGGAGATCGCCTCGTTCTGCGCCTACTTGCTCAGTGGCGAAGCGAGTTTCGTCACCGGCGCGGCGCTGGCCATCGATGGCGGCTTCACCGCACGCTGACCGCTGAGGTGGGGACCGCCTCGAGATACCGGCGCGCGGCCGGGGGGTATCCCGAGGCGGAGTCCGTCAGGCGCGAGCCAGCAAGCGGCGGACTCGGCCGGGGCGGGCTTCCACCACTCCCGTGGCACGGACCGCGGGCTGGCGCAGCCGCACCATGTGATCGAAATCCGCTGCGGTCGCGGCGGGCTCGGGCAAGCGTCCCGCGTTGAAGTCCGCGGCCAGCTGTCGCACCGTCTCCTGCGCGCAGGACTTGTTGGTGCCGATGAAGCCGGTGGGCCCGCGCTTGATCCAACCGGTCACGTAGGTGCCCGTGACGACGGGTCCGTCCGGGTGCTCCAGCACCCGCCCCTCCTGGTTCGGGATCACCGCGGCCTGCTCGTCGAACGGCAAGCCCGGCACCGCGACGCCGCGGTAGCCGACCGAGGTGAGCACCAGTCCCGCGTCGAGGCGATCGGTCTGCCCGGTCGACACGGCGCGGACGCGGCCGTCCGGATCGGTGACGAGCTCGGTGCGGCCGATTTCGAGTCCGGTAACCCGATCGGTCCCGTGGATCTCGGTGGGCGCGGCCAGGTAGCGGAATACGATGCGCTTGCGCTCCCCCACCGGCCGTGTGCGCACGCTGTGCAGCAGCCGCAATTTCTGCTCGACGTGGAAGGGTAGTTCCGCGCCGAGGGCGGGCAGCTCACCCTCGACCACGATGTCCACATCGCAGCCCAGCAGGCCGACGAATTCCGGCACGGTGAAGGCGGATTCGAGGGGGCCGCGCCGACCGAGCACGACCACTTCCTCGATCTTGCTCTCACGCAACGCCCGCAACGCGTACGGCGCGATGTCGGTGCCCGCCAGCGTCGCGGGGTCACAGGTCAGCACGCGCGCGACGTCGAGCGCGACGTTGCCGTTGCCGACGATCACAGCGCGCCGGGCGGACAGGTCGAAGGCATGGTCGGCGTAATCGGGATGGCCGTTGTACCAGGCGACGAAATCGGTGGCCGACACCGTGCCCGCCAGGCCCTCACCCGGAATGCCGAGCTTGCGATCCGACGACGCGCCGACCGCGTAGATCACGGCGTGGAAATGGTCGAGCAGCTCCGCATGCGAAATGTCCGCGCCGACTTCGACGTTCAGGTATGCACCGAACCCCGGCTGCGCGCAGATGACGTCGAACAGCTCGCCCACCTTACGGGTCTTGCCGTGATCCGGCGCGACGCCGTGCCTGGCCAGGCCGTAGGGCACCGGCAGCCGGTCCATCACCGTGACCGACACGTCGGGCTGGGTCAGCAGTTCGTCGGCGGCGTACATCGCCGACGGCCCCGATCCCACGATCGCGACCCGCAGCGGCGTGCGCTCGGTGTGGATCCGCGCCGCGGGCACCGGTCGCGCCAGCAGCGGACGCGGCCGGGCCTGCCGGTAGAAATCGGCATTGATCTCGATGAACAGCTTCTGTTCGGCGGTCAGCTTCTTCGCCGACACGATGGCGTCGACCGGGCACGCGGTGGCGCAGGCGCCGCAGTCCACACACGCCTTCGGGTCGACGTACAGCATCTCGGCCGTCCGGAAGTCCGGTTCGTCGGGCGTGGGATGGATGCAGTTGACCGGGCAGGCGTACACGCAGGACGCGTCGCTGCAGCAGGATTGGGTGACGACGTACGGCATGCCGGCTCAGGCGACCTTGCTCGCGGCGCGCAGCGGTTCCGACCGGTACCGCGTGCTGGGACCGTCGATCCCGAGCGCCTTCCAGACCGCCTTGGCGACCGGGTTCATCAGCCCGATGTCCTTGGCCAGGGCGCGCACGTCGCAGAAGTAGTCGCTGAAGACCCGCTTGGCCTCCTTCGAACCGAAGAACAGCTCTTTGCGGACCTCGTCCGGGATGCCGAACTCGGTGAAGAACGACCGCGGCGGAGTGACGATCGCGCGGCCGAGGATCCACATGACGAGCGGCATGGCCAGCGAGAGGACGAACTTCTGCGCGGGCTTCGCCTCCGGCACGTGGTTGTTCAGGAACTCGTGCGCGAAGGAGATGTGCCGCGCCTCTTCCGCGACGTGAATGGCCATCACGCCGCGCATGATCGGGTGCACGTCTTCGCCCGAGCGCAAGATCTGCTTCTGGATGTGGTCGATCGGCTCCTCACCGGCCAGCACGGCCATGAAGAACAGGTTCGGGAACCAGGCCGCGACCGGCGCGCCCAGGTACTTGAACTTGCTGACCAGCGGGCCCATGCCGGGAACATCCAGCCCGATGCGGTTGACCATCTCCTGGAACATCAGGGTGTGGTTGTGCTCCTCGATCATCTCGTGGGAGCAGTACCGGAACTCCGGCGAACCGTTCGGCAGGCCGAAGTTGTGGATGACCATGCCACTGATCAGGATCGACTCGAACTGCAGGCCGACCTTGGCGATGTTCGCCTGCCGGTACTTGCCGACCGCGATCTTCTGCTCCTTGGACAGCGCCTGGTACCAGGGGTGGCGGGCCACGGTATCGGCCGACACGGGCAGAATCCAACGCTCCTCACCGGCGTCGGCGGCGAAGTCGGGATTGTCCCAGTCGATGTCCTCGAAGGGGTCGAAGTGCTTGTTGACCGATCCCTCCGACAGCAGCAGCAGCTTCGCGGCGTACTCCTGCGCCTTCTCCAGATCGGGATCGACTGCGGGTGTCACGGCTGCAGACATCGTCGTCACTGCCCTCTCCTCGATGGAACCGTTTAACTGTATCCCATAGTTACACCAACGGAGAGTTACGTCAACCCAGCAGTTGCTAGGGCCGCCCGGCGGCGCGCGCCCTCATCACGCGCACCGCCGGACGGCCCCTGTTCCCGGACCTCGCCGGAGGCCTAACTCACCAGCACCCCGTCACCGGCCGCCAGAAGGGAGGTCCCGAAACCGAAGACCGCCGACATACTCGTCACAACGACCACCCGGCCCAGCCGCCGACGGGTCCGCCGCGACAGCACGAGGGCCCGCGTGGCGGCACGACGACGGGTGCGGCGGCGCCGGACCCGGCGCTGTTCGGCCACCACCTCGGCCGCGACCGCGGTCCTGCGGCCGATGATCGCGGCGCCATCGGCGGTGGTTCGCTCCGGGTCCGCGCCGGCGATCACCGGTCGGGCCAATTCCGCCGCCAGGACCTCGGCCACCTCCGCCGGGCGCGCCGCCCCGCCGACCACCAGAACTCGGTCGACATCGGCCATGGTGACGTCCGCGACCCGCAAGCAGCGGTAGACCAGTTGAAGGGATTCCCGGACGTGCCGGGCGCGCAATTCTCCGGCGATCGTGTCGGCGACCGACTCGGAGACCGAGGACGAGGACAGGCCGGGTCCGGCGTGCTCGGCGATCAAGGCGCCGAACGCGCGTCCGCCGAATTCGGTCGAACGCAGCGGAACGCCCACGATCGGATTGCGCGGGCATCCCGCGCCCACCCGGACCAAGGTGACGTCGAGCCCGGCACCGCCCAGGTCGTAGACCAGCGTGAGACCCGGCATCAGCGGGCCGCGATCGGCTTCCAGCCAGGCCGCCGCGGCGACGGGTTCGGCGACCAGCGCGACCTGCGTGAGTTCGACGCGGTCGAGCGCCGCCCGCAGCGCGTCCACCTGCTCGTCGGCGTAGCGGGCGGGATAGGTCACCGCGATGCCGAGGCCGGTTCCGCATCCCGGATGGTCTCGCACCACCTCGTCGATCAGGCACTTGGCCACCGTGGCGACGAGGTCCGCCGGTGCGAGCGCACGGTTGCCCACCCGCGCCCACGTGCTGGAACGCTGCGTGAGGTCGGCGAATTCGGTGACCGCGCGCCCGTGCCGGGGAATCATGCCGACTCTGGCCACGCCGGTGCTGTCAAAGGTCAGCGTGGTCCGGCGCGTGATGGGCTGCGCCCGCTGCTTTTTGCGTCGCCCCGGCGGAGCCTTGGCCGAACCTTCCTCCGCGAGAACGGAAACCGTGTTCACCGTACCGATGCTCAACCCGAGACCAACCGCCATCGCAATCCACCCGATCGCCGTGCCGATTTGCTTCGAACGTCGTTTAGGCAACCACTCCGCGATCTTCGTGCCAAGTCCGGACAACCGATTGTCCGCAAGCCGCCTGTGCTCGACCGGGCCGTTTCCGCGTTCGCCGACGCGCTCACCTGGCCGACCTGCGCTACACATTCCGTCCAGTCGGATTTCCTTGCGACACGCGGGGATAGCTCGTGCCCGGCGAAGGTTTGCCGGTTTCCGGTTCCCGCCCCGGACCTTGCCCGGCGATACCTCTCCACATGGGGAGACTCCCATTGACGAGTCCACACCGCACCCTGCGGGCAATTAGCCGATGGAGTGCGCATCGGACCGCCGTCCACCATGGACACCGCCACAGCGCGTTGCACCCGACACGATCACCATCGGGGCGACCGCATCGGCCTGCCCCGCGCCCCTGGCGCAGACAACCGTGCCGCGGCCCGAGCGAAGCGAGCCGTCACCGAAATGTCAGCGACCGCAGCAACTGCTGAGCACAGCGCCCCGAAATCTCAGTGGATGGGAAGTTCCGGGATCCGAGTGGCGCGAACGTAGACCGTCTCGCCGTCCGAGAGCCGCAGCGCTTCGGCGTCACCGCGGGTGACCTGTGCGGAGAAAAGGTCGCCGGTAGCGGCATTGCGCAGCTCCACGCGTACTTCGAACCCGAGACGGACCACACGCTCGACCGTCGCCCTGGTGACACCCGCCGAGTCCGCGGTGCCCTCGTGCTCGGCGAGCGCCATGCTCGGGTCACGGCCGACGCGAATGTCGTGTGGCCGCACCAGATGTCCGTTGAGCCGGGCCACCGCGCCGAGGAACGACATGACGAACTCGTTGGCAGGCCGGTCGTACACGTCCTCCGGAGTGCCGATCTGCTCGATGCGGCCCTTGTTCATCACCGCGATCCGGTCGGCGACGTCGAGCGCCTCCTCCTGGTCGTGGGTGACCAGCACGGTGGTCACATGGACCTCCTCGTGCAGCCGGCGCAGCCAGGTCCGCAGGTCGGCACGGACTTTGGCGTCCAGCGCGCCGAACGGTTCGTCCAGCAGCAGCACCTGCGGATCGACGGCCAGCGCGCGGGCCAGTGCCATGCGCTGCCGCTGACCACCCGACAACTGGGCCGGGTAGCGGTGCTGGAAGCCGTCCAGTCCCACGATGCCGAGCAATTCGTCGACGCGCTTGCTGATCTCGTGCTTCGGGCGCTTGCGGATCTTCAGGCCGAACGCCACGTTGTCGCGCACGGTCATGTGCTTGAACGCCGCGTAGTGCTGGAAGACGAAGCCGATGTCGCGCTTCTGCGGCGCCACCCGGGTGACGTCGCGTCCGGCGATGCTGACCACACCGGAGTCCAGCGATTCCAGTCCGGCGATCGAGCGCAGCAGCGTCGATTTGCCCGAGCCCGAAGGGCCGAGCAAGGCGGTGAGCTCGCCGGAGGGGATGTCGATGGTCACGTTGTCGAGGGCCGCGAACGTGCCGTAGTTCTTGTTCGCGTTGGTCACGGTGATCACTTGGTGCCCCGCTTACGTTCGAGGATGGTCATCAGCAGAAGGGTGACGAGGGCGATGCCCATCAGCAAGGTCGCGGCGGAGTAGGCGCCGAAGGTGTTGTGGTCGTTGATGTACCGGCCGTGCACGAGCAACGTCAGCGTCTGTGACTTGCCCGGCAGCGCGGAGGACACCATGATCACGGCGCCGAACTCACCGAGCGCGCGGGCCACGGTGAGCACCACGCCGTAGGTCAGCCCCCACCGGATCGCTGGAAGCGTGATCCGCCAGAATGTCTGCCACTTCGACGCGCCCAGGGTGGCAGCGGCCTGTTCCTGGTCGTCGCCGATCTCGTGTAGCACCGGCTCCACCTCGCGTACCACGAACGGCAGCGTGACGAAGATGGTGGCGATCACCATGCCCGGCAGGTTGAAGATGACCTTGAAGCCCAGTTCTTCCAGGCCGCCGAACCACCCGCCCGCTCCCCACAGCAGGATCAGCGAGACGCCGACCACGACGGGCGAGACGGCGAACGGCAGGTCCACGATGCCCTGGACCAGATTGCGGCCCGGGAACTTCCCCCGAACCAGCGCGAGCGCCGTCACGATGCCGAAGATCACGTTCACCGGGACGGTGATCGCGACGATCAGGATGGACAACTGGAACGCCGAGATCGCCGCCGGCGTGGTGATCGAGTCGGCGAACGCACCGATCCCGCGCTCGAATGTGCGCCACAGGATGATGACCAGCGGCAGGACCAGCAGCACCAGCAGGTAGCCGAGCGCTACCGTCCGCAACGAGATGCGGGTCAACGGATGCAGATTCATCGGGCCGCCTGCTCCTTGCGCGCGCTGCGTTCGGCGAGCAGCCGCAGCACGAGCAACGTCGCGAACGAGATGGCCAGCAGCGCGACCGACACGGCCGCCGCGTTCACCGGCCGGTCGATCTCGATCTGCTTCTGGATGTACTGGGAGGCCATCTCGGTCTTGCGCGGGATCGCGCCACCGATCAGCACCACCGAGCCGTACTCACCGATCGCGCGGGCGAAGGCCAGCCCGCCGCCGCTGATGATCGCGGGCGTCAGGGCGGGCAGCACGATACTGCGGAACGTGGTCCAGTTGTTCGCACCCAGCGAGAGCGCGGCCTGCTCGACCTCGCGGTCGGCCTCGATCAGCACCGGCTGCACCGAACGCACCACGAAAGGCAGTGTGACGAACGCCAACGCGACCACCAGGCCCGGCTGGGTGGCGTTCAGATGGATGTCGATCGGGCTCTGCGGACCGTACAGCGAGAGCAGCACGATGCTGGCGACGATCGTCGGCAGCGCGAACGGCAGGTCGATCAGCGCGTTGACGACGCTTTTGCCGGGGAACTGGTCACGGACCAGTACCCAGGCGATCAGCGTGCCCATCACCACGTTGATCACCGCCACCACCACCGAGACCAGCACGGTGATGCGCAGCGAGTCCAGCGCGGCAGGCGCGGTGACGGCGTCGTAGAAGCCGGACCACCCGTCCTCGAAGCTCGTCACGGTGAGCGCCGCCAGCGGCAGCAGCACGATGATGCTCAGCCACAGCACCGCGGTGGCGATGCCGAGCGGGCCCACCGAGCCGGTCACGCGCAGCCACGACCAGTGCCTGCCGCGAGGCGGGCGCGCGGGGTCGGAGACGCCGGGACCGGTCTGCGCGGTCCCGGCGTTACTGCTCTTCGTCACAGTCGTCCAGTATCCGGTGTAACGGGGGCCACCCGGTCACTTGGTCGCGTTGTCGTAGATCACGGCGACCGCGCCGGTGTTCGGGGTGAACAGCTCCTTGTCCACGGTCTTCCAGCCGCCGAGGTCGGCGATCGTCCACAACTTCTGCGGGGTCGGGAAGTCCTCGGCGTAGTCGGCGGCGATCTTCGGGTCGACCGGACGGAAACCGGCGGTGGCCCAGGCCTGCTGACCCTCCGGGGTGAACAGGAAGTCGCGGAAGGCGACCGCCTTCTGCTGGTTCTTGCTGTTCTTCAGCACCGCGACCGGGTTCTCGATCTTGAACGTGACCGGCGGGACGATGTGCTCGATCGGATCACCGTTGCGCTCGGCGAAGATCGCCTCGTTCTCGTAGCTCAGCAGCACATCACCGGTGCCCTGCAGGAAGGTCTCGGTCGCCTCGCGGCCGGACTTGGGCTGCACCTTCACGTGCTCCTTGGAGACCAGCTTGCTCAGGTAGTCCAGGCCCGCCTGCGCGTTCTTGCCGCCGTCGCTCTCGGCCGCGTACGGCGCGAGCAGATTCCACTTGGCCGAACCGGAGCTGAACGGGTTCGGGGTGACCACCTCGATGCCCGGCTTCAGCAGGTCGTCCCAGTCCTTGATGCCCTTCGGGTTGCCCTTGCGCACGACGATCGTGACCACCGAACCGAACGGGATGCCCTTGGTGGCGTCCGCGTTCCAGCTCGCGTCGACCAGGCCCGCGTCGACGAGACGGGTGACGTCCGGTTCGACCGAGAAGTTGACGACGTCGGCCTCGGCCCCGTCCTTCACCTTGCGGGACTGGTCGCCGGAGGCGCCGTAGGACTGCTGGATCTGGACGCCCTTGCCCTGCTCGGTCTTGTTGAACTCGGGGATCACCTTGTCGAAGCCGGGCTTCGGCACGGCGTAGGCATAGAGGTTCAGCGTGCCGCCGCTGCCGTCCGCGTGGTCTCCTCCGGTCGTGTCGCTGGCTCCGCCGCCGCACGCGGTTAGCGCGACCGCCGCGAGTGCGGCGAGGGCAACGGCGCTGTAGCGTCGACGCGGCGAAAGCCAAGATTTGCGAGCCATCGGAGTGGACCTTTCCTGCGGACCGCCAGTTGTCCGGTAATACATCGGTGGCGGCGACCATCTGTTTGGTTCAGCAGACCTGCCGATCGGGCGATACGGCAGCGGCGCGACTAGCGGCCACAACGGGCCGTTGGAGAGGGCAGGCACGTCTGCGCAAAGCGCGCCGGTCTACTGGGAAACGAGACGCGGACGTGCCCTCTTGCCGATCAGCGACAGTAGATGTCCGCGACCGCGAGATCACCGACAGCAATCAACGCCAATTCATGGCGGACCTGCGGAACGGCGCTCGAAGACACGGGCAGACCTTATCAGAGCCGACGACGGAGTTCGAATCGAAGAGTCCCAGGAAGAGGGCGGTTTCATCCCCAGGGCCAACAGTCGCCGGTCGGGTACGGTCCCAGTTCCACGGCATCGGTAACCGCACGTGGAGCGCCCTGCCGACCGCACCGCGCTGGTTACCTCGCGGTCACTGGGCGGGGTTCGACGTGGCGCTGCCCACACTGTCGGGGTTGCGAGCCGACCTTCAGCGGGCGATCAACCAGGCGACGACGATGAGCACCAGCAGGGCGACGAGGGCGAGCTGAACCCTCGACCGAGGCATCAGCGTGCCCCGCTCTGCACCGGGGTGCGGGACTCGGAGGCCCGCTCGGGTTCGAGCATCGCCGGCGCGCCGGCCGGGGCGGGCCGCACCGGCGAAGGGTGGGCGCCGTACCGGCGATCCAGGATGCGCAGGACGGCGCGCAGCACGCGATCGAGCCCGTAGGCGATGGCGAAGCTGATCGGGACCATGCCGACGAGGACCACGAGGAACTGCGGAATGAACGGCAGCCCCGCGACCCACAGCTCGAAGCCGTCCCACCAACCTGCGATGCGATGCACGGGTCCAGCCTAGTCGGTTCGCCTGCCGGTTCCACGAGTCCGTCGGCCACGGCGGCACAGCCGGGGAACCGCGCGGTGGACGCCGGGCGCACCTCGGCCCGAAGATTGGGGTATGGCGTCCTCCGATGACCTCACCCTCAACGACTCCGACGGCTTGCCGACGAGCTTGGCCGAGCCGACGGGCTCGACCTACCCGCACCGTCACGGCGCCTACCCACCGATCGACGACTACGCCTTCCTGTCCGACTGCGAGACCAGTTGCCTGGTCGCCAGCAACGGCGCGGTGGAATGGATGTGTGTGCCGCGGCCGGATTCGCCGAGCATCTTCGGGGCGATGCTGGACCGCAGCGCGGGTCACTTCCGGGTCGGTCCCTACGGCGTCAACGTGCCCGCCGCGCGCCGCTACCTGCCCGGCGGGATGATCTTGGAGACCACCTGGCAGACCGGCACCGGCTGGCTGGTCGTGCGCGACGCGCTGGTGCTCGGGCGCTGGCACAACAACGATCAGCGCAGCAAGACCCATCGGCGCACCCCGATGGACTGGGATGCCGAGCATCAGCTGCTGCGCACGGTGAAGTGCGTGAACGGCACCGTGGAACTCGAGATGAGTTGCGAGCCCGCGTTCGACTACCACCGGGCCACCGCCCGCTGGGAGTACACCGGCAAGGTGTACGAGGAGGCGACCGCGGTGCGCAGCGACGATCCGAGCGCCGGGCCCACGCTGGTGCTCACCACGGATCTACGCCTCGGACTCGAGGGCAGGGAGGCGCGCGCCCGCACCAGGATGAAGGAGGGCGACGAGGTGTTCGTCGCGCTCACCTGGTCGGAACTGCCCGCGCCGCGCACCTTCGAGGAGGCCGCCGACAAGATGTGGCAGACCACCGAATGCTGGCGTCAGTGGATCACCCTCGGCAAGTTCCCCGATCACCCGTGGCGCAACTACCTGCAGCGCAGCGCCCTCACCCTCAAGGGCCTCACCTACGCCCCGACCGGCGCCCTGATGGCCGCACCGACCACATCACTGCCGGAAACGCCTGGTGGAGAACGCAATTGGGATTACCGCTACACCTGGGTGCGGGATTCCAGTTTCGCGCTGTGGGGTCTGTACACCCTCGGTCTGGACCGGGAGGCCGACGACTTCTTCGCGTTCCTCAACGACGCGACCACCGGCGAGAACGGCGAGCCGGGCCCGCTGCAGGTGCTCTACGGCATCGGCGGCGAACGACAGCTCGACGAGATCATCCTCGACCACCTCGGCGGCTACGACCAGTCCCGACCGGTGCGCATCGGCAACAACGCCTACCGGCAGGATCAGCACGACATCTGGGGCACCATGCTCGACGCGGTGTACCTGCACGTGAAGTCGCGCCAGCAGGTGCCGGAGACCTTGTGGCCGCTGCTGGTCCGCCAGGTGCACGCCGCCATCGAGCACTGGAAGGAGCCCGACCGGGGCATCTGGGAGGTGCGCGGCGAGCCGCAGCACTTCACCTCATCCAAGGTGATGTGCTGGGTCGCGCTGGATCGCGGCGCGAAGCTCGCCGAGCTGCACGGTCAGTACGAGCACGCCGAGGAGTGGTACGCGATCGCGGAGGAGATCAAGGCCGACGTCCTGGCCAACGGCGTCAACTCCGAAGGTGTGTTCACCCAGGTCTACGGCGGCGATACCCTGGACGCCTCGCTGCTGCTGGTGGTGCTCACCCGTTTCCTGCCGCCCGAGGACGACCGCGTGCGCGCCACCGTGCTGGCCATCGCCGACCGGCTCACCGAGAACGGCTTGGTGCTGCGGTACCGGACCGAGACCACCGACGACGGTTTGAGCGGCACGGAAGGGGCGTTCACCATCTGCTCCTTCTGGCTGGTCTCCGCGCTGGTCGAGATCGGGGAGATCCAGCGGGCCCGGCACCTGTGCGAGCGACTGCTCGGCTTCGCCAGCCCGCTGCGGTTGTACGCCGAGGAGATCGATCCGCGCAGCGGCCGTCACCTCGGCAACTTCCCGCAGGCATTCACCCACCTGGCGCTGATCAACGCCGTAACCCACGTGATCCGCGCCGAATCCTCCCGGCACGCGGGCCGATTCCAGCCCGCACACACACCTCAGGGACACCCGGTCTGACCCGGGGGCGGAGCGGCTAGGCGGAGACGAGTCTCCGTTGGTCAGCCCACCCAGACCTCGCCCGCGTACGTCGGCACTCGGCGCAGCCTTCCTTGTCGAGGCCCCAGCATGCCACAACATCTCTGCTGGGCTCACTGCGTCTCCGGCGCGCCACAGCATGCATAGTGGCGACACAGTAGAGATATGCAAGATTGATGGAACCGATCCGGGACTCGGCGCGTCAAACCCTCTGACAGATAACTCAGGAGGGATGACCGACAGTATCCGGAAACGCAAGGTGCCCGCCATCAACGCATAGTCGGCACAGATGACGGTACAGCCGTTGACATGGAAACGCACAGTGCGAAACGACGAGTCCATCGCTGACTCCGCCGTACGGTTTCGGCTGCCTGGCACCCGAAACCGTTCGAAGTACCGAGTGTCGCAACCGGTTTGAAAGTTTGAAAGTTTGACCTTGAATGAGCCTCTTGTTAGCCTGTTGTGCGATGCCACAGGCGCATCATTCTTGAAGGGGAGAATCTCGAATGCTGACGATGAAGAAAACTGCCGTCGCCGGACTTATCGCCATTGCCGGCCTCGGCCTCGGTATGGGTGTAGGTAACGCCGGCGTCAAGCATATAGATGGCGGAACGTGGAGGTACGGGACCGACAACGGTCAGTACCCCACATACAACTTCTCGGAATATAGCCACGGCAGTCGAGTACATTCCTCGGCCGTACGCAATTGCAATGGAACGCAGCGGTCTGGCTGGTACGACGGCGGCACCCTCGCAGTATCATATCAAAATAGGTGCCTGACCGGCAACGAAGCATTCTATGATGTAAAGAACGGTGGTAGCGGGAGCATCTCCTCTGATAACGAGCGTTAGGCACACAACGCACGGCTAGATTTGCATCAAACAAGTCGATCAAAGGCCGGCCTACATTTCTGGGGATGTGCGTAGGCGCTCTAGTCAGTAGGTCGGCCACTCGACAGAGATGAGGTGCTGTGCAGCTCGTTCCACGAGTTGTTATTGCGTTCGGATTCACCTTGGCAGCGATTATATCTGTTGCCTATTTCGAACTAAAGGAGCAAGCCCACACGCTCCGCGGAACAACCGAATTCGTAATTGATGATTTTGACAGGTCCCTGTCCAAATCGGCACTGTACGATTCTTTGTCAGCAGTTTCTACTCGAAGCAGCGTGAATATTTACAAGCTGAGCTTCGGCGAAAGTAGCAAGGATCGCATATTTTTCGAGTTCATCGGGAGCCCCGAGCGTAAACATCTACTCACGGCCGATGGCCCCTACATTACATTTGATCCACAACTAAGTACAACATTTCGGCCTGCGTCTGATATCACCACTGAGGACATCCGTGGCCGGTACGCCGTGGACGGAACAGAATCGGCAAAAAGTGGCGCTATTGCCGAATTGAGTAGACTAGGTTTCAACGTAGCGATTTGGGATCAAGATTATGGCCCGCTGCTGTGGGACAACCTCGGCCGATCACACCTGCTTACGATATTCTGCGTAGTACTTCTATGCTGCGCTCTTGTCGTCGGTTATTCGGCCTTGAGCTCAACCAAAGACTATGCCGTCAAGCAATTGCATGGCTACGGACGTACTCGCATTCTCGCCACAGGGCTCGTCGAAGTGGTCGCGACCTGCGTAGGGATCGCTGCTGCGGCTGCCACCTTTACTGCCGCCTACCTAGGGATCTACAACAAATTCGCCCGATTCGATGCGTTCCTACCTACTCTGTTAGCCGCATTCGGAGTCCTCGTCCTACTGCTGGTACTTGTCAAGACGATCGCGATAGCGATCGCGATCAGTCTGCCGAACAGCGATGGCCGCTATCTGAAAGGCGCTAAAGCGGATGCCACACTGCTGAACTTTGCGTACGTTGCCAAGCTGGCCGTTCTCGCTACGTTACTAATCCTGATAGTAGGCGGCATCCACACAATTACGCGGTTTGCGGATATGCACCTGGCAGCGGACCGATGGAAGGCGACTGCCGACTATCTGGCCGTGAGCCATTCAACCGGTATACCAACTACGGATGGCCCGGAGAAGCGGCGGCTGGACGCCCAGTTCAGGAGACTCTTCTCATCGTTCGAGCAGCAAGGCAAGGCAATACTGGTCGCAGGCCAGCACATTCGGTCGCCCACAGGCGACCTGGTAGGGGAAAAATCGATTGATCTCGTGGTCGACAACAACTATCTCCGAGAAAACTGCTTATTGAACTTGCAAAATAAATGTGTGCGAGATGTGAGCACTTCAGATCTGCAGATGACACTCTTGATCCCGGAGCATATGAAGGAACAGGAGAACGACATTGTGCGGAGCTACCTGAACCTGATTGTCTTTCAGCAACGCATACAGGGAACTCCCGTTGACGTTGGCGATATAAAATCGCGAATAATATATTTCAAAAGCGGTCAAAGTTTGTTCTCATATAGGGCCGCAACAGCCCTGGATGGGGCATTCGTGGGAGATCCAGTTCTGTTAGTGACAGAGGCTTCGACGCGGCTACTTTCCGACGACTTCTACTCTGCGAAATCCAGCTCAGCCGAGGCGCTCTTCACCGACAAAGACCACTTGAGTAGCGATCTTATTCAAAGCGGATTAGATTCTCTAATACAGTATTATTATTCGATCAAAGATAAATCTTTGCAAGATATATCAGATTTCGAATCCGCCAGTAGAAACCAGCTGATCGGCCTCGCTATCACGGTCGTATCCGGGACCGTTACATCATCGTTCCTTGCTGCGCTCTACTGCTCCCGAAGCCGAAAGAGGATCTACGTCGAAGAGATTCACGGCTATTCGTTCTTCCGCAGGCACAGGAAAATGTTGTCCGGTTTGATATTGGGATGTGTAACAACGTTCGCTGGCATTGCTATAGCTAATTCGGCGCTCTTCGCGGGCATGTACGGCTTGGTGGCCGTCGGAATTGCGGGTACGGACTTCCTGCTCACTGCGGCCTTCATTGCCGTGTACGAAACACGTTCACACGCATCCTGGTTGAAGCGTGCGTGAGAGCGGCGAGAGAAGAACCATCAGAGTTGCCGGACATCGGAGGTGGCAATGTCTGCAATTAAAGTAGAAAAACTGACAAAGTTTTTCGGGGACCGAGAGGTTCTCGACAAGATTTCGTTTCAGGTCGAGACGGCGACCATGCTGGCGATCACAGGTGCCAGCGGCAGCGGCAAGACTACGCTGCTGAACTGCATAGGCTTACTCGATGATTACGACAGCGGCGAGATTACTGTCCATGGTACGAGGCTCACAGGTATCCGAAGACGCGACCGGACTCGGTATTTCCGTTACCAAGTCGGGTACCTGTTCCAGAACTATGCGCTGATTGACGATAAGACCGTTGCCGAAAATCTCTCCGTGGCATGCGCATACGTGAGACGCGAAGTAGGTAGCAAACGGGATTGGCAACTGGAAGCTCTCGAACAAGTAGGTCTGCGAGACAAGCTCACGGCTCGGGTCTTCGAACTCAGCGGCGGTGAACAGCAGCGTGTGGCCGTCGCCCGACTGCTCATCAGACGGCCCCGTGTCATCTTGGCTGATGAGCCCACCGGAGCATTGGATGCGAGCAACCGGGACGAAATCATAGGTCATCTGCAAAAGCTTCGAGACGCTGGCTCGACAGTGCTAGTGGTGACGCATGATCCGAATGTGGTAGACCGTTGCAACGACCACGTGAAGCTCCGACATCCGCTTTAACCTTTAATCCCGGCATGACTGAGGGTTTTCCGGCGGCCTACGAGACCATGCTGTTGGCTTGGTCTCGTAGGCCGCCCAGCTTAACGAGCTGGTCTTCGACGGAGGAGATCCGCTCGCCGCTGCGGTCGCCGTACTTCTCGTACGCCGCTTCGGCGTGGCGCAGTGCCTCGTCGACCTGGTGAGAGAGATCGGCAGCGATATCGGTGAAGTGGTCGCGCAGCACCCGCTGCATGGCGCGCAAGCGATTGCGCGACTCCTTGCCGACCTGGAAGATCACGTCGTCCATCAGGCGGGCGACCGCCACCTTCGCCTCGGCTCTGCGGCGTTGCTTGAGATTCTTGCGTTCGTCCCACAGCGCGTTCATGCCGAGCAGCACACCAGCGCCGATCGAGTACCAGTTCACCAATGACATCTTGAGGATGCTGGTGACCAAGCCGACCATCAGAATACCGCCATAGGATCCTCGCAGCGTGGACAGTAGCTGTTGCGTCAGTCTGGCTTTCGCGCTCTCCAGCGGCTCCAGCGGCTGTACCGCCTCGAGCACCTCCCCCGGGTTGGCCAAGCGCAGGTCCGGTAGCGGAGGGGTCCGGTTGTCGGCCGGGAACTTGGCGGCCACCTGCTCGCACAGCTCCATCGAGCGGTAATGCGCCACGGCGAAGTTCTCCTCGACCGCCTCGCAGATGCGCGCGTCCAGATCGGCTCCGAATTCCTTCCACCGGCGCGCCGGATCGGACTGGGCGATCTCGGTCTCGGCGTCGCGGATCAGGCTGCGCAGCCGATGGCGCAGGTCGTGTTCGATATCGGCCATCAGCTCGGTCGCGCCGTCGACCAGCGTGACCTGCCAGTTCGCGGTGCGGTGGCGCAGCTGGTCGGCTTCGTCGCGGGCGCGGGCCAGCTGATCGGTGATCTCGGCCCGTCGCCGCGGGTCGCGCAGCGCCTCGGCCTCGGTGCGCAATGTCAGCGCGAGGTGGTCGCAGACCAGGCGGATGTCCTGGACCGCCGATTCCAGCGCCACCGCGTCCGCGCGGGCAACCACGTAGTCGCGCAGGTGATCGATCAGCTGCGGCACCCCGGATTCGATGTCGCGCTGGTAGTCACCGGTCAGTCCGGCTTGCCGGTGCAGCTCGGCGGAGACCGGCGCCACCGCGAATCCGAGTCCCGCGGAGTCCAGCAGTTCGCGGTTGCGCTGCTGGGTGCGCGACCAGTGCGGGAACACGTCGATCTTGTTCAGCACGCAGATCACGGTCGGGCAGATCTGCTGGATGCGCTGTAGTTCGGCGATCTGCTCCATGGTCAGCTCGGTACCGGCGTCGCCGACGTAGAGCACGGCGTCGGCCGCGGCGATCATCGACCAGGTGGTGCGGTTGTCGCCCAGCGCGCCCGGTGCGTCCATGACGACGACACCGTCGGCGAGCAACGGACTCGGCTGGGTGAACTCGGCGCGGACGACGCCCTGGGTGGCCAGCGCCGGACCGGGGTCGAGCGGGTCGACCGACTGGCGTTCGGTGCGGCCGTACTCGGTCTGCCGCACCAGCGTCGCGGTCGGCTCCGGCCCGTATTCGACGATCACCGGGACGCTCAGATCGCTGTTCGTCGCACTGACCGAGGCGCCGACCAGGCTGTTGACCAGCGTGCTCATGCCGTTTTTCGGATGGCCGACGACCACGAGCCGTACCCGGGGATCGCTCACCCTGGCGTGGACCATGCCCAATCGGCTGCCGAGGTCGTCGCGTCCCGCGGATCGGGCCGTCTCCCGCAGCTCGTCGATTATTCGGATGAGCGGGGCCATCGCGTCCGGATGTTTCACGGTCGCAGCCTTCAGCCCGGCAGCGGCAGACAACCCTCCTCCTTACTCTCGGTGACTTTCGTTCTGGTACCCCCTGCGGTCGCTCCGCAGTCCTCGGAATCGCTCGCGACCCGGCTACATCAATGAGATGTCCGACACATCGGATGCATAGTGATGCGTATCCGCCATGGCCGATTCCGGCAGCAAAGCACTCGAGAGGCCGCCGCTCGAGGCCAGTGTCAGCGCGGAGTGATCGTAGGTGTGCTCGGCGATCGGGAAACCGGAATCGGACGGGTGGTCCACCGTGAGCGGCGCCGAGATGCCGTGCGGCTTCGGCTCGATCACCTGCGGCTTGATCGGCGCCTGGGTGGGCGCGGGAGCGTTGAAGGTCGGCGCCGGAGTGTGCGGCTCGACGGTGGGGGCGTGCGCGGGGGCGCTGTAGGTCGGCTGGTCCGGCGCGGTGTAGGTGGGCTGGTCGGGGGCCGTATACGTGGGCTGCGACGGCCTGCTCACGGTCGGCATGTCGTTGGTCGGCAGGTCGTTGGTCGGCTGGGTGCTGTGCGAGGTGCCGCCGGCGCTGGGGCGGCCGGTGCCGCCGCCCGGTGTCGTCACGTCGTCGTCCGGGGTGGTCGGGGCATGCGTCGGCGCCGGGGTCTGGGTCACCGTCGCGCCCGGGGTCTTGGTACCCGGCCCGTCCGGCGCGGTGGTGATGCCACCGTGCGGCATCGTGGTGGCGCCGGGGAGTTTCGTGACGTCGGCATCCGGCGTCTTCGGCGCGGACGGGACGGTCACATCGCCCGGAACGCTCGGCGACGGCGTGGTCTTCACGATCGTCGTCGGAAGCGTCACCGTCGACGCGGGCGGCTGCGTCGGATGAGTCGGATGCGGGTCGGCCACCGGGGCCGGCTTCACCACCGGCGTCGGCCGCACCGCGTCGAACAGCGCGGGGACGGCCGCCGCCGGAGCGGTCAGCACGGAGGGCCCTTCCGGCGCGGCGAGCACATTCGCGATCGGGGTCGAGGCGACATCGGGCTGGATCGTGGTCTGCAGCGGGGTGGCCGCGACGACCGGAGCGGCGGCGACCGCGGCGGGC